>NZ_JBWDNP010000001.1:0-1835993 GCF_056269255.1 Paenibacillus sp. JT31N17
CGAGGCGACCTCGCAGCAGCTAACCCGCTTGTCAGCATCGCCAACGTTATTCGGCCGGGTGTCCAGAGGGCCGGAACCCTTTGGGGTCCCCCTCCGGGGGATTTAGGGGGCGGCTGCAGGTCCCGCAAGGGACGAAAAACGAGGCAACCTCGCAGCAGCTAACCCGCTTGTCAGCATCGCCAACGTTATTCGGCCGGGTGTCCAGAGGGCCGGAGCCCTTTTGGGTCCCCCTCCGGGGGATTTAGGGGCATCCCCCTTGACAGCCCCCATTCCCATCGCTACAATGATTGTTATATTGTGTCGATCCAGTGATGGGACCGCGTCGTTCAACCCGCACCAATTCAGAGAGGGATTCCTTGGCTGCAAGAATCCTCGGCGTGCATGAACGAACAGACTTCCCGGAGGACAATCGGTGAACCGCTAACGGACTGCATCAGTTCCGTTGCACATTAGCCGATCTGCGTAATCGGGCGTTAACCGGGTAAAGCGAATCAATGCCGTGCTTGCTGGCGGTCTGGATTCGAAATGTGGGTGGTACCACGGAAGCTTCGTTTATCGCAGCTCTCGTCCCTTTTGCCTTATCTTGATAAGGCAGGGGCGGGAGCTTTTTTGGCCTTATAGAGCGTAGAATCATCACACACGTATCTAGTCAAATAAGGTACAAGGGGAAGAGGGCTATCTGCCCGGAAGCCGGTGCAGCCGGGTTTTCCCCATCAGATGCAAATGAATTGGTATTTGCGAAGGAAGGGCCATTATAAGAAGGAGGGGTTAACGATGGGATTTCAGAAGCCGCCTGGAACGCAGGATTTTCTGCCTGGTTCTGTAGAGAGATGGCAATTTGTAGAGAGCAAAGCACGCGATATTTGCCGACGGTTTAATTTTCGGGAAATCCGTACACCGATTATTGAAGCGACGGAATTATTTCAACGGGGCGTGGGAGAAGCGACGGATATCGTAGAGAAAGAGATGTACACATTCACGGACCGCGGCAACCGCAGCATCACGCTCCGCCCGGAAGGTACCGCAGGCGCAGTACGGGCTTTTGTCGAGAACAAGCTGTATGGGGAACCGGATTTGACGAAGCTGTATTACATCGGCCCGATGTTCCGCTATGAACGCCAGCAGGCAGGCCGCTACCGCCAGTTTCACCAGTTCGGCGTAGAAGCGCTGGGTGCGGTTGATCCTGCTCTCGATGCGGAAGTCATTGCGCTGGGCTATATGTTCTATAAGGAAATTGGCCTTAGCGGAGTGACCGTGGAAATCAACTCCGTTGGAACGCCTGCTGTTCGTGCGGCATTTCGCGGTGAGCTGCTCGGCTTCCTGAATCCGATTCGCGAGCTGCTGTGCAAGGATTGCCAGGCCCGGATCGACCGCAATCCGCTGCGTGTGCTGGACTGCAAGGAGGATCAGCATCTTTTTGAAGGCGCCCCGTCCATTCTGGACAGTCTGGATGAGGAGAGCAGGACGCATTTTGAGGCCTTGCAGCGCAGCCTGACTGATATGGATATCCCGTTCACAATCAATTCCCGGCTTGTGCGCGGTCTTGATTATTACACGCTCACCGCCTTCGAATACAAGGCTGCAGGCATCGGCGCTATCGATACCATTGGCGGCGGCGGCCGCTATAATGGACTGGTTGCCGATATCGGCGGTCCTGATCAGCCGGGTGTCGGACTTGGACTTGGTTTGGAACGCGCAGTGATTTTGCTTGAAGCGCAGAATGTGGAGCATGAGAATTTGAACGGGGTCGATGTCTACCTGGTTGCGCTCGGCGAAGCGGCAGAACGCGAGCTGACGAAGGTGCTGCAGCAGCTGCGCCTGCGCGGCATTGCGGCAGAACGGGACTATCAGGGGCGGAAAATGAAGGCCCAGATGAAATCAGCGGACCGCCTGCACGTACGCTACACCGCGATACTGGGCGATGACGAGCTGGCCAAGGGCGAGATTGCTCTGAAGGATATGACAAGCGGCGAGCAGCGCTTCGTTCCGCTTGTCCGGCTGGCCGATGAAATTCTGGGGTAACGACAGTGATTTCTCAATGTACGATCCGGATTTGTGTATGGCCAAAAATACGAACACACTTTAAAAGGAGTCGACTCTAATCATGATGTTGAAAACTCATTCTTGCGGCTTGTTAACGAAAACGGAAGTAGGCCAGACCGTTACATTGAACGGCTGGGTACAGCGCCGGCGCGACCTCGGCGGCGTGTTGTTCATTGATCTTCGCGACCGTACAGGCATTGTGCAAATCGTCTTCAACCCGGATTTCTCCGGAGATGCGCTGGCTATTGCAGACCGCGCGCGCAATGAATATGTACTGGCTGTCAAAGGTCAGGTAGTCGAACGCGATGCGGAAACGGTCAACGCGAACATTGCAACAGGTGAAATTGAAATCCGCGTCACGGAAATCGAAATTATGAACGCGGCCAAAACGCCTCCATTCCCGATTGAGGATGGCGTGGAAGTGGATGAATCGGTCCGTTTGAAATACCGCTATCTGGATCTTCGCCGTCCGGAAATGCAAAGAACGCTTCAGCTTCGCTCCAAAGCCGCCAAAATATTCCGCGACTTCCTGGATGGAGAAGGCTTTATCGATGTGGAAACGCCGATCTTGACCAAAAGCACGCCGGAAGGCGCGCGTGATTATCTGGTGCCAAGCCGCGTACACGCCGGCGAATTCTTCGCGCTCCCGCAGTCGCCGCAAATCTTCAAGCAGCTTCTGATGGTCAGCGGACTTGAGCGTTATTACCAGATCGCCCGCTGCTTCCGCGATGAGGATCTGCGCGCCGACCGTCAGCCTGAATTTACGCAGGTGGACATAGAGACTTCCTTCCTGTCGCAGGAGCAGCTGCTTGAGCTGATGGAGAAGCTGGTTGTCCGGCTGCTTAAGGAAACCGTACAGGTCGACATTCATGCCCCTTTCCAGCAAATTACCTATGCCGATGCCATGAACAAATACGGCTCGGATAAGCCTGACCTGCGTTTCGGCCTGGAGATGGAAGATATCACAGATATCGTGAGCACCAGCGATGTTAAAGTATTCGCAAGCGTAGCGGCAAGCGGCGGCGTTGTGAAGGCGCTCAATGCCAAGGGCTGTGCCAGCTGGAGCCGCAAGGAGCTGGATGACCTCCAGCCGTTTGCATCGCGTTACGGCGGCAAAGGCCTGGCTTGGGTAACGGTCAAGGAAGGTGAATGGCGTGGACCGATCGTGAAATTTTTCAAGCCGGAGGAAATCGCTTCGCTTACCGAGCGTCTTGGCGTGGAAGAAGGCGACTTGCTGTTGTTCTCGGCCGATAAGAAGAAAGTGGTCGCCGATGTGCTTGGCAATTTGCGCCTGAAGATCGGCAAGGATCTGGGCCTGATTGATGAGTCGGCCTTCAAATTCGCTTGGGTTGTGGATTTCCCGCTGCTTGGCTGGGATGAAGATTCCAAACGTTTCGTGGCCGAACATCATCCGTTCACCCGTCCGAACGAGGAGGATCTGGCTTTGTTCGAGACGGATCCGGGTCAGATCCGCGCGCAAGCGTACGATCTGGTGCTCAATGGGTATGAAGTGGGCGGGGGCTCCATGCGTATTTACAAACGCGAGGTACAAGAGCTAATGTTCAAGGCGCTTGGCTTCTCTTCCGAAGAAGCGCATGAGAAGTTCGGCTTCCTGCTGGATGCGTTTGATTATGGAACGCCGCCGCACGGAGGAATCGCTTTTGGCTTCGACCGTCTGGTGATGCTGCTTTCCGGCCGTACCAATCTCCGCGAGACGATAGCATTTCCAAAAACGGCAAGCGCAACCGATCTGATGGTCGATGCCCCATCCGAGGTCGATTTGTCACAGCTGCAGCAGCTTCACATTCGCACGCTTCCCAAGCCGGTAAAGCAGACGGAAACCGCAGCAGCCGCTGCCGGAACGCCAGCTGAGTAGACTTGCGGGAAGGCTGCCCATTTAACATAGACCTCGTGTAAACAAGGACGGTTCGATCCCGGTACGGCTGGAGCGTCCCTCCGGTTCATCCGGCGGGATGCTTGCCTCTAAGACAGCAGTGTCGTACCGAGAGGCTGTCCTTGCTTATGCAGGACTTTAGGAGGTGCTTGTACCATATGCTACATCAATTTTCGCGTACGGAGCTTGCTATCGGCCCTGAGGGCCTTGAGATCATGAAGCGGAGCACTGTCGCCGTGCTTGGCATTGGGGGAGTAGGCTCCATTGCCGCAGAGGCGCTGGCCCGGACCGGTGTGGGCCGTATTATTCTGATTGACAAGGATGTTGTGGATATCACGAATATCAACCGGCAAATTCATGCGCTCACAACTACAGTGGGCCAGCCCAAGGCCGATCTCATGCGGGAGCGGATCAAGCTGATCAATCCGGATTGCGATGCAATTTCGCTCAGGATGTTTTATACCGAAGAGACCTATGAGAAGCTGTTCGAATATGAGCTGGATTATGTGGTCGACGCGTCCGACACCATTTCGTATAAAATCCATCTCATCAAGCAATGTCTGGAACGTAAAATTCCGATTATTTCAAGCATGGGCGCCGCCAACAAAATGGATCCGACGAAGTTCCAGGTGGCGGATATTTCCAAAACGTCCATGGATCCCATAGCCCGCGTCGTTCGCACGAAGCTGCGCAAGGACGGGATCAAAAAAGGCGTAAAGGTCGTGTTCTCGACAGAGGCGCCGCAGAAGCCGCGTGAGGATGTTACGCAGCGGATCGTGCCCGATAATGCGCCGGAAATTCGCAAGGCTCAGCAGCCGCCGGCCAGCAATGCATTTGTCCCTCCGGTGGCGGGTCTTATCATGGTTAGTGTCGTTGTTAAAGATTTGTTACAATCAGGAGGACAAACACCGTGAACGCAGCCTTAGTGAATAAATTACGTCTTTCTCTGGATATGCGGGCTTTGATTCTGGAGCCGCCTTCTCCTGATTATTTGGAGGAGCTGAGCGTCAGCGGGGAATCGGTCGCCTATGATCCCAAGCTGGCCGGCTCTTACGATTTTGTACTATTGTTTGCACCCAGTATTGCTGATTTGAATGAGCATACACCTATTGTCATGGAAGCGGCCAAAGATGACGGCATGGTCTGGATCTGCTATCCAAAAGGCACGTCCAAGATCAAGACGGATCTTAACCGCGACCGCGGCTGGAATGTGCTGAAATCGGCAGGCTGGGAAGGGGTATCGTTAGTTTCGCTTGATGATACCTGGACCGCTATGCGCTTCCGTTCACCGGTAAAACCCAAGCCCAAGAGTTCCGGCAAACGTCCGGCAAAGAAAAAGATCAGCGCTGCCCCTTCACAGGATACTCCGGCAGTGGACAAGCAGGAATAATCAAATACCGCGAATAAAGAACCGTTTCAGTGAAATCATGAGATATGATGACATTGAAGCGGTTTTTTTTGTGCATATCAACAAAAGTTGCCTTTGACAAACTTTTTTGTGGGTGTACAATGAAATGAGGAAACAATCCAAAAGCATTGGCATACATGTAGGGAGTAGATATTGGATGACATCGAGAGGTGAGGGCAAGATGAATGAATCAGCACCCGTTGTAAAAGAAACAGGCTGGCGGAATGAACGGGTTTCGTCATCGCTTCCGGAAGTATACCGTTCCATGAAAATACCGAAGAATGGATCATGGTTTCGTAAATTTCTTGCCTTTGCAGGTCCCGGCTACCTGGTGGCTGTCGGATATATGGACCCCGGCAACTGGGCAACGGATATAGCAGGCGGCTCCATGTTTGGATACACGCTGTTATCGGTTATTTTATTATCCAATCTCATGGCGATTTTACTGCAGGCGCTTGCCGGGAAGCTTGGAATTGTTACGGGCAGGGATTTGGCTCAGGCCTGTAAGGATCATTACAGCAAACCGGTTGCGATGATGCTGTGGGTTCTGTGTGAGCTCGCTATTGCCGCATGCGACTTGGCTGAAGTTATCGGTTCTGCGATCGCGCTCAACCTGCTGTTCGGTATTCCATTGATCGTCGGCATTATGATTACGGTCGTTGATGTTCTGCTTATTCTTTTGCTGCAAAATAAAGGTTTCCGATATATAGAAGCTCTAGTCATTACGCTGATTGTTACTATAGGGGGCTGTTTCCTGGTTGAATTATTTCTGTCAAAACCCGAAATCGGCGGCGTACTGAAAGGCTTCATCCCAAGCAGTGAAATTATTACCGACCCGAAAATGCTGTATATCGCTATTGGGATATTAGGCGCGACAGTCATGCCGCATAACCTGTATCTGCATTCTTCCATCGTCCAGACGCGCCAGTTTGAACAAACGACGCTGGGTAAACGTCAAGCCATCAAATATTCGACCTGGGATTCGACGATAGCCTTGTTTTTCGCACTGTTCATCAATGCGGCTATCCTGATCGTTGCCTCGGCGACCTTTCACACTTCGGGTAATACCGGCATCGCAGAGATTGATGATGCCTACCATATGCTGGCTCCGCTTCTGGGTACGACCGCCGCAAGCGTCTTGTTCGGAGTAGCGCTTCTGGCGGCAGGCCAGAACTCGACGCTGACGGGAACGCTGGCCGGTCAGATCGTGATGGAAGGCTTCCTGAATATTCGCCTCAAAGCTTGGCTGAGGCGCCTGATCACGCGGCTGATCGCCATCATTCCGGCTGTTATCGTGACCATGCTGTACGGTGAAGAAGGAACGATGGATCTTCTGATCCTGAGCCAGGTTATCCTGTCGCTTCAATTATCATTCGCCGTCATTCCGCTTGTTAAGTTCACAAGCGACAAGCTGAAGATGGGGGAGTTCGCCAATCCGCTATGGCTCAAAATTCTGGCATGGATTGTGGCGGTAGTGATCGCGGTATTGAATATTTACCTGCTCGTCCAGACTTTTCGTGGATAAGAGCCGGATATCGTAAATGTCAAAGCAAACGGCAGTTCTCCATTGATGCTGGCCCCCTTTTACAGGGGAGGCTCCATCACGGAGAGCTGTTTTTCATCCAAGGAAAGAATCTGACTTAAGCGCAGCCCTGTCAGATTGACTTAGTGAGATGCCTGCCGGGTAGCGAACATTTGTGCTTGTATGTTATGATGACAGTATTATACAGACATAGATGATTCCAGGGGCGAATCTTGCAAAGGTAGTGTTATGAATGGATTTATTCAATTATCAGGAAACGGCGGATTCCTCCAAAGCCAAGCTGTTGGCAGACAGGATGCGACCGCAAACCATCGACGAATATATCGGACAGGAACAGATAGTCGGCCGGGGCAAGCTGCTTCGGCGGGCAATCGAGGCGGATCAGGTATCCTCGATTCTGCTGTATGGACCGCCGGGCTGCGGCAAAACCACGCTAGCCCATATTATCTCCCGGAGAACACAAGGGGAGTTTGTCAAGCTGAATGCAGTGGATGCCACGGTCAAAGATGTTCGTGCGGTTATAGAGGAAGCCAGGCTGAACAAGTCCATGTATGGACGTAAAACCATTTTGTTTTTGGACGAGGTGCACCGCTTCAATTCCTCCAGGCAGGATGCCTTGCTGCCGGCCGTCGAGCAGGGCGTCATTGTATTCATAGGAGCAACGACGGAAAATCCGTTTCATTATGTGAACGGAGCGCTTTTGTCGAGATCCACCTTGTTTCAGCTGGAGGCACTGACCCGTGAGGATGCGCTTGAAGCGATGCGGCGGGCGCTGGCTGACAAGGAGAAGGGCCTGGGCTTTATGGATCTGCATGTAGAGGAAGAGGCGCTGCAGCATATTGCGAACAAGGCAGGGGGCGATATCCGAAGAGCGCTAAATGCCATCGAACTCGCAGCCGTAACAACGCCTTCGGAGCAGGATGGTTCCGTACGGATTACGCTTGAAGTGGCGGAAGAATCGATCCGGATGCCGAGCATCAGAGCGGATGAATCCACACAGTATGATGTGCTCTCGGCTTTCCACAAAAGCGTCAGGGGCTCCAGCGATGCGGCCCTCTTCTGGTTCCTGTATGCGGTCGAGAAGCTTGGAATGGACCCTATGACTTTCATCAGGCGGCTTATTGTCGCCTGCAGCGAAGATATCGGACTTGCCAATCCGCAGGCTATGGTGCAGGCGGTTACAGCTATGGATGCCTACCACAAGATCGGCTGGCCGGAGGCCAAATACAATATTGCGCAGGCCATTCTATTCGCGGTCGAGAGTCCCAAATCGAATGCTGCGGCGGTGGCCATCGGGAATGTCATGAATGCCATTGAGGCGGCAGGCTCGGCAGAAGTTCCGCTTCATCTGCGGGATGCCCATTACAGCGGGGCGCAGCAGCTTGGCCATGTCGGTTATCAATATCCGCATAATTTTCCCGGGCATTATGTCAAACAGCAGTATCTGCCTGATAAAATTCGCAATAAAACGTTTTACGAGGCTACGCAGCAGGGAATGGAAGATAAAATCAGACAGAATCAAGAGCGGCGAAATGGGCGTTAAACGACGAGTTTCTTTATAAAAGTAAGCAAGAGCAAGTAAAATGTGCATAAAGGTCAACCTTTACCGAATATTCATTACTATAGACTCGAAAATGACCACATGCAGCATTCACCACGTTTGACGTAAAGTTAGCATTCGACTAATCTTAGATTATAAACTTTTATTATAATTTTCATGGCCAGAAGGAGGTGCACCTGTCGTTGCTACCGTCGTTCCTTACAAGCGACAAGCGGCAGACAGGGAATCGTTGAATAGTGACCCGTTACCCATATTGTGGAGTGGTGTTTTGATTTTGTTGCTTGTCTTTTTGAATGGTTTTTTCGTAGCTGCCGAATTTGCAATGGTGAAGGTGAGAAGCAGCCGAATCGACACACTCGTACAAGACGGCAATCGCCGTGCGCGTTTTGCCTCGATGTTGACAAACAATCTGGATGCGTATTTGTCCGCTTGTCAGCTTGGCATTACGCTCGCTTCGCTCGGTCTCGGGTGGATTGGAGAACCGGCGCTCAAGCACTTTATTGAGCCGATTATGCTTAAGCTGGGCTCCAATGAGACGGTAATCTCTACGGTTTCATTTGCAATTGCATTCTCCATCATCACGTTTTTGCATATCGTGCTTGGTGAGCTTGCTCCAAAAACAATCGCCATTCGCAAGTCGGAAGATGTGACGATGTGGACTGCCATGCCGCTCATCGTATTCCGCAAAATTATGTTCCCCTTCATATGGTTCTTAAATGGCACTGCCAACTGGATGCTGACACGGATCGGTATTGAACCTGCTTCCGAGCACACCTTGGCGCATACGGAGGAAGAAATCCGTATCTTGATGAAGGAAAGCCACAAATCCGGTCTTATTGATAATACAGAGCTCGCACTCGTTGATAACATATTTGATTTTGCCGAGACGAATGCCAGAGAAATCATGATTCCCAGGACCGAGATGGTATGCTTGTATGCCAATTTCTCCTTTGATGACAATCAGGCAATCGCACTCAAGGAGATGCATACCAGATATCCCGTATGTGATGGTGACAAAGATAATATTATCGGTTTCGTGCATATTAAAGACATGCTGAAAGTGACGACGGCTCCGGGCATTTCGGATCTTCGCCAGATTACCCGCCCAATGACAACAGTGCCCGAATCCATGCAGATCAGTACTCTCTTAAAGCTGATGCAGAAGAAAAAGACGCAGATCGCCATCCTGATTGACGAATATGGCGGTACATCGGGACTTGTGACGCTGGAAGATATCATGGAGGAAATCGTCGGGGAAATTCAGGATGAATTCGATGAGGAACGTCCGGATGTTGAACGCAAGGATGAATATTCCCATTCCGTAAGCGGAATGATGCTGATTGAAGAAGTCAACAGCTACTTCGGCATCGATATTGAAAGCGATGATTATGATACGATAGGCGGATGGATGTATGCACAGATTGAGATACCGCCGACTCGCGATCAAATGGTGTATCACCCCGACGGCTATGAGTTTATCATTGAAGAAACAGATCATTTACGTGTATCGCGAATTTTAATTCGCAAACGATCGGAAGAAGCGTTTAATCCTGTACAGGAGCTTCAAGTCGATACCGGTTAATATAAAAAAATAAGGGATTGTCCCCGTCATGATGCATGATGGAGGCAATCCCTTTTTGGCTTTACAGCATTGACTCTGCGAACCAGAGGACGGCAGGAGGCTGCTTTAGGCTCATCTTCAAGACTTAATCCTGATGAACCTGGTCTATGGTGCCGCCGCCCAGACAGATATCGCCATCGTAAAATACGACGGCCTGTCCGGGGGTGATCGCTTTTTGCGGGCTGTCAAATACAACTTCACCGGTCAAGCCGTCACTGCTCAGCGTCAGGGTGACGCCTTGATCCGGCTGACGGTAACGGAATTTGGCGGTACAGCGGACAGTGCCCTCCGGCTTCACATTGGCGATCCAGTTGATACCTGTGGCGGTAAGCGAGTTTGAGTACAAGCTGGAATGCTTGTCTCCTTGTACGACATACAATATATTTTCGCTCAGATCCTTGGCTGCGACAAACCAGGGTTCTCCGTTTCCGGAGCCGCCGATGCCAAGTCCCTGACGCTGGCCCAAAGTGTAATACATCAAGCCATCATGACGGCCCTTCGTTTCGCCGCTTTCGATATCTACCATTATTCCAGGCTTGGCCGGCAGGTAACCGCTCAGAAACTCCTTGAAGTTGCGCTCCCCGATAAAACAAACACCGGTGCTGTCCTTCTTCTTGGCCGTTGCAAGCCCGAACTCCTCCGCAATTCTTCTCACTTCCGGTTTGGGCAGATGTCCGATTGGGAACATCGCTTTAGCCAGCTGCTGCTGGCTCAATGCATGCAGGAAATAGGTTTGATCTTTATTGCCATCGATACCGCGCAGCAGGCGCGATTCTCCATTGTCCAGCTGTTCAAGCCGTGCGTAATGACCCGTTGCCAAATAATTGGCGCCAAGATCCAGTGCTTTTTGAAGAAATTCACCGAATTTGATTTCACGGTTGCACATGACATCCGGATTCGGCGTGCGTCCGCGCCTGTATTCGTCCAGAAAATAAGCAAATACCTTATCCTGATAGGCTTGTTCAAAATTGACGGTATAATAAGGAATACCGATCTGATCGCAGACGCGCCTTACATCTTCGGCATCATCCTCTGCAGTGCAGTGGCCGAATTCGTCTGTATCATCCCAGTTCTTCATGAATATGCCGATCACATCATAGCCTTGCTGCTTGAGCAGTAGGGCAGTGACGGATGAATCCACACCGCCGGACATGCCGACAACTACGCGAATTTGACTGTTACTCACCCTTGATTCACCACCTTGATTATTACAATGAGCGGGTACATTCTGTTATATTGATAAGAAGGTTTGCTCATAAGTTTCTTTATTGTAGCATAATTTGATAAACTTTTTCATGAAGTAGTCAAGCTTTTTTCCCCTAAAGCGCATTTCGTATGTTAACATATATATGTTATGGGAATACCATGATTTAGAAGTGTATAGAACAACCTACCTTAAATACAGATATATTTCAAATGAAGAAGAGGTGTCGAAGTTGAAGATTTCAACTAAAGGACGTTACGGATTAACCATTATGATGGAGCTTTCCAATAAATTCGGGGAAGGCCCCACGTCACTGAAAAGTATTGCGGAGCGAAATAATTTATCGGAGCATTACCTGGAGCAGTTGATCGCGCCGCTGCGGAATGCGGGACTTGTCAAAAGCATCCGCGGCGCATACGGCGGCTATATTCTCTCCAAGGAACCGGAATCCATTACTTCAGGCGATGTGATCCGGATACTGGAAGGGCCGATTTCTCCGGTTGATTTTACAGAAGAAGACGACCCTGCCAAGCGGGATCTGTGGCTTCGCATCCGGGACAGCATAGCTGAGGTGCTAGATTCTACCACTCTTGCGGACCTGATCTCCTATAAAGAGAATGGTGAAATCGATTCATACATGTTTTATATCTAAGAATGAAAGATATGGTTTGACGGGATAATGTCAAGGCCCGAAAGGCCGGTAAGGGTGAAGGAACGATGGCTTTTATTTATTTGGATCACGCAGCAACAACACCTCTCCATCCCGAGGTGGCCAAGGCCATGATGGAGGTTTATACGGGTGAACCCGGCAACGCGTCGAGTATTCATCATTTTGGCCGTGCGGCGCGTCAGCGGCTCAATCATGCACGGGATATTATTGCATCAGCGGTGGGCTGCCAGCCTTCGGAGCTCGTTTTTACTTCCGGCGGCACGGAGAGCGACAATACCGCTATCACGGGTGCGGCAAGAGCAGGCAAGCTTAAAGGAAAAACACATATCATTACATCGGCAGTGGAGCATCATGCGGTGCTGCATACCTGCGAAGCATTAGTGAAGGAAGGATTTCAGTTAACCGTCCTTCCGGTCGATTCGGATGGCCGCGTATCTCCCCTGGATGTGGAGAAGGCGATCACTGCAGAGACAGCGCTTATTAGTGTGATGTATGCCAACAATGAAACCGGAACCGTACAGCCCATCGAGGAAATTGGCGAAATTGCCCATTCGCGAGGGGTTCTCTTTCATGTGGACGCCGTTCAGGCGCTTTCTTTGCTTCCGATCGATCTGAAGGGTATGCCGGTCGACTTGATGAGCTTCTCTGCCCATAAGATTAACGGACCGCAGGGAGTCGGGGCTTTGTATGTTTCCAAACGGACATCCATCATGCCTTTGCTATATGGCGGCTTACAGGAAAGAAAAAGGCGTGCAGGAACCGAAAATGTGGCCGGAATCGTAGGTTTCGCCAAATCGATTGAACATTCTGTGAATTCATGGCAGGAAAAGAAACTTTTTATGGACGAGCTTCGTTATAAATGGATAGATAGTATGCGCAGGATAGTCGGCTCTGAGCGATTGATCATTAATGGCCACGATACGCTGAGAGTACCGCATATTATTAATGTCAGCTTTATCGGTTTGAATACGGAGACGATGCTGATGAACCTGGATTTGGAGGGGATCGCAGCGTCAAGCGGCTCAGCCTGTACAGCGGGAGCACTCGAGCCGTCTCATGTGCTGGAAGCTATGGCTTTGCCGCCTGAGAGATTATCGTCTGCCGTGCGTTTCAGCTTTGGTTTGGGGAATACTTTGGAGGAACTTGAGATTGCGGCAAAAAAAGTTGAAACTTTTTACAACCGCATCCGTACTAATGCCTAGGAGGCCTCCAAACCCTTTGATCCGATTACAGCATATGATTGGACTTCCTGTTATTGAAGTCAGCAAAGGCAAGCATGTAGGCTATGTAAAAGACGTCTGGTTTAACGAACATTGGCAGCTTGATGGAATAGTGCTCGATGCCGGGAGGCGGTTCTTATCCGCCATGAAGACCGTGCGCTGGAGTGAGGTTCTGATCTGCGGCGGTGACGCCGTTCTCGTCATGAATGAGGCATCGGTCCGCAAGAAGGAAACCGTTGAAGTTCAGCGGACTTTTCACACAGGGCTTGTCCATTTGAAGGATTTGCCGATCGTTACGGACCTCGGCGAGCAGCTTGGCCGGGTATCGGATGTTTATTTTGAGGATTTACTGGGTACACAAATAGTAGGCTATGAGTTGACAGATGGGTTTATAGCGGATTTGATGGAAGGCCGCAAGTGGCTGCCCGCTCCGCGCGATGCTGATCTTGTCCTGCTCGGGGAAAATGCGATTATCGTTCCGGCCGGCATTGAGGCATTTATGGAGCCGGTCGCCGCTTCTGATTCGGATATAGGGAGAAATGAAACATGAGATGCCCAAACTGCAACTCGAAAGATATCGGGAAAATCGGATCCCACCAGTATTACTGCTGGGGGTGCTTCATTGAATTGACAGTCAATGGCGATAAAATGTCTGTCTTTCAAGTGGAAGAGGATGGCACGTTAAGCTCGCTCGACGATTTGTTTTTTGAAGAGGAAATTCCTCAGATTCATGCAAATTAATAAGGTTCTGCAAGAAGAAACGCCTGCGGACGCCCTATGGCGGCTCAGCGAGTTTCTTCCCACTGAACTTATAGAAATTTATCGATGTGAAACGATTATAAATTCTATAAGTTTTTTAAAAAGGCGGCCGAAAGCCCGTCTTTTTTTTGCGGATTTTTTTGGCTGAACCCGCCAATGCGGAGATTGGAATTAAACGGCATCCCGCAATTACAAAGGATGAATTCCCTGCCTTGTACATATACTGTACGGAAGAACGATTCTGGACAGGTTCCTAAGGGTCGTGCGGGGGGACGAGTATGGAGCGCTTTACTAACAACCGCTTTTTTGCTTGGCTCATATATCTGATTTTGGGGCTGATTTCTTTATATTTACTCCTGTTGGTGAAGCCGATCATCGTGCACATCTACGGATTTCTCAAAGCCGTTCTGGCTCCTTTTCTCATTGCCATGATTGTTTCGTACGTGTTGAATCCGATCGTGAATTTACTTAATGAACGGAAAGTGCCGAGAACGATGGCGGTGCTGCTGATTTACGCTGTGTTCTGTGCTTCGCTTACGGTAGTGCTTATCAATGCGATTCCGATGTTTCTGGAGCAGCTGCAGGAGCTTAATCAGCATATGCCGGATTTGACGATGCGTGCGCAGAGCCTGGTAAATGATTTGAACAATACATCATTTCTGCCGGAAAGCATCCGCAGCGGGATCAATAACTCGTTGTATAAGCTGGAAAAACAGTCATCCGATGCGATTTTTGATTTTGTCAATAATATCGGGGCGATGCTTAATGTCATCTTTATCGCATTCATTATCCCATTTCTGGCCTTTTATATTATGAAGGATTTCAATGTGTTCGAGCGCACGGTGCTGACTTATGTGCCCAGAACCCACCGCAACCATGCTGTAAGGCTTATCAAGGATATTGACAATGCGCTTGGCAGCTATATCCGTGGGCAATTTCTCGTTTGTCTGATTGTCGGCATTCTGGCCTATATCGGTTACTGGATCATTGGGATGCCCTATCCGCTGCTTCTTGCGAGCGTGGTGGCGATTACGAATATTATTCCTTATCTCGGACCGTTCTTCGGCGCGGCGCCGGCGCTAGTCATGGCATCCACCATATCGATGAAAATGGTGCTGATGGTCGTTATTGTCAATACCGCCTGCCAAATCCTTGAGAGCAATGTCGTTTCCCCCCAGGTCGTAGGCAGAACGCTGCATATGCATCCATTGTCGATTATTTTTGCCCTCCTGGTTGGGGGTGAACTGGCGGGCATGGTGGGGATGATTCTGGCGGTGCCGATTTTTGCGGCTCTGAAGGTTGTCGTTCAGCATATATTCGCCTATTATGTGCGTCGAAAGACCATTTGACAGCAGGCCTGCTGTGTCGCTATACTAAATGCAAATAAGTCAATTGCATGACTGCCAAAGCGTGGATGAAACTATAGTAGGCTGTAGCCCGCCAATCAGAGAAAGAATTTCTTCGCAGATTGCTTGCATGAAGAGCAATACTGCGTCGGCTGAGAGAATTCTATTGGCGAAGAACCGCTGAATGCTGGTTTCGGAGTGTGAAAGAACTTCACCGGTTGGGCCCGTTAACGCCCGCTTAAGGAGATTGCCCATATTGGGATTACCGGCCGGAAGAGATTTCTTCCCTGCTGGGGTTCGTGGCAATAACCAGGGTGGTACCGCGAATGATTCGTCCCTGTTTTTAGGGGGCGTTTTTTTTATTTTCAATTTATGATGGAGGTTGATTCTTTATGAAAGCCAGTGAGATCCGTTCCAAATGGCTCGCTTTCTTCGAAAGCAAAGGCCATAAAATCGAACCAAGCGCATCGCTTGTACCGCATAACGATCCTTCCCTATTGTGGATTAATGCCGGAATGGCCCCGCTTAAATCGTATTTCGACGGCCGTGTCATTCCGGATAATCCGAGAATCGCCAATTCCCAGAAATGCATCCGCACCAATGATATCGAGAATGTGGGCAAAACGCGCCGGCATCATACGTTTTTTGAGATGCTGGGCAACTTCTCGATCGGCGATTATTTCAAGGAAGAGGTTATAACCTGGGCCTGGGAATTTCTGACGAGCCCCGAGTGGATCGGCTTTGAGCCGGATCGCTTGTCGGTGACGGTATATCCCGAAGACGAGGAAGCCTTCCGTTATTGGAATGAGAAGATTGGTCTGCCTGTAGAGCGGATCTACAAGCTGGATGAGAACTTCTGGGATATCGGCGAGGGACCATGCGGTCCTTGTACGGAAATCTTCTATGACCGCGGGGACAAATACGGCGATCTGAGTGATCCCGAATGCTGGCCTGGCGGAGAGAATGAGCGATTTCTGGAAGTGTGGAACCTTGTTTTCTCACAATTCAACCATAACAAGGACGGCAGCTATACGCCGCTCCCGAACAAAAACATCGATACCGGCGCTGGTCTGGAACGCTTCGCATCGATCCTTCAGGATGTGGATTCCAATTTTGACACGGATCTGTTCCGTCCGATTATTAATCAGACCTGCCAGATTGCCGGCGATTCCGTTCGTTATGGGACCAATGTGGAGCATGACATCGCATTGAAGGTTATTGCCGATCACATCCGTACAGTTGCTTTTGCCGTAGGAGATGGCGTTCTTCCGTCAAATGAAGGACGCGGTTATATTATCCGCCGCTTGCTGCGCCGTGCGGTCCGCTATGGCAAATCGCTGGGCGTAGACCGGCCTTTCCTGCATGAACTGGTCGCAGTAGTAGGCAATATCATGGGTGTCTACTACCCCGAAGTTGTTGAGAAACGTGAATTCATCGAGAAGGTCATCCGCACGGAAGAGGAGCGTTTCCACGAAACGCTGTCGGATGGGCTTGCGCTGCTGGATGAACTCGTACGAACGGCCAAGACGGCCGGCCAGAAGGAAATCAACGGTCCGGATGCGTTCAAGCTGTATGATACCTACGGATTTCCGTTTGATTTGACCGAGGATTATGCATCAGAACAAGGCATGACGGTAGATCGCGAAGGCTTCGATTCAGCAATGGAAGCGCAGCGCGACAGGGCGAGGTCGGCGCGACAGGATACGGGCAGCATGAATGTGCAGGGCGGTCCGCTTGCGAATTTCACCGAGAAATCGGAATTCATCGGCTATGATGAGCTGACAGCCGAAGGGGCAACGGTGATTGCCATCGTCAGCGGCCAGGAGTCGGTAAGCGAGGCCGGTGAAGGCAGCCGCGTTCTTGTGCTGCTGGACCAAACGCCTTTCTATGCAGAAAGCGGAGGACAGGTCGGCGACCATGGCATGATTACCGGAAGCGACTTTACGCTGATTGTCGAGGATGTTACCAAAGCGCCGCATGGACAACCGGTTCATCACGCCCTCGTTACAAGCGGAACGCTGCGTGTCGGCGATCGTGTTCAAGCCGCTGTCAGCAGACAAACGCGTGAAGCGACCATTAAGAATCACACCGCAACTCATTTGCTGCACCGCGCGCTTAAAGATGTTCTTGGCGAGCACGTCAATCAGGCGGGATCTCTCGTCGAGCCGGAGCGCCTGCGCTTTGACTTCTCCCATTTCGGCAGCATCAGCGCCGAGGAGCTGAGCGATATTGAACGCCGTGTTAATGAACAAATCTGGATCGGAACGCCGCTGCAGATCGATTATAAATCGCTGGCTGAAGCCAGGGCAATGGGAGCTATGGCACTCTTCGGCGAGAAGTATGGCGATGTCGTGCGTGTCGTGCGCGTCGGAGAATACAGTCTTGAACTATGCGGCGGCTGTCATGTTGCCAATACCGCGCAGATTGGGCTGTTCAAGCTGGTGGGCGAAAGCGGAATCGGCTCAGGTGTACGCCGGATCGAAGCGGTTACCGGCCGCCATGCATATTTATATGTAGAGAGCCAGCTGGATCTGCTCAAGCAATCTGCCGGATTGCTGAAATCGAATATGAATGAAGTGCCAAGACGGATTGAAGCATTGAATGCGCAAGTGAAGGAGCTTGGCCGGGAAAATGAATCGCTTCAAAGCAAGCTTGGCCGCATTGAAGCAGGCTCTCTGGAATCGCAGGCGAAGACTGTGAACGGGGTTACGGTTTTGACCAGTCAGGTCAATGCGCCGTCCATGGATGCGCTGCGCGGCATTGTGGATGAGCTCAGAGCAAAGCTCGGCGAAGCCGTGATCGTTCTTGGAGCCGTTTCAGAGGACAAGGTTAATCTGGTGGCAGCGGTATCTCCTGCGCTTGTCAAACAGGGCTACAATGCCGGAAAAATCATTAAAGCGGCAGCGGCAGCTTGCGGCGGAGGCGGGGGCGGACGCCCTGATATGGCCCAGGCCGGCGGCAAAGATCCGTCTAAATTAGGAGAAGCGCTGCAAATTGCGCAAGAACTGGTTCTATCCCAGGGAAATGTGATATGATTAGCTATATTACCGTTTTTAAGCGACTTGGAAAGTGAGGTGCTGGCGATGAGTTCCATGGACAAGACAATGAAATTCGACGTGAAGGCGGAGGGACCCGAGACTTCTTCAGAAGAGATACTGCTGTCTGTTTACGATGCTCTGCAGGAGAAGGATTACAATCCGATCAACCAGATTGTCGGCTATCTGTTGTCCGGAGATCCCGCGTACATTCCGCGGCATAACAACGCCAGAAGTCTAATTCGCCGAAAAGAAAGAGACGAGCTTATTGAAGAACTCGTGCGCTCGTATTTAAGCAAGCATCGTACGTAATTTTCAATGAAAGAGGTCATCTGGCGTATGCGTCTTATGGGATTGGATTACGGCGACCGCAGAATCGGAGTTGCCGTCAGTGACGCATTCGGCTGGACTGCTCAAGGACTCGGTATTGTCGAGAAGCGTCGCGACAATAGTGAAATCAATGCGATTGAAAGTCTGGTCCGTGAGCATGAAGTAAGCGAAATTGTGGTCGGTTTACCGAAAAACATGAATGGAACCATCGGTCCGCGTGGCGAAATTTGCATCGCATTCGCACAAACATTGCAGCAAAAGCTAAATGTACCCGTTCACCTATGGGACGAACGTCTGACAACTGTCGCGGCAGAAAGAACCTTGCTCGAAGCGGATGTCAGCCGGAAGAAGCGAAAGTTAGTGGTGGACAAAATGGCGGCAGCGCTCATTTTGCAAAATTATCTCGATTCTAAAACGAAAAGGTGAGGGTAACGATGACAAAGGACGACATGCAGTACGAAGAGCCGGAAATCATCTACATTCCAGATGAAGAAGGCAACGAGGAAGAATTCGAGGTTGTCATGAAGTTTGAGGTAGACGGTTCCGATCAGAAATATATGATGGTTGTGCCATTGAATGCAGATTCCGACGAGGATTCGGAAGAAGCTGAAGAGGTTTACGCTTTCCGTTATGAAGAAGAAGGCGATGATTTGAAGCTGTATACGATCGAGGACGAAGAAGAGTGGAATATGGTTGAAGAAACCTTTAATACACTTCTTGCCGAGATCGAGGAGAGCGAAGGCTAAGAATTATTTTTTTCCTGAAGAAAGGTGTGCATAATTGGTGTCCACTGTCGAGAGAATTTCCGTCCTGAAGGCTGTTTACGGGCAGGAAGTCGAGTTGGTCGGCGAGGACGGACAGACAGAATCGCTGAGAATTGTAGCTGAGTTCCGTGTTGGCGGTTCAGACTATGCGGGTCTGCAATCCGCTCTCATGCGAAAGTCGGATGAAGTAGCATTCTTCCGAATTCTTACTGGCGGTTCAGAGCCGTCACTGGAGTCCATCGAGGATGATGAGGAATGGGAAGCTGCTGCAGAAGCTTATGACGACTTGTTGTTTGACGGGGATCAGCAGCCGTAGTATAGCCCAACTCACTTGGTTATCAAATTATGATAACTGAAACAATAAGAAGAAGATGGCAAAATTTCTTCACATAGATTAGATCAGGGATGATCAGCCGAAGCTGAAGCTGTCTCTGATGCTTCAAGGATGGGGGCGGCGCAAGGCCGTCCTTTTCCGCGATTTCATTATAATGGAGGATATATCCTTGGATCGATCAGACCAGCAGCCGGTGAGTGAGAAGCCGGTAAACAATAATAATCGCCCAGCAGGACCAAGGCGTGGACGAATAACCCTATGGGTCATACTTACACTGTTAGGCTTAATTATTGTTATAACAGCCAGTATTGCATTCTACATATGGAATGGCCTGCGCCCTGCCTCAAAAGGTGACGCCAAACAGATCGAGCTCAAAAAAGGAATGTCTCCGTTTAATTTTGCCGATACTCTCGAAGAAGAGGGGATTATTCGGAATGCCTTTCTTTTCAAATATTATCTGCGTTTCAAGGATGAAGGCCCGCGGTTTCAAGCTGGCGTATACGCCTTGAATCCCGGCATGGACAAGGATGCAATTATTGCTGCCTTGAATGCGGGAGCGATATTGGAGAAGGAAACGATCCGATTTACCATCCCGGAGGGCTTTACGATTGAACAAATCGCCGTTACCTTGAGCAAAGACGGCTATGTGGACCGGGAGGCATTCCTCAAGCTGGCTGATACCGAACAGACCTGGGGGGATGCTGAGGCTGTAAGGGATATCCCTAAGGACAGCAAGCAGATGAAGCATCGCCTGGAAGGGTACTTGTTCCCGGAGACTTACGAGATGGAGAAAGGCAGCGACGCAGAGGCGATCATTACCCGTATGCTGGGAGAGCTGGATCACAAGCTGGATTCGCTTCCGGAGAACTGGGAAGAGACGCTTGCCGAGCGTAAAATAGATTTTCATTCACTGATGACTATTGCTTCTCTGGTTGAGCGTGAGGTTGTGGTGGAGAAAGAACGGCCAATCGTGGCTGGAATTATCTATAACCGGATTGCCGAAGGCATGCCTCTGCAAATTGATGCTACCGTACAATATTCCCTTCCTGCACCCAAAGAACGGCTGCTGGAAGCGGATACCCAGGTGGATAGTCCCTATAATACGTACCGGATTAAAGGCCTGCCGCCAGGTCCGATTGCTTCGCCAAGCCTCAAATCGATTGAAGCTGCCCTGCTGCCGGAGAAAACGGATTATCTTTATTATGTGACCAAGAAAGACGGCAGCCATGAGCATTTGTTCGGCCGCACCCTGAAAGAGCATAATCAAAATATAGCCAAAAGCAATGAAACGGCGAAACAGGGAGGGTAGACCATGACAACGAAACCCGAGCTGCTCACTGTCGCCGCTTCATTGGAAGAGGTGGAACGGCTGATTGAAGCGGGCGCAGATGCATTTGTGCTTGGTGAATCCCGGTACGGCCTTCGGTTGCCGGGCGAATTCAATGCTGCGGCTATGGCCGAAGCGGTCAGGATAGCGCACCCCAAGGGTGTTGCTATCTATGGGGCTCTTAACAATGTTATGGATAATGCGACAGTAGAAACGCTGCCTGATTATATTCAGGCTTTATCAGCTGCCGGCGTGGATGGCATTGTATTCGGAGACCCTGCTGTCCTGATGACTGCACGCATGGCTGCTCCTCACTTGAAGCTTCATTGGAATGCGGAAATGACTTCAACCAATTATGAGACGGCTAATTATTGGGGACGCCGTGGCGCTGAAAGGGTAGTGCTTGCACGCGAGCTGAATATGGAGCAGGTGCTGGAAGCCAAGGCGCACACGAAGCTGCAGGTTCAGGTGCAGGTTCATGGTTTAACGAATATTTATCATTCCAAGAGGCCGCTTGTGCAGAATTATTTGGATCATCAGGGACAATCGGCGAATGCCGGCGAAGTGGATGGGGAAATGCCGGGAGGAACTGCGCATGGCACGTATGAGGATGGTTTGTATTTGATTGAGGTCGAACGGCCGGACGAACGCTTTCCCATTTATGAGGATGCGAACGGGACTCATATCATGAGCTCGGATGATATCTGCATGATTGAAAATCTGCATGAACTCATGGAAGCCGGGATTGACAGCTTTAAGATTGAGGGACTGCTTAAATCAGCCAATTACAACGAGACCGTAGTACGCAGCTACCGTGCCGCTATCGATGCTTATTTTGAGAGTCCGGCAGACTATTCCTTTCAGGAGGAATGGCTTGATGCAATCAAGGCTGTGCAAGATCCCGCGCGAGAGCTGTCTTACGGCTTTTTCTATAAAGAACAGGTGTATTAAAGTATAAATGGATAACGATTATTTAGGAGGTGACACCGTGACGACCCTAACATCGCCGAATTTAACCGGTAAACGTCATCGGCTCGCCAAACCCGAGCTGCTGGCGCCGGCAGGGAATTTGGAAAAGCTTAAATTTGCCGTTCACTATGGAGCAGACGCCGTATATATTGGCGGCCAGAAGTATGGTCTGCGGTCGGGAGCCGGCAATTTCAGCTTTGAAGAAATGAAGGAAGGCGTCGAATTTGCCGCACGCTATGGAGCGAAGGTATTCGTAGCTACAAATATTTATGCCCACAATGAGGATATTGCAGGCTTGGAGGATTATCTTCAGAATCTCCAGAAAGCCGGAATTGCGGCCATCATTGCTGCTGATCCCGTCATTATTGAGACGGCACAGCGAGTAGCCCCCAAGCTGGAGGTGCATCTGAGCACCCAGCAATCTACGCTGAATTGGCAGGCTGTCCAATTTTGGAAAGAAGAGGGACTGCCGCGCGTGGTGCTTGCCCGCGAAACAAGCCTGGAGGAAATCGCTCAGATCAAGGCTCATGTGGATATTGAGATAGAGGCTTTCATCCATGGGGCCATGTGCTCTTCATTCTCGGGCCGCTGCGTGCTGTCCAATCATTTCACAGACAGAGATTCCAACAGGGGCGGATGCTCCCAGTCCTGCCGCTGGAAATATGATATTTTTGATGAAGACAAGCCGATGTTCGGTGACGATGAAGACAAATTCACCATGGGCTCCAAGGACCTGTGCATGCTGGCAGACATTCCAAATTTGATTGAAGCGGGCATCGACAGCTTCAAAATAGAAGGCCGGATGAAAAGTGTTCACTATGTCGCCACGGTCGTTAATGCTTACAGGCAAGCTATCGATTCCTATATGGCTGACCCGGAGCATTATATAATGAAGCAAGAGTGGCTGGATGATTTGAACAAGGCGGCCAACCGTCCTCTCAACACCGGTTTTTTCTTTGACACGCCTGGTGCGGAGGATCATATTTATGAGCCGGAGGAAAAGGCGGCTCCGTATGATTTTGCCGGCGTTGTTCTGTCCTACGATTCATCTACAGGGCTTGCCGTTGTCCAGCAGCGCAATCATTTCAAGCCTGGACAAGAAGTGGAGTTCTTTGGCCCGCAGGGCACCTTTTTCAAGCAGATCGTCGGTCCAATTGCCGATGAAGCGGGAACAACGCTAGATGCGGCGCGCCATCCGCTGCAATCTATCGTATTGAAAACCGAGCATCCGGTCAAGCCGATGGATATGATGCGCAAACGGGTACGTGTAAATTAGGTTCCTTCATAAGACTAAAGTCATGCGCCTTTCCGGTGAGCTTTCACCAGGAAAGGTTTTTTTATGAACTTTTGATAAAATCGGCTAACAATGATGGCCTTCATTACCGATATATAGGATATTGATTTCCGCCAAATTGTGAGGAAAGGCTTGGGACGTTAGGAGGATTCAGCACATAAATTAATTTTTTTCGTATTTTCTTACATATAACAATGGCAGTGAACGACTCATTAACACAGACGTACGAGCACAATTGCAAACAAACATTATATCAGGTGGTGTCTGGTCGATGAAATGGACGAACAAGGACAAGAAAGCAAACACGGGCTCAGAAGAAAAGAAAAAGGATGCGAAGGCGCTTTACAGTTCGTCTGTAAAAAGTTTGAAGAACTTTCAATTTACAAGTCCGCTTAAGTCAGTGGGAACCAAGCTGTTTCTAATTATTTTCAGTGCGATTCTGGTATGTGTGCTGTTTGTCGGATTATTTTCTTATTCCACGTCGAAGTCGATAATCAAGAAGAAGGTATCCGAGTCGAGCTCAGTTGCACTCTCTCAATCCAAGGGCAAATTGGATCTTATGTTCGGCAACTATGAAGATTTGACAATGCAAATTATGCTGGACAAAACAGTACAGGAAAACCTGCAGATGCTTGACGCTTCAAAAGAAGCCTATGAGAAATTTGATGCCATGAAAAAACTGACCGATACAATTCAAACCTATGTTATCGGCAACAGTACGATTGTAGGAGCATCAATCATTCCAATCAAGGCAGGAGAAACAAGCATCACGGTTGGTGGAAGCTCAATAAATGCAGAAGAAGCTCAAAAGTCGGATTGGATGCAGCAAATTGTTGACGGGGATGGCAAGCTTATATGGCTGCCAACCAAAGTGAAAGGCTACAGCGGCTCTTTGACAGAGCCTTCGTTTGCGCTTAGCCGAGTGCTGAAAAATACCGTAACCAACCAAGGCAATTATATTGTCGTGGTCGAGATATTCCTGAAACAAATCACTAAACAGATGGAAGATTTGCAGCTCGGCGACAACAGTGAAATTACCATCGTGAGCAGTACAAATAAAATTGTCTATAGTGATGATCCGGAACTTCTGGAGAAGGACTCCCTGGTCGTTCTTCCTACAGAAGGGAAGAATGCAGCGGATGGATCGATGCAGGTGGATGATAAGAACGGGAATGAAGTTTTGGCTATGTATCATCAATTCGATACGATGAATTGGAAGCTGCTTGGTACGGTGCCCGTGAAGGAACTGGTAAAAGACGCTGCCGCAATCCGCAACTGGACCTGGATAATTGCCGCAATATCGGCTGTTATTGCCGCTGGTATCGGATTCCTGGTCATCCGTATGGTAGCTATTCCGCTCGGCAGACTCCGCAATTTGATGAATGAAGGCGAGAACGGGAATTTATTTGTACGGTCGAATGTAAAGTCACAGGATGAAATCGGCCAATTATCACAAAGCTTCAATCAAATGATGGCGCAGATCACGACGCTTGTTAATCAAACCACGCAGTCCGCGCAGGATGTACTCAGCACTGCCAGCGAATTGACCGATGCATCGAAGAAAACGGCTGTATCCGCCAAGGAAATTGCGGTAGCTACTGAGGAAATTGCCAATGGGGCAACAAGCCTTGCAATGGAGGCGGAGAAAGGCAGCGACCTGACAACTGAGATCAGCAACCAGATGAAGGAAGTCATGGATGCCAATCAACAAATGGGCACTTCTGCCGCTGAGGTTGAGAATGCCAGTCGTCAAGGGACGGTTTATATGAACAGTCTCATTGAGAAAACGGGCCAAACAGAAGAAATGACCCGATCCATGGTTGAGAAGGTTGACCGTCTTAAAGAAAGCACGTCATCGATTCGCAAGATTCTGGACGTCTTGAACAATATATCCAAACAGACGAACATCCTGTCCCTCAATGCAACCATTGAGGCAGCTCGTGCAGGAGCGGCAGGAAGAGGCTTTATGGTGGTGGCTGACGAGATCCGCAAGCTTGCCGATCAATCCCGCCAATCCATTGATGTGGTCGGACAATTCACCGACACCATCCAGAAAGAAATTGATGAAACCGTTAACGTGCTTTCCGATGCCTATCCGATCTTCCAGGAACAGATTGGTTCCGTTAAAGAAGCGAATCAGATTTTCTTAACGGTTCAGAGCCAGATGGGACAGTTCGTTGACCGCCTCAGCTCCGTTACGGAATCGATTATGGTATTGGATCGATCACAGCTTGTATTGTCGGAAGCAATGGGAAATGTCAGCGCGGTTGCCGAAGAATCATCTGCAACTTCCGAGGAAGTGGCCTCCCTCAGCAATGAACAGACGAATATCAGCGAGGGGCTTGTCGGGCTATCAGATAAGCTTCAGACTGTCTCAACTGGCTTAAAGGAGACATTATCCCGTTTCCGCACGGAAGAACGATAGAACGAAACTTGATGAACATTGCCGGGCATGAGAATGCCCGGTTTTTTGCGTGGGGATTGCACTTCTCCTCTTAGCCGCATAATTAGTGTGGCAAGAGTATTCCTTGGCAGGCTTATGAGGGAGTGACACTGCAAGGGCTAAGAACGCATTCACTGATTCGTATAACAAATAAAAGAGGCGGGGATGATTCCCCGCCTCTTAGCTGATTTTAGTGAGATTAATCTCTGCTTTGTGTGAAGATCATAATATATTTCAATAACTCAAGCAGAGAGATGAGCGCGGCTGCGACATAGGTCAATGCAGCGGCGTTCAGTACCTTGGCAACGCCCCGCTCTTCGTCGTTTGTAATAAAGCCTTCGGCAATCATCAAGTCCCGTGCTCTGTTGCTGGCATTATACTCAACCGGCAGTGTAATGAGCTGGAAAGCGACGGCGCAGGTGAAGAATATAATCCCTAGGCCGATAAGTCCGCTTGCCTGGAACAGGAAACCGGCAATCAGCATAAAAGGTGCGACTCCGGAAGCGAATCTCACGACCGGGAAGATACGGTGGCGAACGACGAGCATGGGATAATGCTGCTGATGCTGTATGGCGTGACCGACCTCGTGACAAGCCACAGAAACGGCCGAGATGGAGTTCTCGTAATAGACGGGCTCCGACAACCTTACAACCCGGTGGATCGGATCGTAGTGATCGGAGAGCCTTCCTGGTACAGGCTCAACAGGCACATCATGCAGGCCGTTCGCATCGAGCATTCTTCTGGCGGCGTCATAGCCGGTCATCCCGCTCATCGTTCTCACCTCAGCCCAGCGGTTAAATGTTCCTTTAACCCGGAACTGAGCCCAAAGCGACAAACCGAAGGCAATGATGATCAGAAAGTCCATGGGATGAAAAAAAAGCATCTGAAGTCCCTCCATTATTTAATTTTACATTAGTCCGCCCTTATTCAGGAGCAGCACCAATGCCTCTACACAAGCCGCTGTTTGCGGCACAAGCCGTTTGAAGACCTGCTTGGCCTGCTGGGGCTTCATCTGGCTCAAAACCGGCTCAAGCTCCTTTACTTCGCGCTGCAGCTGTTCCAGATGGAGCTGCAGGTCTGTAAGCTTGCTCGAAACCTGCTCTTCGGATGAAACCTTGCGCCATACGTTAATATTTTCTTTGATTTCATCAAGCGAATATTTATCTTTCTTCATTTGTACAATACGTTTGAGGCGAATTAAGGTTTCATCACTGTATAAGCGGTAATTTTTGGCTGAACGCGTCTCTGGCTGAATCAATCCAATCGAAGTATAAAAATCGATTGTGCGAGGGCTGACGTCGGCCAGTTTTGAAAGCATGCCAATACGGTACAAAGATTTTTCCGCCAACATTCTCACCTTCTTTCATTAATTACACGAACACAAGGGATCTGTATAAATGGACAAATTGCCTTCCTATCCAAGCTTACCTTATTAGTATATGATACAGAATCTATAACCATACAGTCAAACGTAATGCTTTCAAAATTGTTAATTGTTTAGAATATGCCTCATAATCCTCACTGATTTTTAAGATTTTACAAACGAATTCAGAGTTGACAAATAAGAGTTTCTAATGGAAAAGGCGAAGGATAAACCCTTTAATAGATGATTTTGGAGTTGAAATTGTGAAAAAACTTAACATTCGGGCCTTTGGAAGTAACGAACGTTTGATTTTTTTGTAGAAATTCGAAAAACCGTATTGTCAAAATGAGCACTTCTGACTATAATGACATTAAGTCTTTCCAAGCATGTCAAGAAACATTACACATTTAGGGAGTGGTCGTCATGGTTAAGAAGTTGGTCTTATCGATTGCTGCGTTATCTTTGGTCTTCCCCGCAATGGCATTTGCGGAAGATCCTACTCCGGCAACGCTGAGTCTGGGGATTAACACGGTCTGGATTCTGGTTGCAGCAGTTCTCGTTATTCTTATGCAAGGCGGCTTCATTCTGCTGGAAGCAGGATCGACCCGGATGAAAAATGCCGGGCACGTAGCAGGTAAAACAATTTTTACAGTAGGTCTTTGTTCCCTGGTATTCTGGGCAGTAGGTTATGGTTTGATCTTCGGAGGAGACAACGTCGATCATGCAATCAATAATTTTATCGGCTCAGGCAATTTCTTCTTTAGCCCATCTGTTGTAGGAGATTCTACCAGTGAGGCTTATCCTTCTAGCGTATTCTTCCTATTTCAATTGGCGTTTGCAGCTATTTCGCTGACCATCGCATGGGGCGGATTCGCGGAACGCGCGAAATTATCGGCATATCTCGTATTCACGATTTTGTTTACTGCATTAATTTATCCTGTTGTCGCTCACTGGATCTGGGGCGGCGGCTGGCTGGCAAAGGACGGCGCACAAGATTATGCCGGTTCGACGGTCGTCCATTTAACAGGTGCGCTTGCAGCTTTCGCAGCAACCGTGCTGCTTAAACCGCGTATCGGAAAATTCAATAAAGATGGTTCCGCTAACGAAATCCTCGGTCATAACCAAGTATTCAGTTCACTTGCTGTACTGCTTCTATGGGTTGGCTGGTTTGGTTTCAATGCAGGTTCGGCTCTTACAGTCGGCGAAGGATTCTTTGGTTATGTGGCATTCAATACACAACTCGGCGCGGCAGCCGGTGCGGTAGCAGCGCTTCTGATCTCATGGCTGGTTAACGGCAAAGCTGACATCTCCACGATGTTGAACGGTGCGCTTGCCGGACTTGTTGCCATCACAGCATCTTGTGCGTTCGTTGATCCATGGGCAGCAGTTGTTATCGGTCTGGTTGCAGGTGTGCTTGTATTCTACAGTGCAAAATTCTTTGAGAAAATCAAAGTGGACGATCCGATTTATGCCATGTCTGTTCACGGCGCCGCAGGTGTTTGGGGTACGCTGGCTAACGGTATCTTCGCAACAAAAGCACTGGCTGAGCAAGTTGGCGTTGGTGAAGGCGGTTTGATCGATACAGGCAGCTGGCATCAACTGTGGGTTCAATTCGAATCCGTTGTTGTCTGCGGTGCTTATGCGCTTGGCGCATCGTTCCTGCTGCTCGGTATTATGAAGCTTGTTATGGGCTTCCGTGTTACGGAAGAACAAGAGATTATCGGACTTGATCTTTCCGAGCACGGTACTTACGGCTACCCTGAGCAAATGAAAAAAGCTCAACAAAGCCTGTAATCCAAATCATAAGCTTTCATACTGGCCAGGGGAGAGGGATGCATGAGCGATTCGATTTATGCTCAGCTGCTAGCGCTCATCGGCACCGCTGATGATGTGAAGACGCTGCGCGGCTTGCGGGATCAAATCCACGAGCAAATGGAAGCTCTGCTCTCGGAACAAACGGTCGAACAATTTTATACCGATTTAAATGAGGTGCATGACGCTTTTATCAGGCGTGCAATTATCCTCTCGGAAGCGCAAATGGCACGGCTGGGGCATGGAACCCCACCCGTGCTTTACGCTTATTTATTGTTCGGCAGCGGGGGCAGAGAGGAACAGACGTTATCCAGTGATCAGGATAGCGGTATTGTTTACGAAGATCCGGAGGATGAACGTCTTCAGGAAAAAGTATCGCTCTATTTTAAAATATTCTCCGAAACCATAGTCGATTTGCTGCAGCAGCTTGGTTATCCGCCATGTGAAGGCAAAGTTATCAGCTCGAACTCCGAGTGGCGCCAATCACTGACCGAATGGAGGTCCAGATTGAAGGAATGGTTCACGGAACCAAACTGGGAACGTGTAAGGTATTTGCTCATCATTGCCGACAGCCGGCTGATTTATGGAGATTCGGAGTTAATGACCGTCTTCCGAAATCAATTTTATGCCGATTTGCTGGATAACCCGGCTATCGTGAGAAGCATGCTGAATAACACGATGCGCCACAAAATGCTGGTAGGTGTATTCGGTCAGCTGCTTAAAGAGCAGTATGGCGAGGATGCGGGCAGTCTGGATATCAAATACGGTGCCTACATACCAATGGTCAATGCCATCCGGCTCATGAGCATCCGCAGCAATATCAGGACAACCTCAACGCTTGAGCGGATTCAGGGATTGCTGCTGAGCGGAGATTTTACGCAGCAGGATGCCGATTTATATTCCGGGGCTTTCCGGTTGGTTCTGCGTATTCGGTTAATGACGACAGAGCGTCAGGAAGATGGATTGTATGCCAATAATGGCAAGCTTGCAGGCAGCAGAATGACCAAGGAGCTAACCGATGAGCTCAAAATTGCTTTGCGCCTGGGGAAGAAATTGCAGCGGCGAGTTTATAAAGAGACGATGAGCGGGCTATAGGGGAGGCGAAAGGGGATACCATGAAGGAGCAAAAAGGCGTCGGACGGATGTGGCATTTGTATAAAATGGGCGGCATTACGCCGGCGATCGCTTCAATGATGGGTGCGCAAAACGCCCAGCAGATGGCCTTTATACGTTCCATGTCCAAGGAGCAGCGGAAAGAATCCATCCTGGATCAATCACTGAAAGAGATGGAAGTGGTCGTATTTGATTTGGAGACTACGGGCTTCTACCCTGCCAATGGCGATGAGATTCTGTCGGTGGGTGCTGTAACCTTAAGAGGGGAAACCATTCTGGAGGAGCGGTCCTTCTATACACTTGTAAACCCGGAACGCAAAGTTCCCAGACATATAACTGAGCTGACAGGAATTACAAATGAAATGGCGGAGAGTGCGCCGGATTTGATGCAGGTTCTCCATGATTTTATGGAATTTGTGGGGAAAAGAATGCTGATTGCCCATGCCAGCGGCCATGACAGGCAATTTCTGAACGCGGCACTGTGGCGGACCTCCAAGGTAAATCTGACCCACCGGGTGCTGGATACGATGATGGTGGCCAAATGGCTGGAGCCGCGACGAGAAGGCTATGGCCTTGATGAGCTGCTTGAGGATAGCGGCATTCGCATCACGCAGCGACATCATGCTCTTGAGGATTCCATCATGACCGCGCAGCTGTGGCTTGTTTATTTGAAGCGGATATTCTCACGTAACGTGGTGACACTCGGCGACCTTTATGCCTATCTAAGCAAGCATTAATGGATAAAGTGAAATTCCGTTAACACCGAAAGCGCTTATGACAGGACATGTCTGCTCCGCCAGCGAAACAATCCAATAGGATGCGGCTTTCCCGTGCTGCAAACCCCGTAGATCCGCATCTGACGGAAGGGGGGGCGAGGCAGGGTGCGAATGATAGAAACCGACAAGCAATTGTCGGTTTTTTTGTATGCGGTACATCGTCTGGACCCATTCATGGGGATCAAACGAAAAAGTGCTTAATGGTTCCCCCGCAGCATTGCGAATGGGATGGACAGCATCCACGCGGACAATGCCGTCGCTTGTTCCTTGCATGGGCTCGCTTATGGAGCCTGTGAGAACACCGCATGCCTCGCGGGGGTAAGCTGATAAAGAGGATCCAATCAGTTGAATTCGAGCCTCTCCAGTTATCTGGGCCAAACTGAAGCGGATAGGGAGTGTACTCCCTGATTGCTGTTTATCCCGATTGTCCACGCCAATCCGCCTCCTGGTCCTGTTTGGACCATTATACCGTAGATGGAAGCCTGGCTACAGCACCGCGAATAAGCAATTTAAAATCTTATCCTCCAACCTTTTGGGGCGGTTTTACAAACGCCAGAATAAGAAATAAGCCGGCAAGTGAGAGCCCGGAGACGACTCCAAAGAGCAGCGTATCCGACCGGTCCGCCATCCAGCTGAATATCGGCGGGCCAAAGGCAACGCCCAGAAACCTCAGACTGCTATACAATGAAGTAACCATGCCGCGATGAGATTTGTCCACCGAGCCGGTTAACAGCGTATTCAGGCAGGGAAGCAGGAGACCGGTTCCGATGCTGCTCAGGGTTGCGAAGCCGATCAGGGCGTAAATATTATTGTGCAGAAAAGCACAGGCGCCAAGCGCCGCGCACATCAGAGCAAGCCCGATCAGCATCAGCCACCGCATGAGCGTCCCGTTGTTTTTGATTGCACGGCCGGTCAAGTAGGCTGTCGCCACCAGGCCAAGCAGCGGGATGGCAAGGACGCCGCCCTTGGCGACGCCGTCTATGGAATAAGGCGGCTTTTCCAGCAGATCGGACAACCGGAACAATACTCCGAACAAGATGAAGAGGCCAAGGGAACCGGCGACGAAGGCGGATGTCAGCCATCGTCCCTTTTCGCGAAACACCTTGACCGTATCGGAAATATATTGCTTTAGCGTCGAGCTTTCCTTATCGCTGGCTGGTTCCTTGATCATTACCTTGACAGCAAGGAAGGAAGCCGCACAGAAGACAGGAAAGGCAAACAACGGCGCGTACCATATAATGAGAGCAAGCAAGGAACCAAGTATCGGGCTGATCACTTTGCCTGCTCCGTTGGAGGCTTCAATTAAACCCAGCGCCTCGCTCTCATCGCCATCCTTATATTTGTCTCCGACCAATGCCATGGCAATCGGGGCTGTCCCGGCGGCTCCTATGCCCTGCAAAGCCCTTGCGGCTATCAGGAAACCATATGAATGCATCAGGGCGGCAATGCCCGCTCCGATCCCGGCAAGGCCGTATAAGGCGAGGGAAGGGAGCATAACGGCCTTACGGGAGTAGCGGTCCGATAAAAAACCGGCAGCAGGAATAATGATTCCGGCGGATACCGAGAATAGGGTTATAACCAGACTGGCCTGAAAGCTGGATATATTAAGCTTGGTCTCCATGTCAGGAAGAATCGGCACAAGCATGGAATTGCCCAGAACCAGAACGAGCGGAACTGAGGATAATGCAGCATATTCCCGCCATTTTCCACTGCCTTTTGACTTATTGTCAGATGCAGCGCTGTTTTCGGAAGATGCAAGTTCGGTAGTGCGCATTGGGGTAATGAATTTAGTGGCGGTTCCGGATTTGGTCTTGTTCATGATTGTCTACACTCCCATGGTATCTGTTGTAGTGGTAATGTGCCCCCCGACTTGAGCTTCCATTCTCCAGCATGGTAACATATAGGGAGCTTAAGAGTCCGCAGGGCGAGGGAAACACAATAGAAAAGCTTACCTGGACAGACTGCGGGACGACTTTTTACAGAAGGAAAGAAGGCTTATGATGAGACGGACATGGATATTGCTCACGGTTGTACTTGTGCTGGCAGGAATTGCAGTGTATCAAAATAAAAGCAAGCAAAGTGAAGCTTTGGCTGCGTCGGCAGACATGCTGCCCAAGCCCGGGTTCACTGCGCCAACGCTTGAACTGCCCGATCTGAACGACAATAAAGTTGCGATCGGCGGAAAACAGGACAAATTGGTTTTAATCAATTTCTGGGCGTCGTGGTGTTATCCTTGCGAATTGGAGGCGCCTGACATGGAAGAGCTGTCCGAGGCATACGGTGGCCGCGTTGATTTATATGGCATTAATGCGACAAGCTATGACAAGGAACGGCAGGCGCGCGAATTTGTGGACGAGCAGAAGCTCACCTTCCCGATTCTCATGGACCGTGACGGGAATGCGACGGATCTCTATAAGGTATCGTCTTTTCCGACAAGCTTGTTGATCGATAGTCAAGGGATTGTACGGGAGCGGATTACGGGCGTCATTTCCAAGCAGGAATGGCAGGACCGGATTGACAAATGGCTGAAGGTGGAAGATGATCAGAAGGCTGCGGCCTGATAAAAAAATGGACATGCCGGATGGGTTTGAGACCCGTTAGGCATGTCCATTAATTGTTTGAGGGTTATAAAACGGTCATTTAATGGTTCACAAGACCAAGGCTTGCGCGCGGCTGGTCCTGATTGCCATCTACCTTGGCCATATTCATCATGGCATAACGTATGCTGTCCACGAGAGCTTCCCAGCTGGCTTCAATAACATTGCTAGACACGCCCACCGTATTCCAGGTGTTTTTGAAATCGGTGGATTCGATAAGCACCCGGACCTTGGCGGCGGTGGCATCCTTCTCATCAATGACGCGCACCTTGTAGTCAGCCAGATGAATGTTGTTGATGCTTGGGTAAAATTGGACCAGCGCTTTACGGAGCGCATTGTCCAGAGCGTTCACAGGTCCATTGCCTTCGGCGGCGGTATATACGGTTTGGCCTTCCACATTAACCTTGACGATGGCTTCTGCATTCATGCTGCCATTGTTTTTTTCCACTAGCATCTTCAGCGATTCCAGCTTGAACAGCTCTTTCATCTCGCCGAAGGCGTCACGAAGGAGCAGCTCCAGGGAGGCATCGGCTCCCTCAAATTGATAGCCTTGATGCTCCAGTTCCTTGATCCGTTCCATAATCTGTTTTGTTTTCTCGTTATTGGCGTTTACATCAAGACCAAGCTCCTGCGCCTTGGAGATGATATTGCTCTGTCCGGCAAGCTCCGATACGAGAATGCGCTGCTTGTTGCCGACAAGACCCGGTTGAATATGCTCGTAGGTTTTGGAATCCTTCATAATCGCTGATACATGAATGCCGCCCTTATGGGCGAATGCCGCATTTCCTACATAAGGCTGGCCCACCGGCATATGCACATTCGCAATTTCGCTTATGTAGCGGGCTGTGGTCGTTAATGACTCAAGCTGCTCGTCTGCAATACAGCGATAGTCCATTTTGATTTGCAGATTCGGGATGATGGAGCACAGATTGGCATTGCCGCAGCGCTCGCCGTATCCGTTAATCGTGCCTTGAATTTGACGTGCGCCCGCCTGTACGGCCGCAAGCGTATTGGCGACGGCAAGCTCGCAATCGTTATGGGTGTGGATGCCAAGCGGGGCAGTAAGCTCGGCGCGGACGCGGCTGACGATATCATGAATTTCCGTAGGCAGTGTACCGCCATTGGTGTCGCACAGCACAATCCAATCTGCGCCGGCATCCTGAGCCTTGCGCAGCACGGAGAGGGCATACTCCGGATTATTTTTGTATCCATCAAAGAAATGCTCGGCATCAAAAATCGCTTCTACATGATTTCTCTTGAGAAAGGCGAAGGAGTCATAAATCATGGACAAATTTTCTTCAAGTGTTGTTTGGAGTGCGGTATGGACATGGAAATCCCACGATTTGCCGACCAGCGTTGCCGCCGGTACGCCGGATTCCACGATACGCAGCAGATTGCTGTCCTGCTCCGCCGCACTGTTCTTGCGCCGCGTGCTCCCGAAAGCGGTTAGCTTGGCATTCAGCTTCAAAGCCTTGACACGCTGGAAAAACTCAATATCCTTGCTGTTGCTTCCAGGATTGCCGCCTTCAATATAATGAACGCCAAGCGTATCGAGCTTCTGGGCGATTTTTAATTTGTCGTCCGCTGACAGGCTGATACCTTCGCCTTGCGTACCGTCACGCAGCGTCGTATCGAAAACCGAGATAATGTTGGTCATTGCTTGGACGCCCTCCTCTATCCATACTTTGAAAAGTCATAATTTCATATTATAGCATAAGACCTGATGGCTGTCGCTAAACGCGGTCCTGTCGGATTGTCATTTTAGCAGCGGGTTTTGTGGTATGCTAGAAACAATCGAAGCTATTACATATTCATATAGGAGGTGCGGAAGCTATGAAGACTTGTTTGGCGTCTATTAGCTTGGAGCAGACGGCACCAGGGCTTGTTTTAAGTCTATGTGCGGTTAAAACCGAATATGAAACAAGCCGGTGAGGATCAGGAAGTCAGAAAAAACCGTATCATCATTCACCTGGATATGAACGCATTTTATTGCTCGGTTCATGAGGCGGAGGAGCCAGGCATTTATAAAGGAAAGCCGACGGCAGTTGCCGGCAGTGTAGAGCAGCGCAGAGGGATTATCGTGACGTCCTCCTATACAGCGAGGCAGAAGGGCGTCAAAACCGGAATGACCGTAAGGCAGGGCCTTCAGCTGTGCCCGGAGATGATTCTGATCAAGCCCGATTTTGAACTGTACCGCAAGTACTCACGCGGCTTTATGTCGGTTGCCAGTCAATACACGCCGCTCTTGGAAGCAACCTCGATTGATGAATGCTATCTTGACATTACAGGGTCTTCGGCTTTCGGGGAACCGCTCGATATCGCCCGGGATATTCAGCACCGGATCCAAACCGAATGGAATCTGCCCTGCTCAATCGGCGTTGCGCCTAACAAATTGCTTGCCAAAATGGCTTCGGATATGCACAAACCCAATGGAATGACAGTTTTGCGGATACGTGATGTGCCGCGTCTGCTTTGGCATAAGCCTTGTGACTCGCTGTTTGGAATAGGGCGCAAAACAGGCGAGAAGCTGAAAAAATTGAATATCCATACAATCGGTCAGCTCGCGGCGGCGGAAGAGGCCATGCTGGTAAAGCATTTCGGTGTGGCAGGCTCTTGGATGAAGTCGGCCGCGCACGGATATGATTATTCTCCGGTGAATGCTGTCAGAGAACGGAATAAATCTATCGGGCATACAACGACTCTCCCGCAAGATGTAACCAAGCGGCAGGAGGCGCATCGCATCCTGTTGAATCTGGCCGATCAAACAGCCAGAAGAATGCGCCGCCAGAAGCTGGTGGCGGCCACGATCCAAATCGTTATCCGCAAACCGGACATGACGACAGTTAACCGCTCCGTAACACTCCATGTTCCGACGGATACAACGGCTGAGATCCATCTCGAAGCCTGCAAGCTGTTCGACAAGCATTGGCGCGAAGGCGACCCTGTACGGCTGCTTGGTGTGACGCTGCAGAATTTGACATCACGGAGTGAGACCGCTATGCAGCTTGATCTTTTCAGCTACGAAGAGCAGCCGCGCAAGGAAGCCCTGACGCGGGCAATGGACCTGCTTCGCGACAAGTTCGGAGAGGATGCGGTGCTTACGGCAGGCATGCTTGGCGATGACCCGTCCGCACTAATCCGGAACAAGCGAATTCGTGGGACATCCTTGCAAACAGACGAGCATATGTTATATAGTGATGAATAAGGACTGTTCATTACGTTTATATGCAACAATGGTTACGCGCTTACAAAACTAAGCTGATGCATGCCGAACTTTTTGCAGAATTCGTTCCTGCGTGCATGCATAACACTTTTGGGAGGGTATACGATGTCTAAATTCACTTGGGTTGAAAAAGATACGTGCATTGCTTGCGGAGCATGCGGAGCAACGGCACCGGATATTTATGATTACGACGATGAAGGTCTGGCTGAAGTGATTTTCGATGGTGACGGAAATAAAGGAAATACCGAGATTCCTGAGGATTTATATGATGATTTGCAGGATGCGGCGGATGGCTGCCCTACCGATTCTATCAAAGTCGCAGACGTACCTTTCAACATGTAATACCAAAAGCGTATAGCCTGAGCATAGCGCGTGTAATATGGAAGAGTCCCGTTTCTTGTGCTGACAAGGGCGGGATTCTTTTTTTTGAAATATAAGAAAGTATAGAATTCCATCGCCTTTGTTTATATTTTTGGGGAAGAAACTAACTTTGCCGCCAAAAAGATGGCGAAGCCGTTTCTTCTTGCGTTTCGGCTTATTGTTTATCGCTTTTTGCGCTAATTTATAAAGAAATATTAAATTTAAGGCCGTCCGATTCCAAATCGGACGGCCTTTTGCCGATATAGTAGTTAGCTCGGATTCAGGGAGGGATGGCTATGGAGCAGCAGGACGATATGGCGTATTTGAAGCGTTATGTACAAAACCATCCCGATAATCGCATGGCATGGTACCTGTTAGGCAAACAGTATGTGATTGAAGAAAAAGAAGCGAAAGCGAATTATTGCTTTCTCAAGGCAGGAAGCATATATGAAGCATTTGAGCGAAAACAGCATCCGCTCGCCAATGAGCCGCAGCAGCTGATTGCCGAGTGGAACCGCAGACGGCGCATGAAGCTGCTGGTTATCCGTTCATTGATTGCGCTGCTGCTCCTATTGGGCGCTGTTCTGACTGATCCTTTTGCCGATGGGCCAAGCAGCCGGAATGAACAAGCTGCTGATCAGAGTGCGGCGGTTGGTGATTGGCCGGCCGGCTTTGAAGAGAATTCCGGTCCGGCTGTCCGGGTGGCCTTCGTAAAACCTGCCGACAGCAGCGGTCTGGGGAAGGCGATGGGCGTATTGATGGCAGGAGGGGAGAAGTCGGCCGATCTCGGACTTGCCGTTATGCTGGAGCAGGACGACAACTGGCGGAAATGGACGGGCAATACCCGCATGCTGCTGTCAACCAAGCGGCAGGGAGAAGGACAAGCCTTCAATGTCAGTCTTCACGATGAGATAGCCTGTAATTGCCAGCCGAGCGATGCAGCCGGAGCCAAACAGGCTTATGGAAGCTGGAGCAAGCAGCAGGAGCAGCGTTGGACGCTGACCAGCGCGATTGAACAGTACCGGGAGCTGTTTAAACGTTGGCCAGACAAGCTTGAGGATATGGTGCGTCCCTATCCGAATAATGTCCTGTCCGGCGAAACATCATTAATGAGGAGGCTGTTCCCGGATATTCTCCAGATGCAAAAGGAAGCAGCGGCTGGGGGCGATTCCGCCGGAAACGGATCAGGCGGCGCAGATTCGAATAATAATGAAAGGTCAAGTGAGGCGGCGCAAATGGAGCTTCCGGATAAACCGCTGTCCATTATCGTCGATCAAGAGAATCACACGCTGGCCGTCGTGAGCGGGGATGTCATCATCCGCAGCTATAGCGTGGGCCTCGGCGGCGAGAAGACGCCTTCAGGCAGCTTTTATATCAGCGAGAAGGTCAAGAATCCGAACGGGCGCGATGACGGCGAGTTTGGAAGCAGGGGAATGACGCTGTCCGGAACGCGTTATGCCATTCATGGAACAGATGAGCCCCAAAGCATCGGCAAGGATGAATCGCATGGCTGTATACGGATGAACAAGGAGGATGTGGAGGAGGTGTTCGATCTTGTGCCTCTCGGGACCAAGGTGGAGATCAAGAGCGGGGTTCTGCCTGCAGATGCTCCCAAGCCGGCTGCAGAGCGCTTCAGCTTGCAGCCGATGCAGGATGAAACGAATCCGGAAGTCGTGTATCGCTGGCTGAACTAATTAATTCTCGAAGACGAGCAGAAGCGCAACTGCAGCGACGATCACAACGATAACGGCACCGATCCACAGCAGCGCCTTCTTGTTAACCTCTTCTTTTGGTTTGGTTTTTAGAATGGGCGGTTTCTTCTTGGTTTGGCTCATGTGGATCAACCTTTCTCTTATAGGTAATAGGATGTGATCTCATTGTATCCGTTTTCCTGATAGCCCGCAATAACGACAAAGACAGTATAAATGCCCGCCCGTGCTGCTGATGGCCTGAGCCGGGCTCTTTCTTTTTTTAGTTGAACACGTTAAAATGTTGCGTAGAGCTAACATGATGAACGGAGTGAATATGTTGTTGTATAAAGTAGCCAAACCAATTCTGTTTCGGATGGATCCGGAAAAAGCCCATCATCTCGTTATAGACGGACTGCATTCCGCGGGCCGGGTTCCCGGAATCCCGGCTATGATGCGGTCGCTGTACGGAGTGAAGGAATGCCCGGAGCTTGCCGTAGATGTATTCGGTCTACATTTTCCCCATCCGGTAGGGCTGGCAGCCGGCCTGGATAAGAATGCGAAAGCGGTGGATATGTTTGCCAATATGGGCTTCGGCTTTGCTGAGGTGGGTACGGTGACCCCCAAAGGACAAGCAGGCAATGAACTCCCCAGACTGTTCCGTCTGCCGCCCGACGAGGCGCTCGTCAACCGGATGGGATTCAATAATGAGGGAACGGCGGCAATGGCGCAGCGGCTCGCTGACGGGAAGAAGCGGGGCATTCCGATTGCCGTCAATATCGGCAAAAATAAATCAACGCCTAATGAGCTGGCGCATGAGGATTACCGCGCCTGCATTAAAGCGTTATATACGTACGGCGATTTCTTCGTTGTCAATATAAGCTCGCCGAATACACCTGACCTTCGCGCCCTGCAGCATGGCGATGAGCTGAGGCTGCTGCTTTCCACCGTTATGGAGGAGATGCGTTCGCAGGCCAAGGCAAACGGCGGGGCCGTGAAGCCGGTGCTGGTCAAGATTGCGCCGGACATGACGAATGAGCAGCTCGCATACACCGTGGAGACCATTGCGGCGAGCGGTGTGAACGGGATTATAGCATCGAATACGACGCTCAGCCGGGAGGGGCTCCGGCATCCGCACGCGAGCGAAGCCGGCGGACTCAGCGGCAGGCCGCTGAAGGAACGCTCCACGGAGGTCATACGCGAAGTGTATAGGCTGACCGGCGGCAAACTGCCCATTATTGGTTCAGGCGGCATCTTTACCGCGGACGATGCATACGATAAAATTCGCGCCGGAGCCAGTTTGGTCGAAATCTATACGGCGTATATTTACCGTGGGCCGGTGCTGCTGCGGGAGCTGACTTATGGAATGAAAGCACTCTTGCACAGAGACGGATATCATACGATCGCCGATGCAGTCGGTGCGGATCATAGATAACAGACAGGAGGCGGCTGGATGGACGGTAGAGATTGGGGGCTGTTTTTACAGCCTTATGAGCAGGCCGTTGAGGAATTGAAGGTGAAATTCAAGACGCTTCGTACAGAGCTGAAAACAAGAGAGACCTACGCCCCGATCGAGTTTGTAACCGGACGGGTGAAACGGATCTCAAGCATTCTGGAGAAGGCGAAGCGTCTGAATGTTCCCATGGAAAGCATCGAAACGGGTATTGAGGACATCGCGGGAATCCGCATCATGTGCCAATTCGTCGATGATATTCATCGTGTGGCGCAGTTGATCCGCAGCCGCAAGGATTTAACCTTGGTGTTTGAGAAGGATTATGTCACGAATTTCAAAGACAGCGGCTATCGCAGCTTTCATATGATTGTAGAATATCCTGTCCAGACGGCAATCGGCCTTAAAATCGTGCTGGCAGAGGTGCAAATCCGGACACTCGCGATGAATTTCTGGGCAACAATCGAGCATTCCCTTAACTATAAATATAAAGAAAGCCTGCCTGACGATGTGCGGACCCGGCTCAAGACAGCGGCCGAAGCCGCAGCGGTGCTAGATTCGGAGATGTCGAGCATCCGCAAGGAGATTCTGGATGCCCAGCGCGATTTTGAAGAAAAATCAAATATGGTCTCGAGTGTGCTTAGCGATATCCAGGACCTGTATTTCTTCCATAGGGTCAGAGAAGCCGTCCAATTCCAGCTGCGGTTCAACGAGCTGTGGGAGAAAGAAGACGGTTATGCCATCCGCATGCTGGCTGATGAAATCCGTACAGCGCTGATCAAGGTCAAGAAGAGCGGAGGCTCATAGATTGGGCGGCAGGGAGCAGGAACGGTATGATGAGCGTTTCGTTCATTTTATCGTGCTTTTCAATGTGGACGAGGATTACTTTGAATGCCATGAGGTGATGGAGGAGCTGTGGCTCGAGGAAGGTCGGAATACGTTGTATCAAGGCCTTCTTCAGGCTGCAGTCGGTCTGCACCATTGGCGCAATGATAATTACTCGGGCGCTGTGAAGCTGTTCACGCAAGCGCAGAATAAGCTTGCTTCATACCCGGATGTTCGGATGGGACTGGATTTGGGAATGCTCCGTCAAGACATGGCCCGCGTTCTTGCGCCGCTCCATTCCTGGGTAAACCGGATGGTTGACGAGGGCAATCGAGCCTCTGAAGCCGCCGGTGAAACTGTTCAGACGAGGCCTGGACCCGGGCTTGCGGTGCCCCCTCCCTTCGCAGCTTTTCGGCTGCTTGTACAGGATGATGAGCTTCGCCGGCTTGTCGGGGCGATGTCACAGATTCCGCTGGAGCAGCGCCTGCATGCGGCGGATGAGATGTGAGCGTCATGAACCCGATTAGCCGGCTTGCTGGCACAATCATATCCACCCGGGATAATAACCGTCTGCTGCTGGCTTGCTCCGGATAGGGGGCGAAGCGGCACAGGCGGTTTATTTAAAATATGGGGACCTGAGGGAAGAAATCTGCCGCGCAGCAGCCATTTGTTCCCGCTTGGACTGGAATTGCCTGAAAAAAGCAGTTGGTGAAGCCGGGCGCTGTATAATACAATATGTTAATGACTGCAACGGCAAAGATATGCTTCGCTTTTAGATGAACGAGAGAAACGGCAGGAGGGGTTTTGGCAAGTGGGCATCATGCTGCCGCAATCGTTTACGGATAAAATGAAAATCATGCTGCAGGGCGAATATGACGATTTTATTGCTTCTTATGAACGGCCGCGCAAATTCGGACTGCGGGTAAACGGATTAAAGCTGACGGCGGCGGCTTTTGCCGAGCTATCGCTGCTTTCGGATAGATTGACAGGTGTTCCCTGGGAACAGGGGGCGTTCTATTATGAAGAAGCCGACCGCCCGGGCAAGCACCCGCACTATCATGCGGGGCTTTACTATATTCAGGAACCCAGCGCAATGGTGCCCGCGGAGCTGTTGGGCGTTCTGCCAGGTGAACGCGTGCTGGATTTATGCGCGGCCCCCGGGGGCAAGTCGACCCAGCTGGCAGCCAAGCTGCGGGGCAGCGGCGTGCTGGTAGCCAACGACAATGCCAGGGAACGGACGAAGGCGCTTGCCAAAAATATCGAGCTGGCTGGAGTGCGGAATGCGGTTATTCTGAACGAGGAACCAGGGAGGCTTGCTCAGGTATTCGAGGAATGGTTCGATCGCATTCTGGTGGATGCCCCCTGCTCGGGAGAGGGAATGTTCCGTAAGGACGAATCGATGATTGCCGAGTGGGAACGTCATTCAGTGGAACGCTGCAGCGTCATGCAGCGGGATATTCTCGTTCATGCGAGCCGGATGCTGGCGCCGGGCGGCACTTTGGTCTATTCGACATGCACGTTCTCGCCTGAAGAAAACGAAGCCCAAATCGCCGCTTTATTAATTGCGGAGCCGCTGCTGGAGATTGTCCCCATTGAGCTTGCCCATGGCTGGGCCGCAGGCAGACCGGATTGGATCGGATTGAGCGCTGGCAAGGCTGCTGGAGCTGTTAATGATACAGATCCTGACATGGAACGGATAGCCGAAAGAAACCTGCTTGTCGGCCAGCTCGGAGAAAACGCCGAAGCGGGCTGTGCGCGGTTGGCAAGCATTTCGGGTACGGTCCGGCTGTGGCCGCATTTGACCGGAGGCGAAGGGCATTATGCAGCGGTCCTGTACAAACGCAAACCGGTTGATGCTGATGAACAGACAAGTGACGGCGGGCGAAGCGGTGCCGTAGGTGCGGAGCCTGAACGTCATGGAGGGAAGTCAAGCCACGGCGGGCAGCTGAAGCGGACTGCCGCCAGCATAGCTGGGATTAATGAACAAGAGAAGTCAGGTTATCCGCAAAGGCCTGTCCGCGATGAACGGTATTCCGGGGCGAAGCGTCAGGCTAACGGAGCGCAAGACAGCAGTGGACAAGGTCATGCTGATGAGCGCAGCCGTAAAAAAGCCCAGAGCCGGCAGGGCAGCCATCCTCAGGACAGCGTCAGAATTCATGCCGTGGAGAAGGGCTCCCGCGGCGGAAGGACGGACAAAACAGGCGGCATAAGCTATGGGGGAAAATCCGCACGGGACGACAAGCGCGCTGCCGCCCACAAGGGGAGCAGCAGCCCCGGAACGGCTCCGGATGCCGCGGCGTCCTGGGGGAAATTCGCGGCCGAGCAGCTGATCGGCGCGGAGCAGTGGACCGGCGAACTGGTTGCTTACGGCTCGCGTGTCTATTTGCAGCCGCCGGGCATGCCTTCGCTCGGCGGATTGCGGGTCGTGCGGGCCGGCTGGTACATCGGCGAAGCCGGCCCGCACCGGTTTGAGCCGTCGCAGGCGCTGGCCCTGGGACTGCGGCGCGGGGAAGCGGCGCTGAGTCTGCGGCTGGGCGCGGATGATGAAGCGACGCTCCGGTATTTGAAGGGCGAGACGCTGCATATCGATGCAGAGCGTCTGGTTCGGGCCGGGGAGCCGGATGGCCGGTCCGATGCGCGGGACGGAGATCCGCACGAACAGGATCATAGTACGCCGGCTGGAGCCGCGGCAAAGGGTTATGTGCTGGTTTGCGCGGATGATTTTCCCATTGGATGGGGCAAGGTTGGCGGAGAAGGCTGGCTCAAGAATGAGCTGCCTGCCGGTTGGAGGTTGATATAAGTGGCAAAGAAGATGAGGCTCGACAAGCTGCTGGCCAATATGGGCTGCGGCTCGCGAAGCGAAGTGAAAATAGCGATTAAACAAGGGCGCGTGAGCGTGGACGGCGTCCGTGCCAAGGATCACGGTCTCACGCTTGATCCGGAAACGGCGGTTGTCCTGTTCGATGACGAGAAGGTTGTGTACCAGGAAGTGATCTACGTGATGCTGAACAAGCCGCAGGGGGTCATTTCGGCAACGGAGGACAAATGGGATCAAACCGTAATCGAGCTGCTTGATCCGGTGGATCGGGTGCTTCAGCCATTTCCTGTCGGTCGCCTTGACAAAGATACGGAGGGACTGCTGCTGCTGACCAATGACGGCCGTCTGGCTCATGAGCTGCTGTCGCCGCGCAAGCATGTGCCCAAAACGTACGAGGCTGTCGTGCTGGGGGATGTCACCCGGGAGGATGTGGATGCTTTTGCCGCGGGAGTCGCTTTGGACGACGGGTATCAGACGATGCCGGCAGAGCTTCATATCACCGGTAAAGAAGCCGCGGGAGAGGGATCGGTGCACAGCCGAATTTCACTGACGATCCATGAAGGCAAATTTCATCAGGTTAAGCGGATGTTTGAATCCGTGGGCAAAAAAGTCATCTACCTGAAACGGGTAGCCATGGGGCCGCTTGCGCTCGATCCGGCCTTGTCCCTTGGTGAGTACCGTCCGCTTACGGAAACGGAGCTGGAGCAGCTCATGTTGATTAAAGAGGCGAAGGTCAAGAACGGCTAGACGTATTTGCCGTGCATAAATTAAGCCTGTTTGTTGAGGCAAACAACCGTGATTTTGTGAAGGGCAGGTAAGGACAGGATGTCGATTCAGTATGATTTGATTGCGCTTGATGTGGACGGAACGCTTCTCACAGACGGTCATGTACTGACTCCGGCCGTGCGTGACGCGGTGCGGGAGGCAGCCTCCCGCGGAGCGGAGATCGTGCTGTGCACGGGACGGGGGCCGACCAATGCGCTGCCGGTACTCGCTGAGCTTGGCCTCTCGGGTACGATGATTACGCATAATGGAGCGGCGACGGTCGATGCGGACCGCAGAGAGGTGATTCATCAATATGCGATATCCGGCACTGAGCTTGCCCGTTTCCGGGAGTACTGTCTGCAGGGCGGCTATCATTTTGATATAAACACGGCGTTTGATCTGATGATTGAAGGCATCACCACGGAAGCGGAGGCCATGTATGGACGCTATGAGGTGAAGCCGGTTTGGCGGGATAGCGCCGCAGCTCTGCCGGAGGGACTAGTAAAGTTTACGGTATTTGGCAGCGCGGCGGAGATGGACAGGATCGAGGCGGACTGGAGTTTGTGGAAGGACGGACTAAAGCCGATACGCAGCGGAGAATATTTTATTGATGTGCAGCATCCGGAAGCCGGCAAAGGCATGGCGCTTACCCAGCTTGCGCATGTGCGCGGCATCGACAGCAGCCGGGTGATGGCTATCGGCAATTATTATAACGATATCGGCATGCTGACCTTCGCGGGACTTGGCGTTGCGATGGCCAATTCGCCCGAGGCGGTTAAGGCAGCTGCGAACGCGGTGACGTTCTCCAATGAAGAAGATGGTGTCGCCTATGCGCTGCGTACTTATGCGTGGTGATGGAGGCTTTATAGGGAATGAAAAACCGCCTGAGGGAACTCCCTCAGGCGGTTTTATTCTAACTGTAAGAAAGTCTGCCTTTCCGTCATATGTATTTTCTGGAAAGAAGAAGCTTGATGCGCCGCCCAAGGACGGCGCCAGCTCTTCTTGTGCGCAAACGGGATCGATCCGTACAGGATTCCGCAGGTTAAGATGACCAGCAGAATGAACAAGACCAATATTGCGCCGGCCGAAGTGAAACCTCCGTATCCTCCGACAGCTCCGGACAAGCAAATTTCTCCCTTGAAAGATAATTCCGGCACCGTTTCTTCTGGTCATTCATGATGATCTTCGGTACTCGGTATACAGTATAATATGAAGAAAACCGGCATGCGACTGGACAGCTGCCCAGGCTGCGGCCATATTTGGGCATATGTCCTGCTGCGACATGCAGAGACTGCCGTTCAATTATGGAAGGCAGCTGCCGGGGAGTGTCGGGAGCTGGCGAGCTGGTGTTCTTCAGGTGAAGCGCCGCAGCCCTTTGGGCAGGTGGTTCTTGATCTGGCCGCCGCTGGCTTTGCCCCAGCCAAGCGGGAGGCCGTCTACGGCTATGAGGCCCCAGCCGGTGCTGCCCTCCTGCGCGGGGAGAGTCTCTCCGCGCAGGAAGGCGGCGATCTCCGGCGCCTCGGGCCGGTAGCTCTGCATCCATGCGGCGGAGCCAGCCGGGACTGCCATACCCAGAGCATGCGCCGGCTCCAGGCGGTTCTTGCGCACGTCGCCCAGGTGCAGGCCGGGGCGGGGGACCTTGAGACCGTTAAGGTCCCCCGCCCCGATGGGGCTTATGCCGCCGCTTGCCGGATGCGGCAGCCAATAGAGGGCGTCGCCGAAGCGAAGCGGCTCGCCTGGCCCCAGCGTCCATCCGCCGGGCAGCGCCGTTTCGGCGAAGGCGCGCACGAGCGCCATATCCGCTTCGAGGCCGCTGGTTCCCGCTGCGGTATGATTCCGGCGGCGCTCACGCTTTGACTTGCCCGGGTGCTGCTCCGCGGCAGGCGGGCTGTCGCCAGCATCTCCAGCAAACGCGGGGGAAGAAGTCCCGGCCTTATGGAGCACAGCGACAAAATGGCCTTCTCCCCGTTCTATATGCGGCCATATGCGTTCCAGTCGCATAACGCTGAACGCCGGATATTTGGTACAGAAGGCGGCAATCGTCTCTTCATTCTCTATACGGTTAAAGGTGCAGGTTGAATAGACCAGCCTTCCTCCGGGCTTCAGCAGAATGGCGGCATGATCCAGAATATCCGCCTGCCTGGCCGCGCACATGGCAACATGCGCCACCGACCATTCACCGATGGCCGCTTCATCCTTGCGGAACATGCCCTCGCCCGAGCATGGGGCGTCCAGCATAATCCGGTCGAACAGTCCCGGAAACCGGCGGGATAATTCATCCGGGGCGGCGCTTGTCACGATAGCGTTGGCGATGCCGCAGCGCTCCACATTTTCACTTAATATTTTGGCTCTGGCGGGATGGATCTCATTCGCGATCAGAACGCCCTGACCGGCCATTTTTCCGGCGATCTGGGTCGTTTTGCCGCCTGGAGCAGCGGCCAGATCAAGAATCAGCTCGCCTGGCTGAGGGTCAAGCAGCTCCGCGGCCGTCATCGCCGAGGGCTCCTGGATATAATAAAGTCCGGCCATGTGGTAAGGATGCTTGCCGGGCTTTGACGCTTCCTCATAATAATAGCCGGTTCCGCACCATGGGACAGGCTCAAGCCTGAACTGCCGGACAGCTTCCGCAAGCAGCGGCTGCCCGGCAGCGGACTTGAGCGGATTGATCCGCAGGCCGAAGGTCCGGGGGGCGCTGTAGCTCTGGAGAAAGGCTTCAATATCATGGGGCAGAAGCTGGCGCATTTGATGGATGAAAGCATCCGGGAGTGTGACGGGCACGGTATTTTAGCTCCTTTTCAGCAGAGATGGCGGGCTGGGCAATACAATGCAGATTATTATACCATAAAGAGGCGAATGGACAGCCTGATACGGCAATCTATTCATGCTATAATTTGATATAAAGCTATCAACAAAAAGGAGTGCCTATGAGAATATCGATTGAACTGGTTCCAAGACAAGCAGAGCATTTGCAGCAGGAGCTTCAATTTATCAAAACCCATTTTCCATCCGTCAATACGGTCAATATACCAGATTTGCTCAGGCTGAGCATCCGCAGCTGGGAAGGCACGGCCATATCCAAACCCTATTTTGAGAACAGTATTCCGCATATAAGGGCTATTGATTTTGATCCCGATGTTCCTATGAAACTATTAGAAGAGCTGCACCGCAATCGCATTTCAGAGATTCTCGTCATAACTGGCGACGCGCCGCAGGATATGAGCCGTGCCGTTTATCCGACCACCAGCATCGATTTGATCAGGAAGGTCAAGGCCGTAAGCCCCGAGACCCGGATTTATGCCGCATTGGATCCCTATCGAAGCGATGTGCAGGCCGAATATGAGTACGCGCAGCGAAAGCTCGATGCGGGGGCTGACGGATTTTTCACACAGCCTTTTTTTGATCTTCGCATGATGGACAAGTACCTGAAGCTGCTGGAGCCCGTTGATACCTTCTGGGGAGTATCGCCGGTAACGTCCGTGAAGTCCAGAAATTACTGGGAGGTAAAAAATAAAGCCCTCTTCCCTGCGGATTTCGAGCCTACGCTGGAATGGAATATTGCGTTTGGCCGCAAGGCGCTGGATTATGCTTATGGAAGTGGCAGCAATATCTACTTCATGCCGATCAAAAATGATATTGCCGCTTATTTGAAGGGGATTTTTCAATAAAAACTGGAGCATAAAGGAGGAACATTCATGTCGTCAGATTCCATCAAAAAGCAGGTACAGCAGCAGTTCGGCAAAAACGCCGAAAAGTATATCACAAGTCCGCTTCATGCCAAAGGCGAGGATTTGGCGCAGCTGGTTGCCGCATCCAATGCCAATAAGCTGATGGACGTACTGGATATTGCAACAGGCGGGGGACATGTGGCCAAGGCGCTCGCTCCATTGGTGCATCATGTGATTGCCTATGATTTGACGGAGGATATGCTCAATACCGCAGCTGCGTTTATCCGCAGCGATGGACATGCCAATGTTGATTTCGTTGCGGGGGATGCGGAGGCGCTGCCTTTTGACGGGGATTCCTTTGATTTGGTCACCTGTCGGATCGCCGCTCATCATTTTGCCGATGCGGGTGCTTTTTTGGCGGAAGCGCTAAGGGTCGTAAGGCCAGGTGGAAGGCTGCTGCTGATTGACAATATTACGCCGGAGAACGACGCGTTTGATCAATTCTATAACCGGATCGAGAAGCATAGAGACGCTAGCCATGTGCGCGCCTATAAAAAATCCGAGTGGGTCCGTATGATCGAAACGACGGGATTCCGGATTGAAAGGATGACGTGTTTTCCGAAAACGTTTGATTATCGTTCCTGGTGCGAGAGATCCGGGTTGCCGGAAGACGAACGGGCTGCGCTGGCAGCGTCCATGCTTCAGGCCGAGCCGCAGGTGATTGATTATTTCTCGATCACCAGGGGAGAAGATGGAGAACTGGTCAGCTTTACAGGGGAGTCGGCTTTATTTCAGGCCGTGAAAGGGAAACAGGGATTTTACGAAATATGAAATTTTTGATGACCATGTCCGTATAGAGCATACGGGTGGTCATTTTTTTGATAACAGGAACCATTGGTTGAAGCGCGGGGATTCATAGGAGATAATGAAGCGTAAGAGAAACGGTCGGATTTGTGCTGGAAGCGGGTAAATAAAAGAAACCGGAAATGACAGGGGAGGACAAGCAATGATCAAATTGAACAGCTTTATCCGATTGTGTATCGCGATCCTTCTGGTGATAGGGATCATTTATTTGGGATCGCGGGTGGATTTTATTTTCAAGCCCATCCTGTCTCTATTCAGCATTATCATTGTTCCTTTGATGCTGTCGGTGTTTTTCTATTATTTGCTCCGGCCGCTTGTAAACATGATGGAACGCTATAAAATAAACCGGGCGCTGTCCATCCTGCTGATCTATCTCGTGGTCGCCATTGTTCTGGTGGGTTTCAGCATCGGGGTATGGCCTTCCCTGCGGACGCAGCTCGTGAATCTGGTTGATAATGCGCCGACCCTGTTCAATACGCTCAGCGAGCAGGTCGAGAAGCTGGAGAAGAACGGATTTATCGGAAATCTGTTCCCTGGGGACCTTAGCCCGCTCAACCGGTTAACCGATTTTCTGAACAAAGGTTTTGGCGTGCTGACGGATTATTTCACGAGCCTGTTCTCGATCATTTCCAATTTCGCCATCATCCTGTTTATCTTCCCGATCATTTTGTTCTATATGCTGAAGGAAGGCGGGAATTTCGGGCGCAAAATTGTCAGCTTTATGCCAAAACGGTTTCGAGATGAAGGCAACGAGGTTATGGACGAAATCGACAATGCGCTGAGCGGTTTTATCGTGGGCAGAGTGATCGTGAATCTGTCTTTGGGTGTTCTGATGTATTGCGGTTTTCTCATTATCGGATTGCCTTATGCTTTGCTGCTGACCGTAGTGGCTGTTATATTGAATTTCATTCCATTTGTCGGTGCGATTCTCTCGGCGGTTCCGATTGTCATTATCGGGTTTATAGAATCGCCTACGACGGCAATCTGGGCGCTTATTATTATTCTGGTGGCACAGCAAATCCAGGATAATCTGATTGCTCCGTATGTTTTTGGCAAACAGCTGGATATCCATCCTCTGACGACGATCATCCTTGCTTTGGTGGGAGGAGATATGGCCGGAATTATTGGGATTCTGCTTATTATCCCGATTTACATGATTCTCAAGATCATCGTAACGAAGGTCTATCAGCTGTTCTTCAAGCAGAGCTGGGAGAATGCGTAACTTGGTCGGGATAACGGGACGCTTGCGAGAAGCGTGAAGTGACAAGAAAAGAAATGCGGATATGAATAGGAGAATACAGCCGAATCATAACAAGAATAAATAACGGGATATGAGACTTGCACGTCTCCATATCCCGTTTTTTCTCTATGGCAGGTTTTTTTCGAGAAATTGTCTATTAACAGACGGTTACCAAATAATGTATTATTTGAATATGCAGCGGACCTGACGTATCCAAGTAGCGTATAAAAATCGCCGGCACTTCCAGTATCAAGGGCAGCAATCCGGCATGAATGTCCCACAAAGAGTTAAGAATGCCATATTGCATCTTGATTTGCAACAAGTATAAGATTGTAGGACATTGATGTCATAATGGCTATCATCATCGAAGAGAGGGGGAGGCGCATCATGCTTCTTTTGAATATTGACGGATGAATAAAGTCTCTCTGCGCTTCGCATCGTCTTTTCGCAACAGGATGATTTTGATCTTTTTTATGATCATTATCGTCCCTTTTTTGCTGTTCGCTTATTACGCGCATATCAAATCAATTGAAGGCATTTCTCATGCCAATACGACCATGTCCATGAGCTATCTGCAGCAGGCAAGAAAAAATTTCGAAATCTATCTGAATTCTGTCAACGACCAGGTGAATGATCTCATCGGCAACAAGCAGCTTCAGGAGCTGCTGGAGAAGGAGCCCGGCAGTCAGGCCGAGGAAGAAGCGTTCACGGTCAACCTGTTGACGATCCTGTATCCGAGCACGCCCCTGATCGATGCATTCCGGGTGCATGTGTACCCCATCAATCCCTCCCACTATCCCTCTTATATGAGCACAATCGGTGAATCCGTAGAGGTTGGAGAAGAGGAATGGTTTCTGGAATCCAAAGCCTCGATCAGTCCGACATGGCACTTGTCCATGCCCCAGCGGGGCAAATATTCCAAGCCGCTGCTTTCTTATGTAAAAAGATTCTCGGGACTCTACGACCAGATTCCCCGCGGAATCATTGCGACCGATTTGTCCGAGGACCAGTTGAAGCGTTTCTTTTCGCCATCGGATCAATTGATTGAACAGAAGCTGCTGCTGCTCAATGATGAGGGCATGATTTTCTTCGATTCCGGCCGTAATGAATGGACGGGCAGCCTGCTCCCTTCGCCGCGGTTTAATGAGCTTATTCATTCGGGCAGGGAGGGCTCGCAGTCCATTACCATGGAGGGCACAACCTATCTGGCCACTTTTGTCAAAATGGATTCCGTTCCCTGGTCGATTGTCAGCCTTACGCCTCTTCAGGAATTAACGGGAACGATTGATGAGATTAACCGGCTGCTCGTTATTTTTCTCATTGTCTATTTAATCTGCTGCCTGGGCGTAGTCGTCTATATCACAATTAATTATACGCAGCCTATTGCCAAGCTGGTCCGGCTGATGAGAAGAATGGAAACCGGGGATTTCAGGCAGCTTCCCAATTCGTCCCGCGGGGATGAGGTGGGCTGGCTGTACCGGGGGGTAAACAGTCTTACGCAGCGGATAGAAGGATTGGTAGAGGAGGCCTCCCGGTCCGAGAGGAAGAAGAAGGAGCTGGAGTTCCAGGTGCTCAGTCATCAAATCAATCCGCATTTTCTATACAACACGCTGGAGTCCATTCGTTGGAAGGCCGAGAGCCATGGGCGGAGCGATATCAGTGAAATGGTCTCGGCACTTGGCAATTTGCTGCGGCTGAGCTTGAATCAGGGGAATGAAATTACGACGTTGGCGCGTGAAATCGAGCAGGTCAAGGCCTATGTCCTGATCGAGCAGGCCCGGATGGGCCAGACGGTGCGAATCCTGTATGCCTGCGACAGCGAAGCGATGTCGAGTCCGTTTCTGCGCCTGCTGCTTCAGCCACTGGTAGAGAATGCCATCCAGCACAGCATACGGGACAATTTCGAGAAAGGCAAAATTCTGATTTCCGCCCGCAGGGAAGGTAAGGATATGGTTATCGATATTGTGGACAATGGGAAAGGCATTCCGGACGAGACGCTTGTACAGCTGAACAGGGACATGGATCATGGCGGCAAGCCTGTGCATAGAGGCGTCGGGCTGCGGAATGTGAATGACCGCCTTAAGCTGTATTTTGGAGACAACTACAAGCTGAAAATCGAAACAGGTCCGGATATCGGGACGAAGATCACCCTGCGGCATCCGATCCTTGAAGAAGAGACGCTGCGGGCGGGAGTGGCGGAAGCCGTCCGGTAAGGGCGGCTTTTGCCGTTATTTGCGCAGGGCACCATGACAAAAAAGCTAGCGAAAAGGGTGTGCCTTCCCCTCATGCAGAAGTCCCGGCCAACAGGCTAATATCGCACCGCAAAGGATAAGATTAGCTCATAGTAACCTTTTGCCCCCAAACTTATGATTATACTATCAAGATTTGCAACATCATTCGATCAAGTAAGGGGAGAAGTCCAGATGTCAGGAAGAAAATCAAGAATACCGCTGTTCATGGCCGCGCTGCTAATTGTAATGCTGCTTGCTGCGTGCAGCAGCAGCAATGAGGGCAATCAGCCGAATCAGTCGAATCAGCCTGCCAATACGTCCGAAACAACCGACGGAGCGGCCGAACCGGCGCCGGAGCAGGAAGACGAGGTGCTGCTCAAGTTTTATTTTGGCGGGGACAAGAAGGCGGCGACCGATGAGGTCTGGTCTGCAATCAGCGATTATGTGAAATCCAAGGGGCTTAATATCCGCTTCAATGTCAACTTCATTCCTTTCGGCGATTTCAAGGATAAGATGCTGGTCATGGCCGCATCCGGGGACGACTGGGATATGAACTTCGACGGAGATTGGCTGTCTTACAAGCAAATGGCGGCTAAAGGCTCATATATGGCTCTTAATGACCTGCTTCCGAAATATGCTCCCAATCTGAACAAAAAATATGAAGAGCAGGGAACGCTGTCCGCGGCTACCGTAAACGGTCAAATCGTCGGGCTTCCGTGGACGATGAAGATGAATGAACGCAAGTTCGCCGGGTGGCGGGCCGATCTGGCCGAGAAAGCCGGAATCACGATAGCTCCCGATTCCATCAAAACGATAGAAGATATCGATAAACTGCTGCGGGATTTGAAGAAAGCGTATCCGAACGAGAAGCTGTCGCGGACGACGCCGCTGTCCATTTATATGATTCGTGATGAGTGGGTGGATCTTAATTTTCACGGACTCGGCTTCTATCTGAATGATCCTGCTATCAAGATTCAACCGATTGAGCAGCAGCCCTTCTTCAAGGAAGCAGCGGCGCTGGCCAAGCAATGGTATGACGATAAGCTGATCAACCGCGATGCGATGATCGACAAGGAGGACGGAGCCGCGCAGTGGAGAAACGGCAAAACGCTCTTCACCGTCACCTCCCATGAATGGGCGAATGCCGATCCGGGCTTTGCCGATCCGAACTACAAGCAGCAAACGTCGCTGCTCTATCCCGATAAAAAGTTTGTTAACCGGACTGCGTTGGCCAATGTAGTCGCCATCAACCGGAATTCGAAGCATCCCGATCGTGTTCTGCGTTTCCTGGATATGATAGAAACCGACAAGACGCTGTACGACCTGGTGCAGTACGGCATTGAAGGCAAAACCTATGTGCTTAGTGGCGAAGCGACCGAGTATCCCGAAGGCATGACGACAACAACCAGCAACTATATGGAGTGGGGCGGGCAGTGGGCTTTCTGGAAGCCGCAGTTCATGCGTCCGACGATGACATACGGCCAGGATTTCTGGTTGAAGGAAGCGGAATTCGCCAGCCAGCCAAACAATGTGAACTCCCCGATTGACGGTTTGTTTATTGCCGAAGATGCCATGAAGAATGAAATAGCCAAGCGCGATCAGGCGACGGAGGAAATCAGCAGACCGATTGAATTCGGGATGGTCAAAAATGTGGATGAAGCGGTCGCGGATTATATTGAGAAGCAGAAAAACAATGGTCTTGACAAGATTCTGCAGGAGACGCAAAAGCAAATCGATACCTATCTGGCAAGCAAAAAATAAAAAGCCAGGCGTAAAACAGGGATGTTCCAAAATGGAGCATCCCTGTTTGCATGGATCAGCCGTAAACGCGCATAAAATGATTCTATTGATAAGTTACACTTGCCCATCAATCTGTTGTATGATTTTGAGTAGGAGCCCGGTGAAATGGATCTCCGTTAACAGACAGACATCCTGACAGAAAAGAGTGATTCTGCATGATTCGAGCAGTTGTATTTGATTTTGACGGATTGATTATTGATACGGAAACGCCATCCTATCATGCATTTTGCGAGGTATACCGCGAATTTGGAGCGGAGCTGCCCCTGGCGGAATACGCCAAATGCGTAGGCACCAGCCATGATCTCTTCAATCCCTACACGTACATATCCGATTGTCTTGGAGAAACCATTGACCCGGAAGTCGTCCGTACGAAGTTTCAGGCTATTTACTCGAAGCTGCTGTTCGAATCGGCTCTGCGTCCCGGTGTGATGGATTATTTAAAGGCGGCACGGAAGCTGAATTTAAAGACGGCATTGGCGACAAGCTCCACCATCTCATGGATTGAGCCTTTCTTTAATCAATTTCAACTGACGGAGTACTTTGATTATGTCACAACAGCGGATGAGGTATCGAAGGTTAAACCGGATCCTGAGCTCTACCTGAAAAGTCTGAGCAAGCTTCAGGTTGCGGCGGATGAGGCGATTTCTTTCGAAGATTCCCTGAATGGCTTCAATGCCGCCAGGACGGCCGGACTTCACTGCGTGGTCGTGCCGAACGAAATGACCAGACAGTTTGCGTTTGCGGATTATGATCTTCTGATCGACTCCATGACAGACAAGAGTCTGGAAGAAGTCATCGCATTTCTGAGTGCGCGCCACAAGGTCAATTAAACGAAAACACTGAGGTGATTTCATGGATCGGATAGCCGTTATTTCGGATATTCACGGGAATATCCCTGCATTGGACGCGGTGGTAGCGGATATTCATAAACGGGGGATCTCAACCATTTATTGTCTGGGCGATCTGGTTGGCAAAGGTCCAAGCGGGGATAAGGCAGTTGACCGCGTCAGAGAGGTCTGTACGATCGTGGTCAGAGGAAATTGGGATGAGAATATGGCTAAAGACAGCGAATACCCCACAATCATCTGGCATCAGAACAATCTGGGCCCGGGGCGGCTGGATTACCTCCGGAGTCTGCCGATGATCCTTGAGTTTGAAATGAGCGGCAGACATATCAGACTGTTCCATGCCTCACCCCGCAGTGTGCATGAGCGGATTCAGCCGTGGGATACCCATGAGTCGAGACTGTCCTTATTCCGGCATTCCGAATATTGCGAGTATGCGGGCGATGCGGATGTTATTGGATATGGCGATGTTCATAATGCATATGTGCAGAATTTCGAAGGAAAAACATTGTTTAATGCGGGAAGCGTGGGCAATCCCCTGGAGATTAACCAGGCTTCTTATGCGATATTGGAGGGGCAGCTGCATTGTGCGGAGCTGTCCCCTTTTGGCATCCAGCTGGTGAGAGTGCCGTATGATATTGAACTTGCGATCCGGCAGGCGGTTGAGGCGGAGATGCCCGAATTGGAGTCTTATTCGCTGGAGCTCAGAACGGCTGTATACCGGGGCAGACAGAAGAGATGAATGGAGAAAAAGGAGAATAAACGATCTGGCTAAGGCAGGAGGAGGAATCCACGTGAATGTGCTCGCTGTCGGGTGTCACCCGGATGATCTGGAAATCGGCTGCGGCGGAACATTGGCAAAGCTTGCTTCACAGGGGCATGGAATTACGATGGTGCATGTGGCGAATGGCGACAAAGGGCATAAAGTCATTGCGCCTGCGGATTTGATCAAGATTCGCGAGCAGGAAGCCAGGAATGCGGGGGCCCTGATCGGCGCTCAGGTCATCAGCCTGGATAAGCCCGATTTGACGGTCAAGTCGGATGAGGCCGATCTGATTTGGCGGCTGGCCGGGGTGATCCGCAAGGTGAAGCCCGATTATATCATCACGCACCCGCCCGAGGATTATATGAAGGATCATATGGAGGTATCCAGGGCGGTGTTTGATGCCAGCTTCGCAGCAACCGTGCCCCATTATACAGTTGAAAACGGATTGCCCGCACATGAAAAAGTTGCCCCGATTTTCTATATGGATACGCTTGCGGGCGTAGGCTTTCTGCCGACCGAATATGTGGATATATCGGATTTCATTGATGTTAAAATTCAAATGAACGACTGTCATCAGAGCCAGATCAAATGGCTGTATGAGCATGACGGCATCGATTTTCTGGATTTTGTCCGGACCGTTTCCAAATTTCGCGGATTGCAGTGCGGCAAAGCGTACGCGGAAGGCTTTCAGCAGTGCCAGGCATGGCCGCGTCTGACAACGGAGCGGCTTCTCCCTTAACGGTTAATAGAAGAACAGGAGCGTGACGGCGATGAATTTTATGCGAACGCTGAAGGATTCCATGCTGGAAGGCTTCTATCCTGGGGGCTGGGATATGGACAGAATCGACCAATGCTGCGCGAACAGCCCGGAAAGCATTCAGGAGCCTCAAGCCTTTTGGCATGCGGACTTTCAGCCGGTTTCCTGTGAAGAGGTGCAGGAGCTGGATGTGAAGATGGGCCATGAAATCGCCCGGGAAATCCGGATAAGCAAAGAAGCGGGCCGCAAGCTGGCGATCATACTGCCGGCTGGACCGATGGGGATGTATAAATGGGCGGTCTATTTTCTGAAAGAGTGGCAGGTGGATTGCTCGCATGTCCACGGCTTTAACATGGATGAATGGAGCGACGGGGATGGACGCACGCTGCCGCCGGAGAATAAAGGATCTTTTCAATATGCGATGGAGCAGGCATTCTACGGGCCGCTTGGCGAGCTGACGGTTCCGGTAAAGCAGCGAAATTTTGCTACTGCGGACAGCTTGCCGGCTTATGCATCCAGGATAGAGAGGCTGAAGAAGGATGGAGCCGAGCTTATTACCGTCTTCGGGATCGGCCGCATGCTGCATATTGCTTTCTGGGAGCCGCATTTCGCTGCGGAATTCAGCACAGAACAGCAGTGGCGGGAAGAGACGCACCGGCTTGGCGCGAAGCTCCACCCTCTGACGATTGAACAAAATGCCATCACCAGCTTCAAAAGCCGCACAACGCTGGTGCCCTGCCGCGCTAATACCATTGGACCAGGATTGTTTCTCCAATCCGACAGGGTCATCGGCGGCTGCGACGGCGCTCTGGGGCGCGGCATGCAGTGGCAGGGGCTTTCGCTCTGGACAACGCTGCGCTACGGCCCCGACATGTGGCTGCCTTCCACCTATATGCCGACACTTCCGGGAAAATTGTTTTTCCTCAGGGAACTCGCAGGTCCGCTTGATGCGGAAATTAATTGAGATCCGGCTTGAGGAGTGGGCCCGGCTTTGCTTGGCTCCATACATCTGCAGAGCTGATCGGGATTCGCTGCGGCGTTATCCGGTTTTAGCTTTGTTGTTTGGCGCCATGAAATGAATTTTTATGGAACAGCTTCCGGACAAAGGGGGCCGCATAATAATCGACACCAAGCCGGCCTCCATTGGCACCCGCAATCATAATAAGTCCGCCAAGCAGTATCAACCATGGATTTGTGCTGACCGTTCCGGCAAACATGAACATGAAATTCATCAGAAGGCCGAAGAACGCAGCCGCTGCTGTCAACGCGCCAACGATAAGTCCGAGACCGATCAACACCTCGCCAAGAGGAATAAGGATATTGATCAGCTTGACATTGGGCAGGGCGAAATGCTCCAGAAAGGCAGTAAAATTCGGGTAGACGAGTTCTCCGCCCTGATCTGTTACCGGCTTGCTGATTGCGCCCGTCAAGAATCCCTTGGCGTCGAAGCCGTCCATCAGCTTATGGTATCCGGCTGTCAGCCATTCCCAGCCGACATAAAGGCGAAGCAGCAGCAGAAGCCCGGCGGCATAAACGTTTTCTCTTAAAAATGTATGGATCATCTTCAATCATCCCTCTCCCTGTCTATGTTTCACATTCTGTACAGCCCGGCAGAACAGTACGCTTCCAAGCGGCTCGGATCTAATCCATGCAGCCATTTTCACATGAAATACTCCCAAGCTTCTCTTGGCGCCTTCATGTCAGGTCGTGTCTTCATCATAGAGGAAACGGCCAGCTCCCGTAATCGGGGGATGACCCTATTTATGGGAGGGGAATTCCCCGAACCTTCTTCGTCCTGGAATTCAGGGAGTTCCCCTACTTACAAACAAGGACTCCTTGTTTACAATGTAGAGTAGCTGACAAACGGACTATGAACGCCGTTATAGGAGGAGGGACTGCATGATGACTCATCCGGCAGATATTGAGATCAGGCGCGAATTGAACAGGCTGTGCACCCGCATGTCTGGCGATTTTGCCGCGCTGGCGGTGCTGCTGCCCGGTGTCCGGCAGATGAAGTGGCAGTATCTATGGGGGAGCCGGAGCGTGCGGACTTGTCGGTTGACGGTGGCTCCCGGCGTCGGTCTGGCAGGTATGGTACTCCGCCACGGAACCACCTGCCGGATTGACGGTTCTTCAGGGGGAATGAAGGCCGCTGAATGCCCTGTCATGCTCGCGGAGAAGCTGACCGCAGCCATTGCTTTTGCACTCCCGCCTGTGCGGCAAAGGATTCCCGGGGGCGTTCTGTTAGTTGGAAGAAGAACCGGCCGACCGTTTGGAGTCCTTGAAATCGGGGAGGCAGCGGCACTGCTGCCGAATATTCATCAGCTGCTGCAGAGCAGCCGCAGTGAAGAACAGACCAGCGAGGTTTATCCCGACCCCTATTAAGAGAATATATTGCCGAAGCGGCTGGAGGTGCCTATGATCAAAATCATCATTGTCGACGATCATGTGATGGTTCGTTCGGGGCTGCGCATGCTGCTCAGCGGTAAAGACGATATAGAAGTGATCGGAGAGGCCTCAGAGGGAGATGAAGGAATCTGCAAGGCGGTGGAGCTGCGCCCTGATGTGGTGCTGATGGATTTGAGCATGCCAAGCGGCAAGGACGGTCTGACCTCGGCCGCAGAGTTGAAGTCCAGGCTGCCTGATACCGCGATCCTTATTCTCACCATGCATGACGACGACGAATATTTGTTCCGCGCCATTCATGCCGGAGCATCGGGTTATGTGCTTAAGAGCGCGCCCCATGAAGAGCTGCTTGGCGCAATCCGCGCCGTTTCCAAGGGAGACGCTTACCTGTACCCGACCGCGACCAAGCGGCTGATGAAAGAGTATATGGATCGGATGAACCGCGGAGAGAGCATGGACCAATTCGATACGCTGACGGAACGGGAGCGGGAAGTGCTGGCGCTGACCGCGAAGGGCTATGCCAATAAAGATATCGCCGAGCAGCTGTTCATCAGCGTAAAAACAGTAGAAACGCATAAAAGCAATGTGATGGAAAAGCTGGGGTTCAAATCCCGGCCCGAGCTGGTCAAATATGCGTTGAAGAAAGGACTGTTGAGCTTTGAGTGATCAGCCAAAAAGCCATGAGTCCGAAATGATTGGTCAGCATGTGGAGGCATTGCTGTCCAGCCTCGATCATGTGATCCGGGACGAGCAAAGCCGCGGCGCTATCAAGCAATCGCTCAAGCAGCTGGCCGATGTCAAATTTGCTCTTGATGAGTCCTCTATCGTTGCTTTGACCGACCACCGTGGACGCATCCAGTACGTGAACAAGAAATTTTGTGAAATCTCGCAATATGAGCGGGAAGAGCTGATCGGACGTGATCATCGGATCATTAATTCGGGGTATCATGATAAAGCGTTTATGCAGGAATTGTGGCAGACGATCAGCTCCGGCCGGGTATGGTTTGGAGAAATCCGCAACCGTGCGAAGGACGCCAGCTATTATTGGGTAAGCACGACCATCGTTCCGTTCGTGGATGAAGAGGGCCGGCCTTATCAATTTCTGGCCATCCGCAATGAAGTAACAAGGCTCAAGAAGGTGGAGCAGGAGCTTCAGGAAATGATTGCGAATGTGATCCGAATTCAGGAGGATGAGCGGCGCCGGTTTTCCCGGGAGCTTCATGATGGAATCGGTCAAAGCCTGTTCTCCCTGCAAATCCAGCTTGACCGTTATATTTCCGGTCAAGAAAAGGGACAAGATGAACTTCAGGGCATCCGAGAAATGGTTTCCGGTCTTATGGCGGATGTCCGCGGTCTGGCCTGGAAGCTTCGTCCTTCGGTGCTGGATGATCTCGGCGTGGTGCCGGCGATTCGAACCTATATCGAGAATTATTCCTCGCATTACGGCATCGATGTAAAGTTTACCTGCAATCTCCGTAAAAGGCTTGATATACAGGCAGAAACAGCGGTCTACCGGATCGTTCAGGAAGCGCTGACCAATATCGCCAAGCATGCCGACGCGGCTGAAGCCGAAGTGTCGATGCTTGAGACCGATGCCGGAATCACCGTGCAAATCAGCGATAAAGGTCATGGCTTCGATACGAAGTCTCACACCAAGGGCGTGGGATTGTTCAGCATGGAAGAGCGTGCACGTATCGCAGGGGGCCAGGTTCAGCTCGCAACGGAACAGGGTCTCGGCACAACGGTGACACTAATATTGAAGCGTGAACAAACGCAGTTCGATAACGGCAGCTCTGCAGAGGAAGGTTTCAGGGACTGAGACTTATATTGTCTATTTTGTCAAGGCTAATCTGCTCAGCAAATTCTCATCAATCTCTCATAATTGCAGGGAAATGCAGGTGGTGAAAGGGTTTTCTTAACCAATGGGAAATGGTGGTTGTTTAAAGTTGTGTTATGGTGGTATCAGGTGATCGCCAAATCCAACTTTCCTATTGGGAGGGAGACATGGACAACATGAAAAAAAACCACATGGTCAAAATGATCGCAGGAATCGGCTTCAGTCTCACGGTTGCCTTTTCCGGCAGCATACTAATCACACCCCAGTCAGCTCAAGCGGCTGTTTCCTCCAGCGCCTCAACTGCGGACAACGTGATTGCAACAGGAAAGCAGTTTCTGGGCGTTCCTTATAAGTTTGGGGCAAAATCGGGAATAACCAGTTCATTTGATTGTTCCTCTTTTGTCCAATATGTATTCAAGCAAAATGGGATCGATCTTCCCCGTTCCTCGCGCGAGCAGTCGAAGGCTGGAACCAAAGTAGCCAAAAGCGATCTGCAGCCCGGCGATTTGGTATTCTCCGATACGAACGGGGACGGAACGATTAATCATGTCTCGATTTTTATGGGTGACGGACAATTGCTCCACACTTACCGGGTCGGCATAGGCGTTACAATTTCCGATTTTGCGGGAAGCACGTGGGATCATGATTTTGTTACGGCACGTCGTGTCATTTCGGAAGATCAGGCATCACAGCCTGCTGCGAATGTTCCGGCAGATCAGCAATCGGATGATCAGTCAACTCAGCCTGCAGACGATAGCTCACAGCCTGTGGTTAAAGCTCCGACGGATCAGCAAACGGGCAATCAGTCATCTCATTGGGAACATAACGAAGGATGGAAATCCGGTAACCGGTACGGAGACCGCCACGAGGACTAATACAACTTTGTATTTCTTCGAACAAAGCTGCCTTCATGGCGGCTTTTTTGCCGTGTTATACCGGCTGCAGGTTCAGTATGGCGGATGTTTTGAAAATTTAATATTATTTCATTACTCTACGAAGCAGAAGGATGTGTTATTATAGAATTCAGCCGTTTTTACAATAAATGATAGCCAATATAAGAAAGGAAGATACTAACCTTTTTACCAACATCCAGTAGCAGTAAGGAGAAGCAGCAGCAATGACAACAGAAAAAAAGAAACAAAATTCAATACGCTTTGCCTTGATTTTAGGCGCGTTTTCAGCGCTTGGTCCGCTTACGATCGATATGTATTTGCCCTCATTCCCTGAGATTGCAGCTGATTTTGGAACAAAAGCATCGCTGGTTCAGTTGAGCCTGACCGCATGTCTGGTCGGATTAGGTTTGGGACAGCTCATTATGGGCCCTCTGAGCGATGTTCATGGAAGACGCAAGCCTTTATTGATTTCACTTGTTTTCTATTTAATCGCTTCGTTTGTTTGTGCGGTCGCCCCGAATATAATTTTCTTCATTGCGGCCCGGTTTATACAGGGCTTTGCAGCCTCGGCCGGCATTGTCATTTCCCGTGCCGTCGTGCGGGATCATTACAGCGGCCGTGAATTGACCAAGTTTTTCTCCATACTGATGCTGGTGAACAATGTGTTCCCGCTTATTGCTCCTGTAGCAGGCAGCGGCGTCATCTCCTTTACATCGTGGAATGGCGTGTTTGTTACACTTGGCATCGTGGGGATTCTTCTGGTTGTCACGGCTGCCTGGAAGCTGGAGGAAAGCCTGCCGGTAGACAAACGTGTACCCGGTGGACTTGGCGAGCTGTTCAAAAATTTCCAGGTCCTGCTGAGGGACAGGCAGTTCATGGGATATGCGCTTGCGCAGGGCATTATGATCGGCGGAATTTTCGCCTACGTATCCGGCACGCCGTTTATTTATCAGAACATCTACGGAGCATCTCCACAGCTGTTTGCCCTGTTATTCGGAACCAATGGGATCAGCCTGATCCTAGGCTCCCAGGTGGTTGGCCGTTTGGCCCATCGGGTATCGGAGAGCCGCTTCCTGACGATCGGGCTGCTGCTCGCGGGGACGACCAGTATCGGGGTTCTGCTCGTTATTCTCTTGAAGGGGCCGTTGTTTGCGCTGGTTGCGCTGCTGTTCATATTTGTCGCGTCAATCGGCATCACATCGACGGCTTCCTTCTCGCTGGCGATGGAGACGCAGAGTCATATCGCGGGGAGCGCATCGGCCCTGCTTGGATTGTTCCCGTTCGTAATTGGCGCCATCGTTTCCCCGCTTGTCGGGATGGCGGGCGAGTACACGGCTGTTCCAATGGGCGTTATTCTGCTGTCGACCAGCTTCCTGGCCTTGCTTGCTTACTTTGGACTCGTTAGAGTGCCGAAGACAAGGCTTGCTTGAGCATCAGCGTTCAGCCAGCATGCAAAAAAGCCTGCACCCTTTCGCTCTGCGGTGCAGGCTTTTTTGTCAGGACTGCCGACTGTCTGTGGCGAGTTGGTGACTTGCAGGTTTTACCTTTGCGGCCTCATTAAGACTGCCGGTCTTCGATCGGGATGGTGATTTCCACGCTTGTTCCCCATCCGTCCTTGCTGAGGATGCGAAGGCCATGCTCTCTTCCATATGATAAAATCAACCGTTTGCTGCTGTTAGACAATCCGATATGACCGGAGCCGCTGCGGGAAGAAGCGTCCCCGCTGTGCACGGACAGCACTTCTGTGCCTTCAAGCCTATCCCGTACTTCTTTAAGGCGCTGCTTGGTCATCCCCCTGCCATTATCGATTACCCGAATCCATATGTTGGGGGATTTATGATGGATTTTAATCTTGATTGCGCATCTTCCCGTCTTCTCCTTAATTCCGTGATAAATACTGTTCTCGATCAAAGGCTGCAAAATCAGCTTCAGGATCGGCAGATATCTGGTATCGTCATCCACATCCCAAATAACCGAAAGCTTGTCTTTGTTTCTGATTTTCTGGATTTCCAGATAAATTTCCGTGTAGCGGATTTCCTCGTTTACAATAACCGTTTGCTTCGGGCTGCTCAAGGCGTATTTCAAAATATCGCTGAGATGCTCGATCATCTTGCTGGCGTCATTAGGTCCGCCGGACAGTCCAAGCGTCTTCCAGTTGATAATTTCCAGGGTATTGTAGAGAAAATGGGGATTGATCTGCGATTGCAGCGCCAGCAGCTCCATGTATTTCAGTTCGTAGCTTCGATTGGACAGCTGTGTTTTCAGAAAATCCTGCTCGATAAACGTTTTGATAAAATTTTGCAAAATAAAGCCGTATTCATCCGAAACCTTATTCAACTGTATCGGCAAAGGCCGGTCATGCTTGGCTGCTGAAATAATCGACACAATGTTCTTTAAGTTATTGTAATTGCGTTTGGTCAAAATATAGGTGATGGCAATCCCGATCAGAAATGAGGCAATCAGCAGAATGAAAGTAACCTGCCGCAGCAGCGTAGGCACGCGGTACAAGACATCCTGCGGAATAAGCAGGATATAATGAAGCTCATGCTGCTCGGACTGAATATGGGATACCGCATAGTTTTGAGTGCTTGTCCGAAGCGGCAGCTGGTCCGCAGGGGAAGCGCTTATCTGCTGCAGATCGGTCGCAGATAAATCCGGTGTCCGGTTGCTGTGAAAAAGAATCCGGTCCTGCTGGTCGGCAATGAGCAGCGTTTGCTCCTTGGAAGGAGCCAGATCCTGCAGCAGGCTGTCGATATAGGCCGGTGATATATTCAATACCAGAATACCGGTCGCCTGCTTCGAGCCTGGTGTATACAGCTTGCGGTAAATGGTGACGATCCTGTTCTTCCCGAGGCCGAACCGGTCGATATCGCGTTCTTCGATCCACGTATCGTCGCTATTTCCCGCCTGATAGGAGCGGAACCAATCGGTATCGTAGAAATTGCCGATCGTGGCGAGCCCCTCGGTCGAGGTGAGCACCCGTCCGGCGGGGTTGTCGTAATAGACATAAATCGAATCGATATAAGGGCGCGCATTAGCCGGAGAGCTCAGGAAATTGATGAATAATTCCAGCTGCAGAACCTGTTCGTACTCCAGACGGGCTGCGTTCAGGATCGATTTAAGGCGCACGGAGATGTTGTGATTGGCCTGATAGCTTAAAGACAGCGTATCCATCTCATTGAGGATCAGTTCCAAAGAGTCTCTTGTTTGCGCCAGCAGACTCCAGTTTTTCTGGTTTACATCATTTTTGATGAAATGCTGGGTGATCAGTATCGAAAAAGCGCCAAAAATAAGAATAGGCACCATTAAAGGCACCAGAAAGAAAAGAAGATTTTTGAACATATATTTCTGCTTCCACATCGTAGGCTTCCTCTCTTACTGGCCGCTTCGAAATTGTCTCGGATTTCTTCCGTAGAAGGACTTGAACGCTTTGGAGAAGTTTTTGGGATTGCCGTAGCCCACCAGCTCGCTCACCTCATACGTCTTGTACCGGGGGTCCGACAAATACTGTGCAGCCTTCTCCATCTTCACGGAAAGAACATAATCGCTGAAGGACTGTCCGGTCTTCTTTTTGAAATAGGTGCTGATATAATACAGATTCATATGGACAATCCGGGAGACATCTTTTAATTGAACGGTCTGAAAATGCTCCTTTACATAGTCTTTCATTTTTCGGATCATGATATCGCTGTCCTGGTCATCCTCATGAACAGGTTCGGATTGCCGCTCCTGATCAAGCTCGATTTTTAATTTCTGGAACACCTGGGCCAGCTCCTGGTATTTGGTCGGCTTTACGATATAATCTCTGGCACCGTAAACCAGCGCCTCCTTGATGAGCTCGAATTCCTTGTGTCCGGTCAAAAATACGATCCGGGTCGGATCGCCTATCGCTTTCAGATCCTTCGCCAGCTCAAGTCCGGATTTGACCGGCATCTTAATGTCGCATAATATAACATCCACCGCATGGCCGCGGATAAAGTTGAGCGCTTCCAGTCCATTCTCCGCTTCACCCGCGACGTGGAATCCCAGCTCGTCCCATGGAAAATAGCTGCTGATGCCATGCCGGATTTCATATTCATCGTCCACGATAAGCAATTGATACATGTTCGGGTCTCCCTATCGTATTATGCAAGCGTTTTAATCTGATTATAGCATGGGAGGGAGAATGCTTTGCGGATTATCTATAGCTGGCATCCCTTTTCTTAAAATAACGCCCCTTTATGGGGAACGATTCCCAAAGCTTCTAAAACAAAGGGGTATAAACGCGAGTCCGGTGCATACCAAATCGCGCCATGAATTGATAAAGTGTCACTAAGAAAAAGTATATGCTGCTGATCAATCAAAAAAAAAAGAAAAGGGGTTGTAAGCAATATGATGAAAAAAGGGATGGCTTTACTGCTCGGCGTCTTTCTGCTTGGTTCGTTTGCGCTTGCCGGATGCGGCAATTCCGGTTCGTCAACCGGTAATGGGGGAGGCGAGCAGGAGAAGGTGACGCTTCGCTTCCTGTGGTGGGGCAGCGATGCCCGGCATGAGCAGACACTGGCCGCACTGGAGAAGTATATGGAGCTGAATCCGAATGTCAAAGTCGAGGCTGAATACAGCGGATACGAGGGCTATGAGCAGAAGCTGAAAACACAGCTGGCCGGCGGGACTGCGCCTGACCTCATTCAGGTGGATCAGCCCTGGATTTACGATTTTTCCACTCAGGATGACATGTTCGCAGATTTGAATACATTCAAGGATATTATCGACCTGTCCACCTTCGACGAGAAATTTCTGCAGGATTATTCGGTTCTGAACAATCAGCTGCAGGGCCTTCCGACGGGGTCGACCGGAATGATCATTTCCTACAACAAAAGCTTTTTTCAAAAATACAACATACCGGAAGACACACAATTCGATTGGGACAATCTGCTCGAAATCGGCAAGAGAGTCCACGATGAGAGCGGCGGTGCGGATGTGCTGCTGAATGCCGGGCCGAACACCTTCCTGGCCATGTTCAAATCCTATGTCAGGCAGAAAACAGGCAAGCAGTTTATTCAGGACGATTATACGCTGGGCTTCGATAAACCGCTAGCCGTCGAGGCGCTGGGATATTTGGAGAAATATCTTGACGCCGGCGTTGTTCAGCCTTTTGCGGAATCCGCCCCTTATCAGGACAATCTGGACAAGCATCCGAAATGGTTCAAGGGAGAGTTCGGGATGACGAAGAACTGGCCTTCAACCATTCCCTCACTGCAGGATGGGGTCGATTTCGAAGTGGGGGCGCTGCCTGAAATTATAATGAAAGGCGCGCTGACGACGGCGGTGGTCAATCGTCCATCACAGCTGCTCTCCATTGCGAAGAGCTCCAAGCATCAAGAGGAAGCGGCCAAATTGATGAATTGGCTGCTTAATGATAAAGATGCGGCCGTTATTCTCGGAGATGTACGAGGCGTACCGGCAAGCTCAGCCGCTCTGGATGCGCTGGAAGGCGCGGACAAGCTTGATTCGGTTATCGTGGATGCGACGGAGCTGGCACTGAAAACAAGCGGCGAGCCGGAGAACGGAATTACCAACAATGCCGAGCTGATCAAAATTGCCACCGACATCATGCAGAAGCTTGGTTATCACAAGAGCACACCGGAAGAAGCGGCCGACGAGATTATCAAGGAACTGACTGCCAAGCTGGAGGAAATCAAAAGTCATCAATAATTCACTGGACTCATCCATGAACGGGCAAAGGAGGGAACAGAGCTTGTGAATGAATCAGTATCCAATGCCTCTGCAGCGAATGCGAAGTTCAAGTCACCCAAAAAAAGCAGGAACCGCAGATGGAAGTATATGGGCTTTCTCTATATCGGCCCATGGCTGCTCGGGTTTGCTATTTTCGAATTATATCCGTTTATCTCATCCCTGCTGTATTCGTTTACGGATCTGAATATGTTCAAGAGTCCCAATTTCGTCGGTCTTCAAAATTACATCGAGATGTTTACCCGTGACAAGCTGTTTCTGCAATCGTTGAAGGTTACCTTTATCTATGCCGTCATCGCGGTCCCTTTGAAGCTTGCTTTCGCTCTCTTGATTGCCATTCTTCTGAACAGGAAGCTGAAAGGGATCAATTTCTTCCGTACCATTTATTATCTGCCGTCCATTATGGGAGGCAGCGCCGCGGTAGCTCTGCTCTGGAGATATCTCTTCTCCAGGGAAGGGCTGGTCAATCAGATGACGGGGAAGCTGAGCATCGCTCCGATCGATTGGCTGGGAAGTCCGGATATTGCCCTGTATACGATCAGCGCGCTGACAGTGTGGCAGTTCGGATCGTCCATGGTCCTGTTCCTCGCGGCGCTGAAGCAGGTGCCCGGCGAGCTATATGAAGCGGGGCGGATCGACGGGGCATCCCGGTCCCGGATGTTCGTCAGCATCACGTTTCCCCTCATTACGCCAATTATTTTCTTTAACCTCATTATGCAGATGGTGAACGCTTTCCAGGAGTTTACCGCGGCGATGGTGATTACAAGCGGCGGACCGCTGAATTCCACCTACCTGTACGGGCTGCTTATTTATGAGAACGGGTTCAAGTATTTTAAAATGGGCTACGCGTCGGCACAATCCTGGGTGCTGTTCGTCATTATAATGATTTTTACACTGGTTATTTTTAAATCCTCATCCAAATGGGTGTACTACGAAGATGGTGGCAAATGATGAAGAATCTGTCCAAAATCGGCGCTTACCTGGTATTGATCGTATTCGGCTTTATTATGATCTACCCGCTGCTCTGGATGGCGGCGGCTTCCTTCCGGTCCAATGCAGAGATTTATACTTCAATCGGATTAATTCCGAAGCGGGTGATCTGGGACGGTTTTGTGGAAGGCTGGAAGGGCTCCGGTCAATTCACGTTCGGAACGTTCTACGCCAATTCCTTTCTGCTGGTCGTTCCCACTGTCATCGGTACGGTCGTCTCAAGCGTTCTTGTCGCCTACGGATTCACACGGTTTCACTTTCCGCTGAAGAAGGTGCTGCTGGCAGTCATGATAGCAACATTGATGCTGCCCCATGCGGTGTTGATCATTCCGCGTTACCTGCTGTTCCGGAATTTCGGATGGCTGGACAGCTATTTGCCATTTGTCGTTCCGGCTTTCCTCGGCGGATATCCGTTCTTCATCTTTATGATGGTTCAATTTATACGCGGTCTGCCGAGCGAGCTGGATGAATCGGCGAAAATAGACGGCTGCAATTCCTTTACGATTCTGACCCGGATCCTGATGCCGCTGTGCAAGCCTGCGCTGTTCTCCGTCAGTATAATTCAATTCATCTGGCTGTGGAATGAATTTTTCAACACGCTGATCTATGTGAACAGCGTCAGCAAATTTACACTTCAACTGGCGCTGAGAATGTCAATCGACGCCACCTATGATATTCAATGGAATCAGATCATGGCGATGTCATTACTGACGATGCTGCCCTGCATGATTATCTTTTTCCTGGCGCAAAAGCATTTTGTAGAAGGAATTTCTACAACCGGATTGAAGGGTTAATAGAGTACTTTTATTTGCGGGGAGGAATATTTATATGCTGCATCCATTTATGGGAATCAAGAATTATGGCAAAGTAGGCATGTCGGTAGCGGAATCATCCCACAAATTGCATCGAATCGGCTATGTGGACCGCAGATTGATGAAGCTTGAGGCCGGGCATATGGTGGCGCGTCCCGAATATGAGGTGAAGGGGGCGCTCTCCCGCCTGATGTGGCAGGATGCCTCGCATTGCGATCAGCTGCGCAGCCGCTGCAAGCAGCTCCGAATGAGCTCGTCGGCCTTCGACAAGTCGCCGGACCCGAATCTGGAGCTGCTGATGGACGAGGTGCTGAAATCCGCGGATACGCTGCAGCTGATGAGAGCGTTGTTCGAGGTGGTGAAACCGGATCAAATCCGCTCTGCGCGGGCATATATGGCAAGCGCCCAGCCCATTGTCGATGAGCCGACGATTCATTTATTGAAGCATCAATTGATGGACCGGGAGGAGCAGTTGGAGTGGGGGAATGAGGCCGTGCGGCATTTCTCGGCCGAGTCCACTGAGAAAGCGGTGGCCGATGCCGACCGCTGGGTCGGATACCTTCGTAATTTGCTGGCTGCAGCCGGAGGCATTGACGGGGGTCTCGCCAAGGAGGAGCCCGATCCCGAGCTTGCGGTTGCCGCCCAGCCATTCGAGCTGCCTGCTTCCAGCACGCGCGACGGCCGGTTCCGCAGCGCAGTGAGCAAATTCAAGGAATTTCAGTTCGAGGACTCCGAGGCGGGCCGATTCGAAATGATGATGTTTACGCGCTTCTTCGAGATGTCTCCGGCGGAAGCGGTTGCCTGCGTCCACTTTCAATCCGAAGGCAAGCCCTGGGAGTTCTACCTCGATACCGCCAGGCATGCCTGGGACGAGGTCAGACATTCCTGGTTCGGCGAAGCGGCGCTGCGGGTCAAGGGCTATGATATTTACGACAAGCCGAACTGGACGGGCTGGCTGGACATGACGCTGCAGCTGTTCGAGCCGGACGAGGCCTATACGCATCTGACGATTGCCATCGAGAAAGCGGCGATGAAGTATCCGCCTGGCAAACGCGAGGAATGGGAATTTTGCCGCGACATTGCCCGGGATCCGCTCATGACGACCTTCCAGGATTTTGACTGGGCCGACGAAGTGGTGCATGCCGGGTTCGGACAGCGCTGGATCGTGAATGACGTGCATAAAGGGGATCTGAAGCAGGCGATGAGTTCCTCGGCAGAAACAGTCGAGAAGAGAGGGGCTTATATGGCGAAGTTCGACCATCAGGGAGCAGAGCCGAAAAGCCCGTATGCCGGCGGGTATTGAGAGGATAATTATTTCCGCAATGCTTGCCCTTTCAGATGCGGCTTTTACCTGGTTGTATAAGGTTGGACCCGCATATTTGCAGCCTTTCAACAGATTTTTATTTGCTTTTTCTAGCATTCGTGATAGTATAAAGCCAATTGCATAGGATGTATCACTAGGGGAGCCGAATGGCTGAGATTGAAGATGAATTCAAACCCTTTGCACCTGATCTGGGTAATACCAGCGTAGGGAAGTGGTCTCACGATTGGTCTATCGGCATATGAATAAGTATGCTATTGCCTAGTTGAACAGGGCCGCCTTCTTATCTGGAGGGCGGTCTTTTTTGTGTTTTTATCCATACCGTAGTCTGGGAGGGCGGTGATAGTTTGACGGCACTGGAATTACATGTAATTTCGGATGGCCGGCAGGATCTGGAAGCCTATGCGAAGACTGCCGGGAAGATTCATCCGTATGTGACTTCCTTTCATCTGCGGGAACCGGCGAGGAATGCTTCCGAGCTGTGGCAGGGGGTGCAAGCTCTGCTGGCCGAAGGCGTTCCGGCCGGGAAAATAATGATTAATGACCGTATCGATGTAGCATGGGCCGCCCGGCTGCAGGGCGCTCAGCTATCCTACCGCAGTCTGGGCGTACGGGAAGCCAGAATGGCTTTTCCCGGACTTCGTCTGGGCTGCTCCGTGCATGAATCAGAGGAGGCTGTCCTGGCCCGGCAGCAGGGGGCGGATTTCCTGATTTATGGCCATATATTCCCAACGGCTTCCAAGCCGGGGCAGGAGCCGAGAGGGATCGGCGCTTTGGCGCATATGGTCCGGAGCGCGGATATACCCGTAATCGCCATTGGCGGAATTAATCCGGAGCGCGTGCAGCAGGTCCGGGCAGCAGGAGCAGCGGGTGTAGCGGTGCTGTCGGGCATTATGCAGGCGGCGGATCCTCTGCGGGCCGCCTTGCAGTACGCCGAAGCTTTGAACAGACGAGGAGACGAATCAGATGACGAATACTTTTGATGCGATCATTGTGGGCGGCGGGGTGATTGGAAGCTCGGTCGCTTACCATATGGCGGCAAGAGGCATGAAGGTTGTGCTGCTGGAGCGTGACCGGCTTGCCGGGCAGGCCTCCAGTGCCGCTGCCGGCATGCTTGCCGCACAGGCGGAAATCAACGAAGCGGGGCCTTTATTCGACCTGGCCCTCCGCAGCCGCGCGCTCTTCCCCTCACTTGCCGCCCAGCTTCGAGAGCTCAGCGGAATTGATATCGGACTGGAGCGCAAGGGGCTGCTGCGCATCGCCACAACCGTCGCGCAGATGAACGAGCTTCAGCATGCGATCGGATTTCAGTGCAAAGCGGGGCAACAGGCAAGCTGGTTGACCGGTCATGAGGTTCGCAAGCTCGAGCCGGCGCTTGCCCCGGATATTCTGGGCGCCATGCTTGTTGAAGAGGACGGGCATGTGCTTGCCCCGGAGCTTTCCCTTGCTTTTGCCAAGGCGGCCGCGGCGCTGGGAGCGGATATACGGGAATATGCGGAGGTGCAATCGCTTGTTCTGGAGCAGGGCTCTGTATGCGGCGTCCGGACCCGGGACACAACCTTGTACGGCAGCCGCATCGTCATTGCCTCCGGCACCTGGAGCGGGCCGCTTATGGAGCAGGCTGGACTTTCAAGCCCTGTTTTCCCTGTTCAGGGAGAATGCTTCTCGGTGCTTACCCATGCGCCGCTGGTGCAGGCGACGATATTCAGCCATGATTGTTATCTTGTTCCCAAGAAGGGCGGACGGCTTATTGTCGGAGCCACAATGAGAGAGCATTCCTATGACCGCAAAGTCACGCTGGGGGGGATTGGCAAACTCCTCGAAGCCGCCAAGCTGCTGGTTCCGGATATTGTGCATGCGGAATGGGAGAAAGCCTGGTCGGGACTGCGGCCGCAGACTGCGGACGGTTTGCCTTTCCTGGGGGAGCATAAAGAGCTGCGTGGCTTGTACGTGGCGGCCGGCCACTATCGCAATGGCATACTGCTTAGTCCCATTACCGGGCAATTGGCCGCTGATTGGGCGGAGGGAAAAGCGGCAGAGGCCGATTATCTCGACGCTTTTCGATTGGACCGGCAGATGGACATGAAAGGAGCGATGAACCAGGATGAATTTGCACATTAACGGCGAGAACGTCGAAGTGCCCGGTACTTTAGCATCCGTGCACGACCTGCTCCGTCATTTCGGTTTGGAGGAGAAGGTAGTAATCGTAGAGTGGAACCAGAGCATTCTGGAAAAGTCCGCTCACCAGGATACCCGTCTGTCGGACGGAGACCGCATTGAGATTGTCCATTTTGTAGGAGGTGGCTGATATGTTGAAGATTGGAGCGCATGAATTTCATTCCCGGCTGCTGCTCGGCACAGGGAAGTTCCCGGATTTTGAAATCCAGAAGCAGGCCGTCGAGGCTTCGGAATCGCAGATTCTGACGTTCGCCGTGAGAAGGATGAATATTTTTGAGGCGGGCCAGCCCAATTTTCTGGAGATGCTGGATGTGAGCCGCTACACGCTGCTGCCGAATACGGCAGGGGCCAAGACCGCGGAGGAAGCGGTGCGAATTGCCAGACTGGCCAAAGCTTCCGGGCTTTGCGATATGATCAAGGTCGAGGTGATTGGCGACTTCAAGACGCTGCTGCCCGATCCCATCGAGACGCTGAAGGCGTCCGAGATGCTGCTTGCCGAAGGGTTCACCGTTCTGCCTTATACATCAGATGATGTTCTGCTGGCCAGACGCCTGCAGGATTTGGGCGTGCATGCCATCATGCCGGGCGCATCGCCGATCGGCACAGGTCTTGGGATTATCAATCCGCTGAATCTCGGCTTCATTATTGAACAGGCGACCGTTCCTGTCATCGTGGATGCGGGAATCGGGACACCTTCGGACGCTGCGATTGCAATGGAGATGGGCGCTGATGGCGTGCTGCTGAACACGGCGGTCTCCGGCGCCAGGGATCCTGTCAAGATGGCCTTGGCGATGAAGCTTGCCATTGAGGCGGGAAGGCTTGGCTTCGAGGCGGGAAGAATTCCGAAGAAACGGTATGCGTCGGCCAGCAGCCCGATGGAAGGCTGGAGCTCCAATTGAACGGGCGTTATTCCAGGCAGGAGCTGTTTCCTCCCATTGGCACGGCCGGGCAGGAGAAGCTTGGAAGCAAGCATGTTCTGCTTATTGGAGCAGGAGCGCTGGGCACGGGCAACGCCGAAGCGCTCGTGCGCGCGGGTGTCGGGAAGCTGACGGTTGTGGACCGCGATTATGTGGAGTGGAGCAATCTCCAGCGTCAGCAATTATTCAGCGAAGAGGACGCGAAGCGGCGGATGCCCAAAGCGATTGCCGCGAAGGAGCGGCTCCAGTCGCTTAATTCGGAGGTTGAGATCGAGGCGTTGATCATGGATGTGACGACCCGCGACATTGAGCAGCTGGTCCGGGGAGTGGATGTCATTATCGATGCCACGGACAATTTCGACACGCGGCTGCTTATCAATGATATTTCCCAGAAGCACCGTATCCCCTGGATTTACGGGGCTTGTGTGGGCAGCTACGGCATCACCTACACGATCCTTCCGGGCGAAACGCCGTGCTTGAACTGTCTGCTCGAAACCGTCCCGCTTGGGGGAGCGACCTGCGACACGGCAGGCATTATCAGCCCTGCGGTGCAGATGGTAGTCGCCTATCAGACGGCGGAGGCGCTTAAGCTGCTCACAGGCGGGCGCCAAGCGCTTCGCGGCAGGCTGACCTCCTTCGATCTGTGGAACAACCAGCATTCCTCCATCGCGGTGGAGAAGCTGAAGAAGGAGCACTGCCTCTCCTGCGGGAGCAGGCCGACCTACCCGTTCCTGTCGGCATCGAACCATACGAGAACAGCGGTGTTATGCGGAAGAGATACCGTTCAGATCCGTCCGCCCGCTCCCGTGAAACGCGACCTGGAAGCGGAAGCGGCCAAGCTGGCGCAGCAGGGGCGCGTAGAGTTCAACGGATATTTGGTCACGCTGCATATTGCCCCTCACCGGCTTGTGCTCTTCCAGGATGGAAGGGTGCTGGTGCACGGCACCAGCGATGAGGCCGAAGCCAAAGGCCTTTACCACCGCTATCTTGGATAGCCCGGGAAGGGATGAACAAGTTATTGTCAGCCCTTCAGGCGAATCCAGCTTCAAGTGACATTCCAAGGTTAATGCAGGAAAGGGAGAATTATGAGCATGAAGGAACGAGAAAGCGCGCAGGACTTGCCCGATCAGGAGCCGGTCTATCTGAGTGTCGGGGTGGAAGAGAAGCTTCCGGCGCATAAAAATATTCTTTATGGCTTGCAGCATGTATTTGTATCCAATGTATGGCTGGATCCCGTATTTGTGGCCGCATTGATCGGTCTGCCGATGGCCCTTGCCGCCAATATGGTCAACGCGATATTCATCGCGGCGGGGCTGGTCACGCTGGTCCAGGCGACACGCCTGGTCAAGCTTCCGGTTGTACAGGGGCCATCGGCCGCCTTCGATTCCCTGATGATTTCCGCAGGCAAGGATAACGGCCTGGCGGCAGCGGGCGGCGGCATTATTTTGAGCGGACTTATCGTCTTTGCATTGGCCGTTACAGGCGTGCTGGGCCGGTTGAAATCGATCTTCTCCCCGGTGGTTTCCGGCTCCGTAATCCTGGTTGTCGGGATTGCGCTCTCAGGCTTTACGCTCTCCGAATTTCTGGGCGGGTCGCCAGGCACGGATACCTTCGCGACCGCTCCGGTGCTGACCATGTCGATTGCAACGGCGCTTGTCGTTATTTTGCTGTCTGTATTTGCAAAAGGGGTTCTGCGTTCCTTCGCTTTCCTGATCGCGCTGCTGGTTGGCGATCTGATCGCGTTCGGATGGGGCCAGATCGACTTCTCCTCCGTTGCGGAAAAAAGCTGGTTCGGACTGCCGCATTTTCTCCCTTACGGCTCTCTCACCCTGGACCTGCCAACCTTCGCAACCTTCTTCTTCGCGTATGTGGTTGCAGTCATCGAAGCGATGGGCGTCTATCACGCCGCCTCGGATATGGTGCGTGTACCGCTGACCGCCAAGCGGATCCGGTACGGATTCTCCGGAGAAGCGGCAGGCTCGGTGGTATCTACGTTGATTGGCGGGTTCCCGACAACCGCTTATGCGCAAAATGTCGGGCTGCTGCGTCTTACAGGAATCGGTTCACGGCATGCGGTTACGGCTGCGGGCGTGATCTTCCTGATTCTCGGTTTTGTGCCTAAAGCCGGGGCGATTCTGGTCGTGACGCCTGGTGCCGTCGTGGGAGGCTTATTCCTGCCGGCCGCCGCTTCGCTGATCTATTCCGGTGTCGGCATCCTGGGCCGTATGGCCAAGACGGAAGCGAATTTCACGATTGCCGGCCTCTCCATCCTGCTGGCAATTTCACTGCCACCTATTTTTGAGGGCGCCGCAGGCTTTGCCGGTAAGTTCCTGTCCAACACGATCATGGTTGGCGCATTGACCGCCATTGTTCTGCAGCTGCTGCTTGTCAACATACCCGGCTGGTTCCGGATATTCAGGCCCAAGCCAAGGGAGCTGAGCTCATGAGAAACGAATCTGCAGGCATCGTACAGGAAATTCTGGCTTTTATGGAGCGCTTCGGTGCCCGATCGGCTGCGGAAAGCGGCGAACCTGCACTGGAGGAAGCCTATAATAAGCTGGCGCTGCAGCTTTTTCAGTACCAGTTTCAATATAATATCCCTTACCGGAAGTACTGCCAGGCGCGCCGGAAATCACCGCTCAACGTCCGGGAATGGAGAGAAATTCCGCCGCTGCCGATTCAGGGCTTCAAGGAGTTGACCTTGTCCTGCGAGCCGCCGGAAGAGGCGGAAGCGGTATTCATGACCAGCGGAACGACGAATGCGGACAAGAAGGGGCGCAATTACCACCCGACCCTTCAGGTGTGGGACAGGTCGATGGCTTTGTCGTTTGCCGACTTCGTGCTGCCGGATACCCGGCGGATGACGATTTGGGTTATCTCGCCAGGAAGCGATCTGAATCCGAATTCCTCGCTGTCCCGTTATGTCAGCCGGGCCGTAGAGCTGTATGGGAGTGAGGACAGCCGTAACTTCTATCATGCCGGATCAGGGCTGGATATGGAGGGGCTGGCTTCGGCTATGCAGACTGTTCAGAGCCGCGTGGAGCCGGTTCTGATCCTGGGAACCACCTTCTCCTATGTTCATTTTCTTGATTATTGCCAGGAGCGCTCGCTTCAGTTCACTTTGCCCGCAGGCAGTCTCGTGTTCGATACCGGCGGCCTGAAAGGGCAGGCGCGGGAAGTGACGGTGGAGGAGCTGCATCAGGCTTTTACAGCTGCGTTCTGTCTGGACCGCAGCCGGTTCGTGAATATGTACGGGATGACGGAGCTGAGTTCCCAGCTCTATGACCGGACGGTGAGCTCGAGTGTTTCGGATGCGCAGCCCATGTATGTGAAATCGGGCCCGGCATGGATCAAGACGCTGGTGCTTGATCCGGATACGCTGGAGCCGGTCAGCCAGGGTGAATCCGGTGTCCTGGCCCATTTCGACCTGGCAAACTGGAATTCGAGTCTGGCTATACTGACCGAGGATACTGGCTATATGACGGACAGGGGATTGTTGCTGGAGGGCCGCCTTCAGGGCTCGGAGGCGCGCGGCTGCTCGATCGCTGTCGATCAATTGAAGCAGGCGGCATGGAGTGGATAGGGAAGAAGGGGCCGCGGGGCGGGCGAGTCGGGAATCAGCAGCAGAGCCCCCTGTCTACCCGGCCTACGCGGTGCCCCGCGGAATTATCTTTGACGGCTACACGGAGCGGCGGCTTGAGACATCCGAGGGAACCGTCATTCTGTCATTTCCAATTCTGACCCGGTCCAAAATAGAAGAAATTGCCGCGAAGGTGACAATGAATCGCATCGCTTACCTGGCTGGTCTGCAAACCGGCGAGATTGTGGATGTTATCGATGCCGCCGTGCAGCTGTGGACGAATCCGGATTATGAGCTGCGGAGGAAGGCGGAGAGCTGGCTTCCGGCTCTGACCGGCTATGACCGGGATATGATCAGGCTGGAGCTCAAACGATTCATGCGCTTGTTCCGCAGGAAAGAGCTGCTCCGTTTCCTGGAGGAGGAATTGGACTCAAGCGCCGTGTTGGATGAATTCCGGCCCCGCAGAACCGGCGGGATGAGCAGGGCCTACGGACCGGAGCTCATCTACCAGGTAGGCTCGGGCAATGTTCCGGGTCTGCCGGTCTGGAGTCTGGTCATGGGGCTGCTGGTCAAATCTGCCATTCTCTCCAAGACCGCCTCGTCCGAACCTGTCATGGCTGTTCTGTTCACCGAGTCGCTCCGGCAAATCGATCCGAAGCTGGCCGATTCCATTGCCGTTCTTCCCTGGAAGGGCGGCAGCCTTGAGCTGGAGGTTCCGGCAATGGAGGCCGCGGAGGTCGTGGTCGCCTATGGCTCGGATGAAGCGGTCCGGCAAATCCGCGGCAGGCTGCCGGAGTATAAAAGGCTGGTCAGCTACGGACATAAAATCAGCTTTGCCATGGTAGGAAGGGAGGCGTTGACCCCCGACCGTTATCAGGATACGGTGCACCGGCTCGCTCAGGACGTAAGCACCTATGATCAGCAAAGCTGCCTGTCTCCCCACTCGGTGTTTGTGGAGTCGGGCGGTTCGGTGCCGCCGCAGCAGTTTGCCCAGCTGCTCGCAGCCGAGCTTCAGCGTTTCCAGCTCAGGAAGCCGCGGGCGGCTGTCACCAGGGAAGAAGCGCAGGCTATCCATGCGCTTCGGAACCAGTACGAGCTGGCAGCCTTGAATGGAGCGGGTACCGCCGTTTACGGCAGCAAGCGAGGCACGGAATGGACGGTGATCTATCATCCCTCCGGAGAGCTGCAGGCTTCTCCCTTGAACCGGACGGTTCATGTCATTGGCTGTCTGTCGCTCGAAGAAACGATACCGGCCATGCCGCTTCACCGGCGCTACTCCCAATCTGTGGGGGTAGCAGTGGGGCCGGCCCGGCTTCAGCGTCTTGCGGGGCGCCTTGGCGCAGCAGGGATCAACCGGATTTGCGCTGTGGGCCAAATGACGCGCACGCCTGCCGGCTGGCATCATGACGGCCGGTACAATCTGCTGGATCTGCTGCGCTGGACAGATATGGAGTGGAGCGCAGAGCAGGGAGCGGAGCTGTATGATCCCGATATGGAATAAGCAGCAGAGGAGGGGAGCGATATGGATTTCCGGAACAAAGTCGTCCTCGTAACCGGAGCCAGCCGCGGCATAGGCGCAGCTGTCGCTCTGGCTTTCGGAGCTTTGGGCGCAGTTGTGGTCGTCAATTATTTGCGCAGCGGGAAACTGGCGGAAGAGGTCGTGTCCAGAATCAGGGAGAGCGGCGGCGATGGGGCGGCGATGCAGGCGGATGTGACGAACGGGGATGAAGTGCAGCGGATGGTAGCAGCCATTGCGGATGGCTTCGGAGGCATTGATATCGTGGTGAACAATGCGCTCAGCCAGTATTCCTTCAATCCGAAGACGCGCCAAACCGCATGGAGCCTCGACTGGGCGGATTATCAGCGTCAGCTGGACGGCAGTCTGGGCGGCGCTTTTCATATTTGCAAGGCTGTGATCCCGATAATGAAGCAGCAGGGTGAAGGGCGGATCATTAATATCGTGACGAACCTGATTGATTTCCCTGTTGTGCCTTACCATGATTATACGACGGCGAAGGCCGCCCTGCTCGGGTACAGCCGGAATCTGGCTGCGGAGCTTGGGGCATTCGGCATCAACGTCAACTGCGTGGCGGCCGGCCTGACGCAAGGGGCCGACTCCAGCCGCGAGACGCCGGAGGATGTGCGCGAGGCGATTATACGGCTGACCCCGCTTGGGCGGCTGGCTGTGCCGAAGGATATTGCCGGGGGCGTGCTGATGCTGGCGTCCGATTGGGGCTCATTCATAACCGGACAATGTCTGAGAGTCGATGGCGGATTGGTTATGGTCTAGACGTGGTGAACAACAGACGGAGCAGGCGGAAATAGTCTCGAGAAGCGTAAGCTGAAAGCTTTCGTAAGAAAGCTGCTTCGTAAGAAAGCTGCTTCGTAAGCATCCACTTACGAACTTTGTACCCCGAATTTAACAAATAGGGTGCAAACCCATCCACATCCATACCGTAGATGGGTTTGCGCCAAAGCTCTCCAAATTCAATAAATTCAGAGGTACCACAGCTCCACGACAAGTGACAAGCGGCTAACTCGCTTGCAGCACTTGCGAGTATCGGAAGACGTTTCCGCATGCGCAGCCGGTCTTTTTCACCGGCCTTCCAGACCAGCGCCGAAGAGGAGGAGTGGACAATGACGATTCGCAAAGTATTAACGATTGCCGGCTCGGACAGCGGTGGAGGGGCCGGCATACAGGCCGATATCAAAACCTTTCAGGAGCTTGGCGTTTACGGCATGTCGGCAATCACGGCCGTTACCGCGCAGAACACGCTTGGTGTTCAAGGGGTTTTTCCGCTGGACGCCCTGGCTGTTGCGCAGCAGCTGGATTCTATCGGAGCGGACTTGAGGCCTGATGCGCTCAAGACCGGCATGCTGTTCAGCGCAGAGCTGATCAGGGCGGTTGCCGATAAAGTGAAGCATTACGAATGGCTGCGGCTGGTGGTTGATCCCGTAATGGTGGCGAAGGGCGGCTCGCCGCTGCTGCAGGCGGAAGCAATCCAGACCATGATCAGCCATCTGATTCCGCTGGCGATGGTGGTAACGCCGAATATCCCGGAGGCTGAGGCGCTCACCGGCATCCGGATCAGCAGCAAAGAAGACAAGAAGAAAGCCGCAAGAGCGATCTGTCTTATGGGCGCGAGGTATGCGGTGATCAAAGGCGGACATGAGGAGGATGCGCTGCACACGGTGGATTTGTTCTCGGACGGGGAATACTGCGAGGAATTTACCGGGGAGCGGATTGCGACCCGGCATACGCATGGCACCGGCTGTACCTTCTCGGCTGCCATAGCCGCGGAGCTGGGCAAGGGTAATCCGGTACGCGAAGCGGTGCGTACCGCCAAAGCCTTCATCCAGGCGGCCATTGCCCATTCACTGGATTTGGGCAGCGGTAACGGCCCGACGAATCATTGGGCTTACCGGCAGGAAAGAGGGGCTGTCCTTGAATAACCGGATGACGGATATCCGACCGCAGCTTCGGCTTTATTTGGTAATGGGGAGCGTCAACACGGGAGGAAATCCGGTTGAAGTGCTGCAGGCGGCGATCAGGGGCGGAGTCACGATGTTCCAGCTCCGGGAGAAAGGAACCGGCTGTCTGACGGGCCTGGCCAAATTGGAGCTGGCCCGCCAGCTGCGGCTGCTTTGCCGGGAGAGCGGCATTCCTTTCATCGTTAACGATGACGTTGAGCTTGCCCTCAGTCTGGATGCGGACGGCCTCCATATCGGCCAGGAAGACGGAGAGGTGCCCAGGATCCGCAGCAGGCTGGGAAGCAAGCTGCTTGGGGTATCCGCGCATAATGTGGAGGAAGCCCGGCTTGCAATGGAGCAGGGAGCCGATTATCTTGGCGTGGGACCGATGTATCCGACCAGCACGAAGCTCGACGCCCGGGAGGTTCAGGGTCCGCAGATGATTCGCCGGATCAGGGAAGCCGGAATAACCGCTCCGCTTGTTGGCATTGGCGGTATCGGCATAGCGAATGCGGCGCCGGTTCTGCAGGCGGGTGCAGATGGAATTGCCGTAATCTCGGCGGTCAGCCAGGCTGCGAACGTAGAGGAAACTGCCCGAGGACTGCTTGCCATGACTGCTGTGTAATGAATAGAAGTGTACTGAAAACCGGCCAATGCTGTCCGGTTTTCTTCGCGTTCAGGAATATGTAAACAACCATAAGTCGTGGAAAATGATCCGCCCGGCGGATGAGGGATTTTCGTTCTGCAGACAGTTTGTCGCGTTCATGGATTTCGTTATAGTAGAGCTAGCCCTAGAAGACGTAAGCGATTGGGGTCGTAGTCACAGATACAGCGACTCAGGTAAAGGCAATTAAAAGGGACTTTTGTATTTTAATTTTTTGACTGAATTATTCAATCATCATTAATTGAAGCATGATTAGGAGGATTGCTATGAGCGCACAGGCTAAGCTGCAGTTGAAGAAAGACGTGGCTCCATTTGAAAAATCAAATCTTAGGTCCAGCATATGGCAGATTTGCAATACGATCATTCCTTTTTTTCTGCTATGGTATCTCGCCTATGCCAGCCTCGGCGTTTCCTATTGGCTTACGCTCGGGTTGAGCATTGCAGCTTCGGGGTTTCTGATCCGGACGTTTATCCTGTTTCATGACTGCTGCCATTATTCGTTCTTTAAAAGCCGGTTGGCCAACGAGATCCTCGGAACGCTGACGGGAATTCTGACCTTCTTCCCCTATAATAAGTGGAAGCACGAGCATGCCATGCATCACGCAACCAGCGGCAATTTGAGCAAGCGGGGAACGGGTGATGTGTGGATTCTGACGGTTGACGAATATAGGGCCAGTCCGGCTCTGACAAAGCTTGCTTATCGTCTGTACCGCAACCCGTTAGTCATGTTCGGCCTGGGTCCCTTCTATATTTTCATAATTGCCAACCGGTTTAATAAGAAGAAAGCCAAGCTGAAAGAACGCCTCAACACCTATCTCACCAATGCGGCCGTCATCGGGATTCCGCTCCTGCTGTGCTTCACGATTGGATGGCAGCCTTTTCTGCTGATACATGGACCGATATTTTTCATATCAGGGGCTGCGGGCGTTTGGCTCTTCTATGTACAGCACCAGTTCGAGGATACCTACTTCGTCAAGGAGCAGGAATGGAGCTTCGTGAGCGCGGCTGTGGAGGGGAGCTCCTATTACAAGCTTCCCGCGTGGCTGCAATGGCTCACAGGAAACATTGGCTTTCACCATGTCCACCATCTCAGTCCCAAAGTGCCCAACTATTATTTGGAAGCCGCGCATGCTCACACACCGGCGCTTCAAAAGGCCACGACGATCAATATTGCTGCCAGCCTGCAGGCATTCCGTTACCGGCTCTGGGATGAGAAAAATGTTAAATTCGTCAATTTTAAGGAGGCTGCAAGGAGCGGTTCTGCCGACCAACAATACCGGTAGGCGGGAATCACATATAATAAACGACGAGTATGGGCGCAGCGCCAGTGAGGCGGGCCGGCATAACTGGAGGATGAGCGTAACGTAACCGGAATGAAAAAGGAGGGGAAGCAACGAATTATGGGCGCACCCGGTTCTAGGCATTCACATACCCTATCCAATAAGGCAAATGTCTAGAACGATCATGAAGGGAAGGGCTCATATTGGCGATTTCGTATATGGACTATGCTTCACCTACCGCACAGTTTTCTTATGATGTAAGCAAGAATAATTTCTTCACTAAGGATTCGCGTAATTTAATCAACGCATTATCCATCCAGCAGTTGAACACACTCGGAAATACCTCGTTGCTTGATATCTATTTGAGTACGGGGAATGTTATAGAGCCGCATATTCATCAAAACGCTTCGGAGCTGGTATACTGCATTTCTGGTGCTGCCGTTGTATCCTTGATCAACCCGTTCACCAAGGAGCTTCGGAATTTTCCGATACAGCCCGGACAGGTGGCGAATGTGCCGCAGGGATGGTGGCATTATGAGATTGCGACCGTCGACGACACCCATTTGCTGGCAATATTCGATGCGCCGATTCCGGAATTCATTCCGGGCTCCGATCTCCTCCGGTTGACGCCTGCGAATGTATTCGCGCACACTTACTGTCTCGATGAAGCCGCAGTAAAGGAGACACTGGCGCCTATCACAGAAACAGTCATCATCGGCCCGCCTGCCAATTGCAATAAGAATCAATCCCGGGAACAAGCGGAGTCAGCCCGCCAGCCGGATTATTCCTATCAGCCGGTCCAGCAGCAGACCAATTACAGCCAGGGATTTGTCCATCGAGGACTTCCAAGCTACTATCCGCAGCCGCGGCCTGTCATCGGCAATGGGGGAAATTTTTATTAAATATGAGCCATACAAGAGCCTCGGGAGTCTTTAAAACCTCTGAGGTTCTTTTTTTTTGTAAAATTATTGCAATCGGTGTCCGGCTGTACATTTCAGAAAGCGGCATACCGATAACAAAGGAAGGAAATCCAGTATATACCACAGGAATCAGGAGTGTTAATATGGAAACCGGGTATAAAACAAGAATGAGGATTCCGCTCTTTTTGTATATGTAAGGGAAGAAAAATGGATATGGGATACATGCTCTGTTTTTCAACAAATTATGACAATTCTTGGATTGACAAGTCTTTCCGCATTCAGTTACTGTAAAATATGGCAGACACTCCATAGTGAAAGGGTGTACAGATGTGGACAACGGAATAGCAGTCATCTTATATGAGAAAGAACCCGAAGGCAGCTTGCGCCAGATCGACGAACGGACATGGTCGACGAGCATGATCGCCTCGCTGGAGCATATTAATTATATAACGGTAAGCGGCCGCGAGTACGAGACGCTGGAAGGCAGATTGAATCTGGATAACGGAAAACTGGAGATATTGGTCGTTCCGATGCAGAACATATAAGAAATGTCAGCGACAGGGGGAACAGCAGTTGAAGTGGGAAGAGAAACCGGATGAACCGGTCAAATTCAAGCTTTTTACCAAAGACGGCAAGCCGCTTCGGATATTGTCGACCTCGCTTGGGATCGCGCTGCTGGCCAATGCGGCCTTCGGCTCTGCTGCTTTTGCGGCCGATGATGCAGGCAGCGGGCAGCCCAAGCTGGTAGAGTGGTCGACAGACGAAGTGAAGCAATATTTCGACCCGGCGGTCGATTGGAACATCCCGCTGCTGGATGAGGGAACAGGCGCTGTTGCGGGAACTGACAGCATGGGAACGCTGGGCGGCAACCCGCCTGATACGGTCATCATTAATAACGGGGCGACATCCGGCTTTGGCTGGGATGATCTGATTCTCTATCATTTGCTCTTTAATAGAGGCTCTTCTTATTCGGCTTCCGGATGGTCTTCCTCGCATACGACCTATTACGCCGGAACGACCAAGCCGTATAAGTCCAAGACTTATACGAGCGATACCTTTCAGAACAAGCCGGTGGTCGGCTCCACCATCCGCCCCAAGACGACCAATACGACCGGTTCGGTCACCCGCCGCAGCACATCCTCCAAGCCCGGCGGAATCGGCGGCAAGTCAAGCGTGCTGAGCTCATCCAGCTCCGGAAGCACAAGCTCGTCCAGCAGCAAGTCGAGCAGCGGATTCAGTTCATCATCGAGCAAAAGCTCCGGTTCGTCCGGAGGGTTCGGCGGTTGACCGCTTCGATATTCGAGGTGCTGGGTCAGCCGCATTCCGACCGCGCCGCCCGGGTTGCCCAGCTGAAGGAAATCGGCTTCGCCTGGGCGGATCTGGAGGATGAGGCCTACTGGATCGACCAGCTGGTTGTCATGCCGGAGGCTCTATACAGCGAGCTTGCGCGCGCATCTGCAATACTGTGGCTCGTTCTCGACAAGACAGCGCGTTATCTGGCGGGCAAACGCGAGCTTTATGTACTGCTTGGCATCCCCGAGATACTATGGGATACGATCGATCAGCTGCCGCTTCCTCCCGAAGGCAGGATCAGCCGGTATGCTAGGTTCGATTTTGCCATCTCCCACGATGGAACGATCAAGCTGCTGGAGCTCAATGCAGACACGCCGACAGGTTATGTGGAAGCTGCGATAGCGACGCCCTGGCTGTTCAAGCTGGCCGGGCTCGAATCCCCTAATGCAGGCATGGCGCAGCTGGTTGCCGCAGCCTGGGCGGAGGAACAGCCGGAGGCTGCCGCATGTGTGGGCTATGGCGCCCATGTTGAGGATTCCGGGACCATCGAAGCGCTTGTGCGGCACAGCGGACTGGATGTCCGCTGTACGGATTGTCTGGAATTGTGGGTGGACGACGGGGTATTGAAGGATGGGGAAGGAGCCCCGATCAACCGGTTGTTCGCCTTGTATCCGAAAGAGTGGATGGCAGTCGATGAGGGCGGAGACGCTCTTGCCTATGCGATTGAGAGCGGCAGCCTTACGCTGTTCAATTCCCCGCACAGCATTATTCTCCAGTCCAAGGGGCTGCAGGCCGCCGCATGGGGGCTGTACGAATTGGGTCTGTTGTTTAATGAGGAGGAACGGGAAGCGATCAGACTGTATATGCTCCCGACCTACAACAAGCCGGTCTTCGAAGGCAGCTTTGTATCCAAATCAATGTTCGGCCGCGAGGGCGGCTCGGTCAGGCTGTTCGACACGCAGGGCAAGCTGGAGCTTGCGGATGAACACGGTTTTGATACAAGCGAATTATTTCCTGTGGTGTATCAGAAAAGAGCAGAGCTTGCCCGCATCGAGACGGCGGCAGGCGAATTTCATCTGCTGACAGGCATGTTCATGCTTAATGGCGCCCCCTGCGGGCTGCTCGGCAGAGCCGGAGGGCTGATTACCGGAAATACGAGCCATTTTATCGCGTTGGGAGTGAAAGAAAGAGAATGATAGAAAACAGAGCAAGCGATTCAGCAGCAGAGCGCGGAGTGATGCGCCGCCGCGGCCGCGTGAAGCTGATCGGCATCCTGATGCTGGCTGTCTTCGCCAGTCTGCTCCTCAGCTCGTGCTCGTCCGATCAACCGTCCGTATTCCATACCACCTCCGATACAGCTGCGGCTTCCGGCGGAGACGCTCAGCGGATTCCGTGGGATTACCGGATTGTTGAAGGTACGGTCGGCGATTTGATCGGCAGCGACATGACCGTTCTGCCTGACAATACACTTTTGCCCAATGACGGAAACTACGCAACAGGCGCCAAAATCTGGACGCTGCAGTTCATGAGCGCCGATATGGTGACCAACGAAACCGGCAGCAATGAAGTCAAGCTGTCTGCCTGGAATACGCTCAAATCCTATCCGGATCAGACCAAGGCGAAGGCGGATCTCGACAATTTGAAGATTTCGCTGAAGACGAATGTTCCGCTGGTCGGGGTATACAAGACGGAGTACCAGGGCAAGACGCGGAACTTTGCGGTCCTGACGCTACCATCGGGCAACCAGCTCAAGCAGCCGATCGACGAGGACCGGTACAAGGCGCTCAAGAGTGTGACAAAAGTAATGATCATGGTGGAAGAAGTTCATGATTACAGCGACTATGATATGGTCTATGCAAAATTCAGGGGGTGGGCATGATGACCATTGTGATCAATATTGTGGTAAGTGTTGCTGTCATTATCCTGCTGCAGACGCTCGGCATGCTGATCTTCAGCTGGATGACTCCATTCCGCGACATGGATGAGCTGCGCAAGGGGAATATGGCGGTAGGGCTGGCGCTGGGCGGAAAGTTTCTGGCAACGGCAATTATTCTGGGCGTTGCCGCCTATACCAATACGTCCATTTGGTTTATGATGATCTGGTTTGCGGTGGGCTATGTCTGCCTGATCGCCGCCTATTGGATTTTCGAGCTGGTCACACCGGGGCTGAAAGTATCCGAGCATCTGCAGAAGGGCAACACTGCCATCGGCATTCTGCTGTGCTTCGTATTCCTGGGTACGAGCTTCGCCGTAAGCAGCCTGATCGTATAACAAGATCCTATATAGCTTGCATGATGCTCTGTCCGTTCCCATTCCGGCAGAGCAATCTCTTTTTTATTGCGGCATTCGCCGATCTGAGCGGAAGAGGATGAGGATCAGCATGTATTTCTTTCTTAGAGTGCTTAACAAAACCATGCGTTTCAAAAATACGTCGATTATCCTGACTGTTATCATTTTCATTCTGATCAGCGCCTCCATCGCTTACTTGCTGGAACCGGCAACATTCACCTCATGGTTTAATTCCCTGTATTGGGTGCTGACGACGATGGCTACGGTTGGCTACGGCGATTATTTTGCGAAGACGGTACTGGGCAAAGTGTTTACGATCTTTCTGTATATTTTCGGAATCGGCCTGCTGAGCTTGTTGATCGGCAAAGTCATCGATTCCGTAGCAGGCATCCAACGGCAGAGGGAGGCCGGTCAATTGAACTTTCAGGGCAAGGATCATATCATCATTATCAACTGGAGCAAAAAGGCGCAATACGCTGTAGAGGAAATTATGACCTACCTGCCGGGAGCGGAAATTGTTATCGTCGACGAGACCGACAAGCATCCGCTGCTGAACCGCAGCAATGTCCATTTCATCAGCGGCGATCCCGCATCCGATGAAGTACTGGAACGGGCAATGCTGCAGAAGGCGCGGTCAGCAATTGTGTTTGCGGATTCGCGGATTGACGAGGCGGCGCTGGCTGACGGAAAGTCGCTGTTGATTACCTCGAGCATTGAAAGGACTGCTCCGCATGTCCATACGACGGTGGAGATCGTCCAGGAGAAAAACATTTTGAATTTCCGCTATATTAATGTAAACGAGTTCGTTCTGTCCCATGACGCCATATCCAGACTCGCCGTCCGGGCTGCGCTTCAGGAGGGGAATTCGGAAATCTTCAGCCAACTGCTCAGCCGTCAGCATGGCGACGATATCTATGAGGTTCCTGTAGAAGCAGGTTGGCGGACATACGGGGATGCTTTTCAGGATCTGTTGGGCCGGGGAGCGACGTTGATTTCGGATCGCGGCGATCTGGGAGTAAACCGCAAGCTGAACACGCCGATTCCCGCCGGAGCGCGGCTTTATATAATCGCTGACACTGCTACCTATCAGGCTATCACCGGGAAATAAAACGGAACAAGAACGAAAGCCAAGTGAAGCAAAAGGGATGGCGCAGCGATGCAGAAATAGACAATTCAATGGCCAAAGAAGGCACCCTGATTTTGTAAGAGAGGGCGGGGCGATATGCATAGAAGCAAATGAGCGGAATCATCCGGCGGAAAACAACCCCGGTACGAACCGGAGGCGGGCATACCTCAGCGGTCTGCCAACCTTATCCGGATGGATCGATTGGGACATCGTGAAATCCCGGTTTACCGTAGAATCACCGTCCGATGAATCGTTGATCAGCAATATCAGCATTATCCCTACCGTCGGGAACCGATATGTCATGATCCAGCTGGATAACGGCAGATGGGAGCTGCCTGGCGGGACACTGGAGCCGAATGAACACTACCGGGAAGCTCTGCGGCGGGAAGTGCAGGAGGAGCTGGGGGCCAATCTGCTGGATTATGAAATATTCGGTCATTTCAAATGCCGGTCTTTCGCAGAGAACCCTTTCAGAGCCCATATTCCCCATCCCCATTTCATCAGGCTGGTTGGATATGGGGAGGTTGAGCTCGTCGGAAAGCCGCTTAATCCGCCGGATGCCGAGCAGATTGCCGTCGTAGATGTTGTGGAAATTGAAGAAGCTGTGCGAAGATTGGAGGCTTCTGATCGTCATGATATCGCCGAGCTGTACAAGCTGGCGCATCTGATCCGATCGGATGCTCCGGAATGAGATAAAATGGCGGCATATCTGAAGCTGTCAGGAGATCCTTATCAGGAGCTGCTGGAGATGTATGAGAGGTCAGATAATGAGCTGAGAGAGTTCCTTCTTGAAAGAGTGCCGGTTAGCAGATAATAGCGATTACAGATTAGAGAAAAGATACTTAAGCATACACAGTGTTTGCGTGTGTATCCTTGCGTATCTTTTTTTCATATCCATAATTTTAGATAACCTTCCACTTGTTGAATGACTAAAAGGAAGATTCATATCAAAGTGCTAGGAGTACATGACAAGTTTTGGAAAAACAAAAGACAAAAGCAACCAAATAATGAAACTAGGCATCTACAAGATGCTTAGAAATTGCGTCATTTAGTGTTATGAAAATTAACACAATAATCATTGGAAACTTCCTTTTTTGCGTTGATTCTTTGGTTCTATAAATTTATCTTGTAATATAATATGACATGGTCGTATAATGAGCTTGCGGAAATTCATATATTACATTAGGAGGTAGTTTAAGTGACTTTAATCAGCAGAAAAAGATTGGCCAGATTGTTCCTCGTCCCTTTCGTAGTAATGGCTTTGCTAAGCGTAACGGCAGTAGGTGCCTTTGCAGCGGATGCTCCAGCAGCCGGGACTACCTTCCCCATTCCTGATGTAAAAGTAAAAGACGCTTCAACGAAATCGAACGTACTTGTTATCGGAACGGGCGGTACCATTTCGGGACAAGCAAACGATGGAGATCCTACTAATCTGCAATCCTATAAATCCGGAACATATAAAATCGAAGATATGGTGGCCCAGCTGCCGAAAAAGGAAAAAATCGCCGATGTGTCCACATACCAATTCGGCAACAAAGGATCAGGCAGCTACGCGATCAGCGATCTGTACGATTTGTCGCTGACGGTTGACCAAGCGCTGAAGACTTACGACGGCGTCGTTGTTACGTCCGGTACGGATACGATGGAGGATATCGCTTATTTCCTCGATCTGACTGTCCAAAGCGAGAAACCGGTTGTCATTACCGGCGCAATGCGTCCGTGGGATGTTATCGGCACAGATGCTCCTGCCAATCTGTACAACGCCATTAAGCTTGCGGCTAGCGGCAAAACCAAATGGTTCGGTACAGTGCTTATGCTTAATGACATTGTACAAGCAGCCCGCGATGTAACGAAAACCAACGCGCAGCGCCTGGACACATTCCAATCTCCGGTTCTTGGAGCGCTGGGCTATATCGATCAAGACAACATCTCCATCTATCGCGCACCGGGCAGAGTGAGCAAAGCGGGCAAAGCAGAGTGGAAAACACCGTTTGATCTGACCAAAATCAGCAAAACGGATCTGCCGCAAGTTGAAATTGCTTACGCTTATCAGGATGCCGGCGCAGGCGCAATTAATGGTTTTATTGCCGACGGAGCGAAAGGCATCGTTACAGCCGGTACAGGCGCAGGCGGAATTTCGCCGAAAATGAGCGCAGCGCGCAGCGAAGCGATCAAAAAAGGTATCCTTTTCGTTACGACGACAAGAACAGGCTCGGGAACGATGTATCCTTCCGATAGCGACGGCATTATCGCCGGCGATAGTCTGAACGCGACGCATGCCCGTATGTTGCTGCTGCTTTCGATGGGCTTCTCCAAGGATCAGCCGACGATTAAAAAATGGTTTGCCACATACGGCACGCAAAATGTTGTTGTTGATGCGCCGAAAGCATAACACACAGGAGGTAAGGCTACATGATATCAATGTCTAGCGGCTTATATGGAAAAAGACTGCTTCTTCCGTTTCTTGCACTTCTCCTTCTCAGCTTGTCGATTCCGGCTGGAGGCTTGGTTACTACAGCCTCTGCCGCAGACGAACCGGCCGCATTGCCTCCGCTTCCTGCGCTCAGCGATGCGTCCAAAGCTTCTGCAATGCCAAACGTCCTTGTTATCGGGACGGGCGGTACGATTTCCGGGCAGGCCAACGACGGAGATCCAACGAATTTGCAAAACTACAAGTCGGGCACCTACAAGATTGAAGATATGGTGGCACAACTGCCCAGAAAAGATAAAATTGCCGATGTATCCACGTATCAATTCGGCAATAAAGGTTCAGGCAGCTATGCGATCGGCGATCTGTATGATCTGTCTCTGACTGTTGATCAGGCGCTGAAAACCTACGACGGCGTCGTCGTCACATCCGGTACGGATACGATGGAGGATATCGCTTATTTCCTCGATCTGACCGTTCAAAGCGAGAAGCCGGTGGTCGTAACGGGTGCAATGCGTCCTTGGGACGTCATCGGCACCGATGCTCCGGCCAATCTGTACAACGCCATTAAACTGGCGGGAAGCGGCAAGACCAAATGGTACGGCACAGTGATTATGCTTAACGATATGATTCAAGCTGCCCGGGAAGTTACGAAAACTAACGCGCAGCGTCTCGATACGTTCAAGACGCCGATTCTCGGCTCGCTGGGCTATATCGATCAAGACAATATTTCCATCTACCGTCTGAATGATAGAGCTTTGAAAGCGGGCAAGCCTGACTGGAAGACGCCTTTTGACCTGAGCAAGATCCAGAAAATGGATCTGCCGATGGTCGAGGTCGCATTCGCTTACCAGGACGCCGACGGCGGGGGTATCAAGGGAATGGTAGCTGACGGCGCGAAGGGGATCGTTACCGCCGGCACGGGTGCAGGCGGAATCTCGCCGAAAATGAGCGCTGCACGCGCCGAGGCCATCAAACAGGGTGTTATTTTCGTCACAACGACGAGAACGGGCTCGGGAACCATGTATCCTTCGGATAGCGAAGGCATTATTGCCGGGGATAATCTGAATGCCCAGCATGCCCGGATGATGCTGCTCGTGTCACTGGCTTTCTCCAAGGATTTCCAAACGATTAAAAGCTGGTTCGCCACATATGGCAGGCAGGATATCAGCACGGCGGATGTCGAGGGTACAGCAGATCCAGTGGATATGCCTCCAGCGACACCGCCGGTTGCTCCGCCAGTACCTGTTGCATTAAAGGATATTGCCGGGCATTGGGCAATGGCTTCCATTGAGGAGGCAGTTGCTGAGGGCATCGTCAGCGGCTACAGCGACGGCACGTTCAAGCCGAATCAGAAGCTGACCCGTGCTGAATTTGCGGTTATGCTGATCAACGCCCTGAAACCTCAAGGAACAGGAGCGGAGCTTGCTTTCAAAGATAACGCCATGATCAAGGGTTGGGCAGCAGATGCTGTTGCTCAAGCGGTAAAAGCCGGGATCGTCAGCGGCTATTCCGACGGTACATTCAAGCCGGACGCGACAATTACACGCTCCGAGATGGCTGTTATGATTGCGAAAGCGATGAAGCTGGACGTGAGTGCCGGTACAGCGACGGGATTTGCGGATGACGCCAAAATCCCGGCATGGGCCAAAGGCGCGGTAAAAGCAGCCAAGGACAACGCCATTATCGGAGGCCGCAGCGGCGGCATGTTCGCTCCGAACGATACGGCAACCAGATCGGAAGCCGTGGCCATACTCGTCAAGCTTCCGGCTGCCTCCTAAAGCCGGATCCATACCGAACCGATAGATTGAAAGACCATGCCTCTCGCGGATTTTTCCGCAAAGGGGCATGGTCTTCTTTTGTGATATATTACAATAAGGAGTGTATTCCATTCCTGGAATAACAGATTGCTGCACTCCATAGGGGAGCGTAAATGGAAGGTGAGGGATGCTTGTGGAGAATGAATATCTGATCAGCGAGGATAAGGAACTGCTTGATTTGGCAGTAATCAAGGGCTTTCTGGCGAGAAGCTATTGGGCCAATAAGCGGTCGGATTCAGTTATTGAACAATCTATCCATCATTCGTTGTGCTACGGGATCTATAAAGAGAAGCGCCAGGTTGGCTTTGCGCGTGTGGTGACAGATAATGCGACGATGTACTGGTTATGCGATGTATATATTGATGAGAGCTTCCGCGGACTGGGACTGGGCAAGAAATTGATTGAACATATCACGGCGTCCGACAGTTTGAAAAATTTAATGGGTTTGCTGGGAACAAAGGATTCGCATGAATTATATGAGCAGTATGATTTTGTGAGGGACAGCCAAAGATTTATGAGAAGAGCGCCTGATTTGCTAAGGTCCAAAAAGTAACGGAAAGGAATAGTTGGATGACTTGATTGACTCGTATACGCTGGCAAAGGATTGGGAGTATGAATTAAATTCTGGATTCATAGTTAATTAAAGAAGAAGGAGTACAGCCTCGTGGGATATATATCGGATTTGAGAAAGTATGTCGGCACACAGCCTTTGATTATGGCAGGTGCCTGCGTGCTGGTATTTAATGAGGAAGGCCAACTGCTGCTGCAGAAAAGAACCGACAGTCTGGACTGGGGAACCCTCGGCGGGGCGCTGGAGCTCGGCGAATCCCTGGAGGATGCGGCGGCACGCGAATTATATGAAGAGGCCGGATTAAGGGCGGGCTCTTTTCGCTTTATAACCTTGTTGTCCGGCAAAGATATGTATTATAAATACCCTCATGGCGATGAAATTTATAACGTTATGGCCGTTTATGAAGCTTTGGATGTCACAGGAACTCCGTCCATTCAGGACGACGAGGGATTGGAGCTACGCTATTTTTCGATTGATCGGCGCATTGACGGGATTAATCCGTATGCCGAGATGACGCTTAGAAAAGCGGGATATATCAAGTCAGACTGGGCATAGGCCGGCTTAGAGCCTTCATCGCCTTCAATTGGATATCCTGAGCTTAAGACGGAAATGCTGAAAAACCTGTTCGATTGAATTTTGCGACGGGCGCAATTTCGCCGATTATAACATGATACGCGCCGGGAGGTTGAAATTGTGCTCGCAGCCGATTGTTTTGTGATCGGAACATTTTCTTGTGATCGAAAATCAGCTGAAGCCCATTACCGGCTATTTCAGAGCATTTACAGCGCCGGATTATGTATATGCACATCGTGATCATTTCAATGAACGAAAACGAGATTGTCGATGCCGGCATACTGGAGCGGATTGAAGCGCTGGCGTCACAGATCGTTCGGATGTCCAGAGCGCTGCGGGCCGGTTAATGCGATTGAAAGTACAGCGTACAGTGCATTGGATTCAACATGCACAGAAAATAACAAAAGCAGCGGTCTCCGAACCTTTCGGCGGCCGCTGCTTTTTGCTTGCTGCTTATTGTTTGGCTTTGAAACGCTGATTAAAGCGATCAACCCGTCCGCCAACTTCCGTATTGCGAAGCTTGCCGGTGAAGAAAGGATGTGAAGCGGAGCTGGTATCGATCCGCAGAACCGGATATGAATTGCCGTCTTCCCATTCCATTTGTTCATTGGAGCTTTTGGTTGAACCGCTCAGAAATTTAAATCCGCTGCTCGTATCAAAGAAAATAACACGCTGGTACGAAGGGTGTATGCCTGGTTTCATTTGAATCATCCCATCTATTCGATATTTTTGTAATTTTTACGGATATTTCTTCTTCCTATAATAAAGATATGTATCCGGTATGTCAAACAAAGCCAAGGTTGACTGCGCATGAATCAGTATTAGTATTCCAAACCGCAGATTATTTATTTGTCGAAAATATATTAATTTTATCGTATATTGTCGAAAAAAAATTGACACGGAATATCGTAAAGGTTACAATTAACTCAAAATGTAATAATTACGAAATTTGGATGGTAAGAAAGCGATAATTATTGCATCACACTTGTTGAAGGGTGAGTTGTTAACATGTTGAAAGCAACCGGAATTGTCCGGAAAGTGGATGAGCTGGGACGAATTGTGCTGCCAATTGAATTGCGCCGTACACTTGGGATCGAGGAAAAAGACGCGATGGAGATTTTTGTGGATGAAGGAAGAATCATTCTGAGAAAATATGAGCCAACCTGCATATTTACCGGAAATGGGGATAATTTGGTATTTTTTAGAGGCAAGATGGTCAGCAAGGATGTTTTGGGCGAGCTCATCGATGTCTTTAACAGGGCATAGCCATTATACAATAATAAGATAACGATCACGGCTCTGAAGAGGTCCTCTCCTCTTTGGAGTTTTTTTGTACCCGGATCAGATTTCGAGTTGACTTTGCGATGGAGGAAGAGTTATTCTGATTTTAAATAGTAATAATTACGATTAAATAAAATTCGAAAGAGGTTGTGCCTGGTGAGTATCGAGGTTTTGGATAAAAAGATTCCGGTAACCGTATTAAGCGGTTATTTGGGTGCGGGGAAAACAACGATTTTGAACCATGTGCTGAATAATCGCGAAGGCATGAAGGTGGCTGTAATCGTCAACGATTTGAGCGAGGTTAATATCGACGCGGATTTGGTAAGGGATGGCGGAGGTCTTAGCCGTACGGATGAGAAGCTGATTGAAATGTCGAACGGCTGTATCTGCTGCACGCTCCGCGATGATTTGCTGCTGGAGGTGGAGCGGCTTGCCCGGGAGAATCGGTATGATTATATTCTGATTGAGTCGACAGGGGTCGGGGAGCCTCTCCCGGTAGCCCAGACCTTCACCTACATCGATGAGGATAATCATGTTGACCTGTCCAAGCTTACGCGGCTTGACTGCATGGTGACTGTGGTTGACGCCTGTCATTTCTGGAAGGATTACAATACGTCTGAGAGTCTGCTGGACCGCGGACAGGAAGCGGGAGAGGAGGACACGAGAGGCGTCGTGCACCTGCTTATTGATCAAGTCGAGTTCTGTGATGTGCTGGTGTTGAATAAATGCGATATGGTCTCCGGGGAAGAGCTGCAAAAGCTGGAAACTGCCCTGCGTGGACTGCAGCCGCGCGCCAAAATCATCCGCAGCAGCCATGGCAAGGTGGATCCGAAGGAAATTTTGAACACCCATCTGTTTGACTTTGAGGAAGCGAGCCAATCGGCCGGGTGGATACGTGAGCTGCAGAAAGATGCGCATATACCGGAAACGGAGGAGTATGGCATTGCTTCATTCGTGTATACCCGCAAAAGACCCTTTCATCCCGAACGTCTGGCCCACTGGCTAAGTGCCTGGCCTGCTTCCGTGGTCCGCTCCAAAGGATTGATGTGGCTGGCTACCCGCAACAACATGGCAATTTCCTTCAGCCAGGCTGGTGTTTCCAAGCAGCTGTCACCTGCCGGACTGTGGATATCGGCCTTATCCGAGGAGGAACGTATGGCCTACTTCGGCAGCGAATATCCCAAATCGCCCGATTGGGACGAGGAATGGGGGGACCGCGTGACCAAGCTTGTCTTTATCGGAATCGAAATGAACCGCGAGGAAATCGCCCGTTCACTGGACAAAGCTCTGCTTGACGATGAAGAAATGGCCGCGAATTGGCGTACGCTGAAGGATCCGCTGCCCCGTTTTCAATAGATTTCCCTGACATTCGAAAAAGCCCCGGAATCCACGTCAATAGTGGTTTCCGGGGCTATTTTTGTCAAGCCGGGCTATTTCCAAGAAATCCTTTATAAGGGATTGTTTGGGGTAACTTTTCACAGACTGCCCTTGGAGTCGTTTATAGCGTTACTGTGCCGGAAGGATCGGACAGGGCATTGGAAGACGTATTTCCGTTGGCCGCAACCGAGAGGACATAGACTTTATACGAGCTGCCTCTGGTCAGGGGCGCGCCTGTAATATCCTTGTCATTGTCATTGGTCGTTGTTCCGGTGCCTCCGTTAACCTGTATGAAATACGCGGCATTGTTTGCCGCCTTCACATCAAACGGAACACCGGCGGGCACGATCATCACGGCATAATACGAAATCCCGGTTTGGTTATGCGGCTTGTCAAAATTGATGTCAATTCTGCCGCTGTCTGTTATCTTCGCCGATACATTGGTTGCGGCAGAGATGGAGTCTGTCAATACAACCTCTCCGGAAGGAGCGGACAAGGCATTGTTTCCATTATAGTTGCCGCCGCCGACAGAGAGAATAAATACGCGGTAGCTCACGCCTTCTGAAATTTTTGTACCGTCCACGTCCCGGGAACCGGCTGCGAGATTCAAGCTGAGATTGCCGCCGGTTTTGTTAATGGCCGTATAGTTGGAGCTTGCAACTTCGTTCGCTTTGCCCAGTGTAAAGCTGCCTGCATTGGCTGCTTTGACGATCAGCACGCGGTAATGGGCGATGTTGGTTTCATCATAGGCTTTATTGAAAGTAACCAGCATGTCGCGTGCGTCATTATAATCGCTGGTGTCGCTTGCTTTAACATCGGTTGCTGCAAGCAAGCTTGAGTTGTTCGTTAAAACAACGTTAGGGGACGGAGCCGATAAACGGTTGGCGCCAACCGAAACAACGAATACGCGGTAGCTGACGCCGTTCTTGATTTTGTCCCCGCTGGTATCTTTGGCACTGGATGCCAGAGCTTGCAAAATATTATTGCCGGTTTTATTCGCAACGGTATAGAAAGAGCTTGGAAGAGCATTGGCTGTCGTAAGAGTAAAGCTGTCCGCATAAGCGGCTTTTACCACGAAAATACGGTATTGGCTGATCCTGCTTTCATCGCTTGCTTTATTAAAGTTAACCCTCAGGTCGCGTGCGTCATTATAATCGCTGACATCGAATGCGACTACATTGCTTGCTGCAGCATTGCCTGTATTAGTGGACAACACGATTGGAGCAGAGCCCTCTGATAACGTATTATTGCCGGAATTGTTGTTGCTTGCTGCCGACAGGACAAATACCTGATAGCTCATACCGCTTACTATGGCTGCTCCGTCCACATCGCGTGTACCGGAAGCAAGAGTCTGGGTAATGCTGCTGCCTGTCTTGTTGACCAACGTATAGTTGGAGCTTGCTGTGGCATTGGCTTTCGCCAGATTGAAAGTGCCGGCATTTGCCGTTTTGACAACAAACACGCGATAGGCGCTGATCTTCGATTCGTCGGATGCTTTTGTAAAGCTGAATTGCAGATCGCGTCCGTCACCATAATCATTAATGTCACTTGTTTTTACATTCGTTACTGCCGGCGCAACCGCGTTTACAGTTATCGTAACCTTCGAGGAAGGCTGCGACAGCGCGTTTTGGCCATTTGCTTTGCCTACCGCCAATACAAAGGCTGCATAGGATTGATCAGCCCGGATCATTTCTCCATTTACATCCCGGGCTTGCGCAGACAACGAGATGGTTTGATCTCCGCTTTGGGTCAATGCGGTTGTATAATTTTTGGACGTTACGGCTTGTGCCGCCGCCAGGTGAAAGCTTGGCACGTTAGCTGCCTTTACGATCAGAATGCGATAATGATCGATCGTCGATTCATTTGGCGATTTGATAAAGCTGACGACCAGATCACTGCCGTTTCCTTTATGTCCGACAACCTGTGCATACACATTCGGAACCGGATTTACTTCACCTGAAGTTTTGATGAATACGCTCTTGGACCCGGCGTTCCAATCCACTTCCGCGCCCATGGCCTCACTGACAAACCGGACCGGAATCATGGTTCTGCCATTAATCGATTGAGCGGCAACATCCAGCGTCACGGCTTCATTATTAATGGTCGCCGTTTTGGAGCCCAGTTTCAGAACGATGGTCGTGTCATCCTTGGTTGCGGTGACTGTCTTTGCTCTCGCATTCCAGTCCACCGTTGAATCCAATACTTCGAAAATAGCCCTTAAAGGCAGAAGAATGCGGCTTCCGACTGTTATCGGCGCCTGATCCGTTACCAGCTTCACACCATTAATATAAATGGTTGTTGTTGGAGCCGCGGCCTGTACTTGCGTCTGCAGTACCAATGAGAACAACAGCAAGCTTGCTGCCAATGTAACCAATAATTTTTTCAACTATACTCACCCTCCAGATTTATTTGTCTTTATCTCTTCGAGTCTCAGACGTACAGGGGCCGATTAATGTTTCCGGGTTTCAAACTTTTTTTCGTACCGCGGCTTTTTTTTGGAAAAATCCGCATAGGCATAGGATGGACTTGTCAGGTTTTTGGCGGTTTATGAGGGAAAATGGAGGCGATATTTTACAATTCGCAATCGCTGCCTTCGCTAATCTAAAATTAATATTTTAAGCTTATTTTAATGGCTTAATCCATCATTTAAGCTTTATAATAGTAATGAGCTAATTAAAAAGAAGACTGGAGAATCCCAAGGATGTACAGAATTGTAATCTTCTGTTTATTAACCTTATGCCTCCTCCTCATGTCAGCCTGCGACGACGGGAAGACCGGTGCCGGTTCTGTGAATGTCGATAGCGGGGGGCCGGGAAAGCCTGCGGGCTATTATGCGCATGAAGTGATGATTGCCTACGAGCAATCTATTATAGAAGCGATAAACAAGAATAAATTCTCTCTTGTAGAAGGTCTGCTTGATGAGGAAGGGCCGCTGTATCAGGACCAGAAGAAGCTTGTTGCGCACCTGAACGACAAGCAGGTCAAAGAAAAGCTGATCCGCTATGAAATTCGAAGCATTCAGGGAACGAATGGCGTATACAAGTTTTATGTGGTTGAGAATACGGAGCTGTATCATCCTGACAGGGCTCCGGAAGTGTTCGAATACGAATGGGTATATACAGTGAAGGAAAATGCCGCCAAGGGCGAAGCCAAGGTTTACAGCATTGAAAAGTGGACGCGCTGAACAAGGGAATATTGATACCCCTGCTTTGTCTGCGGTAGCCAGGGCACAGTCCATACATGAACTGCGAAGAAGCCCCCTTGCTGCTGGAAAAGGAGCTCAACCTTATGCCGGACTGGTCCTATCAATCCCTCTTTCGTCCCCTCTTGTTCAAGCTTCCGGCACGCGTCGCGCGTGCCGTCACGCTTCGTGCAATGGGAGGGCTGAGCGCAATACCCGGCGGATCACTTGTTATCCGGACGCTGGGACATATGGAAGTTTCACCGCTTCTCAGGCGGCGGCTGAATGCTATTGATTTTACATATCCCGTTGGGCTCAGCGGGGGAACTGACCCCCATGGAACCGCCCATGGCGCTTTGGCCCAGTTTGGACTGGGCTTCCTTGAGATTGGACCTGTTACTGTACAGCCAATTCTGCATAAGGAAGCGATCAGCAGAGATACCGCACGTGAAGCATTAGTCTATCCCGATAAACTGGAGAATGACGGACTGGAGGCAATAGCCGCCAGAATGAAGCGAAAACAGGGTCATATGCTGCCTGTTTTTTTTCGCATCTGTGCGATGCCTGGCTCCTCAAGAGACCAAGTGCTGACGGAATTCAGGCAGCTCATGGACAGACTGGGGCCTTATGCTGCGGGGTTTTACCTTGATTTCCTTGATGAGGGCCGGCTGCAGCAGGAGAATGGGGAAGCCGGTAGCTGCACGCTTGAGATCATGCGTTCCGCCCGGTCACTTGTGCCGGGCAAGCCTCTATTTATATATATTCCGCTCGCGCTTCCGGATGGGAAGCTGACCGCGCTGGTTCATCTGCTCGGTGAGCATGGGTTGTTGAGCGAGGGTATCGTCCTTGGTGACGGGCTGCGTACAGCCCAAGGCTATGTAATTGGAGCAAGCGCCAAGGCGCCAACCATAGACAAGCTGAATCTGTTGAAGCGTGAGCTCGCAGACAGTCTTACGCTTATAGCTGCCGGTGGCATTCACGAGCCGCAGGATGCGCTTGATTGTGTGGATGCCGGAGCGGATTTGGTGCAGCTTCACAGCGGTCTTGTCTATTCCGGGCCGGGCCTTCCCAAACGTATTAATGAAGCGCTGCTTCACCGCATTGTCACAGCGGAAGAAGCAGAGGCAGCTCCTTCCTTCTGGTCCGGTTGGGGCTGGATGTGTCTGCTCGGTCTGGGAATGATTATCAGCGGAATCATCGCCTGGATCATCGCGGCGACTACCGTTGTTCTTCCTTATGATACGGCTTTTCTATGCATCACTCCGGCGACGATGGAGTCGATAAACAACCGGCTGCTGCCGTTTATGTCGCATGACCGCGTGACCTTGGCCGGGACGATGATATCGATCGGCATCCTTTATGGCCAACTGGGCTGGCATGGTCTCCGCAGAAGGCTTCACTGGGCGCGGACAGCGCTCCTGACCTCCGGAATTGTCGGCTTCAGCAGCTTCCTGCTGTTCCTGGGCTACGGTTTCTTCGATCCGCTTCACGCCGCTGCGGCTGTACTTCTGCTGCCCATGTTCCTGTTCTCCATGCGCGACCGGATCGAGTGGCCTTCACGCAAACCAACGAATGTCCGCAATGACCGGGTCTGGCGTATGGCCCAGCGGGGACAGCTGATGATGGTAGCGCTCGGGTTTGCACTGGCAATCGGCGGCATTACGATATCCGTAATCGGTGTAACCCATGTATTTGTTCCCGAAGATCTGGAGTTCCTGATGACAAGTTCCGCTTCGCTTAGCAGCGCGAACGGCAATCTGCTTCCCTTGATCGCTCATGACCGCGCCGGATTCGGAGGGGCGCTGCTGTCCGATGCCATCGCGCTGCTGGCTGCGGCATTGTGGGGGATCGGCCAAGGGCAGCGCTGGCTGTGGTGGACTTTTCTTGCAGCGGGTCTGCCCGCCTTTATTGCCGGCTTCAGCGTGCATTTGCAAATTGGCTATACGGATCTGCTGCATCTCTCGCCGGCCATTGTGGCGCTGCTGCTTTATGTCTTGGGCCTGATCTGGCTTTATCCCTATATGGTGAAATCTGCGACACCTTCTGCAGGAAGCCGCCGCATTGCAGTCGGAGAAGCCGATTAAAACTGGATATGATCTCGCTTCTCTATTGAATAAAATTGCATATGATTGTATATTTATTCGAAATACACCTGAATGGGAGGTTCGAATATATGTACAGAAAAATAGAAGAGCTGGCCCTTAACGGCTGGCCGGCGCTGCAAACCTTGGTGATGGACGGTTGGCTCCTGCGCACAGCGGATGGATATACAAAACGCTCCAACTCCGTCAGTCCGATCTATTCCTGTGACGGTGATTCGCTTGCGGCAGCCTGGAAGCGAATCCGGGATGTGGAGCATTTCTATACATCAGCCGGACTGGATGTGATCTTCAAAATCACGCCTTTTGCGCAGCCGGGCATTCTTGATTCGCTGTTGGAGGAGGATGGCTATGAGAAGGTGGAACCCTCCAGTGTCAGGCTGCTTGATTTGGAAAAGCTCCCCGAGCCCGGCTCATTACCGGCACTGGCTGATATCCGGATTGAGGAAACAGTGACGGATTGCTGGCTGCAAACGCTGGCGCACGTAAGTGCGCTATCCGCAGCTGCTCTGCAGACCACCCGCAGTCTGATTGAAGGCAGCAAGCTCCGGCAGGGTTTTCTCGCCTTGTCTGTTCAAGGCCGGCCTGCCGCTTGCGGACTTGCCGTTGCAGAGCGGGGATATATGGGGCTGTTTGATATCGCGGTGCATCCGGATTACAGAAACCGGGGCTTGGGGAAGGAGCTTGTTGCCCGGCTGCTTCAATGGGGCAGAGCACAGGGCGCCGCCGCCTGTTATTTGCAGGTTGTCCAGAGCAATGCGCCGGCGAACCGGTTATATGATAAATTTGGCTTTGAGGACATTTATACGTACTGGTACAGAGTCAAACGAAAAGCACCGGCAGACTCCGGCGGGGATTGATCTAAATATTGCGGAAATCGATATACGCGGGGGATTATTACGATAGATAATTAAGGTTTAAGCTGGTTTGTCCGATAGGAGTGTATTCATACATGATGAAACAGCTTGTTGCATTAATTACACTGCTTTATACGATTCTGCTGATTTACTGGATGTTTATCGGATTTGGCCGTTCCCAGCATCTGTCGGGCGGCTATCATTATAATCTCGTTCCATTGAAAACGATTAAAATGTATATGGAATACGCCGACAATTTTAATGTCCGGAATTGGCTTGTCAACGTGGTTGGCAATGTGGCGGTTTTTGTACCGTTTGGCATTACCCTGCCCTATATCTTCCGATGCCGGCTGCTCCCCTTGTTAATGGTCACTGTAATGGGACTTGTAATCCTGGAGTCTCTGCAGCTGACTCTGCGCCGCGGAACCTTCGATGTTGACGACGTCCTGCTTAATACGCTGGGCGTCATGGCAGGCTTTTTTATTTACAGAATTGGCGGCTTGAATGGACAGAGGAGGCGCAAAAAAAATGTACAAAGCGATTCTTTTTGATCTGGACAATACATTGCTGGACTATGATTTCAGCGAACGGGATGCGATGCAAAGAGCGGTAGAGCATCATCGTCTGCCGGAGATTGCGAATTTTGAATGGGACAGCTTCCGGAACGTATTTGCCCCCATTAACTGGACCTACTGGATCGAACGGGTGCAGCGCAATTTGACTATTGGGGATGTCCTGTATCATTCGTTCCGCGACACATTGGAGCAATTGGGACATGACGATCGCATATCCTCGACTCTTGCCAAGACGTATTGGGAGTTGTTCTGCGCCTCTTGCCATCCTATGGAGGGTGCGAATGAGCTGCTGGGCAAGCTTCACGGCCGCTACCGGATGGGGATTATCTCCAATGGAATCGGTGAAGCACAGCGTGGACGCTTGAAGACAGGAGCGCTGGATCACTATTTTGACCATCTGTTCATTTCCGACGAAGTCGGCTATTACAAGCCGCAGAGAGAAATTTTTGATACAGCGGTACGGACGCTTGGCGTGGATCACACAGAAGTGCTGTTCGTCGGAGATTCCCTGCAGGATGATTACCACGGCGCTGCCGGCGCGGGGATTGACTTCTGCTATTACAATCCACTGGCGAAACGGCTCGATGAATCATTCAAGCCGGCTTATATGATTCACAGCTTGTCCGAGCTCATTCAGATGGATGTCCATAATCAATGGATAAAGCGGGTGCCACTGACATGAGCGCTACCTTGTATGTGTCGGATCTCGACGGAACGCTGCTGAACGAACATCAGAAAATAAGCGATGAGAGCAGGGATATTCTCAATCAGCTGATCAGTCAAGGGATGTGGATCACCTTTGCCACCGCCAGGTCGCAGGATTCGGCCGCCAGGCTGCTGCAAGGCATTCATTTCCATTTACCGATGATATTCTTCAATGGCGTGTTCATTTACGATCCGGTAGGCGGCAGGCTGATACAATCCAATCTGCTTGGAGCGGAGACTGCTGCGCAGATCATCGCCTCATGCGAGTCCGACGGGCTTCACCCGCTGGTTTATACGATGGACAGCGCGGGCAGCTCGCATGTTTATTACAAGGGTATATTTAATCCTAGCGAGGACCGGTATATTTCCGACCGTCTGAGTGCGGGAGATTCCAGATTCAGGCTTGTGGATCATTACCGGGACGCGCTGAATGAGTCGATTGTCAATGTCATTGCAGTTGGCACGCAGGAGCAGCTGGACCCGGCTTATATGGCTTTTCATCAACATCCCGAATTAATATGCCATTATGGGCCGGATATCTACGCGCCAGGCTATCATTGGCTGGAAATCGCCAACAGCCGCGCGAACAAGCGTGAAGCCGTAGAATTCGTAAAACGCCGCTTGAAGGCGGAGCGCCTTGTGTGCTTTGGCGATAATTTGAATGATCTTCCCATGTTCGAAGCGGCGGATGAGAAATATGCAGTCGCCAACGCCCATGAGCTGGTTAAAGCGGCCGCAACGGGCATGATTTTATCCAATATGGAGCATGGAGTGGCGGTCTATTTGAATTCTCTCCAGCAGACGATCCGCCCATAGCTTCGATCAGCGTACCGATATCTGCTACAATGGTAGGATAGAATGCCAGAAGGAAGAGGGATTTTTCATGAAATTCAGGCCTTGCATTGATTTGCACAGCGGTAAAGTAAAGCAGATTGTGGGCGAAACTCTGGGAACAGACCAGCAGCAGGTCGTTGAAAATTTCGTCTCGGATCATGACTCGGCTTATTATGCCCAGATGTTCAGACGCGACGGACTTACGGGCGGTCATGTCATTATGCTGGGCGGCGGGAATGAACAAGCCGCGCTTGAAGCGCTTCGTGCTTACCCCGGCGGGCTGCAGATCGGCGGCGGCATTACAACCGATAATGCGCTGCGGTATCTGGAAGCCGGAGCCTCGCAGGTTATCGTCACCTCCTACATATTTCCGGATGGCAAGCTGGACAAGAACCGTCTGGACAGTCTTGTCGCTAAGGTTGGCAAGGACAGGCTGGTCATCGATCTTAGCTGCAAGCAGCAGGGAGATAAGTGGTTCGTCGTTACCAACCAATGGAGAACGTTCAGTGATTTTGAAGTCAATGAGACCAATCTTAACGAGCTTGCAGGCTGCTGCAGTGAATTTCTCGTTCATGCCGTCGATGTGGAGGGCAAACGTACCGGGATCCTGGAGAGTCTGGTGGAACAGCTGGCGAAATGGGTAACCCTGCCCACAACCTATGCCGGCGGGGCGAGGTCGTTCGAGGATCTGGCGCTCTTTCACCGGCTGACGGCGGGGCGTCTTGATATCACCATCGGCAGCGCGCTCGATATTTTTGGCGGCAATCTTCCTTATTCCGAAGTGATCGCCTACTGCGAGCGGCTGGATAGCGGTTCGATTGAAATCAATTAACAGGGGGTAGTCATGACTTATCATATTCGCGTTCGTCCAACTGCCCTTATTATTGAAAATGATGCCGTCCTGCTGGTGGAATATGAAGATGAGGACGGCATTCATTATAATTTGCCTGGAGGCGGCGCGGAGCCGGGAGAGACGGTTATCGACGGGGTGCTCCGCGAGCTGATGGAAGAGACGAAGGCGGAAGCGGACGTAGGTCCGCTTGCATTTGTTTATGAGTGCGCGCCTCACAAGCAATCCGGCGAATACCCGCCTGATACGCCGCATGCGCTGAATTTAATTTTTGAATGCAAGCTGAAGCCCGGCTCCGTTCCGGGGCTGCCGGAGATTCCGGACCCCGATCAATCCGCAGTGCGCTGGGTTCCGCTCTCAGAGCTGGCTTCCATTATGCTTTTTCCGAATATTAAAGAGCAAATCATTCACTATGCGGCTCATCGGCGATCCATCGAATTGATCGAAGATCATCAGCTTGACTGTTATGTGCATAATAGCCAGAAGCGTAGTGATTAATAGGCGGAGCCCGTCTTTTTCACACTATTTTCCAGACCTCCAGAGGAGGATACTAATTTGCCGATCTTGACAAGAGAGCTTGCAGATCAAATCGAAGGCTCTGAAATCCGCTATATGATCGACCGGATGACCGCGATCCGGCAGCGTGATGGCAACCCGGAGGGGATCCGGATCCGCCGGTTTGGCCGGGCAGCCGCATTCTGCAGCCGGACGATGCCATGGCCGGCATTCAACTGCGTCAAAGGATTGGGCGAGGAAGAAATTCCACTGCTCCCTGAAATCCTTGATTTCTATGAAGAGCAGGGCCGGACGCCGCAAATCGAGATTGTTCCGGCCAGGACCACGACTGCCCTGATGCGCCGGCTTGGCGAGCTCGGCTTTGCCGCGAGCGGATTTCATGCTTCCTTTTATATGAAGCCGCAGCTCCCGGATTTCACCGAGGACCCAAATATCCGGATAAGAGCCCTAACGAGCGATGAATTTGATATTTATGCCCGCATCCATTGTCTGGGGTTTGGACTCGGGAAGAATGGCATTCCGGCCATCGCGGCAAACAATCTAGTGCTGGATCAGCGGCCAGGCTGGCGTTTCTTTCTTGGACTTGTGGACGAGCAGCCTGCTGCCGCCGGTGTTATGCATATGGAGGATGACGTTGCCTCGTTCACCTTCGCGGCTACTTTGCCTGAATACCAGTCCCGCGGGCTGCAGCTGGCCTTGTTGAAGCAGCGCCTCGGGGAAGCTGCGCGCAGCAGCTGCCGTTTGGCGGTTGGGCAGGCCGCCTATCTTTCTCCCAGCCACCGGAACATGGAGCGCCTGGGCATGAAGCTTGCTTATACAAAGGTCGCTATGACCCGGTTGTAGACGAATGGAAGTGGAATAACAGGCAGGTAACAGCTGCAAGAAAGGAGATCGGGATGATGATTCCAATTAAGCTGCCGCGCGAAGAGAAAGAGCAGATCATCGAGCAACTGGTGAATTTCTATGCGGAAGAACGCTCAGAAGAGCTGGGAAGCATCGGAGCGGAGCAGATTATCGATTTTATGCTGCGCGAGATTGCTCCCTATGTGTATAATCGTGCTATAGAGGATGCACGAAAAGTCGTTATGGAGAAAAGCTCTTCCATTGAAGAGGAATTGTATGCCCTGGAGCGAAGAACCAGGTAAATGAGTGAGAGAGGGTTGATGAGGAATGGACAGTAAAACACGTTTTTCCAATCGGGTGGATGCTTATGTGAAATATCGGCCCAGTTACCCAAGCGAGGCGCTGGACTTTCTGTATACGAAAGCAGGCTTCCCGCAGGATGGGAAAATAGCGGATATTGGTTCAGGAACCGGGATCTTCTCGCGTCTTTTGCTGGAGAGAGGCAGCATGGTTTATGGAATAGAACCAAATGACGAGATGAGACAAGCATCCCTGGAGCTTTTGGCGGCCAGTCCGCTTGGTGAACGATTTATTGCAGTCAAAGGCTCGGCGGAGCATACCACCCTGCCGGATCAATCCGTCGATTCCGCCGTGTCCGCCCAAGCCTTCCATTGGTTCGATATCGGTCAGGCAAAGGTGGAATTTGCGCGGATTATGAAGCCCGGCGGGATCGCGGCGTTGATCTGGAACAGGCGCCGGACGGACAGCGATGACTTTGCCGCCGCTTACGATGAGCTGCTGATGCGTTATGCCAGCGATTATGACAAAGTCAAGCATACCCGGTTGGGACCTGAGCAGTATGCCTCCTTTTTCCGGGACGGCCAATATAATCTTGAGCTTTTTGCGTATCAACAGCTTTTTAATATGGAAGAACTGGAGGGGCGGACGGCTTCTTCATCATACACGCCTTTGCCGGGTCATCCCGACCATGCATCCTTCAAAGCGCAGCTTCAGCAGCTGTTTAATGAGTATCAGAAGGATGGCAAGGTTGCTTTTAAATACAAGACAGAGGTTTTTTACGGAGCCGTTTAACACGAAGAGCGATCCGCGCCAAAGAAAGAGAGCGATGCCGGCATGATACTGGAAACAGCCGTTTTGCATGTGAAACCGGAACTGAATCATACTTTCCTCTCAAGCTTCAAGCAGGCTTCGGCGATAATTGCGTCCATGTCCGGCTATATCAACCATGAGCTGCAGCGCTGTGTTGACGGGAACCGGGAGAATCAATACCTGCTGCTGGTCTGGTGGGAAACGCTGGAGGATCATGTGACAGGCTTCCGCACTTCTCCCCAATATCTGGAATGGAAGCAGCTGCTGCATCATTATTATGAGCCGTTTCCAGTGGTCGAACATTACGAGAAACTTGATCTTCTATAGAGGGGCTGCGGCTTGCTGTGAAATTCCGGACCTACGAAAACTGGCTGTTTGACGTGGATCTGATGTATGTCAGCCGCAGCCACCGGCGGAGGGGAATCGCCTCACGATTCATGCGGCTGATGGAAGAGCAGGCACGAGCGCTGGGTGCCCGCTATCTGTATATCTCCTCTACCGAGACGGAATCCGCCGTGTCCTTCTACCAAAGTCTCGGAAGCGCGCCAACAGAACATATCGATGACGAATTGTTCATGCTGGAGCCTGAAGATATTCATATGTTGAAAAGTTTGTACGGCGAATAGCCGCATATAAACAAACTGAACCTCCGATCCGCACAGGGATCAGGAGGTTTTTTCTTTCCATAAATATGGTGGTAAAATAAAATATATCCCATTGGAGCATGAACATGTTACACTGAAAAAGATATATTTTCATTAAAGGCGCCTGTCAGCGAGCGTAGTCTCTTCACCAATTTATGCGGGAGGTTATTCGCGATGGATAATTGTACAGTGGTTACAAAACCAGCGTTAAATCTGGTTGGAATCAGTTACTGCGGACCGTATTCGACATTTCCGGATGAAGCCATTCTTTTGCAGAGCGAGTTTCTCTCGAGAAAGCACGAATTAAACGGAGAGGTTAGATCCACCGCGCTGTACAGTCCTTATTTCGGCAACGAAGTGTTCGCCACTTATTGGGCGAGTTTCGAAACCGCGCATATGGAAACGGTCCCGGATGGAATGGTGCAGTTTATTATTCCCGAGCATACGTACGCCATGGTGACATGCACGAACAAGCGCATTGGCGAAGGCTACGAACAGTTATCCGCCTGGATGAATGAGCAGCAGCTAAAGAAGCGGGATAATGCCGTATCCATCGAAATATTTTATATTGATGAGCATCTGGAAGAAGAAGCGGTCGACCTGCTCGTTCCCATAGAAGATCAGGGTGGACTGGGAGTTTTTGAATAAACGTAAGAGTTTTTGTATAGATCAAACATAAGTGGGTGCTGTGATTTTAGGGATGAATATGTTCCCGGATCGCACTGGCCCATTTTTATTTAGGAGGTACCCATGTCCATTCCCATTCATATTATTGATGCCTTCACCAATATAATGTTTAAAGGCAATCCGGCTGCGGTATGTTTGGTTGAAGCGGAGCTGGATGAGGTGCTGATGCAGCAAATCGCGGCAGAAATGAATCTTGCGGAGACCGCCTTTTTGCATCCTCTAGCAGACGGCAGCTATTCCCTCAGATGGTTTACTCCTCAGGCAGAGGTGGACTTATGCGGTCATGCAACACTGGCAAGCGCCCACCATCTGTGGGAAATCGGTCATTTGGGCGAGACTGAGCAAGCACGCTTTCATACCCGCAGCGGACTGCTGACTGCAGACCGCTCCGGGCAAGGGATTATGATGAATTTCCCTGCGGAGCCCGCTGTTCAAGCGGCAGCGCCAGACGAGCTTATACAGGCTTTGGGCCTGATTCCCCGTTATGTGGGCCGCAACCGGATGGATTATTTGGTTGAAGTGGACAGCGAGGAGACCGTCAGGACGCTTCGTCCTGATTTTGCCCTGATCGCCAGAGTGGATGCGCGCGGAGTCATCGTAACAAGCCGCTCATCGGAGGATACGCGTGAGGAATATGATTTTGTATCCCGTGCCTTTTACCCGGCGCAAGGTGTGAATGAAGACCCCGTTACAGGCTCCGCCCACTGTGCGCTTGCTCCTTACTGGCAGCAAAGGCTCCGCAAAACTGAGCTTCGCGGTTATCAGGCATCGGATCGGGGAGGGTATCTGCATCTACGGAATGCGGAAGACCGCGTGTTTATAACAGGTCAGGCCGTCACTGTGCTGAGAGGAAGCTTGGCTTAGGTAATGAGTGGTTTATCTTTGAGAGTTGATCCATTTTCCCGAAAGGCGGCAATCCCATCATGAAGCGAAAACTGGTTATTAGCGATATTCACGGCTGCTATGAAGCATGGTTAAGCTTGTTGGAGAAGGTGGATTACGATAAAGAAAGGGATCAATTATTAATTCTCGGCGATTATGTGGATCGTGGACCTAACAGCAGGGAAGTGGTCGAGCATCTCATTTATTTGCACGATGTGCATGGAGCGGTTGTGCTTAGAGGCAATCATGATCAGAGGCTTGTCGATCTGATGAGATTCAAGGACGAAGCTGTAATCAGGAAATTTCTGTCCCATGGGGGCAGGGCGACTGTGAAAAGCTATCTTCAAACGGATCTGAGTGACCAGGAAGTGACGACTCAGACCGTGCACGAAATGATTGCTGCAATAAGCAAGCATTATGAGTATCATATCGCTTTTCTGAACAGTCTCCCCTACTATGCGGAGGACCGCCATCATATTTATGTTCATGCAGGGCTGAACCCGGACTACCCGGATTGGAAGAAGCAGCCGCAGCGTGAATTTATGTACATCAAGGAACCTTTTCTGAGCAAGCCGACCGTTGTCGGCAAGACGGTTATTTTCGGTCATACCCAAGCGGAAGATATTCATGGAAGCCCGGACGTATGGTTTGGCGGGGGGAAGATCGGCATTGACGGCGGATGTGCTTTCGGGCAGCAGCTTAACGCCCTGGAAATAGACGCAAGTGGACATTACCGGACGTACAAAGTGGGCTTTCACTCTTAGGTGAAGGCTCTCTTTTTGTTAAATAGAGAAATTATGCGCCGGGAATCAGTTGTTGCTTTCTGTATATTTCTGTATAATACCTAGTAAATCTATACATAGATTTACTAGGTATGGAAGGAGATAAAATCCATGAAGATCAACAAGGAATTATTGAAGGGAAGCACGGTCATCATGATTCTGACGATGCTGAATCGCAGAGCCATGTATGGCTATGAAATGATTAAGGAAATGGAGCAGCAGTCGGGGGGCATCTTCAGTCTGAAGGAAGGTACGCTTTATCCCATTCTGCATTCACTCGAAGCGGAGAGCTGGGTAGAGGCCTATTGGAGCGAGCATGATGGCCGCAAGAGGAAATATTACCGTATAACCGATAAGGGCGGAAGGCAGCTGCAGGACAAGAAACAGGAATGGGTTTTATTTCGTACCGCTCTGGACCGCATGATTGGGGAGGGAGGTGCATGAAGTCAATTGAATCCTATCCACAGGTGCAGAAATTTCTGCAAGCGGTTTGTCAGCAGGTGAAGGCGGTTGAGCTGCATGAGGAGATTAAAGAAGAATTAATCGTACATATCGCTGATCGGGCAGAGGAATTGTTACTTCAAGGACAAGAGGAAGCAGAGGCAGTTGAGCAGGCCATTCAGGCAATGGGCCCTGCGGCGTCAATTGGGGACAAGCTGCACCATATTCACAGGCCAAAGCTGGATTGGGGATTGATTTGCCTTCTGGCTCTTATAGCGGGAATGGGCATAATTGCGATCTGCGCGGTTCAAGCTGTAGATAATTCCTATATGAATGAAGGCCGTTATGTTGAGAAAAAGCTGGTATTTACAGGGCTTGGCTCAATTGGACTCGCCGCGTTATGGTTTTTCGATTACCGCAGGCTGAACCGGTTTTCGCTCGTTTTATTTCCGGTGACGCTGACAGTGCTGGCGGCAGGCATTGCTGCAGGCCGACCGATTAACGGAATGCCCTATTTAAACTTTTATGGAAAAAGCATTGATGTGGTGACCATCTGCACCTTTATGCTGGTCATCTCGCTTGCGGGAATGAAACTGCCAAAATATTGGACCGTGCGGGAGACCTTCCTGCGATGCATCTACCTGCTCGGCATTCCTACCGTGATGTATATGAAAGGAAACAGCTTATCCGCAGGAATCTTGTATCTGGGCGCAGCCTTCGGATTTTTCTGGTTGTATCGCCGTTCAGTATACCAATTTTTGATTATTATTGGAGCTTATGTTATTGCTGCTGTATCTATTGGTATGCTGAATCAGATGTATTCCCGTTATTTTCTCGCCAGGTTGACGTCATTCCTGTCCGATGACAAGTTTGGGGCGGGATATATGACCTATCAGTCCCTGCAGGCTATTCACGCCGCTGGCTGGTGGGGGCACGGCTTTGCAGCCCCTAACACGCATCTGCCTTATCAGCACAGCAATATGATTTTCTCGTATTTGATATACAGCTTCGGCTGGGCAGGTGGTCTCATCATTGCAGCGGTTGCTGTGTTATTTATTGTGAAGATAGCGGCGCTTGCCCATTCCATTCGGGATGAATATGGCCGGCGTTTAGTGGGGCTGCTGCTGATCGTCATAGGAATTGAATTTGTGCTGCCCATGCTGATGGCAATGGGACTAGCTCCGAATGTCGAGGTTCTGCTGCCGTTTCTGAGTTACGGCAATACGCTGCTGCTGCTTCATTTTGGCGCTGTCGGTTTGATTCTCACGGTATACAAGCGAAAGAACATGATAAGCAGCCGACAAGTCTGGTACAGGCAGTAGGCAGAAACCAAAAATGAGACTGCTTGCGGGCGCTTCCGCCGCATGCAGTCTCATTTCCTTATTCAAGCCCAATAGACGGCTTGAGATTTATTCATTTTAAAGCGATCGTTTGCTCCACCTTCTGGATGACGGCATCACCTATGATCCCGATCCGCCAGAGGGCAACCCCCTTCAGATCGTAGCGTTTGGCCAAACCGATTTTGCCGTTGATGGTATCGGCATTCTCACTACCCATGGAGATGCCCAGCAGGATCTTGTCTTTGGGCACCTGATTCAGTGCCAGATGAATCGCTTCATCCACACGCTTCAGCGGCTCAGGTCCTTTCTCATAGGAATAATCGTAAGCCATTATGACGAATTGATCGGCATATGCGGCCAATTTCTTGTAATCATAGCCTTTGTAAGAGCCATTAAGCGGATGCAGGGCAAGGGTGAGCTTCAGATCCCGATTTTGGGCCTGTTCATCCAGGAGACGGACAAATTCGGTGAATGATTGCTGGACCGTACTGGCCTCCCCTGTCAGTCCAAGACCCTCAAAGTCCAATGTAATGCCATCGAACTGCTTGTCGGCAGCCAGCGCAACGATATTATCGATTGCCTTGCTGCGCAGCTGAGGATCTCCAAGAAGTCTGGTCAGCTCTCCCTTGACATCGGTTGCCACCACCATGAGTTCAGGGGAGGTTCCTGCCTGGGATGCTCCTGTAATAATAGATTCCGGCGTTGTGTCGCCTGCAGCCTGGGGCCAGTAATAATCTTTTCCCTGCAGCGTTAATTGGCCTTGTTCATCAATTCGTGCCCAGCCAAACGAGACGGAATCGAATTTACTGATAAATCTCCGCTCATCAAACGAGGAAATAGCATAAAAGCCCATGGTGTACAGGTCTTCCTTGGGGGAAGCAATCGATACGGTCCTGCTCTTGGCATCCCAGCCTACGGAAGCGCCGAACTGGCTGCTGAAGAAGCTGAGCGGAACAAGCACCGATCCATTGCGGACAAGCGGTGCAACCGTCAGAGGAAGCGGGTTCCCATTAACCGTCGCGTTCTTGCTGCTTACGCGGAGAATCACGGTTTTGCTTGCTCCCGCGATGGACTTGGTTGCCTGTATCTGTTGGGTTTTCGCCGTCCATTGAACCGAGATCTGCATGGCTTCGGCAATTGCCCGGAAAGGAACCATGGTTGTGCCTTGGATGACGACAGGATCAGCAGGGAACGGCAGCGGATAGCTGTCCAGCATTATGGAAAGAGGTGCGTGCGCGGCAGAAGCGGCCTGTGCCTTTGGAGCCAATCCGTAGCCGGAGAAAAGCATGAAGGAAGAGCAGAATATAAGGACTATCTTTTTGGATTTTCTCATCTTGAATATTCGTCTCCTGTCCAAATCTATTAATCTATTAAGTATAGCAGGTCGTTTTCACAGAACAAAGAAGATGGCCCAAAACAGCACCTAAAGAATTGTTAAATCCGATCGATCGCGGTACAAGCGCTCCACAGCAGCATATGCAGACCGTTGATTACCGGATCAACGAAACAAACCGAAGCAGAGGCTTCGGTTTGTTTTGCGAGAGTTGGATAGCTGAAGCAGTGATAATTCAAGCGTGGAGGTTTTGCTGGGAATCTTCTCCGGCAGAGCGGCTCCGCGAGCGTTTCATCGAGGCATGGAGAGTCACTTTATTCTTGCCGGAGGCCTTCGACACGTACATGGCTTCATCCGCCTGCCTCACGACTTCCTCGGCAGAAACGCCGTCGCGGGAGCAGCTCACGCCTATGCTGATCGTCACGATGCTTTCTTTCTCAACGCGGCTTCGAATGGTTTCCGCCACTTTCTCAGGCTTGACGCCAGCAGCGGCTACCAGTCCCAGCAGCTCCTCGCCCCCATATCGCCCGGCCGCTCCGATACCGGCGGTTTCTTCTTTTATAATATCAGCGACTTGTTTGAGTACGCCGTCGGCACGATGATGGCCTTCCGTATCATTCAGCTTCTTGAAGTTGTCAATGTCACAGAAAATAATGGCGATCCGTCTAGTCTCGCGCAGCATCTGCTCTGCTTTCTTATTGAAATGCCTGCGATTATACAAGCTGGTCAGGCCGTCCGTAATGGAGGATTGAAAGGTCATCAGCAGCCTCTCCAGCACCCAGTCAAACAAAAGCAGAAACAACAGGGCATAATAGACAATAGGAAGCAGGTGGGAAAGGATCACAAGCATCGGCTCGCTTCCGTGAAAAACATAGCTGTCTGCGAGATCCGAGAGCTGATAAATAAAATAAACAATCAGACTGGCAGAATAGCTGAAGCGTTGATCGATGCCGCGCAAATTCAGCAATATGATGAAGTTGATGACGAGGCCATAGAAATCCAGAGCGAGCACGGACAAGCCTTCAGCACCTACCGGATGAGTGAGGATATCCGGGTCCAATGCGATCTGAAGCGCCGTAATCCCGATCAGGCCGATCACCATAAGAAGAAACGGCATTCCTTTCAGACGTGTTGAAGGCTGTGTATACAACTTCATGAAAACAAAGTTTATAATAATAAAGGAAAGCAGACTTGTAACGGAATAGGACAAGCTCAAATAAGGCGACTGGGATAACCCGGGAAAAGCGAGACTGACAAGCGCTGCTTGCTGTAGAATGACAATAGAAAGAACAACAATCAGCAACCGGTGGATTTTGTTCCGGCGGTAGCTTTTGTACAGGCGAATCGACATAAAGAGCGTCAGGACCAGTATGGTCAAAACACAAGCGGAAGCGAAGGTTTGACCGGTCGGACCGGCAATCCACTGCAAAATCGTCATATGATACCCACCTAGCGAGGTTGAAGTTACCCGTTTAAACTTCTTATGTATGGTTGAAACTTGCCGGGTGGAATAAACTTTACAGAAACATATGTTCTAGTATATCATGATTTTGTTCAGTCGAAAAGTGTCGAGGACGGCCGTATGATGATCTTGACGGAAGACATCAATTTTATGCTTGCGATGATATGTTTTCTTAACAGAATACATTTGGGGAGGACAAAAAATGAACATATTACAAGCTTTGTTTTTTCCGCCGGATCAACCCGGTGGTGTGTCCTCAATGGTTCCGTATATCCAAGAGCGGTTCAATAAGATGGGTTGGCAGATGGAGCTGTTTTCTATTCCCAAGAGGGTCAGAAGCAAGGGGCAGGACGCTGTCAGCTTCGATACGTTCGATATACGGCAATACGAAGGCAACCCGATTGTTGATAAATATATTCAGACCTATCGCGACTACTTGTGGTGGACGCGAATGCGGATTAATAAATCATACGACCTGATTCACGCGCATCACCCCATAGCGGCGCTTGCGATGAAGAAGCTGTATCCGGAAATGCCGCTTATGATGACGATTCATTCCAGCTATGAGCGGGAGCTCATATTGAACGGCAGGATCCGGGAGGGCGGACAGGAGCATCAATTCCTGACATCCATCTACGGTGAGCTGGAAGCCAAGGTTGACCGGATTCTGACAGTCTCCGAATCCTTCAGAAGCTATATGAGCCCCTATATCAAAAATCCCGATGCGATCAAGGTCATACCGAATGGCTTCGATGAGAAGCGCTTCCGGCCGATCTCCCATGAGAACGAGGTTGTACAGCTGATTACGGTCTGCCGGCTAGTGCCTGCCAAAGGTCTGGATATTCTGCTTCATGCCTGTGCGGGACTAAAGGCAAAGGGGCATGCGTTTGTCCTGCATATCATTGGCGATGGCCCTATACGGACGGAGCTGGAGCAGCTCGCCCTGCAGCTGGATTTGTATGACGACATTATTTTTTATGGATATATGCTTCATCCGGAGGAATTCATGCCGTTCTTCGACGTGTTCGTGCTTCCGTCGCGCGCCGAGGCGTTCGGATCGGTGTTCGCGGAAGCCGCGCTCTGCTGGCTGGCTTTGATCGGTACGAATGTAGGCGGCATCGCAGAGCAAATCGATGATGGCGTCAATGGCCTGCTCGTTCCTTCGGAGGACCCGGAGGCCCTCTGCGAGGCGCTTGAGAAAGTCATCAGTGATCCCAGCTTCCGCTACAACCTGGCCCGGGCAGCCTGGAATAAAGCGAAGAAGGTATATTCGCTGCAGCGCGTCATCGCTCAATTGAAGGAAGTTTACCTGGAGATTAATCCGGAACCGGAAGTGAAATCTTAATACCGCAGGAGGAGTTTACGAATGAGCGTCCCGTTCCGTTTTATTCATGCTGCCGATTTGCATGTGGACAGTCCCTTCCAGGGTCTCCCGGACGCGCCTCATCATGTGCGTGAAACACTTGCGGACTCAACCTTCAGGGCAGTGGAGAAGCTGGTGGAAACGGCAATAACGGCCGATGTGGATTTTGTGGTGATCGCCGGTGATTTGTTTGACTCGGCAGACCGTTCCTTGCGCGCGCAGCTGGCGCTGCAAAAACAATGGCAGCGGCTGCACACCCATGGTGTGCAGCTGTTTGTCATTCACGGCAATCACGATCATCTCGGCGGCGGCAGAGCTAATTTGCAATGGCCGGAGTCCATGACCATTTTTGGTTCGAAGCAAGTGGAACACGCGCCGGCCTACCGAAAGGACGGCGAGCTTGCCGCATATGTGTACGGCATGTCGTTCGGAGCGCGCGCCGTGACAGACAACATTGCCCGCAGCTATCGTCCGGATCCGGTGGGGCCATACCATATCGCGCTCCTCCATGGGAATGTGGACGGCAACCCGGCCTATGATCCATATGCGCCCTGTTCGCTCACTGAGCTTGCTTCAGCCGGTTTCGATTACTGGGCTCTCGGACATATACATACCCGTGCCGTTCTGCATACATATCCCCATATAGTCTATCCGGGAAATACACAAGGGCGTCATTCCAGAGAAACAGGCGCCAAAGGATGTTATATCGTCGATGTAAAGCCCTCCAGGGAAGCAGAGCTCACCTTCGCGGCTCTGGACACCGTCCGATGGGAACACATGGAGGCGTCCATCGAGGGGGTTGAACATGAGCAGGCTTTGCTGGATCTGCTGGAGCAGGCGCTTCTCGCCGGTCTGACCGGAAGCGGCGGCCGGCCGCTGGTCGCCAGGCTGCGTCTTACAGGCAGGGGTGCCATGCACAATAAGCTGATGGATCCTGTCTTTGCAGCAGAGCTGCTGGACGGATTGCGCCAGCGGATGGATAGCGGATCGGCTGGCTGGCAAACAGGCGAACAGCCGTGGTGCTGGGTCACCGGCTTTGAGCTGGCGACAGGGATCGTTCTGGATCTGGAGGCTGCCGCAGGTGAAGACAGCTTTACCGGTGAACTACTGCGCGGCATGTTTGGGATTGAAGCTGACGAAGCGGGCCGCCTGGAGCTGTTGGAGGAAGCGCTTGCGCCGCTGCTTGCCAATGCCCGGATGCGCAAGCTGGTAAGGGAACGCATGGAGCGGTATTCGCTTTCCTGGCTGCAGCAGGCGAAAGAGCTGGCAGCCGGTTTACTGACGGAGGAGCATGAAGCGGTTCCTTCATCCTCCGTGATGGAGACAAGCGAAGGAGGAGCTGTGAAGTGAAATGGATAGGTATGCATGTGGAAGGCTTTGGCAAGCTGAGCGAGTTTCGCTGCAGCTTCGATGCGCCGGTTACGGTCATTTACGGGCCGAATGAAGCGGGAAAAAGCACGATGCTGGGGTTTATCCGCTCGATGCTGTACGGGTTTGCGACGAGGGCCAATCCCTCCGAACGGCAGGAGCCATCCGCTGGAGGCCGTCATGGCGGCAGGCTGCTGTTCCGGGATTCGCTCGGGCGAGCGTACGTATTGGAACGGCTTGCCAAGACGGCAGGGGGGAAGCTGTCTGTCCGTCCCTATGAAGGCCAGCTGGCAGAGGGGCAGAAGAACGACACGGACATGCCCGCGGCGCCAGACCTGCCGGAGCTGCTCCTCCAAGGCGCTTGGGAGCAGCTGTTTCTCGGTGGAGTCAATGAGAGAGTATACCGTCAATTATTCGCTATTACGCTGACGGAGCTGCAGGCCGTAGGCATGCTGGAAGGCGATGAGCTGGGCAAGCAGCTGTATCACGCAGGCTGGGGCGGAGGGCAGGCGATTGCCAGGACGGAGAAGCAGTTGAACGCCCGATTGGATGGACTATTCCGTCCGCGCGGGAGCAATCAGCAGATGAACCGGCTGCTCAAGGAATTGGACGATACGGAAACGCAGCTGCGGCGTCTGGAAGACGAGATCAGCTCCTATAATGATCTGGCGGATGAACTTGTACAGACGCAGCAGCAGCTTCAGGAATTGGAAAGCCGCCTGCCCGCAATGCGGGAGCAGGCGGCGCTGCTGGCACGAGCCCATGAAACAAGACCGCTGTGGATCGGGCGCATGGCGCTTGTGCGGGAGCTTGAGGATCTGAATGCGGCCGGAAGGCTGCCTTCGGATATGAGAAGAAGATGGGAGCTGTGGACGGTTGAACATGACCGCACGGCTGCTGAGCTTCGCGGCATTAAGCTGAAGGCCGACGGACATGAACGGGAATCAAGCTCCCTGATCTATGATGAGAAGCTGATCGAGGCTGTTGATGAGATCGAAGCTCTATTGATGTCAGTGGAACGGATGAATGCGGTTCGTCTCGAACGCAAGGCATTGGAGGCAGAGCTGCGCGAGCATTCCGAAGCGTTGTCCCGATTGTTGTCACGGATTTCTCCGGACTGGACAGAGCATCAGCTGCGCCTCTTCCGTTTCACTGTCGCCGACCGTGAAACGGTGAGGGCGGCAAGAGCCGCGATGACGGACGCGGCGAAAGCCAGCCATCTGGCGGAGGCGGAGCTGCGTTCAACCCGGGAGCAGACGCGGGAGGTGGAGGCGCAGCTGGCCGAGATTGAAGAGACGGCCGGGGGAAGGGAACTGTTCCGGCGGGGCGGGTCTCCAGCCGTAACAGGCAGCCAGCAGCGCGGGCAGCTGCATGGTAGCGAAGGAAGGTTGGGCAGCCGTGAAGAGGCAGCGGCTGCTGTCCGCATGGCGGACTTTGGCGGCGCTGAGCTGCTGCCGGCAACGCCGGAGGGGCTGCGCCATGCTGCGCGGACGTTCGAGGACGCGTGGCGGGAGCTTGAGCTTGAGCAGCTGCGCGCTGAGCAAGCGCAGCAGGGGGCTGCCGGCGCCAGCGCCGCCGGGCACCGCGGCGGCGCAGCGCTCTGGGTCGCGGCCGGCGTGCTGGCTGCGGCAGCGGCGGCGCTGCTTGCGGCCGGCTGGCCGACGGCCGCGGCAGCCGCGGCCAGCGCCGCGCTGGCTATCGCGGCGCTGGCGCTGCTGCGCCTGCGCGAAGCGCGGCAGGCTGCGCCGCGCGCCGGCGCAGCGCCGGCCCGCGCTCGCCGTGGCGGGCCGCATCGCGCCGCGGCAGGCCCCGCGCCTTCCGCGGCCGCGGCGGCGCTGGCCCCGCTTGCCGCGGCGGAGCGCCGCGTTGCGGCTGCGCTGCGCGGGCTCGTCAGCGAGCCGGAGGCCCCGCTCGCCGCGCTGCTGGCAGACCGTGAAGCTGCCCCCGGGCGAAGCTTCGCTCCGGGCAGCGAAGCATACAGCCCCGCCGCTGCGGCTCCCACAGGCGCTGACAGGCAGCACGCCGCATCGCGGGCTTACATCCAGGAAGCCGCGGCTGCCGGCGCAGCGGTCAGCCGGGCGGCAAGCGGCGGCGGGATGCACCACCGCCAGCCTGTCAGTCCTTCAGCGCTGCTGGAGCAGCTCAGAGGGGCGATAGATGCCCGCCTTGATCAGCTGCGTGCGGGCCAGCACAGCGCCCAGCGCAGAAGAGAGCTGCAGCGCCGTCTCGCTTCGCTTGCCGCGCAGGAAACAGAGCAGCGGCTCCAGCAAGCGCAGGCCGCCGAACAGGAGCAAGCCGCTGCTTCCAATTGGCATAGCTGGCTTGCCGCACAGGCGCTGCCGCTTACATTATCCCCGGAGGCGGCGATAGAAACCGCCGACCTGGCTGAGCAGGCGGCGCTTCGGCTTCAGGCACGCGACCGCCTGAAGGCGAAAGCTGCCGATATGGATACGCAGCTTGCGGACTTCGATGCGGCAGTCAGGATGCTTGCCTCAGAATTTCCGGATGTCAAAGGGACCGCCTCTGCTGAACCTGGACTTGCCTTGAAGCTGATGCACAGCGAAGCGGGGAAGCAAACGGCAGCGCGTGCGCGACTGAACGAATTAACAACGGAAATTGCGAGGCTCCGCACCGCAGAGACCTCGCTTGTGGAAGCACTTAACAAGCTGGATGATGAGCGGGAGACCTGGTTTGCGGCAGTTTCCGCGGACAATGAACGCGGTTTTCTGGAAGCGGTCAAGAAATCCGAGCGCCTGCAGGAAATTGAGCCGGAGCTGTACAAGCTTGCGGCAGAGCTGGATGCGGGAGTTACCTCTGCCCAGAGAGAGCGTCTGGAGCAGTGGTTTCAATTTGTCGATGCCGCCCGGCTGGAGGCGATGAAGCTGGAAGCGGAATCGGCCTTGGCAAGCGGAGAGCGGCTGAGAAGCGAGCTGCTGGAAACAAGCGGACGCCAGCGCCAGACGATGGACCAGCTGATGCAGGCCGGCAGCCGTACGCGTCTTCTGGCGCAGCGGGAAGAGACTTCAGCGGCGCTGAAGCAGTTGATGGACAGGTATGCGGTAGCGGCATTGAGCATGACCATGATACGAAGAACAAAACGGCTGATGGAGGAGCAGCGGCAGCCCGCCGTTCTGAAGGAAGCCTCGCGCTATATGGCAAAGATGTCGAAGGGGAAATACACCCGGATTTCCGTGCCGGAGGGGGAACAAACGATTCGGCTTGAGACGCCGGACGGTCAGTTCGTCGACAGCATCTTTCTCAGCAGGGGGACGGCTGAGCAGTTGTATCTGTCCATGCGGTTTGCTCTTGCGGATGAAGCGGCGATAACGACGGAATTGCCGATGATCCTGGATGATTTATTCGTCAATTTTGACGGCTCCCGGCTGGAGGCTGCCATAGATATCATTGGAGAGCTGTCCAGCCGCAGACAGCTTGTGCTGCTTACCTGCCATGATCATATTCGGGACAAGCTGATGGAGCGGCTTTCCAGTGCCAGGCTTGTCCACTTATCCTAAACGATGCACAGGGTCTATTTGCCCAGGGGAGCAGATTGCTTGATCAGAAGTGCGAGCCATCCGAGACTGACAAGGCCGAATATCGGGTAAAGCGTGGACAGCAGCGGTCCAAACCCGATTTGGCTGGCAGCATAACAGATAACGAGTACGATTAAGGTGATCCGGGTATGCGACATCTTCATCCGTTCTTTAAGCTGGAGCGTCAGTCCATAGATATCTGCGACTAATGTGGTGAAGATCTCGGCAAAAATCAGGCCGATATAGATCCACTGCATGCCATGTCCAAGCTCTCGGGCAATCCCGCCCATCGGAATGGCATACTGCTGAATACCGGGCATGTAAAGGGATAAGGCCATATGTCCGGCAATCAGCATGAAGCCAATCCCGATTCCGCCTATCCATGCACCGGCGATGATGGTCTTGCGGTCCCGCACCTGCGCTCCGAGAGGGACAAGCACAGCCTGCGACATGGACAAATTGAATGCGGCGTACAGCAGGGGCGATGCCCATACGGCAAAGGGAGAATAATCGCTGGTCAGCAGCATCCAGCGGCTCGAGCCGGGAGTATTCAGCGTGTCTACAACGATAATCAGCGTAAAAACAAGCATCAACGGCACGACAATCGAATTGATTGTCAGTATGGCGCTCATTCCTTTGCGGACAAGAAAAAAACAGCCGATCAGCGTCACAAGCAGTCCGGTCTGATAGGAAACATTCCAGTTTTCTGTGAAGATTGTACCCGCGCCGGCAAGCATAACGGCATTGACTCCAAGAAGTACAATGAGCATAAAATGGCTGACCCAACGTCCGAAACGCGGGCCAAACAGCTTTTTGTTGACATCCTCGTATGACTTGGCGGATATGTCGCTTGCAATCAGCATCATTTTAGCTCCAAGCCAGATGAACATGGCGGTTGCCAGGAGAATAGTGGCTGCGCCCCAGTAGCCGAAACGTGTGAAGAACTGCAATATTTCCTGTCCGGTCGCGAAGCCGGCACCAACTATGGTGCCCATATACGTGAACGCAATCTGCAAGACTTTTCCAAATTGTTTCATGACGGTTCCGACCTGCCTCTCGTTCGCACTTATCTACAAGATATGTGAGAAGAAGGACAGGCATGACAAGTCCCGGCATGAAAATCGTCTTGTTCGGGTTTTATTCGGAATCGGCAAAGAGCTTAATGGAAATGATTTGGTTGTTTTCGGGGTCCAGATCAAGCTTCAAGAGGGCGCCAGATGCTTTGTAGGCGATAACGCTTGAGGTGTGTGTTTCCGGCTTGCCAAGCAGCGTCAGGGCTGTTTTTTCACTGTCTCCGACGCGCAATCCGTTGAGATCGGTGACGGCATCGCTCTCGAACACTTCGATGAATTTTACTTTTTTGCTTGCGTCGAAGCCGATGGAGTAGCCTTTATATTCGTGGACTGTCAGTTCATCGCCGCCATCATCCAGGCTGTAGCTCTCGGAAGGCTTGCCGAGCAATTTGTCCAGGGAAGCCTGGGAGTCGGCGATGGAGATCTGGCGCAGCTTGGGTGCCTTTGGATCCCATTTCAACTCGGCCTTTCCTTCTTTGGCCGTATTCTTTAAAGCGGTTGATTCGGTTGTGGCATCCGCTTCGGATTTCCCGTCATCACCGGAAGCAGGAACAACAGGGCTATCTCCGTTGTTCTTGTCCCTATTGAAGGTTTGCTGCGGACCGTTCGTGCGTTCTGAAGAGTTTCCGTCAGCTTGTCCCTGAGGCTGGGCGGCGCTGTCGCCGGTGGAGGACGGATTGCCGGACTGCATCTGGCATCCGGCAATGACAATGGAGAGCAAAGCGACAGCCGCCCCGCGCGCAGCCTTGCGGGATCTCGGGTTATTCAATTGTACGTACACCTCCTGCATTTTGATGCTCTAGTGGCCCTAAAGCATCTGACAACTATTAGACGTAAAAACCTGGCAAAAAGTTGCATTAAAGCTTGTGGAATTTGAATCCTTCCTGCTTGTCCAGCTTGCGGAGTTGGCCTTGCATATGGTACTTTAGACGTAAAAAGGTGTTTGGTGGAGGGAAAGCGATGGAACTGTTAAAAGAACGGATTTTACGCGAGGCTTCCGTCATCAACAATGATGTGTTAAAGCTCGATGCACTGCTGAATCATCAGGTTGACCCTCAGCTGACGATGGCGATGGGCAATGAATTTGCCAGACGTTATGCGGAGCATGCGATTACGAAAGTGATTACGGTTGAATCTTCCGGCATACCGGTTGGATTTACAACCGCCCTGGCATTGGGTGTTCCACTGCTTTTTGCAAGGCGCAAGAAGACGCTGATCGCCGATCCGGATGCGCTGACGGAGCGGGTGCCCTCATTTACGAAAGGAATTGTAACGGATATTATGGTATCCCGCCAATTTCTGACCGGGAGCGATACGGTCCTGTTCATAGACGATATCATAGCCAATGGCGATGCAGCCCGCGGACTCATAAAAATAATTGAACGCTCCGGCGCGAAGCTGGCCGGTCTTGGAATCGTAGTTGAGAAATCCTTTCAGGCCGGGGCGCGAACCATACGGGAGCAAGGGATTCGTGTGGAATCGCTTGTCCAGATTGCCTCCTTGGAAGGCGGGCATATTCAGTTCCTGTAGCTTCATGAACGAAATATTCCACAATCAGTACCTTTTCGATTCAGCCGTTTTGCCTTATAATGTTCTTATTGACCGAGGGGAGGCACAAGAGCATGGGGAATCTTTCTGCAGATTTTTTAGAAACCAAGTTGTCCGACGCCAAGAATCACTTTGAGCGTGCACTCGATTGCAAGCATACGGAATTCGATGACTTGTATCCTTATATGATCGAGCATCCACAATTTTTTTGGTACAAACGCTATGTTGCCTGGTCCGAGTTATTAACCATTGTCAAATTGTCCGAAGAGCTTGAGATGGATTGGAAAACACAATTCACAGCCAAGCAGGCTGATTATATTTCAAGTCGTGTCATGTCGTCGCGCGTACTTGATGAATGGTATGAAACTATTGATTCGAACGAAACGGTGAGCTGACAACAGCATAGATTGGGTAAGAGACCTCAATGAGCAAACTTGGGCATTGGGGTCTTTTACATATAGGGATACATGATGAGAGGGTTAGGAGGCAAACGAAAATCGTGATATCAGAGGAACAACTGGATGCATATCGGGTGGAAGGCACACGGATTCGTGTAGTCCGTGACGGTATAGAAGACAATGACGTGATCGGAATTGTAGTAGCCTGGGATGATGAAGTTGTAGCAATTCGCCGGCCGAACAGACGGATCGTGAAGGTGAAGCGGAATTATATCATCGAGCCGGCATCTGAGCCCCGGAGCAGCAATTGGGAAGTCTAAAGCCAAAACGGTACCCGGCAGGATTGCCGTTTTTCCTTGGCAATAAGCATCATTGACCACAATCAGGAGGAAGTTCAGACTTTGAAACGGAAGAGCAGCATATTCGCCCTATTATTAGCAGTTATCGTCCTGTTTATTATTCCCCGTCTGGATTTTCTGAAGGAACAGACGGAAGCGCCGGTATCCGGAGAAGCGGATTATTCCATTCATTTTCCAACCGACCGCTTTCCGAAGACAGCCAAGCATATCAAAGAGGCCATTGAAGCGGGGAAGTCGCCGGTCTGCACCATTGACAGGGACGGAGCGGATGAGAATAGAAAAGCCTCTCTAAAGGGCATTGATACGAAAAAAGGTTTTGACCGCGACGAGTGGCCGATGGCCATGTGTGCGGAAGGCGGCGAGAATGCCGATATTGCTTACATAACCCCATCGGATAACCGGGGAGCGGGCGCTTGGGTCAGCAATCAGCTGGAGGACTATCCGGACGGGGCAACTGTGATGTTCATTATGGAATAGAACGCTCGCTGGATTCATCTTCTTTACGCTGCGCAGGACAAAACATGAAACCTCAGCCCCACTCAAACGTAGAAAAGACCGAGCAACGACATGAATCGAATGGAGGATATTCATAATGAAATGTCCCGTATGTGATGATGCGCGTATGCGTGAGGTGGAGAAGAACGGCGTGGTCATCGATGTCTGTCCCGAATGCAAAGGCGTTTGGCTTGACCGGGGTGAGCTGGACAAGCTGACGAATGGAATTCGTGAAGTCCGCACCGAATATGACCGATTGGAACGTCAGGTCTCCTATGATAATCAAGACAGCCGCGGCTACAGGCAGGATGATCACTCGAACGATGCTTACGGTTCAAGAGGCTACGACAAGAATGGCAGACCGTATAAAAAGAAGAAAAACATGATGGACGTGTTCGGCGATTTGTTTGAATGAATCAAATGACAGGGATTCAAAGGCAGGCTTCCCGGCTTTGCGGGGGCCTGCTTTTTTAATAGCCTGGAAATGAACCCGCTGCATGATCCTTTGTGAATCATAACTATATATACTGTTTAAGTAACATGACGATAATAAGACTCCGGCAAGTTGGCTGGAGTTTTTTGCTTTTTAGAGGAGAGGAATGAACAGCGTAAAAGCTGTTAATTATTGAGTATTTCGAATTGTGGAACTTTATCCCGGATGATTGACTTCGGATTGTACGGATGATAAGATAAGTCTCGTGGTTAAGAGATATGCCACAAGAAATACCAACTTATGCGGTCGTGGCGGAATTGGCAGACGCGCTGGATTCAGGTTCCAGTGGTAGCAATGCCGTGGAGGTTCGAGTCCTCTCGACCGCACCAAACCCTCAAGCCAAACTCTTCTTGATGAAGAGTTTTTTATATTTAATAGAAACTGAAGAACCATTAAAGAAGTATTCCCTGACAGCGGAGCGGGGGAATACTTCTTTTTTCGATTCGATCATGTCGCATTATTACAATGAGCCTTCGGGCAAGGATGTTAAGGCTGTTCCATATCGGACGGGCTTCCGTCATCTGCTGGAGGAGAACCCGCATGCGATCGGACAAGAGCTTCTGAGGTGGATTCGTCAGATGAGCGAGGTTTCCGGTCGGGTGCTGTAACGGGATTTAAATAAAATCAGAATAAGCTTTGGTATAAGGATTCCGCCGGATCATCTGAATGAGATTTGATGCGGCAGCAGATAAGGGTTCGTTTTTGCGGGTACAGATGGCAATACTGTTTACTAGATGGATTCCTTCTACATACACGCGGCATAACTCCCCGCGCGCCACATAATCGCGGACGACCAAGGAAGAAACGAAGTTCGCGCCGTATCCGGCAATAACCGCTGTGATTGACTCATGCAATCCATTGAACTGTAACGCTATCCGCGGAGCCGATGAGATGTATGTCCGGCATAAGGCAAATAATCTCTCGCGTGTGGAGCTTCCCTCCTCGCGCATGACAAAGGGCTCCTTCATCATCTCCAGTAGAGAAACATGCTGATTCGCAAAACGGTGATTCGGCGCCACGACGAACCATAATTCGTCCTGAAACAATTCCTCGGTCAGAACCGTATCGGGATATTCTTCCGGTAAACCTCCATAAATCGCCAAATCCGCCTCCACATTCAAAAGCTGCTTCAAGGCACCGCTGGAATTAGTTGTCGTAATCGTCATTTCCACTTGTTCATACTGCTGTTTGAACTTGGCAATCCAGGCCGGGATCAGAAAATGGGCGGGCAAATACGTCGCAGCCAGCCGGATATCGCCTTTAGCGCCTGTACGGTAATCCAGGGAGAACTGTTCGATCTGCTGTTCAACCGCAAAAAGTCTCTTGGCGAGCAGAGCAAGCTTTTCACCCGCATCGGTTAAAGCAATTCCCCGGCCATGCGGCTTAAGAAGGGTGAGATCCAATTCTTTTTCGAATTTTTTAACCTGGGCAGTAATGGCCGGCTGGCTTATATGGAGTAATTCCGAGGCACGAGTCACACTTCCGGTAGCAGCAATCAGATGGAATAAACGCAAGGCGTGAAGATTCATAGCGGTACTCCTTATCTTAATTCATATATTTAAATTATAAGTTATCCGAAAAGATATATTATATCTATGATTATAACTCAATTACAATGAAGTTGAAAAATAAAAAGGAGTGATAACGATGAATCAAATGAACACCTGGACCCAAGTAGACCGTTATATTACAGAGCGTCTTATTCCGCATGATCCCGTTCTGGAAAAGGTGTTGGCCGCCAATCAGGAGGCTGGGCTGCCGGCGATTGACGTAACACCGAGCCAGGGAAAGTTATTGAACATTTGGGCTCAGATGCAAGGCGCAAAACGGATTCTGGAAATCGGCACATTGGGCGGCTACAGTACCATCTGGCTGGCAAGAGCGCTGCCGGCCGGCGGACATTTGGTCACGATAGAATTAGACCCCCATCACGCCGAAACAGCTCGCACCAACATCTCGCTTGCCGGGCTGGATGACAGGGTAGAGCTTCGGGAAGGGGACGCCTTGGAGCAATTGGCCCTGTTGGAGAAAGAGCATGCAGCGCCATTCGATCTTATTTTTATCGATGCCGATAAGCCGAGCAACCCCGCCTATCTGAAGTGGGCGCTTCATTTTTCACGCAGGGGAACGGTCATTATTGGTGATAACGTCGTTCGTGATGGTGAAGTCATAAATGAAAATAGCAGCGATCCGCGCGTCATAGGAGTAAGGGAATTCTATGATTTGCTGGCTGAAGAACCGGGAATTACGGCTTCTGCCATTCAGACAGTGGGAAGCAAAGGCTATGACGGGTTCGCAATAGGGATTGTGAATCGCAATTCTGAAGAAACCGCGGGTTAAAATATATGCTAATATTGCTATAGAGAATCTCATTTGCATAGAATGTACAGCTGCGGCTCGACCATTTAACGGGGGGAAGAAATGGAGACAACGAACAAGAACCAATCGGGGACCAACGGGAAGAAGGCGATGGCATTGTCTGGCCATCAGCAGGTTAATGAATATATGAACAATCTCGAGCATCCCCTGAAGAAGGAAATAGAGGCGGTACGAAAGATTATTTTAAGTGCGGATAAGCAAATCAGCGAACAGATAAAGTGGAATGCGCCGAGCTTCTGTTATGAGAATGAGGATAGAATGACGTTTAATCTTCACGGAAAGGGATTTTTCCGGCTTGTTTTTCATTGCGGGGCCAAGGCAAAAGATGACACTGCGCAGAAGCCTTTGTTTGAGGATGCCACAGGATTATTGGACTGGGCTGCCAGTGACAGGGCGCTCGTGAAGTTTACTGATATGAATGATGTGGAAGCCAAGAAAGAAAAGCTGGTGGAGCTTGTATTGAAATGGCTGGAAGTGACGAGCCCGCGGAAATGTTAAAGGGACGATGGTTTAGGGCAGGGGGTGTAGCATGCGCTCATATTGGGTTTGGTTTTCGTTTCTGGCGATTGCCTGGATTTGCAATTTTACTTCTTTTTCAATCAGCCCCGCGGAAATGCCTTGGCGTATCCTTATGAGCGCACTGTTCTTCGCCTTGTATTTCATAACTCCTCTTATCCGGCAGAAGCCAATTGCGCTAACGGTAAGTTTAAGCGCTGCCGCCATAATGGCTGTCATTGCGCTTTGGCCGGAAGGCGGAGGATCCCCCAATCCATATCCGCTGCTTGTTTTCTCGCTGATCGCAGGGGAGGCGGTTTACAGGCTTCCTGGCCCTCACGCATCGGTAATTAGTGTTATTCTGTTGATTGGGGCGATTTCACCGGGTTACTGGGGCTATTCAACCTTTTCACCGCTGTTTATTGGCTTGTATGGCTTATTGCACGGTGCAGCCTTTATGGTCTTTCGCGGAATCTGGAAGAATGAAGAGGAAATGACTGCCCGGAATGAAGCGCTGCTGAGCGAATATCGTAAAATGAAGCGGCGTATCGTCTCAGACGAGCAAGCGGCGCGTCAGGAGGAGAGGGTACAGGTCGGACGGGATATTCACGATTCTGTCGGGCATAAATTGACGGCGCTGTTAATGCAGCTGGAGGTGTTCCGCATGGAGGCAGATCCTGCAGCAGCGGGCCGCATGCAGGCGCTGAAGGTTCTGGCCAAGGAAAGTCTCGAGGAGACGCGCAATGCGGTCAAAGCCTTGAAGCAGCATGAGGCAGGCGGGTTGGCCGCCATTCTGAGCTTGATCCGCAAGCTGGAAGCGGAGAGCTTCATCCGGGTTAATTTTTCTGTGAAGCATGGCGCTCTTTCGGCGCCTTTGAGCAATACGCAGTCCATTGCCGTCTACCGCGCTGTGCAGGAGGCTCTGACGAACATGATGAGGCACAGCAATGCCCGCGATGCCGATATATTGTTTGAAGCGCCCGGCGGAGGCGTATTCAGATTTGAAATTATCAATACACGCAAAGAAAATAAGCCTTTCCGGGAAGGCTTCGGACTCCGCTCCATGCGGGAGAGAATCGAGTCTGCCGGAGGGCAGCTGGATATCCTTGCCTATGAAGAGCAGTTTATCGTGCGGGGGACATTATCGATGGTTAAAAAGGGTGAGGTGGAGGCATGATCAGAATTCTGCTCGCCGAGGATCAGGCAATGGTACGACAAGGACTCAAAATGATGATCGAAACCGACAGCGAAATGCGGGTCACCGGTGAGGCCGGCAGCGGGAAGGATGCTGTGAAGCTGTGCGAGTCCCGGGCCTTCGACATTATCGTGCTGGATATCCGCATGCCGGAAATGAACGGTCTGGAGGCGGCGCGAATAATCCGGACACGCTGGCCTCAGAGCAAGGTGCTCATGCTTACCACGTTCAACGATGAACAGTACGCGCTGGAGGCGCTGAAGCTTGGGGCAAACGGATATATGCTCAAGGATGCCGAGCCGGAAGCGCTCATCCGCTCCATCAGAAGCTGTCTGGCCGGCGGGCTTGCCCTGCAGGACGACGTGGCGGCCAAGATCATTCCGCAGCTGCTCAGGGGAACCGGAGAAAAGCAGCAGATCGATGCATCCATAACACCCCGTGAGCTGGCGATCATCCGCCAGGTCGGGGTCGGACGGAGCAATCAGGAAATCGCAAGCGACCTGGGGCTATCCGTCGGTACGGTCAAGAATCACCTCAGTCAGGTCATGGATAAGCTGGACCTGCGCGATCGGACGCAGCTGGCCATCTATGCGATCCGGCACGGTATCGTTTGAATAAAAGTGACGCAAGTCATGGTTTGCCAAACTTGAAATGACCGAAGGCAGTGGGAGCACTGTCTTTTTGTATATAAACTTTAAGTATGCCATCGGGATAATAATGAGTGCTTTAACGGGATGAAGGATCGCCATAACTCGAAAGGGGGCAAGCAACATGCTGGAAACGGTGGAGCTGCGCAAGGTTTTCAAGGGGAAAACCGCTGTCGACGAAGTCAGCTTGTATTTGGATCAAGGCGAATCGGTCGGTCTGCTCGGACCAAACGGAGCGGGGAAATCGACGACTATTTCAATGATTTCATCACTTCTGAGACCAACGGGCGGAGACGTGAGGCTGAACGGGAAAAGTGTCGTGAAGCATCCGCAGGATATCCGCAGGGTGCTGGGAGTGGTGCCGCAGGAAATCGCCTTGTACGAAGAGCTGTCGGCCTATGAGAATCTGAAATTTTTCGGCCGCATTTATAAGCTGAGAGGCAGAGGGCTGGAACTGAAAATTCAAGAAGTGCTGGAGATGGTCGGTCTTCGTGAGCGGCAGAAGGAATTGATCAGAACGTTCTCGGGCGGTATGAAACGTCGTATCAATATTGCCGCTGCCCTGCTGCATGATCCGCAGATTGTGATCATGGATGAGCCGACTGTCGGAATTGATCCGCAGTCCCGCAATCACATTCTGGACACCGTCCGGCTGCTGAACAGGGAGAAGGGCACGACCGTTCTGTATACGAGCCATTACATGGAAGAGGTCGAACAATTATGCAGCCGCGTATACATCATGGATCATGGCCGGATTATTGCTTCGGGCACCCAGGAGGAATTGCGGCGCATTTTATCCGGTGAAGATACTCTGCTTATCGAGCTTAACGAGCCGAGCCCGGAGCTTGCCCGGGAGCTTCAGGCATTGAAGCCGGTCAGGATGGCCGAAGAAACGGAAAAAGGGCTGAAGCTGATTGTCATGAAACAGAGCGGCATTCTCTCCGAGGTGGTCAAAGAGGCTGAGCGGCAGCATGTGCAGATTGTAAACATCCACGTACACACGCCAAGTCTGGAAGATGTATTCCTGCATCTGACCGGCCGCAAATTAAGGGATTAGCTTCTCATAAGAATAAACGTGCGAAGGAAAGTTTGCTGCTGCAAAACGTGAGGGAGGGGACCTGGTTGGGACCATTTATTAGAAAGGATTTCCTGGTTTTGTGGAGAGACCGCATGGAAATGATCATCTCAATCCTGACATCTCTCGTCATTATTGTCATTCTGGGATTCACTACGTCATCCTGGGTGGAAAAATCGGATGCTCCGCTGCAAATGACCGTGGCCATCGTCAATGAAGACAACGAAGCGGCTGCTCTGGCACAATTCCGGAGTTCATCCGCATCACTATCTTTGCCTGGGAAATTCGTATCGTCGCTTGAGAATCAGCCTGAACAAATACTGCCGGCCTCACTGCTGATGCAAAGGATGGAGGAACAATCCTTCATCACAACCCATGTGATGGATAGCGAGACCGCCCGTAACCGGCTGCAGCATAAAGATATAGAAGCGATAATTACCATTCCCGAAGGCTTCACTCTGGCGGCACTGAACAAGATGCTGCTGAATGAAGGGGGCGGCGCCGCTATCACGCTAACGGCGGATCACCGTTCATCGATGCGGATTGACGTGCTGCAGGATCTGATCAACGAATTTATGCAATCATTGAATCTGCAATCTGCGATCGATCATACGCTGGATACGCGTACAGCAGCGCCAGACCTGACTGAAGCGGTATCTCCGGCTGGCGGACTGGAGACGATAGCCGGTGTAAAGCCGCTCACTTCATTTCAATATTATGCCATCGCAATCAGTATCGTGTTTGCCCTGTTTATCTCCATCACAACCGCTGTGAAAGCAATAACCGAGAAGAGGGAGCATGTGTTTCAGCGAATCCTGCTGGCAGGCAGTCACCCGTTCCAATATCTGGCCGGGAAAGTTGGATCGACCTTCTGTATGTCACTGCTGCAATTATCGATCCTTATTCTTCTGTCCCACTTTATTTTCAATTTGTTCCCGGGACGCTCGCTTCAATTTTGGTCGGGTATGGCATTGATTACGATAGCGACCTCCCTGAGCGTGGCAGCTTTCTCCGCATTGTTCACCTCTATGACCTTTCGGATGAAAGACTCGGCGGCAAGCGGATTGTTTTCCCTTATCATCGGAATACTGGGGACGATCGGAGGGAGCTTTATTCCCAAATACATTCTGCCTGATTGGCTTAAACAGGCCGGAGAATGGACGCCTAACGGCGTTTCCTTATCCGTCTTCATCCAGTGGATCGGGCAGGATTCGTTTACTGTTCTGACGATGCCATTTCTGAAGTTGGCGGTTTTCTCGATCATGTTGATTGTACTGGGATGCTTGCTGTTTCCGAGAAGGGGGCGGATCTGATGTTTCCGGTATTTTTGGCGCAATGGATGAAAGACAGGCGGTCCCCGGTTCTGGTTCTCGTTTTTCTTGCGATCAGCATTGGGGCTACTCTTCTATCCAGCAGCTTGATGGGCTCCAATAAAATGAAGATCGATGTCTTCGGCGATCAAGGGCTCACTAAAGCGGAAGCCGAGTCATGGATAGACCGGTTAAATCAAAGCGAGGCTTATCAGTTCAAGCTCCGGGACGAAAAACAGGCCCGGCTGGACGTCCGCGAAGGAAGGGCGGATGTCGCGGTCAAGCTCATGGCGGAGGATTACCGGATGATTGCGGCGGTTGACGGTCCTAATGTTGAAATCGTGGAAAGACAAGTACACGCGGTCTTCGAGAAGGAGCTGAAGCTGCGCGCTGCAGCAGGACTGGCAGAGGACGCAAGCGGATTCCGGCAGGCAGCGGATCGTGATCTCCAGCAGCCGGCGCTTACGCTGCGAACACAGTCATTGAACGGGCAAGCTATCGCCAAGTATGATATGAGCGTACATTATTTGTTCGGCTTCACCTTGTTCCTGGTCATTTTTACCATCGGATTCAAGGTCAGTGCCCTGACATCTGAAAAAGCCTCCGGCATATGGAACCGGGTCATTCTGTCGCCTGTACGCAAAACGGAAATGTACCTGGGACATCTGCTATACAGCTCTCTGGTCGGATTCGCGCAAATTGCAATTGTTTTTCTCGTCTTCCGTTATGGATTCGGCTATCATCTGGGCGAGCAATTCGGCATGCTGCTTATTCTCGGGGCCTTGTATACCTTTGCAATGGTGGCGTTTGCCATGCTGCTTGCAGGGATACTGAGAACACCGGAGCAATTCAACTCGGTGCTGCCGGCCATCGTCCCGATTATGCCCATGCTTGGCGGAGTGTATGTCCCGCCCGGCACGCTCACGAATCCAATCATTCTTGGCTTGGCGCAGATTTTCCCGCTGACCCATGCACTGCAGGCATTAACGGGAGTGGCAATTTATGAGGATGGATGGTCCGATGTGCTGATGCCTGCCGCCAAGCTGTTGTTGATAGGCGTGGTATGCCTTGGAGTGGGAATTAATTTAATGGAACGCCAAAGGGCATAATCGTTGTGATGACCGTGTGAGCCATAATAACTGCACGATGCAAAAAAAGATCCTCAAAACCGATGCGGTTGAGGATCTTTTGGCAATATTGAATGAGCTATTCGAATAAATCCGTGACCGCGCCTTTGGATGCCGACGATACCAGCCGCGCGTATTTGGCAAGCACGCCTGTCGTAAATTTCAGCGGCAGCGGAGTCCATTCGCGGGTCCGTTTCTCCAGCTCCTCCGGGGTAACCTGGAATGAAATGTCCTGTGTTTCACTGTCGATAGTCACGGTATCCCCCTCCTGCAGCAGGGCAATGGGGCCGCCTGTCTGCGCTTCCGGCGCAACATGCCCCACGACGAAGCCGTGCGATCCGCCTGAAAATCTTCCGTCGGTGATCAGGGCAACCTCACCGCCAAGACCTTTTCCGACAATCAGAGCCGTGACGGACAGCATCTCGGGCATGCCCGGTCCGCCCTTGGGACCGCAGTACCGGATGACCAGCACATCCCCTTTCTGGATTTCATTGTTCAAAATCGCGGCTGTTGCCGCGTCCTCGCTGTCGTATACCCGGGCAGGGCCGGTAAAACGCAGCTTTTTCATCCCGGACATCTTGGCAATGGCTCCCTCAGGCGCCAAATTTCCACGCAGCACGACCAAGGGGCCGCTTGGCTTCAGAGGGTTATCGAACGGACGGATAATATCCTGATTCTCCTGCAAAGGCGCAGCCTCCGCCAGGTTCTCAGCCAATGTCCTGCCTGTAACGGTCATGCAGTCCCCGTGAAGAAAGCCCTGGTCGAGAAGAAGCTTCATCACACCGGGAACACCGCCGATATCATTAAGGTCCTGCATGACATATTTGCCGCTCGGCTTCAAATCCGCAAGATGAGGAACTTTGATTCGTATTCGCTCGAAATCGTCATAGGTCAAATCAACCTGCACCGAATGGGCAATGGCGATCAGATGGAGGAACGCGTTGGTTGAGCCGCCTAGAGCCATGACAACGGTGATCGCATTCTCGAATGCCTTCTTGGTCATGATATCCCGGGGATAAATCCCCTTCTCCAGGAGCTCGAGCACGCTTCGTCCCGCTTCCTCGCATTCCACCGCTTTATTGGCGGAGACAGCGGGAGTGGAGGAAGAGCCGGGCAGACTCATTCCCATCGCTTCGGCGGCTGAGGCCATGGTGTTGGCTGTATACATGCCGCCGCAGGCGCCGGCTCCGGGACAGGCATTGCATTCGACCTTATGCAGTTCTTCATCGGTCATTCTGCCGTCATGATATTGGCCGACTGCTTCGAAGGCGCTGACAATATCGATATCTTTGCCATCCAGCTTCCCAGGCTGGATCGTTCCTCCATACACATAGACAGCCGGCAAATTCATGCGCCCGATGGCCATGAGGCATGCGGGGGTGTTTTTATCGCAACCGCCCACGGCAACCAGGCCGTCAAACCGTTCCGCGTTCGTTACGATTTCAATGGAGTCCGCTATCGCTTCACGGCTGGGCAGCGAATACAGCATGCCTTCATGTCCCATTGAAATCCCGTCCGAAACGGTAATGGTATTGAATATCAGCGGGGCGCCGCCATGCTCCTGGATTCCCTTTTTTGCCTGGACGGCCAAGTCATTAATATGGATATTGCACGGAGTGACCTCGCTCCAGGTGCTTGCCACGCCGATCATGGGCTTCTTGAAATCAGCATCCTGAAATCCGACAGCCCGGAGCATGGCGCGGTTAGGGACGCGGTTCACGCCCTCGCTGATGACTTTGCTGCGAATTCTCAAATCTTTTTTGTTTGTCATTCTTGTTCATTCCTCTCGTCGTCAGATTAACGCATACAGTTCATGCATCGGTCTGATCAGGTTTTGTTTCATCATTGCGGAAGCCTTGTCCGGGTCCTGCTTCTCCAAGGCCGCAATGATGGAGGCGTGCTCTTCCACAGAGGTTAAAGTCGCGGCGACCGGCTGCTTCAAGAAAACATATTTGAACCTTCTGATGTGAATCTGGAGCGATGCGCTGAAGGAAGCGATGTAGGCGTTGTCCGAAGCCTCAACGATCAGATTATGGAATTGTTCGTCAAGCTCCATCGCCTGGTACGGCTGGCCGATCCCGATGGCATGGGCGAACTGTCCGTTAAGATCCTTTAGCAGCTCAATCTGCTGCGGCAATAGGAGTCTGGACGAATATTCGGCAGCGAGCGCATGCAGCGCGGCAAGAGTCGGATACATTTTGAGAATATCGTCCTTCTCGATACGGGAAACCCTGGTTTCTTTGCCGGGATGCATGGAAACCAGTCCCTGGACTTCCAGCAGCTGAAAAGCTTCCCTGATCGGCGTTCTGCTGACAGCCAGAGATTCTGCCAGCTCGGCGTCGATTAATTTCTCGCCTGGTCCAAGGGTCCCGTCAATGATCCATCGCTGGATTTGAGAGAAGGCTCTTTCTTTGGCGGACATTCGAATGGGGGAGGAAAAATTCGCAGGTATGGGCATTTGCATCATCCTTATTCATAATGTTATATGCAATATATCGCATACATATATCGATTGCAAGTAAAATCGGGATGGAGCCGAATATTGTCCATCATAAACCGTCAATGGTCAATTGTTCTCTCCCTTGCTCCCTTGTAAAGTTAAAGCATATCAGGAAAGGGGCGCGAGGCAATGGACAAGAAGATTCCACAGGCAACAGTCCGTGAGGAAATAGTCGAAATCCCCACTTACGGGGTCGGCAAGCCGGATAAAAACCCGATGTTTCTGGAGAAACGGGTTTATCAGGGCAGTTCGGGGAAGGTCTATCCCCATCCGGTAATTGATAAAATAAACGATGACAAGGAACTGCAGGCTTACCGGATGGTTATTCTGGAGAATGAGTTTCTGCGGATTGAAATCATGCCGGAAATCGGCGGACGAATCTACCGTGCAGTAGATAAGACGAATAACTATGATTTTGTTTATTATAACCGGGTCATCAAGCCAGCCTTGGTCGGCCTGGCGGGGCCGTGGATTTCAGGCGGGATTGAATTTAACTGGCCGCAGCATCACAGGCCCAATACGTACGGAGCGGTGGAATGTACGTTTGGCGAAAATGAGGACGGCAGCGCAACGGTATGGGTCAGCGAGATTGACCGGATGTACGGCACCAAGATGACTGCCGGATTCACACTCCATGCGGGAGCGGCCTATCTGGAGATCAATGCGCAGCTGTACAATCGCACACCGGAGCCGCAAACCTTTCTGTGGTGGGCCAATCCGGCGGTAGCGGTCAATGACCACACCCAATCGGTATTCCCGCCGGACGTCCATGCCGTATTTGATCATGGCAAGCGCGATGTATCCCGTTTTCCTATAGCGACTGGAACCTATTACAAAATGGATTATTCCGCCGGGGTCGATATTTCCCGGTATGCCAACATTCCGGTTCCCACCTCGTACATGGCATATCACTCCGACTATAATTTTGTCGGCGGTTACGATCATGCGGTTCAGGCGGGGCTGCTGCATGTCGCCAACCATCATATTTCGCCGGGCAAAAAACAGTGGACATGGGGCAACGGGGAATTCGGCCAGGCGTGGGACCGCAATCTGACAGACGAGGATGGTCCTTACATTGAGCTTATGACGGGAGTCTATACCGATAACCAGCCCGACTTCACCTGGCTTCAGCCTTATGAGGAGAAATCCTTCACCCAATATTTCATGCCTTACAAGCAGATTGGCGTCGTGAAAAATGCTTCCAGGGATGCCGCAGTCAACCTGGAGGTGGATTCCGCGGACCGCAGCATCCGGATCCAGGTCTATGCGACGTCCCGGTTCGAAAATGCCACGGTAGAACTGTCCAGTGCCCGCAGCCGTTATCTGCTGCAAAGCGTGAGCCTGTCGCCGCTTGAATCGTTCACGCAGACGATGCAGCTTCATGAAGACGATCAGGCCCATGACCTCATGCTTACTGTACGCGATGCGGCAGGACGTACGCTGGTCGGCTATCAGCCCAAAAAACCGGCAATCGAGAAAATGCCTGAGGCCGCGCAGCCGATGCCTGCACCGCATGAGCTGCTGACGGTGGAAGAGCTGCTTCTGGCCGGTCTTCATCTGGAGCAGTACCGCCATGCGACATTCGAGCCGGAGGAGTATTATCTGGAAGGATTGAAGCGCAGTGCCGGCGATATCCGCATCAATGTTGCCTACGGCACGCTTCTGCTGCGCAGAGGCCTGTTTACAGAAGCGGAGATGCATTTCCGGCGCGCAATCAAGACCTTGACGGCGCGCAATACCAATCCGTACGACAGCGAGGCCTATTACCAGCTGGGCGTCTCGCTCAAGCTGCAGGAACGTAACGAAGAAGCCTTCGAAGCGCTGTACAAATCGGTATGGTCCGCCGCGTGGCAGGACAGCGGATATTTTACGCTCGCTCAAATCGCCGGCGCCAGACAGTCCTATGAGGAAGCGCTGGAGCTGACAGAGCGCTCGCTTATCCGCAATGCGCGTAATTATAAGGCGCGCCATCTGAAAGCAGCACTGCTGCGGAAGCTTGGCAGGTATGAAGCGGCTGTAAGCGCGGCAGTGGAAACATTGAACCTCGATGTTGCAGACTTCGGCGCAAATTATGAAAAATATTTAAACCTTGGTGCAAGGGGCCTGCATGAAGAAGCGGCTGCCGCCCTGGGCAGTTTCCGGGAATTGCTGCGCGGCGATGCGCATAATTATTTGCAGCTGGCCGCTGACTATGCGGGATGCGGGCTGTACGAGGAAGCCGCTGACGTATTGAATGGAGCCCTGTCGGATCAAGCCGGGGATGTATATCCAATGCTGCATTACACATTGGGGTATTTATATGGGAAGCTTGGAAGACAGGACGATTCCGCGAAACAGTTACGGGCGGGGCAGGCAGCCTCTTCAGCATACTGTTTCCCTAACAGCCTGCTTGATATGCAGGTGCTGGAATATGCTTTGGGGCAAAACCCTGGCGATGCCCGCGCTCATTATTATCTGGGCAACTTATTATATGATAAGAAAAGGCATCAGGAGGCCATCCGGCATTGGGAAGCCTCAACAGAGCTGGATTCTTCGTTTCCAACGTCCCACCGCAATCTGGCGCTGGCCTATTTCAACAAACAGAACGATTCCGGGAAAGCCCGGACCTATCTGGAGCTCGCTTATTCCGCAGACCAGAGCGATGCGCGGGTGCTGTACGAGCTCGACCAGCTGTACAAAAAGCTCGGCATCAGTGCGCAGCAGCGTCTGGATCATTTGAACAGCCATCCGGATCAGGTGAGAATGCGTGATGATTTATTTGTAGAGTATGTCACTCTGCATAACACGGTACGCAGACATGAGGAAGCGATCGGCCTGCTGAATTCCCGCAAATTCCATCCATGGGAAGGAGGGGAAGGCAAGGTTACCGGTCAGTATGTGCTGGCGCATGTGGAGCTGGGCAAGAAGCTTCTTGCTGAACAGGCATACCAGGAAGCGGAGAAAGTGCTGCTGCGCGCGCTCGAGTATCCGGATAATCTGGGCGAGGGGAAGCTGGCCGGCGCACAGGAGAACAATATTTACTATCACCTGGGATGTGCGCTGGAAGCGGATGGACGCAATGAAGAAGCAAAGAAGGCATTCCGCCTTGCCTCGCAGGGTATGGATGAGCCTGCGGGAGCGATGTTCTATAATGATCAGCCGCCGGATACGATTTTCTATCAGGGGCTTGCCTGGTCCAGGCTGCAAGGGGATAAGGAAGCGGCTTCCCGCTTCAATAAACTGATTGATTATGGGGAAACCCATCTGTTTGACAAGGTTAAGCTCGATTATTTTGCCGTCTCGCTTCCCGATTTTCTGGTGTTCGATGATGATCTGAACAGACGCAATGAAATCCACTGCCGCTATATGATCGGTCTGGGTCATCTGGGGCTTGGCCGCCTGGCTGAATCGCAGGCTCAATTGGAGGAGGTGCTCCGCCTTGAACCCAATCATCAAGGGGCAATCATTCATTTTCAAATCGCGGAGTAAACGAGAATAATGGCAGGGGGGAAAGGCTGGAAAGCCATATCTTCACCATAAGATTCAAAGTGGGCTGGAGAGTAACATAAAAAGCGGTTGAGCAGAAAATAATCTGTTCAGCCGCTTTTTCATTGGAGGTTCACTAAATATGGCCACCCCCGGCTGAATTTGCGAAGGTCAGGAAATGATTGGATATTGCCTCGGCCAATCGTTCTTTTTGCACCGGTTTGACGACAAAATCGCATGCGCCGCTTCGAATGGCCTCAAGGACCATTTCCCGCTGTCCCATCGCGGAGCACATAATAATTTTAGCTGCCGGATCGACCTGCTTGATATTTTTGAGGGCGCTGACTCCGTCCATTTCGGGCATCGTAATATCCATGGTCACAAGCTGGGGTCTTACTCTTTTATAGAGATTAACAGCTTCAATGCCGTTGCCGGCTTCCGCTACCACCTCAAGACCCAGACTCTCCAGAAGGCCGCGCATCATCATGCGCATAAATGCGGTATCGTCGACTACCATTACTTTGATTCCATTCATGGTCATCGCCTCCTTGTCTTAAACCGATCATATCAGGGCAGTCTGAACAAAAACTGAACGGACCGCTTGCGAAAGGCGTGAACAGCGCAAGCTCCGGTGTCAGGATTGCATTTAAGCGGGGGGATGATTATAATTTCAGATAGGTTATCATGATCGATAAGGAGAATGATATGAATTATATTATCGCTTTTGTGTTTGCTATTGCTATTGTTATCGCGCTTATACCGCCGCTTCGCAAGCTGGCGCTCAGGATCGGATTTGTGGACAAGCCCCAAACCAACAACGAACGCAAAATTCACCGGGAACCGATTCCGCTGACCGCAGGCATTGCGATTTACGCTGCTTTTGTCATTTTATATCTGATATTTGTTCACGATAATTGGATCAAGACCGGGGCTATACTCGGAGGCGGCCTGATCATTCTGGTCATCGGCCTTGTCGACGACTGGTACAAGACGCATGGCAAGGAATTTGCCTCGCTGCCAAAATTTGTGGTTCAGATGGGTGCTGCCATTCTAGTCTACAGCTCGGGGATTGTATTCAGCGGCTTTGAGAATCCCTTCACGGGAAGCTATTACGTACTTCCCGAGTTGTTCCAGTTCCTCTTCACCGTCTTATGGATTTTTGGCGTAACAACGGTAATTAACTTTACGGACGGGATTGACGGCTTGGCCAGCGGATTATCCGCTATATCGGGAACAACGCTTCTGGTGGTAGCGCTTGTAATGGGGCAGGGCGAGTCGGCGATGATGGCTACGATTCTTGTGGGGGCATCCCTGGGTTATCTCAGATACAACCGGCCGCCGGCAAAAGTGTTCATGGGTGATGCAGGGGCTACTTTTCTCGGTTTCATCCTTGCCGTCATTGCGCTCGATGGAGCCTTCAAGCAGGCGACAGTCCTGTCCTTGTTCATTCCGATTCTTGCGCTCAGCGTTCCGATCCTGGACAATGTCCGTGTTGTGATCTGGAGGATGATGAAGGGCGTTCCCTTCTACAAGGCAGACGCTTCCCAGGCGCATTATGTATTGTTAAAAACAGGCATGAAACCGGTTCAGGTGGTGTCCTTCCTGTATTTAATCAATATTTGCACCGGCTTATTCTCCATCATATTATTGCTGATTCAATAATTAAGGAAAATAATGTTGACATTCTCATAAATAAACGGTATAGTATTGAATATTGAGCGAAAATGATTTTCTCGCTGATATGCGGTCGTGGCGGAATTGGCAGACGCGCTGGATTCAGGTTCCAGTGGTAGCAATGCCGTGGAGGTTCGAGTCCTCTCGACCGCACCATACCTTTAAACCAACTCTTCTCAGGAAGGGTTTTTTTGTTTGTTCAGCAGCGGCTTCGTCCGGTTACTGCTCTTGGCGTTTTGCTCCGCTCCATGATAGGCATACAACTGGAAGCCGTCTCATAGTTTAATTCAGTATTGCATTCATTACGCTTTCGTTCTATAATGTGCCTACATCAGTTGCAATTAAATCTGAGGATTGCTGAAGGCTGGCAAGGGGAGATGAGTATTGATGTATTGCGCTTTATGATTACAGCCATGGTCATGAACATTGTGTTAAAAAAAGAACATGCGGGGAGAGATCGATGTGGACGTTGTAGTCATGATTATTGAAATCCTATTAGGTCTGATGTTTCTGATGGCGGGTTCGATGAAGGTTTTTGGCACCAAAATGCAGGTGGATAGTTTTGCGCATTTGAAGCTGCCACAATGGTTTCGGGTCTTTACCGGTCTGACCCAGTATATAGCGGTGATCGCGCTGGTCATCGGCTTCTGGGAGCCGAGCTGGTCGGCGTGGGCAGGCATCTGGCTTGGACTTATCATGCTGGGCGCTGCCGCCGCCCATATCCGGGTCAAGGATCCGGTAACCGCGTTATTGCCTGTAATCGTGCTGCTGATTCTATCCGTTGCGCTTACTCTGCTGCAAAGCTCGGAGCTGGCGAATTTCCCGGGTTAATGACGGCTGTTCGATCAACATAATCAGTCGTCAGCTTAAACAGGCAGATGCGTACAGACGGTACTATAGAAGTCAAATCAAAGGGAGCCAATCACGATTGGCTCTCTTTTTCTAATAGATGCAACGGAGGAAACAGGTTGAATAGAATTTGCCACAGACGGGTAAAAAACATATAATGTGCCTATATTACACACATATTGAAACTCTAACATGCTGTAATGAAGAAGGGAGTGAGCGGTAATGAGCACAGCGAATAAAGGAATCGATTTCGGGCCGCCGCATTTCAAAATCGCCATTCATGCCGTTGTCTGGCTGGCTCAAAGCAGGGGCATTTTATCAAGTGCCATGATTGCCGGCCAGGTGGATTCCCATGCCACTTTCCTGCGAAGAGTTCTTCAAGCCTTGGCCAGTGCCGGAATCGTGGAATCCAAGGGTGGTCGTGAGGGAGGATATATTCTCAAAAAAGATACTGCCGCGCTGACGCTCGGAGATATATATGATGCAGTCAACACGGGAGGCAAAGAGCCCGCTCAAGAGGCGGATTGCGGGGAGGCCGGGGAGTTTCTGGATCTGGAGCTGGAAAAAATTCTCCACAATGCGGAACAGAACACCATTCAGTATCTTCATCAATTCACCATTGATCATGTCATGTCCAGGGTCGACTTCTTCAACGGTTAGGATATATCGGACCAAATAATAAGTTCGGCAAGATCAACAAGAAGCACGTTTTGGGCCACTCATGCACGAGGACCCAAATATTTATCGGGAAGGGGGCTCCGTATTAATTTACACCTGCCAAAACCATGTGCTACTATTATGGTAAACGTTTTCAGAGAGGGGAACCATTAATGAACCGGATACAACGATTGACTCCGCTCCTTAAGAGCTTTGTGGAAAAAGGACCGGCCGGCTGCGCCTTAACCGTTATCCGCCGCGGGGAAATATTATACCAGGACAGCTTCGGTTATGCGGATCTGGAGAAGAAGAAGGAAATCAGCACGGATACCATTTACCGAATTTATTCGATGACCAAAGTGATTACCTGCACCGCGGCGCTCATGCTTTACGAGAGAGGGCACTATCTGTTGAACGATCCGCTTGAGGAGTATCTGCCCGAGTTCAAAAATCCGATGGTGTACCGCTACAACGAATTTGGCGACATGACGGTATCTCCCGCGGCGAACCCGATTCGCGTCAAGGATCTGTTCACCATGTCGTCCGGTCTTACATATGGCGGGATCGGGACGGAAACCGAACGGCAGACCCGCGTTATGATGGAGAACGCCGCCGCCACGATGAATATGCGGGAGCTGTCCAAGCAGCTTGCGGCCATCCCTCTTGCCTTCGATCCAGGCACGCATTGGAAGTACGGCACAAGCCATGACGTCCTGGCCGCTTTGATCGAGGTGCTGTCCGGCCAAACCTTCGAAGAGTTTCTGAAGCAGGAAATTTTCGGACCGCTCGGGATGAACGATACCTCATTCAGAATCCCAGACGACAAGCGGGACCGGTTATGCGTGATGTATGACAGTGCAGAAGACGGCAAGCTGACCGTCAACGACAGGATGGATACCCCTTTCCAGCCAGGATGCAGATACGAAAGCGGCGGAGGGGGCCTGCTGTCGACAACCGGCGACTACAGCCGGTTTGCGCAGGCTCTGGCGAGGGGCGGGGAATTGGATGGCGTGCGGCTTCTCAGTCCGAAGACGATTCAGCTGATGCGGACCAACCATTTGAGTCAGCAGCAGCTCAAGGATTTCAGCTGGGCGCATATGAACGGATACGGTTATGGCCTTGGAGTCCGCGTGTTGATGGATCCGGCGGCGGGCGGGAACAACGGCACGATCGGCGAATTTGGCTGGGCAGGTCTGGCTGGCTCCTGGACGCTGATTGACCCGCACGAGGAATTGTCCATCGTTTATATGCAGCAGATGCTGCCAAGCCGCGAGCCTTATTTTCATCCAAGGCTGCGGGCTGTTATATACGGAGCGCTGGAATAGGAAATATAGCCGACGGTGCGGCACTTTGACAAGTGCTGTTTCTGTGTGGCTTCAACACTCCAGTCAATAGATACTTTATGGCAAAAGAACAGCAAAATCCAAAAACCAGTCTATCACGTTCAATCCGTGATAGGACTGGTTTTTTATTTTTCCCGGATGGTTCAGAGCGTTCTATACGGCTCCGGGGAAGCTGATGCGCATGTCGGGCTGCCTGCTCTTCTACCAGATCAAGAAGTATGTTTCTTATACGATTTTAAATGGATACAAGTCGATACACTTTGTTTACAATTTTCAGAAGATTTGTCTATATCCATCTTTTATAACTAAGAGAGCAGGTGATAGCAAGAGACAAGGAACAAGGAGAGGAAGACAGCATGATAAAAACCGGATTATTTCTGACAGGATTCATGATAGTGTCCGACCCCGGCGTGGCAGCAAAAGAAAATCTGATCCATCATAGGGCTTCGCTCTATTTGCATGAGCGAGGTGGCTGACATGAAAAAACCGATGAGGCCGGCTCGCACAGGACGCAGAATCGTTACTGTGTTCATATTATTCCTGCTGTTCTGCACATTTGCAATCTATGAAATCAATCATAATTCGTCCAAGGTCGTAGGGATGCTCGCAGGTCCCGAATCACCGTCCGCCACATCTTCAGTCGATGACATGCAAACGGGGAGGTATAAAATTGTCATCGATCCAGGCCATGGCGGGCATGATCCTGGAGCTCCCACAATCAGCGGATTAGAGGAGAAAGCTTATACGCTTGCCCTTGCGCAGGAGGTATATGATCAGCTGAAGCAGGACCCGATGTTTGATCCATATCTGACCCGCAGCGACGATACATTCGTCTCATTGGATGACAGGGCGAAATTTTCGAATGACTTGGAGGCGGATGCCTTTATATCGATTCATGGGAACACCTATGATGATCCGGAGGTCAGCGGAACGGAAACCTATTATTATTCCGATAGCAGCATACAGCTTGCTGATGTCATCCATGAGCATATTCTCGCGGCCAACGGCTTTAAGGACCGGGGCGTGCGCTATAATGATCTGAAGGTTCTTCGGCTTAACGAGGTTCCGGCCATCCTGACCGAAGTCGGGTACTTGTCCAATACGAGCGATGAGGCTCTGCTGCTGGATCATGACGGACAAGCCCATATCGCCCAAGGGATTATGGACGGACTCAAGGATTATTTTGGCGGACAGGCTCCGTGATGCAGGCGGCCTTCCCGACCTTCCGGCTTATGTCAGCCGGGGGTCTTTTTCTTATAAGTTACAGGTTGTACAGATTTCATTCCGGCTTTGCCGCGGGAGAGCGGAGCTAGCTGATTCTTCTTGTAAGAGCCGCATTGCTGCCTTATAATAGTTAACATATCAACTAATTAGCTTCTTGATGGGCGAGAGGTGATCAGCTAAGATGGTTCTGCCTGAAAATATTGTGAAATTGATTCATGATGTCAATTTGGAAATTGCCTTTCGGATCAAGAAGGATCTGGCTCCTTACGGGATTACGCCCGAGCAGGCGTTGATCCTGATCCTTCTGAAGGAAAGGGACAAGCTTTCCCAGAATGAGATTGCCGGCAGGTTAAACAAGGATAAATCAAGTATAACGAGGATGATCATAAGTCTGGAACAAAAGCGGATTATCCGCAGGATGGTCCGGGAGAATGACCGCCGGTATTTTATCGTTTCTTTAACGGAGGCTGGGAGGCGGCTTGCTGAGGACATATTCCCTGTTGTGGACCATATTCCGGGTCTTGCGGTCAAAGGAATAGCAGATCATGAGATGCAGGAGCTGCGCAGACTGCTTGCCAAGATTCGGGAGAATGTGCACTAATCCAGGTTGTGGACAAGCGGCTGGTGAATCAACTATTTTAACTGCGGAGGTGTATGGACAGTATGAAGAGCAAGCTGGAGCAGCCCAAAATCCCGTCAGACCTGCCAGATATCTCCGACCGGATGCATGCGCTGATGACCAAAGATGAATTCAGTCACGGTTGCATTGAAGATATTAGCATACATAGTCAGCAAGCGGCCAGGGTTTCATTTGAAAAAGTAGTGTTCAGGAATGTGACCATTACAGAGTCGTCATTGCCTGATGCTGAATTGATGGACGTTATTTTTGAGAAATGCGATCTGTCGAATGTCGATTTCGCCGGGACCTTCCTGCACAGGACAGAGTTCAGAAACTGCAAATTGATGGGTACGGACTTTACAAAGAGCAGGCTGCAGCATGTTTCCTTTCTCAGCTGCCTGAGTGATTACGCCTTGTTCCGGTTCGCGAATTTCAAGCAGGTTGAATTTGAGGAATGCTCTTTAGTCAGCGCTGACTATTACCAGTCTTCTTTGAACAAAACCGGCTTCATCCGCTGCAAAATCGATCAGGCAATCCTGTCGGGGGTCAAGCTCAAGGGGATCGATCTGAGCGACTGCGAATTCGATGAATTGATGGTGGAAATCGATGATTTGAGGGGCTGCATCATTTCGGCGGGGCAGGCTTCGACATTCGCGGGCCTTCTGGGCCTGGTCATTAAATAGCCAATGATGATGGGGGCAGAAAATGTATCAATATACGGATCAACACTACGAAGCAGTGGATTTCAGCGATCGCGATCTGCGGGATGGTGAGCTGCTGCGCTGCACATTTGAACGCTGCACATTCACGAACGCTTCCATGGAGGAAATGACGAGCACCGGCTGCCGGTTTATTGAATGCAATTTTCACGGTGCGATGCTGAATGCTTCGGTCCATACGGAATCGGCTTTTTTGAATTGCAATTTTGTCGATGCCAATTTGTTTGTTTCCAAATTCAACAATTGCAAAATGACGGGCTCGGACTTTTCAAAGGCTCAAATGGATGGCATTACGCTGCTCCGGGGCGATTGGTCTTATACGAATCTGAGGTATACGAAGCTGAATAAACAGGATCTGCGGGAAATCCGCTTTCTTGAGGCTGATCTCTTCGGCGCCAATCTGGAGAAGGCGGATTTGCGGAACAGCGACCTGACCCGGGCGAATTTGGCGCAAACGAAGCTGAACGGGACCGATTTGCGCGGCGCCGTCATGGATGGGGTCAACTGGAAGTCGCTGGATGTGAAAGGGGCCAGGATGGACACCGCGCAGGCCGTTGGTTTCTTGCGCTCGTTCGGCGCCAAGGTTGATTGAGGCTTGTCAGATAGCATTGCGTAATATGCATACGGATCAAAAAAGCAGTGGGCTTCTCCAATCAGGAGCCCGCTGCTTTTTTGAACTAGAATTCCCAACACACTCTGCGAGGGAAGAAACTTACTCTGCCGCCAAGGAAAGCAAAGTGAGCTTCTTCCTGTTTGGAGGCGTGAAACTTTTTGTTATCTCCAGCTTATTTGCTTTCCTGACCTGGAGCCGTCTTGTCCCCGCTCTCGCTGACAGCAGGCAGGGAAGAGACGAACTCATCGGACATGCTGATGAGTCTGTGGGCCTTGTCGTATTCGCTCTTGGCATCCAGCGGCTTGGCGACCTTGCCGCCTTCCAGCGGGTAAGTGATGCCGTCCGCGTAACCGGAGCCCGGGACAAATGCGCCTTTGGCCGTAATGAAGGAGCCTGAGGGTAGGTAATAACGCTCCGGAAGCACATTGGCGGTCTGGTTCAGTATATCCCGCCCAAAAATCACCTGATCCTTAAGCGGGACGCCGATCAGATTCGCTACTGTAGGATAGATATCCGACTGTCCTCCGACCTGCTGGAAGATCTGCGGCTGTTCATTGGGCACGGAGATGACGAGCGGAATGTTCATCATATCCGGAAGACTGTAGTCGCGGGTGTAGATTTCCTTCATCAGCTTTTTTTCCTTATTGTTGAGGGAATAGATCGGCAGCCCCTGGTGGTCGCCGTACAGCACGATAACGCTGTTGTCCCAGACGCCGTTCTTCTTCAGCTCGTCAATGAATTGACCGAGTGCGTAGTCTGCATAATTTTGCGATTGGATATAATCGCCGACCAGAGTTCCCTTGTAGCGCTTCGGCAGCTCCATCTTGAATTTGGCAGCCGGGATGCGGAATGGATGGTGACCGGACATCGAGATGATTTGGGCGTAAAAGGGCTTGCCGCTCTCCTGGAAGCGAGCCAGCTCTTCGGCTGTTTTGGCGTAAAGCACTTCGTCGGAGGCGCCGAACGAGACCAGATCGCTTTTGCCGAAAAACTTGTCGTCATAATACTTGCCCCAGCCAAGCGCCTTGTACAGCTGATCCCGGTTCCAGAATATGACGCTGTTTGTATGGAACGTAGCCGTTTGATAGCCGTTTGCTCCAAGCAGCTTGGGCATGCTGGGCAGAGCCCGGTCCGCATAGATCTCAGAGGCCGCGCCGTTCGGCGGAACATAGAGAGAGGTGTTGACCACAAATTCGGCATCGGCCGTATTGCCCTGACCAACCTGCTGGAAAAAATGCGGGAAATAAAAATGGTCGTGGACGAGAGCATTCATGTTGGGCGTAATTTCCTTCCCGTCTATCTTCAGATCGACCAGAAAGTTCTGGAATGCCTCCAGCTGAACGATGATCACATTTTTTCCTTTGGCGGCCTCCCAGAATGCCGGCTGCTCCGGCTCCGCGGCGCCCTTCACCTGCGCAACCATGGCGGGGGTCACCGATTGTGGTTCGATCTTCAGGTCCTTGGAGGGAGCAAAGGCAGCATAGGCTTCATAGTTGAGGATCCCCATGCTTTGGGCCTGCTGGAACTCATTCATGCCGCCATGGTAAGGAAGGACGGACAATACGCATGCGGCAAGCGCGAGCACCTGTCCGGCTGCAAACCAGCTGCGGCTCTCCTGTACGGACAATCCCCGCCCCCAGGCGCGAAAACGCCGGTTGGTCAGCATCAGAATGAACAGGACTATAATATCCGTGAAGATAAACAGATAGTAAGGGTCCATCAGGGAGATGACGCTGCTGTTGACCTCCGATACCTGATTTACCTGGCGAAGCTCGTGGTAGGTGACAATGACGCCAAAATACTTGTAATACATGATCACCGCAAAATAAACGATGGTCAGGACGAGATCGACAGCCAAATAGGTACCCAGCTTCTTCCGGTAGGCAAAGCTCTCGATCAGGCAAAATATAAACCAGATCGACGGGATGCCGGTCAGCAGCGTCATGCCGAAGCTGCCGCCGGTTTCTTTGAATACAACGCTCCAGACGAGCAGCATTTTCAAAATCATCAGGATGGAAAAGAAAATAAAGGGCTTTTGCAGAAGAACGCCCCATCGAAAACGATTAACCAAAACCAATCCTCTCCTCTTTGGCAAAGCTTATTATAGCCGTTAAAAAGTACGATAAACATAAGGATCGGATGGCGCCGCAGTATCGTTCCAGGACAAGGTCCTGAGCACCGGAACGGTCTGCTTGAAAGGCTGGTACAGCTCCGATGTCAGCGTGCCGGACACATGAACCCATTCATCGTCCTTCAAAACGGTTCCCTTCGGAAACTCGACAAGCATGCCGAAGACGCCGGAGTCCGCAACACAATGGATGAAGCCGAAGCGGAACACGAAATAATGGTTGTCGTCCACCTGTTCTCCTTTATACACGAACCCGTCAAAACCGATCGATTTTCCCGAAAAGCTTATCGGATAGTTATAGATTGCCTCCAAACCGGTCAAATAATTTTGGTCGGTCAGGACAATTTTACGTTGATTGGTGAAATTGGACAACTCCGCCTGCGAAACCTTCTCGTAGCCCGCCTTACCATAGAACACACTCGTATCCGGCTTTAGAAACTGATGATAACCCGGATTTTCTGCCGAAACATTGAGACCCGGGAATGAGAAGCCTTTGGCCTTGACGAAGCTCGAATCAAGAGTCTGAACCGGAAGCAATAGACCGGTCAAAATCGGGAAGATCAGCACGATATAGCCGAGCGTACGCTTCAGCCTGGAGGTTTCGCCGTGAGAGTGGCCGTGGTCGTCATGATGCGAATGGGAATGTCCTTCATGGCGGGTATGGCTGTTCTCATGGGCTTTCGCCAGCTTTTCCGCCCGTTCCTGCCGGTTTAACCGCAAGAACTCGAAGATAAACAAGACCGCGAGCAGAACGATCGCGCTGACCGACAGGTAGGCATATTTCATATTAATATATTTGTTCAGATTCCCATTCAGGTGAAGCTGCAGAAACATCAGGGCGAAGCCTGCCAAAACATACAGCCGCGTCATCCGAACAACCTCCCGACCAAGAGGGAGGTCAGCAGCGTGCTGACCGTTACAAGACCGATCAGCGCTGCGACGAATCTCCCATTAAATACGCCAAGCAGCATCATCGTATTTTTAATATCGATCATAGGTCCGAAGACGAGGAATGCCGAAATTGAACCGATCGAGAAGGTACTGCGGAACGAGGATGCGATGAAGGCATCCGCCTCGGAGCACAGCGACATGACGAATGCGAGCACAATCATGACCAGAATCGATGTAACCGGATTGCTGCCGAGATGAATAAGAGATGAGGTCGGAATAAAGGTCTGCATGGAGGCCGCGATAAAAGCGCCCAGCACGAGGAACTTGCCAACCGAGAAAAATTCCTCGACCGCATGCTGCATCACGTCGAGCAGCTTCAGATGCAGCGGCGGCCGGGCGGGGGCTGCAGCAGGCTGCTCGATTGCGGCAGCCACGAGTGTGCTTGCCGGAACGCCGCCGCGGAACGGCAGCTCGCGAAACAGGAACGAAATGACGATCGAAACCGTGAAAGCGACCACAATTGCTGCACCTGCGCGAATCGCGGCCATCCGCCAGTCGTTGCCGAATGCGATATAGGTGGCGAACAGCACAATGGGGTTAATAATCGGCCCGGTCAGCATAAAAGCGATGCCGGCATTAAGCGGCACGCCCTTGCCCAGGAGGCGCCTTGTAATCGGCACGATTCCACATTCACAGGCCGGGAAAAAAATCCCGATGCCGCAGCCAAGCAGCGTGGAGAAGAAACGGTTCCGCGGCATGATGCGGGCGATCCATTTTTCCGTCAGAAAGCTCTGGATAAGTCCGGAGACGATGACTCCCACCAGCACGAACGGTATGGCTTCCATAATCATGCTGAGGAATATGGTGTTCAGCTGCAGAAATGTTTTCACAAGTACCTCCCGCCAGGCTTCGTTTCTTGCATTATTTGTTGAGTCTGCAATAGCTCGTCTCTTTATCTCAATATAATAGTAAAAATAACTGTTAGTAATTTAAACATAGGGATAAAAGAATTGCAAGAAATGAGAGTAAAAGCGGGCAAAGCGTCAGCTAAAGCAAATTGACGCCATCCGGAATTTATTTTTTGATTCCCGGTTGACTTTATTGGGCTTCGGATTTAATATTACTTAAGTTGTCTAAAGTTTTCATTGTTTAAATATTACATGACCTAAGCAAATTGACGGGGGGTTCAAAACTTATAGAAACCAACAGGAATGCGCAGGCTGAGCGTTTCAGGGGTGTGCTGCAAACACTCAGAAGGAAAATGGCGCATGAATTTGCAAACAACTACAAATCGGAAATGACCATACCTCAGTCTATTATTTTATTTATCATCCGGGACAACGGACCGCTTAAAGTAACCGCATTGGCTGAACAGATGGGCGTCAAGCCGAGCGCGATCTCCGTGATGATCGACAGACTGGTGCTTCTGGATTTTGTCGTCCGTCTTCCCGACCATAACGACCGCCGCGTTGTTTTGCTGCAGATCACAGATGCCGGCCTGGCTGCGAGCAAGCAGCTTGAAGAGCAGCACAATGAGCTGATCGGGCGATATTTCAGCGAGCTGAGTGTGGATGAGATAGAGAATATGCTTGTTACGCTTGAGAAGATCATCAAGGACTAGTTTGACAAGGTTAAAAGGAGGAGCAAGGATGGAAACAACTGGCGCTGTAAAAAGCGAAACTCCCACGGATACAGTCCGAAAGGGGAAAGGATTATTAATTCTCGGTTTGATGATTGCCATGCTGTTTGCGGCATTGGATCAGACCATTGTCGGTACTGCGATGCCGCGGATTGTTGGGGATCTTGGTGGACTTGGGCTCATGGCATGGCTGACGACAGCATATATGCTGACCTCCACTGTCGTCGTACCGATAGCAGGTAAACTGGCGGATTTGATCGGAAGACGGGTCGTCTATGTGACAGGCCTTGTCGTTTTTATCGGCGCATCTGCTTTATGCGGAACCGCGCAGGATATGACATGGCTCATTATTTTCCGTGCGATGCAGGGGATCGGCGGCGGTATTATTATGCCGATGGCCATGATCATTATCGGAGACATCTTCACCGGCAAGGAACGTGCCAAGTGGATGGGAGCATTCGGCGCCGTATTCGGATTATCGTCCGTCATTGGACCTCAGGTCGGGGGCTGGATCGTCGATTCGCTGAACTGGCGCTGGGTGTTCTATATCAATCTTCCCGTAGGACTTCTTGCGGTCGTTCTGATCGCTCTGGCGCTTCCCAAGCACAAAACAGAAGGCAAGGTTGTTTTTGATATACCGGGCATGCTTACCATGATTGTCGGGGTTGTCAGCCTGCTGCTGGCCTTGACATTCGGCGGCGTGGATTACGCTTGGGCTTCGTGGCAGATCATTGGATTGTTCGCACTGGCTGCAGTGGCAATCGCCGCATTCCTCATGATTGAAGCAAAAGCCCAGGAACCGATTCTTCCGCTCAAGCTGTTCAAAAACCGGGTATTCAGCACAATCAACGCGATCGGTTTCCTGATGTCCGTGGGCATGTTCGGCGCGATCATGTTCGTTCCATTGTTTATGCAGGGTATTGTCGGAATCAGCGCTTCCGCATCCGGCACGGTCATGACTCCGCTCATGATTACGATGATTATTACCAGCATTATCGCAGGACAAATTGTATACAAGATCGGGATCAAAGTACAGATGATCCTAGGTATGATTATTATGGCGGTAGGATTCATGCTGCTTACAACCATGGATATTGATACAACCAAGCTCAGCGCATCGGGCATTATGATGGTGATGGGCTTTGGCATGGGATTCGTAATGCCGCTTCTGACGCTGGCTTTGCAGGAAAGCTTCCCTAAATCGGAGCTGGGCGTCGTAACCTCCTCCAGCCAATTTTTCCGCTCCATCGGGGGAACGTTTGGTATGACGGTGCTTGGCGCCGTGATGAACAGCCAGTCCGGCAAGCTTCTGACGAAGGATCTGCAGCCGGTGCTCACCGGCATGGATGACCAGACGGGTACTGCCGCCAAGATGATTGACGGCATTCACAGTGATCCGCAAAGCGTCTATTCCATGCTGCTGAGTCCAGATACTCTCAAAGCGCTGCCGGCGTCTTTTGTCGAGAAGGTATCGCCTATATTGAAGCACACGCTGATCAGTTCGCTGCAGCATGTGTTTTGGGTCGGTCTTGCTTTTATCGTATTGGGCGTTGTGATGAGTCTGATGATCGGCAAGATCAAGCTGTCGCAGCCGGATAAGAAGTCCCGCAAAGAAAGAAAAGAAGCGGCACCAATGATGCACTAAAGGAAATTTATGAAAAAACAACCCTTCCCAGTTATGGAAGGGTTGTTTTTTTGTGTTTACGTCCGTCATCCGCACATATTTTGCCCTTCTCACACAAACAATGAGTGTAACTCGAAGGGAAAGCAGGCGGTTCTATAATGATGAACAACCGGATAAAACGGATGGCGCTGATCCTGTTGCTGCTGATCAGCGTACAGATGAGTTACCATACGGCTGCCGATGGGCTTGAAGGGGCAAAAATCCAAGACGCTGGAGGCCCTGAGGACAGACAGGTTGCCATCGTCATTGACGACTTTGGCAATGGATCGGATGGAACGAAGGAAATGCTGAATTTGCCTGTTCATTTCACGGTCGCTGTCATGCCTTTCATGCACATGACCAGGCATGACGCGGAAATGGCGCATAAACGCGGCCATGATGTACTGGTGCATATGCCGATGGAACCGAACAGCGGCAAACGGGAATGGCTTGGTCCCGGAGCCATTACCTCGGCCTTAAGCGACAAGGAGGTGCGCCATCGGACGGAGGCGGCCATCAAGGATGTTCCGTATGCCATCGGCATGAACAATCATATGGGATCGAAGGTAACGGCTGACGAGCATATCATGCGCATCGTCCTGACTGTAGTGAAGGAACACGGGATGTTCTTCCTGGACAGCCGCACCACCTACAAGACCGTAATTCCCAAGATCGCTGCGGAGCTGGGTGTGCCGCTGCTCTCGAATGATGTTTTTCTTGATGATGTATATACGGAAAGCCATATCGCCAAACAGCTGGGCATCCTGCACAAGCATATGGATTCTCATGCAACAGGCGTTGCTATCGGCCATGTCGGTGTCCCGGGCAAGAAAACAGCCGCAGTCCTCAAGGTTACCATCCCGAAGCTGCAGCAAAGCATGAACTTCGTCCGGCTTTCCGAGATGCTCACCCCCTCATCGGAGAAGGACATAATTCCGCACCCCTGATGCAATCGCGTCGGCAATTTCCTGCTGCCGACCGGGATCTGTCAGCATCCGGCGGTCTCCGGCGTGGCTGATAAAGCCCATTTCGACAATGACAGCCGGTTGTTTGACAACATTGAGCAGATAGAAGGGTTTGCCGATCACGGGCAATCTGTTGGTATTCTGCTGGCGGTTCAGGGCATCTTGGATGCAGAAGGCGAGCAGTGCGCTTTCCCCTTGGTCCTGATGGAGCACGAGAGGACCGTAGCGTTTTGGATTCCTGGTCCAGTTGACATGCAGGCTCACCATAAGCCGGCTGTGAATCTCGCCGGACAATTGGCTGCGCTGGGACAAATCGCGCTTATGCCGGGAGCGGCTCGAATGCCAGCGGTTGTCATCGCTTAAGGCGTAATCGCCATCCCGGTTAAGGACGGTGCGGATGCCATAGCCCCGCAGCAGCACATAGAGCTTTTTCGCTACAGCAAGATTGATATCCTTCTCGAGCAAATCTTCATAATGGGCGCCGCCGTCTATGCCTCCATGGCCTACATCAATAATGACGTCGGTCGTCGGCAGAGCCCTGTGGTATTCCGGAACAGCGGCGGTCTTTTGCTCTTCAGGTACTGGCTCGGCACCCGCGGAAACTTCTTGTTGAAAACCGAGGCAGCAGAAGCTGGCCAGGCAGATCGCAGTTGTCCGGAACAGCCATTTTTTGAAATAATGCTTCTTGATCAGATAACGCGGTCGTTGGAGCATCTTAGTCATTCCTCCACTATCAGGTTCACTCTCCTTAGACTGGCACAGAGGAAGGAAACTCATTCATGTTTGAGCGAAACAATTCAAGGGGAGACTAAAGGTAATGAATGATCATGCGGTGAAGGCGTAAACGCAGGAATGAATGCGTAAAAGGAAGGAGGCGAAGAAGATGGCAGATAGCGATGAGTGGGTTAAATATGTGACCGAGCAATTTGTTCAATACGTGGAAACACCCAAGGATGAACGCAAACAGTCACGCCAAACAGCCAAAGCTTCACGCGAGCCTTGGCTGACGAAATGGTTTGGAATCGCGCCTCTCGGCGTCGCGCTCTGGTGGCGCAGCCGAAGCGGAAGATAAAAATCAAGCTTCATACCGCCATTATTGATAGAAAAGGCCATTGCCAACCAGCATTTCCAGCGGGACATAACGCGTGCCCTGCTGATCGAACGCCACGTAAACGTTCTGGTCATTCCATGTGTGGTACCCGACGGCAGGCCAGACATGGAGAACAGTCTGATCGAACAGCTCGGCTGTGTATCGTAATTTCGCCTGATCATCCAGAAGCTTGAGCAATGAGCCGGGCTGTTCTATCACGAGCGGTGATTTTGTCAGCCACGGCATGGTTTCATAGGGATCGAATGCGCTGTTTAAACGGGACCCGGACAGGCTTGTTAGTGTGCCTGCCTCCTCGTCCGCAGCAAGACCCGGCGGCTTGACAGACAGCTGCTTCTGCCACATGGCATCATTGACCGGAAGCGCCCCGCCGGTCCAGGCATCCAGATAATAGGCTTGTCCATCAGGGGCATCCCATTTCCAAACAGCCAGCAATGGATGGACGTATATACGTTCCAGCCGGAGCGGCTTTTTTGTTGCTTCGGCATAAGATTCAATAAGTCCTTGCCGTACCAATGAAAGGTACAGCGTATTGGGATCAAAAATAGGGTGGCGCCCGACGCCGTATTCACCGAGGGCATACCCGCCCTGCTCAGTGGCATTGACGATCATGTAGCCGACGGGCTGGCGATCCAGGATGATCGTGACAAGATAGCCATGTGTGCCCGGACCAAGCGGAACAATGGCGGAGTCAGCGTTTTTCCAGGCATGGAATTGCTGCTGCTCAGACAAAATATCCATCCATGTTCGTACCTGCGTCTGCAGCTGTGATGGATTCTCAAGAGATAAAGAAGCATTCGCTTCCGCTGCGGCCGCTGCTGATACATGGCTGCTGACCATAAGCAAAATAATGGCGGCGAATAACGGAGTTCGTTTGTGCATGAGCTATCACCTGCTTCTTTCATGGGTTTGGGTCATAACGTCATTGTAACCAAGCCTGTCTGAAAAGGGTGTTGGAACCTGTCGCGCCCAAGCGGACAAGCTCCGTTCTATTTTTGCCGTATTGCTGCGAAGAAACCAAGGATCCTCCGGTTTCCTGTCGTTTCCGGTGTCAACCGATTCCTTCCAGATAGAAAATTCCGCAGTTTATGGCGGATACACTCACCCGCGGCTCGTACTGCCAGCGGATTTCATCCTGCCTCCGCTGAAACTGCTCGGTAATGAGCGTCCGCTGCTCCTCGTCAATGGAAGCAAGCAGAGGCTCATAATAGTGATGGAGAGTGACAAGCTCTTCATCGAGCCTTGCCGCAGCTGCAGCCGCCCAGGCGTAATCGTAGGTCTTCAGCTTCCGCTCCAGCGTTTGTTCCGCGATGGTCGCCGCTTTGTTAAGCGTTAATGCGTTTTTGGCAGTGTGTATATTGGGCGGCAGCTTGGGTGTCATCCGATGCTGCGTAATCCGGTCGTAAAAGCGTTCCACGCATTGTCCGGTTGCCAGCGAAACGCCAAAGGAATGGATTTCCTCCCGTTTCATATCGCAGGCGAATTCGACTTTCAAATTCACTCCAAGCCACGCGGTATAAGCCGTAGATTGGAGAGGGTGGGCGCTGCGCTTCTCGGGCTCCTGGAACAGACAGACGTAGCTGCCGTTATGCCTGGCGGAATCGAACAACTGCTTCAGCTTGTGAGAGCCGTAATGCAAATCCTCGCGCGGCACTCTCGCCGCCGTATTCAAGGTGCCGTGAAGGAAGCCGCGCGTGCGGCTGAGCGCAGCTTCCGCCGCCTGATCCGCTTCGGATGGAGCGGCAGCTTTCTCGGTGCGGATTTTCTCCTGCGCGGCAGCTTCGTCATATTTCTGCTTGTCGGTAACAAGCAGCAGCGACATTGTTTCGGGCTCAGCGCCGGTTCGGTCGATGAACCCCCAATAATAGGTCCGGTTCATGAGCTCCCGGTCCGCTTTGGGCGAAAGCTTGACCAGGTAATGAGCAGGCGATTTCTCCATTACATGACAATTTGTTGCCTCCAGATAACGCTGGACAAATTTATGGACCTGACGCTCGTTCAAGGTCTCACCTCCTGGCCTACTGCATCCAGCATGGCATCAATGGCTTCAAGCCCTTGGGATGATTCGGATTCTACTTCGCTGCGGATCCGGTTCAGGGAGTTGCCCAAATCGTCGATCTGTTTGCGCAGCTCCGCGGAGTTCCCGGACTCCAGCATGACGCGCGCCAGCTTCTGTTCGAGTGTTTCTTTCTTGTCGAAACGTTCCAGAATATGATCCAGCTCGCCGATTACCAGCTCGAAAAGATTGATTTTCTCATGCAGCAGGGACACAATATGCTCCTCGATCGTTCCCAGCGTACACAAGTTGAAAATGTTCACGTCGCTGGTTTGACCCAGCCTGTGGACCCGGCCGATCCGCTGCTCAACCCGCATCGGATTCCAAGGCAGATCAAAGTTGATCATGTTGTGGCAGAATTGGAGATTGATGCCCTCGCCCCCGGCCTCGGTTGCAATCAGCACCTGGGCGCGGCCGCGGAATAAATCCATCATCCAATCTTTCTTACCCCGATTCATGCCTCCGCGATACGGTACGGCGGTAATATTTTGCGAACGGAAATACTGCAGCAGGTATTCCTGCGTTGCGCGGTACTCCGTGAAGACAATCACCTTGTCATCCATGGCGCGTACGAGCTCCAACGTTTTCTCCGCCTTGGTGTTGGCCTGGATGCCGCGGATGACTTCGACCAGCTCCCAAATCTTGGCGCGTTTAGGCGAATCCTCCGGCGTCTTCTTGAACATATTCACCAAGGTGAGGAAGACGGCGTCGCGGCTGCTGCACACCTCGCGCTGGAGCGTGACCAGCGAAAGCATGCTGCTCAGATCGCCATCGCTTTCCTCATAGCGTTCTTTTACGAATCTCGTCACGGCATCATAAAGCGCCTGCTCTTCATTAGAGAGCGAAAGCGGGATATTTTTGACGATCCGTCTCGTAAAATTGATTCCGCCGTCGCCGCGGCGATTGCGGATCATAACCGTAGACAGCGTTTCCTGCAATTGGCCCTCATTCTTGGGAATACGCTTGTCCACGACAAAATTGCTGGCGAATTCGCTTTGACCGCCAAGCTGTCCGGGCTTGAGCAGCGTAATCAGGTTATACAGCTCATCCAGGTTGTTTTGTACGGGCGTTGCGGTCAGAAGCAGGCAATACTTTTTGCGGAGCAGATTGACGAACTGGTAGTTGGTTGTCTTTTTGTTCTTGAGCTTATGGGCTTCGTCTATAATGAGCAGATCGTAATCCTGGCTCAGCAGCATATCCCGGTGCGGATCTCTTTTCGCCGTATCGATGGAGGCCACGACAATGTCATGCTGCCAGGTATGCTCTTTCTTCTGGGCGATTGCGGCGATACCGAATTTCTGATTCAGCTCGCGCACCCACTGGAGAACGAGTGAAGCGGGAACCAGAATAAGCGCGCGGCGGACGAGCCCCCGAACAAGATACTCCTTGAGGATCAGACCGGCTTCGATCGTCTTGCCAAGCCCCACCTCATCAGCGAGAATGGCACGGCCGCTCATCTCGTGCAGCACCTTGCGGGCGGTGCTGATCTGATGCGGCATCGGCTCAAGCGCGGGCAGGCTGCGTATGCACTGGAGATCGTCGAAGCTGCTGATCAGCTTGGTCTGCTCGGCTTCGACAGCCAGCTGATACATGGTCCAGTCGTCCCATGGACCGTTGCGGTCGACTTTGTCCTGAAGCTGATCGAACCAGCTGCGGTCAAAATAAAGCGGAGCATTCGGATGCAGTTTGCGGCCTGCAGGACCAGGACCGGAAGTGGACTCCGACTGCTGCGGATGGTTTGTAGAGTGGGCCATGAAGGACTCCTTTCCGAGGAAGGAATTGGATTGATTGTTCTTAGTATGACCTTCAAGCCGGCAATTCATAAGACGGTCGGAGAAATAATGACAGAAGGTGCGTCCGGCGCAAGGGCGGCGCCGTCAATCCTATGGATGGCGGAGCCGGATGATGTCTCGTAAAACAGCTTAATCAGCGGACGTTATTACTCTTGCAAACCGACTCTGAACGAACTATGATTTAGATGATATTGAGCGAGAGGAAGGAGAATAACCATGAAGAAGCTTCATTATAAGCAGCCGGCCCATTCCTGGGTGGAGGCGCTTCCAATAGGAAATGGCCGGCTCGGGGGTATGATCTTCAGCGGGGTGGAACAAGAACGGATTCAGCTGAATGAGGATACGTTATGGTCCGGAAGCCCGAGAGAATTCAATAATCCTCACGCGCTGGAAGTGCTGCCGGAGGTCAGACGTTTGCTCGCCGAAGAGAAATTCACGGACGCTTACAAGCTGTCCAGAGAAATGCTGGGCCCGTATACGCAATCATACCTTCCGCTTGGCGATTTGCATCTTCAATTCTATCATGCGGATATTGCAGGTTCCTATGAACGCAGCCTCGATATAGAGAGAGCGCTTTCTTGTTTGACCTATCAAATTGGAGAGGTGACCTATACCAGGGAGACCTTCGCCTCCTACCCGGATCAGGCGATCATTATGCGTTTGCAGGCCGACCGTCCCGGTATGATCAGCTTCAGCGCCCGTCTGACAAGCCAGCTGCGCTCCCGTACGAGTCAGGAGGATCAGCAGCATGTTCTGCACGGGACAGCTCCCGAGAATGTAGATCCCAGCTATTATCAAACCGACCGGCCAATCGTGTATGGGGATGGCGCGTCGAACAGAGCGATGAGCTTCACAGGACGTCTTGGCGCAGTAAATACAGGGGGCACACTCCATACCGATGCCGATGGGCTGCATGTGTCGGATGCGGACTCCGTTACGCTATTCATTGGCGCCGCAACAAGCTTTCAGGGCTTTGACAGGATCCCTTCGGTCGAGGGGAGAAATCCGGCAGTAATTACGAAAGAGCAATTAAGCGCTGCCATGATCAAATCATATGAAGAGCTTCTTAAGTCCCATGTAGATGATTACCGCAGACTTTTTGATCGTGTAGACATTTATTTGGGAGATTCTTCAGCTGCCGCAAGTGTGCCGACCGACCGGCGAATTGAAAAATTCGGAGCCGCTGATCCGGCGCTGGTTGAGCTGTTGTTTCATTACGGTCGTTATTTGATGATTGCCAGCTCCCGTCAGGACAGCCAGCCTGCCAACCTGCAGGGGATTTGGAATCAGGAGGTGAGGCCGCCCTGGAGCAGCAATTATACGATCAACATCAATACGCAAATGAATTATTGGCCGGTGGAGAGCTGCAATCTGTCAGAATGCCATGAACCATTAATGCAGATCATCGAGAATTTATCGGTCAATGGCGCCTCAACCGCCAAAGTCAATTATGGGGCCAGGGGATGGACGGCTCATCATAATACGGATATTTGGTGCCTGACATCGCCGGCTGGGGATTACGGCCATGGCGATCCGTTGTGGGCGTTGTGGCCGATGGGCGCCGCATGGCTGTGCCAGCATCTATGGGAGCATTACAGCTTTACGCGGGACGATTCTTTCTTGCGCGACCGCGCGTTTCCGGTGCTGAAAGAGGCAGCCCGTTTCTACCTGGATTGGTTGATTGAAGATGAACAGGGCAATCTGGTTACAGCCCCGTCAACCTCGCCTGAGCATAAGTTTGTAGCGCCTGACGGGTCGCTTGCAGGGGTTAGCCGGGCGTCGACAATGGATATGGCGCTCATTTGGGAGCTGTTCACCAATTGTATCGAGGCTTCTCTGAGACTGGATGCCGATGAAACCCTCCGCGGGGAATTGACCAAAGCGCGCGAGCGGCTGCTGCCTCTGCAGATCGGACAATACGGCCAGCTTCAGGAGTGGAGTCTGGACTTTGAGGATGAAGATGTGAATCATCGCCATGTGTCCCATCTTTACGGTGTTTTTCCTGGCCGTCAGCTCACTGGAGAAGATACGCCGGAGTGGTTCGCCGCAGCGGAGCGTTCGCTTGAGCGGCGGGGGGATGACGGAACCGGCTGGAGTCTGGCGTGGAAGGTGAATTTGTGGGCGCGGTTCATGGACGGCAATCGGGCGTTTGCCCTGATTTCCAATTTGCTTCGTCTGGTCGAAGATAAAAAGCATACGAATTATCACCATGGCGGGGTGTATGCGAATTTGTTCGACGCCCATCCGCCATTTCAGATCGATGGCAATTTCGGCGTTACCGCCGGCATTGCGGAGCTGCTGCTGCAATCCCAGAAGGGATTTATTCACCTGCTGCCGGCGCTGCCGGATGTTTGGGCAAGCGGCTGGGTAAGAGGGCTCAAGGCGAGGGGAGATTTCGAAGTGGATCTCGCTTGGGATAGCGGCCGCTTGAAGGAGGCTGCCATAACTTCCGGACAGGGTGGGCGTTGTCTGGTGCATGCAGACTCGTCCGTTATTGTATCGGAGAATGGCAGAGAAATCGCTGCGGAGCTTATGCCGGGCAGCTTGATTTCATTTGATAGCGAACCAGGTAAAACGTACACGCTTACGGCCGTCGAAAGCTCTGTTGTTTCCTGACGGTTGCGTAGCGGCTGGGATGAAAGCAGGCCTTCTCTCAAAAGGGAAGGCCTGCTTTACGTAAACCGGGCTGTAATGGGATCCTTCCGGACGAAATCTGTATTCAAAGGACAAATTTTAAAAATGAACTTAATTAAGGTTTTTTTTACAATTAAAACCTTTATAATGGATATTAATCCAAGAGGAACCAGCTATCGACGCCCTTTGGCGGCAAAGCGCGTTATTCCGACAACAAACTTATAGAAATTTATAGCGCTGAACATATAAAAATTCTATACGTTTATAACTCAGCTTTCAGAGAGCAATATTTATGCCGCGAAAATTGAGTTTATCAATACACGATTCAGGGGAGGTGTTTCATTATGACTTATTCATTTTTGATGATGCCGCCAACCATTCGATGGATAATCGTTATACTGGGTGTGCTGCTTTTTTCGCTTCTGTTTTATATGGATCATAAGGAAAAGAAGAGGAGGAAGATGAAGGAAGTAACTGGAAAATCAAATAAGGATGTGGATTGATAAAGCCGAATGTTCTGGTAAATGTAAAGCAATGCGATGCAATGTAATGCAATGCAATGAACCACTCTCCTTGTCAGGAAGGTGGTTCAGATGCACGGCGGCAGCACAGTGCCGCATGAATCGATAACGGGCGGAGCCCGTTTTGGTCTGGAGATAGGAACCCTTCGCCATCAAGCCGCCCCGTCCTACAGAATACGGGCCAGATTCCGGTAAGCCTTAGGGGGTATTCCTTCGCTGCTGCGGAATAAGCGGCTGAAATAATGAATATCCGGATAGCCAACCTGCGCTCCAATCTCTCCGACCGACAAATTCGTCTCCCGCAGCAGCCTTCTAGCCTCCCTGTGCCTGAGCATCTGCACATATTCCCCCGGCGGCATGCCTGCGACCTTCTTGAAGACCTTGATCATATGATCCTGATTCATGGCAAGCTTCTCGGCCAGAACCGGATTGGACCATGAAGCAGCCGGGTCGGCCTCCATGGCCGTCATCATTTCCAGAATCCGGTCGCCCTGAAGCGGCAGGTTGACGGGATTGTAAGTTCTCTGCGAGCGCAGCAGCAGCCCCAATACCTGCAGCATCAGCGCTTTGCAGAGCAAGTGATAAGCGGGCGGGCGCATCGTAAATTCATGCACGACCTGTTCCATCAGCTGGACGCATAACGGGGTAGGCGTGTAGACGAGCTTCTCCGAAAGCGGCTCGAAGCCTTCGGCCAGGGCTTCCACTCCGAACTTGATCTCCTGGACGGCCGCTTCGTTCACGACCATATCCACCTCGCTCACAATATCCAGCTCATCCTGAAAATCAAAATGAATGCCCATAAACTGCGCATAGGAAGAAAGCACCTCGTTGCGGTGGTAAACACCCGCCGGGATAAAGATTAATTGCCCGGGCGCAATATCGTGGCGCTCGCCGCCGATCCAGGTGGCAGCTTGTCCCTGGCGGACATAAAGCAGCTCAAAGTCGTAGATCCGCCTGCCATCGAGCGGACCCTCCGGCATTTTTTGAAATTTGGCATAATGCACGCTGGGTGACCAGTCGCGAAAGGGAACCTGCTTGCGAAGAGGATATAAGAAACCGGAATTGTCCAAAAACTGATCTCCTTTCGCTAAATATTTCAGGCTGTTCTATTGTTAAAATAGCTTTAGCTATTACTTATTTAACATAAATGACGTTTCGTTGGCAAACGCTATTGTCCAAATACAGGTTATGGGAGGTTTTAATGATGAAAAAAGGAATCAATATTTGGTCCTTTCCGGACGGCATGCCCATTGCAGAATGCATCCGGATCGCCAAGGATGCCGGGTTTGACGGCATTGAACTGGCTTTGACCGAGGGCGGCGAGCTGGGGCTAGACATTACGGACGCTAAAATCAGTGAAATCCGCCAATTAGCTGCGGATGCCGGTATTGAAATCAGCGGGCTCGCGACAGGCTTGTATTGGGACTATGCCATGACCAGCGACGACGAGGCGGTTCGTGACAAAGCGGTCTCCATTTGCAAAAAACAGCTGGAGCTTGCGGCAGCTTTTGGCGTTGACGCTATTCTCGTTATTCCGGGCGGCGTTGGCGTTGATTTTATCCCCGGCTACCCGGTTGTACCTTATGATATCGCTTATGACCGCGCATTGGCGGCGATTAAGCTGCTGGCCGCGGATGCCGAAGCCGCAGGCGTTCATATCGGTATCGAGAATGTCTGGAACAAGTTTTTGCTGTCACCGCTGGAAATGAGGGGCTTTATTGATGCCGTGGGTTCGGACTTTGTCGGCTCCTACTTTGATGTAGGGAATGTGGTTTATTCCGGCTATCCCGAGCATTGGGTGCGGATTCTGGGAAGCCGGATCAAGAAGGTGCATTTTAAGGATTACCGCCGAGAGGCCGGAGGCCTGGTCGGTTTTGTGGATTTGCTGGCTGGCGACGTCAATTACCCGGCTGTGGTCGAAGCCCTTCGGGAAATCGGCTATACGAACTATGTGACGGCGGAAATGATTCCTTCGTATACGCATCATTCCACACAGATTATCTATAATACGTCCCGTTCCATAGATGCGATTTTGAACGATTCGGCAAGAGCTTAAGGGAGGATGAAGAGACGATGCTAAAGGTTGGACTGATCGGCTTCGGATTTATGGGCCACATGCATATGGAGAACTATGTAAGGCTTCAGGCAGAGGGAGTGGAAGTCGAGCTTGTCGCCATCTGCGATCTTCTGATCGAGGAACTGAAACATCAGAAGGTGGAAGGCAATATCGCGACGGATTCCCAAATCACCGATTTGTCGAAATACCGTCTGTATGCGGACATTGAAGAGATGCTCAGCAGCGAGCAGCTGGATATGGTCAGCATCACGCTTCCTACGTATTTGCACGCCGACTTGACCTGCGATCTGCTGGGCCGCGGTTATCATGTGCTCTGCGAGAAGCCGATGGCGCTGAATTCCGCGGATGGCAGGCGGATGATCGCGGCGGCGGAGCAAAGCGGCAAGAAATTGATGATTGGGCAATGCCTGCGCTTCTGGCCGGCTTATGAATATTTGAAGGAAACGGTGGATTCCGGACGTTTCGGCGCAGCTACAGGGGGGTATTTCTTCCGCGGCGGCGCGACGCCGAATGGCTGGTTCCGGATTGGGGAGAAAAGCGGCGGCGCGATGCTGGACATGCATATCCATGACACGGATGCCATTCACTGGATTTTCGGCAAGCCTGAGAAGGTATTGTCGATGAGCCGCAATGTGGTGCCGGGCAGCGGCTACGATATCGTATCGACCAACTACAGCTACGAGGACGGTAAAGTTATCAATGCCCAGTGCGATTGGACCTTGCAGGGGGATTACGGTTTCTCGATGGTGTACAGGGTTAATTTTGAAAAGGGCAATATCGTGTTCGAGAACAATCAGGTGAAAGTAAATCCCAATGACGCTCCCGGCTTCATCGCCGAGCTGTCTCCGGATATGGGCTACTACCGTGAAATTCGTTATTTTGTGGAATCAGTCATGAACGATACTCCGATTACGACTGCGGAGCCCGCGAACACACTTGGTTCGCTTGAAATCATTGAAGCCGAGATCCTTTCTGCCGACCGCAGGGGAGAGGCGGTAACGCTGGGGAGCAAGAACGAACCGTCACCGCAGGTTTAATAGTAAGAAGAACCGGCTGCTACCGTCCATCGGCGGCAGCCGGCTTCTTCAGCTTTAGTACCACAAGGAGTGCAAAGATGTAAATTCATACTTTCTTGTTATTCCAAAAAAGGCGTTGAACTTCCAACGCCTTTTTGTTATTTTCCGCGCTTTAACATCCTCTCAATTGAAAGCTATACCAGCCGGTTTTTCAGCCATAGACGATATATGAGGTAGACCAGCAGCAGGAAAGCGCCGTATATGCCAATGACCAGGAATGCGTTTGAGAGATCGGAGAATATATTTTTTCCAAGATAAGAGAATACCAGCATCGCCGGTATTTTGCCTAAAGAGGAAGCGGCCGTGTAGGTGAGGAGATTAATGGACAGAAAAGCAGGATAGATATTGACGATGGCCTGCGGAAATACGGGAATTATTCTGGCCAGGAAGATGACCAGAAACGGATTCTTTTCCATCAAAACGGTCCATTTCTCAAGCCTTTTATATTTAGCCAGGTAGGCTCTGCCCTTCTTCTGAAAATATATGCGCACAACCAGATAAACAATGACTGATGCGGTGGAAGCCGCAGCCCAACTGATTGCAGCGCCAATAAGCGGTCCATAGATAAAGCCGAGCATGCCGATAATAATCTTGAAGGGCAGCACGGGGAACAGCAGAAAGCACAGACTGAGCAAAAACATAGTCAGGTAAGATGGACGGCTGTACATCATCCAATCGGTTATTTCCTGCCTGTAGATCAGAAGGCATATAATTGCGGCCGCATAGATCAGTAAGGTCTGCCATAATTTCATTGCAATCTCCTTATGGGTTGAAGCATTGAGTTTATCTTATCTTTGTACAACTCAATATCTGTGGAGCTTATAAAATGGGCTTTTTCCTAAGCTTCCATCAACGCCAGCTTATTCGCCAGCATTCGTGAGATATGCGTTTGAACTTGTTCCAATTCGTTTTGTTTTCTTTCAATCTCCTGCATTTTTTGACGGAGAATCTCAACCTTCCTTGATAGGGATAGCTCATTTGCCTCATCGGCTTGAATCACTTCTTTTATCTCCGTTATCGTAAATCCTGCAGTCTGAACCTTTTTGATCAACTGAAGATGCTCAACTGCCTCCTGGCAATATTCACGAATGTTATTTTCTCCTCGCTGTACATGGCGTGCATCCAGAAGGACTTCCTTTTCATAAAATCGGATGGCGGGAGCCGTTAAGCCTGTTTTTTGTGCCAACGTATTAATTATCATGAGAATCACCCCAAAAAAGGATTGACCTTCAACTATACTTTATAGTTTATACTCTACTCGTCCAGCAGCACCATGTCAAAATGCAAGAAGAAGAGAAGGAGATGCATAATGAGTACTATTCGAGCCATTGTTGTTTGTCCTGCAATCGAAGGACGTCTCAAGATTGACAATGTGGAGTCGCCCCGCCCTGCTTCATCATACAAAGCACTTGTTCGTGTCTCTGCCGTCTCGCTCAATCTTGGCGAGGTCCGCACCTCAATGAGAGCGGCTGCGGGATGGCGGCCAGGGTGGGATCTGTCAGGAGTAATCGAACAACCGGCAGCAGATGGATCTGGACCGCCAATCGGAACAAGAGTTTTTGGAATGGTCCCTTCCGGATCATGGGCAGAATTTGTGGCTGTTCCAACGGCCTTTTTAGCGGAGATTCCCGAAAATGTCACTTTTGCTCAAGCTGCGGCGCTGCCCGTCGCTGGCCTCACAGCTTTATATGCTCTGGAGAGAGGCGGGTTTCTACTTAATCGCAATGTCCTGGTCACCGGAGCATCGGGCGGTGTAGGCCATTTTGCCTGCCAGCTGGCTCATCAAGCAGGCGCTGCAGTTATTGCGCTTGTAAGGCGCGAAGAACGCGCCGCGAGTCTCCGAAAGACAGGAAGACTCCATATAGTCGTTGGAGAAGACGCTGCTGCAGCTCATTCATCAGGGCCTTACGATTTCATCGTGGATACGTTGGGTGGAAAATCGTTAAGCATTGTTTCGTCTTTTCTCGAATCCGGCGGCCGTTGTGTTAACGTTGGAGCTGCAACAGAGCCTGAGATGACATTAGAAGCCCGGCTAAAGTCCGTACCCGATGGTGTACTTGTCCTTGATGGGATTGGAGACCGGCAGGGTGTATCGAAGGATCTCGGCCGATTAGCTCAGATGGTTGCTGAGGGACGATTGCATCCGCAAGTGGCCCAGGAGTCATCCTGGACTGAAATTGCTGAGGTTGCCCAAAGCCTCTTAAACCGTCGTATCGCTGGCAAGGCGGTGCTTTCTGTTTCTTAATATGACTTTTTATAATCACTGGAATGGAAGAAATGATCATTGGTACCGGGTGTGGCTGCATGGTTTATTCCGGATTTGGATTTAGGGTAGAGTGGAGCAGCTGTGCAGACAGCTGCTCCTTTCTTATTATAGACCCGGCACTTGAGTCACTCCAGGGCCGAAGGGAGCAGGCGATACTTCCCCTTAACCAAGGAAAGGCATCCACCACGAGCGGGAGATTTCGAATAACCGGGATTTTGTGTGTGTTCGCTATTGACACATTAAACTGCAGAGAATATTATTTGATTAATCGATCAAAAAATTATATGTATAATCAAATTTCGATGAAGGAGGGATCCGCTCCGATGAAAAAGCAAATAGAGAGGTTAAAGAAACGGCGGATAGCAGCTTTGCGTACAGATATGCCGCTGGTGCTGCTTATGGCGTTGGCTGCAATCGCGATTCTCCGCGTGGTCATTGAAGACTTGCAGCTGCTTTCGCTGGAGTCGCCTCTATATAAGACGCTTTCTGCGGGTCCGTTTGTGATCTACCTTGGTATTGCCTTGTTACGGAAGAACAAAAGGCCGTTTTATGACTTTATCGTTCTAGGTACGCTGCTGGGCCTGTTTGTTGCGGTAACTCATCAGATCACCATGGACAATAATTTGCCTGAGCTCAAGGGAAATTTGAAAGATTTCTTCAGCCCGGCAGGGGAAGAGATAGTTATTCGCTTCGTGATCTTTTTCAGAATACTTGCTGTCCGCTTCATGGCAGGGGTATGTCTTGGCTTGATCGCAAACGTTGCATGCAGGATTCGGGAGAGAGGAACGAAGAATCCATCAGGCAACTCATTCCCGTCTTCAGTACGGCTCCGCCGCCTTGCTCCAGCGCTGGGCCTGCTCCTTCTTGCACCATGGGTGGGTGAATTTTTACTGGGAGTCAGTCCGCTCCGGAACCTTCCCGGGTTTCCGCTTATTGTGCCGCTGTACGGCGGAGGTGCCCTGCTCATTCGGGAGCTGGTCCGTCGTACCGGCCGCGGTTGGCCGTCCCTCTTCCTCTTGGCTGCGGCATATGGCGTTATTGAGGCGGGTCTGGTGGATCAATCGCTCTTTAACCCGACCTTCTTAGGCCTTGAATCCCAGAAAGTCACACCTATTCCCGTGCTGGGGATCAGCGCCTACAACACCCTGGCTTTTGTGATGGGGCATGTCATATGGAGTATCGCCGTTCCTGTTGCACTTGTAGAGATGATGACGCCTGCCAGAATGACGGTACCCTGGTTAGGAAAGGCGGGTCTGATCATAACCGGCGGTTTGTATCTTATGGGTTGTGCCATTGTTTTCAGCTTTATATACGCCGATGAAAAATTCCTGGCTTCGCCAATGCAGTTGATGTGTGCAGCTTCTGCGGCGCTCGCGCTGATTGCTTTCGCCTTTGTTATTAAAAAGAAAAGGAGTCCTGATGTTCCTTCGGCCCGCCCGGTGCCAAAGCCATGGCCTCTTGGTGTGGGTGCATTTGCAGCGGCCAGCCTGTTTTTTATGAAGCCCGAGAGCTGGGCTGGCCTGACGATGGGCATCTTCATCTTATGCATCGTGTCGCCGCTCGTTGTCCATTGGTCTCGGCAGCAGGAGTGGCGCTTGCGGCATCAATTCGCCTTGGTTGCCGGAGCTTTGCTGACGTATGCATGGGGAGGCTTTGCCTTGACATCATTGTTGTGGCCGGATGACTCTTTGGCTTGGATCGGAAATGTACTTTTTGCGTTGATCGCCGTAATGCTGCTGTTTGTGACCGCAAACCGAATACGCCAAACCCTTTAGGCAACGTAACTTTATTTAATTGGCAGCATTAATACGAGGCTTCGTGCTGCCAGGCACTATGAGCTTGATACGAAACATAAACAGGCAGCCAAAATAAAACGGCTGCCTTTTTCATGCTTGATCCTGTTCAGAAACGCTTAAAATTCATTTCGAAGGACGATTCTGCCTATTATTTCTTTTGCATCCATCCTTCGATGCGCCTCAGATGCATTTTGAAGCGGAAGAAGGGTCACCGGAAAATCTATCTTTCCTTCCTCGAGTAATTGGAGAACAGCCTTTGCGGCAGGACGGCCGGCACTCGGGTTTCCCATCAAATAGCCACCAACATTAAATCCCTGAACCCCTAAATTTTTTAACCACAACGAGTTGCTTGAAATATCCACGGCATGCTCGCTTGCATTGCCTACAAGCAGAGCACGGCCGAGTGGAGCCATTAAGTCCAAGCTTGAAGCAAGCATATCTCCGCCTACGGGATCGACCACGATATTAAATTGTTCATCTGCTATTGCTGATGGAAAATCTTCGGACAGTACAACATCGTCATAGTCTAATTCACGTGCAGCTTCCAGTTTGGAGGCAGTTCGAACCGTTCCGACGATGCGGGATGCTCCAAGTGAACGCGCAACTGCAGGGTACGCAGATGCCAGTCCTCCAATAGCGCCATGGATTAATACATTCTCACCTTTTTGAATGTGGGCGACCTTTGTCAGGGACAAATACGCAGTCACAGCGTTCGGGAGCGCCGACACGGCAAGCGCCGGGTCAATGTTGAATCCATCGAGAGATATGGTAAGAGCGGAATCGGCAACTGTAACAGTCGCGTACCCACCCAAACTCATCAAAGAAAGTGTAACGACAGGCTCACCAATTTGAAAGTCGGTGACACCTTCTCCCAATTCTCGGATAGTACCCGCAACCTCCAACCCAGGTACGTAGGGCGGCGAAAAAATAGGAATCGTACCGCGGCGAAGGAAAGAATCAATCAATCCGACTGCAGAGTGGGTTACATCAATGCTGACCTGCCCCGGCCCTGGATGAAGGTCTGGCGTTTCGGATTCCGAGAGGACGTCAGGACCTCCGTATTGTGTGACAACCATAGCTTTCATGCTGATTTCCTCCTTAAGAATGGGAATGGGCTTGCTTTTTAGTTTGTTAGCTCGCTGACCTCTTTATTTTCAATGATTTTCAGATGCAAAAATAGTCCGATTGTGCTTAAATATTGCCTAAGACTGCGAAATAGGGACATAATACAATCAGAAAACGAAAACTATCAATCCTATAAATCAAAACGCCGGTTTATTTATTTTATGCAAATTACGGATAGGGAAGGTAGATGAAATGATAGAGGACATCTCTGCTGATACTAGACGTTGTCTGAGTAGAATTTTGACTCTGACTTCACAATTTTCATTTTACGATGGAGTTTATCATACAAATATTCCATTTCTCTCCATACTTAAGGAAAACAAATCTACGCCCGTCTCGCAAGGGGTTCTTGCTCCTTCTGTTTGTGTAGTCATACAAGGAAATAAAGTACTTCATGCCGGGCGGGAAACAATTGATTACGGAGCAGGGAATTATCTTGCTTCAAGTATCAACATGCCAATCAAGGGGCAGGTTCTGAAAGCCACAAAAGAAACACCATATGTTGCGCTGCAAATTAATTTTACCTCTGAAGAGGTATCATCGGTTGCTTTGGAGGCAAATGTTAACATCAATTCGTATAAAAGCTTAAGCAGCGGTGCATTTATTGGGAAAACGAATATTGAAGCGCTTGGGGTATGTGAAAGGCTTCTTCGGCTTTCCGTTGACGCCCAGGCGGTCGCTTTTCTTGCTCCCGCCGCGAAGCGCGAGCTTATTTATCGCCTTTTAACCGGCGAGGAGGGTGATGTTTTTTATAGTAAAATGCTTTTGCATCAAGAGGCTGCCGGGATAAACCATGTAATTAATTGGATCACAGCTCATTTCGACAGTCCGTTTACGATCAGTCAATTAGCTGATTTGGGAAACATGAGCATTTCCAACCTGCATCATAAATTTAAAGCCGTAACGACTATGACGCCGCTTCAATATCAAAAGCGGATTAGACTTCAAGAGGCACGAAGACTGCTTATAGCAGGTATGATTGATGTAACCAGAACGGCATCGCAGGTTGGCTATGAAAGCTCGACACAGTTTATACGGGAATACAAACGTCTATTCGGGCTTTCGCCCTTAAGGGATGTTCGAGCCATACGGGCAGCAGGGGGCACAGAAAAGTAAGGAAATAATCCGCTGGGTATTGAAACCAATTTCAACGTTATACGGGATACCCGAATACATTCGTAACCAAAAAAACGGCGCATCGCCCTTGTCAGCAAGGGAAATACGCCGTTTTTTGCATCGTGAAGCCGTCGCTTTAGCATGATCGATTGCTGCCAGGTCTGCCGAGCCCGGCCAAGCCAATAAAGGAATTGAATATGCCTATCACGAACAGTTTACTATTCCAGATATAGAGATTGCCTGACAGACTGCATTTTAAATAGAAGGGTAGGTGCAGCCTCATCCCGGCGGTCCATGGTAGCAGGTGCGGGCCGTCAGAGTCACTCATAACGAACAGACGGGAGCGTGTATAGGATGAAAGTGTTATTTATTGGCGGAACCGGCCTGATTAGCTCGGCGGCTTCCAAACTGGCGATCGAGAAGGGCTTTGATCTTTATTTGTTAACCCGGGGAACCCGTGATCAGTTGGCGCCTGAAGGTACAACAATACTTCATGGCGATATCAACAACCGTGCAGAAATGGAAACTCTTTTGAACAATCAGCATTTTGATGTCGTGGTTAATTGGATCATTTTTGAGCCGGATGGCATTGAGCGAGATATTCAGCTGTTCGCGGGAAAAACCAATCAGTATATTTTCATCAGTACGGCGGCTACCTATCAAAGGCCCCCCGGCTACTACATCCTGGATGAATCCACACCGCAGCACAACCCCGGATGGCCTTACGCCGTCAATAAAATAGCCTGTGAGGAAAGGCTCGTCAAGGAATATCGGGAACAGGGTTTTCCCATCACGATCGTAAGGCCTTCCCACACTTACGGCCCGACCAGCATTCCGTTTGCGATCTCAAGCGGGGCTCATCCCTGGACGCTTGTAGACCGCATCCTTAAGGGGAACAAGATTATTGTTCCGGGCGACGGCACTTCGCTCTGGACAATAACCCACAATACCGATTTTGCAAAAGGTCTGGTGGGGCTGTTAGGAAATACGCAGGCCATCGGCCAATCTTTTCACATTACCTCCGATGAAGTCAAAACATGGGATCAGTACTTGACTATCATCGGCCAAGCGGTCGGTGCGGAACCGAACATCATTCACATCACCTCGGAATGCATCTCGCTTGCCATGCCGGAATTCAAAAGCCAATTATTCGGGGATACGTGCAACAGCTACGTTCTGGACAACAGCAAAATCAAAGCTTTCGTTCCCGGCTACATGGCGACAACCAGGTTCGAGCACGGGATTCGGCAATCCATTGCCTATTTCAGCGAGCATCCGGAACGGCAAACCGTGGATGTAGCGCTGAACGCAAAAATGGATCATTTAATCGCGGCTTACGAGGCGTTTTTGTCGAAGATATAAAGACAGCCGCCGCAGCTTTGTTCTTACGGGTAAAATATTGATTGACTGATTAATCTGCAGGAATGTTCAGGGCAGAACTTAGGGTTGCGGTAGATTGACCCAATCTCCATCATCGTTGACGGGGCCGGAACGCGGGAATCGATCATGTGACGGAAAATTGAACTTTTCTTCAATTAACCATAATTTAGAAATATTTGCGAACCGTTTTTTGACTCTCCCTTCCGTCTTGGACTACCATTAGGTGGAAGGGAGTGATGGATTATGGGAAATGTTTTGTTCATTGGTTTTCCCGGAGAAGGACATGTCAACCCGACGGTAGGATTGGTTAAGGAGCTTATAAGCAAAGGAGAGAAGGTAACGTATTATTGCACGGAAAAATTCAGGGAGCGAATGGAAGGAGCCGGAGCTGAAGTCCGAATATACGAGGATTTCGTTGAAGAGCTGCTGAGCAAGGCCGGCCAAACGGGCAGGGACCCGTTCATGTTCATGGAGTTTTTGCTGCGAAACTCGGAGAGGCTGTACGAGTCGATTCTGCCGCAGGTGCAGAGCGAAAACTACGATTATGTGATTTACGATCACATTTTTCTGGCCGGCTGGATGATTGCCGAGACAATGCAGGTGCCGAAAATCACCTCATGCACGACGTTCGCCTTTCATCCCGAATGGGAAAATCCGATGAAGGATTTGATTCCGCCGGCCAAGCTTGCGGAATTTAGAGACAAAATCGATGACTGGTCGAAGCAGATGAAGACCCAATATCAATTGGACCTCAGCTTCCTTAAGCAGCAGATGGGAATCATGTGCCACCCGGTCGATATGACGATCGTGTATACTTCGACGTATTTTCAACCGAAAGCGGATCGGTTCGACGATTCGTTTCATTTCGTAGGGCCGTCCATCGCCGACCGCGCGGATGCGCCGGATTTTCCGCTGCATGAGCTGAAAGGGCGCAAGGTCGTCTTTATTTCCATGGGCACCGTGTTTAATCAGCAAAAGGCCTATTACGAGATGTGTTTCGAGGCGTTCAAGGATCTGGATGCGGTCGTCGTGATGTCCGTCGGCAAAAAAACGGATTTAAGCGGCTTCCCGTCGATTCCGGATCACTTTATCGTCCGGAATTATGTGCCGCAGCTCGAAGTGCTGCAGTACTCCGACGTATTCTTTACCCATGGCGGGATGAATAGTTCGAGCGAGGGTTTGTTCTTTGATACGCCGCTTGCCGTCGTGCCGGTCTCGGCGGATCAGCCGATCGTGGCCGGGCGGGTTGCCGAACTGGGAGCGGGAATCGCGCTCAAGCTGAGCGAGATCTCTCCCGCGCAGCTGCGCGAAACGGCCAAGAAGCTGCTGAGCGATCCATCGTATAAGCAGCAGGCAGCCAAAATCGGGGCATCCTTCCGCGAAGCGGGAGGGGCGCGGAAAGCGGCGGAGCTCATTATGCAGTGGCGGCACCTTACGGCCTTATAAAGCGGCCGGTCTTTGCATCTGGACACAAACGAAAAAGATGAGACAAGAAATAAACGTATGAAGTCATTTACGTTAAAATGACCTCGTTGATCCAGAGAAACCGAATGCCGGCGAAACCTCTAGCCAACTGATGAAGGCCAATAATACCGGCAGTTCAAGCGCGAAAATGAGTAAGGCAAAAAAAAAGTATCATCCAGATTCTGGTTGACGCTATTCGTAAGCCCGTGATATAGTTTCCTTATTCAAGTTCCAATTCTAATGATCTAATAAAGGAGGTCACCAAGATGGCAAGTCCAATTGTCCCTATCCAATCCAACTTCATAGGCTTGTATCCATCGGCTGGCCCTGCCGTGCGTCTGCATTAATTCCCCCATGTACCTCGCTCCAGGCGGTTTCGCCTGGAGTTTTTATATTTCATCTCCAGGTTCCCGTCTGCACGGTCACGGTCACGCCGCGATTGCTTTAAGTCAGAAAGGGGCTCTCCGCCACCATGCCGCAAACACGCAAACCAAAACAATCCATGTCCTGGCTCCTCCAATACCTGCGTCCCGTCAAATGGCGGATGCTCGCGCTGATGCTCTTGCTGTTATTGACGACGGCGCTCCAGCTCCTGAACCCGCAGATCGTCCAACGGTTCATCGACCAGGCGACCGGCGCCGGAAGCGTCTCCAGCCTGCTGTCGCTGGCAGGGCTGTATCTCGTCGTTGCCGTGCTCAATCAATTGTTCACGGTATCGGTCGACTACCTGGGGAATGACGTCTCCTGGCGTGCGACCAACCAGATTCGGGCCAACCTGCTCAAGCACACTTTACGGCTCGATATGCGGTTCCACAACGTAAAGACGCCGGGCGAGATGATTGAACGAATCGACGGAGACGTGACCCACATGTCGAACTTCTTCGCGATGTTCATCGCCAAGATTGTGGGCAGCTTTGTCCTGCTCGCAGGTATTCTCGGATATATGTTCGTCTACAACTGGCAGATAGCCGCGACAATGACGGCCTTCACCTGCCTATCCATCGGCGTCATGATCGGAATCCGCGATATGGGCGTGAGAGCCTCCCAATCGGAACGCCAAGCGAATGCCGCCCTCTTCGGCCTGATCGAGGAGCGGATCGCAGGCATTGAAGACGTACAAGCGAACGGTGGAGTACCACATCTCATGAATCGCTATCACCGGGCAATGCGGTCGGTCTTCCTCTCCGGCCGCAGGGCTTGGATGCTCCGGGTCATGCCTTGGAACGTCACGGTCGTGATGTTCACGGTCACCGTCACCATCGTGCTGATGATTAGCGTCCGCATGTTCCTGCAGGGGCAGATCACGCTCGGCATGCTATTCCTCTTTTTTCAATACACCCAAATGCTGAACGACCCGATCGAACAGCTCGGCGATCAGCTGCAGGAGTTCCAGAAGGCGAAGTCCGGCATGCGCCGAGCCCGGGAGCTGCTCGCGCTGCAAAACGAGATCGTGGATGGCAATGACGACGAGCTGCCGCTGGGCCCGCTATCCGTATCGTTCGAGCAGGTGAACTTCAGCTATAACGAGGATCAGCGTATCCTGCACGACATCAGCTTCAAGCTGAAGCCGGGGGAACGGCTGGGCCTCATCGGACGGACCGGCAGCGGCAAGTCGAGCATCAGCCGGCTGCTGCTTCGTCTGTATAATTTGGACAGCGGCGTCATTCGGATAGGCGGGGTGGATATCCGTTCCCTGCGCCTGGAGTCGCTGTACCGCAGGGTCGGCATGGTCACGCAGGATGTGCAGCTGTTTGACGGCACCCTCCGCGACAACCTGACGCTGTTCAATCCGCACCTCTCGGACGAAGAGATCCTCAAGACGACCGAACGGATCGGGTTGCAGCCCTGGATTGAGGCGATGCCCCAAGGGCTGGATTCACGCCTCTCCGCCGGAGGAGCATCGCTCTCAGCGGGGGAAGCGCAGCTGTTCGCGCTGACGCGGGTGTTCCTGACCCAGCCGAGTCTGGTCATCCTCGATGAACCGTCCTCGCGGCTTGACGCCGCGACGGAGGCGATCCTGCAGAAGGCTGTGGATCAACTGGTGGAGCAGTGCACGGGGATCGTGATCGCCCATCGGCTGGCCACGCTGGACCAAGTCGACAAGATCATGGTGCTGCGCCAGGGCCGCATCATCGAGTTCGGCGCGAGAGCTGCCTTGGCGCAAGATCCGTCATCGGAATATGCCCAGCTGCTGCGAGCCAACCGACAGGAGGAATTGGCATGACCGTCACGCAATTCATGGGGAGATTATTTCGTTACAACCCCGTTCTATATCTTGTAAATGCTCTGCTATGGGGGCTCTTCCACGCGATGCCCGTCGGTATCGGGCTTGGGATGAAATGGTACTTCGACCGAGCGACGACCCAGTCTCACGATTACCTATGGCTCGCGCTGCCGCTGATCGTCGTCGCGCTGATCCGATTCTCCAGAGTCGGCATGTTTTTTATCGCTTTTTTCAAATGGGTGACGTACATCTATCATCTCCAAGCCGTTCTGCGCCGCAATATGCTGGCCGGGATCATGCGCTGGCCCGGACGCAATCTGCCGGCCTCTCCCGGGGAAGCGATGACCCGCTTCCGGGAAGACGTGGACGAAGTCGTTGAATACGTGGAGTCCTGGGTCGACTTTTGGGGCCGCGTGATCTACGCAGTCACCTGCATCGTGATCATGGCCCGCATCAATTGGCAGATTACGATGGTGGCCATCCTCCCGCTCGTCATCGTTACGTTGTTCAACAACTTGTCCGGCAACCGGGCGAGACGGTATTCCCAGCTGAACCGGGAAGCAACCGGCCGGATCACCGGCTTCATCGCGGAGACGTTCGGCGCAGTGCAGGCCGTGAAGCTCGGACGGGCAGAGGATCATGTGCTGAACCGCTTCCTTCAGCTGAATGAGAGCCGGCGGAAGGCGGCCTTGCGGGACAATCTGTTCAAGCAGTGGATGAGATCGCTGAACCAGCATGTGCTCAGCATCTGCACTGGCGTCATCCTTCTGATGTGCGCCGCGGAGATGAAGGAGGGCCGCTTCACCGTAGGCGATATCGCTCTCTTCACATCCTATCTGAGCACCTTCGCGTTCAGCGTCTCATTATTCGGCTATATGGTCTTCCAGCACAAGCGCTTGCGCGTTGCGCTCGACCGGATGCGGATTCTGTTCCGTCCGGGCGAGGAGGACCGCATCGCGGATCATAGCGAGATCCATTTGTACGGCGATCCCCCCGAGATCGAAGCCACGGTCGCGAGCGAGGACGATCGATTACAAAGCCTGGAGGTTCGGGGCCTGTCCTATACGTATCCGAACTCGAAGAACGGGATCCGGGACGTCGGCTTCCGCCTGGAGCGAGGCAAGTTCCTGGTCGTCACCGGCCGGATCGGCTCAGGCAAATCAACGCTCGTCCGCACGCTCCTCGGCCTCCTGCCGAAGTCAGACGGCACCATCCTGTGGAACGGGCGGTTGATAGAAGACCCGGCTGCTTACTTGAAGCCGCCGAGGACGTCCTATACGCCCCAAGTGCCGCGGCTGTTCAGCGACACTCTGGGCGAGAACATCACGCAAGGCAGCCACGTCCCGCCGGACGCGCTGGACCGCGTCATCCGTTTGGCCGTAATGGAGCAGGACCTTCGAACGCTGGAGAACGGGCTCGAGACCTTCGTCGGTCCCCGCGGTGTCATGCTCTCCGGCGGACAGATTCAGCGTGCCGCCACGGCTCGGATGCTCATGACGCAGTCGGACGTATTCCTCTTTGACGATCTGTCTAGCGCGCTAGACGTCGAGACGGAGAAGGTTCTGTGGGAGCGGCTGTTCCAGGAACGGGACGTGACCTGCATCGCGGTGTCTCATCGCAGAGCAGCGCTGGCGCGTGCCGACCATATCCTCGTGATGAAGGACGGACGGATCGAAGCCGAGGGCTCGCTGTCCGAACTGTTGGCAACCAGCGCAGAGATGCAGCTGCTGTGGCAGGGCGAGGAGTCGAGGGCGGATGTCGAGGAAGAAGAGGCCGAACAGCCGGCGTGAGGTGCGAATGGCTGGATGCCTGCAAGCGCTTAGCCCAGGCGTATCTTACGGAACACAATAGTTCTTTACATGAGGCAGCCGGTCAGAACGATCGGCTGCCTTTTTTCAACTAATAAAGTGAACAGAGAAAGAGGGGGAATCGGGAATCGGAATATGGATGCCGCCCGGCAGCAGCTGAAGGAACAAGGTGTCATTCCATAATTATTGCACAGCTCCTGGCGAAAGACGGGACATGCGTATTTAACCAGATGTGAAAACATTTCGTCAGATCGTGAATCGTCAGAGCCAGGCCCGGCGGATTACAATAATAATGGTAAGCGCTTACAATATAATTCGAAAACGAAGGAGTGAATGGTTTTGGTATTGCGCAATTATGGAGTGAGGGCTATTGTTTCGCTTGCGTTGAGCCTTGCGGTGCTTAGCGGAGTTTCACCTGTGGAATCGGCACCGGCAACTTCATCAGGAACGGATTCTGCTGCTGTTCCAGAGGTGATTCACGTTGCGGATTATGGTGCAGTTGCAGGAGATCAAACAGCCGACGGCGACGCCATACGAGCCGCTCTTGATACTGCGGCACGTTCGCCAGACGGAGCGGAAGTAGTGTTCGATGCCGGGCGGTACGTCGTCGATCCGCCTTCGAGCTGTCTATGGGACGCCTGCGACGAGCGGGGAGCCGATTCCATTCGAGGATTCGTTTGAGGATGGCAGTTCCTATGGTTGGGCGACAACCGGCGGTTCGTGGGCGGAGCCTCAGCCGGACGGAACGAAAGCATTCCGGCAAAACGCGCTTGCGGGAGATATCATGGTTTCCAACGCTGCAACGGAAGCTGGCGACGATTACACCGCGGAGGCGAGAATTCGCATCGATGGCGCGGGAACCGGAAGCACCGGCGCCGGCATGACGTTCCGTATGCAGGATAATGCCAACTTGTACTGGCTGAATCTGCGTCCCGGCAATAACGACGTCCGCCTGATGAAGAAAGTAAACGGAACGTGGACACAGATGGGTGCGGCCGTTCCGCTGCCTCAGTCTTCAGGTGTATGGCATGACGTGCAGGTGACGGTCAATTGCGATGCGATTACCGCATTCGTGAATGGAACGAAGTTATTCGACGTGAAGGATGTGTCTCATCTGACCGGGGGAATAGGCTTCCGTATGTACAACACCTCGGCCAGCGTCGATGACATTCGAGTTGATTATGGCAGCGTGAATACAAATTGATTGAGGCATGCCTTATGCTTATACGCGTGTATCCGAAGGGAGCGGCACATGGTTTTTAATAGAACTGTCTATGTCAAAAATTATACCCGACCGTCCATACTGGCGGAGAATTGCCGGCATATTAAAGCCGAGCGGGCCGCTTTCAAGCCGGATGGAAACAGATTCCCGAATTGGTGGTGCAATGAAGATGGAACAGTTCACCCCGCGTGATGGACTCCCTAATCTGTTTTACAAGCTGGAAAATGGGGGCGAGGTGACAATTGTCTATTTGGGCGGCAGTATTACCCGTGCGGAAGGATACCGGGCGATGACTGCGAATTGGCTGCGGCAGCAGTATCCCAAGGCGGATATCCATGCCGTGAACGCGGGTATTTCCGGTACCGGCTCGGATCTGGGCTGCGCACGTATCGAGACGGATGTACTCAGGCACAAGCCCGATCTGGTGGTCGTCGAATTTGTCGTGAACGATGGGGGAGCCCCTGAGTCGAAAGCCTGGATCGAAGGGATCGTCCGGCAAATCCGCAAGAGGAGCCCTGTGACCGATGTTCTGTTCGTGTATACGCTGGCGGAGCGGGATGTGGCAGTATTTCAGGCGGGGCAATATCAGCAGGGAGCTCTTCTGCAGGATGAATTGGCCGACTATTACGGCATACCTTCGATTCACTTGGGCGTAGAGGTCAGCCGGCTTGTGACGGAGGGCTCGCTCGTATTTACGGCCAAGTCGAATGAGGAGACCGTGAACGGTACAACCGTCTTCACTCACGATTCCGTTCATCCGACCATTCCGGACGGACATTTGATCTATGCCAGTACGATTATCAGGCACTTGGAGACGGTTCGTGGCATAGGTATAAGCGGCGGACCGGTTGAACATCCCTTTCCGCTGGAGCCTCAAGTAGCGGAGAATCCGTGGGAATATGCCAATTTGCTGGCACCGGAGGAACTCGCGGAATTTTCCGGCGGGTGGACCTATATGACGCCGGAAAACTTCAAGCTGGCGCGCGAATACGAATGGCTGTTTCCCGGTCTGTGGAGAGCCACGAGCCTGGCGATACCTTCACGGTTGAGTTCACCGGTACCCACATCGGTCTATTCGATATCGGGGGACCCGATTCCGGCAGACTTAGGATTACGGTAGATGGCGGGGAGTCTTTCGTCGTCGACCGGTTCACCCCGCATAATGACCATAACCGGAACCAGTATGTGTTTCTGCCGGAGCTTTCGAATGGGAAGCATTCGGTTCGATTTGAGATCGACACCGAGAGGACGGATAAAGCGGGAGTGTTCGAGGCCGTTGGCAATCAGCGGAGCCTGGAGCATCTCCGGCAGCATCCGGAATGGTACAACCGGACGGCGATTCAGCTCGGAAGACTGCTGCTGGTGCAGCCGCCGTTATAAGTTGCGTACCGCAGTATTGTTCGAACTAGGCAACGGACGGGCGGATATTGCCAAGCTGAAGGTCCTGTTCGCGGGAATCGAAGATAAAGTTTAGGAGGGCAAACCCATGTGATTTAGAGTCGATCATAAATTGAATCAGGTGATAGCGGAGTGGCTGCTGCGGCGGACTGCTCCTGTTTTCTAATGAAATAACAGATAGCTGAACTTAATTAATGTGTTCGTTTTCAGATATTTCCCTGTTACAATAAAGGCATCATTTCCACTAATTTTTAATAGATATTTTTTAACAGGGAGGGATACTGAAATGACTGAACTATTACCGGAAGCTGTTAATCGATCTATGCGGAAGCTGTGCGAATCGCTGGAAATCCGGATACCGGATACCGTAGAGTCCGTTTATGTATATGGCTCTACCGCTCTCAATGCTTTTATTGAAGGCTCAAGTGATATAGACTTTCTTGTATTTGTTAATCGAACGTTAACGCCGTCTGACATCCGATTGATTATGGAAGCGCACGAGGATGTTGAGCCAGCGCTCAATGGTTTAGATATTATGGGCGCCTATATACAACGGAAGGATGCGGGTAAATCCGTCGGAGAACTCTCTCCCGTCCCCACGTATTTCGATAAAAAAATGCAATCTGACGGGGATGGGGACTTAAATCCGGTCACATGGTGGATCCTTCAAAGACATGGCATCTGTGTTTATGGCCAGCCTATGTCCTTCAATTATGAGCTGTCATCTGATGAACTCATCCAATACGTTATTGAAAATATGAATTCATATTGGGCCGGATGGATTGACAGATTGGAGCAAAAACTTAATTCGCCGGGTATGACTGAGCAGACAGTACCGTTGGAACGGAATGACTATGCAGTTGAATGGTGCACCCTCGGCATGCTGCGGCAATTTTACACGATTCGAGAGCGTGACGTGACCAGCAAAATTGGTGCCGGAGAGTATGGCCTTACACGATTACCCGAACGTTGGCATGGACTTATCCGCGAGGCCATCGCGATCAAGCGTGGAGAGCATTCAAGAGAATATGCTTCGCAATTGAAACGGATGCATGACCTAGTCGAACTGCTTCGCCTGATTCACACGGAGAGTAACAACGTCTACAAAACGAAGATTTCTTGAATCTTTCTTTTATACCGCCAAACAACATAACCAGAACTCATTGATTTTTACAGTCATTATGTATAAAATGAAATGACGAAAAATTTCCGGAAGGAGTGGGAATATGAGAGTAAAACAGAAACCAATCCATTTTAAATTTTCATATTCTCCTCCTTTCATCAGGACACTAAAGCGTTCATCGCTTTAGTGTTTTTTATTTTTATGGAGGTGTAACGATGACGAAATACAAAAGAGTGCTTATTAAACTAAGTGGCGGAGCAGTCGCAGGAAATACTGAATTCGGTTTTGCGCCAGAAAGATTGGATTACATCGCTAATGAAATTATGTCCGTTGTGAACCTGGGTGTAGAGGTATCCTTGGTTATAGGCGGTGGAAATATATTCAAGGGCAATATGGCGGAAAGTTGGGGAATCGAAAGAGCAGAAGCTGACAACATCGGTACGCTTGCAACTGTTGTCAATAGCTTAATGCTCCGTGGAGTTCTGAAAGCCAAAACCAATAAAGAAGTTCGGGTAATGACAGCAATACCCATAACATCAGTTGCCGAGCCGTATATCAGACTAAGGGCCGTTCACCATCTGGAAAAGGGATACATTGTCATATTTGCGGGAGGAAACGGGCAGCCTTACGTAACAACTGACTATCCTTCGGTACAAAGAGCGATTGAAGTTAATTGCGAAGCGCTTTTAGTTGCAAAACAAGGTGTAGACGGCGTTCTCAATGCAGACCCAAAGTACGATAAGAATGCCAGAAAGTTCAAATCCCTTCATTACAACGATGTTTTACAACATAACTTGAAGGTGATGGATCAGTCGGCATTCATATTGGCAAGAGACTATAATCTGCCAATGTATGTGTTCAACTTTGACAAGCCAGGTTCAATGAAAGAAATTTGTGAAGGGGAAAACATCGGAACGATCATTAGCGGTGAATCAGTTCTGGAATTGGAATGAATAGATATTGTTGCCGAGGGCTTCTTCACAAGTACGACGAAGACGCCCGTTTATGTTTTTGGACAAGGAATGGAAAGTACTTGAACAACTCTATGAAAAGTATAATATGGATAGTAAGCTGTATTTCATAGACAAAGAAAAAGAGGGAGTGTTCACGAGGGTGAGTCAATATGATGCTGTTGAATATCATGGGGTGGTGGGAGTTAGATGAAGAATGGCGATCAGAAGTATTTTACAAGCGAGGCCTCTCTGATTTTGAAAGCGGTTGCCGACCGGATGATTCCGGAGGATGCATGGCCTTCGGCGACCGGCGGCGGAGTCCTGACATACCTGAAACGTAGTGCCGCACAGGATGCTGCTGCCTGGACGGATGTGATCGAACCTGGACTTCGCGCACTGGATGCAGAAGCATCAGCTCTTTATAACCAACCATTTTCGGAACTGCCGTCTCATGAGAAAGATAGACTGCTCCACGCCGCCGAGCATGATTCCTTTCGGGACTGGCCTGTTTCGTCTAAACGCTTCTTTGACACTTTATTGTCTCTGGTCATTGAAGGCTATTATGGCAGTCCTGAGGCGGGCGGGAATAATGAAGGGAAGTCTTGGGACATGATCGGATTTCGCCCGGGCCCCATATCCGAAAGCCATGAGCCGGCTCCGGAAACCGATCTGCCGCAAAAAAACCTCGATCAACTTCGAGACCGGTATGATGTTATCATTGTCGGAGCCGGGGCCGGCGGTTCGGTAGCGGCGGCTGTATTGGCTGAATCCGGACTTCACGTTCTTGTCGTTGAGCGCGGTAGCTGGCTCCGATATAGTGAGGTAGGCAGCGATCACTTGCGTAACCATCGTTTCAGCAAGTATGGCCATAACACGGGACCAGGATTGGAGGGCAACCCCCGCACGATTCTATTGGCGGGCGGAGACGAGCGGATCACCGCGCCTTTTGAAGGCGATTATCACAATAACGCAATGACGCTGGGCGGAGGAACACGGATCTACGGGGCGCAGGCATGGCGATTTCATCCGGATGATTTCCGTATGGCAAGCCGCTATGGGATACCAGACGGGAGTTCGCTAAGCGATTGGCCGATTCGCTATGAGGAGCTTGAACCTTATTACATGCGGGCCGAGTGGGAAGTCGGCGTCTCCGGCGATGGGAATGCCCACCCCGGACGCGGACAACGGCAACGCTCTTATCCAATGCCGGCGCTGCCGCGAACGCTGGAAGCAGAACGCCTGGCCCGGGCGGCAGAGAAGCTGGGATGGGAAGTGGGGCCGGTGCCTCTCCTCATCAACTCCATCGAGCGGGACGGTCGGCCGGCTTGCGGCCGGTGCGGCCAGTGTGTCGGATTTGCCTGCCCGACCAACAGTAAGAATGGCGGTCACAATACGATGTTGGTAAGGGCTGTTGCTACCGGCAACTGCGATCTGATCTGCGATACCACAGTAGAGCGCATCGATACCGAGGGAGGAAGACATGCCACCGGGGTTCATCTTGTGCAGCAATTGGACGGCGCTATCCAGCGGCGGCAAGTGCGGGCTGGGCATGTTGTAGTTGCTGCCGGAGCCATCGAAAGCGCACGCCTTCTTCTCAACTCGGCAAGCGTTTCGGAACCGCATGGAATCGGCAATCGGAACGGACAAGTAGGAAGAAACCTTCAAGGCCATGTCTATTCCGGCGCTTACGGCCTCTTTGATGAACCGGTTCAAGATGGTCTTGGTCCGGGGGTGAGTATTGCCACCTTCCGTTTTGACCATCGCAACGAAGGCGGAATTATCGGGGGCGGATTGCTTGCTAACGAGTTTACTCGGCTGCCGCTTATTCACTGGTATCGGGCGCTTGCGCCGGACGCTGCGCGATGGGGGAGCGCAGGCAAGGACACGATGCGCGAGAGTTACCTGCGTACCAGCCAAATTCAGGGACCCATTCAAGAGATCCCGAGCGCCGAGTCCAGAGTGCGGCTATCGAAGACGGTCAAGGACCGCTTTGGCATACCCGCAGCCCAACTCTCCGGAAGTGTCCATCCCGAGTCTCTTCGAGCTTCAGCCATGCTGGCTGAGCAAGCCGAGAAGTGGCTCTGGGCCGCCGGCGCACGTGAGGTATGGCGAACTCGGCCTGGTGGCGGGCTTAGTGCCGGTCAGCATCAGGCGGGTACGCTGCGCATGGGAAATGACCCTTCGACATCCGTCACTGATCCCTTTGGCCGCATACATGGATACGACAATCTCTGGGTGAGCGACGGCTCTGTGCACGTGACCAATGGCGGCGTCAACCCGGTGTTGACGATTCTTGCCTTGGCTTTCCGCACGGCAGAAAATCTGGCGAAACAAGGGTAGCGAGATGTTGGGATATGTGCAGTGATGATGACGACGACGGTATCCTGAGGGAAGATAAAGGTTAATCTGCCAACCTAATAAGTCATGAGCGTGACCAAGGCACTTTGCCTAATAAGGCAGAGACAGTTTGCTCTGTCCTCGCTCGTGTACTCTGTTTGAACCAATTCTTCATCGATGGTTTTAGATTGTCTTGCTTTGGTATTCCTGCGAAATAGGGCCGTGGGTGAACAAAGTTCATCCATGGTTTCTTCTCGTTGATTATCTACGATCAATATAAATAATCTAATCTAAACCCATAAGGAGAATGTTCAATGAAGCCTGTACTCAGTTATACAATCTGGTTTTCACAGCGGACCGGAAGTACCTTGTTGTATAAAGCACTCGAATCGACCGGGGTAGCAGGAATTCCAGGAGAGTGGCTGACGGAACGGGATCCCGCTGCATTCGGCTGCCAGGACATACGGCAAATGTGGCAGAATGGTACGACTCCAAATGGCGTATTCGGGCTCAAGACCTCGTCAGTCAAGTTGGATGAGTGGCTGCGCACATTCCAAAAGGAGTTACTTCTGCCTGATGGGCTGTCCGGGCCAAAGATTTGGGAAGAAGCTTTCCCGGCTTGTAAACACATCTTCATGACCCGTCGTAATAAAGTGAGGCTCGCGGTGTCGTGGTGGAGAGCGATCGTAACCGGCGAATGGCATCGGGTGCACGGCTTGCAGCCGCATCAAGAGGAGATAGCGGATAAGTACTCCTTTGATGCAATCAATCATTTGCTTGTGGAGTGCACATTGCGTGAAGCTGCCATGGAAGCTTTTTTCGCAGAAGAGCATATTGTACCCATGACGATTGTATATGAAGACTTTATCCGGAACTACCATGATACGGTTATGAAAGTTTTGAGCTTTCTGAACCTATCGACGGAATCTGTTCAGATCGCTTCTCCATTCTATGACCCAATCGCCGATGATATTGCTGAAATCTGGGTACAACGTTTTCGCAAGGAGCGGCAAGTGGGCTGGGACAACATAGCCTGGTGATTTTCATAACCCAATGACCGGAAAGGCCGCGGAATCCGCGGCTTTTTTTTTGTTCCGATGCGGCTATTTTTTTTATGTAACGACGCGCTTCAAGTGATTAGTATGCGGTACATATTTAAGGTTTATGTAAGGTTCGGATTAAAATCCTGTAAGGTGGGGCTGTTACGATGAGGTTAGCGACATAATTCGTTTTTTTTAAGGAGATAGTCAAATGAAAACCATTCTGCAAGCTGTTAATTTGCAAAAGACGTTCGGAACCAAAGAAAATGAATATCCGGCCTTGCAGGGCATTGACCTCGATATAAAGGAAGGGGAATTCGTCGGGGTTATGGGCCCTTCCGGGGCGGGAAAATCGACCTTGCTGAACATTCTGTCGACCATTGATACGCCAACCTCCGGCGAAATTACGATCGACGGCCAAAATATCGTGTCCATGAGCGAGGCGGAGCTGTCCGATTTCAGGAGGAATAAGCTGGGCTTTATCTTCCAGGATTATAATCTGCTCGATACATTGACGGTACAGGAAAATATATTGCTGCCGCTCGCCTTGTCCAAAGTGCCGCCGGCGGAGATCAAGGCGCGGGTGAGCACAATCGCGGATACGTTCGGTATCGTTCATATTCTCGGCCAGTATCCGTACCAGATTTCGGGAGGTCAGAAGCAGCGGGCGGCGGCGGCGAGGGCAATGGTTGCGCAGCCTCGCCTTATTTTAGCGGACGAGCCGACCGGCGCGCTCGATTCGAAATCGGCGACCGGCCTGCTGGAAAGTTTGCAGGAGCTCAATCTGTCCGAGCATTCAACCATTATGATGGTGACTCATGACGCCTACGCCGCCAGCTACTGCCAGCGGGTCCTCTTTATAAACGACGGCCGGCTCGTTAAAGAGCTTCATAAGGGTCAGGGGACACGCAAAGATTTTTTTCAGCACATTCTGGAGGTGCTGGCGTCGCTCGGAGGTGGGTATCATGACGTTGTTTAAAATCGCCGGAAAAAATATCCGGAAAAATTTCACCCATTATTTTCTTTATTTTGCTTCCATGATTTTCAGCATTGTCATTTACTTTACCTTCGTGTCCTTAAAATACGACAGCACGATTCAGTCGGTATCGGACGGACCGATCCAGATCAGGTCCGCTTTCAGCGGCGCGGCAGTCGTACTGGTCGTGTTCGTCGCCATATTTATCTGGTATTCGAACTCATATTTCACGCGGAAACGCAAAAGGGAGGTTGGGCTGTACGCCTTGCTCGGGATGCGCAAAAAGCAAATCGGGCTCATGCTGTTTTATGAAAATATTGTGATGGGCCTTTTCGCGCTTGCAGCGGGAATTGTGCTCGGCTCCGCGCTCAGCCGGTTCTTCGTCATGATTCTGATGAGAGCGATGGGCTATGATGCCGCCGTCGGCTTTTCCATTTCTTCCGCCGCCGTCATAAACACGTTCATCGTGTTTATGATTATTATACTGTTTACTTCAATTCAAGGTTATCGTCTGATTTACCGGTTCAAGTTAGTGGAATTGTTTTATGCGGACCGGCAGCGCGAGGATGAACCGAAGGCTTCTGCGGCAATCGTAGCACTCTCTCTCATCCTGATCGGAGGCGGCTACTGGCTGGCCTTGCAAAACCCGCTTCAATCGGATGCGTGGATGGCGCTGGGATTCATGATCACCCCGCTCTCGATTCTGGTTGCGGTTATTATCGGAACGTATCTGCTGTTCAATACGGTGACTGTTACCTGGCTGAAGCTGTCCAGACGCAACAAGCGGCATTATTGGAAAGGCGTCAACCTTATCGGGACATCCCAGCTGCTGTACAGGATGAAGGGCAACGCCCGGATGCTGACCGTCATTGCCGTGCTGAGCGCAACCACGCTCACGGCAGTCGGCACTGCGTACAGCTTGTATTACAACAACCGGAGCTCTGTCTCGCAGGCCAACCCGAACAGCATCATGTTTGTGGATACGGACACCGGCGTCTCCCGACAGGCGGATAACGCGATCCGGCATTCTCCGGATCATCACGTACTCTACCATGAGTCCATTCCGCTGCTTCAGGCGGATGCCGATACTTCGGAACTGTACAAGACCGGCGGTTCGGACGAGCAAACCTTCACCGTGCTGTCCAACCGGGAGTTCAACCGGCTCGCCAAGCTTCAGGGGCGGAAGGAGTCGTTAAGCCTGCAGACGGACGAAGCCGCCGCGCTGGACCCGGTGTATATCGACGGCATGTCACCGGCATACACAGGCTCTGCCATTACGCTGAATGAAAGCGGGGAGAGCGATAAGCTGACCTTCAAGGAACTGAAAAAATACAATGTTCTTAACCAGCGAACGGTGTACTTCACCATCGTCGTCAGCGACGAAATGTATGCGAAGCTGAAGACCAAGTCCCCGGCAACGACCGTCGAGGCTTACGGCATCACCCGCCAGGACAATGCCAAGCCGCTGACGCAGGAGCTGGAGAGCATTCTGCCGGAGAAAGCCAATTTTACAAGCTTTTACAGCGATTACTCCCTGGGAATGCAATCGACCGGCCTGATCATGTTTATGGGCGGATTCCTGGGCCTTGTCTTCTTGGCGGCGACAGGCAGCATCATCTACTTCAAGCAATTGACCGAAGCAAATTCGGATAAAGCGCGGTACCGGGTCTTATATCAGATCGGCTTCAATAAAAAAGAGATCCGCCGCGCGGTCGCCAAACAGGTCAGGTTTATTTTTGCCCTGCCGCTGGTTGCCGGAATTGCTCACTGTGCGGCGGCCTTATCAGCAGTGTCCCATCTGATGCAGTCGGGCTTGGCCATTCCGGTTGCCGTCTGCATGGGGGTCTATACGTGTATTTATCTTATCTACTATTTGTTTACGGTGAATGCCTACTGCAGAATCGTAACGAACTTCAACTAACAGATAAATAGAAGGAGCGATTGGTGATGAAAGCTTTCCTAATCACGATTATAACCGTACTTGTCCTGCTGTTCGGATCCGTCCTGCTGCTTCAAAACGTGAATCTGAACAGGCTGGGCACCGACCAATATTACGTCCAAGTCGGAAAAGGCGTGAGAATGGAAGATAAAGCGGACGACGGCATGACCTATGTGTATTACCAATATACGCTGGAGGGCTTCGACAAGGACGGCAAAGAGAAGAACGTCATATTTACCGCAAACAAAGAATTGCGCAAGGATGCTTACTTGCGCGTATATCTGAAAGGGGGCAAGGCGAGCTCCTATCAGGAGGTTCGGGAGCAAGAGCTGCCGGAGCCGGCCAAGCGGGAGCTGGAAGGTCATTAATACACAATTTTAATCATAAGGAGAGCTGAAAATGAAAAAAACAGTTTTTGCGTCCGCAACCCGAAAAGCCGTGACTTTTTCCATTGTATTCACACTTGCGGCTTTCCCGGCCGCCATTACAGAGCCGGCAGCGGCTGCCCGGGAAGCCGCGAATATCGCCGAAGCGCCCGCGCCTGTTCAATACCGGATCGATGCCCGGCTGGATGAAACGAATATGCATATCCTGGGAAGCGAAACAGTCACTTACCGGAATATGTCGAAGGATACGCTGCGGGAATTGGTCTTTCACACGTATGCCGACGCCAATCGCTCGGCATCCACCCAGTCTGCGACTTTTGCAAACAGCAACGAAGAGATTCTGAAGAACAATCCGGCATTGAAGCCCGACGACTTTCTCGGCGGCATCGACATAAAGGAGGTGGCTGCCGATGGTCAGCCGTTGACATACAACAATGCCGATCAGGCGTTAACTGTTCAGTTGAAGCAGGAGCTTAAGCCGGGCGAGGTGACGAGCGTGCAGGTTAGCTTCGATGTCACAATTCCGTATGGCCAGGAGCGCTTGTCGCATTATAAGGACATCATCAACGGAGCGCATTGGTTTCCCGTTATGTCCACGTATAATGATGGTACGCATCAATGGGATCGAGCGCCTTACAGCAGAACATTCGAATCCGACCATTACATTTCCTCCAACTTCCAGGTACATCTCAATGTGCCGGACTCATATCAAGTATTGATGCCGGGAACGATTGCAACCGAGGAGGACCGGGAAGAAGCCGGGCGAAAAACCGTATCCGCCACTGCTGCAAACACCCGGGAGTTCGTCTTTTTTGCAAGTCCTGACTATAAGGTGGAGAGCGTGACGAGGGACGGGTTGACCATCGAATATTATTATTTCGACAATCAGCCGGATAAGAAAAAGCTTGTAGACCGGTATATCGATCAAGCCTTTCAAGCGATCGGGTTTTTTAACGAAAAGTACGGCAAATACCCGTATCCCGAATTCCGGATCGCCGAGTCGTACGTTGAAGGAGCCGCGGTCGAATTTTCCCGGGTTATTCAGATGGGCGTGCTGCAAGGCAATGCTGACCCGGCGAAAGATACGGTATTCGTCCATGAAATCGCGCATCAGTGGTTCCATTCCTTAATTGGCAACAACTCGGAGCAGGAATCGTTTCTGGATGAAGGCTTTGCCGATTTTTCCAGCGCTTATTTTTTTGAGAAACAGGGAGATGCCTTAAACGGCTTTCAAGCCGTTCGATTCGATGAATCGTCCTTCGATGTGCCCATCGCCTCATCCAATAGCGAAGTTGGCGATTTGGCGAATCCGGTTTTTTATGTAAAAGGCCGGCAGGCGATTTACCAGCTGTACCGCACGGCGGGCGAAGAGAAGTTCGATACGTTCATGAAGGCATATTTCAATAGGTACGAATATAAAAACGCATCGATTGACGGGCTTTTACAGACGGTCAAGGATACATTGGGGAGCGCGGCGGCCGATGAGATGGACAAGTCTCTGCATGAACCGAATTTTATTCTGAAGCAGGAATACCGGCTCTCGGACGCAGAGAAAGCCGCTTACACCCATCATATATTCCTGCAGGCATACGAATCTTCCCTGGAAGTGCCGGACCTTCCCTTTGAAACGATGAGCCGGATCATTAGCAAGGCGCTGCAGGGGGAACCGCTGGCCATCGTCGTGAGCGACGATGATGGCGATAATGACGGGCAGGGAAAGTTCGTCACCGATCTGAAAAGCATGCTGGCCATCTTCGGAATTCAGCCCGAGGTCATCACAAGCCGCCGGCAGTTGAAAAGCGAAATGGGAAAAGAACTGGCGGTCAGCAATATTATCGCGATCGGCAATGCCGAGTCGAACGGGCTTATTCAAGCGCTGAAGCCAGGCATCGTCCAAAATTCCGGGGACACCGGCTTTTCCTGGAAAGACAGGATGAGCAAGCCGGAAGCGGCGGGTGCCTATATTATCAAGCACCCCTATAATCACGATCGCCTGCTGCTCCATTTTTATTGGAACCAGGATCGGTTAAACGGGGAAGCCGAGGGGCCGATTTCGGCGCAGATGTCGAAGGTCTTCAATTTCACCTCCGATTTTTATCAATATTATGAAATGGGAAAGACGGGAAAAATCATCTCGGAAAAGAAGCTTGTCAACCCCATTTCGAAATTTTTCGCAGAGTAGCAAAGGCATACCCTTGCGGCCGGACATTTGTATAGTAACCTGTTGAGAGGGTAATATGAGGGTATGTGCCGGGTTTGTCTGCCGCGGCAGCGAATCCGACCCCAGGCAAGGAGGCTGTGAACGGTTTGACGCTCAATCATAAGGTGCTCATTGTGGACGACGAGGCGGACATTGTAAGGTTGCTGCAAACGGTATTGATCAAGGAACGGATCGGACATGTATACACGGCGTCTACTGCGGAAGAGGCTTGGCAGGAGTTTCAGAGAAGGCAGCCGGATATTGTCGTTCTGGACATCATGCTTCCGGACGGCGAAGGGTACGATGTATGCAAAAAAATACGCAGCGTCTCCAATGTGCCCATTTTCTTCTTATCGGCAAAAAACGAAGAGATCGATAAAATTCTGGGCTTCGCGATCGGCGGCGATGACTATATTACCAAGCCGTTCAGTCCAAAAGAAGTAGCCTACCGGATCAAGGCCCGCTTCAGGAGAGAGGATTTCTCTTTGGAAGGGGAGAAGACGGGGCATTTGATTAAGGCAGGGCCTTTTGAATGGGATGAGCATAAAGTCGAATTAAAAAAGAACGGAATGCTCCTTGAATTGAAGCCGAAGGAGCTGGGCCTCTTCACCTATCTGCTCAAGCATCCAAACCGGATTATAAGCAAGGAAAGCCTGTATGACCATGTGTGGGGCGAGGAGTTTTTCGGATTCGACAATACGGTGATGGTTCATGTCCGAAGGCTTCGGGAAAAGATCGAAGACGATCCCTCCAACCCGCGGTATCTGGTTACGGTTAAGGGATTGGGATATAAATTGGCCGTAGAGGATGATTGACCGATGAAATGGCAGTTGACCGGAAGATACCTCGTATCCATCGTGCTCATTGTCGTCATTGTGATCGTCATGAATATCACGGCGGTTATTGCGCTGCTGGTGATGAACAGCGGCTTTCTGGCTCAGACTGAAGGGAACTCCGCCGAGTCGATGACGCGTTCCTTCGGGCAATATATCGCGGCTTCGCCATCCGGAATCTCGGTATCGGACGGGGGAAAGGAGCTTCTTGCCCGCCATCAAGCATGGATTCAGGTTTTGGATGAAGACGGCAGGCAGCTGTACGGCTACCGCGTCCCTGAGGGGGCTAAAACCAAATATACCCCGCTGGATATTATAGATATTTACAAATACCTGGAGGTTAACTACCTTTCAACGGTTTTTGTGGGGGAAAAGAAGGTTCAAAATCATCGCTACAGCTACTTGATCGGGTTTAAAGATCCAAATTTGCGGCGGGTGGTTGTAGCGCTTGATATCCGCAAAACCGGGCAAATTTTGAAAAACGGCAGCCTCGTTCTGATTGTCCTCGATGGGTTGATCGCGCTGTTCATCGGCTATCTGTTCAGCAAACGGCTGACGCAGCCGCTGTATGTGCTGATTGAGGCCATCAAGCGTATGGCGAATAAAAATTACAAGGTCCAGTATAGGCCCGAAGGTGTATACAAGGACGTTTTTTTGAACGTCAATTTGCTTTCCAATGAGCTTCAGGCCAACGAAGTCGAAAGAAAAAAGCTTGATCGGATGAAGGAAGAATGGATCGGCAATGTTTCGCATGACATCAAAACGCCCTTGGCTTCCATACAAGGATACGCGGAGATGATCAAGGACAGGGACTATCAATTTTCCATCGAGGAAATAAGGGAATATGCAGAAATCATTGAACGCAAATCGCTGTATTTGAAAGAGGTCATCGAGGACCTGAACCTGTCCACCCGTTTGAAGAATAAAGAGCTTGCGCTCAAACTGAAAAATGTAAATATCGTCAGTCTTGTCCGGAATATCGTCATTGACATCCTGAACGATGCCATGTACGCGAGCCGCAATATCGATTTTCACTGCAGCGACGAGGTCATCGTCGCGAAGGTGGATGGCATTCTGATCCGGAGGGCGGTCGCCAATATCATCTATAATTCGATCGTCCATAACGACGAAGCCGTGCACATTCAAGTAAGCGTGGAGACAAGCGGGAGCGATGCCGTCATCCGTGTCGAGGATAACGGAAAAGGAATCAAGGAGGATGAAATTGAACGCATCTTTGACAGATATTACCGTGGCACCAGCACAGGCGAGCTTCATAAAGGCTCCGGTCTGGGCATGGCCATTACGAATGACATCGTTGTGGCGCATAAAGGAGAAATTCAGGTCAGCAGCGCGCCTCACCAGGGAACCCGCATGGAAATCCGGTTGAACCTGCCGCAAAAAGCGGGCAATTGATAATCTAAAAAAGGATACAGCAGCATAATACTCCGAATTGCGTCGGCGAAACAGGATTTTACAATACCTCATGTCGAAGAAGAGAAGAAGCAGACAACTCTTTAAAAGGAGGCATTGGGCGTGATTGTGATCCCTGATAATTTTATTGAAAGAATGCACGAACTCCACGGTGAGCAAGGAGTAACATGGTCGGAGGCGCTGCCCGGGTTGATTGCCGACTGTGAAAGCCGTTTCAACTTTATCGCAGAAGCTCCATTTTCCGATTTATCCTATAACTTCGTGCTTCGAGTAAAGCGCAGCGACGGGAAGCCAGCCGTCCTTAAATCATCTTTTATGAAAGATGAGCTTTCTAGGGAAGTCAGTGTGCTTCGTGCCTATGAGGGCCGGGGGGCGATTCATGTCCTGGATGCAGACGAGGAGTGGGGCGTGGCCCTGCTGGAGGGTGCCGACCCTGGCACGCCGTTGTCATCAATTCAGGATGATGCACGCGCGACGGATCTCTTTTGCGAAGTATTTCGCCGTCTTCACCTTCCTTCACCAACCGGGAGTATGTACCCGTCTATGAGACAGCATTTCGCGGCAATCGAGCGGTACCGCGAGCGCTTAGGCGATGTAACCATTGCCGCGCCGCTGCCTGCGAGCTGGGTGGAAAATGCCGAAGAATGTCTGGCGTATCTCATAACGACCACGAGTGAGCATCTTCTGCTGCATGGCGATCTGCATCATGAAAACATCCTTCGCCAAGGTGAAGAGCAATGGGTTGTCATTGATCCCAAAGGCATCTTGGGTGACATCCATTTTGATACTATCCAGTATCTGCTTAATTATGAGGATCGAGGCGGCAACTGCGAGCAGGTTCTGCGGGGCCGGATTGCGATAATGGCCGATCGTCTCGGTCTTGACCCTCGCCGAATTGCGATGTGGGGTGTGGCGCGGGGTGTGCTTGAGGCATGCTGGACGATTGAAGACGGAGGAACGGATTGGCACAGAGGCATCCAAATTACGGAGCGCTTTGCCAAATGCCTGGATTGAGATCTGTCCAAAAAGAATGGAGCCGTAATCAAAAGCTTTGGCATTAGCGCGCCGAGGCTTATTAACATTTAGTCAAAGAGCCAAAGAGCCAAAGAGCCAAAGAGCCAAAGAGCCAAATGGCATAAAATGTTGTCACACATGGCTTACAGACGTTTTCAGGGGAATTTAAAAATGTTGTTGACAGGACACTCAATGGTGTCCTATAATCAAATCGTCACCATATGGTGTCCAATTGGGAGCCAGTCATTGGAAAGTTTGGAGCAAGAAAATCGTCCGCTTGAATCAACCATTATGAGGAGGAACCAGAATGAGTACGATCATTGGTAGGGAAACAACCGCGATGGTACAAATCCAGCCCCGAGGAAAAATGCTTGCTTATTGGACAGTCACAATACTGCTCGCAGCAGCTCTTATGTTAAGTGGTATCGGGCAATTGATGCAATATGGGGGAAACGTCGAGTTGGTGACGAATATTAATTACCCATTGTACATCTTGACCATTCTCGGGATTTGGAAAGTGCTTGGAGTCATCGCTCTCGTCGTGCCAGGTTTTCCTCAGCTTAAAGAATGGGCTCACGCTGGTATCTTCTTTTTAATGACTGGTGCGGCTTTATCTCATGTGTTTGCTGACGATTATGGTGATTACGGGTTTAATATTATTCTACCGCTTTCATATGCTGCACTAAATATCGCCTCTTGGGCGCTGCGTCCGAAGAGCCGCAAACTTTAGGTTGTCGGTGAAATAAACGGCTGTCCATTGGTACCGCCAGAAGATTTCTACTACAGAATGGAGAGGGTGTTGTGAGCGAGAACAACCAGCTGCGGGATGTGTTTGATGCGATTGCTGATCCAACAAGGCGCCGGCTGATTCGTCTGTTGGCAGAGGCAGAGGAGATACCGCTTCATGAATTAACGGCACAGTTTCAAATGGGCCGCACAGCGGTATCCAAACATTTGACAATCCTTAAAGAGGCGGGACTGGTCCTAGACCGAAAAGTCGGCAGAGAAACGCGATTCAGGCTGAACGCCTCTCCGCTCAGAGAAATTCAAGATTGGGTGGGCTTCTACGGCAAGTTCTGGAGTACGAATATGCTGCGCTTGAGCCAACTATTGGAGGAGGAAGAAGAATGAGTTTAGCATTATCCTTGGATTTTCAGTACACGACATCGATCGAAAAACTTTGGTCCGCCATAACCGATTCAAGCAAGCTAGCCAGGTGGGTGGTCAACATCCACAGTGGTCAGGCGATGGAAAATGATTTTGAGCCCGTCGTCGGACACCGTTTTCAGTTTCGCACGCAGCCGTCCGAATATTGGGATGGCATTATCGACGGAGAAGTGCTGATCGTGGACGCACCAAACCGGGTATCCTATACTTGGTCCAGCGGAGGGGAGAAGCACACGGTCACCTGGACGCTGCAGGATTTAGGGGACGGAAAGGTTAACCTTCATCTTGAACAAACCGGATTCGCCAATGTACAAGGTCTCGAAGGCGCTAGATATGGTTGGGGAAAATGGTGCGGCGAGCTTGAAACGGCATTGGCAACAAGGGCCGTATGAAGCCCTTGTGAACCGCGGCATTTGATCTATCGACCGCAATCAAGCAAGTTAAAACAAAAAGCTGAAGGGGGTACCTTTATGATAAAAGGTGAAAGGAATCCTAAGATTGATCCTTATTTTAACAAGCTTAAGAAGTGGAAGGAAGAATTCGAGCTATTGAGAGATATCGTTCTTGACTGCGGGCTGACCGAGGATTTTAAGTGGATGCATCCTTGTTACACGCTTGACAATAAAAACATCGTTTTGATCCATGGTTTTAAGGATTACTGCGCGCTTCTGTTTCACAAAGGCGCGTTATTAAAAGATCCTCATGGGATCCTAATCCAGCAAACGGAGAATGTTCAGGCAGCGCGCCAAATTCGGTTCACCAATGTTCAAGATATCGATGAAATGCAGCTTATGTTGAAAGCATATATTGATGAAGCCATTGAAGTTGAAAAAGCCGGCTTGCAAGTGAACTATAAAAAGAATACGGAATATATCATACCTGAAGAATTAGACAATAAATTCGTTGAAATCCCCGATTTAAAAACGGCTTTTGAAGCATTGACGCCGGGACGGCAAAGAGCATATATTTTGCATTTTTCTACACCCAAGCAATCCAAAACTCGAGAATCAAGGGTTGAAAAATATATTGTGCACATCCTCAATGGAAAGGGATTAGATGATTAGGATTTCGGTAGGCTGCAAGTGACGGAGTTCCGCTCGAACCATGGTTTTTGATGTGACTAATGATAGAGGGAATACAAAAAAGAACCTGGGTGGTTTTATCAGGTTCTTTTATATTGCATATAAACAGACACGATGATATAATCAGATCACGACTCCGTAAAGTCATGTTGGCATGATTATTTCATCTTACACTCTTAGTGTACCATGCCGGTAAACTCTTGTCAAATGTTTTTTCTCAATTTAACAGTTAGGAGAGATGTTGAATGAGTTCTTTGGTTCTCGATTTTCAGGAAATGGAAAAAACGCAGCTTTGGCTTGTTGGCGGAAAAGGGTTGAATTTAGGGGAATTATCAAAAATTCAAGGGATACAAGTACCGGAAGGATTTTGTGTTACAACAGCGGGGTACCAAAAAGCCATCGATCAAAACGAAAGGTATCATGCTTTGTTGGATCATCTAACCATGCTAAAAGTAGAGGATCGAGAACAAATTGGTGAAATCAGCAGGAAGCTGCGTCAAATCATTACGGAGATAGAAATCCCTTCCGATGTTGTGAATGCCGTTGCTCTCTATCTATCCCGGTTTGGCGATGAACATGCTTATGCCGTGCGTTCTAGCGCTACTGCTGAGGATTTGCCGCATGCTTCTTTTGCCGGTCAACAAGATACCTATTTAAATATCATCGGCAAAGATGCGATCCTGCAGCATATCAGCAAATGCTGGGCTTCCCTGTTCACGGAGCGCGCGGTAATCTACCGTATGCAGAATGGATTCGATCACGGTCAAGTTTATTTATCCGTTATCGTTCAAAGGATGGTTTTCCCGCAGGCTTCAGGGATTTTATTTACCGCTGATCCCATTACTGGAAGCCGAAAGCTGCTATCCATCGATGCCAGTTTTGGACTTGGAGAAGCGCTGGTCTCCGGCTTGGTCTCTGCTGATTGTTATAAAGTGAGGGAAGAGGAAATCGTCGATAAGCGAATAGCAACCAAAAAGTTGGCTATCTATGGAAGGAAAGAAGGCGGAACAGAGACAAAGCAGATCGATCCTGATCAGCAGAATTCTCAAACACTTACTGAGCAACAAATTTTACAGCTGGCACACATCGGAAGACAGATCGAAGCTTATTTTGGTAGCCCGCAAGATATCGAATGGTGTTTGGCTGATGATACATTTTATATTGTCCAGAGTCGGCCGATCACTACTTTATACCCGATCCCTGAAGCGAATACCCAAGAAAATCACGTCTATCTGTCTGTTGGTCATCAACAAATGATGTTAGATCCCATAAAACCATTGGGGTTGTCTTTCTACCTGTTAATTACGCCTGCACCTATGCGTAAAGCCGGCGGGAGGTTGTTTGTTGATGTTGCACCCAGGCTGGCTACACCTGCCGGCCGGGAAGCTTTATTAAATACCCTGGCATCCGATCCGCTCATAATAGGCGCACTCATGACCATAATAGAACGAGATTTTATAAAATTGTTACCAAATGATCAAACAGCACCGATTCTGGGTAGAAGTAATACAGATATGCTGCCACAATTCGAGAACGATCCGACAATCGTTTCTGATTTGATTAAGCGCAGTCAAACATCGATAGAAGAGTTAAAACAAAACATTCAAGCGAAATCGGGATCGGAATTGTTTGATTTTATTCTGGAAGATCTCCAGCAATTAAAGAAGATCTTGTTTGACCCACAAAGCTCGGCTGTGTTTATGGCTGCTATAAATGCTACATCATGGATTAATGAAAACATGAACGAGTGGTTAGGCGAAAAAAACGCAGCAGATACACTTTCTCAATCTGTACCCAATAATATTACTTCGGAAATGGGTCTGGCGCTATTGGATGTCGCGGATGTGATTCGCCCTTATCCAGAGGTGATTGATTATTTGCAGCATGCAAAAGAAGATAACTTTCTGGAGGAACTGGTTAAGCTTGATGGAGGAAGGGAAACCCAAGACGCTATCTATGATTATCTCAGCAAATACGGAATGCGATGCACCGGAGAAATCGATATTACGAGAACCCGTTGGAATGAAAAACCAATTACACTTGTCCCTATGATTCTTGGTAACATCAAGAACTTTGAGCCTAATGCCGGCAAGCGAAAATTTGAGCAAGGGCGCCAGGAGGCTTTGGAAAAAGAACAAGAGTTAATAGAACGATTGAAGCAATTACCGGATGGTGAACAAAAAGCCAAAGAAACAAAACGAATGATCGACCTCATCCGCAATTTCATCGGCTACCGGGAATATCCAAAATACGGCATAGTAAGCCGCTACTTCGTTTATAAGCAGGCTTTGCTGAAAGAAGCCGAACAACTCGTTCAAGCTGGCGTTATCCATGACAAAGAAGATACGTACTATCTCACTTTTGAAGAACTTCATGAAGTCGTACGCACAAACAAACTTGATGATCAGATCATCAGCAAACGAAAAGAGGATTACAAATTTTTCGAAAAACTAACTCCCCCGCGTGTCATGACGTCTGATGGTGAAATCATTTCAGGTGAGTACAAACGAGAAAATTTGCCGGCCAATGCGATTGTTGGTCTGCCTGTTTCTTCCGGAGTGATAGAAGGAAGAGCGCGTGTTATTTTAAATATGGAATATGCCGATCTGGAAGATGGAGATATATTAGTCACCTCCTTTACTGATCCTGGCTGGACACCGTTATTTTTATCCATAAAAGGCCTGGTCACCGAAGTTGGCGGACTGATGACCCATGGAGCAGTTATCGCGCGTGAATATGGCTTGCCGGCCGTTGTCGGAGTGGATAATGCTACCAGACTGATAAAGGATGGGCAACGAATTCGCGTGCATGGAACAGAAGGGTATATCGAAATATTGTAATGGCTGAATACGTCAAGTAAGAGCCTCTAGCGTAATGGACGGCATTAAATGCATCCTGTCATGGATAAAAGGGCGGTTAGCCTGTTCGTCCTTTTACCTACCTTTTGTCCATGATTACGCAGCATAATAAACTCTTCCTCCATGAGAAGCGAAAGCTGTCCAGAAAATCTGAACAGCTTTCATAATGAGATTTGAGATGATAAGAGCACATTCATACGGCTGCGGCTATTCTTTAATATTACCGGCTAATTTAAGTCGTTTGGCTATGGCTTTAAAATCATCTTCGGAGATTCCGGGTGCAAATTCCTCTTCGGCAGAAGGGGCTTCTGGAATGGGTACCCCTTTTGGTACGCCTTGGATAACCTCAAGCGGGAGTCCATCTTCGGGGTGCGTTCCTTTCCAGATCTGATCAATTGCATTAAAATCATTATCGCTCCACGTGTACAGCTTCGTGTGAACACCCTTTTCCTCGTATTTTCTGGCTTCATTAAACGATTTATTGCTCAATGACGGTATCGGCACCAATTTCGTTACATTGACTCCTGTTGCGATTTCCAGTGCTTTGGCATACGCCACAACATGAACGCCCCCTCTTACAAGGAGAAATCCAACGACTGCACGGGCAGCAGGATGATCCGTCATTTCATATACCTTCATTTTGTGTGTTCTGGCGCCACACTCAAGGAAAAAGTTATGAAGCAGGTCTTCCACTAAATTTCCGCTGTTAAAGACATTGGCGCCCGTCCAGGGATTCCCCATGGAGTCAAAAGGCATCGCACCTTGCGCTCCGGCTAAAAAGTGGTAAGACAAGCGCGAGTCTTTGACCGGACCGAGAGGAGTCTTGTCCGGCTCTTTATAATCGGTTGAGCCTCTCAGACAGTTATTAATAGCATGAGAAACCAGCTCGACGTGGCCAAGCTCTTCCGCCGTTATGCTCATAACTAAATCATAGAAAGGTTTTAGTTTTTCTTTTGAACGAAAATTAAAGGATTGGTAGAGGTAATTGTTTAACGTCGACATTTCGCCGAACTTCCCGCCTAACAATTCTTGAATGGCTGCAGCAGCATTGGGATCGGGTTTCTCGACAGAAGGTATCTCAATCATTATTTCATCCATACGCTTGAACATAAATTTTTCTACCTCCCAAAATGGTTGTGAGATGCTAAGGGCTATTAACCTGGATTCACAAGTAATAAGCATTTATTATGCTTTTTTGAGAATTGGACATCCTGAAAATTAGGATTCATGAGGCTAAACCAGTCCCCTGAGGGGGACTGGTTTTTTCGCTGCATCAGATAAGTTGGCGTATTGGTTGTTGCCACTATAGCGATCAGGCTGCTTGTATTTACTCAACGTTCGCAGACCGGGAATCAGCTCGCCATGAGGTGGGCTTTTCTTGTTTTCTGGATCGATTTTTGCTATAAACCTTTAGTTTTAACAGCCCGGATGAAAAATTGCATGTTCAAAATTATAAAAATAGAGGTCGACATTAAATATCGTTTATAGCCTATTTCAAGTGTTGCGATTACGCTTAGGTGACACCAGGTATCTATACCTTGCAGCTTTGATAAGTGTTTGATTCCGGGTGATAAGAAAAAGGAGGTAATAGATTCATGACAAAAAAGAAACAGGTTTCAAGTTTTCTATTCATTACATGCTTGGGAGCATCCCTTTTGGCTGGATGTAACTCATCCAGTCCTGCCCAAGAAGCAACTACTGATCCGGCAGAGGTTCCAAAGCTGACCAGTCTGACGTATTGGACAGGCATGGCCGGTCAAGCGTCCGCAACTATGAAAAGTTATAACGAAATCGAACTATATAAAGGACTGGAACAAAAGACCGGAGTCAAGGTCGATTTCCAGCATCCGCCTCAAGGACAGGATGCAGAGCAGTTTAACTTAATGATTACATCGGGCAAGCTTCCTGATGTCATTGAATATCATTGGACGACGAGCTTCCCCGGCGGTCCGGAGAAGGCGGTCAAAGACGGCACTATTATTAAATTGAATGATTATATCGATAAATACGCTCCTAACCTTAAACAACTGCTCGACTCGCATCCGGATTGGCGTAAGCAAATTACTACAGACGACGGCAGCATCATATCCTTCCCGTTTATCCGGGATGGCAAAGAGCTGCAGGTGTTCCAGGGACCTGCAGTCCGGCAGGATTGGATGGATAAGCTCGGGCTGAAAACACCAACGACGATCGACGAATGGTATAACGTTTTGAAAGCGTTTAAAGAGAAGGATCCGAACGGCAATGGCAAGCCGGATGAAATCCCTCTGCTGCTGCGGGTTGCAGAACTCGGAACATATGCATTCATTGGCGCATACGGCATAACCAACGGCTTCTACCAGGACCAGGGAACCGTCAAGTTCGGTCCGGTTCAGCCCGAATTCAAGGAATTCCTGATGACGATGAACAAATGGTATAAAGAAGGCCTTCTGGACCGTGATTATGCAGCGACGGATGATAAGCTGTACGATGCCAAAATCACGGGCAATCAAGTCGGATCCGCCGTACTCCTTGTTGGTGGCGGAATCGGAAAATATTCCAACCTGATGAAGGATAAAGATCCGAACTTCAAGCTGGCGGCCGTGCCGTATCCCGTGCTGAATCCGGGCGACAAGCCGGAGCTCGGGCAGCTCGATTTTGCGTTCAACGGAAGAGGAGCGGCGATTACAACAAGCAACAAGAACCCGATTGAAACGGTCAAATGGCTCGATTATGGTTATTCCGAAGAAGGGCACATGCTGTTCAACTTCGGAACGGAAGGCATAAGCTACAATCTGGTTGACGGCTATCCCAAATGGACGGATGACATCTCGAAAAATGCTGACGGGCTGCCGGTACAGCAAGCTATGGCCCGCCATAACAGGGCGTCCTGGGATGGTCCGTTCATTCAGGACAAGCGTTATTTGGAACAATATTTAGCGCTGCCAGAGCAGAAAGATGCGGTTACGGTATGGTCTGAACCGAGCAACGAGAAGAAGATGCCGCTCGTAACCCCGACCAAGGATGAAAGCAGCCGGTTCGCGTCAATTATGGCGGACATTAATACCTACAAGGACGAAATGTTCAACAAGTTCGTCATGGGAGCCGAACCGATCGAAAGCTTCGATAATTATGTCCAAACCATACAGGGCATGGGCCTCGATGAGGCTCTGAAAATCCAGCAGGCCGCCCTGGAAAGGTACAACAACCGTAAATAATCGGCCGTTCGATTCTCCGGAGGATGGGGCATGCGTAATTAGCTCCCGGCAGTTTCAGGGAATCATCGTAAGCGATCGAGAGGAAGTGAATATTCATGCCCGTCATGCAAACGGAGCCTGCGGTACACAAAACCGCAGTATTGAAAAAGGACAGTGCCTGGCGCACCATACGAAAGGATCTAAAGGTTAATAAACTGATCTATCTGATGGTGCTGCCCGTTGTCGCTTATTACGTTATCTTTCATTACGGACCCATGTACGGCTTGCAAATCGCCTTCAAGGATTTCAGTCCCGGACAAGGGATTGCCGGCAGTCCCTGGATCGGATTCAATCACTTCCAAGAGTTTTTCAGCAGTTATTATTTTGGGCGTCTTGTCCGTAATACGGTCCTGATTAACATTTATGAGCTGTTGTTCGGTTTTCCGGCCGCTATCCTTATGGCTCTTCTGCTCAATGAAATTCGCAGCACCCTATTCAAACGTTCCGTACAAACGATTTCGTATTTGCCTCATTTCATATCGATCGTTGTCGTGGTCGGGATGATGGTTGATTTTTTGGCCCGTGACGGACTTATCAACCAGATAATGGGATTTCTGGGACTGGATTCAATCGCTTTTTTCCGGGAGCCCGGATGGTTTCGTTTCTTATATGTTTCATCCGGCGTCTGGCAAGGTGTAGGCTGGGGATCCATCATTTATTTGGCCGCCATTGCCAATATTGACCCAACGCTTTACGAAGCCGCCAAAATCGATGGGGCAGGCCGATTGAAGCAGGTTCTGCATATTACCATACCCGGCATTATGCCGACCATCGTGATCTTACTGATCTTGAATGTGGGATCCATGATGAGCGTCGGCAGCGAGAAGGTCCTGCTTATGTACAACCCCCAGACCTACGAAACCGGGGACGTCATCTCGACATTCGTCTACCGCAAAGGGATTCTGGAGGCCAATTACGGGTATACCGCTGCCGTAGGTCTCTTTAATTCAATCATAAGCTTTGCACTGATTGTCATCTCGAATACCGTCAGTAAACGAGTGAGCGAAAATAAGCTCTGGTAAAGGAGGGAACTCATGATTAAAAGGAGTTTGGGGGAGAAGAGCTTTGACGTGTTCAACGTCATTCTCATGCTGCTGCTTTGCTTTATAACGCTTTATCCGTTTCTTTATGTCCTCTTTGCCTCCTTCAGCGATCCCTCGGAGGTCGCTCAGCACCGTGGACTCTTGTTCGCACCGCGCGGATTTAATTTGTCGGCATACAAAGCGGTATTCGATAATCCCATGATTGCCAAAGGTTATCAAAACACGCTATTTTACGTGCTGGCAGGTACCGCAATCAACTTGTTCATGACCTCGCTGGGGGCGTATGCGCTCTCTCGCCGCAATTTGTATTTTAAAAATCACATCATGTTCATGATTGTCATTACGATGGTATTCAGCGGAGGCCTAATTCCCTCTTACCTGCTGATCGGCAATCTCGGTATGTTGAATACGCCTTGGGCGCTGCTCATTCCAGGGGCGATCAGCACTTTTAATCTGATCATCATGCGGACGGCTTTTCAAGCAATACCCGTCAGTCTGGAGGAATCCGCCAAAATCGACGGAGCGAACGACCTGACCATATTGTTCCGGGTCGTTATCCCGCTGTCCATGCCTGTCATTGCCGTGATGATATTATGGTACGCGGTCGGACACTGGAATTCATACTTCTCCGCATTGATCTACTTGCGTGACCGCGAGTTATATCCGCTGCAGCTTATTTTGCGGGAAATATTAATTACAAACAGCACGGACGCGATGATGACGGGCGCCTCCGTCGGGGACAAAATGCCGATTGGGGAAACGATCAAGTATGCGACCATCATTGTATCGACCCTGCCGATTTTGTGTCTCTATCCGTTCTTGCAAAAATATTTTGTCAAAGGCGTCATGATTGGAGCGATTAAGGAGTGAAAACATGGATGAACAGAAGGAAATGGGACGGTTTTCCACGAATTAGTGAGGAAAGGCATTTTAAGTGAAGAAAGGGACCCCTATGATTCCTTTTGTCATTCAATTTCTCCGGTTAAAGAGGCGGCGCAGCCGGAGAAGCGTGTTCATGACTTTGCTGATTTCTTACATTTGCTTTCTTGTGTTTCCCGTTGTAATCGGAGGCGTCTTGTATTCACGGGTGGAAAAGGCGATGGTCGATCAGGCCAACCGTTCCAACCTTGCCATGCTGGAGCAGCTCAGGCTGTCCATGGACAGCAGCGTGAAAGAAGTCGATCAGTTGTCGCAGCAAATCGCGTTGAACCCCAAAATGGATCTGCTGTTGAACAACGATCTGGCGGATGAATCATCGTACAAGTACATTGAATTTATTTCGGATTATTTAAACCGCTATAGAAGCTTCAGCGGGCAGTTTATCGAGGATTACTACGTTTATTTCAAAGGAAGCGATACCATTCTTAAACCGGGAGTCCGCACGGATTCCCGAACGTTCTACAATAGTTACTACAGCTATAAGGACATGAATTATGAGTCCTGGCGCAAGGAGGTACTGGAGAGCAATCACAATAGGGATTACTTGCCTTCCCAAACACTTATCCAGGACGGAGGTCTTCCTCTCACGGCAAGCCTGGAACGACAACCCATTCAAGTGATCACGTATGTTCAGTCTCTCATTCCCATACAAGGCACGTCAGACGTCAAGGGAAGTCTTGTCGTGCTGATTAATGAAAAGCAGGTCAAAGAAATGATACGGCAAATCGAGTCAGCCAACCGAAGCAATATCTACATTATCGACGCCAATCAAAGGGTGCTGACCGGGACAACGGATCAGGTTCCACTCAGCAAGCAGGTTTTTGGGCAAATGCAGGATAAACCCGGGTTTTTCCCTTATAAGAAAAATGGACTGGATCTGATGGTTTCCTACACATCCTCCAAACAAATCGGTTGGAAATACATTTCCGTCATGCCGCGGGACCTGTACATGCAGAAGGTCAATTCGGTCAAGGTCACGGCGATTTGGCTGTTCGCGGTTTATTTGGCAGGGGGGCTGGTGGCCTCGTATTTGATGGCTTACCACAACTACAGACCGGTAAAGCAAATGCTCAAGGCTTTCGTAAAAGGCCGCACTGCAGCACAATCGCATATATCCAATGAATACGAATACATCCAGGAATCTTTTGAAAGCGTACTCATTGAACAGAAAAATTTGCAAGGGATGCTGAAACAGCAGACGCCCGTCATGCGGGCGAACTTTTTGTCCCGGCTCATAAGAGGACTTGTGGATCACACGGAAGATTTTAGCCATTCGCTCGACTTTATGAACATCCAGTTTGTGTCCGGGTCATTTGCAGTTATTCTGATCCAGGTCGATCAGGCCGGGAAATTTTCCAAAGAGCATTCCGAGCGGCAATGGGCGTTGACCCGTTTTGTCATTTCGAATATTTGTACCGATCTGATTCACGAGCATCATGCCGGATACTGTATTGAACTCGACCGCGATCGTCTCGTCATTCTGCTTAATTTCAAGGAAAATCGTCTGAACGAAGCCATGCAGGATACGGAGAAGCTCGTCAGTACACTCAAGGAGGTGGTGGAGCACCAATTCAAAATCGCCATTACCCTGGCCGTCAGCAACATTCACGAAGGATGGCAGCGGATCGGGAGCGCTTATGTTGAGGCGCTCGCGGCTATGGAGTATAAGATGATCAAAGGGAGCGCGATTATATATTTTCACGAAATAAACTGCAAAGATCAGAACTACTATTATCCCATGGAGACAGAAATACAATTGATGAATTATGTCCGCAGCGGTGATGCGGAAAGCGTCGGCAAGCTGTTGAATAATTTGTATGCGGTCAATTTCACTTCCAATCCGATTACACCCGGACTCGCCCGGTGCCTGTTTTTTGATTTGGCAAGCACGCATTTGAAGCTCATTAACGTTACAAGGGCACGGCTCGGAGAGCAGGTTGACGGTCAATTCGAAGCCATTACAACCATATTGGCCTGTGCAACGGCCGAAGAGATGCATGTACAGATGAAGCAAATGTTTCTGTCGCTGACCCTTTCGCTCAAAGCCGACCGGGGCTGCCATAGCGATCAGCTGCTTCAGGAAATGACTGCTTTTATCGATAATCATTACTCCGATCCGTATATGGGACTTAATATGATTGCCGAACAATTCAACCGGACACCACAGTATGTCTCGACTTTTTTCAAGAAAACGAGCGGGCAGAACATCACCGATTACATTGCACAATGTCGTATCCATCAGGCAAAAAGACTGATTTCCACAAAAGACTTAACGATCGCCCAAATTGCCCAAAAGGTTGGCTATGCGAACGATCTCGTCCTGATCCGCGTTTTCAAGAAGGTAGAGGGCATTACGCCGGGCAAGTACCGCGACAGCTGCTGATTATTCATCATAATTATTGCGGTGCGACAAGGGTATACTTGATGCTTTAACAGTGGAGGGGCTTGCTACGCGGCAGCTCCTCTTATCCATTAAAGTAACGGATAGAATAAATTAACTTCCTGGGGTTGGTTGATTTTTCGTCGTCTCTCCCCACATAACCGATCTCCCCTCCCTTGACAGTCTAAGCAATCACCATTACTTAGTATAACAAAAGCCGAAAGTTTCAGGTGTCAGTCGACTACCTTTCCACACTAACGGGCGGAAAGCAGGATCATATGTTAATATTGGTTTTGAGCATATTGGGGAAATTATGCAGTACGGTATCTTCCAGCACAAAAGGTATGACCTACGGAGGTGCAATATGTCAGTCGTATTCCTGTCTATCGATCTGCAGAACGACTTCGCCACTGCAGGTGGCGCCCATTACAGCCGGCGCCCGTGCGTGCAATTCATCAGGGACACATTATTCCCGTTTGTCCGCGGGCGAGGTTACACGATTGTTGAGATTCTCTCGGATTATCGTGCTGCCGAGCCTGGAAAGAATACTTCTGTATGTGTCCCGGGTATGTGGGGGTATGAATCTCTCATCCCCGACGACATCAAACACCCGTCTACATGGGTGAAGTCCGAACCGTCGCCGATGTGGATTCGTGAAGGTGCCGGTAAAGCGAATGATCTTCCGGGTGTCCCGTATCCCTCGCCAAATGGTTTCAGCCAGTGGTTGTCCGAAACAATCGGACCACCGGGCTCCGGGCAAGACATTGTCTTGATCGGACTGGTGCTCGAAATCTGCGTTCTGAGCACTCTCCAAGAATTGCATCATCGCGGCTATCGTGCCAAGGTCCTGTTTGAAGGCGTGGACACTTATTCGGGTAATTTGGAACAGAAGAGGGTGCTATTCGAGACGCTCTTTCCTTTCTGGGGTACGCCTATTTATTGGGACGAGTTGGAGATAGTCAGAGATGTACGTCATAACGAAGAAATTTGAACCGTATTTAACGGATAAAGGGCTGCCTCTTGGGCAGCCCTTCTGAACGGGTAGAATCGTGCAATAGTAAGCAAAAGCGCATAACAGCTTTTCCTTATTTCGATTGCAGGAATTCGAACACGGCACTCAGGAATTCGGCTTGATACTCCACATTCGACAGGTGAACTGCGGGCAGTATGACGAGTTTTGCGTTTGGCACCGTCTCAGCGATCAATTCGCTGTGGCTGGGAAGCGTCACTGTATCATACTGGCCGGCAATGACAAGTGTCGGGCTGCTGATAAGGGCGACTGTCCGGCGCATATCCATGTCACGGATCGCAGCCCAGCTTCCTGCAATTCCCTGCGCACGAGTAGCGAGCACCATCCTGCGAAACAACGTGACGAGCGGGTTCTGCGGCTCCAGCATATGCGAAGGAAACCAGTTCTTCATGAACATATCAGCGAATTCTGTCCTTTTCTCTGGTTGCAGCACAGAGGCGATCAGGCTCTCCCATTGCCCGGGCGGCCCCAGGTAGGAGGAGGTATTGCTCAGAATCAGCCGGTCGACACGCCCGGGAGCGTAGATGCCGAGCCATTGTCCTATGACACCGCCCAGCGACAGCCCGAGGAAATGCACACGGTCGATGTGAAGCGCGTCGAGCAGTTCGATTACATCCCGTCCCAATCTGTCGAACGAATACGGACCGGCGGGCGTGTCCGATTCGCCATGCCCCCGATAGTCGTAGCGAAGCACGCGGAAATACCTGGAAAATTCAGTTATCTGGCCATCCCACATGCTCATTGAGGTGGCGATGGAGTTTGCAAGCATCAATACCGGTTTACCGGCTGATCCGTTGATTTGATAAGCAATCCGAACTCCGTCACCGGTTGTGAAAAAGTTCAACCCTTCAGCCGCTCTGGTTTCGTTTGATGTCATTCTCATCGTTTTCATTCTCCCTCACTGGTTGTTAGTGACATTTTATTGGAATTGCCCTACAATTTAAATGAGATTATTAAGGGGTTTATGGTCTGAAAACTTAATTCTATCGTTGTTTTCCGACCCTGACTTATAAAAATGAGGTGCTCTGGTCATGGATCACATTGATTATAAAATATTGTCAACACTTCATGATAATGCCAGGATTACGATTTCCGAGATGAGCCGAATAATCGCGATGTCGCAGCCTGCTGTAACGGAACGGCTTCGGAAGCTGGAGGATCAGGGCATCATCACGGGCTATCGGGCGGAGCTTTCCCCGTCTAAGCTTGGCAAGTATACAACCGCGTTTGTACTGTTTAAATCGAACAAATGCAAGGAGTTTGAAGCTTTCGGCGAAACTGCCCCCGAGATAGTCGATTTCTACAGAACCAGCGGAGAGTATAATTATTTAATGAAGGTCGTAACCGAAACAAGCGAAACCTTGGAAACCTTCCTTGAAACGTGCAACACATTCGGATTTTCGTCGACCCTCGTCGTTCTCTCCACGCGATTCGAGGATAAAAGCATTGTTGCAAGCCATGATGGACTGATTTAAAGCAAACTGGGCAAGGACGTCAGAAAGTTGTAATCTTAAAGATTAAAGAAAGCAGCGAAATATTATTCTAACAAACAGAGGGGCTGCCGGATGGCAGTCCTTTGAGACGTTTATCGGCAGTTGTGGGGGGAAATGCAGTCTGAGGAATATAGATTATACAAATACAAGGAGGAAAATAAATTGAAAAATCGGCCATCCAAGTATAATCTCGTTTCCTTCTTTTTAAGTTTATTTTGTTCCCTGACAACAGCATATTCTGTATATTCGAATGTTCACGACACTTGGTTGATTGCCCCGCCTAATTATATGATTTTATTACTGTCCATTCTCGCTTTGATCTTAGCTATTAAAGGTTTTAAAGATAAATCCAGCTGGTTTGCAAGAATGAGAAGTTGGTTAACTGTGCTTCTTTCAGTAGCATTATCCTTCGTTCTATTAATTGCCCTATCATTCACAATCATATTTTCAGGAGCAAAAGTGCTTTTGAAAACGGCACACTCCCCAGACAACCATTATACGATCGATTTTTACTATACCGATGCAGGGGCCATGGGGACGTTCGGAATATTGGGCGAATTAAACGGACCTCTCTGGTTTAAGAAAAAGATTTATAGTGAACGAAGAGTGGATCAAGCTGATATTGAATGGGCAAATAACCATATCATTTTGATTAACAATCATGAATTGGATTTAAAGGAAGGCGAAACTTTATTTATAGTTGACGGATTGTAATATGAAGTGCGACAGCAAGAAAAACAAAGAGGCCATGATGGATTCGTGTAAAGTGGAAGTCACCACAACACCCCCGTCTTTTCACCGGATTCAGGAGGAGCAAATGGAAAATAGCATAGCAAACGATTATTGAGAATTGTGCTGTTCCGGGGAAAAGGGTATACGTTGGTTGTGAACATCAGCGTAGCAGGAAGGGAATGAATGCGATGAGCGAATCGAAGGATACACAGCCGGATCAGGAAGAACAGGTGGTTGAATCCGGCGTGCACAATTTCAGCAAAGAGGAAGAATGGGTCAAGCCGGAGGATCCGCTGCTGAATGAACGCCTGGAATGGTTCAAGGACCAGAAGCTCGGCCTCATGATGCATTGGGGGCCGTATTCACAGCTTGGACTGGTAGAATCCTGGGCGTTAAGTGATGATGACGGGGATTGGTCCCGCAATGACGTCGACTGGATCGACGACATGGAGGCGTTCAAGCGCCAATACTTCGATCTGAACAAAACCTTTAACCCGATCCGGTTTGAACCGGAGAAATGGGCAGAGCTTGCCGCAGACAATGGCTTCAAATATTTTCTGTTTACCACCAAGCACCATGACGGGTTCTGCATGTGGGATACGCATACGACCGATTATCGCATTACAGGTCCGGATACACCGTTTCATACCCATCGATATGCGGATATTTGCCGGGAGCTATTTGACGCTTTCCGCGCCAAGGGATTGGGAATCTCGGCTTATTTCTCGAAGGCGGACTGGCATACGCCTTATTACTGGGCGCCCGGTATGGAGCGCGGGCGGCATATGTGGCGCGGCCCTTCCTATGATCCGGAACAATATCCCTGGTTGTGGGAGAAGTTCGTGGAATTCACGCATGAGCAGATTATGGAGCTGATGACCAAATACGGCCGGATCGAATGCTTGTGGCTGGATGCGGGCTGGGTGCGGGCGGGCCGAAGAGGCCAGGATATCCGGCTGGGTGAGGTCGTTGAGAAGGCTCGGAAGACGCAGCCCTGGCTCTTGGCCGCGGACCGTACGGTCGGAGGTCCCTACGAGAATATTGTAACCCCGGAGCAGACGATACCGGATCGGCCGATGAATATCCCGTGGGAGAGCTGTATTACGGTCGGGAATTCCTTTGCCTTCGGATTCGATGACCGTTATAAGACGGCAAGACAGCTGGCTCACATCCTCCTGGAGGTGGTGGCCAAGGGCGGGAACCTGGCGCTGAACGTCGGGCCGCAGCCGGACGGACGCCTTCCGGGAGGCGCGGTGCGCAGTATCAAGGAGCTTGGCGCATGGCTCAGCGTATATGGTGAAGGAATCTACGGAACAAGGATTTGCGGCCCTTATTTCACGGGAGCATGGGCATTCACCTGCAAGGCAGACACAACCTACGCTTTCCGCCTGTACAAGAATGAGAATGAGCCTGTGCGTCAGCAGACGGTCATTCCTTACACAGGAAGTGCAGCACGGATTGAGCTCGTCGGAACGGGCGGGCGTCTGGAGTTCAATCGCACAGACGAAGGGCTGTTGGTTGAACTTCCGCAAGCGGCCGTCACGGAGCAAGCGCCGATTACCCATGCATTTCGATTGATTGCAAACGAATAAGCAGGTTCAGGAATTCCGGGGGAGCAGTACCCCCGGTTTTTTTATTGTGCAAGGGGTTGCGGGCGGAACGCAAGCGATTCAGGCAGGCTATCAGGCTCAAAACAACGGTTTTTCCTTGTCGGACAAGGGTTTATGGAATATGGAGAGGTATGAGAAAATTGCAAATTGCTTAAAGAACGCCTCTCAAGGTACTATCAATTCATACCATTCAAGAAAGCGTTTCCTGACATGTATCTTTACATAATAGATCTTTACAAGCGAGTTTCGGAAACTGAAAAAGATAAATAACGAAGGTAAGTGTAAGGTATTATGACACAAAATGCATAAGGAGTGACATGAATGAGTCAAGTTACAGAAAGCATACCTGCACAGATGAAGCTCCAGAAAGGAATGAATCCGCCCGAACGCAAAAAAGGGCATCCTTTCATTAAAAGCATCAAAAAACATTGGGAGCTCTATTTATTGGTGCTGCCTCCGGTAGTGTATCTATTAATCTTTAAGTACATTCCCATGGTAGGTGTGCAAATCGCCTTCAAAGACTTTAGTGTGGTTAAAGGCATTTGGGGGAGCCCGTGGGTCGGCTTCAAGCACTTTGAAGCCTTCTTCAATTCTCCTAACTTCTGGCTGCTTATCAAAAACACAATTGGAATCAGCTTCTATTCCTTGCTGGCCGGTTTTCCGGTTCCGATCCTGCTCGCTCTGGCTTTGAACGAAATTCGCACGGGTTATTTCAAAAAGACGGTGCAGATGGTAACGTACGCCCCGCATTTTATCTCAACGGTCGTTATGGTATCCATTATTATTCTGATGCTGTCTCCTCACGTAGGGATAGTAGACAGGCTGTTCTCCTTTTTTGGATTCTCGATGACCAACTTTATGGGCATTCCGGAATATTTCAAATCCATCTATGTATGGTCGGGTGTGTGGCAGGGGATGGGCTATTCTTCCATTATTTATATCGCGGCATTGGCCGGGGTGGACCCTGCCCTATATGAAGCCGCCCGGATGGACGGGGCTTCCCGGCTCAAGAAAATCTGGCATATCGATATTCCGAGCCTCATCCCGGTGACCGTCATTATGCTTATTTTGAGCCTTGGCAGCATTATGGGAGTCGGCTTCGAGAAAATTTATTTGATGCAAAATCCGTTGAATACGAGTGCTTCGGAGGTTATTTCGACTTATGTGTACAAAGTGGGTCTGATCGGGGCGAACTTCAGCTTTTCCTCGGCTGTAGGGTTGTTTAACTCCATCATTAACCTGATTCTGCTTATCCTTGTCAATGCCATTTCCCGAAGAGTCTCTAAGAACAGCCTGTGGTAAAGGAGGGGATATTTATGTTTAAACGAAATCAGATCAAGGATCCGCTTGGCGACCGCATCTTCATGGGTTTCAACTATGTATTTCTGATTATTGTGCTGTTGGTCGTCTTTTACCCGCTGCTCTATATTGTCAGCTCCTCCTTCAGTTCCTCCCGGGCGGTCACGTCGGGGCAGGTCTGGCTGTTTCCGGTCGATTTAAACTTCAAGGCGTATGTTTCTATTTTTAAAAGCTCGCAGCTGATGTTGGGTTTCTACAATACGATTATTTATACCGTCGTAGGGACTTTGATCAATGTGGTGCTGACCGTTATGCTGGCGTATCCCTTGGCCCGCAAGACGTTTTATGGCCGGAGCGCTATTATGATCCTTATGATGATCACGATGTTCTTCGACGGAGGTCTCATTCCGACCTACCTGCTTATGAAGGATATTCATTTGCTGGATACGCGATGGGCGATGTGGCTGCCTGGAGCACTGGCTGTATTCCAGGTCATCGTGGCGAGAACGTTCTTCCAGTCTTCGATTCCGGAGGAGCTGGGGGAGGCGGCGGAAGTGGATGGCTGCCGGGATACCCGGTTTCTGGTCAGCGTCGTTCTTCCGTTATCGAAGCCGATTCTGGCCGTCATGACCCTGATGTATGCGGTCGGCCACTGGAATGCTTACTTCGATGCGCTGATTTATCTGCGGTCCGAGAGCTTGTTCCCGCTGCAATATGTGCTGCGCAATCTGCTGATCCTGAACGCCGCCGATCCGGCGATGTTGGCCAATACGAGCCAGCAAATCCGCGATCAGGGGTTCGAGCAGGTGCTTAAATACGCATTGATCGTTGTAGCCAGTATCCCTGTTCTCATCATGTACCCGTTCGTTCAAAGGCATTTTGTCAAAGGGGTTATGGTGGGCTCCTTGAAAGGATAGAACATCCGTGGTATCCACCACGATCCACAAAAAGGGCTTGAAGGGAGGTGCGGGGAGCGCCGTGGATTTCGGGATAGGGATTGATAGCGCACATTAACATGAGTGTATGCCGCATTACAAGGTGACACGGCTTCAGCCGTCCTTTGGCGGCGAGGCGCGTTTCATTTCGGCAAAGTACGGCGGAAATTTATACTTTTTTCTATTTTACAAAAGGAGGAGTCAGGTTTGAGAAAATCTTGGATTTCGATGCTGCTGGTAATCATGGCTGCGGTTTCAGTGCTCTCTGCTTGCAGTACATCAGAGGAGAAAAATACAGAAAGCAGCAACGGAAGCAGGGAAAGCGCCGGCCCCGTAACGATGACCTTCTTTGCTCCGCAGGGCAAGGCCCCTATGGAAGACAATGACTTCACGAAATTTATTGAAGAGAAGTTTGACGTTAAGCTGAAATGGGATCTGGCTCCAACAGACGCGCTGCAGGATCGCAGGCAATTGCTGCTCGCGAGCGGTGACTATCCTGAAGTGTTCCTTCACGGCAAGTTCACAACCTCGGATCTCCAGACTTACGGGAAACAGGGAGTTTTCCTCCCGCTGAACGATTTGATTGCCAAATATGGACCGAACCTTACGAAGATAATGGAAGAGAAGCCGTATTTTAAAGAGGCAATCACCGCACCGGACGGCAATATCTACGCGCTGCCTATATTCAATGAGTGCTACCACTGTACGTATGCGCAGAAATACTGGATCAACACGGAGTGGCTCGACAAGGTGGGCCTTGCAATGCCAACGACGACGGATGAGCTGTACACGGTGCTTAAGGCGTTCAAGGAAAAGGATCCGAACGGCAACGGCAAGGCGGATGAAATCCCGCTCACCGGCGCACCGAACAAATATGTATGGAACGGGAGTATCGATGCTTATTTGATGAATAGCTTCATCTATAATGACAACGATAAATATTTGATCGTCAAGGATGGGAAAGTGGAGTTTGCAGCCAACCAGGAGGGTTGGAGGAAGGGTCTGGAATACATGAACAAGCTGTATGCGGCAGGTCTGGTTGATCCCGCTTCATTCACGCAGAACGATCAGGCGGTCTCGCAGCTGGGCAGGAAGGAAGGCGATGAAATCGTCGGTTCCATTACAACGGCGCTCGTCAGCTATTTGGTCGATACGTATGACAAGAAGCTTACCCGCCATCAGCACTGGGACATTGTGCCTCCGCTGAAAGGGCCGGACGGCGTGCAAACGACCGGCGTCACGCAAAGCGTAGGGGAATTCGAATTCGCGATCACCAACAAAGCTTCGGAAGAACAGCAGATAGCCGCAATTAAAATTGTCGATTACATGTTCAGCGAAGAAGGCGCCTTGTATGCGGAATATGGGCCAACGGAAGGGAAAGGCTGGAAATTAGCGGGTACGGATGAGAAGAACATCAACGGCGAACCAGCCAAATACACGTACTATAATCTTCCTGAACGCGATCCGAACGTCATAGTCAACGAGAGCTGGTCGCAAATCGGAGCGCATGACTTGTCCAACACGTTCCGCAACCTGTTTGCAGAAGGACAGGATCCTTTATCGGCGGAAGGCTACGGCACGCGTCTGGCGCAAGCAACCAATGTCTACAAGCCGTTTGCTCCGCAAGAGGCATACCCTTCGAATGTATTTATTCGCCCGGACGATACCGAATCGGCAGCACAGCTGACCACGGCAGTTAAGGATTACGTGCAAACCAACATGGCTCAATTCATTATCGGCAGCAAGAGCATCGAGAAGGATTGGGATGCGTATGTAAAAGGCTTCGACGGATTGGGCCTTGGCAATTATCTTGATATCTATCAGCGTGCGATTGAGAAAACCCAGTAGCAACACAACGTTTGTTCACAAGGGCTGTTCTGCCTGTCAGACATGACGCGGAGCAGTCTTCTCCTTTGACAACCCCACTTCATCCTATATAATATAATGGATCAAAATTAGCGGCCTGGTCAGAGGGTTGTCGTCTTACGAATAAACAGTGGTGGGGGGCACTTCGGAGATGAACAACAATTGGTTTAGACGTTTGCTGCTATCTTATTTGCCTGTCTTTTTTATTGTGACAACGATTTTGTTTATTATCTTTTTCCAGGTATTCAATGAACAGAACCGGAAAGAAGCGCTGAAGGCGAATGAGTTCCTGGCATCGCAGGTCATGCAATATTTGGATAATTCATTGCGCTCCATTGATTTTAAAGTGCTGCGCGAAATTTTGACGAATCCCAGCCTGAAGAACTATTTTGCCGTATCCGGCAGCCATGACGTGTATGCCGGCATTCAGGCTGTTCAGGTGATTGATGATTTAAAAATAGATTTTCCATTAATTGATTCGATTTATTTGGTGCGCTATAAGGACGACACGGTATTCAGCAACGGCAAGGGGGTCCCGATCAGGGAGTTTCCGGATGCGGCGTTCATCGGGGAGAGCCGTGCCGCGAACAGCCAGAAGTGGGCGGGGTCCAGAGAATTCAAAGCCTTCGATGAGGCGGCGCAGCCGGCCAAGCATGTCATTACGCTGGTCCGCAGTGTGGGGAGCGGCCAGGGTCTTATGGTGGTTAATGTCGACTTGCAGTCGCTGCGCAAATCCATTATGCAGATGTACGATCCGGAATTTACATTCGTGAATGTATTCAACCGGTCGGGCGATAGTTTATGGGAGAATAATAGGGCGGGCCGTGATAGCGCAAGCCTTGCTTCAGGCGAAGTGTTCTCCGAATTCACATCGGGCTACAGCGGCTGGAAAGTAGAAACGGGTCTTAATAATGGCAAGATCATTAAATTTGCGCTGAAGTTTTATGATATTTGGTTTGCTTTTGCAGTAGCTGTCGTGTTCATCGGAGTGATATGGGTAATCTATGTGACTCGCAGAAACTACAAGCCGATAGAGCAGATTGTGACGCTGATCCAGACCGTCTCCTCCCAGACACAGCTGGGTCCTGTGAAGGAAAACGAGTTTCGCTTTATCCAGAACACGCTGGAGCGTATGATTGATCAAACGAGGCAATATCAGGAGGAATACGAAGAGAATCTGCTTTTGCAAAAAAAATATTTCTTCCAGGAGCTGCTGGAAGGCGCGCGGGAGTTCGCCGACAGTGATTTGCAGTCGGAAATGAGGAAGTTCAACCTCCCGGAGCTTGCGGACAGGTGGACTGTGGCAGTGGTGGAGATTGACCGCTACCGGCAATTTGCAGCAGACTACCATGAGCAGGACCAATCTCTGCTCAAGTTCGTACTAATCAGCATTCTGCAGGAAAACACGCGTCAGGAGGGGAATGAGGTATGGGCGGAATGGATTTCAGACCGCCGGCTGTATGCGATCCTGTGGCTTCCTGAAACATTGCAGCCGGAAGAGGTTGAACATCAGGTGCTTTCCGGGTATCTTGATAGGGTAGAGCAGTATCTCAATTTCACCGTCACGATCGGAATGGGTCAGGCTGCGTCTGACCTGCGGGGTCTCAGGTCCTCCTTGAAGGGAGCGGTTCGAGCCCTTGATTATAAAGCGGTTCTGGGGGTGGGCCAAATCATCCGGTTCGCGGATGTGCCGGATTCCAAAAATGATGTCTACGAGCTCTTGAAGACGATCTCGCTCCTGGTACAGGCGATGCGGGTATCCGATGAAATCTGGGAGAAGCATTTTGACCGGTTGTTTGAACAGATCACGGCATCCGTGTTGTCACGTCAGGAAATGATCAATACGGTTCAATTGTTGTTCCAGCAATATAAACGCGAGTTCGCGGAGCTGCCCCGCGAATATCTGGAGTTATGGACCGCGCTGCTCGGCCGCCTGCTTAACCAGCTGGACGATTGGGAAACGGCAGATGACCTCCGGCTGCTTTGCTGGGAAACGTTCCGGGAGCTGGCCCAGCAGATGCAGACGCTGCGCTATGCCAAGAAACATCGGACGCATATTTTACGAATCCGCAAATATGTCGAGGAAAACTATCATAATCCCGAGCTTTCACTGAACTACTTAAGCAATTTGTTTGATATCAATCCGAAATATTTGAGCAAGCTGTTCAAGGACGAGATCGGAGAGAAGTTCGTGGACCTGCTGATCACCCACCGCATCGAGAAGGCTAAGCAGTTGATGATGGAGACGGATAAGCCGATACAGGAGATCAGCGAGGAAGTAGGCTATACGAATTACAACTCCTTCAATCGGGCGTTTAAAAATGTGGTCGGCATTGCTCCGAGCGATTACAGAAAGGCCATATAAAAGTCAAGCCCATGAGGAGAATCTGCAGATGGATTACAAAAACGCTTCGCAGCAGGGAAGCGGCGTCATAGGAACCATATGAGAAAGGAATGAATGGATGATGAGTCAGAAGTTTATTGTGGGGTATGCGGGCGACCGGGCGCTTCCTGACATCACGGCAGATGCAGCCGGAAAGCTCACCCATCTGAATGTCGCGTTCGGGCATGTGGAGCAGAATGAAATTCGCGTTGGCCATCTGAAGCATCTTGACTGTCTGGACCGGTTGAAGGGCGATCATCCAAAGCTGCAGATTCTATTATCTGTCGGAGGCTGGAGCGCAGGCGGCTTCTCCGAAGCGGCCTCCACGCAGGCAGGCAGGGAGCGGATGGCCCGGTCGGCAGTTGAGGTGCTGGAGCGCGGTTCTTTTGACGGGATCGACCTCGACTGGGAGTATCCGTGTTATGCCGTGGCCGGGATCGCGGCGTCCCCGAATGACAAAGTAAACTTTACGCTGCTATTGAAGGAAATCAGAGCGGCGCTCGACCGCAAAACGGCTGAGGATGGCCGGCATTACTTGCTGACGGTTGCTGCGGGGGCGGATCAGTATTACCTCGACGGCACGCAGATGGATCAAGTCCAGCAATATCTGGATTACGTGCAGCTCATGACCTATGATATGCGCGGCGGTTTCCAGACCTTGACGGGCCATCATACGAATCTGTATGCATCGACAGGGGATTTATTCCGGATCAGCGCGGATGCCTCCGTCCGCATGTTCGAGAAGGCGGGCGTCCCCCGCGATAAATTGGTGATTGGAGCCGCGTTCTATTCCCGGATGTGGAAGGACGTTCCGAACCATAACTGCGGTCTGCATCAGATGACTGGCGGGCCGGGAGGATATGGTCCCGATTATACGAATCTGGCAGCGGACTATAGGAATAAGAACGGGTACACGCGCTATTGGGATGATGAGGCGAAAGCGCCGTACCTGTTTGACGGGAGTTCGTTTATCACGTATGAGGATGAGGAATCCATTCATCACAAATGCAGCTATGTCAACAATGAGGGGCTAGCCGGCATCATGTTCTGGGAATACGGATGCGACACGACGTTGACACTCCTGAACGCTATAAGCAAGGAATTCACGCGTGGCAATCAATCATGATCAACCCGCGTCGTTGTCGCCTGGCCGTAAGGAGTTCATTTGAAAATATAATCTGGGAGCTGAGAAAATGAAAGTAGGCCTTAGCACGTATAGTTTGTTAAATGATTTGAAATCCGGCGGAATGACCGTTCTGGACGTCATCGACTGGATTGCCGGGAATGGCGGCGAGCATATGGAAATGGTTCCCTACGGGTACACGGTGGAGGATAACCCTGAACTGGCTGACGCCATTCGCGAGCGGGCAAAGTCCGCAAGCATTGAACTGTCCAACTACTCCCTGCCCGCGAATTTTGTTCAAGAGACAGAGGACGCTTTCGAAGAGGAAATGGCCCGGGTCAAAAGGCATGTAGATGTCGTGCACCGGATGGGCATGACCCATATGCGCCATGACGTAACGGCATTTACGCTGCCGCAGGAGAAAATGACGATAGCCTGGTTCGAGGACAGCCTGCCCCTGATCGTCAAGGGGAGCCGGATCATTGCCGATTACGCCGCACAGTTCGGCATTACGACCACGATCGAAAATCACGGCTTCAGTGTACAGGCGAGCGACCGTGTCCAGCGGGTTCTGCATGCGGTGGATCGCCCCAACTTCAAGACGACGCTCGATATCGGCAATTTCATGTGCGTAGATGAGAACCCGGTTATCGGAGTGATGAAGAATCTGCCGTATGCGTCTCTGGTTCATTTCAAAGACTTCTATTTCCGCCCCTACGACGAGCATCCGGGCGAAGGGGAATGGTTCAGAACGGCCCATGGCAATTTCCTGCGCGGAGCAATCGTCGGGCACGGCGACATCCCGATTAGGAAAATTGTCAAGCTCATCAAGGATTCCGGATACGATGGCAGCATTACAATAGAGTTCGAAGGCATGGAGGAATGCAAGGCAGCGTCCAAGATCGCCATGGACAACCTGCGGCGTTTTTGGGAGGAGGCATAGGGGAGTCTGAAAAGAAATTCCCCATGCTCAGGCAGCCAGCAAGCCCGGAATCTGAATCGGTTCCGGGCTTGCTGCCCCAAAGGCAACCGCTTTTTTCGCCAATCTCCTCGCCCATTACTTATTTAAAATAGAAATTTCTCCAAGCAGCTTCTTCGGGTTAATTGAATCCCACGGCATATGCTCCGTTATACCTAATCCAACTACATCGGTTTCTTCAGACCGTTCTTTAATCAGCTTCTTTAGTTGAGGCATTTGCATTGTTCCCGGAGTAGAAAGATCGTAAGGCCGTTCATTAACTCTTTGGTTCCAGCAGATTTATACCCAGTCTTTGAATGACTTCCGAATCTTGTTCTCCTTCTCCCAAAAGATTCCCGAGAGGCAAGGTATGTCAGTTGTCATACCTGGCAAATCGAACTAAATCGCTGTGGGCATCGATCCAAATTAAACTTAATTCCCCGCGGATATTTGCAATTCCTTCTTAAACAGGTGACACTACGATAACAATTGATTGGTATTATACGTCCGGGAAGCGTCAAGCTCGTCCGTTTATTTAGCCTGCCTTGAACTGCGGTCAGACCGACAGCAAAATATGACCAAGCACGGAGGCGCCAATTATCGTTAAAGGAGGAGGGCGCTATCAACTCCTGGTTTTGGAGTCCAATTATCCGGGCATGGAGGAAGCGGACAGAACGGGGGCGGCTTTTTCGCAAAAATCTTGCGATCGTCCTGTTCATCTCCAGCCTGCCGATGGCGTTGATTGCCGTCAGCACGTACCTGATCAGCGCGAGACAAATCGAGCGGGAAGTCGATTATACGCATCAGCTGAGGCTGATGCAGACGGCGGAGCAGCTCAATGAGCAATTCTCTCAAGTGGAAATCATTGCGAACCAGTATGCGCAGCAGGATTTGTTTCAGAATCAGCTGAACGAGGATTCGTATAACGATAATTTTCGTCTGGCGCAAAATATGTTCGAGCTGCTTACACGCCTCAACTCCGCCGACCGGATGATCAAGCGGGTTCAGCTGTACATCAAACGGAACAACGCGCTGATCTCGCCCTATCAAGGCGCGATGGCCATTACGGATCGGCAGGAGCAGGAGAAGTATGCCGCGCTGCTGCGGTCCGGCGACGGATTCTTCTGGAAATTCGGCGTTACTTCGGACCGCGGGGCTCCGCTGTCATCGATGACGCTCATTCACAAGCTGCCGGTGATCAGCGCGAATCCGTACGGCGCGTTCATTATCGACCTTGACCCCGGGGAAATGAACAGCCTTCTGCGCGTATTAAATCCCGAGAATTCGGGAGCGGCGTTTATTTTGAACGACAGCATGAATTGGGTCGCAAACGGCGCGTCGGAGGAGACAGAGATCAGTCCCCTTGCCGCCGCATTGCGGGAGGAGATTGCTAAGGGGAAGCTGGGCGAGGCGTTCAAGTTCGACTGGGACGGTCAAAAGTATGCGGTTGGGCAGTATGAGATGTCCAAGGTCGGCTTGACATTCGTGACGGCGACGCCGCTTAGTCTGCTGAGCCGGCCAATCATCATTACGTCCCGGCTGATGCTTGCTGCCAGCTTCTTCGGACTGATCATCGCATTCCTGTTATCCTGGGTGGCGACGAATCAGCTGTACCGGCCGATCAGCAGGATCGTCGGACTGTTTCGCGGCAGGCGGATCGGAGCGGGACCGAACGACAGCCGGGACGAGCTTGCATTTATCGAGAAGCAGTGGCGGCACCTGACGTACGAGAGCCGGGAGTTCCAGACGCGGTTTGAGAACAGCCTGCCGGCGCTCCGCAATGCATTCTTGATTCAGTTCGTGGATGGGCATTATTATTCCATGTCGGAGCAGGAAATCCGGGAGCGGATGGAATCGTACGGTTGGGATGTCGATGGCAGGAGCTTTTCGTTCACCACCATCGAGCTGTTCGACCTGGCCGGCCGGGAGAGCGGATTTTCCGAGGGGGACAAGCAGTCGGTGACCTTCGCCGCGGCCAACATTGTGGAGGAACTGGTGCGCAGCCGGGAGGTGGAAGTGAGTGTCGTCAGTTTCCAGGGCATGCTGCTGGGCGTGTTTTTATCCTTCGCGTGCGACGGGGACAAGGAACGGACGAAGACGAAGCTTATGCAGCTTTCCGAAGAGATCATTCACTATCTGCACACAATGCTGAAGGTGAATGTGACGATCGGCGCGGGAAAGCTGACCGATCAGCTGAAGTCGATTCCGGATTTGTACGCGCAGGCGAGGAAGGCGCACAGATACCGCGACCTGGAGGCAATCAATCAGATTCTCGATTTGGACGGCTGGTCGGATATCGATTACGACGGTTTTACTTATCCGGTCACGGCCGAGAAAGAAATTTTGCAGGCCTTGCGGATGGGCGGAATTGAGGAAACGATGCGTCTGATCGAAGCGTTCATTACGGAGCTTCATCATAATTCCACCAAGGAATTTTACGTACTGCAGGGGATGCATCAACTGCTGGGCAGCATTCACCATACGCTGATCCAATCCGGCTGCAATCTTCACGAGATTTATGGCGGTGTCAATCTGTACGAGGAGCTCGCCGGACTGCGCAATTTGGGGGAGGTTCTGACATGGTGCCGCTCCAGGCTGATCGAGCCGTATATGCAGTGGGTCGAGGAGACGCAGGGGATCAAGCTGAAGCAGCTGGTGGAGAAGGTGGTCACGGTCATTCACCGCGACTATATGACGGACATTACACTTGAGTCATGCGCCGATTTGCAGGGCACCTATATGAAAAAGCTGAGCCTCGGCTTCAAGCAGATAACGGGCATGAATTTTATCGATTATTTGACCAAGGTTCGCCTGGACAAGGCGAAGGAGCTGCTGAGGGAGACCGACAGCAAGATTCACGACATCGCCGAGCAGGTTGGCTACCAGCCGTCGTATTTTACGCGCATCTTCAAAAAGTATGAAGGAAAGACGCCTGGCCAGTACCGCGGCGCATTGGAACAATAAGCGGATTACAACTAAAAACTGCGGGCCGGCCTGTGGCAGCCTGCGGTTTTTTTTGTCGTATTGACCGTTCTCCCGCCGCGCCGGGAGCTGCCGGAAGCGTCTTGCCGCCCCATTTGTTATTTCCGGCAATGGGACATATATTCTGTTGGAATTGTAAAGGCGAAGATGGGGTCAAAACCCGCCTAACAGGGGGATTCCCGGGGAGAACGGCGGGGAAAATATGTCTCATTGCCGGAAACAAGGCCTCTGCTTACAATAAACCCGATGAAAGGAGGAGAGGTGCGATCAACGATTCAAAATCATTATCTAACGCAGCCGGGCAGGCCCGGCAAAGTCGGACGCGACGGGAAATTGTCTTCAGCCGGATCGTTCGCGAACGGCAGCTGATTGTACTCGCTCTTCCGGGGCTGGCATTTATGATTCTGTTTAAATACGTGCCGCTGTGGGGCTTGATTATCGCCTTTATGGACTACTCGCCTTATTTGGGAATTCTGCACAGCGAGTGGGTGGGGCTGGAGCATTTCCGGCGGTTTTTCGCAGACTCGGATTTTATCGTTCTGTTTCGGAACACGATGGGAATCAACCTGCTCAGCCTGATCTTCTTCTTCCCGCTGCCAATCGTTCTGTCGCTGCTGTTGAATGAAGTGCGGAACAACATGTTCAAACGCATCGTGCAGTCAATTGTGTACCTTCCGCATTTTCTGTCATGGGTGATTATTGCCGGGCTGTGCTTCCTGCTGCTCGGTTCGGAGGGCGTGATCAACAGGCTGATCATGGCTTCAGGCATGCAGCCGGTCGACTTTCTGACCAATCCCAAGCTGTTCTGGATCGTGCTTACGGCACAATCGATATGGAAGGAAGCGGGATGGGGCACGATTATCTTCCTCGCGGCGATCGCGGGGATCGATCCGGGACTGTACGAGGCGGCGAAGATCGACGGCGCCGGCAGGCTGCGGCAGGCGTGGCATATTACGCTGCCGGCTATCCGCAATGTCATCGTCATCCTGTTCATCCTGCGGATAGGCCATATGATGGATGTCGGCTTCGAGCAGGTGTACCTGATGGCGAACGGAGCCGTCGCCGACGTGGCCGATGTATTCGATACGTATGTATACCGGCTGGGCATCCAGCAGAGCCAGTTCAGCTTCACATCGGCCGTCGGCATGTTCAAATCCGTGATCGGATTCATCTTGGTGATCGTTGCCAACAGCTTGTCCAAGCGTTTCGGGGAGGAGGGTGTGTACTAAGATGAGAGAGTTATGGGGAAGCAGGGCGTTCAACGCGGGCAATCTGATCGTGCTTGCCGTCCTTGCGGTAGTTACGATATTCCCGATCTATTATGTGTTCGTCATTTCCTTCGTCACCCCGGAGCAATATTACCGCGGCGGTCTTATCCTGTTTCCGGAGAGGTGGACGCTCGATTCCTACCGGTATCTGCTTTCGACCGGCGCTTTTGTCAGAGCGGCGGGAGTCAGCGCGTTTCTCATGGCGGCGGGGACGGCTTGCAGCCTGGTGGTGACCTCATCGTTTGCCTATGCGCTCTCCCGCAAGCGGATGCCGGGCAGAAAGGCGCTGCTGCTGCTCGTACTGCTGACCACGCTGCTCAATCCGGGCATCATTCCGCAATATTTGCTGGTTCGCGATCTTGGATTGGTGAACAGCCTGTGGTCGCTCATCATTCCTTCGCTCACCAGCGGTTGGTATATTTTCCTGATGAAAGGGTTCTTCGACAGCGTGCCGGCCAGCCTCGAAGAGGCGGCGAAAATCGACGGCAGCTCGGACATCGGCGTATGGGCGAAAATTATTCTGCCGCTCTCGCTTCCGTCGATCGCCGCAGTCGGCCTGTTTTATGCGGTGGGCTACTGGAACACATTTTTTAACGCGGTGCTGTATATCAACGACGCCGGCAAATACCCCTTGCAGGTGCTCCTCCAGAACATGCTGATCGACTCGTCTACGGCCATGGGAGGCGACGCGTCCGAGCTGAGCCTGCAGAAACGGATGCCCCCGGAAATGCTGAAGATGGCTGCCGTCATTGTGGCGACCGTGCCGATCCTGTTCGTCTATCCGTTCCTGCAGAAGCATTTTACCAAAGGCGTCATGCTGGGCTCGGTAAAGGAATAGCCCGCAAGCCTTTTTATTATAAATGAGATTCAATACTAAGGAGGATATTCATGAAATTGATGGGAAAGAAATGGCTGCTTCCGCTTCTGGCGCTTGTGCTGGTTGCGGCGGGCTGCGGCAAGGAAGCTGCGAATGACGCAGCTTCCAGCTCCACCGCTTCAGGTGCTGCTGCTTCGGATGCTCCGCAAGAGATCACCGAAATATCCGTGATGTCGCCGTACTATCAGCCTGAGCCGTTTGCCGACGATAACGTGATCAAGAAGGAATACGAGAAGCGTACGAACATGAAGATGGACGTGACCCTCATCTCCAGCAACAATTACGAGGAGAAAGCCAACGTCACGCTGGCGTCCGGAGACATTCCGGATCTGATGGTGCTGACGGACCCCTTCACCCCGAACGTGCTTACCATGATGGAGCAGGGCGCTTTCTGGGATCTTACGCCTTACATCAAGGACTACCCGAATCTGGCGGCTTACCCGCCGGATGTATGGAACAATACGAAGGTCAAGGGCAAGAACTACATGATCCCGCGGGTGCGCGCGCTGGACGGCGACAGCTTCCCGATCATCCGTCAGGATTGGCTGGACAAGCTCGGGCTGCCGGTGCCGCAGACGCTGGACGATTTTTATAACGTGATGAAGGCTTTCACGGAGAAGGACCCGGACGGCGACGGACAGAAGGATACGTACGGGTTTACGGGGAGCGTGGACTCGGATTCGATGGGCAACTTTGTCATCTTCCAGAACCTGTTCAACAATTCCAACGGCAAATGGAAGCTGGACGGCGACAAGCTCGTTGATACCGATCTGCTGCCGGGCACCCGCGACATGCTGGTGTATCTGAGCAAGGCGTTCGCCGAGGGATTGATTCCGAAGGATTTTGCCATTATGAAGACGTCGCAGCACGAGGATCAATTGAAATCCAACAAGGCGGGCAGCTTCAACAACACGCTCAACAATATCAACAACATCGGGGTCGATCTGGTCAAGGTGGCGCCTGATGCGCAATTGATGTCGCCGCTGTATATGATCAGCCCGAACGAAGCGAAAATGTCGATTCGGGGCACGGGGATGACCGGCGGACTGGTCATTCCGAAGAAGACCGTTTCCGAGGAGAAGCTGAAGAAGATATTGGCCATGCTGGACTACGGCTCTTCACCGGACGGGCTGATGCTGAAGAAGGGGCTGCTTGGCGTTCACATCAAGGAAGCCGAATGCGGATACGAGGATTTGCCGCAGAAGAAGACCGACAACTTCGGCGACATCGGACAAATTTTCAACGGATACGACAAGTACGGCCGTGTGCCTGCGGCGGGATCGTTCGTCACCTGCAAGCAGTATGCGGATATGCAGAAGCTGATCGATGACCGCGAGCAGTACAGCATTGGCAGCCCAGCCGTCGGCTTGCAGAGCGAAACGTTTAATCAAGTGGGACCGGAGTTTATGAAGAAGATTCAGGACTTGAAAATCCAGGTCATCATGGGCAAGCAGCCGATCGAGGCATGGGACAAGTACGTAAACGAATTGAAGGCGGATGCCAAGTACCAGCAGATCATCACGGAAATGAATGCGGCTTATAACGAACGCTTCGCCAAATAAAGGCGTCCGCCGCGCCGCCTGCCGCTTGAGGGTGCAGGCGGCTTGCGGCGACGCCGCTTCATGGAGGACCAAGCGAATGAACATGACATTTCTGGGGACGGGCGCGGCCGAAGGCGCGCCGTCATACTTCTGCCGCTGCCGGTTGTGCAGCAGAATCAGGGAAGCGGGCGGCCCCAATATCCGCAGCCGTTCCTCGTTTCGCATCGATGCGCAGCATCAGATCGATTTTAGTCCGGATATTTTCTATCAGATGACCAAGCTGGGGCTTGATGTGTTCGATTTGGAGCATCTGCTCGTCACCCATACCCATAAGGATCATTTTGACGTCGGGGAGATCATGTCCAAGCTGAACCGGATCGAGCACAACCATAAGCCGCTGCATATCTACTTGAGCGAGCCCGCGGCCGATTGGAGCAGGAAATTGCTCGACGTGTACGGTCTGGACGCGGCTCCCGGCAGGTCGGACTGGGGCGGCCGGTTTATCATTCACCCGCTTCGTTATTTCGAAAGCTATGAGGCCGGCAGGCTGAGGGTAACGACCGTGCCCGGCAATCATTACGCCATGGGCAGGAACGAAATGGCCATCAATTATCTCATTGCTCTGCCGGACGGCAGGAAGCTGCTGTATGCATCGGATACCGGCTGGTACACCGAGGAGACGTGGCGGTTTCTGGAGGGGAAATCGGTGGATTTGCTCATTATGGAGTGTACGTTCGGCAATCGCGAAGGATATCCGAAATATGCCAATTCCCATCTGGACATTCCCAATTATGTGCTGATGCTTGAGCGCATGAAGGAGATCGGACTAGTGAACGAGCGGACACCTGTATGGGCGACGCATATTAATACGGCCCATCAATTGCTCCACGATGAGATGCAGGCGGAATTCGACCGCACCGGTCACCGTGTCGCCGTTGCGTATGACGGGCTGTCCATCGACGAAGAGGGCGCTTGATATGCAATATTAATTTCAATATAAAGGCGGTTATCATTCATGGATATGCAAACGGCAGATCAACAGCGCGTTCTTCAAATAGAAGGCGCCTATAACGTGAGGGATCTCGGCGGGTACAAGACGAAGGACGGCAGGACGACCCGCTGGGGCTTGCTGTACAGAGCGGACGGCCTGCACGGGCTTAGCGGGAAAAGCCGGGAAAACCTCGTGAACAGAGGAGTCTCTACGGTCATTGACCTGAGGTACAGCAGCGAGCTGGCCGAGCAGCGGGACGTATTCGCCGATTCAGGAGATGCAGCCTATCATAACATCAGTCTGATTCATGCAGCTCAGGGCGACTATCTGCGCAGCCTGGGAGAGCTCTATATTGACATTATTGAAGGCTCCCGGGAACCGATGCTTCGCGTATTCTCGCTCCTGGCCAGCTCCACCGGGAGCGGTGCGACTTTGTTTCACTGCAAGGCGGGCAAGGACCGCACCGGCATAGTCGCGGCTCTGCTGCTTGATCTGGCAGGCGTGCCGCACGAGATCATCGCGGAGGACTACGCTCTCACGGCCGTATGTCTCGCTCCCTTGATGGAGGAACTGCGCAAAGGCCGTCCAATGACGGTGAGCCCGGAACAGTACGAAATTCATCTCGGTTCTCCGCCGGAGAATATGATTGTGCTGCTGAACCATGTGAAGACAGCCTACGGGGATGCCGAGGGCTACTTGCTGTCGATCGGTCTGGAGGCCGAACAGATTCAGGCGCTGAAGCAGCGGCTGGTTGAAGGCTAAAGACTTGCAGAAGGCCGGTGAAGAAGTTGCGGAAAAGTCGGCAGGGGAGTTGGAACAGCGAGTGGAACCCCCTGTCGACCACAGGTAACTGATCTTTCGCTGGGCTTATATAAAAAAGGAGAAGTGATATCAGATGGAAATGACAGTGATGACATTCAACCTGCGGACGAGTACGGCGAGCGACGGTGACCATGCCTGGGTCTACCGCTGCGACAAGGCCGCACGCATGATTCGCGAGCATGCTCCTTCCATCCTCGGGACGCAGGAAGCCCGCGCTCATATGCTCGAGGAGCTGATGCTTGACGAATACGGCTGGGTCGGCGCGGGACGCCGCGGGGGCAATGAAGACGAGCATTGCGCAATTTTTTACAAGCAGGACGAGCTCGAGCTCATCGAGGATCATACCTTCTGGCTGTCGGAGAATCCCGAAGTGGAATCCAGCAAAGGCTGGGACAGCTCACTGCCTCGCATCTGTACGTGGGCACATATCCGTCATAAAGCGGATGGTACCGAATTCCTCGTGTTCAATACGCACCTGGATCACAAAGGCCGGACGGCAAGAGTGAAAGGGATCGAGCTGATCTGGAGCCGAATCCGCGAAATCCGCGCCCGGAAGCAGCTCCCGGCGATGCTGATGGGCGATTTCAATTCGACGCCGGATGAGCTCGCCGTGCAGATCATGCGCGGAGAAGTCCCTGTGGCGGACGGCTTGGTAGAGATGAAGGACGTATATGCGGTCATAGACGGCCCGATCGGCACTTCGGCCAACCCCCAATTCTCCGGTAATCTGGAGGGAGGCGTGATCGATTATATTTTCGTTACTCCCGAGATGGAGGTGCTCTCCGCAGAGATCGACCGGCGCCGGATCGACGGCATGTTTCCTTCGGATCATTATCCGGTAACGGCGCGTCTGCAAATTACGTGAATGGGATTTTTGTTAATTATCTCCTTTTGAGCAGAACGCATTTTGCAGTCTCCTTGGTTTGTTTATGGTCCGGCAGCCAGTCAGCGCCTGGGACCATAAATCATACCAAGGGGCTTTTTTTTTCTCAAACCTTGCAGTCGTGCATAATAGAATGCTGCCCGCTCAGTAAAGGGCGATCATGGTCAAATGCGGGAGAGCTGAGCCTTTCCAGGGCATGGCTCCCGTTAGTCAGCTTGATGTTAGCCGCCGCATCCCCCGGTACGATTAATAAGGGAAACGAACGTTTTTAGGCCGCCGCAGAACTTTATTTTCGGCGGTAAAATGAACTTGACGGTAGGCAGGCTGAAGAATACCATGAGAGTGGGACATATTGGAAACCGTAGTTGCAGTATAAATTTAGTTATGGGGAGGAGATGAACATGAAAAAGACCAGATCCTGGTTTTACAAAATGCTATTTTCGTACCTTCCTGCGTTTTTCTTGCTGTCTTGTGTATTGTTCTTGATCAGCTTTTTGGCAATTAGTGAAAATATTAAAAAAACGACAGTTAAGTCCACTTATGTTTTCAGCGAACAGGTTAGCCAGGTATTGGAAAATTTTTTGCGGCCGATTGAAAGAATGGTGACTAAAGAAATATTGGTTGATACCACCTTCATCCAATATTTCAAGGATCACAAATATGGAACATATGAAAATTATGAAATTGTTCAAAAATTAAGAAGTCTTTCATTGGATTTTCCGGATATTGACTCCGTTTATGTTTTTCGTCAAGCCGACCATATGGTATTGAGTGAAAATATGTATTCGGATTTTAATCAGTTCGCTGACAAGGATTTCATCTTATTGCAGTTAAATCAGAATCTGACCGCTTCCTGGTCGGAGAAACGAATGTACTACGACCAGAAAGCAAGAAAATCCAGCGAAGTCGTGTCACTGGTAAGAAAAGTTCCCTTTCTGACCGGAGATCAGGGGATTGTTGTCGTGAACATAAGCGTGAGTACAATTCGAAGCCTGGTTATGAATATGTCCAGCCACAATATCAATTTTGTCAATCTGTACGATAGAGCAGGAAGTCTGATTTTCAGCACGGCGGTTGAACAAGGCAAGGAAGATACCGCCAAAGGCAAAGAAATCGTAAAAGTAAAATCCGATTTTACCAATTGGATAATAAGCAGTGGAATTAAAAACGCGGAAAGCTTTAGTTTCTTTTCGGGCTTTGCTTATTTTTGGGTCGCTACCTGCTTTTTAACATTGCTCGTCGGCGTACTCTGGATTGTTTATGTGACCCGAAAAAACTACAAGCCTATCGAATCGATTATGAATCGGATCAATGAGTTCTTCCTCAATAAGAACTATGATATTTTTGGAAAAGGCAAACCGGACGAAATGAGATTTATCTCTATGGCCATCGATAATCTTCTGGAACAATCCAATACTTTTCAAAACCAATACGCCGAAGATCTTATTCACATACGCCGGCATCTCTTTATGGAGCTGATGAGCGGACATCGCGCCTTTACGCTTGAAGAATGGAAAACGAACATGAGGCGGCTTGGGCAGGAGGAAAGCTTTGATGAGGTATCCTTCGGCATATTAGAGATTGATAAATATCCAGAATTTTCAGTCCAGTATTCGGATCGGGACCAATATCTGCTTAAATTTGTCATTCAGAGCATGGTTAATGAAATGGCTCAAAATCATTTCATCTCTATATGGTGCGAGTGGATTACCCATTCAAGGTTGGGCATTTTATATTTCTTGAACAATAAGCATGAACAATTTGAAGAGCAATTGAGCAGCTCCATCCCGCAAATGTGCGGCACAGCGATCGCCTGGGTCAATGATAATTTGGATTTTACGGTTACGATTGGCATGTCGGGCTATACTGACAATCTTGCTGATTTGCCCGGGCTGCTTGAAAAGGCATCGGATAATCTCAATTACAAAGCGATATTGGGGAATCAACGGGTTATTAACAGTTCGGATATTATTCTCAAACCCAAACAGGACATATTCACTCATTTACAGCTTGTCCATCAGATCGTCAAGGTTTATCGTATGGGTGAGGAATGGGATGCTTTATTCTTGCGTTTTTTTGAAGAAATGAAGATGGCCTTACTTTCGAATAAGGATATAACAAGCTTAATGAATTACTTCATCTTTTATTTGGACAAAGAAATGAATGCGGTTTCATTGGAGGTTCAGAGCATTTGGACAAAAACCGCGTTGTCTGATTTGACCTTAATGCTGCAGAAAGCTGAGATGCTCGATGAGCTTCAAACCCGTACCCATCAAATCATGAAAGCATTAGAGATGGAGCTGCGTTCTCTGAGGGAAAGCAGGGCCAACTACCAACTGATCCACGAAGTTAAAAAATATATTGAAGAGTGTTATGCGAATCCCGATCTTTCCCTTGCTTACTTGAGCGATGAATTTAATATCAATGCCCGCGCTTTAAGCGAATTGTTTAAGAAAGAGTATGGGGAAAAATTCGTTGACTACCTGGTTCGAATTCGTTTGACTCGCGCTAAGGAGCTTCTGCAAAGTACGATGGAGCCCGTGCAGGATATCGCTTTAAAGGTTGGTTATGTGCATCCGTTTTCCTTTATTCGGGTATTTAAGAAAGTGGTTGGCATGACTCCTGGCGATTTCCGCAAATAAGGCGAGCCGTATCCTTTGTCTATTGACATATAATGATGGACGCTGCCTTCACATTATACCGGTCAAAGCTCAATTTCGTCTGGAAATTAAGGACGAATTGGGCTTTTTTTCGTTGACGCGCGGTTTGCCTCCGGTGGGTCCGCTGCTGCAGCTTATCATGCACCAACGGGCATTTGGACTGCTGTAATGGTGTATTACGCATGAATTGTGCATCGCGTGGCTGGACACTTTTGAGGATTATGCATGAGGAACGATGCAGCCGGCGGGTCAAGCAGGGAGCAGTGGTTATAAAATACTGTGCATTCAGCATAATTGTGGATCAGCACATGGTACTGCCGGGCCGCATAAGAGTGCATGGCCGGAAACATGTTTATTGCATTTGCATGTTCGTATGTTTACATTGTAGATGCATTCACACAAAATTCACAAATACAGGAAGGGACACTGAGCTCGGAGACGCTAACGATGAAGCAGATGAAGTCATTTAAGGAGGAAATTCAAGTGACAAAAGAGACTGCAGTGAAGAAAGGTATTATTGATTGTGATGTACATGTGTATCCCAAATCAAGAGAAGAATTGAACAAGTATTTGCCGCAGCCATGGCAGGACTGGTACCGTCCTCTGAGTCGCGCGTACGGCAACATTCAGGGAAACCGGAAGGATGCGGCGCCGCCGGGAGGCGGAGGAGCGGGCTCCGACCCCGATTTTTTGCGGGAGCAGCTTATAGACGAATACGATGTCGATTTTGCTATTTTGCTGCCCCGCGCTATGCTGAACAACCTCCCGGATCCCGATATGGCTTCGGCGGTAGCGGCAGCCTACAACGACTGGCTTGCCGACACGTGGCTGGACAAATACAATCATGACGGCAAATTTAAAGGCTCCTTATATATTGCCACTCAGGACCCCATCGGAGCTGCCAAAGAGATTGAGCGTTGGGCGGGACATCCGCATTTCGTGCAGGTCATGACTGATTCCGGCGCCCGCGCTCCGTTCGGTCAGCGACAATATTATCCGATTTACGAAGCTTGCGAGAAATACGGGTTCCCGCTCGCTATCCATCCCGGTACCGACGGAATGGGCATCAATCATCAGCCGACTCCGGGTCATCCCAGCCGGTATATTGAATTCCATACCTGTTTGTCTCTTGCGTTCCAGGCGCATTTGGTCAGCTTCTTGACCGAGGGAGTGTTTGTTAAATTTCCCAACTTCAAGATTGTACTCGTGGAAGGAGGAGTTTCCTGGCTGCCTCCATTGATGTGGAGACTGGATGCGGAATATAAAGGACTGCGTTACGAGGTGCCATGGCTCGAAAAACGTCCAAGCGAATTTTTACGGGATCATGTCCGGTTGACAAGCCAGCCGATCGAACGTCCTGATAATGATAAGTATTTGCTGACGATGCTCGAAGCTATGGATGCCGAGCATATCCTGATGTTTGCCAGTGACTATCCTCACTGGGACTTTGATTCGCCCAGACGTGCTTTTCCGAAATTGCCGGATGAGCTGCAGCGGCGTATCTTCTTCGAGAACGCGAAGGCATTCTATAACTTATGAGTAAAGGAGCACTTGTTTATGGAACGTTTGGTGGTATGTAAAACAACTGAAATGGAACCCGGTCAGCGGAAGATCGTCCAGGTTGGGGGGAGGTCTGTTGGCGTGTTCAACGCAAACGGCAGCTATTATGCCCTGCGCAACAGCTGCCCGCATCAAGGAGCGCCTTTATGCAAGGGCAGACTTACCGGGACGACATTGCCATCATTACCTGGCACCTACCGTTATGGGCGGGAGGGAGAAATACTCGCTTGCCCCTGGCATGGATGGGAATTTGATGTAACAACGGGCAAATCGCTCTTCAACCCCCACAAGTGTCTGGTAAAGAGTTATGATGTGGCGGTCGAGCCATTAGAGGAGAGTCTCGAAACCTACCCGGTAGCCGTAGAAGAAGGTTTGGTCGTTCTATATGCGTAGCCGTCAAGCTTAAGGAGGAATTCAGGTGTCAAAACCTTGGGCGATCACTCGCGAAAACGGGAAATTAAGACATAAGAATGCCGCAAATTCAAGGCTTGCTGTATTCATTAAAGAATGCCGGAAATCGAAGCTTCTGCTCTTGTTTTTATTGCCGGCGTTTGTCTGGTATTTCATTTTTTACTACATTCCTATGTATGGCCTGACGATCGCATTCAAGGACTTTCAAATTATGGATGGTATATTGGGAAGCCCATGGATCGGTTTTGAGAATTTCAATCAGATGTTCCACACATACGAATTTATAAGAGTATTGAGAAATACGCTGATTATTAGCGGTTTGAAGCTCCTATTCGTTTACACGTCCGGCATCGTTCTGGCTCTTATATTAAATGAGATATTTCATGACAAGTTTAAGAAAATCGTCCAAACGATCAGTTATCTGCCTCACTTTCTATCATGGGTGATTATCGGAAGCATCATGATCGAGCTGTTATCTCCCGTCAGCGGACTTGTGAACAATATCATTAAGGCGCTGGGCGGCAAGGCGATCTACTTTTTGGCCGATCCTAATTGGTTCATACCCGTACTGATCGTCTCGGATATTTGGCAAAGCGTCGGATGGGGCTCCATTATTTATCTGGCAGCTATTACTGGCGTGGATCCGCAAATTTATGAATCGGCAACCATAGACGGAGCGGGCAGGTTCACGAAAATCTGGCGTATTACGCTGCCTTCGATTATGAATGTCATTATTATTATGATGATATTTAATATTGGCAATCTGATGAATGCCGGCTTTGACCAGATTTTCAATCTGTATAATCCGAGAGTATATGAGGTCGGCGACATTATTGACACTTATGTATACCGCGTGGGCCTTACACAAATGAATTACAGCTTTTCCACGGCTGTGGGTTTATTCAAGAATGCGATCGGCTTAGCGCTGGTTCTCCTGGTGAATCGGGTCGCGAACAGATTCGGCCAAACCGGATTATGGTAGGAGGTGACGGAAATGCCCGTCGAAAGAAGAAAGCGCTTCACCGTGTTTGATTATTTCAACTACACAGCGCTTATCTTATTATGCGTTTCAATCATTTATCCGGTCGTATACTTGATTTGCTTGTCGTTAAGTACCCGTGAAGGGTTGGCCGCAGGCGGGACCAGTGCCACTGTATTATTGTGGCCGCAGGGATTTACTCCGGAGGCGTACACGGCATTTTTCAAGACAACCTTTATTTATACCGGTTATTTCTATACGATTTGCCGAACCGTAATCGGCACGATTGCAGGCGTATTTTTAATGGCGTTGACAGCCTATGCGCTTTCAAAAAAAATACCATTAAAAAAAACGTTCACCTTTTATTTCATTTTTACGATGTTTTTTACAGGCGGCTTGATCCCTACCTTTATCTTGATTAAAAGTTTGGGGTTATTGGATAACCCGCTGGTTTATATTCTGGCTCCTCCATTTTTATTCAACTCCTTCTTCATTCTGATTCTGCGGAACTTTTTTATGACGATTCCCGAGAGTCTGGATGAATCAGCCAAGATGGACGGGGCAAGTGATTGGAAAACCTTCTTTTATATTATTGTCCCCCTGTCGGGGCCGGCGATCGCGACAATCAGCCTATGGGTGGCCGTTGCGCATTGGAATTCATGGTTTGATTCATTGATCTATGTTCAGTCACTGGATAAACAAGTGATTCAGGTTCTGATTAGAAAGCTCGTTATTGAACAAAGCCAGATGTTGATGGCCAGCACAATCGGATTCGCCAATATGGATAGTGTTCCCACCGCAGAGAGCATCAAGGCGGCAGGGATCCTGATCACGATGATTCCCATTGTGTGCGTCTATCCGTTTATCCAAAAATACTTTGTCAAAGGAGTGGTTATGGGAGCGGTTAAAGGCTGATTCACACGACGATTTATAGGAGCAATTTGAATCGTAAACGAATATTGGGAGGTTAAAGGATGACATGGAAAAAGAGACCAATGACGGCAGCCTTGATTGTGTGCCTGATTGCCGCAATGCTTGCGGGCTGTACGGGCAATCAGCAAAATCAGGAGGGGAACAACGCCCCAAAAGCAGATACAGCCACGGATAGCACGGACCCCTTTTCCTTATCGGCCGACAATAAATTGATCGCAGATGCTCTTGCCAAGGTGGAGACGCCTGAATACTTTAAGAACACGCCTACGTACGAGTATACCGTTCAATTTCCGACATCTCCGGAGAAGGAGGGATCGTTTGGCCAGCAATATTTTGAAAAGAAGTTTAACGTCAAGCTCAAATTTGTCCCGCTTGACAGTACAAATCGGAATGAGCAGTTAAATACGATGTTTGCCACCGGCACGATTCCCGACTTCTTATCCTATATCCCATTGTTGAATGTAAGCGAGTACGCCAACCAAGGTCTCCTGGCGGAAGTTCCCGTGGATATGATTGAGAAGAATATGCCGAACTATTATCCTCAAATCGAGAAGGCTGATTTATTTCAAAGCGTCCAGATCGATGGTAAAAACATGGCCCTGCCCTTCTACGCAGCCAAAGGCGGAGTACCGCTCACTGCAAACATTCGGGCAGACTGGTTAACGAACGTAGGAATCAATAAGGTCCCGCAAACGTTGGATGAGCTTGAAGAAGCCTTCAAACGATTCAGAAACGATGATCCCGATAAGAACGGCAAGAAGGACACCTATGCGCTGTCGAATGCAAGCACCGAAGACGGCGAGATCTGGTTTCAATCCATCTTCGGCGCCTACGGAACCAATCCGTTCCTCTGGGTTGAGCGTGACGGCAAGCTGCAGTTTGGTTTCACAACTAATGAAACCAAAGAAGCCTTGAAGAGGCTTCATAGCTGGTATGAGATGGAACTGATTTCGCCGGAATTTATTACCGATAACGCAAGAAGCACAGAAGTTGAAGACCTGGCGACCAAGTTCTCTGAAGGCAAGATCGGATATATGGATAACCTTGGTTTTGAGGACAGCCAATGGGATAATGACGGCCATATTAACTACAGATGGGTCAAAAATAGTCCAGAGTGGCAAAAGTTCTTTGAGGATAATAAGAACAATCCGGACACTATGTACGCGACTAAGCTGTTCACCGACTTTAATGATCAAGTGCCCCAGCCGATTTATATTAACTTGCCGTCGTTAACAGGACCAAACGGAGCCAAAGGCTTTTATCGTTCCGGTTTTCAGGGCAGTCCAATGGTGTTTGGAAAACAAATGGAGAAGGATCCTGAGAAGCTGGCCAAATTACTAAGAATCGTCGATTATATTACAAGCGATGAAGAAGCCTATCTATACCTCAGTTACGGGATTGACGGATTGGAGTGGAAAAGCGACGAGAAGGGACGAAGGCTGCTGAATCCGGATTGGGTCAAGCATGCTTTATATGATCCCGGTTACAAGAAATTAGGAGATTGGATCTTGAATCCTGTACAGAATACGAATCCGGAATTTTTCAGCGTCATTGGCGGACCGCGCGCAGACCAGCGCTATAAGCTAACCATGGATGTTATCAATACTTTTCCTTCCTATGAAAATAAATTAGGAATTGTGCTGCCATCTGCGGCCAAATATTCGGAGATTACCGATACCCGGATTAAGGAATATGTGGTGAAAGCTATAGCCGGCGATATCGATATTGACATCACATTCAACGATGCCGTGAATCGTTGGTATAAGGATGGAGGAGATCAACTAACTAAAGAAGCAAACGATTGGTTACAGAGCGTCAAATAATTCGTCATGAAAGAGAGTGAATGAGCGCATAAAGGGCAAGCAAACAACAATCAAGCCGCCAAACTTGGCGGATAGGGAATTGGTGAGGATAGGAGATCGCGGTCTGGATCATACATTATAGATAGTCGGGCAGCCTGATCCATATTGGATCAGGCTGCCTTTTTGGGTCGGTTTCAATGCATTTTCTCTTCGAGAAATGCATCCCCGTAAGGCCAATTATCTGAATAATCATATATTATATTAGGTATTACCCGCATAATAATATATGATTATTGTTGAAAAACCTTTTTTCTTACTTTAGTTCTGCATAAAATTACTGCATATAAGTATACTTAAATCCCCTATTTTATGGACGCATAATTGATTGGATAAAATGAAGAGAACGTCTTGTTTTTATGAAAAATCAATAGGATTTCACATATGTTATTATGGATTAAGGGAGTCGCGCGGAATCCCTTAAATACTTGATTTAACAAGAAAATTTCAGGAAAATCATCATGTGTGTGCTTCATCATGCACAGGATAAGACCATTATTCGAATATCCGTAAGCTTCTGAAGATGCCTGCCTGTTTTCTGCAGCTGAGCTCTATTGGGCAACATGGTTTTTACCAGTCTTTTATTAAAGAAAACCCTTTGTATTTAATAGCATTAATCAAACTTTTTATTGACAGATAATATATGATTGATTATCTTTAATATATTATCACGCTGATTAGTGTCCATGATTTTTTTCTTAGCCAAGGAAAGGTGGAAGTGAATGGATATGGAAAAAGGGGTTACAACCGAGTATATTTACAACTTGTTAAAAGAGCAGATTTTTGAGTGGAAATTATCTCCTGGACAAAAGATTAATATTGATCATCTATCGAAGGAGTTAAATATTAGCCCCATCCCGCTAAGAGAAGTACTCTCCCGCTTTCATTCCGAGAAGTTAGTTATACTTGAACCCTATAAGGGATACAGAGTCAGCGGTATTTTGGATGATCAAAGCATGACCGATATGTTGGAGGCTCGAATTTTAATCGAGACGCACGCAGTTCGAAATATAATCCGCTACAACCGTTTACATATTTTAGATGGAATGACCAGATTAATCGAACAAATCTCTGCCATTAAGATGGGGTCATCTTACAGGGAGGTGCTTGAATTTAATCAATTAGATCATCTGTTTCACTTGACCATGGTACAGGCGACAGAAAATTCATTTCTAACCGATGCGTACAAAGGCATGCATTGTCATCTGCATATCGCTCGTTTTTATCATGTAAGGGGTGAAGTGGACCAGCGTGAGGCTGCAGCTGAGCACGTCAAAATTGTGGAGGCAATTCGATTCCGTGATATCTATCGTGCCGAGGAAGCCGTTACTAAGCACATTTGGGATGCGAAAAATCGTTTATTGCAAAGAAAGGAATAGCATATTTGTAAATTACCGTGTTATAGAGTTGCATAGAACCGATCGATAGACGCGTATCTGCAATGCTCAGGCAGCAGTACAAGCCCACTACACTTGCATTCGATTATATTGAATGGGTTCTTTCTTTGAATGGTGGAACCAAGTTGCAAGATGTGGGCTTGAGCACGGGGGAGGCATGCCGTTTTGTAAGCGCTGTCTTGAAGACGGTACATTATAATTGGAGGTGATCCGCGAATTTAGATGAATTCCAAGCAAGCTTTAAGCATGGCTGGTATGAACTACAATTCGGGAGGGTGATAAGAAATGAAGATATTCAAAGTTATAGCTCTGATTGCAATGTCGATTGTTGTTTTAAGCGCCTGCAGTTCAGGTAGTCCGGCATCCGACGGTTCCACAGCTTCTAACACGCAGGCCTCGGACAACGAATCGGCGCCAAAAAATGATCCGGATAAAAAAGTGACGATTAAATATTCCTTCTGGGGCGATACGGATACAAAAGCTTTGCACATTGCCGTAATTGAGGCGTTTATGAAAGAGCATCCTAATATTACGGTTGAACCTGTTTATATTCCAGCCGAGTATTTAACCAAAATTCAGACTACATTCACGGGCGGCACCCAGCCGGATCTTATCAACTTCACAGCCAATGACCTGATTTCTTTTGCCGCAGCCGGAGTATTGGAGCCGCAAACCAAATGGATTAAAGACGAGTGGGATATAGAAAATTTCGGCGACAACTTTGAACGATTGATGAAAGCAATGGAATATAACGGGGAGATTTGGGCTTTGCCTAGAAATTCGGCGGGCAGAACAATCTTCTACAACAAGAGGATTTTTGACGAGGCCGGCGTTAAATATCCGGATGATACCTGGACATGGGACACATTGATCGAGCAGGGAAAAAAGCTGACCAACAACAGCTCCGATCCGAATAAGAAGGTGTACGCGATTGGCTTTCAAGGGGAAATATCGGACATAGGGGCCAGCTATATCTGGCAAGCGGGCGGCGATTATTTCAGTCCGGACGGGAAAAAATTTATTCTAAACTCACCCGAAAGCAGAAAGGCTTTCCAGTATCTACATGACCTCATCTATGTGCATCAAATTGCACCCAACCCCAGCGTTTATACCAATGACACTCCTCAGTCACTATTCATGAATGAAAAAATAGCTATGCACTTTGATGCGGGTTCGTTTATTGCAACTATGCAAAAGGCTAATTTCGAATGGGATATCGCTTTATTCCCTATGGGCCCCCAGAACCGTATCGGCGCCTTATCTCCTACAAGTTTAGCAATACCGAAGGCCAGCAAGAACAAAGAAGCGGCTTGGGAATTGGCCAAGTTTATTAACGGTCCGAAGGGTCAGGAAATTCTGATCAGCACCGGTTTTTCCGCTCCTGTCAGAGAGTCCATTCTGAATGACGAGTCCAGGTATTTGCCGGGCGACAAATTTAAAGTTGATCGCAATGTCGCATTGGAAAGTTACACGGAGCATTCCGCTGTAAAGCCTACGAATCCCGTTTGGACACAAACCGACACCATTATTAAAAAGTATTTGAGTCTTTATTTCCTGGATAAGAACGGAAATATCGATGAATCGCTGAAGCTCATAGAGAACGAAGTGAACGCAATCATGCCTAAGTAAGGAAACACGTAATGGTGACCGGAAAAGGATTCTGGCCCCTCTTGTCCGGTTCATTCATTTATATTGGGGGGAGTGCAGCATGCCAAGAAAGTTTTTATTAAACGAGACAATGGTAGCCTATTACTTTTTGCTGCCGGCCATAATCGGATTTGCGATTTTTACCGTAGTGCCTCTGGTATCTTCGCTTGTTATTTCCTTTTATGAATGGAATACATTATCCAGTCCCAAATTCGTTGGCTTTGAGAACTTCATCAACATATTCACCCAAGACAAAATATTTTGGATAGCGCTGAAAAATACTTTCTGGTATGCGGTAGGTGTTGTTCCTTTAAGTATCGCCTTGGGGTTGGCTGCTGCCTTGTTATTAAATCAAAAAATAATCGGTATTGCCCTGTGGCGAACGGTTTATTTTCTCCCTGTCATGACTTCAACGGTCGCGATCTCGCTGGTCTGGAAGTGGTTATACAACCCTGATGTCGGCTTGATCAATGTATTATTGAGGGAATTCGGAATTCAGAATCCCCCTACATGGCTAACCAGTACCACTTGGGCATTACCCTCTATCATCATTGTTACGATCTGGAAAACAATCGGCTATAATATGGTTATTTTTTTGGCCGGCTTGCAGAACGTACCCAAAGAATTATATGAGGCTGCTGAAATTGACGGTTCAAGCAGGTGGAACATATTTTGGAAAATCACGCTTCCCTTGCTGCGGCCTACTACCTTTTTTATAACCGTGATTTCGATTATCCATTCTTTCCAAGTGTTTGGGTATGCATTAATTATGACGGAAGGTGGTCCCGGCGCTTCGACAAACACGCTGGTTTTATACATCTACCAGCAAGGATTCAAGTATTTCAATATGGGCTATGCTTCAGCAATTGCATGGGTATTATTCATTATTCTATTAATTGTTACTTTGACTCAGTCCTATGTCAATCATCGAAGGGAGGCCACCTAATCCTTGGAAACGGTCCAAACTACGGCAAAAGCGTCGTCCATCGCCATGAAGCGGTCGACCCTGAAGCGGATTACAAATTTAATTACGTACATCATATTAATTGCTTTTTCCGGAATTATGGTACTCCCTTTTATTTGGATGGTATCATCATCATTGAAAAATTTGGAGGAAGTAAGCGAAATCCCAATTCGGTGGATCCCCGAGACATTTCGATTTAGCAACTATGTGGAGGTTTTTCAAAGCATCCCGATGGGACGGTTTATTTTAAACTCATTCTTTATTGCTGTTTCGGTCACGATTTTAGCCATGCTCGTTTCGTCATTGGCAGCTTATGCATTTGCACGATTGAATTTTAAAGGGAAAAGCATTCTCTTTCTATGCTTTTTGACAACCATGATGATCCCGCAGCAGGTCACGATGATTCCCAATTTTTTGATTATGAAAGAATTCGGTTGGCTCAATACGTATAACGCATTGATTTTCCCCCAATTATTTACGGCTTTCGGGGTGTTTATGCTGAGACAATTTTTTCTGACCATACCTGTCGAGCTTGAGGAAGCGGCGAGAATAGACGGGTGCAGCCGTTTTAGGATTTACTGGAATATTATCATTCCTCTGGCAAAGTCTGCATTTGTGACATTGGGCATATTTATTTTCCTGGGCGAATGGAACTCCTTTCTATGGCCGCTTATTGTCATTGACTCGGTAGCCCTGCAGCCGATTCAAGTCGGTTTGCGTACTTTCCAGGGAGAGTTTGTAACTCAATGGCATCTTATGATGGCAGGAGCATTTATAGCTGAATTGCCGGTTTTATTATTGTATGCCTTTTGTCAACGCCACATTATTGAAGGAATTGCTACTTCAGGTATCAAGGGTTAATAGAAACTATTCCATGGAGGTTTAATATGAAAATCACAAAGCTGGAAGCTGTCATTATTGTAACGGAAGTTAAAAATCCAATGAAGGATGCGCTGCACACGTATGATGCAGGTACTCAGGTTATAACCAAGATTTATACGGATGAAGGTATTACAGGTTATGCTACGACCTTTTTCGGTAGAGGAAAAGCAAGCGGAGCGATATTGAAGCTCATGCTGGAATCGGAATTGGGTCCGCATCTCATTGGCGAGGATCCGCACTTTACCCGTAAAATCCGCAAAAAATTGTGGAGCATTGCTGACTATCACGGTGCTGAGGGCTTCTCGCATTTTGCTATCTCTGCCATTGATATCGCGCTCTGGGACATTATCGGAAAGAAAGCGAATCTTCCGACGGCAAAGGTTCTGGGCGCCGTTCGTGATCGTATCCCTGCTTACTGCATGGCCGGATGGTATGTGGATACCGAAAAGGAATATGTCGCAAAATGCATCGAAACGGTAGAAGAGGGGTTCAAGGCAATCAAACTAAAAGTAGGCAAATATTCGTTGGAGAATGATATTGAACGGATTAAAATAGCGCAAAGAGAAGTAGGGCCGGATATTCAAATTATGGTTGACGCCAACCAGGGATTTGATGAAAAAGAAGCGCTTCGCCGGGGACGGGCTTACGAGCAGCTGGGCATCAGATGGTTTGAAGAGCCGTTGATTCCGCAGCATAAAGAGAGCTCAGCGCGATTGGCCCAAGCATTGGATATCCCGATTGCAATCGGTGAAAACTTTTACTCTAAATTCCAATTTTATGATGCCGTTCAAGCCAGAGCCGCATCGATTTATCAACCGGATAACCGAAGAGCCGGAGGACCAACGGAATGGTTGGAAATCGGAGCCATCACGGATGCGGCTGGACATCATATCGCAAGTCATGGGGGCGGTCCTGCAAATGTGAATGTGCTGTGCGTCCTGCCTAATGCGATCTTCCTGGAAAGCGGAAGCTTGAAAAAAGAAAATGGAATGCTGAAAACCCGACTGACCATGGTAGATGGGGAAGTACTGCTTCCGGATGTACCGGGAATGGGAACCGAAGTCGATGAAGAATATATTCAGAGATACCGCATAGACTAGGGGATTTGATAGGGGACCCGGCAATGACCGGGTTCTCCTGTCATCATTTCGAGAGGAGCTGGAGAATGTCAAAGCATACCGTTGAAGCGTTAGGGAATTTGGTGGACGGACAATGGATCGTGGGCTCAGAAACATTTGATGTTTTCAATAAGTATACCGGTGATGTGATTGTTAAGGTGACTAAATCATCCCTGGAGGAAGTGAGTCATGCCATTGGCAACGCATTGGACACATTCCGAACAACCAGGCTGACTCCTTATCAAAGGTACGAAATTTTGATGAGAGCAGCCGAACTGTTTAAGCAGCGTAAAAATGAGCTTGCTCTGACGATTGTTCGGGAAGGCGGCAAGGTACTGAAAGACGCCGGTGCGGAGGTTGAACGGGGGATCCAGACGTTCATCGCGTCTGCTGAAGAAGCAAAGAGACTGCAAGGACATGAAGTGCCTGTTCAGGCACAGCCGGGCAATGACAATAAAATCGCCTTTACGCTGCGGGTTCCTGTAGGCGTGCTCTGCGCGATAACACCTTTCAATTATCCTTTCAATTTAGTAGCGCATAAAATTGCGCCCGCCCTTGCCGCAGGCAATACGGTTATTTTAAAGCCGGCAGGCGTAACACCGCAAATTGCTGCCAAAATGGCGGAAATTCTATTGGAGGCTGGACTTCCGCCAGGGTTTTTAAATATCGTCAACGGCCCTGGAAAAGAAATCGGGCAGTATTTATTAGAGGATAGCCGCATAGCGATGTATACCTTTACAGGGAGTACGGAGGTTGGTAAGCAGATTAAAGCAGCCTCCGGTATCCGCAGGGTGACCTTGGAGCTTGGAGGCAACTCGCCCAATATTGTTCATAAAGACGCACCGGATATAGGAAAAGCCGCTCAATTATGCGTAAGCAGAGGCTTTGGTAACGCGGGGCAGGCATGTATATCCGTACAAAGGATTTATGTGCATCGAGATGTATACGATGTTTTTGTTGAAAAGTCGATTGAAGCGGCATCGAAGCTCAAGGTAGGCGACCCTGAGCTGGAGGAAACCGATATCGGGCCGATGATATCGGACAAAGAAGCGGCTCGGGCAGAGCAGTGGATACAGGAAGCCGCTCTTCAGGGGGCGACGATCGCTTATGGAGGTCATCGGCAGGGTGCGATTTTATACCCGACTATTATGACCAATACCATATCCTCGATGAAGATAATGTGCCAGGAAGTGTTTGCCCCGATCATCTGCATTACTGCCTATAGCGACATTGATGAAGCGTTGGCAGCCGCAAATGATTCTGATTACGGGCTGCAGGCAGGGATCTTCACTTCTGATCTTCAACTGGCGTTCAAGGCTGCCAAGGAGCTGCAATTCGGCGGTGTTATGATCAACGATGTATCCACGTTTCGGGCCGATACTATGCCTTACGGCGGCGTGAAGGACAGCGGTTATGGTAAAGAAGGTCCGAGGTATGCCATTCAAGAAATGACGAACGAAAAATTAGTTGTTTTTGACATTTAGTTGAAAAGAGATGATCAGTATATGAGGAATACATGGTCTTATTTCCCTTCGGGTAAAATTATATTCGGCAATGGCGCCATTAATAAATTAAGCGAGCTATTAAAAAACATGAATGCCCGTAATGTATTTCTCATTACCGATAAGGGGATCGTTCAATCCGGCTTACTTCGTACGGTTATGACTATATTGGAGAAAGATGACTTCCAGGTGAAAGTGTTTGACGGCACAACTTCGGAACCTCCGGTTTCGGTCGTACTGGAGTGCTATGATTATGCCCAAAAGGAGATTAATGCGGATGTCATTATCGGTCTGGGTGGAGGCAGCAGCATCGATTTGGCCAAAGTAGTCGCCCTGCTGGTAGCACATGGGGGACGGCCGCAGGATTATTTTGGCGAGAACGCGATTCCATCGCCGATTGCTCCCTTGATCGCTATTCCCACTACGGCAGGCACAGGCTCCGAAGTAACATCGGTAGCTGTCGTAACCGATACGGATCATAATATCAAAGTCGGCATTTCCAACAATTACTTGAGACCTGCTGCAGCCTTGCTGGACCCGGAGTTGACGCTGCAGCTGCCACCCTATATAACGGCTTGCTCAGGCATAGATGCCTTATGTCATGCAGTTGAAGCCTTTCTTGCCAAGGATTCCAAATATATTCAAGCGGAAGGCGACATTTTATTTCAAGGCTCAGCTCCGATAAGCGATACATTGGCTTTACAAGCGATTGAACTCATTTCCAATAATCTTGTAATGGCTGTCCAGCAGGGGACGAATCTGGAAGCCCGATCCAACATGCTTCTGGGCAGCTTGTTAGCCGGATTGGCATTTTCCAATGCCGGTACGGCTGCGGCTCATGCGTTAGCCTACCCGATCGGAGGCCTGACCAAATCCCCTCACGGAGAAGTAACGGGACTTCTGCTGCCCTATGTAATTAATTTTAATGCCCATACTGCAGGCGGGAAAATCGATAAATTAGTACAAGCATTGCATATTCCTGCACCACCTCTCCAATCAGCATCGGACAAGATTCAGGCTGTCGTCTCCTATATCACAGATATCTTGCAGCAAATCGGATTGCCGACACGGCTTAACTCTATCGGGATTAAGAAGGAACAATTGACCGGGATTGCGGAGAAGGCGGTGCAAATCGATCGGCTGATTCGTAACAATCCACGTACGGTAACGGTTGAAGGTTTCATCGCGCTGCTTGAAGAGGCTTATTAATTTCGGGAGTGGATTTCATGAAGATTGTTATTACCAGATGTATTCCGGATAGTGTCAAACAAATGTTGGAAGTGAAATACACCACCTACATGTGGCAGGAGGAAAATGTGCCGATTCCGGGTGAGCTGCTGCTGGAACAAGTCCGGGATGCCGATGCTCTGTTTACTAATGTTTCGGATCGGATCGATAAACATGTATTCCAAGCGGCTCCCAAACTGAAGGTGGTCAGTACGATGGCAGTCGGTTATGACAATATCGATATCGCGGAGGCAACCGCAAGAGGCATACTTGTCGGGCATACGCCCGATGTTCTATCTGAAGCGGTGGCGGATTTGACATTTGCCTTGCTGCTTGCAACTGCGCGAAAAGTAGTGGAGGCTGCCAATTATATTAAGGAAGGCAGCTGGAGAGGCTGGGGGCCAATGCTGCTAACCGGACAAAATGTTTACAATGCCACAATCGGCATAATCGGCATGGGTGGAATTGGTATGGGGGTAGCCAGAAGAGCTTCCGGCTTCGGTATGAGGATCTTGTATCATAACAGGAGACGAAGAGAAGACATGGAGCACAAGCTGGGTGTAAAATATAGCTCGCTTGATAACCTGCTTCAAGCTTCGGATTTTGTAGTGATGCTGGCCCCGGCAACTTTGGAAACACGTAAAATGATTGGGGAAAGAGAGCTTTCATTGATGAAACCGACTGGTATTCTGATTAATACTTCCAGAGGAAGCAATATTGATGAACAAGCGCTTATTACAGCATTACAAGAACGCCGGATCTGGGGTGCCGGCCTTGATGTGTTTGAAGTCGAGCCGATTCATGCTGACCATCCTCTGGTCTCTCTTGATAATGTAGTAGTATTACCGCATATCGGAAGCGCAACTGCAGCTACCAGGATGGAAATGGCTAAAATGACGGCCCGCAATATACTGATGGGATTAAGTGGCGAAAAAATAAAAAATATTGTAAATCCTGACGTATACAACACAAGGGTTTCAAATAAGCATGCAGATTTATTATGAAATGGGGCGTGCATACCTTTCCATTGACAGGTAAAAAGTTTTTGGTTTGAAAACACAAAAAAAATGGGCTGTCCCCTGGTCTTTTCAGACCTTTTCGGGAGAGCCCTATTTGAATTAGAAATTGTACTATTATTTAATCGAACCAGCTTCGTAGAACGGATCAGTTGCTCCGCAGTCTGAACTTTGAAACATCGCATGCTTTCTTGCTTTAACATACACAGCAGTTTCTTTTCTTCCAGATTGAATTCTGCTTGATCAACGAGCCCGTCTACCAAGTGCAGGACTAATTTGTGTTGCGGACATTTTTAAGCGAGATGGTCAAGACGCCCGCGTCGTCGTCATCTTCGTCCGTATTCGTAATCGTGAGCGAAGCTCCGGAGGTTTGACCGACGCCTATCTGGAATGTGAGACCGCCCTGGCCATCGAGGTCGTCGTTATCCTCGCTCGTTCCCTCGTACAGCGTGCCCTGTACCTGGGCATCGATCGTGTTGTTGACAAGCAGCCTCACGGTTATCGCATACTCCACCCGCATCTCGCCGCCCCATTTGTACGTACGGTGGGCAGAATTCACGAGTTTGTCCGGACCCAATTCGAGCTCGAAGTACTCGGGACCGGGATCCAGGATTTCATCGGAACCGATATTCTCGTAATCGCGGCCCCAGAAGTCGATAAAGATTTGGGCCAGCCGGTAACGATCCGAAGGAGGCTGCAGATGGATGTCCGCCACGAGGTCGGCGACGTTCAGATTGATGTTGATCTGGGCCGAGTACAAGACGCCGTCTATCACCTTCGAGCTTTTGAGCAAGTAGCCTCCAAGCGGTACGTCGTGAAGCGAATAACTTCCGTCGGCGCCCGTGAACGTCGTCTTGCCGTCATAGGCCTGAACTATAGCGCCGGCGACCGCAGCGGCTTCGCCGTATACTTTTCCGCGAACGGTTCCGCGGCTCAGAACCTTCTTCCACCTGCTGACCGTGTAGCTCTCCATGCGCGGTTCGCGGTAGATCGCCGGCTCCGCGAAGCCGTAGAGCCCGCCGAGCGAGGGACCGTCCCACCACAGCATGTTATCCGGCGATACGGCGTCTGCATCCGTCGTATTTTTCCACTCGTCGCTGTCTTTCCCGTCCGCATCGTCATTGGCGAATGCATTGAGGAACTGATTGGCGATGTCATCCGCGCCATCTGTAAGAATTTCGCCGAACCAGCCCGCTTTTTCGTAAGCTTGATTATAGATCGTGTCGAATAGCCAATGTGCGGCGTCCAAACGCTCTTGCGCGGAATAGTTATACAGTCCGTCAGGCGTGGTGGGCCGAACGGTAGCCCCTTGAGCAATATCGCTCGGCTCGAGGTCCGTAGGCGTCACCAGCGATTGGCCGGTTTCGAGATGCGCACCGCGCGCCTTGGCATGCAGCCAAATATACGAGGAGCATACCGAGGCCCTGGTACCGGCCGCCCAACCGGCTTCGGGGCCTTCCGGCTCGCCGAGACCGATGGTCGGGTCGGTGTAGCAGTACCATCGATAGTGATACTTCGGCTTGACGCCCGGCCGCCCTGCATTATTGCGCGCATCTGTTGCGATAGCGTGCAGCGCTGTGCGAACCGCTGGCGTTTCCTGCATCGGATCCGGCTTTACCACCAGCGGTGGAATCATCGTGAACTGGTCGTTGTGGGTAACGCCAACGGCATGCGGTCCGAAAGCGGAAACGGAATAATTCTTGTCGTACTCCGGATCGGGAAAGTCTTCCCCTTCGATTGAGTGCTGAACGGTCTGCGTGATCGCACCCGGCCAGATGTATTTCAGAACGTTCGGCTCGAAGCCATCGGAGCCGTCGGCGAGCACCCCGATTAGATGGTCCATCAGACGCTTCTGACTGCCGGTGCTATGGGTGATTTCATCGTAATTACGCGTCATGATCCCGGAATGGCTGTACCACTGCGCCGGTTTCACGTTCAACATCAGACCGCCGATGATTCCGTCGCCGCCGGGAGAAAGAATGCAGTCTCCTTTACGCGCGTTCATCCACCGCGCCGGCATGAGGACATCCTTGACTTCTTCGGTGAGCTGACACACCAGCTGTCCGGCAGCGGCAGCGGCAAGATCCTCTTCGGACAGGTTATCAGGATCGCACACTTGCCCTTCGGCGATGAAGCCGGGCAGCGGCGGACCATTGAGAGTGTGTATGCTGCCTCCGAGGTCAAGCGTCGGCAGCTTCGGGGTAAACTTGGGAAGATTAACTTTCAACGTTTCGCGCTTGATCTCGTGCGACAGGAACCGCGCGGCAGGTGCGGCCATGCGGCGCACCTCCATTATCTTGTCGACCGGCGCGTATACTGCGGATAACGTTTGCATGCCTTGGTCGCGCGCGAGCGCCTTGGTCTTCGCAGCGTTTTGCAAGGCTCCCAAGGAGACGGCTAAGGTGCCCGTCTTCGTGTCAAGCACGGCATTGCCGGGACTAACCGGATTGACTACGGGGTTGACGACTTCCGCGATCATATTCTCAACCAGTTCCCAGGGCCACGGTTTGCGCTGTTCGGGCGGAACTTCGGGCAGGAGGAAAGGCTTCGGTTTCATGCCCCATTCCGATACCGGAACGTCGAAGACGGCGCTGCACCGTACTGGCAATGTCCCTGCCGTTCCAGCGTACAGAACCGTGAAGCTCTTGACGTCGAAATGCAGCTGTCCGGCCTCCGGGGGGCCAGTCACGAACGGGACGTTGACGCCGACCATGGATGCCGAGCGTGCGGCGATCGTGATCGGCTGCTTGAGATTGACGTACGGCCGTGGCAGCGTAACGGCGTCACCATCATCAACCAACGTCGTGATCGACATGCGATCAAGGACGATCGGCGTGTCCTCCACGTTGTGGACCGTGAACATACCGGTCAGCATATTATAACGCTTGTGTGCGAACAGGTCGGCCGTGACATGAGGCACGACCGTGCCGGCAGCCTTGCAAATCGCATAAGCCGAGTGAATGGTAAGCGTCCGTTTGACGGAGATGCCCGCGTGTTTGACGTGACAAGAAACGACGAACTGACCGATGCCCACCGAGTGGTCGATTGCCGGGAAGTAGTCATGGCTGACTACCGGCGTGCGGGTCGTGGCGGTGCTGCCATCGCCGAACTCCCACTCGAATTCCATGCGGGGCGCTGTGGCGGCCTCACCGAAGATTTCGTTTAATTGAAAGCTCGTTAAATCGTAAACCGCGCCCACCGTGAGCCGCTTGGCAGCCTTGGGCGCGAGTCGGATGCCCTTGTCCGTCTGCACGCTCGCATTCGCACGCGTGTTTATCATTCGCCGGGTCTCGATCCGGGTCAGCGCTTGCGGGTTTTCCGACATGATGCGGCCCAGTGCGCCTTGAGTCGCAAGACGTGCAGCCAGCGAATCTTGCGCGAAAACCTTGCCCGGCTGCGGAGAAATGAATGGTCTTGTCTGCTGAAGATGCGGGGATCGCGTGTCAATGGTCGAACCCATCGTGAGAACCGCCGTGTAGGGCTGCGTCGGCAGCTGCGAGACGCCGATCATCGCGATGTCGCTGCGGTTCTGATACGACAGGAATTCCAAAGGCGCGCCGGCCACATCGACCAGCGCGACTTGCTGGTCGGTCTCGCCGGTCGCCGCCCGTGCGCGGACAATCAACCTGCGCTGGCCGGAGGTCGGAAACTGAAGATAATGCAGGGCGCCAGGCTTGCCGTTGACCGATACTTGCACGGAGCTGACGCTGAGCGGGTTGTCGTCGTTGTCGAAGACTTCGACACGCACGGGCTCGCCGGGACGTACGGCTGCGGGCTGAAGAGCAATTCTTCCAATAATGGTGGCCATGAGTTACCTCCGATTATAGATGATATACATAGTGATCGATACTACCGGTCGGGATCGGCGCGTCTTTCTATACGATAGCCCCGTGCTGCCCGTCAGCTCCCGAATTTCTGCATCCGTGAGTAGATTGGATAAGTAAGAAAAGTCGATCCAATAGTTAGTATAGAAGCGTGGTGACAGAATAGTCTGTCGTTTAATGTAGACCGCGTAAAATTTTTTCGCCTGCATCATTGCGAGGCGTATTATGGCCATTTCGCAAATGTCCGGCATGACGTGAGGTAAGCGGGAGCTCCCGCATCTGCACGTGGGCACATATCCGTCATAAGGCGGATGAACCGAATTCCTCGTGTTCAATACGCACCTGGATCACAAAGGCCGGACGGCGAGAGTGAAAGAGATCGAGCTGATCTGGAGCCGAGTACACGAAATCCGCGCCCGGAAGCAGTTCCCGGCGATGCTGATGGGCGATTTCAAATCGACGCCGGATGAGCTCGTCGTGCAGATCATGCACGGAGAAGTCCCTGCGGCGGACGGCTTGGTAGAGATGAAGGACGTATATGCGGCCACAGACAGCCCGATCGGCACCTTCGGTCAACCCCCGATTCTCCGGCAATCTGGAAGGAGGCGTGATCGATTAAATCCAAAATAAGGTTAAGGAAAACGTTAGTTCAGTAAAAAAGGTAAAGCTGCCGGTTTATCCTGGCAGCTTTACCTTTTATTCAAGCGGGCGTATCTCGGGGCACCGCGTAACCAGAGAAAGTGAATCTTCATATTGGATAGCCCTTTTGTTTTTATCAGTTCAAGGCGTAACGTTCGGTGATGCTATCCTTCCAGTACCACTCGAGCAGGTCGCCTTCAGCCTCCCACATTTCCTCGAACATCTTACGGATATTATCCAGGGACAGAATGGAAGCGGCATTGGGATCCAGAGCGACCGCATAGAAGGCCTTCTCCTTATCTTTCTCGAGAATGGATTCAACGGTCAACTGCACGCAAGTACCGTTAGCATGATTGAAACCAGCCAGATGGGTGGGCAGGTCGCCAACAACGGACGCGTTGATACCATGTCTGTCTGCAAAGCATGGAACCTCAACACACAGCTTGCCGGGCAGGTTGGTAATCAGGCCCTTGTTCATCACGTTGCCAATGAAGCGGAAAGGGCGATCGGTTACGATACCCTCCATAATGCCCGAGGTGTACTCATTGGACATACGCAAATCGCCGGACAGCTGGTGCTCGCTATCCATGCTATCCTTGAGCCACTCGCGGGCTTTTTCGCCAAGTGAATCCCGGACAGGATCTCTGGGCTTGAGGAAGTACTGCTTCATCAGATCCGCATTGCGGCGGAAATATGGCAAATACTCGGAATCATGATGGTTGCTCTCTGTCGGGAAGTAACCGAACTTGCGCATGATTTCGACACGTACGGCTTCCTTCTTCAGGAACTCCCTCTGCTCATCCGTTTGAGGATTATCCAGCAAGTCGCGCAGCATAGGATACAGATCCTCACCGGTGTCTGTTCGCTGATACTCCAGGAACCAGGCAAGATGGTTAATCCCGGCGACCTTGTAAGTGACATCCTCATCCTTCAAACCGATGAATTTGGTGATTACGCTGCTCGTATGCTGCACGCCGTGGCAGATGCCCACATTCTTAATGCTGCTGGCCGTGGAATGCAGCATCGTAAGCCCTGCCATCGGGTTGGTATGGTTAAGCAGGTAGGCGTCAGGGCAGTACTGCTCCATCTCGCGGCAAATTTGCAGTTGAACAGGGGCGGTACGCATCAGACGGAATGCTGCACCTACAGAGTAGGTATCGGCAACCGTTTGTTCAATGCCATATTTGCGGGGTATCTCTACCTCTATGTTATAGGGGAAGCCGTAATAAGCTCCGCCGCCAACTGAAACAGAGGTGATGACAAAATCAGCGCCGGGCAGCAGCTTGGTACGATCTGTGCTGCTCTCAAGCTTAGTGGGCAAGTTATACTTATCAATCGTGTTCTGAATATAAGTCGTAACTTTCTTCAGGCGCTCCTCGTGCAGGTCGCACAAACAAATAGTAGCCTCCCGTAGAGACTCCCTGGACATGATGTCAATGCTCAGTCTGCTGCCGAAGCCGCTGCCGGCTCCGATAATAACGATTTTCATACTAACCCTTCCTTTCGCTTGCGAATGCAAGCAGGTTCTTTTATATCTCTATACAAGCTATGATTCATATCAATCACTTATCCCTTGATTCCCGTAGTCGACACGCCCTGGATGAAGGTCTTCTGTGCAAAGAAGAACAGAATGATGATAGGTAAGGCAGCAACCGTGGAAGCAGCCATAAGCATGCCCCACCGCGTTCCATATTGACCGATGAACTGCTGCAGACCAAGCGAGACGGTGTACATGGAATCGTCATTCAAATAAATGAGCGGACCGAGAAAATCATTCCAGGTGTTCATGAATGTGAATAATGCAACCGTGGCAAGGGCAGGTCTTGCGAGCGGGAGTATCACCTGCCAGAAGATGCGGAACTCGGAGCAGCCGTCGATCTTCGCAGCTTCCGTCAGCTCATGCGGTATGGTGAGGAAGAACTGGCGAAGCAGGAAGATAAAGAACGCTCCCCCGAAGAAAGAGGGGATAATCAGCGGGTTGAAGGTTCCAACCCATCCGATCTGCTTGAACAGAACGAATAAAGGAATCATGGTGACCTGGTAAGGAAGCATCATTGTGCCCAGCATGATGATGAATAGAAGATTCCGTCCCGGCCATTGTATTCTGGAGAAGCCATATGCCACCAGAGCGGAGGACAGGCACGTACCCACCACACACCAGAAGCATATGATCAGCGTGTTCTTGACATAAGAGCCGAATGGAACAAAGGTCAGCGCTTCCGGGAAGTTCGACCATATGAACGGTTCGGGAATCCACTCGGGAGGCCATTTGAATATCTGTGCTTCGGGTTTAAGGGCTGTTGAAAGCATCCATATGAAAGGAAACAGAAAGGATAAGCCAAGCAGTATGAGAATGATGTGACCTATTCCTTGTCTGAGCATTTCCTGTTTTTTTCGGGTTGACGTCCGATTACTGATCGCAGCCATCCGGTTCTCCCCTTTCCTGGTGAAGGGAAGGAAGAGACGTATGTCCTTCCTTCCACCCGTTATCAGTTATTTTGTATTTTTGGAAATTTCATTTTCAATTTCCTTTTGCAGATCTTCAAGCGCCTTCTTGGGGTCCTTCTTCCCGGTCATGACATCCTCTTCAGCTTTGACCGCGCGGTCCCAATAGTACTGCTGGTCCGGAATTAACGGCGTTATGACCGCATTCTCACTGCTGAGCAAATCGACAAACGACCGTCTTGCCGGAATCTCATTCAGATAATCCTGATACGGCTGCTGCTCGGTGATCTTCGGCGACGCGGGAATCCATCCGCCCTTGCTCAGCATGGATGCTGCCCATTCTTCGTTATGATAACCGGTCAGCCACAGGATGAATTCCCACGCTTCCTTGGGATGTTTGGCTTTTGCAGGAATGATATTGTAGTTGCCGTTGACCCAGGTTGCGTTTGGCTTCCCGTTCTCGACTGGATAAGGGAGCGGTGTGACCCCATAGTTCAGGTCAGGCGCATATTTCTGAAGATCGACCAGCCTCCACATTCCGTCGACGGCGAAAACCTGCTTGCCGCTGAGGAATGGCCATGCAGCATTCACGTTGGAGGTATTGCTTTTATTAAAAGCGGCTACCTTGGTAGGATCGAATTTCTCCGCATAGGATTGAAACCATTCCAGCGCAGCCAGGTTGTTCGGATCGGTCGCAGTTGGATTTCCTTCGGCATCCGCCCAGCTTCCGCCAAATGGCGCGGTCCACTGCGTCAGCCAGCTCGGCATGAATCCGACCCGCTGAATGAAGCCGCGATCATCCGTCTTCCACAGCTTATCCTGCATCGCATCCAGCTCCTGGATGGTTAACGGCGGCTTCTCCGGATCGAAGCCCTCTGCTTCCAGCACATCCTTGTTATACAACATGGCAAAGGTGTTCATGGAGAAAGGAACGGCATACATTTCGCCATTATAGGTGCCAATCTCCCGGACGATGGGATACATCCAATCCCCCAGATCGGGAGCCGAGCCGTCGATGTAATCCTTGAGGGACATGATCGCGCCCTTCTCCGCCCAGGAAGGGATAATCTGATTCCATTGCGTCATGACATCCGGCGGATCCCCACCCGCCTGCGCGGTCAGGAATTTGGCATTCGCATCGCCGGTAATCGACAGTGCATTGACTTTGATATTGGGGTGGGTTTCGTTAAACTCCGCCACGAGGCTGTCGATCAGCTTTTTCCAGTCACTTGTCCACATATGCCAATACGTTACTTCTACGACTTTACCGTCCGCCGAAGAATTAGCAGGCTCCTCATTGACTGAAGCATCGTCGGTTTCACTTGTGCCGGCGGGAGTAGAAGAAGAAGAGCATGCGACAACGCTGATTGCAAGCAAGACGGCAAACAGCGGCAATACCCAGGATCTGATTCGGACTTTCATATACACACCTCCAAATTTATTTGTCGCCGCCATAGAACACCCAGCGGGCTGAACTTTTGAAGACGATCAATGTTGCGGCCATGATCAGCAGGAACAGAATCCATGCCATGGCCGATGCATATCCCATATGAAAGTAGGAGAATGCATTATTGTAGAGGTAGAGAGAATAGAACAGGGTTGAATCGTTGGGACCGCCCGACGTCACAATATACGCCTGCGTAAAATATTGAAAAGATCCGATCAGGCCCATGATGAGATTGAAGAAAATGACGGGAGTCAGCATCGGCAAGGTGATATACACAATTTTATGCCACCATACGGCTCCGTCCAGCTCGGCCGATTCATACATTTCCTGCGGTATATCCTGAAGACCAGCCAGATAAATAATCATGGCACCGCCGATTCCCCACAGGCCCATCACGATAAGCGCTGGCTTGGACCATGCCGGATCGACAAGCCACCCCGGCCCTCGAATGCCTATGGCTTCAAGCATGCTGTTGATCAATCCGAACTGGGGATCGAACAGCCAGAGCCATAGAATCGAGGAAGCTACCAGCGGAACGATGCTCGGAAGATAGAAGATGGTACGATAGAATGCCATTCCCCTGATCTTCAAGTTCAGCAGAAGCGCGAGTGCAACCCCGATCACAATGCTCAGCGGGACCGAAAATACCGTATAAAACAAGGTGTTGTAGATCGATGTCCAGAATATCGGATCCTTCATCAGCTGAACGTAATTCTGGAGTCCGGTCCAGTCGGGCGCTGCGACCACGTCATAGGTGGTGAAGCTGTAGTACAGTGACAAGACAAAGGGAACCATCGTAAGTGCAATGAATCCAATCACCCAGGGCGAGACGAACAGCATTCCGTTTACGACATTCCGCTTGGTTACTTTAGTCATTTTTTTCCTTGACGATTCACTTGGAACGGGCTGACCAATCTGTGCAGGTGAAGTCGACAAATAAACACCCCCCATGCTTGATAGAAACATATGGTGGAACGGGTCGAAACGTGGTGACCATTCTCAGTTTTTCCGCGGATACGTTGAGTTTTAAGCGCTTACAGGCCTCAGGAATGATTATATATTTATCGCCAATTGAAGTATTTACAAAAAAAAATAAACCTTTTATAAAAAACACAACATTCCAAAATTCCCTTATTTTTCTTTACGATAAGTGGAAGGAGACCTGCCTTCAATATTCTGAAACCATGCAGAGAAGGCGTGGATGCTGGGGAATCCAACCTGATGGCCTATTTGTTGAATCGATTTGGAGGAGGACTCCAGCAGGAGCTTGGCTTGGGACATGCGGTATGCTTGGAGATATTGTTTCGGGGACTGGCCAAACTTCTTTTTAAACCCGGATCGAAAACCATTCTCGGACATATTCGCCATCTTCGCAAGCTCCGAAATACGGATGTCCTTATCATAATTATTGTGGATATAATCCGCGGCGCTTTGCAAAGATCCCTTGTCTTGAACGTTCTCGATGGAATCGTTAATAAACAGCAGCAATAATTCGATCCATAGCTTGATCACCCGCTCGCTGCAGTTCAAGGATTGCACGACCACGACCGAATTGATCCAGTTGTTGAATAACGCTTCATAACGTTCCAGCTTGATATAGCTCAGGGAATACAAAAAAGAGTTTCGGGTCATGCGAAAAAAGATGGCTTGCAGTTCAGCGGGCAAATTCTGAATCTGCAGCACGGCGAAACGGATGGAAGTGGAGGAAGTAAAGTTGTGTGGGACGTTTGGCGGAATAAGAATGATATCGCCCTCATGAATCGGATATGCCTGGTCCTCATCGTGTATGAAGAAGGTACCGGAGCCAAATACAACGACAGATATTTCAAAATGCGGATGCTCATGAAATCCCATCACCCATCCGGATATATGAGTCTTGAGTGCAGAGTATAGACATGATTTATCCATAAAAATACCTCCTCTTCTAATAGATTTCCTGGAATCCTGGGCAGCGGACCCTTTAGTCAGGCGGCGGATATTGCAAGACGTAACCCCCCCTCTGTTATCAAAATAGCCATTTGACCAATTGGCTTACCTACTTTTTTATACCTTTATTGAATTTTTGTCTATGCGAGCAGCGGCTCTCTGAATGGGTTGCTGAGCTTGGACAGTAGGGAGCAAAAAATGTCGGACTGTGACCGCTTCAGTTCATCCCTCCATATACTTTTTAATGCAAAAAATCCCCGCCCAATAATGAAGGGTGGGGATTTCTAAAGTTAACAATGAAACCAGGCGCGAATTTAAGGCTCTGAGAACTATACAAATAGTGATACGAATGCTCCTGGAGACAGGAGCGGTATGTTTAGGTCAAAAGGTGCAGCGAGGACAGGGCAGCTATCAGCCGTTATAACCAAAACGTGCGGAAATCTCCGCGGAAATCTCTCTTATCAGGTCTCCGATCTCGTCAACGCGTTCATCGAGCAGGCGCCACTTCGGACAGGCGACGCTGAAGGAAGCGATCGGTTCCTTCAGGTGGTTTAAGATCGGAGCCGCAACACAGCGGACCTCGCTTTCGTGCTCGCAATTATCGATCGAATAGCCGCGTGCCCGGATTTGTTCCAAGTCCTCAAGGAGAGCTCCCCGGGAGGTGATGGTCTGGGGGGTAAACGGAATGAGGCCTTCCGTCACGACGGCATCGACGAGCGAAATGGGCGAATAAGCGAGAATCGCTTTGCCAACGCCCGTGCAATAGAGCGGGTTGCGCAGCCCGATTTCAGAGTGCATGCGAATCGTTTTGGACGATTCGACTTTATCGATGTACACCACCCGGAGTCCCTCGCGAACGACTAGGTGGATCGTTTCGCCAACCCGGTCGGCGATTTTACGAAGATAAGGGGAGACAATGTCGCGAATGGACATCGATTTCAGGGCCGAGGTGGACAGACGAAGCGCATAGATCCCGATCCGATAAAGCTCCGAGTACGGATCCTGCTCGACAAGCCCGTACTGCTGAAAGGCGGCCAAATGCTTGCAAACGCTGCTTGGGCTTTCCCCGGATTTCTGCGAAATTTTACTGACGGAAGCGCCTTGGGGATTGTTATCGCATAAATCAGCTAACGCCTGCAGCACGTGGAGCGCTTTGAGCACCGTAGAGGAAGCGACTTTGTCCTTTGAAGGTTTTGTCTGAATTCGGCGTGTCATGATGTTTCCCCTTCCTGATTCGAAATTTTATTTCCGGTTTGGTTGTCGTTTTATCAAGAATACAGCACGGAGTGTCAATGTGAGAAGGGAGCTGCTCCGGCAGCTTCTTCAAGAATAGAATATAGTATTTATTTTATAGCTCAGCACGAGATTCAGTCAATCTGCACAAAAACAATTGACAGACTATTCACTCTTCACATACACTATAGCCATAAAATTAGAAACATTGTTTCTAATATAGAAATGAAATGAGGTGACCATGAGTGATTATTTCCGATGTGGAAACGTTTATCGTGGGCAATCCCTGGAAAAACTGGCTTTTCGTCAAGCTGCATACGAAAGAGGGCGTGTACGGCATCGGCGAAGGAACGCTGAATGGCTTTGCGAAGACGGTCGAGGCGGCCATCCATGAACTGAAGCATCTGTTCATCGGCAGAAGCGCCTTCGATGTGGAGACAATCTCCTTGAGAATGCTGCGGGATGTTTATTCGAACGGAGGACAAATTCAAGGATCGGCTCTGGCTGCGGTTGAAACCGCTTGCTGGGACATCATCGGCAAGGCCTCCGGCCAGCCCCTCTACAAGCTGCTTGGCGGTCAATGCCACGATAAGCTGCGCTGTTATGCGAACGGTTGGTACCGAGGTCCGAGGACCCCGGACAACTTTTACGAGAAAGCCAAGGTCGTTGTTCAAAGGGGTTACACGGCGCTGAAATTCGATCCGTTCGGCAGCGCCTGGAGAACCGTGGAGAAAAAGGATTTCAATCTCGCCCTTGACATCATCGAAGCTGTTCGCGACGCAGTCGGCCCGGATACGGATATCCTGATCGAAGGCCATAACCGCTTCAGCGTCCATACAGCACTGCAGTTCGCCGAAGCCATGCGCTCTTTCAACCCGACCTGGTTCGAAGCGCCCGTGCCTCCGCAGAACATCTCCTCCATGGTGGAAGTGGCCAGGAGAAGCCCCGTGCCGATCGCCTGCGGAGAGGATTACTACTGCAGAGAGCAGTTCGCAGAACTGCTCAAGCACGACGCCGTGCATATCATTCAGCTAGAACCGCAGTTTCTCGGGATCTCGGCATCCAAGCAAATTTGCGGTATGGTTCACGCCCATAACGGCGTTATTGCGCCGCACAGCGCGCAAGGTCCGCTCTGCTCCGTCGTATGCGCGCATTTGAATATGGCGACGCCGAACTTCTATCTTCATGAAATTTTTGACGAGTTTAACGAGCCCTGGGAGGAATTCGTCCTTGAGCCGGCTTGCAAGGTTGAACGAGGTTATATCAAACCTCCGGAGCTGCCAGGTCTCGGCGTTGATTTAAATCTGGAAGAGATCGCGAAGCATCCGTACCATCCCGGTCATTATCTCCCGCTATTCAAGCAGGGCTGGGAGAAGAGAGCGCTGGTGGATGAAAGAAGCCAATGAAGATAATAAGCAATGCTTACGAAGCAGCGTTTTCTTTGAAAACGCTTTAGGAGGTACGGGATGAAAGCACTGATATATGAGGGGCCGAAGCAGATGACTGTCCGCCAAGCGGCGGTTCCCGAACCGCGTGAAGACGAGGTGCTTATACGGGTCGTGCGCGCAGGTATCTGCGGATCCGAATTGAGCGGCTATTTGGGACATAATTCCTTGCGCAAGCCCCCTCTTATTATGGGTCATGAATTCTCCGGGACAGTTGAGCGAATTGGCAGCGGCGTAAGTCTTGTCGATGTAGGCGACCGGATTACCGCCAATCCGCTTGTCACATGCGGCAGGTGCATCGCATGCACGGCGGGCGCGGCGCAGTTATGCACGGAGCGAAAGCTGCTCGGCGCTCACCTTCCGGGCGCGTTTGCCGAGTTCGTCGTCGTGCCGGAGCGAAATGTCCATTTGCTGGAGCCTCATGTATCGTTTGATGAAGGCGCCTACACCGAGCCGTTTGCGTGCGCGGTTCATATTTGCAATCTGATTAAGCTGTATCCGAGCGACAGGCTGCTGATCATGGGCGCAGGTCCGATCGGGCTTCTTGCGCTGCAAGCCGCCCGAATCTTCGGCTTGCAGGATATTACGGTCATTGACCTCAATGAAGAGCGCCTGGAGATCGCGAGGGAGCTTGGCGCCTTAACAGCGACCCGAATAGATGCCAGAAGGGGGATCAACGACTTTGATGCTGCGGTAGATGCGGTCGGTCTGCAGATTACCCGGAACGGATGCATAAGCGCGGTTAAACCCGGCGGCAGTGTAGTCTTTACAGGCTTGCACGAGGATAAAAGCCAGCTGCCGGTAAATGAGATGATCCGTGACGAAATCAGGACTTACGGCGCTTTCGCCTATAATCAGGCCGATTTTAAAGATGCGCTGCAGTGGATCGCCCAGGGAAAAGTACGGCTGAGCCCATGGACCAGCCTGGCGCCGCTTGAGGAAGGAGGCGTTTGCTTCGACAAGCTGATTTACGGCCCGGGCAAAACGGCCAAAATTTTGCTGGCACCCGGCTGATGTTAACGGGTGGATAAGGGAAGGTCGAAGCGAGGTCCATAATGACTGTACACGCCCGCATAAACCGGGAATCTGCTATGTAATGGAGGAATATAAATTGGGTTATTCAGATCTATTCAATTTGGACCGCAGGGTTGCGCTGATCACCGGAGGAACTGGCGGATTGGGCCTGGTGATGGCGCAGGCGCTCTCTGAAGCAGGGGCGGCCGTCGTCATGACGAGCCGCACGGAGGAGAAAGCGGTAGAAGCGGCGGCGAATCTGGCACAGGCAACAGGCAAAGAGACACTCGGACTTGCGGCCGATGTAACGAATGCAGAAGATGTCGAAGCGATGGTGCGATCTGCAACGGATGCCTTCGGGCGGATCGACATTCTGATTAACAATGCGGGAATTAATATTCGAAAGCCGATCGAGGAGTATGACGAGGCAAGCTGGGATTTGGTGCAAAGCACGAATCTGAAGGCGCCGTTCTTGTGCTCCCGGGCGGTGGCCAGACAAATGAAAGAACAGAAATACGGCAGAATCATCAATATTGCATCCATGCTGGGCATCGTAGGACTGGCGGAACGAAGCGCTTATTGTTCAAGCAAAGGCGGCGTTATTCAGTTGACGAAGGTACTGGCGCTCGAACTCGCGGTCCATAACGTGACGGTTAACGCGTTATGCCCGGGTCCGATTGCGACGGTGCTCAATACCGCAGTCATAAACAATCCGGAAGCGAACCGCATGTTTTTGGACAATATTGCGATGGGCCGTTGGGGCAAGCCTTCGGAAATCGCGGGCCCGATCCTTTTCCTGGCCTCCGAAGCCTCAAGCTTTATGACCGGATCGGCGCTTACTGTGGACGGAGGCTGGACGGCAAAATAGTTCTTCAATAAAGAAGAAGAGGTGAACAGCATGCGAGTTGGTTTGTCTATGTTCGGCACCACTTATGCAATGGGGCTGCACCCCCGTTCCGGAAGGTCGCCCCTAACGCCAGGCCAATTATTGGATCAGGCGGAGAACTGCGGATTGCGGGGCGTGGAGCTGCCGCCGAACCTTCTGGAAGGAGCCGATCTATCCGCAATTGCAAAGAGGGCGCGCAGGAGTGATATGTATATCACGATCGCATCCGGCGGCTATGATCCGAGCAAGCTTTCGGAAATATTCGATTTATCGGTTAAGCTTGGTGCGGCAACGGTGAGAACCGTAGTCGGCGGAGCAAAAATCGGCGGCGACAGAAGGGAAATGGCCGGCAAATGGAAGCCGTTTCTCCAGAACGTACTGAGTGGGCTTGAAGCGGCAACGCGAATGGCCGAGGAGAAAGGGGTCGTGCTTGCCGTCGAGAACCATCAAGACCTTGCCTCCGAAGAATTGATCTGGCTGTGCGAAAGAATCGCTTCACCCCATTTCGGTATTACGCTCGACACCGGCAATCCGCTGGCTACGGCCGAAGTGCCGGTTGATTTTGCCGAGAAGATCCTGCCTTATATCAAGCATGTGCACTTGAAGGACTACAGGTGCTTCCTCAGCAGCGAAGGATACAGGCTCGTTCGGTGCCCGATCGGGCAGGGCGTGCTGGATTTCCCGGCGCTCCTGAATGTGTTCCGGAAATCATCGATGACCGATCTTACCATGTCTATCGAGATCGGCGCTCTTGAAGCGCGGCATATACGCGTGCTCGCCGACGATTATTGGCCGGAATATCCGCCCCGCTCGGCACATCAGCTGGCCAGGACGATCCGGTATGTTCAAGCAAATGCGGAGACGTCGCCTGACGAATGGCGGACACCATACGAGCAAGGCGAGCCGGCGGAAGCGATTGCCGCTTACGAGAATGCGGAGCTGCAGGCAAGTCTGGATTATATGCATCAGCTTATTCGGGACCAGAATATTTCGAAGAAGGGGGCTTCTTAATGAATATCAATTTGAGCGGCCAAGTGGCCGTCATAACCGGTGCGGGAAGAGGGATCGGGAAGGAAATAGCACGTACCCTCGCCAATGAGGGCGTCATCACCATTTTACTGGATATGAACAGGTCTCTGGTGGAGGACGCTGCACAGGAGCTCGCCGATCACGGATTCCAGGCCTACCCGTACGAGTGCGATGTACGGGATTATGGCCGCATTGAAGAAGTGATCGAGGATGTGATAAAGCAGCGTGGGCGTATCGACATTCTCGTCAACAATGCGGGAGTTGCAAGCGGGGGACCCATAGATGCACTGAAAATCGAAACCTGGGATCTCAATATGGACATTAACTTGAAAGGGACCTTCCTGATGTGCAAAGCGGTCGCTCCGGTCATGAAGCGGCAGCGATCGGGGAGGATCATCAACGCGGCTTCGTTCGCGGCCATCGTCCCTTCCTTTGGAAGCGCCGCCTACGCCGCTTCCAAATCGGCCGTCCATCAGTTCACGCGCGTGCTGGCAGGGGAGTTGGGTCCCTGGAACATCACGGCGAACTGTTACTCCCCCGGGATGATTCCGACCGATATGAACCATTTTGCCGATTTGCCGCAGGACCGCAAGGATCGTCTTCTGGATACATTAACTCTGCGGTACTGGGGGAAAAAGGAGGATGTCGCTTATTTGATTTGCTTCCTCGCATCCGACTACGCAGGTTACATTACCGGAACGATGATTGATATCAGCGGAGGCAAGCTTGCGACCCAGATCCCGAGAACGGCCTATGAGTTTGCCGCCAAGGATGGCAGCTACGAGTTTTGAGGAAGGCAGGTACATGTTGCAGGAATAGGGCACTTCATTACCTGGAGGAGGTTTTGTGAAGATGATCGGACTATACGTACAGCGCGCATTGACGATTTCGCTCATGTTCAGTCTGGTTTTCCTGGCGGCATGCGGCGGCGGAAATACCGGCTCCGGCACGGAAGAGAATGACAGCGGAAAGGCGAACGAAGAGGGCAGTGGTGAGCAGTCGGAAGCAAAGCCCGTCACACTGCGGATCATGTGGGGCGGGTCGCAGGAGCGGCATGACAATACGTTAAAGGTGCTCGAGCTCTATTCGCAGAAATTTCCGAATGTGAAGTTTCAACCCGAATATGCTGCCGTCCAAGGTTATTTCGATAAATTGGTAACGCTTTCAGCCGCCAAGAACCTGCCCGACATCGTCCATATGGACATGGCGATCATGGAGCAATACGTCAAACGCGGGCAGTTGATGGATGTCTCGAGTGTCGACCTGTCCGGTCTTGTGGACAGCAAGCTGCTGGATGCGATTAAATTCAACGGAAAGCTGTACGGCATTCCGACCAGCTTGAATGGCGGCGGATACATTTATAATAAAGCCGATGTCGAGAAGTTCGGCCTGACGCCGCCGCATAAGAATTGGACTTGGGATGAATATTTCGAGTTTGCGGAGGAGGCGCGGCAGAAGCTTCCGAAAGACCGGTACGGTATTCAGGATCTCTCCCGGCTGTGGTTCCCCTTCCAGACCTACCAGATGGCAAACGGCAAAGGCCCCGTCTTCCCGGGTGACGGCACGGTGCACATTGACAAGGACCTGTGGATGAGCCTGCAGCAGCTGTACGCGAAATACCGCGAAGAAGGAGTCGTTCCGCCGCCCGACAAGACGATCAGCTTCAAAGAAGGCGACCCGCAGCTGGATCCGGTCGCTTCCGGAGCCGTGCTTGTAACAGGGGCTACCGTTGCTTCGGCGGGCGTCGTGGAGAATTTGATGCCCGGGAAGATTGCTGTTGTAAATGATCCCACTGCGGCGCAAGGCGGCGGTTGGTCGCAGCCGACGCTGTTCTGGAGCGTAGCCGAGAATTCCAAAAACAAAGACGAGGCCCTCAAGTTCGCCAAGTGGTTCCTGGAGGATCCGGAGGCGGGCAAAATCATGGAGACGGCACGGGGCATTCCCTTGAACGAGGAAGTTTGGAAAGCGATCGAGCCCGGTCTCGAGCCGGGACAGAAGCTTGGCAAAGAGATGCTGGACGTAGGGCGTGAGATGGGCCAGAAGTTTTATCCGCTCCCGGCCGGCGCGCAGGACTTTGAGAAAGTATATCTATCGGAAATGGAAGCCGTCATGTTCAATAAGCAGACGATTGAGAAGGCTTTCGATAGAATCATGGCCGCCGCGAAGGATGCCGAGGGTAAGATGGCCGAAGTGAATTAAGCAGACAAAAAGCCTACAGAAGGATCAAATCGGGCCGGACCGGGAGTTTGCAAATCTTGGTCCCCATCCCGAATCTTATCGAGAGCAGGTGATACGCAAATTGAACTCGACAAGGGCAAAAAAGCTGGCTGCAGGTCGCTCGCATGCTTTTTTCAAACGGAAGCGGATATCGGACGAAAACAATTTGGCCGGCTTCCTGTACATCTCGCCTTGGCTTGTCGGCTTTCTGCTTCTGACTTTATGGCCGATTGTGCAATCCTTCTATCTATCCTTCACGGACTATCCGCTGCTTCGTGACCCGGAGTGGGTCGGTACGGAAAATTACGGCCGTATATTTGGCGAGGATCCGATCTTTATGAAGTCGCTGGGCGTCACATTTGCATACGTTCTGTTCTCCGTTCCACTGAAATTGTTCTTCTCTCTCATGGTGGCGATTTTGCTTAACCGGGAAATTCGAGGCATCTCATTCTATCGGACCATGGTATACATTCCTTCGCTAATCGGCGGAAGTGTCGCGGTGGCGGTGCTGTGGAAGAACATGTTCGGCATGGACGGTTACGTCAATCATATGCTGGGATGGTTCGGGATCACGGGAGTCGGCTGGGTCTCCAATCCGAATACCGCGCTGGGCACGCTTATTCTGCTTGCGACTTGGCAGTTTGGCTCCACCATGATCATTTTCCTGGCCGGCCTAAAACAAATACCGCGGGATTTATATGAATCCTCGGGCGTGGACGGCGCATCGAAGCTTCGCCAGTTTTTCCATATTACACTGCCAATGCTATCGCCGGTTATGTTCTTCAATCTCGTGCTCGGCATCATCGGCTCGTTCCAAATGTTCAACTCGGCGTTCATCATTACGGGCGGCGGACCGGCCAACTCGACCTATACGTATGCGCTCATGCTCTACGACAAAGCATTCAAAAACTTTGAAATGGGTTACGCATCGGCATTGGCCTGGCTCTTGCTGTTTCTGATCGCTCTCTTGACAGCCGTCAATTTCTACGCCTCGAAATACTGGGTATTCTATGAATCGGAAGGAGGCAGGAAGTAAAAATGACCTTCGCTATCCGACGCGGCTCGCTCCGGTACCATATCATACTGCTGGCGTTTTCCTTCCTGATGATGTATCCGGTATTCTGGTGGGTTGGCGCGTCGCTAAAAAGCAATGCCGAGATGCCGCTTCCCGCCATCTGGCCTTCCAGGCCGATGTGGGAAAATTTCTATAACGGCTGGACATCATTCCCGTCCTTCACATTTACGAGATTCTTTGGCAATACGCTTTGGCTTGAATTCTGGTGCGTGCTGGGAGCCGCGATCACAACGCCGCTTGTAGCCTACGGGTTCGCGCGGATCAATTTCAAGCTCAAGGGCTTGATGTTCGGCCTGCTGATGATGACTCTCATGCTGCCCGGACAAGTGACCATCGTCCCGCAGTATATTATGTACAACAAACTGGAAATGGTAGACTCGTTCCTTCCGCTTATTTTGCCCCACTTTTTCGGCGGCGGCGCGTTTTTCGTTTTTTTGATGGTGCAGTTTATCCGCGGAATACCGCGCGAGCTGGATGAATCCGCAAAAATCGACGGCTGCTCGTCCTTGGGCATTTTCCTGAGAATCATACTGCCGCTTGTCAAACCGGCGCTGGTAACCGTTATCGTGTATACGTTTCTATGGAGCTGGGACGATTTCTTCGGGCAGCTGCTGTATTTGAGCTCAGCGGAGCATTATACGGTCAGCGTGGCGCTGCGGGTTTTTATCGATTCCGAGTATAAAGTTGAGTGGGGTCAGCTGCTTGCCGTCTCGCTCGTATCCGTCATCCCGTCCATTCTCGTGTTTTTCGTTGCTCAGAAACATTTTGTGGAGGGCATTTCGACAACTGGCATAAAAGGTTAATGGTGAGACATAGGTATTGGTTGGACTGACAAGCGGGATCGAAAAGGGGGAATGCGCTATTCGCCAAATGGATTGGAATTTTGAGGGAAAAACGGTGGTTGTAACAGGTGGCTCGAAGGGAATCGGACGCGCGATCGCGAAACAGTTCGTCCGGTTCGGTGCACGGATAGTAATCGCCGACGTCGTTGAAAACGGAGAAGCGGATGCTGCTCAGTGGGCGCAAGCAGGCTGCGCAGTCCGGTTTATTCAATGCGACGTATCCGTTCCGGAGCAGGCGGAGAGCGTTATCCGCAAAGCTGAGCTGGAATTCGGCGGCGTGGACGTACTGGTAAACAATGCGGGAATTTTCCCCCGGGCAGACCTGCTTGGCACCGATGAAGCATTCTGGGATAAGGTGCTCGGCATCAACCTGAAGGGGGCATACCTGATGAGCCAGGCGGCAGTGCCCGGAATGATACAGCGCGGCGGCGGCTGCGTGGTCAATATCGGGTCCCTCCACGCCAGTATGGGCGAAGAATCGACGATGGCTTATGCCGTCTCCAAAGGCGGCATCATCACCTTGACACGCAATTTGGCCCGGGCACTGGCCAAACATCGTATCCGCGTCAATTGCGTCAACCCCGGCTGGGTAATGTCCGATGGGGAACTTGAGCGCTTGAAAGCCTTGGGCATGGATCAAGAAGAGATCGACAAGCGCGGTGACCGAATGCCGCTTGGAAGGATGCAGACCGGAGAGGATATTGCCGGCGCAGTCGTTTTCATGGCTGGGGATTTGGCAGGTCAGATAACGGGCCAAATCCTGACCGTGGACGGGGGAGCCAGCCTTCGGTAGGAAGCGTAAGCATGTGATTTTGCACATCCGTGTTAATTAGCTGCGGACACGATAATGGAGGAGCTTGCCCGGGGCAGCTCCTCTTTTCAGTCTATTTGATGTACTCGCAGCATGGCTGAGTATAAAAAATCTCTGCATATGATATGATTTGGATGATAAAATCCATTTTATATTGATCTTAGGAGGTGTCGGTATTGAAAGATGATGTCTATTTATATAATCACGCCCGCTGGGAAGCGCTGGCTGAAGCCAATGCCTTATTCACGCGACCAAAGCTAGATCTTGATAAAAAGACAGCCCGTGATTATTTGGGATTGGATAGGCTGGGAGTTAAGGGGGATTTATCCGGAAAGACGGTTCTTTGTCTGGCAAGTGGTGGAGGACAACAGTCAGCTGCATTTGCTTTGCTCGGCGCTTTGGTCTCGGTCCTTGACATTTCCCCGTCCCAATTGGAACGTGATAGAGCTGCAGCTGAACATTATGGCGTTAGTATTCGTTTATATCAAGGCGACATGCGGGATTTATCCTGTTTCGACGCTGCTTCCTTTGATATAGTCTGGCATCCGTATTCCCTTACGTTTGTTCCGGATTCACGTGTTGTATTTCATGAAGTATCCCGTGTTCTCAAAGCGGGCGGGCTTTATCATCTGATGTGCGCTAATCCTTTCTTCTCAGGATTAACCCACAAGGATTGGAATGGGGACGGTTACACATTAAAACATCCATACGAAGATGAAGCAGTGACTTCTTATCCGGATCAAGAGTGGGTGTATGACCAATCCAAGTCTCCCGTTAAAATCCAAGAACCGAGAGAATACAGGCAAACATTAAGCAGAATGATGAATGGATTAATTAAAGAAGGGTTTCTTCTTGCTTACTTCTCCGAGATTAAAAGCAACGATCCTGAGTCATTGCCTGGCAGTTGGGGGCATTTTGCAGATATAGCACCGCCCTGGATTGAGTTTATATGGTATAATTATCCAAATATTTTAAAGCAGATATAAAAAATCGAGCAGCTGATTTATATCTGAAAATGGAAGGAGTACTATAATAGTCCGTGTATATACTTCCCAGCCTTTTAGTAACTTTGCCGCTAGCAGTCCTGGTTATATTCCTGGCAAATTGGTTTGCACATTGGTTTAAACCTTTGAATATTGTATTATTTGGTATTCAACTTAGTATTATAGGGATATTCATGCTGGTTTTGTGGTTTGCATTAAACGACAACCGTACAGAGCATCAATATAATGTGTTGGTATATCTGGCATCAGTGTTTTCAGTTGTGGGACTGTTATTAAGTTGTTCATTTGCTTTTCGAAGGCATTAAGTTTACAAAAACCCCGCATTGGCTTCCCGGCCAGGCGGTTTTTTGTTGTTTCTGAACGAAAAAAAGCCAATCGATAATTAGAATTTCGATTGCGCAGTAGGCAGCAATGGTGCAACTTATAAGAGTTTGAAAGCGTCTCTAATAGTAGTAATATTAAACCAATAATGGAAGAAGGTACGAATATGAACCGAAAAAAATGGCCTATTCTTCTGTTAATTTCAGCATTTTCTTTTATACTATTAGTTATTTTAGTTTCAATTGGCTTCAGGACAATATTCTTTACCAATTTCAGAGCTTCTCAGTAACCGTACATAATAAATCAGACTATGAGATTGTTTCAGTGGAGACTGGAATAATAAAAGGGACCTCGAAAGATATTCATACAAAGAAAATAAAGAGCGGGGAAACCATGAAAATAAAGCCTGAACTTACCTTAAGTGGTGAAGGGGCAATTTATATAACATATATCGACTCAAGAGGAGTTACCGGTAAGGAAACGGTGTGCGGCTATACGGAATATCTGGCGGGAAATTCGAAAGTGACAATTAGTAATGATAAGGTAAATATTATAGGAAAGTGCGCATAACTATTTTCATATACAGAATATTAACATTTTTTGGTTCTAATTGACCATTCTAAGATTAATCCTAATACTGGATAATCTAGTTGTATTTATAAACCGGTTATAGACTCAGTTTTCCGGAGCCTTACAACGATTTTAGTCCAATACAATGGAGGTATCATTATGTTTCAAGTTCAAGCGCTCAGTCTTATCAAAAGCCAACTAAGAATTCTCGCATCTGTTTTTCTCGCCGTTCTTATTTTTGGAATGTCTGTTTTGCCCGTATTTGCGGCATCTCCTGAGAAAACAGTAAACGCTTCGGCAACACTCGCATTCAATCTCAAGGGACTTAATCACAACCTGGCCGTTCAGAAAGCTTATATCGCTTCAACGTATCTGTACGTTACCCAGCGGTCTGGGGGGACAGTCTATCTTTCCAGATTGCTCATGAACGGAAGTGATGCTAATTACGTGGATGAAATGACCATTACCAATTCCGGTCATGGCCAAACGCTTGATATGTACACATACAATGGTATAAATTACTTTTATTTCAGCTCAAAAGCGGATCCCTCAACAACGTATAACTGGTCGCTTCAGGTAGCAAGACTTCAATACTCGGCTGGCGCGACTTATGATTATACGGATCTTCATCGGTTAACCTATATGAATTACGCCGATAAGACCGGCTCAAGATTAGGTGAGACATACCGTGTTGATGGCGGCGGCAACAGTACCTATACGATTTTACGCATACAAACTGCAGAAGGAACTGTTACCTGGTCCATTTACGATACGGCAGCATTAAACCGCCTTCTTGACAGCAATGAGCAGGTGCGGATGGACAGTGCTGCGGCGGTCAGCGCCTGCTTTACAAGCTTTACCCAGTCAGGCAGTGCAATAGTCAGACCGAACGGATCTTTCCAGGGTCTTGATATGCTCGTTAATACGGAAATCTATACATCAGGCGGAGCGGAAGGCGATACTCCCCAGATTGCAATGATGTCAAACACAGGAGCGTACAAAACCCTTGTGAATATTACAAATGTGGGAACCCATGAAATCGAGGGAGTACAGACAAAAGACGGCAACGTTTATTTTAATATCGTTACAGATCCCGTAAATAAAAAAAATACGCAGAAAATTTATTACGTTCCTGATAGCATTTTTTAAATAGCGCCAATATCATTCTACTCATTAAGGAAGAGAGTAACTTTGTTCTGAATCAGCTTGGCAACATCCTGCGCCGTTTTTTGGCCGGTGAAGAATGCTTCGGATTCCTGAATAATCGTATCTTCAATTTGTGAGGATTTGGGCGCGGCGGAATGAAACTCTCCGTTTACGATGGCGTCCAATTGATCGAGCGCAGCGGCATCAACCGCAAACGGCTTTCCTTGAAGCGGTCCTTCCTTATCGGGCTGCACCGTCCCTGCGTCCTTCAGCTGCTGGATTTGTTTTTTGAAGACGTTTTTGTTGAAGGAGAATCCAGCAGACTGCAGGTTGGTACGGGTCTGTCCTTCTTCCGAGATCAGGAATTTGATGAATTCCCAGGCTTCCGGCTTCACTGAAGAGCCGGCGTTCATTCCTATACTTCTGTAGGGAGTGAAATAACCTCCATTTCCTGCGTCTTGCGTATGTGGTGTGACGTACAGCCTGGCGCCTTCTCCGAATTCCCTCAGAGAAACGAGGTAGTCGCTGGGAGAATTGAATTGGGACTGGTTAAAATAAGAGAAAGACCCATTCGCTCCCAAAACGCCCGGGCCTATGACTCCGTCGTCGAAGAGTGTTTTGACCTGCTGCATCAGACCGGTAAAGGACTCCGAGTCGAAATTTGCCTGCCGCTTCGTCCGGTCCACAAACCGGGAATAATTATCGTTCACCATCTGAAGCAGCATATAATTCGGAGTGCCGCCAAACCCGATCTTGTTCTTGTCACTGCCCTTTTCCTTGATTTGCTTCGCGGACTCGGCAAATTGGCTCCATGTCCAGTTCTTATCGTCAACCTTAATTCCGCTTTGGCTGATGGCGTCTGAATCGCCGACCAGCGCATGCAGCTGGAAAGAAAGCGGCATTCCGTACAGACCTCCATCCAGCTTCAGCTTATCGAGAATATTGGTGAAATAGTTTTCCTCTGGAAAGCCCGAATCCTCCTGCATCATAAGGCTCAGATCGGCAAGCAGCTTATGATCCACATACTTATCAATCGGCAAATCATCCATCATGATCAGATCGGGACCTTTGCCTGCCAGCATAGATGTGTTCGAGGTCTCCACGAATTTTTCAAGATCGGCTGTAAAATGCTCATTATCCGTCTTCACATATTGGAGATCGATATCAATATCGGGATGCAGCGCCTCATATTTCTTTACGGCTCCCTGAAGATTGGCATCCTCCCAGAACGTCGAGAAGACGATTGTGGCTTTTCCCTCTGCCGGAGGAGACTGCGGATCTGTTCCTGTTCCCGTCTGGTTTGGCGGGCTGGACGGGTCTCCCATGTTTCCCGTCTCCTGCTTGGAGGGAGATGCTGCGCTGCCTGAACTGTTATTGCTGCAGGCGGCTAGAAATACAAAAAGGATACTAAGAAATAACGCAAGGGCTGTTTTTTTCATTGTGGACACCTGTCTTCCTATTTGTGGATTCAGAGTTCTGCCTCATTTAACCGTATAGGAAGCTTGTGACCAAAACGTAATAAAGTTGTAAACAAAATATAAACGTTTGTATCTGCTCGAATTAACCTCAATCAGATTGAGAGCGAGCGATACCTGGCTTAACGAAAGTCATTTGACGAAGGGGCTGCTGCGGCAGCTCCTTTTGTTTTTTATGCCCATTGGCATTTACAACGAAGGATATATTTGCTATTATATATGTAATAACGTAATTACGTAATTACGTTAAATTAAGTGATCGCGGCATTATTGAATAAAAGGAGTGAGGATACAATGGATCGGGATTACGGAGTTGAACTGGATGCCTTGAAAGCACAGATGTCAGAGCTCGAGCGGCTTGTTCGGCAAATGGGAGGAACAGAGCGGAAACCGGCGGCTGAAGGAGGGAGCGAACCGCTGTCAACGGAAGCGTTTCTGCAGGATGGTAACATGGAACATGGCGCGATTTACTTCTCGGGTTATTATCGAAGCGGGCAGCAAACCGTAAGATGCGGGCCGCAGGAACGAAAATCTGACGATTTGCTCGGACTTGATAGAGGCAAGGCGGCGAAAGTAATTTCCGCACTCGGACATAAACAGCGTCTGGATTTGCTTCTTGAGGTTTGGGATGAGCCACGTACTGGAACGGAGCTTGTAGAGCGGCTGAATATGGGGACAACCGGACAGCTGTATCACCATTTGAAGGCATTGTCTGGCGCGGATTTATTGACTCAGGAAGAACGCGGAGGACGCTATACCATTCCGGCTCACCGCCGTTTTCCGATTCTTCTTTTGCTGTCAGCGGTTTCGGATTTGATCGATACCAGCGATTTTATCGATATGACCGAAGCCCGTAATGAAGCGCATGCCTATTTGGGCGCTCCAACGCAGTCAGGATATGATATACATCATCTGCTTTGGCCTGTTCTCGACAATTCGATCGATGAGCATCGGGCCGGATATTGCAGCGAACTGGGTATCTATCTGCATGACGACGGAAGCATAACGGTAACGGATAACGGACGGGGGATTCCGATTCGATTGCTGCCACAAACCGGCAAGCCTGTGGTGCAGACCGTTTTGACCGAAATCGAACAGATCAACGCTTCCAAAGAAGGCACATCGTTTTTCGCTCCAGGTGCGGAGAAAGAAATCGGGATGGCGTTCATTAATGCGCTATCTCGCGTATTGAACGTGGAAATTCGCAGAGAGGGCGGAATTTATCGGCAAGAGTATCGGCACGGGATACCCCAAACCGGATTAATGATGGTCGGTGAGACGAATGAAACGGGCACGAGCATTACCTTTAAGCCCGAACGGGATCTGTTTTCGGGCGGTTTTGACAAAACAGTTATAGAAGCACGAGTCAATGAGCTCAGAGAAGACAATCCAGAGCTGCGATTCAGCATTCAATAGACGGTCCAGGGGTCAACCGTTTCGATGGTTGGCTCTTTGGCGTGCTTTTCAAATATGCCATTACCCATATACAATCTACTGGAACTGCTGCTCCCTGCCAGTCTCAAATTCAAGGGTTGTGCTTCCAGAAAAAAAAGTTCGCGCATTGCCCAACACTTTTCCCCGCCCGAACGTTATACATGCGAAGGACGGATGGAGCTGAAATGGACGGATATTGAAAGGGGGCTGCCGTGATCATCGAACAACTGTATACCGTGCATTATGCCGAATTGAACCGCTTTGCCCGATCCATCGCCGGCAACGACAAGGAAGCGGAAGATCTGCTGCAGGAGACGTTCGTCCGGGCGCTGGCCCATTCCGTAACCCTCGAACGGCTGGCGGCATACGAGCGCAGGGCTTGGCTCTATAAGGTGATGAGGAACCTGCTTTACGACCGGCGCCGGAGAACGAAATTCGAGACCGCGCTGCCCGAAGGGTACGACCCCTGGACCGATTTCGATTTCCTGGCTGGTCTGGAAACGGAAGAGCTGCTGCAGTACCTTCCTTCCCAGCTTCGCGAAATCATCCGACAGCGTTATATTCTGGGCATGACCGGCAAGCAGATCGCCGATCGGTCCGGCGTCCCCCACGCCACCGTCCGCTATCGTATTCATACCGCCTTACGCTTATTGCGAAATAAGCTGAACCAAGAACAGGAGGATTCCCGCCATGAATAAAGTAATCCAAAATGTTAATGTGCTGGACATCACGACGGCAGCCGAACAAACGATGGATGACGTAAGCATGATCAGGAACGTGAATTTACTGCTGTACAGCACAGCGACCGTCGGCTTGCTGGCTAACGTCGCTCAGAATAACATCAACGTACGGGTCGAGATACCGGAAGGCGTCAAGCTGCATATGGTGAACGACCGGTACGAGGTCGGAGCCGCCGCGGAGGGAGACAGCCCGCAATATCTTCTGGTCAACGGGACCATCGTTATTCGGCCGGATGCCGATGCCGAATCGTTGGAGCGCGTCATTGCCGGAATCATCGTGAATGGCACGATTTTTTGCCCCGAGGGCGTGCTCAGCGTCGTTCAACGGAAGATCATACAGCACAACGGCCGTCTCGCTTCATACATGGATAACGCGCTTCTGATTAACGACCCCGTCCATATCGATGACCTGTTCCTGCGCAAGCTGCCTTCCGGCTCCAGGGTCTCCTTCAGCGGAAAAGCTGTTCTGCTGGATGACGTAGACACTGCCCTGCTGGATGAAAAGCTGCGCAATGCGGAGTTCACGGGCGAGCTTGTTATCCGCGAGGACCTGCTGGCCGCGCTGTCCGGCAGGCTGGTCAATCCGCATAAGGCGAAGATCGTTACTGTTCCTGCAGATACGTACTATATCGACCGCGACCTGACGCTGGATGCGGGCGTGCTGCAGAGACTGCCGCATAGAAGCATCCATGCGGCCAGTATGCTCCGGTTCGAGCGCGACGTAACGCCGGAGCGGCTTGCCGCGTCAGTCGACCGTCTGCACACTGACAGAACGATCCTGTGCCCCGTGGAACTGAAAGACGGCGTGCTGGCCGTAACGACCGATCCCGCCGTGGAGGTGCTGAGCTACGTCGGCAAGCTGCGCGTCGTTGAAGGCGAATACCGCTTGACACCGAGCGAGCTGAAATATACGCCGGAACCACTCTCTTTCATCGTACACGGGGTGCTTGATGTTGCGCCGGAGATTGATCCGCAGCTGCTGTTCGATTCGCTCGGATCGATCGTAAATTATGGCGTCATCAGCGTCGAGGGCGAACAGTATGGCATAGTCCAAACGAAGCTGATCAAGAATGAAGGCGTCATCGACGTTCGGCCCGCCGAAAAGGATCATGACGAACCAGCCGGGGCTGCAGCTGCGGCTGCGGATGATACGGTCTACATCAGCAATGTTAATTATCTGAAGCTGTAACAGGCGTATTCTGGCGATACCGCTCCAATTCAGAGCGTATTTGTGCAAGCCTGGCGGCTTATATTTAGAATCCAATTATGACCTGAATAAGAGTTGAATGCTTAGACCTGGGAGCAAACAGCCGGGATGGGAAATTCCCGTTCCCGGTTAAACGCCTCCAAATAACGGCGGTAGTCCGGACTTTATTTCGTCCAGGGCTGCCGTTTTTTCATTCTAATAACGGCGCGGAATCCGCATCCCCATTCAACAATTTGTATTTTCAACGGGCAGTTTCTTGGCTGGACAGTCATTATGCAAGAAAAGTCAACTGGTGGAAATCCACGGCGAAGTCTCCTGGCAGCGGGAGCTGCCAGGTCGGGAACCCCGCAGCAGAGGGCAATCAGGCACATGCAGGCCCGCTTTGCAAAAAGTTGCGATTGCCGGAAATGACCGCATATCGTAAAGTGGCCTTACCCGAACCCTTGGTGGCGGCTTGGGTTCATACAGTCAAAGGAGGTGGCAGGAAGGATGTCTTCGTATTATAAGGCGAACCGGAAGCAAAGTGATGAAACCGCATACATTTCTGCCGTGAAGCAACTGCGCAAGCAGAGCTTATGGAACGGAATCAAGCGGGACAAGTTTCTTTACCTGCTGGCGCTGCCGGGAATTGTCTTCTTTATTTTATTCAAATATGTGCCCATGTGGGGAATCATCATTTCATTTCAGAATTACTCGCCGTATCAGGGGATGTGGCGCAGCCCGTGGGTAGGCTTCGATCATTATGTACGGTTCTTCTCCAATCCCGATTTCATGATGCTGTTCCGCAATACAATGGCGATTAACCTATTGTCGCTGCTGCTGTTTTTTCCGCTTCCCATACTCATTTCGGTCATGCTTGCCGAGGTTCGCAGCATCGCCTACAAACGCGTCATTCAAACCATCGTCTATCTGCCGCATTTTTTATCCTGGGTCATTATTGTGGGCATCACGTTCCTGCTGCTTTCCACAGGCGAAGGCATCGTGAATCAGCTGCTTGCGGCAGCGGGTCTGAACAAAATAGATTTTCTTACGACCCCGAACTACTTCTGGGGGCTGCTGACGGCGCAATCCATATGGAAAGACGCAGGTTGGGGGACGATTATTTTCCTTGCCGCTATGGCGGGGATTGACCCGCAGCTGTACGAGGCGGCGAAGATTGACGGAGCGGGGAGGCTTCGTCAAATCTGGCATGTCACGCTGCCCGGCATACGGCCGGTTATCATCATATTGCTGATTCTCCGCATCGGCCATATGATGGATGTCGGCTTCGAGCAGGTATTTCTGATGATGAACGGAGCGGTGTCCGAGGTTGCGGACGTGTTTGACACCTATGTTTACCGCCTGGGGGTCAAGCAGGGACAATTCAGCTTCAGTACGGCAGTGGGTGTATTCAAATCGGTCATCGGACTGCTGCTGGTCATAGGCGCCAATCGCCTGGCCAAAAAATTCGGCGAGGAAGGCGTTTACTGAATTGGCGCTCGAAGGATTGTCGGTGCAGATGGCCCAGGCTTGTAACTACACAAAGTAAAAATGAAAGGAGAGGTCGATTATGAAAAGAGACTACGGTGACCGTATGTTCACCTTTGCCAATGCGGCTCTGCTTGCCGTCATCGGCTTGGTCACCTTGTTTCCGCTTTATTATGTATTCGTGGTATCCTTCACCGACCCGTCGGAATTCATCAAGAACCGGGCAACGCTGTGGCCGGCGCACTGGAGCCTTGTATCCTATCAATATTTGATGTCCACGGACGCGTTTCTGCGGGCCATGGGCAACAGCGGATTTCTCGCCGTTGTCGGCACGGCCTTAAGTCTGCTCGTGACATCGGGGCTTTCCTATTCCCTCTCCCGCCGAAGGCTGCAGGGCCGGCGCATCATGATGCTGCTGATTCTGCTTACCACCCTGTTCAATCCGGGAATTATCCCGCCGTACCTGCTTGTCCGCGATCTGCATCTGATTAACAGCACCTGGTCGCTCATTCTGCCTGTGCTGACAAGCGGCTGGTACGTCCTCTTGATGAAGGGCTTCTTCGACAGCATTCCGGCGAGTCTCGAGGAAGCTGCAAGGATTGACGGATGCAACGATGTCAGTGTCTGGTGGCGGATCATTTTGCCTTTATCCCTGCCGTCTATGGCTGCCTTCGGCCTCTTCTATGCCGTCGCCTACTGGAACACCTTCTTCAGCGCGCTGCTGTACATTAATGATTTTGACAAGCAGCCCATGCAGGTGCTCCTGCAGAACATGCTTATTGACTCTTCCACGGCTGCGGGCGGCGCTGCGGCGGCGGAGATGGTCTCGGAGCAGCAGATTCCGCCGGAGACGCTGAAGATGGCGGCGGTTGTCATTGCGACGGTTCCCATTCTGCTGGTCTATCCTTTCCTGCAGAAGCATTTTGCGAAGGGCTCGATGATCGGTGCCGTTAAAGAGTAAGCAACTGGACCAAATAAACTATCGGGAGGCTATGAAACTATGAAACGTTTAACAAAAAAACGGTTGACCCTTGCCGTCGTTCTGGTGATGACCATGATTATCTCCGCCTGCAGCGCGGGGAATTCGAACGATGGAGGAACAGGCAGCGAAGCTCCATTGAAAGTCAATATTATGACCATGTATTACACAGCGGAGCCGCCTGGACCGGACAATGTCGTTGTGCAGGAGTTTGCCAGGAAGACCAATACGGAGCTTAATATTACCTGGGTCTCTCCCAACAGCTATGGAGACAAGGTTAATGTCACGCTCGCTTCGGGCGATATTCCCGATCTGATGCTGCTGGATGACCCGTTCACGGCACAGGTGAGAACCATGGTCCAGCAGGGGGCATTCTGGGATTTGACTCCCTTCCTGAAGGATTATCCCAATCTGATGAAATTCCCTGAGGATTCCTGGACCAATACGAAGCAGGCGGATGGCAACAATTACGGCATTCCAAGGGTCCGTCCTGTGGAGGGTGGAGGCTTCCCCTATATCCGCAAGGACTGGCTGGACAAGCTGGGCCTCGCAGTTCCGACTACAACAGATGAGCTGTACACGGTGCTGAAGGCTTTTGTGGAGCAGGATCCCGACGGGAACGGCAAGAAGGATACAATAGGCTACGCAGGCTTTGTGGATCAGAACGGGATGGCCTACTTCAGTACCCTTGTGAATGCTTTCACCCATACCACCGGCGATTGGAAGGAAGAAGACGGCAAGCTGGTCAATGTGAATCTGCTGCCGGAGATGAAGGAAGCGCTCCAGTGGCTGAACCGGGCTTATAATGAGAAGCTCATCCCCGAGGATCTGGCGGTGCTGAAGAACAGTCAGGCCAAGGATATGCTGAAGGCGGGCCGTGCAGGCGGATTCCAGGATACGGTAGAGGCGGCTTGGGAGCCGACGGAGGAGCTTCGCAAAAGCGACCCGAATGCGGATTTCCTTCCCTTGGTGTCGCTTAACGGTTATGTGAACAAGGACAGCGGGTTTTTCGGCATGTTTGCCATCCCCAAGACGGTGCCCGAGGAAAAAATGAAGAGGCTGCTGGAGCTGATGGATTACGGAGCTTCCGATGAAGGCAGCGATTTGGCGAGCTTCGGCATCAAAGGAACCCATTATACGGAAGAAAACGGCGTCAAGACGGTGACGGAGCAGGCGAAAAAGGACATCGTTGCCCAGCAGGCGCTCGGACAGGTTTTCATCAAATATGATAAATATCTGAGAGCTTACCGCAGCGGCATGCCAAACGATATGCTGGAGCGCAACAAGAAAATCATCGACGAGCGCGAGAAGGTCAGCGTTCCCGATCCGTCCACCGGCCTGTATTCCGAAACGAATGTGACGGCAGGCACGGAGCTTCGCAAGAAAATTCAGGATATGAAGACCAAAGTGATCCTCGGCAAGGTGCCGATGAGCGACTGGGACGACTATGTGAACAAACTGAAGTCCGATCCCGACATGCTGAAGATTACCGAAGAGATTAATGCCTCTTATGCGAAGCGCCAAGAGGGGTAAGCGTAACCGGCGGTTTCACAATTGAACATGTTAAACTGGTAGTCAAGCCAGAAGGCAAGCATCAAAAAAACTGGCTAATCATGCAGGTTCAAAAAGTTCCCCGTGATCCTATTTGGACTTCTTGATCCCTCTAAAGGAGCGCGTGTTCAGATGATCAAACGTGGCTGGAATATGGGAAACCGGTGGTGGAAACAGCGGACAAGCCGTGGACGTTTCTATCAGAAAAGCCTGATACTCGTCTTATGCATCACGAGTTTGCCGACTGCTGTGATTGGAATAGCCTCCTATGTGCTTGGTGTAACCAATATCGAACGGGCGGTGGCTAGCGCCCATCAGGTGCTGCTCGGGCGAACAACGGCGAGGATGGACGAGACCCTCTCGCAGCTGGAGCTGGCTGCTTCCCAATGGGCATTGGATCCCAGAATGGATGCCAGCCTGAAGGAAACGGATCTGAAGCGGGAATACAATACATCCTATGCGTTGTTCAGCTTCCTCGGTCTGATTAAAGCAACTTATCCGTATATCGGCGAGGTGCAGCTGTATCTCAAGCAGGATCTGCCCGTTGTCCTCTCCGATAGCGGCGGAATCAGGCAGATTGCCGGCAAGGAAGAACAGGATCAGCTGAATCGGCTGCTGGACAATACGAGAGGCATCTATTGGCTTACGCACTTTAGTCAGACTGCAGCCGGTCCGCAGGAGAAGGTGGTGCTGGTCAACAGGCTTCCGGTGTACGGCAAATCATACGGGGCATTATTATTTATCATGGATCGCGCCAAGCTGACGGCGATGGTGCAGGAGACGGCGCTCGAGAAGGAAGGAACCTCACTTCTGATTGACGATGCCGGGGAATTGATCGTTCAGGAAACAAGTGCTGCCGAGGGCTCGGAACCGTTCAGGGCCGCATTAATGACAGATGTCAGAAAACGGCAGGAGGAAAATAAGGAGAGGGGCGCGAACAGCAAAGCAGCGAAGAGCGGCTCCTATCTGTTCAAGTGGGATCATGAAAGCTATTCCGTTTCTTACAGCAAACTCGCCAGATCCGGAACCTCGTGGACCTATGTAACCGCTTCGCCGCTATCGGCGATGACAGGTCCGATAATTTTATTATCCCGGTCGCTGTTTGCCGTCAGTCTGACGGGCCTGCTGCTGGCTGTACTGCTGTCATGGCTGGGATCCCGCCGCTTGTACCGGCCTATCCACCGGTTGGTGGCGCTGGTGAGAGAACCCCGGCGGGATACCGCTTCCATGGAGCAGGACATCGGGTATGGCGATTCTGCGAATCATCCGGGTTCCAGGAAACAGGACAGGAGTACAGGCTACGACGGAGATGAGATGGGGTATATCGAGAGCCGATGGCGGGATATGTCCGATGAGAAGCAGGCTATTCAGGCAGAGCTCAAGCGTGCTTATCCGTCGCTGCGGGCGGGCTTTCTGATGCAGCTAGTGAATGGCCATTACCATACGCTGAGCGAGGAGGAGCTGATGGACAGAATGGCAGGCTTCGGTTGGCCGCTAAACGCAGGGGACCGGATTGCCGTATTGCTGCTCCAGATCGGGCGCTTGTCTTCTCCAGAGCGGAGGTTCCGCGAGAACGAAGAACAATTGATGACGTTTGCCGCGGCCAATGTCGCCCAGGAATTTGTGCAGGGAAAAATTCAGCAGGCGGAAGTGATTAATTTTCAAGACACGACCGTGGCGATTCTGATCCCGTGCCCGGCCTGGGAAACGCCGCAGCAGACGAAGGAGCAGCTGCTCACTTTGGCAAGGGAGTTGGCTCAGATGCTCCGCTCGCTGCTCAAGCTGCAGGCGGTGATCTGCTATGGCGGTCCCGACAGGGTCCAGGAGGTTCCGGTGCTGCTGTCCTATCTGCGGGGAGCAGTCCGTCACCGCGATCTCAAGGAGGATTGGCAGGTGATGGAGCTTGCAGATATGCTTCCTGCAGGCGGTGAAGCCGGAAGCTATCCGTTCTCGCTGGAGAAGGAGCTGATCCAGTCTGTACGGTTGGGGCATGCAGAGGAGTCTGCAGGCAGGATGGAAGCCTTCTTCCGGGAGCTGACCCACAGATGCGTCACGGAGAAGGCGGTGCAGGAGGGCGCGCTGCAGCTGCTTGGCAGCCTGCTGCACACGATGATGGAGGCGGGCTTCCAGCCTCCAGGCCAGCAGGAAGGGGGCAGCCTCTACGAGCAGCTGCTGTCGATCCGCGAGCCGGAAGCGATGCTCCAGCTGCTGCAGAATAAAGTCTTGGGCGCTTATATGAAATGGATCTTCCTGCAGCAGGACAGGGAATTGAAGCAGATCGTCGACAGAGTCAAGGAGGAGCTGGAGAGAAGCTTTGCAGGAGACATTTCCCTGGAGAGCTGCGCGGAATCCTGCGGGCTTAGCACCTTCTCCCTGAGCCGGGCGTTCAAGCAAATCCATGGAATCAATTTTATTGAATATCTCGCGGCCGTGCGTATTGCCAAGGGCAAGGAGCTTCTGCGCACAACGGATTTGCGGGTGAACGAGATTGCGGAGGCTGTCGGTTATCAGCCTTCGTATTTCATCCGCGTCTTTCGCAAGGCGGAGGGGCTGACACCCGGTCAATACCGTGATCAAAGAAGCGGATGAAGACCTTGATAACCGACAGCGATTTCTATCACATTTTCAGAATTGCCCGGGATCCTTAGATTCCGGGTTTTTCCCTGTATCTCTCTGAAACCGCTTGCATCAGTCAAAAAAATTACAAAAGAGTCATAATCCTGCCTTATGTGCCCATTCTGATGAATCTTATAATAAGATATGAGTTCGAATAGGGTTGGAGGGCGATAAAATGGGGCTACAGGAAAAGAGCGCGGCAGTCCCCGGCGTCAGGATAAGATCAAGCAGCGCCAGGAGAAGGCGCGAGACGCTTGCCGGTTATTTGTTCACAGGTCCCATGCTTCTGGGCGTCATTGTCTTCACATTAATTCCGGTTATTATGCTGTTTACGTTAAGTCTCACCGATTGGTCATTCGTAACCGGTTACAGTAAAATCCGCTTCATCGGAATGGATAATTTCATCAAGCTGTTTCAGGATGAGGCGTTCATCCATACGCTGCTGCATAATCTGTTTCTGATCCTGGCGGTTCCGATCGGAATGGCCGTGGCGCTGCTGTTTGCCGTTATTTTGACGAAGCATGTATACGCGCAGAGCTTCTTCAAAATCATTTTCTTTATGCCGCAAATCTCCAGTGTCGTTGCGGTGGCAGTCGTATGGCAGGTGCTGTTTCACCCGTCCTACGGACCAGTGAACGGGCTGTTGATGTCGCTTGGTATGGACAACCCGCCCAAATGGCTGGCAGATACTCATTACGCGCTGCCTTCGGTGATGATGCTGATGATCTGGATTGATATGGGCGTATCGCTGATTATTTATATCGCCGGAATCAATAATATTCCGCATGATTTGTACGAAGCGGCGGATATTGACGGGGCAAGGGCCTGGAGCAAGTTTAAAAGCATTACGTTCCCGCTGCTTACGCCAACCAGCTTTTTTCTTCTGATTACGGGCATCATCGGCAGCTTTAAAGTATTTGCGCTCATTAAGGTGCTGACCGACGGAGGACCGGCTGATTCCACCTCTGTCATTGTCACCCGCATGTTTCAGGAGGGCTTCGTTAATTTGAAGACCGGCTACTCCTCCTCCATGGCCGTCGTGCTCTTCTTCGTCGTATTGCTGATTACGTTTTTGCAATGGATTGCGCAGCGGAAGTGGGTGCATGATTAATGGAAAGAATCGCGGGTTCACGCAAAGGAAATGCCGGGAAAGTCATTATGACGGTCATGATGTCCATCATCGGACTCCTGTTTCTGCTGCCGTTCTTCTGGATGCTGTCCTCATCCTTCAAGCCGGAGACGGACATCTTCAACTATCCCGTGGAATGGATTCCGAAGCACTGGCAAATGATTGATAATTACCGCGCCGTCTGGGCGGGCAAAGCGAATTTCGCCTTGTTTTACTGGAACTCTATAAAAGTAACACTGCTCACCACCTTGCTTTCCGTTATTGTTTCCAGCCTGGCCGCTTACGGGTTTACAAAAATTCATTTTCGCGGGCGGAATATTCTGTTTTTTTTCATCCTGGCGACCTATATGGTTCCTGCCGAAGCCACGCTGGTACCCCTGTTCGTCATGTTCCGCTCTGTGGGTCTTTACAATACGCATACCGGACTTATTCTGCTGGGCGGCTTCAGCGTCCTTGGAACTTTCCTGCTGCGCCAGTTCTTCCAGGGCATTTCCAATGAATTTATCGAATCGGCGCAAATGGACGGCGCAGGCCATTTTACGATCTTCACGCGTATTATGCTGCCGCTTGCAAGACCGGCCCTGGCGACTTACGGCATCCTCCGCTTTATCTGGACATGGAATGATTTTCAAACGCCTTTTATTTTCCTGAGCGACAAGCAGCTCTTCACGATCCAGCTGGGCATGAGCGCCTTTGCCGACCGCAACGGACAGTTCTATTCCTTGATTATGGCAGCTTCGGTATCTGCGATTATTCCGCTGTTGACCGTCTTTATTATCGGCCAGAAGCATGTAATCGAAGGAATCAGTTTTGGCGGAGTGAAAGGATAGGAGTGGAAAAATAATGAAAACTGCCGAAAAATGTAAAAATAATTTTAAACCGGTCAATTTTTTTCGCTTCTTAATAAAAAGCTGGATGGTAGGATTAGCTAAAGCGGAAAATCCAGCTGCTGAGCGTAAAAGCGCCACGCAAAAGACCTGAGGAGGAATCATATGTTTAAGAAAACATGGGGTATGTCGGTTACGATTGCGCTTGCTGTCGGATTGTTGGCGGGATGCGGCGGTAATTCCGGCAATAATGCGGATTCAACGTCTGCCGATGCGAACAAGCCCGCGAATTCCACGAACGCGAATACAGGGGGCGAAGCTTCGTCTGAACCGGTTACGATTAAAGTGGCTGCGTGGTTCCCGGAGGAGCAGATGGCACCGGCCATCGAAGCGTATAAACAGGAGAAACCGGATGTGACAGTGGAATATGTTCCGCTTGTTGACAATAACGATTCCGTGGCAGGCATGCAGAAGCTCGATCTGCTGGTGGCTTCCGGAGAAAATATCGATATCGCCCTGTTCCCCAATTCAAGCGAATATTCGAAACGCGCGAGTCTTGAATTGCTGGCCCCGCTCAATGATATGCTTACTGCCGAAGGAATCAGCGTAACCGACGAATATATCGTCGATCCTTCCATCAACGGCAAAGTGTATGCCCTTCCGGACACGTACGAGAATTATTTTGTACTGCTGAACAAGGATATGCTGGACAAAGCCGGTCTGCCTATCCCGACCAAATGGACGTGGGAGGACTATCTCGACTATTCCAAAAAGCTTTCCGGCGGGGAGGGCGCAAATAAAATATTCGGTACGTACTTTCACTCCTGGCCGTTGTACTTTGAGCTTGGCCTGATCAACCAGCCGAAGGATAACAACCTGATCAATAACGGCGTGCTCAAAATTGACAGCCCGGAAATCCGCAAATCGCTGGAAATCCGCGATCAGGCGGAGAATGTGGATAAGAGCGCAATTCCGTATACCGACACGATTTCTCAAAAGCTGGCTTACCGCTCCGTTTATTTCGCCCAGAAAGCGGCCATGATTGTTACCGGCAACTGGATGATAACCGAAGCAGGCGGCTCGGATGAGTTCCCTGCAACCTTCGTTTCGGCGTTTGCGCCAATGCCATCCAGCTCGGCGGACGGGCAGACAGGCCTGAGCCCCGCGAACGGCAACTTCATGGCGGTATTGAACAAATCGGAGCAGAAGCAGGCCGCTTATGATTTCATCCGCTGGTACACGACCAAAGGCGAGCAGCTGAACAATGTTTATTCGGCATGGAAGAACCAGGATGTTGATCAATTTATTGCGGGCGTCAAGGGAAAAGTCCAAAGCCCCGATAAAATCGACGCTGATTCCTTGTCGTATGTCATCAAGAACAGCCCGACCTCACCGCTTAATATCCCGCCGGCTTATCAAACCGAACTGGATGATGCGTTTGTGAAGGAAGCGGAGAAATTCATACTGAAACAGCAGGATCTCGAAACCACGATCAAGAGCGCCAATGCGGCTTTGCAAAAAGTAGTCGACGCTAACAAATAATCGCTCAAAATATGTTAAAATAGAATAAGCACGGCATCCTTTCCCGAACTTTATTTTATCCGCAGCTTTTCGGGAAAGGGTGTTTTTTCTAATTATAGGAAAGCCTATAAAATCACTCCAATTAGTTGTTCTCCATGCTCGCACAGCTTACTTACATTTGAGAGCGCTCAGGGGGGGAATCATGGCCGGATTTTTTCAAAATAAAAGCTGGAGAAGAAGTCTGCGCTACAAGCTCGTCGTTACTTCTGTGCTTTGTTTGCTTTTGCCTTCCCTGCTCACCTTGTGGGCCAGCGATTATTTGACCAAAAATATTGTCCGGGCCCAGGTTGTTGACAATGAGAGAAAATCGCTTGAGCTTGCGGATGTGTATATATCGGGCTTGTTCGACAGCATGATCCGGATCTCCAATTCCATCATGTTTGAGAATGATATCAACGTATCCCTGAAAGAAATCTGGCAGCGCAGCCGTTCCAAACAGCAGGACTATGCGAAGGATACGCTGGCGGCCAAATATTTTATCGATGACAAGCTCGAAAATATTGCTTACGCTATGGATAATGTATATATCACGCTCATAACGACAGAAGGACAATACTTTACCAGCACGCTTAAGCTGGATGACGCATTCAAGCCATCCGACATTGAGAATGAACCATGGATGGAACGGCTGAGGGATCTGCCGGCATTCGAGGTGGACTGGGTGGGTCTGATCAAAAGAACCCCCGATTCCAGCCGTTCCGGCATTCCCTTCTCAATCGCCGTCGCGCGTAATTTGCGTATGTCCTCCAATGAGACTTACGCTTATCTTATCGTCAGTATCGGGGAAGATCAGCTTAGTCAGATTTTCCGGCACGATGTAGGACGCCAGGAAACCGTTCTGCTTGATAAGCAGGGGATGATTATCGCCAGCAAGGACAGCAGTAAAGTCGGCAAACCGTTTCAATTCAGCAGCAAAGCGCGGAATCCCGATTCCCACCTGGTTGAATATGAGAATGAATCCTTTCTTCTCAGCAGACACAGCCTATCTTACGGCGGGTACGAGCTGGCGAGTCTCAAGCCCTACAAGGAAGCGGTCAGCCAGATTCATACCGTGTACAGACTAAGCTTTGCCATTCAAATCGCGGCGGTGCTGCTGTTCCTCGTTCTGTTTATTTACATGGTGAGACAATTCACCAAGCCGGTGATCAAGCTTGGGCAGGTTGCGGCGCGGGTAGAAGCCGGCGATCTGACCATCCGCTCCAACATCCGGGGCCGTGATGAAATCGGCCATCTGGGCAAAATGTTCGACCAGATGCTCGAAAGCATTGAATGGATGATGGCGGAGGTCACGATGGAACAGACGCAAAAGCGCAAAGCGGAGCTCGCCATGCTTCAGGCCCAGATCAACCCTCATTTTCTGTTTAACATCCTGAATTCGATCCGGCTCCGTATTCTCATGAAAGGCGACAAGGAGAATGCCGAGCTCCTGTCCTCATTATCGGGTCTTCTGCGAATGACGATTCAGCGGGATAATGAATTTACGCCGCTTCATGAGGAACTGCATATTGTAAAGAAATATGTGGAACTGCTGAATTTCAGACAGTCCGAGAAGGCCGATTTGGAGATTAATGCGGCATCCGATTGTCTGGCTGTCCCGATTCCGCGATTCCTGCTCCAGCCTATAATCGAGAATGCATATATTCACGGGCTGAATCAGAATGCGGGACTGATCCGCATCAGCGCCCACAAGGCGGACAAGCTGCTTACCATTACAATTGAGGATGACGGGGAAGGAATCGCTTATGAGAAGCTGGAGCTGCTGCGGCATGAAATGAGCCGTAACCGGGATATTAATCCGGCTGAGCCGTCAGTGAAGCTGTCGAGTATTGGCATCTCCAATGTATATGAGCGTCTGTATCTGATTTACGGCAATCAATTCAGGCTGGCGATTGACTCCAAGCCTGGCATAGGGACTGTACTGCAAGTGATGATTCCGATTCTGACGACGGAATAAACAACCTTGAGAGGTGATCCGCTGATGTACTCCGTTATGTTGGTTGACGATGACTTCCCGGTATTGGAGTTTCTCTCCGGCATGATTCCATGGCAGGAGCTTGGGCTCAAGCTCCACTCCGCCTGCAAGAACGGCGCCGCCGCGCTTGAGAAAGCCCGGGCTCAGCCGCCGGATATTGTGGTGACCGATATTGGCATGCCGCTGATGGATGGCATCCAATTGATAGCCGAGCTCAAGCAGCTTAAACCGGATATCCGGGTTGTCATTCTTTCGTGCATGGATGATTTCGGCTATGCGCAGAAGGCGGTCCGCCTGCAGGTTGACGATTACGTACTGAAGGAAACGATGAATCAGCAGCAAATGATTGAGCTGTTGACGAGGATCCGCAGCGAGCTTGCCGACAGGAGCCGGATTTCCGCCCAAATCGACAGCTTCAAGAGCATTGCCGAAGAGAATGAGATGGCCCGGAAACAAACGCTGCTGCACAAGATGCTTCATGGGACCGAAACAGCAGTCCCGGCCTGGATCAGGGAAGCGGAGCTGCTTGGCGTCGAGCTTGAAGGGAAGAGCTACTTGCCGATTATGTGCTATCTGAATCCGGATGCCCAGGTCCGCGAACGTCTGATTCAGGATTCTCCGATAATGCTGGCGTTGATGACGGCTGTGACGGAAGTCATGCAGGCCCAGCCTGGCGTCCTGCTCCTTCCGAATAATGTGAGGGAATATATTATTCTGATTCCCTATCGCCGGACGCTAAAGGAAAATGCCTACGAGGCGTTCAAGCCGTTGATCCGGGAGCTGCACCTGCAGTTGAAGAGGCAGTTCGGAATGGTAGCGACCTTTATCTACGGGAATGCGGCAGGTGATCCTCTCGAGCTGAGCGCGGAAATTTCCTGGCTGCTCGGCGGGTCGGCCTATCGTTTTTATCTGGCAGAGGGTGGCATATACCCGAGATCGGCGTTTACTGAATTTGCAGGCGGAGATCTGTACGAGCATTACTCCGATGCGCTCGGGGAAATCCGGGATGCGTTTCTGGAGGAAGAGGAAGACAGGCTCGGCGGCATCATTATCCGGTGGATGGCGCTGATCCGCAGCAGACGTTATCCCCCTGAAATCGTGAAGGAATGGACGCTTAAGATACTCTACGATATTCAATCCAGGCTTCTGGCCCTGCAGCATTACCAGACGACCTTCTCCCTTGAAGTGCTGCACCAGACCATTGCGGATATCAGTACGCTGGATGAGCTCGCCGCCTGGGTGCAGAAGTTTTTCCGCGAGCGGATACCGCTGGTCCAGCTGATTTACAGCCAGTCCAGACGCTCGGAGATTCTTGAGGCGCAGCAGTATGTGACCAAGCATATCAACAAGAAAATCACGCTTGAAGAAGTCGCGGATATTCTTCATATCAATTCCAGTTATTTCAGCAGGCTGTTCAAAAAAGAAACCGGCCACAATTTTATCAATTATGTCACCTTCGCCAAGATGGAGCGGGCCAAGGAGCTGCTGGATAAAACCGGCATCAGCGTAGAGAAGATTGCAGAGAAGCTGGGCTACGATAATAAGAGCTATTTCACCAAGCTGTTCAAGAAGCATACCGGCTCGACGCCAGGCGAATACAGGGGAGCTTGACCTTCAGGAGGGAAATGGATTAATATGGTTCGATTTATACCTTTGGCAGAATTGAAGCTTGAGGCTGCGGCTGACTTGTGGAACGAAGAGCTCGGCAGCGACTTTCCGATGCGTCTGCGGCTGCTCCGGCAATGCTGGCAGGAGGATGGCAATATGCTCGCTGCCGGTTCCTGGGCGGCGATCGATGAATCCACGAACCGACTTGTGGGATTTGCAGCCGCTAAGAAATGGATGGATCCCATGGAGGGTATTTCGTTCCCGGGTAATGAGGGGTGGATCAGCGCGCTGCTTGTTCATACGGACTACCGGGGGCGGGGGATCGGCAGCTATCTGCTGCAGAAAGCGGAGCGGGCGCTGCGTGACGCGGGCGTGATTAAAGCCGATCTCGGGAATGATCTTCACAGACGCATATTCCCAGGCCTTCCGGACCAGGGAGACGCTGCGGCGGAATGGTTCGAGAGCAAAGGCTACCGTTCTACAGGCAGCCTGCAGGATTTGCTGCGCCAATATCGTTCGGATGAACCCATTCATATGCCTGTTCTCGAGGACGCCGCAATCCGCGTTCTCCATGAAGACGAGCGGGGCCGTATAGAGAGCTTCATGAGAGAGCATTTTCCGGGAAGATGGGAGTATTCCACCCGCCAGTATTGGGAGGAAGGCGGCAGCGGACGGGAATTTGTCATTATGGAGCGCGGGGACCGTTTAATCGGTTTTTGCCGCATCAATGACGCGGCTTCGCCTCTTTTGACACAAAATATATACTGGTCGCCCTTGTTCAAGGAGGAGCTGGGAGGCGTGGGACCCTTGGGCATTGACAACGCTTACCGGGGCCTCGGCTATGGGGCGGCAATCGTACAGGCGGGCATCGCCATGCTTCGCAGCCGCGGAATTGACAACATTGTCATTGACGCGACGCCGATTGCCGCCTTCTATGAGAATATGGGCTACCGGCTGTGGCGCACGTATGCGATGTACAGCAAGCTTCTTTAGACCAGAACAGGGCACAGGAAGAAACAACTTCGCCCTCCATTGAGGGCAAAGAAGAATCGTATATCGCGTCCTTTGGCAGCTCATCAAGTATTTTCAGCAGCATGCAAGCCCAGTTTCATGTTCTATAAGTTTGCACAAAAACAACGCCTGGCCGGCATTTATGCGTTCTGAAGCGGCCAGGCCTGTCCTAATACTTTAGGGCTGTGGTGCGGCAACGCGGCAATTAATAATTTCCGGCGAAGGGACTTTGCTGCTTGTCCTCCCTGTCGGACACCTGCTCCATAAAGCGGTTCCTTTTCTCCCATGTCTGATCGGCGTCCCTGCGGGCTGCTTCCATATTGCCGTCATAGACGGTATCGATCACCCATTTCTTGCCAAAGCCTGCATGGACGACCTCATCGGCCCAGTCGAAATCCTGAAAGGTGGTCATAAGCGGGTCCTTGGCCGTATCCCGGGCAAATTCCCATTCCTCGCGCTTGCCGGGCGGGTATTTCATGGCTGCCTGTTCAATGGCTACCGTCAGATGCACATAAGCTTCCTCTGCGCCGAACAGATTTTTGGATACCTCATAGAACCCGGTCCAGTTAGGAGCTTCGTATACGTCATAGCCAAGCTTCCGCAGCGCGGCCTCGCCGAACCAGGAATGGCGCACCTCATCCCAGAGATGACGCGCCGTATCCAGGTAGAAGGCCCAGGGTCTGCCGGTTGTCTCGAAGAGAACAAAGGCTACGCCTTCCGCAGGCGACATTTCAAAGTAACGGGAATACATCATCATCTTGAAACGTCCTTCGTCGCTGTCTTCAAAATGAATATCCCTGAATTTGGTCACCGAGGATGTGTAGCGGCTGTCGCGCGGGCTATGGTCCGGCAGTGCAAAAGGTTCGTTCTGAAATTCTCCTGCTTCGGGCAGTGCTGACTCCGGACCGGTTCCGTCCGCTCCGCCTGCTGCGCCTAGCAGCTGCTCCAGATAAGCGATCCATCGCTGCACCTTATCCAGCTCCTCCCGGCCGGCAGCAGAAGAGAGAGAAGCGATCGCTTCCTGTCCCCAGGCGATTTCATCCTCGCGATCGAGCAGCTGGTGGCGCAGGATGTGAAGGGTCGGCTGATCGACGATAGGCTGGGCAAGCTCCATATAGTCGCGGATCGCTCGTATCTGCGCCGGCTTGATCACGGTGAACAGGGCGCTGAGCAGCTCAAGCGTGGTGCCGGAATCAAGCACGGCATCCATCAGCTTATCCACAGAGGTTCCTGGGCTTTTGTCGAAGGCGGACGTACTCATGCGGAGCTGCTTGCAGCGGCTGCGCAGCTGATCGTGATGCGTGGCGTCAAGCCATGCTATACGGGCAAGTAGCCCCTTGATTTCGTATTCCGGACAAGCGATCATCCGTCCAGCGGCTATCCGCGTAACTTTCCTGTCGAAGCAGGCGATGCGGCGCAGCCGTTCGGCCGAGTCGGCGACGGACAGTCCGATTTTATCCCAATCCTTGATACCCATAAATGGATGCAGCATGATATCGATTCCTCCTGGTTTTTTTCATATAGTGATTCTTAATGTTCAGATTATCGAATCCGGGTGTGGAAATACATTCACGTAAAGACAAACTTTTTATACGATTTGGCCTATCTGGGAAGGAAGGTGCTTCAGCAATGTCTTTTACAGTTGAGGATTTGAGGCTTACACCATCATTCGGCAAAGTGTTCTGCGAACCGAGCTGGAGGTGGAATACGGTTGGCCGTCCATTTGACGATTTTGATCTGTGGTATGTTTGGAGCGGTGAAGGAGAAGTGATCGTGAATGGGGTGCATCGTCCCGTTTCTGCGGGCAGCTGCTTTTTGTTTCGGCCGGGTGACGAGACGGTCGGCCGCCATGATGAGCGATCTCCGCTCACGATATCCTATATACATTTTCAAATGCCATTGGAAGCTTCATGCGATTATCCTTTCTATCATCAGATTAAGGATCGTCTTACCTTTGAAACGTACATGACCCGCTACGCCCGCACGCTCGTGGAGAACCAGGCGCGCAGTGAGACAGAGGCTGCACATCTGCTCTATCTGCTGCTGCTGCAATACGCTGGCGAGGAGACATGCGAGGAGGAAGCCGGGCTGAGTGAGAATCAGGAGCTGATGTCGATCATTCATGAGGTTGCCGGCCACATCCGTCAATTTCCCGGGATGAAGCATACAGTATCCTCTCTGGCGGAGCGGGCGCGTTTGTCCGAGCGGTATTTCTCCCGCAAGTTCCGCGCGATTATGGGCCGAACGCTGGAGGCTTATGTGATCGATATGAAGATTGAGCGCGCCGAGCATCTGCTTCGCTACTATGGCATGAATGTTAGCGAGGTTGCCGATGCCCTGGATTATGGCAGCGTCTATTATTTCAGCCGGCAATTCAAGCAGTACAGAGGCGTAGCGCCGTCCGAGCTGCGCAAGCGCTAATCGTCGTAAAAAGAGAGTGGCTGCGTATAATTCGGCCTATACGGCGCTTGTATTTGCATGGTGGATAGAACCGGCTGAGCCGCCAATGAACGCGCAACCGGTTCTGCTTGACCTTATGGCATGTATAAAACCGTTTATGCTTGGATGAAGGAACCAACGTTAAATTGTCAAATAAGTTAATAAATCAGTCAATTATTTTTCAGTCAAGGTTGATATAGTTCTAGGTACAGTTCTTGTAACGGGCGGCAAAGGAGGCGTTAGAAGATGCTAAATAATCGACTGGGTGTTCTGACCGATGAGGTCTCGAAGGATTTGACGGAGGCGCTGAATTGGACTGCCGAGCAGGGGCTGGCGCATGTCGAGCTGCGAGTGATTAATGGACGGAATATTGCGGATCTGGAAGATCACGAGGTGCATGTTGTACGCGAAATGGTAGAATCGCGCGGGCTGTATGTGTCCGCGCTGGCATCGCCCTTGTTCAAATGCAAGCTGGACCCCAGCCGTGCGGCTGCTACGGGGGATACCTTCGGGCAGCAGGAGGAAAGCGTAGACGCGCATTTCCGCAAGCTCGACCGGATGATTGAAATCGCTCTCTTGCTGGGCACCAGGCGGATCCGCGTTTTCTCGTTCTGGCGTGAAGCGCAGCCTGAGCTGTATCTGGAGGAAATCGCAGCGCATCTGGGGAGAGCTGCCGGGATTGCCCGGCAGGCCGGTGTGGTCCTGCTGCTGGAGAACGAGCCGTCCTGCAATGCCGGCTTCGCTGGCGAGGTAGCCGAAATTGTCGGCATGGTCGGCTCTCCCGCCCTGCGCGGTTTGTGGGATCCCGGCAATGAGGCTTACGGCGGCAGGGAAGCTTACCCGCTCGGATACGAGCGGATCAGGAATGCCGTAGGCCATGTTCATTTGAAGGATGCCTATATTGGCAGCAATGGAGTCCCGAGATGCGTGCCGCTCGGCTCCGGCGATGTGCCCGTTATCGCGCAGTTGAAGGCTCTTGCCGAGGATGGCTACGAGGGGCTTTTTACGATCGAGACGCATTTCATTCCGGCGGGAGGTTCACAAATGACCGGCACGCGCATGACCCTGGATGCGCTGCGGGCACTGCTTCGCGAGGTGAACGATTGATGAAGCGTTGGCGGTTCGGCATCATCGGCTGCGGCGGGATAGCGGATTTTCATATCAAGGCCATCCACGAAATTGAACATGCGAAGCTCATCGCGGTATCCAGCCGCAGCAGCGGCAGGGCCGCAGCGGTCGGTGAGCGTGAAGGCTGCGCCTGGACGGAGGATTACAAGGAACTCCTCGCAAGAGAAGATATCGATATCGTGTCGGTGACGACATCCAGCGGAAGCCATTATGCTGTTGGCAGGGATGTGCTGCTGGCGGGCAAACATCTGGTAGTCGAGAAGCCGATGGCGATGAATGATGCCGAAGCCGCAGAATTGACGGCAATCGCCGAAGCGGGGGGATTGCTGTTATCGGTCATCTCGCAGCGCCGGTTCGAGCCGCAGCATCAGCTGCTCAAGCAGCTTTTGGAGCAGGATGCCTTGGGGTCGCTGCTGTTCGCCGAGGTTTCGGTTCCCTATTACCGCACCCAGGACTATTATGACAGCGCCGCCTGGCGCGGAACCATCCGTGAAGACGGCGGTTCGCTCATGAATCAGGGTATCCACTCCATCGATCTTCTCTTGTGGCTGATTGGCAGGCCGGTTTCCGTCTATGGAAAAATCGCCACGCAAACCCATCAGATGGAAGCGGAAGACCTGGGAGTGGCTATCGTCAATTTCGATAATGGCGCTTTCGGGACGATTATGGCGTCAACCAGTATCAAGCCCGGCTTTCCGGCAGGACTCAATCTGTACGGCGATAAAGGAACCATTAAAATCCTCGGCACCGATATTACATACTGGTCGGTGGAAGGACTGGAGGAGCCGACTCTCCAGCAGACAGGTACAAGCGGGGGCATATCCGATCCGTTAAGTATTCAGATTACCTGCCACCGGCTGCAGATTGAGGATATTCTGGATGCGCTGGAGAAGAAACGGGAGCCTCTGGTCACGGGAAAAGATGGCTATATCAGCGTGCTGCTTGTGCGGAAAATTTATGAGAGCTCGAAGCTTGGAATGGAACTATGGCTGGATTGACCGCTTTCATCGGATGGAGGGATTAGTTATGAAAATTGCTATATTCAGCGGCGCTTTAATCGACTACAGCATTCATGAGGCAATGCAAATCGCGCATCGGATTGGCGTGGATGGCGTGGAAGTTGCCGGCCGCGAGCCGCATTTGTCGCCAACCACCAGTGATCTTCGGGTCAAGGAAATCAAGAGGCTTGCCGGAGAGCTGGGGCTGGAAATTCCCGCGATCGGGGGATATATGGGGCGGTTTTCCGAGCTTGGAGACAAGGAAAGCAACGGGGAATTCGAGAATTTCAAGCGTATGCTGCCAATGGCGGCCGAGCTTGGAGCTTCACTCTTCCGCGTTCAGCAGGGAGGGCCCAACGGGTTCCTGGCTCAGGAGTACCATTACCGGAAGGCCGCTTATTTTATTAACCGGTGCGCCGAGGAAGCCGAAGCCTATGGAATCCGCGTCGCCCTTGAAATTCATAATCAGTCGATTCTGGAGACGACGGATGATTGCAAGCGGCTGCTGCAGTATATCCGGCAGGACAATGTCGGATTTATTCATGATGCCGGGAACATGTACATTACGGACACCGGTTACGGCCGTGAATCCGTTCTTCAGCTGGGCAGCCGACTGCTTCATGTGCATGTGAAGGATGAGCTTCGGATTGCAGAAGCCGGAGCGGCAGGCAGCTTTAATAATTTGACCCGTCACGGGGAAGAAGCGTTTATCCAATGCAGGCTTGGCGACGGGGCCGTCGATCACAAGCCTTTATTCGCGGCTCTCGCTGAAACCGGTTACGAGGGCTGGGCAACGCTGGAATGCTTCGCTCCGCTGCCGGTTGTGGAGCGTTTCGAGCATGATTATAAGGAAGTCAAAAGCTGGCTGGCTCATCCTGACCGCCTGGCATAACATCCTACCACTGAAAAGGGGAAATTCATTATGAATCAGGGACCATTAAAGGTTGGTATTATCGGGCAGGGCCGGAGCGGACGGGACATACACGGGAATTTGCTGCAGCAGATTCCGGATTTCTATCGGATCGCAGCCGTTGCGGATGCGCTCCCGGATCGCCGGCAGCTGGCCGAGAAGGAATATAGCTGCCGCGCATACGGGAGCTGGGAAGAGATGCTCGCGAATGAGGAGCTTGATCTTGTTGTCAATGCCTCGCCTAGCGAGCAGCATTACAGCATTTCGCTTGATCTGCTGAACCGCGGCGTCCACGTTTTATGTGAAAAGCCTTTGGCGAAAACGCCGGAAGAGGTAGACCGCCTGATTGCCGCTTCGCAAAGCTCCGGCAAGGTGCTGGCTGTCTTCCAGAACTCGCGTTATCAGCCGGCCTTCGTACAGATCCGCAGAATCATCGCTTCCGGCGTGCTGGGCAGAATCGTGCAGATCGATTTGACGAGCAGCGGCTTTGCCCGCAGATGGGATTGGCAGACGCTGCAGAGCAATAACGGCGGGAATTTGATGAATACGGGTCCCCATCCGCTCGATCAGGCTCTTCAGCTGTTCGGCAGCGATACGATGCCGAATGTCACCTGCATCATGGATCGAGCCAATACCTTCGGAGATGCCGAGGATTATGTCAAGCTGCTTCTGCATGGTGTGGGGCATCCCTCCATAGATATCGAGATTTCCTCCTGCAGCGCATTTCCCGGCGAACCCTTCGTCATACAGGGAACGCATGGCGGCCTTCATGGCAATAACCATCGCCTGGAATGGAAATATTACAAAACCGCGGAGGCGCCGCCCCAGCAGTTGATCAGAGGACCGCTGCTTGACGCGAACGGCAGGCCTGCATACTGCAGTGAGCAGCTGATTTGGCATCATGATTCATGGGACCTGAAAATTGAGGACGGCAAGTCAGCCTTCGATCATATGACAGAGCAGGTGTACCTGATGCTGTACAGGACGCTGACGGAAGGGGCGGAGCTTGAGATAACGCCGCTTCAGGTGAGGGCGCAGATGGAAGTCATGGAGCAGTGCCGCCGTCAGAATCCGCATATCTATTCCATTGAATAGAGATGAGGGCTTCAGCAATGCGGGCCGATGAGTCAAGGCAGAGAAGGAGGACTTGAAATTGACAGAATGGAATCAGCCGCGTGGCGAAGACAGTCGGACTGATCAGGAGCAAGCTCCGAGGCTCGATATCCAGCAGTCCTGGTGGGCCATGTACGGCTTTGGGGAAGGCGGTACGGAATGGAGCGCCGAGCAGAAGTTCGAGCATATCGCGAAGGCCGGATTTACCGGCATCCTGGGACGTCTTCCGGAGCCCACGGAAGCCCGGCGCTGGCGCAGCTTGCTGGATCAGTACCAGTTCAGCTTTGGCGTACAATCTTTTCCAGGCAGCCGGGAGGAGCTTCGCCTGTTCTTAAAGGAGGCCGAGGCATTTGGCGTCAGCTATGTCAATTCCCAGGTGGCGGACGCCTTCGTCACCGGAAGCGAGGCTGTATCACTGCTCGAGGGGTTGTACGAGGAAGCGGCTGCCGTACAGATTCCCTATCACGTGGAGACGCATCGGGGCAAGCTGACGCAGGATCTGATCCGGACCGCCGGCTATGTGCGCGAGGTCGAGCAGCTCCGCCTGACGATTGATCTGTCCCATTATGTGGCCGCCGGAGAGATGATTGATGTGCAGCAGAAGGCTGAACCGCTGTTCGATCAGCTGCTGCAGCGAACCTCCTCCATCCATGCGAGAGTATCGAACGGACAGCAGATTCAGGCGGATATCGGAGAACGGGGCGAGCATCCCATGCTGCCTCATTTCAAGCGCTGGTGGTCAAGCGGAATGTCCTACTGGAAAAGCAGGGCGATGCCTGGTGATGTGCTTCCATTTGTAACCGAGCTTGGCCCTCCGGGCTACGCCATTACAGATAGTGACAGCCGGGAACTATCGGACCGCTGGCAGCAGGCGCTGCTGCTCAAGGAAATTGCTATGCAGCTGTGGAATGAAGCTTAGCTTGATAATACGAGGAGCCTTTGCATCAGCCGGGTAACCGGTAGTTGGCAAAGGTTTTTTTCTTGAACGTTAAGAAAGGTTTAATTCCTCCACACTTTGCCGTACCGCCAGAGGGATGCGGCAGCCGCTTCTTGCTGTTGAAAAATGTTATGATCAATGAGGAATGAATTCTGCAGGCACGAAAGGGAGAATGGCGGTGAAAGCAACCTCGGTCGGTATTCTAATAACGGATGGACATTCATTTCTGGCATGCCATTCAACAGGCAATTCCTTCTACGATCTGCCCAAAGGGCTGCAGGAAGCAGATGAGCAGCCGATTGACGTATGCTGCAGGGAAACGCTGGAGGAAACCGGAATAATCCTCGAACCTGGCAAACTGAGGGACCTGGGGGTTCATGAATATTTGAGAAACAAGAATCTGCACCTGTATATGTGGATAACGGACGACCTGCCTGATGTCAAGAATATGGTGTGCACGTCATTTTTTGAACACTATAGAAGCCGAAAACTGCTCCCCGAGGTTGATGGTTACCGTTATGTGCCTTTCCATGAAACGGATGGATGGATGACTGCGAGCATGTCCCGGGTTATCGGTCAGATTGCGGGGGAATATGGCTTTTTTCGATAAGACACATTAAAATGAACGGGCAGGAGTGAAGACAACATCAATCTATTATTTGTATGCAGCCGAAATAGATGGAGGAGCCTGACGGCCGAGACGGTTTTCCAGGGTAAAGGCGGTCACGCTGTACGCTCGGCAGGTACAAAAGAGAATGCCCGGATCAGGATAACGGAAGGGCATGTCGGCTGGGCGGACATCCTGTTCGCGATGGAGAAGAAGCATGTCCGCAGACTGCAGGAAAAATTCAGCGGTGCCCTTGCCGGTAAAAAGCTGATCTGCCTGCATATACCGGATGAATACGAGTATTTGAACGAAGAGCTGATCGGCTTGCTTCAATCAAGCGTAGGGGAATATATTCAGTTGTGACATAATTCGTCACGGAAAGAGGAAATTTATCTTCTTTTGTTGAACATTGTATGTAAAGGGGGACATGATATGAGTTTTGTTTCAATTGTTGCGACTACTGGCTTTGTTACCGTAATGAGTGATGGAAGAGTAAAGGACACCGTGTCAGGAGAAATCATTCAGGAAGATTTCCAAAAGTTCATAAAAGCCAACGATTCAAAGGCTTTTATTGCTTATGCGGGCAATAGAGAATCGTGTGAACCAATCGCGTTAAATCTTAAAAACGCCATTGAAGAAGGAATAAGCTTTGACATTGTTCAGACCATCTTAATATCCGCTGTAAAAAAGCTCGTTCCTGAGCACCTGACGGTTATGTTTGCGCTTGGCGGTCTGAACAGTGACAATGAGATTGAATTTTATAGCTTCAATTCCAGGGAAAATACGAATTCGCATTTCAAGCCCGCTAACGATGTCATTTCTTACACCTTTCTCAATAACACAAGCATTGCCCGGAAAGATTTTGAAGGCGAATTTGTGAAAAATCTGCGAGAGACCGGATTTCAGTCACCTACGTCCACGATTCAGGCCCAGAAGCTTCTCAACAGGTATATCGCAAGCCGAGACGATACCGTTAATAATACAACCTTTCGTCTCAGCATAAAAAAATAAAAAAATTGCCAAGAAGCACTTTGAAGCACCTTTGCCGGTGCTATTTTTTTTGCGAACAAACGACGGGCGCCATGAGCTCTCACATAACAACAGGAATCAATGGGAAGAATATGCATTATTACTATTGTCATGATAAAAAAATGGAGTGTGTTGATATGATTATGACCCCAATACCAAGTTTGATATTATGCTCTGCATTGGTGTAGAAAGTGTCGGCGCAGCTTATAAAAAGAACCTGCAGCTCAATTCTGCTTGCATGCATCTTCTGCCCGTTGCTGACAGGTTGCTGGGACCGCCTGGAAATTGAAGAAAGGGCTGTTGTTCTGGCTATTGCTGTTGATGTTGCAATCCCAAACAGGGGTGGAGAGCAAATGGAGGTCACGCATGTGGAGGAATCCTTTCCGGAACCGCAGGGGATAGACTTTCAGATTACCGCGCAAATTGCCGTGCCGGGGCGTATTCCTTTGGGTCCTGCGAATGAGGGAGGGGGAGGCGGCACATCGCCGGTCTGGATTGTATCGGCAAGCGGACATACCTTGGATGACGCCATGAGCGTGCTGCAGCAGCAGCTGGCGGACCGGCTGTTTCTTGGGCATCTTCGTGTCATCATGGTCTCCGAGAAAGTCGCCCGTCAAGGACTTCAGAATTTGAACGATTATTTAAGACGGAACCCGGAGGTGCGAAGGCTCGCATGGCTCGGCGTCGCCAAAGGCAGGGCGGAGAAGGTGCTTCGAGCGGCTCCACAGCTGGAAAGGGTTCCTGCGCTTTATTTGCTGGGCATGTTTGAACAAGCTGTCGAGAGAGGGGAATATCCGAATGAATTTATCGGGGTTTTCTGGAGCAAGAGAACGAGCAAAGGGATAGACCCGATTCTGCCGCTGTTCAAACTGAATGAAGAAGAAGGAAGCATTGAAGTAACGGGACTTGCCTATTTTAGCGGTGATAAAATGGTTGGAAACACCAATTCCCTCGAAATCGGGTTTTATATGGCTTTAACCGGCAGGAAGCGGGGCGGATATACAGCCTTTATTCCAAGACACCCGGGGAGCCGGGAGATGGTGATGATCAGCGCCACCCATCGAAAAACAACAACAAAAATCTCGTTGAAAAATGGGAAGCCGCAGGTGCATGTGGAGGTGCTACTGGAGGAAAACATAGATGAGAATCCAAACGAGAACTCCAAAATCAGAAAACAGAAGGATCTGAAGGAGCTGTCCCAAATATCTGCCTCCATGACAGATGAAGGTACTACGAGATTAATTAAAAAATTGCAGCTCGCAGGATCGGATATACTCGGATTTGGCGAACAGTTTCGGGCGAAAATGCCGGATTACTGGAACCGCAGCATTCAAACGGATGAGAAATGGATTGAGGTCTTCAAGACCTTGACAGTTGATGTGGACTGCAAGGTGAGCATCCGGCGGGTTGGAATGAAGGCAAGCTAGAAATTCCGATTGTATACTACTTCCTGACTCTCTATAGGCAGGGGGCCGGCATTATATTCAGGACCGCTTTAACGGGCCGGTGCGTTAAAATTTCTATTTCTCCATTTGTGCCAGTATGTTAATGTTTATTTAATCCATATGCAAGCTCAAAAACAGCCGGAAACCAGAAATCTGTTTATGAAGCTGACAGGGTTAAATAACAGCTGTGCAACCAAGATTAAGGCGCCCTTTTCTGTTTAACGGTTAAGGGCTTCTTTGTCAAATGGAGGGAGTTGCGTCGTATGGGACCATCGAAACAGCCTGACCTCACGAGGATTTTACGCAAGCTGGGTACGCAGGATATTGTAGAATTACTGTCCGGGCGCTTGTCGGGAAGCGAGTTGAACACGCTTCTTCTTAAAGTGTTCCAGGAAAAAGCGGAACTGTCCTCTGCCGGCGACCTACTCAAAAGATACGGCGAGAACCGTTTTGTCCAACCAGCAAATGCCGATGCGATTTTGTTGAAGCAGCTTGAACTGGATGTATTGAAAATGGCGGCAAGGCATACCTTCTCAGCGGTACAATTATCGCCCGTAGCGCCGCTTGGGAGCTCTTCGGTGGTCGCGGCCGTCGACCAGAATAAAATCATTTCCGCTCTGAGAGGAACGGAAGTGGTGTCGGATGCGACCAATCTTCTGGCACTCTATATTGGTGACATGATCAAAACACATTCCGTGAAAAACCGCGATGATTATATCCGGCTATGTACGACGCACAGGCATGTGAGAGCGCAATATTTTGGAAATATCCCCGGGATGCTGCCGCATTTCCACCTGTTTTGCATGGTCACAGCAGGCGAGGATAAAGGCTCCTATGGTTTTGAGAAGCAGTCATTTTGGGAGCACATCATGGTTTACAGAGACCTGTTTCATTCCCTATTTGGTTCTGAAATCGAAATCATTCTCAGCGGTCGTGCCGGCTACCCGGACACGGAGGGACTATTGACAAGAGTTGTGCAGTTCGCCCAGGAGCAATACGTTAAATTAAATATAACCGTATCGGAACCAAAGATGGATAATCAGTATTACAAAGGTTTGCAGTTTACAATCAAGACTACGATTCAGGGGAAAGAGCTCAATATCGGTGACGGCGGTTTTGTGGACTGGACACAACAGTTATTGGGCGCGAAGAAGGAGCGTCTTTTGATTAGTGCGATCGGTCTGGACAGACTCCTTGTGTAGAAGATTGGATTAAAATTCAGCAGATCCTGATTATTGATAAGTTATTATATTATGGAAAATATTACTTTTATTAAGAGGATAACCGCTTAAAACCGGCAATGACAATGTTACTTTTCTGTAACTCTTTAAGAATAAAACTCCCTTATGATTGCAGTAGAAAAACAAAATTCTACTCATCGAGGTGTTCATCATGTACAACACAAAAAAAACAACGCTGCAAAAATGGACCAAGCTGAGCTTGGCTGCGGTCATCTCCGTAAGCTCGATTACAGCTGCAGCACAAATTGCAAATGCGAAGGCTGCCAGCACGCAACCGATTTCTTCAGCAGCAGTCAAAAACAGCTCCAGCGCCTATGTGAAAAGCCTGTATGCCCTTGCCAAGCAGGGCAAAATACCCGGCTCCGATTTTGTATCCGGAAAAACATTAATCAAGGATGTTCACAAAAAATGGGGCGATCCCACTTTGGGGCCTTCCAACAAATATGAGTTTTATAATTTTGGCATGGGCACAGGCTCGTTTGCGGTCGGGGTGGGAAAAGGCGGTGTCGTGTTTGATCTCCGCACATTCGGACAAAATATCGACCCGACTACCGGAATCAAATCATTGACCTTCACATCCATTATTTCAGCTCTGGGCATGCCCAAAGAGGTGCGGTTCAGCGGCGAAGACAAAATTTATATGTATAATGCCGGCAGCTTCCAGCTGAAATTCGTTGGCCCCAAAAGTGTCGCAAAAGGGAGCATAGCCCATATAGATCATATGAATGTCTACTCTCCTAAAGCAGATAAATAGAGGAGTTCAAGCAGCAGGAGGCCAAAATGGTCTCTTGCTGCTGTATAATTGTGTTGATGCCAGTTATATATGTAAAAAAATATGTTGCTGATCACAGCCATGACGCCCTGTGACGCTTTATGTTATACATGGTATAAATTTGAAATAAAACAGGCCAACCGAAAATATCGGTTGGCCTGTTTATGCATATATCTTAAGCGCGGAAGTTCGCGGGCCTCTCCGGGCTCGCTTCTTCCAGTTTGCGGCGAAGATCGTCACGGCCGGCATCCGCGCCGTAGGAAGGAGTCCCGGGCTGCTGCCGCCAGGACTCGTCGAGACCGCCCGCATCGACCGCTTCAAATCCAAGCTCTTCGACAAGCTGCATCACGACAGCTTTTGCGGCTTGATCATCGCCTGCAACCGGCAGGGCGATGCGTCCCGGCGATCCTGCCGGCAGACCGCGGTCCAGAATGTGCTGGGAATAAATGCCGTTGAATACCTTGATGACTGGCCGTCCCAGATGCTGTTCCACCCAGCGGCTTTCGGGCAAGCCGGCCTCAATGGGCGCAATCAGACCATCGCGCTGCTGCGGGTAATAGTTTCCGGTATCAATGATGGCTGCATGACTGCTTGCTCCGTCAAGGACGCCTGCAGGCAGCAAGGGGATATTCTTTTGGGGTATGGTCACGATCACCACGTCTGCTCCTTGTGCGACATCTGCCGCATATCCGGGCTTGGCTCCGGTTTCAGCAGCCAGGTCGGAGAGCGTCTCAGGACCGCGGGAATTCGCGATGTGCACATCATGTCCCAGCTTCGTGAGGCGGCGGGTAAGGTTTCCTCCGATATTGCCTGTACCAATAATTCCGATTTTCATTAGTATCCCTTCTTTCGTCATAATGGGCTACTTACGACTTAACTGTAACTAATTTAATTACATATGTCAATGAGGTTTGTTCTCAGCATCTGGAAGCAGCGGGATAAGATTTAAAGGAAAATTTGGAATTTGATAGGCGGTAATATGTTACAATAATAGGAATTTGGAAGATTTTAATAGGAAAATGGAAAAGGAGAGGATGAATTGAAAGGTTTAAAGCGTATTGGTGTGATTGGTGCCTTAGGTATTTCGATCATACTGTCAGGCTGCAGCATGTTTGACGGGGGGGCGAAGCCAAGCAATGAAAAGTCGACGCTGAAAATTATGTATTATGATGAAAGATCTTTTTACAGCCAGTTGGGGATGGTGTATTCGGCTCTTCATCCGGATGTGGACATCACGGTCGTTACCAATCAGCAAACAGGTCCCTATGATCCTGAGATGGATATGGAAGCCCAATTCGATACCTTTATTAAAGAAGAGCAGCCGGATATCATCATGCTGTCAGCGGATCAGCTGACCCGGTACGCGGAGGACGGCAGCCTGCTGGAGCTGGATACGATGACGGAAGAAAAGGATTACGACAAAGAGACGCTGATCCCCGGCCTTCTCGATTATATGAGAGAGCTTGGCGGAGGCAAAATATATGGCCTCTCCCCGAACTTCTACAGCCAGGCTATTTTCTACAACAAGGATTTATTCAGCAAATACGGTATACCAATGCCGGAAGACAAGATGAGCTGGGATCAGCTGTTTGAGCTGGCGCAGCGGTTTCCGACAGATGGCGCGAAGGACAAACGGGTCTATGGATTAAGCCTGGGCTACAATAGCGAGCTTTATCAGTTAGGCAGTCTGATTGGCAGCTCACAGAATCTGAGCATGTTCAACGCGACGAGCAAACAGGTTACCATTGATACGCCGGCTTGGAAGAATGTATTTGAAGTCGCGATGAAGGGGCTGAAGTCCGGCGCATTATATACCGAAGATCCAAACGGGATGATGTCGTCGGGCTCAACTTCCTATGAGGATTATCTTCTGCGCGATCCGTTCATCTCCGGGAAGCTGGCGATGAAGTTCGAAAGTGCTTATATCATGACCCAGATCAAGGAAGCGCAGAAGAATGCGAAGGACAAGGCTATCCAGAATTGGGATATTGTCACGGCTCCTGTCGATCCGCAAAGTCCGGACACCAGTTCGAATATGTCGTTTGGCCAAATTTTTGCAATCAATGCCAAGTCTGTGAACCAGGAAGCGGCCAAAGAATTCATTCGCTATATTACAAGCGATGATTATGCGAGAGTCACATCGAAGCTTCAAGACGGCACCTTCTCCGTCCGCACCAATTACTTGAAAGATGAGGAAAACCATAATTTTAAAGCCTTCTACAGCCTGAAGCCGGTAAAATCATCCATCTATAAAGACTTCGACAAGCTGCCGCAAAACTTCTTCGCGAAGTTTACCGGCATTGCCCAGGAAGAGCTCAAGGCCGCGTTCGACGGCAAGAAGCCACTAGCTGAAGCGCTTGCATCGGCTCAGGTCAAAGGTCAGCAGGCGATGGTCGAGGAGCAGGCCAAGGTGAAGGAACAGCCTGCACAAGGATCCGGCACCGCGGCAGTGGAGGCTGAAACACCGGCGACGTGATATCCATACCAAGCCGTAAGGATATTGGCAGCGGCTCTACCGATAACGGTTTCTTTTGCTATAATCAACTTAAAAGTCCGATGACAAACCGCTTCTGCACGCGCAGCCGGAATTTTTTTATGGAACTTTTATGAAGCTGTCAGAAATCCTGTTCCTTGTAAGTCAATAGAGGGAGTCAACAATTATTACTGCGAGGGGATTTGCCCTTGGATAACTGGAGCGGCGAGATCATAAACTGGGAACTGCTGGAGGATGCGGAGCTGGTGCGGCACGCCCAAGCGGGCGAGCGGGAAGCCTTCGGAGAGCTGGTCAAGCGGCACCGGTCCAAGATGTATGGCTATGCCAGAGCCATTACGCAGGAATCCTTTCTGGCGGAGGATATTGTGCAGGACGCTCTTGTAAGAGCGTTTATGCATCTTGGGAAGCTGGTTGATATGGAACGCTTCCTGCCGTGGGTGCACCGGATCGTTCGGAACCAGGCCTTTACCCGGCTGAAAAGCAGTCCAGCTGCCAGAGAGAAAACATTCTCTGCGCTGCTGGCCGCTGGGGCGGAGAAGACTGTACACGGCGAATGGAATAATCTGGATGCGATTCTTCATCGCCTGAGCCGATCGGCAGAAGAGCGTTCTGCCCGTGAAGATGTCCCGGAAGAACAACTGCTGCGGCAGGAAACGCTTCATGTGCTGACAGGGATTATCGAATGCCTTAAGCCGCGGGAAAGGCTCGTTTTCGAGTCCCATTTTTTCGATCAGCTGTCTCCCCGGGAGATTGCGAAATTATTTGAGCTTTCAACGGCCAATGTCTACCAGATTATTTCGCGCTCCCGCAAGAAGGTTATCCAGGAGAAAATCCGTGTGACCGTTGACTCCTATATCAAGACGAGGAAGGATATGGGAAGCATGAAGAAAGTCATTTTACCGGATTCGGAGACGATCTCTGAGGTTAGAACCTGGAATACGGCAGTGGATGCCCTTTACACGATGCTGAAATACACGGATAAACGTTTATCCTACCCGATGGTCGCAGGGCTGACTGGCCAGGCTTTTCGCATCAACATTATACCGAAGACTGTTCATATCGCCGGCCCGACGGCATACAACTTTGGCGACAGCATGACAAAGGGGCTGCGAAACGCGGGATTTCACGCCAGGTTTGTCGATGGTCTGTCAGCTTCAATCGGCCTCAACACCAATTTGATCGATCCTTCTCTGCTTGCGAAAGAAGCGATGGACAAAAGAGAGATTCATCATGCGCTGCCGGATGCGCTCGATCTGATTCATCATTCGCTGGACCGGGGTTACCCTGTCCTGGCCTGGGATATTTTCTTCCCCGAATTCGGGATTCTATACGGCTATGATGATGAACAGCGGCTGCTGCTGGCTGAAGAATGCGGCAGACGGGATACGCTCGCTTACGAGAATCTGGGCCGTAGCGTGCTCGAAGAAATATTCGTATTGGCGCTTGATACGCCTATTGAAACGAACCGGCGCGACCAGGTCAGGAACGCCCTGCGCATGATTGTGGACCATTATGAGGGAAGAGAAACGAATACGCCTTCTGATTCCGTCAAAGGATTGAAGGCTTACGATGTATGGTGCGAAGCATTCCGGGAAGGTAATGTGGAACCGAACGGGAATGCCTATAACATCGCTGTCATCAACGACGGCCGCAGAAACGCGCTGGAATTTGTGAAGGAAGTATTGTCGGGATGGCCCAAGCAGGATGAAGCGGATCAGCAGATACGGGGACTGCTTGGGGAAACGGCAGAATTGTATGAAGTGATTTCCGGTCGTTACGGGGCACTGCATCAAATGTTCCCGTTCCCGGAAGGCGGAGATCCGAATAGTCCTGAGAATGCACGGCAATCCATCGAACTGCTGCAAACCATTAAGATGTATGAGCAGGCAGGAGTATCGAAGCTGCTGAATATTCTGGACAAGTTGGGATAAGCATAATTGCAATCGAGCATCGATCAAAAATGGCAGCAGGCTTGGAGTTGGAGCAGCTGCCATTTTTCCACTTATAGCAGGTATAAATTTCACATTTATCGATTTCTGTAAGGTCTGAGGGAAGAAACTTGCTGCGCCGCCAAAGGACGGCGACAGCCGTTTCTTCTTATTTATGCAGATGCCGATGGACGGCCTAATAATTGCGGAAAGGGGAATGATGGAATATATAGGCAGGGTGGCACTTTACCGGCCTCGGAATATCCCTTACAATTTAGAATAAATTCGTTCAGCTATCAGCCATTATACGGACAAGAGGTGAGATTAAGCTTGAGTCATTCACAAGAACATATCCAGATTATAGAATATACCCCGCAATATGCGCAGGCTGTTGCCGACATGTGGAACCGCAGCCAGGAGAGCTGGGGAGGGGGCAGCCGTATCCGCAGCGCGGACGGAGTCAAGCGGGAGCTTCAGAATGCCGGCAACCTGAAGGTGTTTCTGGCTGTAGACGGAGAAGAAGTGGTGGGCTACTGCAGCTTTTCCCAATACCAGCATGACGAAGGAGCTCTGTATGTGCCGCTCCTGAATGTAAGGCCGGATTATCACGGAAGAAAGGTTGGCAGGGATCTCATTCTCAAAGCCGTTGACACTACCGTGGAGATGGGCTGGCCCAGGCTGGATTTGTTTACTTGGGCAGGAAACACGAAAGCGGTTCCCATGTACAAGAAGACCGGCTTCTTCTGGGAGAAGAAGGAAGATTCGGTCCATCTGATGAATTTTATTCCGACTGTCCTGATGACGGATGCTCTCCGGCCCTCTCTGGAGCGGCTCGACTGGTATGCCGACAGCAAACGCAAGCTGGAGATTCGCCCTGACGGGCGTTCGGAGAACGGCTTTGATTACTTTGAATACGCCTGGGAGAAGGACGGGACATCACTGCGTGTGGAGTTCGAGAAAACAGGCAGGGGAATAAGCCTGATTGAAACCGGCGAATATGCGATACATACGGAAATTGACGATCACGATCTGGTGTTTGGCAGCCGCTATCCCGTTCGTTACCGGATTCGGAACAAGACGGGAGAGCCTCTGGAGTGTACGATTCGCGGACGCAATGACAAGACGGTTCAATTCGCGTTGGAGCAAACCGTCAAGGTTGCGGATACTGTTGTCGTAGAGGGCGAGTTTGAACTCCTCCCGATCCATGAAGACCAAAGCGACTGGCGAACGCATCCTGCGGTTGTATCTGATTGGACGATTAATGGGAGGCATGCGGAGCTTCGGACGGGGATCGCACCCAAGTTTCCGGCAAGAGTGAAGCTGGACGTGAAAAACCAGGAGCAGTACATTGGTGCCGGGGAGGAAGCCTTCCTTACCTTTGAGAACAATTTCAAGGAACAGGCGGTATTTGAGCTTGAATTTCCGCCATCCGAATTTATACAGTTTGAGAATCCCCGTATCTCAATCCGTATTTCGGCCAAAGGCAAGGCCGCGGTAGCGGTTCCCTACTTGTTAAAGGATTTCGGTATTTTCTCCGAAAATGTGGTGATTAAAGCGATCGCCGAAGGCTCGGAGCCCGTTTCATTCACCGCCCGTATCTGGGGTATTTTCAAAGGAAACACCGGCCGTTACGGGGGAGATATCGTGGACCATTGGGTCGCCGTGAACGGACCGTATTCAATGGGACTGAACAAGAACAACAATGAACTTTGGACCTCCCATTTTCGGAGAAGCCATCATACCAGCTGGACCTTCCCCAGAATCGGGAAGCCCTACTCCCCGGAATTCAGCAAGAAGAAAGCGGAAGAGGTCAGGATTTATCCGCAGGGAGATGCGATGGTGCTGGAAGCGGATTACCGGTCGGAGGATTTTCCGGGCATGGCTTTTACAGCCTTCAGCCGTCTGAATGCCAGCGGAATTGTGGAACGTTATTTTGAAGTGCGCAATGCTTCGGTTTCCTTGGATTCAAGCGGAGAGGGCCTGTACCTGATCGACGGCTTCTATCATCATTCGGAAGGTCTGGTGCTTCCCTATGACGGACGTTATTACGATCTGAAGGACCGCTTTGCCGCGCAGTACGACGACTGGGATATTAACCGGATAAGCGAAAACTGGCTGTTCAGCCGGAATGAGAAATTATCCCACGGATTCTGCTGGGAGCCCTCGGCAAGACTGGTAAAAATGGAATGGCATTTTGGCGTCGAATATGAGCTCGGCGGGCTTGCAGCAGGTGAAACCGTCCGCACGGCATCGACTTTTCTGGCGATAGGCACATTCCCGGATTGGTGGGATTTCCGTTCCTTCGCGCGCAAAAGGAGAGATCCGGTTCAGCCTCTGCTGCAGGATCATTTGGAATTGAGCGTAAACGGGGGAAATCCATTCGTCGTGCAGGATGCGGATGTGAGTATCAAGCAGCACCGGAATCAGCCGCTTGCCGGCGAGATGAGGTTGTCCTTGCCTGAGACCGCGCCGGAGGTTTTCCATAAAACGTTCCGCCGTGATGACGCTCTTCATTCGGCAGTATTCCCGCTCAAGTCTTTGGTCCCTGGCTCAATCGAGCCGGTCCGGATGCGCTTTGAGACCGAGGAGCTGAGCATCGAACGCGGAACCGTACTGATCCCTGTGGGCCTTGCGCCTGTTCAACAGGAAATTCGCCAAAGCGAAGACGGCCAGACTTACCGCTGTTCGAACGGCACATTGACCATCGAGGCATCTCCGGCATTTGGCGCAGGTCTTCACTCGCTCAGGCATAACGGAGAAGAATGGCTGGATAGTTCATATCCCGAAGCAGGACCGCGTTCCTGGTGGAATCCATGGCATGGCGGAATCTCCGCTTCCGTTCAGGGTATATCACCGCTAAGCCAGCAGGATGAGCGGCGAAGCGCCGCGTTTGCTTCATTGACCGACAACCGGGGGAATAAGTGGAGCGGAATAGCGCTTCACACACATATTGAGAAGCATGAGCGGTACCGCGGTATGGAGCTGACATTATTTGCGCTGCTGCTGCCGGGAGCTCCTGTGCTCTGCTGCGTTACCCGATTGACCAATAGAACGGAAATGGCCTACAATAGCTTCCAAAGCACGATCAACAGCTTTCTCCTCCCCGGCGAATCATTGGAGCAGGGATGGATGGAGAAGGACAACGGGACCCGTTACAGATGCGGCAAAGCAGGAGTGGAAATCGAATCGGAAGGCGTAATCCGTCTTGGCAGCGATAACCGCTCCGCTGCTTTGCATGCGCTGAACCGGTATCCGGGATCAAGAGCGTGGATGTATACCAATAATCTCGTTATCCATCACGGAGTCTCTCAGAGCAGTCTGGTGCCGGCCGGGAGCACGGTATGGGCGGCTCCCGTATTTTACACGTTCGCCGGCACCCCGTTATCGTACACGGATATGCGGGCATTAGCCGATTTCAGCTTTGGCGGGTAATGAACTGGCGGAGCATGCTCAGCCAGGTTTTCAACGGTAATCAAACGTAATGGAGGTAGCTATGCCAATCATCGATATTCACATTCATTTGTCGGACATCGACAGCTTTCACCGTACGGCGCGCGAGCTGTCGGGTGTCGATTATTCCGCAGCAGGGCTTAAAGCGGAGTTTGACCGCAGCGATGTTGTCCTGGGCATCGGGATGGGCGTGCAGGAAAAAACAGCCGGGGCTTTCCCGGATTCTCTTGCCTCCAATCCCATGGGGCTGGATCTGGCCGAATCCGTCCCTCCTTTCCTGATGGAATGCGTCGGGATCAATCCGGTCAGGCTTGATTCTCCGGAGAAGAAGAAGGAGCTCGACAGGATAGAGAAGCGGCTTGCATCCTCCGATGTGGCGGGAATCAAGCTTTACGCCGGTTACTATCATTATTATGTAACGGACAAAACCTATGGTCCGATCTATGAGCTGGCCAAGCACTACGATGTTCCCGTGGTGATTCATACCGGCGATACGTATTCCATGAACGGCCTTCTGAAATATTCCCACCCGCTCACCGTCGACGAGCTGGCTTATCAGCAAAGGGGGGTGCGTTTCATGATCTGCCATCTGGGCGATCCCTGGGTTATGGATGCTGCGGAGGTCGTTTCCAAAAATCCGAATGTTTACGCCGATTTGTCCGGGCTGGTTGTAGGAGACCAGCTCAAGTTCGACCGGTTCGAGAATGAGCCGCTGTTCATGGATCATTTCAGAAGGGCGCTCGTCTATGCGGACAATTATGAGAAGATGCTGTTCGGAACCGACTGGCCGCTCGCTCCCATCGGGGTGTATATTAATTTCGTCAGACAGCTGATTCCCGAGAAGTTTCATGAAGAAGTATTCTATCATAACGCCTTTCGGGTTTTTCCACGGATCGGACAAAGGCTGGAGCAGCTGACGAATTAAAGGAGATATCGTGACCATTTCGTTAGCTTCACTACCCGTCCGGCTAAGCCTTATGAAAGCATGGGAAAGAAGTTTGTAAGGGCGGCGATTGTTTAGCCTTTCCGCTGCGGGTATAATGAATTAGTTCCAGATTATTGTGCAGGAGGTAAATGTCCTTGAAAAATTTCGAACAGCTGTTGGAAATTTATGCAGAGCTGATTGTGAAGGTAGGCGTCAACGTCCAACCGGGGCAAGAGGTATTTATTAATGGAGCGACAATCGAAATCGCCTCATTTATCCGCCTTGTGGCAGGCAAGGCCTATGAGGTTGGAGCAAGCAATGTCCATGTGGATTGGACGGACGAGGCATTAGCCCGCTTGAAATATGAGAAGGCTGCTGACGAAGTGTTCACACGGTTTCCGGAATGGGAAACGGCCAAACGGCAAGCTTTTGTGGATAACGGAGCAGCCTTTATTTCCATCATCTCTCCCAATCCGGATCTTCTGAAAGGAATCGATCCACAGCGGATCGGCAATTTCCAGAAGGCCTCCGGTCAAGGGTTGAAGGAATTCCGCAGAGCGATCCAATCCAATAAGGTCAGTTGGACCGTTGCTGCGGCTTCCACCAGGGATTGGGCGCAGAAGGTATTCCCGGCATTATCCGGGCAGGAAGCGATCGATAAGCTGTGGGCGGCTATTTTCGATTCAGTTCGTCTTCATGCGGAGGATCCTGTCAGAGCCTGGGAGGAGCATAACGCAGCCTTACATAAGAAAGTGTCGCTGCTTAACGAGAAGAAGATATATAAGCTTCACTACAAAGCGCCTGGAACGGATTTGACTATCGAGCTCAACGAGAAGCATACTTGGGTGGGCGCAGGCAGTACGAGCCAGAATGGCGTCCTGTTCATGGCCAATATGCCGACGGAGGAAGTATTCACCGTACCGCAGAGGAACGGTGTGAACGGCATTGTATCGAGCACCAAGCCGCTCAGCTACGGCGGCAATATCATCGACAAGTTCAAGCTGACCTTCGAGAGCGGCCGGATTGTCAAGGTGGAGGCAGAGGAAGGACAGGATATTCTGGAGCAGCTGGTGGATACGGATGAGGGCTCCCACTATTTGGGGGAAGTGGCTTTGGTGCCGCATGAATCGCCAATCTCCCTGTCCGGCGTGTTGTTCCTGAATACCTTGTTCGACGAGAATGCCTCCAATCATCTGGCTATCGGCAGCGGATATGCGTTCAATATCGAAGGGGGCGCATCAATGCCGCCTGAGGAGCTGGAGAAGCATGGCGTCAACCACAGTATAGCGCATGTTGACTTCATGATTGGCTCGGATCAGATGGATATCGACGGCATTCTGCATGATGGTTCCACTGTACCCATATTCCGCAAAGGCGGCTGGGCAATATAAGGAAAAAAGCTGTTCACTGGACATTGGGGGTCAGTCCCATGATCCGGTGAACAGCTTTTTTTTTTGTTTCGGCATGCATAGAAACCGATCTGTCATCTGCCGCGCAGTCTGTGACTGCCCCATACCAGGCATGCAGCGGCAATCAGGCTGCCTCCTGCCCAGCTGACTCCAGTCCATCCCCAATTATGCCAGGCGTAACTTCCAAGAGTTGATCCGATGGCGCCGCCAATAAATGTGCTGACCATCAATACGGTGTTCAACCGGCTGCGGGCAGCGGGATCAAGGGCATACACACGGGCCTGATTGGAAATCTGGGTTCCCTGCACGCCAAGGTCGAGCAGAATGATCCCGACAATCAGCCCCCATAACGAAGTGCCGGCAAAGCCGAAGAAAAGGTACGAAACGAACGTAACCGCAATCAGCAGACCTGCCAGAACCTTCGGCTGAAATCGGTCCGACAATCGTCCGACAACCGGAGCCCCGGAGGCCCCGACGACCCCGACAAGGCCGAATAATCCGGCAACCTGGCTGCTGTAGCCATAAGTGCCGCCCTCCAGGAAGAAAGCCAGCGATGTCCAGAACACGCTGAAGCCCCCGAACATTGCAGCTCCAATCAGAGCGGCTTCCCGCAGCGTGGAGAACTGGCGGATCAAACCGCCGATCGATTTGATCAATTCCGTATAGGAGGCCGTCATACCCGGCTGGCTTCGCGGAAGCTTCGCACGAAGAACAATCAGCAGCCCAAGCATGAGCGCGGCGGCGATTGCATACATGGTCCGCCAGCCCCACGCTCCGCCGATCAGACCGGCAACGGTTCTGGCAAGCAGGATGCCGAGCAGCAGCCCGCTCATTACCGTGCCGATTACTTTGCCGCGTTCCTGGGGCGAAGCCATTTGAGCGGACAGGGGGATCAGAATTTGCGGCACTACGGTCGTAATGCCCACTGCCAGACTGGCGATGTAGATCCAGGTTAAGCTCTGAGCGGTGCAGACGCCAAGCAGCGATACGGTGACGGCACCCAATAAGGCGGTGATCAAACCGCGGCGCTCTTTGATGTCGCCGAGAGGGACGAACAGAAACAAGCCGAGCGCGTATCCGATTTGCGTAAACATCGAAATAAGCCCGGCAGCGTCGGATGAAACGTGAAACGTGCGCCCGATATCCGCAAGCAGCGGCTGGTTGTAATATAAGTTCGCCACAGCCATGCCGGAGGCCGCGCTCATGAGCAAAATTAATCCTTTGGTCAGGGGCTGGCCGCCTGCAGCGGTTTCGGGGGTAGTGGATGTTACTGCCATAATGTGTTATTCCGCTCCTTTGCTATTTCAATATAGCAGATAATCAGGCAGGCTTAAATACAAGCTTGCGGCGGGAGGCTTCTGCTTGGCCCGGATGTTTCTTTCCTGAGTGCAATTGGGATGACATTTTATGTCGCACCAGCTGTTTTATAATGAGTGCAAGTGTAGTGAAAGGCGTGATTCTTCCAGCCCAGCCAGCCGGGCTGCCGGATGCCTGCCGGTCACAGACCACTTGTGATAGTTAAAAAAAGAGCTGAGGCATGAAATGGGGTTTACATGTGGCAAAAACTAAAAGAGGCCGCGTGCTGTGGAGTCTGCCCTCGCGCGGCCGGGGAACATGCCCGGTCTGCAGCCGGACCAGAATAAAACTGCTTTATCCACGGACAAAGTCAGATGGAACGCCGGTCAAGGTTTGCAAAAGATGCATCAACGCACCGCAGGAGAAGGTGGAAGCCATCAGCTAGGCTTCCGCAAGACGGCCCGTTCCCTGGATGGGGCGGGCCTTTTTCCATAAATTCCGCTTGCAAGCAAAGACTGTTCAGTGCTGTAATGGAAGGAAACGGGCATCTGCCGTTAAGGAGGGCTGCTGAAAGTGAGCAATATGCATCGGATTCAATGGTTTGACCAGCAGATTATTCAGGGCAGCTACCCGAACAGCACGAAGCTTGCGCAGCAGTTCGAAATTTCCAAACGTCAGGCGCAGCGCGATATTGAATATCTGGAAATGTCCCTGCGGGCGCCTTTATTATATGTTGCCAGGCACCGGGGCTATTGCTACGAAGACAAAGCCTACGTCCTGCCTCATCTCTATATGACGGAGGATGAGAAGAAGGTGCTGAAATACCTGGCCCACCGGTACCGGAATTACAATTACGATAATGGGGACGCCATCCGGCGCGTTGCGCAGCTGCTTGAGCGTTTTACGGGTGAACAGGGGAGCGGCGGCAGCTTTCGCCTGCCCGTTTTTGAAGCTAATCCGCGCATGATGCATAATCTGGAGCTGCTCAGCCATGCCGTCCGGCAGAAGCTTGTCGTTCAGATGACTTATACCGATCAGGGAGCCGCCCGGCAAGCGCAACTCTATCCGTTAAAGCTGATTTCCCAAGTGAACGCTGATTATATTGCCGCTTATTGTGCCCGCCAGCGGTTGAAAATAACAGTGCGTCTGGATCAGATTCAGCAGCTCATATTGACGGAGTCGCATTACGAATATTCCGAGGATATGGAGACGGACAGCCCGGGCAATCCGCCCCCAGTACTCAAGCCTTATACAGCGCGGATACAGATGCTTCGTCCGGTCCATGGCGATACATGGAAGGGCTACCCGATTCTGTCCCGGGATGGACTCCTTTACCGGATAACCTTCTATGATGCGGATGCCTTCCTGCAGCATTTGCTTGTAGCAGAATGGAAGGAGCTTGAGTCTCCTCAGTGGCTGAAGAAGAAATTGGCTCATTTGTGTCAACAAACGCTTCAGCGGCTGGGAGGAGTTGTGGAGCGTGAGTGAGGCGGCCGGTGACAATTCGGCTCAAGGATATACATGTTCAAGCGGATTATGTTGGACCGCCGCGATGCGGAGCCACAAACCATTGCCTGGCAGCTGTGAGGGGTGCGCGGTGCACGGTGCACGGTGTGAAATGAGGAGGCGGGGAATATTGTCCGGTATTTATTTGGACCATCTCATTATGAAGCGGGAATCGAAATCGTTCACAGACAGCCTCCATGCGGTATTGACTGCGGCCAACCTGTTTGCCGGCCCCAAATATATGCTCTCCGGCTATACCGGAATGGCGTTCAAATTCTCTGTTCACGAGCAGCTCCTACCGATGTCCGTATCCGCTTACGGGCAGTGGGTGACGGAGCATAAGCCTGCCATCGATAATCTGGGCATATGGACAGCGATTGATGGAGGAAGAACGAGGCATGCTACCTTTTCCCATTACCGGCAGGAGGCCGTGAAATGGGTGAGAGAGAGCCTGAACAACGGCATAGGCGTTATCTATTGGATTCCTGAATTTGGTGTCATTCACGGGTATGACGATGAGGACGGGATCTTTTATGTACAGGATGGGATGACGGATGAGGACCGGATTGTGCTATATGATAATTTCGGCCTTAATTTCACGCCCTTCTGGTACTGCCAGAGCTTCGGAGAGAAAGTGGAGATTCAGCAGGAGGAAATGATTCTGGAATCCTTCCGGCTGGCAGTCTATGACTGGGAAACGCCTTATAAAACGCTGCCTGGACGGGAAATTGCTTCCGGGAAGCTGGCTTATACCTTTCTTATGAAAGCACTGGAGAAAGGCGAATATGATGAGCGGGGAGCTGTCTATATTCTGGATTCCTTCCTCTATTCCAGGAAAGAAATCAGAGATTATTTGCATGATATCCTGGGGATTTGGCATGAAGCAGACGTGGCCTTCAGTCTCTATGACCGTCTTGTGGGTCAGACGGCCGCTATAGAGAGCTGCATCGTGGAGACAGGGGGATCCAGGCATGTTGAACAGGAGAGAAGCGTGGAGCTGATTGCAGCACTAAAGACTGCCGAAATGCTGGAGCAGCAGGCAATGGAGCTATTCCAGACATTATCCGCCCGATATCCGGATCTGAAACGAACTACAATCCCCAGGTGGGGAGCGCATTCCCCGCGATAATGCAATTTGAATAAGAAGGCCGCTGATAACCGGCGGAGCAGGCGGATATAGTCTCGGGAAGCGTAAGCTGAAAGCTTTTAAGGAAGGAGTGATTCTAGTGGGAGCCGTCTTATTAACCGGTCAGTGGATGACCGCAGAATCCGAATCCTATATCGATGCCATGCACGGGATTTTGTTCCCGATGGGATGGATTGCCTGTTCCAAATCTATGCTTGCCGGTATGACTACGGCAGCTTTCCGGTTCACGGTTAACCGGAGGCTGACCCCGGAATCCGTCACGGCATACAACTGGATGGCGGAACATTTTCTGGCTGCGGATTTTCTGGGCGTAACCGCTTCGCAGAATGCCGGATTTCATTTTCAGCCCACGTTTCCGCTCTATCAGACGCAGGCGGTGGCCGCTATCAAAGACTCCCTTGACCGCGGGACAGGCGCTGTTATCTGGAAAGATAAATTCGTGATAGCCGCGGGCTATGATGATGAGCGGGAAGTGCTCTATATCTCCGATGGCACCGCAGAAGATTATGAGGCGCTGCCGTATGGCGATTTTGGCTGTAACCGATCGCCTTATTGGTATGTTCAGACCTTTGAAACCCGGATCGAATCGGATGAGCTGGAGATTTGCCGGGAGTCTCTTCTGCAGGCTATTTATAAATGGGAATCCCATGACTTGATGCTGCCTGAGAAGGAGTATGCCTGCGGCCGTTCGGCTTATGGGGCGATCATACATGCTCTTCGCGGCGGTGATTACGATCAAGCCGGACTGAGGGAAATTATCCGCTGTTACGGGGCTGCCAAAAGAGACAGCCATGCTTACATCGCCGCTTTGGAGCGCTGGATGCCGCAGATCTGTGAAGCCGCGGATTCCTATGCCAGGCTGGATTCAATATTCCAACAGCTGGCGATGATTAATGCCGGCACGATGCCGGTCCGGAGGTTGAATGCGAACAAAGCCAAGGAAATGATTGATTTGTTTGACAATGCCTTGAGAGTGGAAGAGACGGCAATCCGGTCGCTGAAGGGGCTGATGCGTGAAACGGTGGATAACCGGTTCAATGATATCGCCTTGAGGTAATGACGGATACAGGGCTTCCGAATGCCATCGGCGGAGGATGAGATGGATTGTCTTGTTATCAGTTTAGTTATATACTGATATCAAGTTTAGAAATTATTTTTGTCGGTAATGCTGCAGGAAAGAGGTGAAGCGGGTGCTTGAGGATGCGGACATGAGTGCATTAACCGGGAAGGAAGAACGATTGGGCATCCTGCTGTGGTTTCGGCTGTCCCGTTTCTACAACCGGAGCATCCGCGAAACCAATCACCACTTGAAGAAGTGGAGGCTGACTGCCGCACAGTTCGATGTCCTGGCTCAGGTAGGTGCAGCAGGCAGAATCAGTCAGCAGGAGCTGGCAGAGAAGCTGGTCGTCACCAAAGGAAATATCACCCAGCTCATTCACAAGGTGGAGGAGCTTGGACTTATCGGACGTGAGCAGGAATGGAAGACCAAGTATATTTCGCTTACGGAAGCCGGGCAGCTTCTTTACAATGAAATTATTCCGCTCCAGGAGCAGTTTCAGGCATCCCAATTTCAATCATTGGACCAAGGCGAGCAGAAGCTGCTGCTTGAGCTGTTAAGAAAACTAAGAGCATGAAAGGCGGGGCAAACTCATGAATGTAAAAGGAATTCATCATCTGTCAGCTATGACAGGAAGCGTAGCAGGCAACTATCAATTTTATACGGATGTCCTCGGCATGCGGCTGATTAAGAAAACAGTCAATCAGGACGACACCTCGGCTTATCATTTGTTCTATGGGGATGAACGGGGCAAGCCGGGCACGGAGCTTACCTTCTTCGATTTTCCCGGAATCGGGCCGAACAAAGAAGGGGTGAGCAGTATCTCGGGAACCTCGCTGCGGGTGAAGAATGACGATGCGCTGCGGTACTGGACCGAACGCTTCACTGAGAAAGGCGTCAGGCATTCACCGATTACCGGCCATGCGGGCAGGAACGTGATTTTCTTCGAGGACCCGGAAGGCCAGAAGCTGGCGCTGGTTTCGGATGAGCGCAATGTTGGCGTGGAGGGCGGGATACCCTGGGATAAGAGCCCTGTTCCCATTGCTTACGGCATTACGGGGCTTGGTCCCGTGAAGCTGACGGTCCGTAAACCGGATGCTACGCTAGGGGCGCTTCGGCTGCTTGGCTTCACGGAGAAGAGCCGGGTGCCGGCACTGGTTGAAGGGCAGGAGGATATTATCATTATGCAGGTAGGGGACGGCGGCTCCGGCGCTGAGGTGCAGGTCGAGCCGCGCAGCGATTTATCTGCAGCCAGTCTGGGCAGAGGCGGCGTTCACCACGTTGCATTCCGGATTGAAGACAAGGAAGAGCTCATGGAATGGATCGGGATCCTGAATCAGGCGGGTCTGCATAACTCCGGCTTCGTAGAGAGATATTATTTCCGCTCCCTGTATTTCCGCGAACCGAACGGCATCCTGTTCGAGCTGGCTACCGATGGTCCCGGCTTCGCGACGGATGAACCGTTCGAGACCCTGGGCGAATCGCTTGCGCTGCCGCCATTCCTGGAGAATCAGCGCCAATCCATTGAAGCCAAACTGAAGCCGCTGGACACGAAACGTTAATGTCCAGGCCTTCGCGTCCTGAGCCGCTTGCTGTGCGTGTTAAGGCTAGATCTCTTTTTTCCATTCGGGGACTGTCCCAATAGACATTTTTGCTTTTTAAGATTCCGGCTCTGGTATTTAAATAGACGCTTCCACCGCCACTCTATCGTGGTTTTGGAGGCGTCTTTGCGTTGTTGTGCGGGGCAGAATTGCTTGCTGTTGTTTGGGGAGTCTTTTTTGAGAGAATCCTTTGCTGCATGGAAGCGACGGCGATAGTGCCGGCCTCGCTGCAGCGCCGAGTTGGCGATCTCCCGTCCCAACCGGCAGTCCCAGCAAGGAAAAACCGGCTTCCACGCCAATGAGCCCCGGCATCGGCCATGTAAGCCGGAAAAACCCCGCTGCAGCGCCGAGTTGGCGCTCTCCCGTCCCAACCGGCAGTCCCAGCAAGGAAAAAACCGGCTTCCACGCCAATGAGCCCCGGTGTCGGCCATGTAAGCCGGAAAAACCCCGCTGCAGCTCTTCCGATCATCCCGGTGCGTCTCCATACTTGTCAACCAAAGTTGTGGAAGAAGCTCATGTGAAGGCAAAAAATTCTACTCTTCATATCAGACAAGGCCGAGATTCACATGTAAGTCTTTCACTATTTTATTATTTTCAAAGAGCGGACTATTTCGCTTCAGAGGGCGACAGGGCCATTTCTTACCGAAGTATGGGAAAAAGCGGTTGACTTCGGTTATAATCGTGCTAACTGGTAAACGTGAGGAGGAAATCCTGTGAAAAAACGTGTGGTAGTGATAGACGACAAGCCGCTCATTCGGCAGGCAATCGTGCAGACGATCGATTGGAACAAGCTGAACTGCACGGTTGTCGGGCAGGCGGAGGACGGGATCGAGGGGAAGCAGGTCATTCTGGACAACAAGCCGGATATATTGATCACGGATATCAAGATGCCCGGACTCAGCGGACTGGACCTCGCCGAGCTGATGCAATCGACCTTCCCGCTGTCCAAAACGATTTTGATAACCGGCTACCAGGATTTCGACTACGCACAGCGGGCTGTCCGGCTTGGCGCCTATGATTTTATCGTCAAGCCTGTGCGTAATGACGAACTGGAGCGGGTAATCGCGCTCGCCGTGATGGAGCTGGAGAACCGGCATCTGGAATTGAGCCTGAATGAGAATATGACCGAAGCGATCAACAGACTGGAAGAGCGTCATCAAAGCTCGCTGCCCTTCCTGCGGAGCAAATTTATTTCCGAGCAGATCGGCGGCGCACGGGCATCGGAGACGGAAGCGTATATCATCTGCGAGCAGTTAGGCATCTCATGCAGCCGCATTGCTGTTCTGATCGTGCGCTCCAAGCAGACATTCGCTACGCTGCAGGGTGCGGACAGTGCCAGAATCAGGCTGGGCATGCAGGCCAAGCTCACAGAAATGGCAAGGCAGTCGGCAGCCAAACGGGACTTCGAGATCATCGAGTCGCTCCATCAGGATGACCTTGTATTAGCTGGCCTATTCCCCCGAGCGCTGCCTCCGCGAGAGATCAAAATGAAGCTCCAGGCCGTGTGCCAGGAGCTGATCGAGCAGGCCAGAGAGCAGTACGGACTGCTGTGCTGTATTGCCGTCAGCTCGCAGTATAAGCAGCTGAGGGAGCTGCCTGAAGCGTTTGCCGAAGCCTCGACGCTGATGGATAGCAGCTTTTTCCGGGCGGAGGAGCCTGTTCTGTTCCCGGAAAACGGTCATGCGGCCGGGGAAAAGGGCAAGCAATCCATTATCCGCGATTTGGAGCAGTTCAACCAGATGCTTGAGCATGCGACCAGCGGGGAAATGATCATGCATCTGGAGAAGGTGCTTGAACAAATCAGGGGCTACAGCGAGGGCAATATTCTGGTTGCCAAGGGACTGCTGTCCGATGTCTGCCTGGTAGCGGCCCGTTATTACTTCCGTCTGACCGGAGATGAATTCGGGATGAACAAACGGATTGATGAAATCTTGGATGATGTTTACCGTCTGCCGAATATGCAGGCAGCTTCCGATTATTTGGCCTTATTCGTCAAGGGGATCAAGACCAAGCTGGAGAATGGCGACAAGGAATACAGTCTGGTCGTCAAGAAGTCCGTTGACTATATTAACAACCATTTCGCAGAGAACCTGAGTCTGACACTCGTAGCCGACCATCTCGGCATCAGCTCCAGCTATTTGAGCCGCCTGCTGCGCATGGAAACTGGCATTAATTTTGTCGATCTGGTCTATAAAGCGAGAATTGAAGCGGCCAAACGGCTGCTCAAGGATCCGAAGAACAAAGTCAACGAGGTCGGTGAAATGGTCGGCTACAAGGAATACGCCTATTTCTATCAGGTTTTCAAAAAAATCGAGGGCATCTCTCCCAAGGAATACAAGAACAGGGGCAGCGAGATGTAGATGGGCAGCTGCTATGCCGAAAGAGGTTGACAGTCAACATGCTCCGTCACACTCCGGGCAGAGTACCGAAAGTACCTCGTCAATATATCACTATGAATACCTGATCTATTAGTCGCACCTAGCGCGAGATGCCGAAAATACCTCGTCAATGTATCACTACCTGATCTATTAGTCGCACCTAGCGCGAGATGCCGAAAATACCTCGTCAATGTATCACTACCCGATCTATTAGTCGCACCTAGCGCGAGATGCCAAAAGTACCTCGTCAATGTATCACTACCCGATCTATTAGTCGCACTTAGCGCGAGATGCCGAAAGTACCTCTCAGGACTGCACTGTTCCGTTCATACCCGCCAAAGGTTCGTGATATCGAATCTCAGTGACAAACAATCCAGCTAAATGATAACGTTTACATGGAATGAATGGTAATTGTCCGTACCAAGCCAGCCAGACATTTCGTACAGGAAAGCGGCAGCAGCCGCTGCCTGGATTCATATTCTTCAGCCGGGGGTGGCGCTGTTGCGCACCATCATCAATTATTTTATCAATGCCAAGCTGAGAACCAAATTTCTGATCTCGTTCACGGCGATCATCCTGGTTACGGTGCTCATGATCAGCGGGATCAATTATTTTGTCTCCGTCGGGGCAATCAAGCGGAATTCGGGGGAATTCTCGGAATATCTGATCGGCCAGATCGGCATCAATCTGGAGAAGCGCACGACGGATATTGAAGAAGTCGCGTTTCAGCAGTTCCGTAATTCCAGTCTGAATGAAAAGCTTGGCCAGAAGGCGGTCACGGCAGAGGAAATCTATGTGAGAGACAAATATGTGACGGATTTTCTCAGCGAGCTGCTGTTTACCAAGGATACGTTCTTATCCGTACTGATCCTCGATGTGAACGACAAGCAGTATTCGATTGAACGCAATATGTTCCAGAACTACAACGAGAAGCTCATGGAGCGGCTTGATATGGACAGCATCCGCGATAAACGGGGGAAAGCGGCCTGGTTCCAGGGCGATAACGGCACCATATTTATGGCCCGGGCGCTTTATGATATCAGCACCTACAAATATATCGGACTGATCGCGATCGGCCTTGAGAGCAGCTATGTCAACAGCATCATCACCAATGTCCATACGCTGATGGACGGCGATATTCTGATTTTGAATGAAAATAATGAGCTGTTTGTACCGGGGGAGAAGGATACTACGGAGCTCGCCCGATATTATCTGGAGAACAAGCTGTACCTGTTCGATTCAGCCAAAAATGGATTTACGTTCGGCGGCCGGCATTATATTTCCACGCTGATCTCAACGGTATACGACAAATGGAAAATCGTTCAGATTATCGATGTCGGCCAGTTGACCCGGGGTACGGACAGCATCAAATATTGGACCATCAGCACCATTCTGGTCTCGCTGTTTATCGCTTTTCTGATGGCGGCGTTCATCTCCAAGAACATTACGGCGAATATCAGGCTGCTGCTGCAGAGCATGTCCAGCTTCTCGCTGGATTTCAATCATCACGTCATTGTGCCAAAAAGCCGCGACGAGGTCGGGCTGCTTGCCGCCAAATTCAACTCTATGGCCGAGAAGATCAACGATCTGTTCAATTCGGTCTACCGGGAGAAGCTGCTGAAGCAGAAGGCGGAATACCGGACGCTGCAGTTTGAGTACAAGGCGCTGCAGGCGCAGATGAACCCGCATTTTCTCTACAACACGCTGGAATCGATATACAGTATGGCGAAAATCAAAGGCGAGGACGAAATCGGCGAGATGGTTTATCTGCTGGGCAAGCTGCTGCGCGAAAGCATCGGCAAGAAGGGGGATGTGCTGGCGCTGCAGGAGGAGATTGCTTTTATCCAGAACTATCTGTCCATTCACAAAATCATCTACGGAGACAAAATCGAGGTGATTTACCGGTTTGACGAGAGGCTGATGGATTCCCGCGTGCCCAAATTCATCTTGCAGCCGCTAATCGAGAATTCTATTATTCACGGTATCGAGGAGAAGCCGGGCAAAGGCATCATCGAGATAGACTGCTGGTCCGAGCAGGGTGATCTGCTGATCGAAGTGAGTGACAACGGCGTAGGGATGGAATCCGAAATGGTCGAGCGGCTGCTGGCCCCCGAGCTGTACGGTCACTATTTGGAGAAAAACAGGCATACCAATGTGGGCATCATCAGCGTCCATAAACGGATCCGGATTTTGTACGGCGATCAATACGGCTTGACTATAAACAGCGCCGTCGGTGAGGGAACGAAGATCCGGATAAGGCTGCCTGTACTGCACGAAAGTGAGGAGAAATCCTCTTGACCCGTGTCAAAATAGCTAATATAAACGCAAGAATCTCCAATAGTAAACGCTTGCATTTCTTGTAAAATGGGAGTTGATCAAGCGTTGAAGGGAGTGGGATGAATGATCGGGGCTTTAACAAGGGCTGAAATTGAGGGCACGATCGGTCACGTACTGCATGGCATGAGGAACCTGAAGCCGACCATCAAGGAGAACGTCAAGGACAGCATCATCTCGATGGATGTGTGGGACTGGTCTCAGGGCGTCGGCCTGTTCGCTCTTTATCTGTATTACAAGGAAACCGGCAGGAAAGAAATCCTGGACGAACTGACAGCGTGGTTTGACCGCCATATTGCGAAGGGTCTGCCGGGCAAAAATGTCAATACGATGTGCCCGCTGCTGACGATGAGTTATCTCTATGAAGAGCTCAGGCGGCCGGATTATCTGGAAATATGCCGGGAATGGGCCGAATATGTCCAGGAGGACATGCCGCGCACGCCGGAGGACGGAATCTCCCATCTGACTGTAACGAGCGCCAATGAAGGCCAGTTATGGGACGATACGCTGTATATGACCGTGCTGTTTCTGGGGCGGATGGGCGTGCTGCTGGGCCGGGACGATTATGTGCAGGAGAGCATGCACCAGTTTCTCGTCCACCTCAAATATTTGACCGATATCCGCAGCGGCCTGTTCTATCATGGCTGGACTTTTATGGAGAACAATCATTTTGCCGGAGCTCTCTGGGGACGCGGGAATGCCTGGTATACCGCTGGCCTGGTGGATTATCTGGATATCGTGCCGGTACCGGGAGGGGTTAGAAAATTCCTGGTTACTTCGCTTGAGCGGCAGGTCGGGACGCTCGCCAGCCTGCAGACGGAAGAGGGCATGTGGCATACGCTGCTTGACGATTCAAGCTCCTATGTAGAGAGCTCGGCAACGGCGGGTTTCGCTTACGGGATTCTGAAAGCGGTACGCAAGGGCTATCTGCCGGCCAAATACCGCGAGGTCGGGCTGAAGGCGATGCAGGCGGTAATGAGCCGCATCGACGGTGAGGGCATGGTGCAGGAAGTTTCCTACGGCACCTGTGTCGGGGATACAATGCAGGATTACAAGGATATTTCGGTCTGCCCGATGCCTTATGGACAGGCAATGACGTTATTGATGCTGGTGGAGAGCCTGAAGCACCGGGATCGGCAGCTTGAGCCCGAGAGGAGAACAGCCGAATGAAGGATACGATGAATCTGGTAGAGGACTGGCAGGTCGTGCGGGATAAAATCAAAACGCATTCATGGGCCCGCCAGATCGCAGACAGGATGAAGCCGGTCACCGACCAATGGGTCGCCCGCTACGAGGACGATGCCTCCCGGGTTGCCGGATGGGGCCATCATTATTTCTGCGACCAATGCTTTGCTGCGCTTATCTTTGATCCGGAGAAGCCGCATGAGCATAAATGCAGCGGCTGCGGCCGCCTGCGCGCAGCCCAGGAGGTGGATGATGCCTGGTGCTATATGTACCGTGCAAACGTATGCTCGCAGGTGTTTTCGGCAGCCGTGCTGCACAACCTGTACGGCGGTTCTGCCTACATGGCGTTTATCCGCAAGGTGCTCAGCTTTCTCAGTGACAATTATGGCAGCTTCATCGTCCGGACACCGCCAAGACAGGAAGGGCGTTTCTCCGGCACCGATCTGACGGACGGGGTATGCGTGATATGGCTGCTCAACGGGATGGAGCTGGTGCGGGATGAATTTACGATGGATGAGCTGGAGACGTACAAGCGCCGCTTCTTCCTTCCCGAGGCCGAGTTTCTGATCGAGAAGGTCGGCGTCACGCCGAATATTATTTGCTGGATGAAAGCTGCGGCAGGCATGATCGGCCTGTTCTTCAATGAGCGCAAATGGTGCGAGCTGGCTGCGGAGGGCGAATACGGGATCAAGAAAAAGCTGTCCGACGGCCTGCTTCCCCAGGGCTTCTGGTATGAAGCCTCCTTCCATTATCATTTCTACTGCGCGGAAGGGATGACCTACTATCTGGCTTTCTGCAAGCTTTATGGCTATGAATTTCCCGAGATGGAAGACGCTCTGCTGAGAATGTACCGGTATCCGGTCATGTATGCCTTCCCGAACGGCGAATTACCGAATCCGAATGATGGCTGGCCGCTGCTGAAGTTCGGCAATTACGCCCATCAGTATGAATGGATTCGCAATATTCACGATGAAGCCGCCTATCGTTATGCCCTTGCCCAATGCTACGACAAAGAGAATACCGGTAAGGCGGATGCCAATATCGGCGGCGTCGCCAGACTGCTGTTCGGCAGGAATTGGGAGGAGGAACGGATCGACGGGGAGCTGCGCGGAAAAGGACTGCCGGACGCAGAGTCGCGGGTGGATCCGGATATACATTTTGCCCTGCTGCAAAATGGAGATGCGTCCGTCTTCCTCAAATATGGATTTGTTCTGCGGGGCCATTCCCATGCCGACATGATGAACTTTGAGCTGTTCTATAAGGACGAAGTCATCTCACGGGATATTTCCAACAGCGGTTACGGCTCAGACTTGTTCCGTGAATGGCAGCGCAAAACAATTGCCCATAATTCAGTCATGGTCGACAGGCTGAATCAGCCGAACCGGCCGGTGGGCCGGATCGAGGAATTCGACAGGGAGAACAGCAGCTGCAGGGTGGCGGCCGATGATGTCTATGACGGCATCCATTACGCCCGCCGTCTCCAGCTTCATGAAGACCGGCTGGAGGACGAGTTTCAGGTGATCCCTGCGCCGGGACATGAAGAGGAGCATGTCTTCGACTGGCTGTTCCACTGCTCCGGCGAGCCGCAATCGGACCTGAACTTTAGCGAAACCGGCCCGCCAGGCGATGCGGATGGCTATCAGCTCATGCTGGAAACCATGGTCTGCGATACGGACAGCGACTGGGAAGTAAGCTGGACGATGCCCGATAAACAGCTGACCCTGAAGATGGAAGGAAGTCCGGGAACAACCGTATATCTGTTCAGGGGATATGAGCACCGGCTTGATGTGATGCGCTGGGGCGTCATGGTCAGACGGCGCGGCACCGCTGCGGCTTATAAAGCGGAATACAACTTTTCGAGCAGGATGAACGATTCCTCACAATTGCATATGAAATGACAGGAAGGAGGCGTCCCGGATCAACTCGGGCGCCTTTCTCGCGGAGGGAAGTGGAACAATGGACGATAACAGACCTGCTTTAACCAAGGAAGAGATATGCACGCATTATGGCGATGATTACGACCGGTACCTGGGAGCCATTGTGCCGCCTATTTTCCAGAACTCGCTCTTTACACGCAAAACGATCAACCATGGTTATACTTACACTCGCGTGTCCAATCCAACCACCGAGATCGCGGAGAAGAAGATCGCTGCACTGGAGGAAGGGGAGGAAGCCAGATGCTTCTCGTCCGGTATGGCTGCCATTACGGCAGCGCTGATGAATGTATTGGAGAAAGACAGCCATATCATCTGTCCACGGCATGTCTATCCGCCGACGAAGGGGTTCCTCGAATCCTATATGACAAAGTTCGGCATCGAAACATCATTCGTATCCGGCGAGAGCACGGATGAGATTGAAGCGGCGCTTCGCCCCCACACCAAAGCGATCTATCTGGAAACGCCTTTATCGAATGTGTTTACGCTGCAGGATCTGAAGGCCATTGCGGCCATAGCCAAAGCCAGAGGGATTGTGACCATCGTCGACAATACATGGGCAACTCCGCTCTATCAGAATCCGATTGCCTTCGGGATCGACATTGTTGTACACTCCGCCACCAAATATATGGGCGGGCACAGCGATATTCTTGCGGGCGTGATGATCGGCCGCAAAACGCTTATGGAAGAAATCACCCACCGGGAGCGGGGGATGTTCGGCGCTGTGATGGATCCCCATCAGGCCTGGCTGCTGATCCGTGGTCTTCGGACCTTGCCTGTCCGGATGCGCCAGCATCAGGAGAATGCCGGGAAGGTGGCCGCATTTCTGGAGAGGCATCCCATGGTGGAGCGCGTGCTTTATCCGGGACTTGCGAGCCATCCGCAGTATGAGCTGGCGAAGAGTCAGATGTCCGGAAACTCGGGGCTGTTCAGCTTCGTGCCGAGGGGAGACAGGGAGCAGATCACGGGCTTCATGAAGCGGCTGCGGCTGTTCGAGGAGGGACCTAGCTGGGGCGGCTTCGAAAGTCTGATTAACTCGCCCGGCCTGTGGCTGAGCGAAGCAGGATCCAGGGAGAGCGGCATCCCTCAGGGCCTGGTGCGAATCTCGATCGGGCTGGAAAATGCGGACTCGCTGATGGAGGATTTGGATGCCTCATTAAACAAAATCACCGGCGTATAGAGAAGACCGGCAATTAACAGTCGCAGCAGGTGGAGACAGTTTGAAGAAGCATAAGCCCAAAGCTTTCTGCAAGAAAGCTGCCTCGGAAGCATCCACTTTCGACCTTTCAACCCCGAATCTAACAGATAGGGTTCAAAACCAGTCACATTTATACCGTGGTTGGTTTTGAACCAAGGTGACAATGCTGTCCACAACCCATACCGTTTATCTTTGCACCAGGCCATCCATAAACCAAAAATTCAGGGGTACATCAGCTTCTTCGACAAGTGACAAGCGGTAAACCCGCTTATAACACCCTGCGCATATCGGAAGACGTTTTTCGCATGCGCAGCTCACAGCAAGAAAACTAATAAAATGTAAAGATAGACTCATTTAAAACGCTTACGGCAGGCTTTACAATAAGACTATCCTATCAGGAAGGCAGGAATTCTATGGAAGCGCAAACAAAAGCAAATACTGAGCTGCCACTGGGCATAGCTGCGAGTAAACAGAGTTCTCTGTGGAAAAGAATCCGGAAAAATCTCGACCTTTATATCTGCTTGAGCCCCGGTTTAATCTTCTTCTTTATATTTGCCTATATACCGATGTTCGGTCTTCTGATTGCCTTCAAGGACTACAACATGTTCAAGGGCGTACTGGAAAGTCCGTGGAACCATTTTCAATCGTTCAGGGATATGGTCAATCTGCCGGATTTCTATAAAATCGTACGGAACACACTGATGCTCAATGTGCTGGGGCTGGTGTTCGGATTCCCGGCTCCGATTATTTTGGCCATCATGCTCAACGAAGTCCGGAACAAATATTTCAAGCGGATTTCGCAATCGCTGCTGTACCTGCCGCATTTTATGTCCTGGGTGCTGATGGGCGGGATGATCTATGCGCTGCTTTCGCCCAAGTACGGCATCGTTAACCAGGTTCTGCAGTGGATGGGCATGGAGCCGATTTATTTTATGGCCAGCAACAACTGGTGGATCAGCGTCTTTGTCGGTTCCGGCATCTGGAGCGGAGTTGGCTGGGGAACGATTATTTATCTGGCAGCCATGACGACGCTTGATCCTCACTTGTACGAAGCGGCCTCGATTGACGGAGCAGGCAGATGGAAGAAAATGATCAATATCACCATTCCCGGCATCATGCCAACCGTCATTATTCTGCTCATTCTGAATGTCGGCCATATGGTATCCATCGGCTTCGAGCAGCCTTATGCCTTGATGAACCCGCTGGTCATGGATGTCGCTGATGTTCTCAGCACCTATATATACGATCTTGGAATCAGGCAGGGCGGATTCGGTCTGACGACCGCAATCGGGATGGTGCAATCGGTCGTTAACCTGATGCTGATCATTGCTGCAAACTATGCCGCCAATAAGATGGGCCGCGAAGGAATCTGGTAACGGAGCGGGCGGCATCCGGAATTTTTGGAACATGAATGGAACTGGAATCAAGTCTTATAAAGGAGTGAGCCTATGACAGAGCTATCGGATTCTACAGGTAAAAACAAATATCGCCGGACGCGAAAATACTCGTTCTGGGACGTTTCGTTCCATGTCATCAACTATTCTTTGATTACGATCATCGCTTTTGTCTGTATCTTTCCATTTATCAATACCTTTGCCAATGCCTTCAGCAGCAGCCATGCCATTCAGTCAGGCAAGGTTATCCTGTGGCCGGTTGATTTTCAGCTGGATGCCATGAAATCGGTGTTCTGGGACAATAATGTCATCCGTTCGCTGCTGGTCACCATTTACGTTACGGCGGTCGGGACAACGATCAATATGGTTTTCACGATTCTTACGGCGTATCCGCTTTCCCGCAAGGATCTGGTAGGGCGCAAATATTTCATGAACTATATGATATTCACGATGATGTTCAGCGGGGGACTCATTCCCGGCTACCTGCTCATCAAATATTTGGGCATGCTCAATACCCTCTGGGCCCTTATGATTCCCGGCGCAATCAGCGCGTTTAATGTCATCATAATGAAATCCTTCTTTCAAAATATGCCGGAGGAGCTGCGCGAGGCCGCCGTTATGGACGGCTGCGGAAATATCCGCTACATGCTGCGCATTGTGCTTCCGCTCTCCGGGGCCGTGATGGCCACAATCGGCCTGTTCTATGCGGTTGGACACTGGAACAGCTACATGAACGCGATTATTCTGATCGACAACTCCGATCTGTTTACGCTTCAGGTTCGATTGCGCAACATTTTGCTCCTCTCGCAAATGGATACCTCGCTTGAAGTCATGCAGCAGCAGGGCAAGCTTCAGGTCATTGAGGAATCCTTAAAAGCCGCCACAGCCATCTTCGCGACGGTGCCGATTCTGATCGTATATCCGTTCCTGCAAAAATATTTTGTCAAAGGCTCCTTTCTTGGCTCTGTAAAAGGGTAACCTCCCGATACGCCCGGCAGGACCGGACAGCTCCCCCAAGAGCCATCCGTCTCATACATGAAGAAACGGCTCTCGCCGTCCTTGGAGGCAGAGTCAGGATTCTTCCTCAGAAATATAAGCAAAGTATGATGGAGTCTGATACTTTCTTATATTTCAAGAAGAAACGGCTCTCGCCGTCCTTGGAGGCAGAGTCAGGATTCTTCCTCAGAAATATAAGCAAAGTATGATGGAGTCTGATACTTTCTTATATTTGATTACTCCTGTGGCAGTAGGCAGATGAAATGATGTTTTTACCAAATTCATGAGGAGGAACGACAATGGTCAATGTACGTAAAGGGGTCAGGATCAGCCTGACATGCTTCCTGGTGTTCACGCTTCTGCTGCTGGCCGCATGCTCGAATTCAGGCAAAAACGAAGGGAATACCAGCTCCGGAGCTGCCAATACGCCGGAGCCGACCAACACAAACACAGGGGGTACGGATGCGCCGGAGCCTTCGGATGAGCCCGTCAAGCAGGTCAAGCTTCGCGTTATGATTTATGATCGCGGGAACGCACCGGAGGGCATGAAGCTGACGGATGCTCCGCTTGTCAAATGGGCCCAGGAGCAGGTGAAGCCGCTTGGCATCGACCTGGAGATGGTGCCTGTAGCACGGGCGGAAGCCGAGAATAAACTGAATGTCTGGCTTGCCTCCGGTGAGGCGCCGGATATAATATTCACCTATGACACCAATACGCTCTTCAAGTATGCCCAGCAGGGCGGGATCTGGGAGCTGGACGATCTGCTGAAGGAGTACGGTCCGCAGATTACGGCGAATAATCAAAAAGCGCTGGATCAAGCGGGCACCTATGAAGGCAAACGCTTTGCCATTCCGGCACTCAGAGCGAACCCGAATGTCGGAGCGGTTTTCAAAATCCGCCAGGACTGGCTGGATAAACTGAATATGAAGGCGCCGACGACTGTCGATGAGCTCTATCAGGTGCTCAAAGCGTTTAAGGAAAAGGATCCCGGCAACGTAGGCAAGGACAAAGTCGTGCCATACGCTTTTCCGGCTATCGGCAAAGCATTCATGTATGCGCTGTCCTCGGCATTCGGAATTAATCCGAAGCTGATGAGCAACGGTACGGACCTGGCCGGAGGGGTATGGGAGAATGACAAATTCATCTCCAATATTGCTGCGCCGGGCGCCCGCGATATGTTCAAATTCCTCAACAAGCTGTATGTTGAAGGCTTAATCCCCAAGGAATTCGGTACGGACGTAAACAATCAGCAGCTTAATCAATATATTGCTCAAGGCGTGGCCGGCTTCATGGAGAACAATGACTCCGGCTGGGCATTGACCGACTCGACGATGAAAGCGGTACCGGAAGCCAGATGGATGCCAATCGATCCGCTCATCAGCTCGGATGGCAAACAATATGCCGGGGGCGCTGCGGACTACGGGATGTTCATAATGGTGCCCAAAGCCAGCAAAGAGGAGCAGGCGATTGCCGCGATGAAATATTTGAACTGGATGGCGGATCCCGAAGTCATCAAGACCCTGCAATCCGGCATTGAAGGAACGCACTACACCCTTGATGCGGATGGCATTCAAATACCGATCGATCCCGATAAAAACGCAAGGGAAGTGACATGGTATGCCGGAAGCGGTGACCTCGCGATTATCCAGCAGGGACAGCCGTTAAGCTCATATGACACTTTGAAAATACTGGGCGAGAAAGGCAAGCTGTTCGATCCTGAATATTATGCGGCCGTGAACACCAAATATAATGATATTTTTGCCAAATACACGCCGAAGACGGTTGAGATTACGGATCCACGGCCGTTTGCGCAGAAAAATCAGGAAACAATCAAGAAATTCATCAATGAATCGATAACCAAGATCATCGTTTCCTCCGATCCGGACAAAGAATACGATGCCATGATCGAAGGCTGGAAAAAGCTTGGCGGTGAAGAATACGACAACGAATTAACGGAAGCCTACAAAAAAGTCAACTACCAGCCGTAATTGCCGTCATGCAGGAAAGTGCCGTGAGACCGCTGACTTCTTAAGCGGTCTCTTCGCATCGAAGCACGGTGAAGAAGAGAATCAGGCTGAAGGAGGAAAAGCGAATGGTTTTGCATGCATATAATCTCCGCGCCGAATACCTGCTGAACCCGGCCGGAATCGATGTCCCGGAGCCGAGGCTCGGCTGGATGCTGGATTCAGCCGGGCGCGGCTCGGGCCAAACCGCTTACCGCATTCTGGCGGCATCAAGCCGGCAGCAGCTGGACCAGGATACCGGAGATATGTGGGACAGCGGCAGGGTCCAGTCGGATCTGTCGAATCCCATTCCATATGAAGGCCGGGAGCTGGCTTCCGGCTGCGAATATGTATGGAAAGTGAAGGTCTGGGATCAGGCAGGGCAGGAATCGCCATGGAGCAGGACGGCCCATTGGTCCATGGGACTGCTCTCCCGCAAGGAATGGCAGGGCAAATGGATCGGTCTGAAATCAGGCCATCAGCCGACTCATGAACGGCCCAAGCCGGCCGTTTATCTGCGCGGAACCTTCGAGGCCCGCCGGCAGATACGGAAAGCGGTGCTGTATGCGGCGGCTCTTGGCGCTTACGAGCTCTATATCAATGGAAGCCGCATCGGGGAAGACATCCTCGCGCCGGAATGGACGGATTACAATATCCGCCTCCAGTACCAGGCTTACGATGTGACCGCAGCGCTTGCCGGCGGCGAGAATGCGCTGGGTGTTCTGCTCGGACATGGCTGGTATTCCGGCTATATCGGCATGTATGGCTACCAGCGCTACGGCAAGGATCCGCGCATTCTGCTGCAGCTGAATGTGGACTATGAAGACGGTTCTTCGCAATCGGTCGTTTCCGGGCCCTCATGGAAGGCTTCGTTCGGTCCGCTGCTGGCAACCGATTTTCATATGGGGGAGACTTATGACGCCCGGCTTGAAATGCCCGGATGGGAGGACCGGGGCTATGATGATTCGGTCTGGAGCAAAGCGGATATTTTCTACGATTATAAAGGCCGGATCGTATCGGGTCTGTGTCCGCCAATCCGCAGTGTGAAGAAGCTTGCGCCTGTGTCAATGACGGTGACGGAAAGCGGCAGCCGGATCGTGGATATGGGTCAGAACATGGTAGGTTACCTGCGGATTCTAACGCGCGGGAAAACCGGAATCACCATTATACTGCGTCATGGGGAAGCTCTGGATGCGCAAGGCAGACTCTATACGGAGAATCTTCGTCTATCCAGGCAGATTGACACTTATGTGCTGAAGGGCAGTCCGGAGGGGGAGATTTATGAGCCTCATTTTACGCTGCATGGATTTCGTTATGCGGAAATAAGCAGCGATGATGACGGGGAGCTGGAGCTTACGGATATTACCGGTATTGTGGTCCATTCAGACCTTGCTCAAACCGGGTTCATGGATACGTCCAATCCGCTGCTCAACCAGCTGCTGCAAAATATTGAATGGACTCAGCGGGGCAACTTCGTCAGTGTGCCGACCGACTGCCCGCAGCGGGATGAACGACTTGGCTGGAGCGGGGATGCCCAGGTATTCTTCCGGACGGCCAGCTATCTGATGGACACCGCCCCTTTCTTCAGCAAATGGCTGACGGACTTGACTGATGCGCAGCGGCCGACGGGAGCTTTTACGGATTTTGCCCCGTTTATCGCGGGCGGCAAAACAGAGCATGGCGGGGATATGACCTATGATCACACAGCCTCTGCCGGATGGGGAGACGCAGGCATTCTCGTTCCCTGGATGATGTATCAGGTTTATGGAGATGCAGCCATCATCAAGCGGCACTATGATGCCATGACCCGCTGGATCGGGTTCCTGAGCGACCTGCATCCCGGTCATCTGCGCGGGGATCTGCCGCAGTTCGGCGATTGGCTCTCCATGGCGGAAGCGCGGGGAGCAGATGATTATCCCAATACCTCCATCCATTCCACGACCCCTTATGATGTCTTCGCGACGGCCTATTATGCCTACTCGGTGCAGCTGATGGCGCGAATGGCCTCCCTGATTGGAAAAGCCGAAGACGCCTCGCGGTTTGAAAAGCTGCATACCGAAGTAAGAGCGGCTTTTAATGACGCTTATGTGAATGGAGAAGGGAAGATCAAAGGAGATACGCAGTCGGTTTACGCGCTGGCTTTATCCATGAATCTGCTGCCGGAGGAGAAAAGGGCGTATGCGGTCAACCGCCTTCTGCACCTGCTGGAAGAGAGTGATTGGCATATGTCGACAGGCATTCATGGCACCAAATATCTGCTGACGGTGCTGGTGGAGGCCGGTCACGAGGAAATTGCTTACCGGCTGCTGAACCAGCAAAGCTATCCGTCCTGGTATTATTCCATTTTGCAGGGCGCGACGACGATCTGGGAACGCTGGGATGGCTGGACGGAAGCGAAGGGTTTTCAAAGGCCGGGAATGAATTCCTTCAATCATTATGCACTGGGTTCTGTAGGCGAATGGATCTACCGGTTCGTCGGCGGGATTGATCTGGATGAGGAGCAGCCGGGCTATAAGCATATCCGTATTCATCCCCTAATTGGCGGCGGGCTTGATTATGTGAACTGCCTCTACGAATCCGTCCGGGGACCGATCGTCTGCAATTGGCGGGTCAACGGATCGGAGCTGCATATGCATGTCCGCATTCCTGCCAACACGACCGCGACTATACGGATTCCACGGCTTCCGGGGCAGCAGGTGCTTGAGAATGGAGCGGAACTGGAGCAGGCCGAGGGCATTGCCGTTGCCGGAGAACAGCCGGATCATCTTCTTCTGCATGCGGGATCGGGACAATATCAGTTTGTTGTATCTTAACTTGAAGAGAGGAGCCTGGTATGAACAAGCAAACGTATCTGGACTACATCAAGAAGGCGGTTCTGGAGGGGAGGAAGCAGTACGAGGCCGCTATTTCGCATTGGCGGGAATCGTATCGTCCCGACCAGTTTCTCGGCATGTACATCCCTCCGGGAAACCTGGCTATCCAGGCGCAGACTGAAGGTTTTCTGTATCATATTACCGGCGAGAAAGAGTACGGGGTGCAGGCAAGACAAATGCTGCTCGCCATCGAGTCGTTCAAGGAGATTGTGCCGGACTCTCTCCGGGACCGCCATCCGGAATATGAGAAGGGTATTACATCGTTTGATCCAATGTTCCAGGGGACCCATTACATCCAGGGGTATTTGTTTATGAAGGATTCGGCGCTGCTCTCCCGGGAGGACAAGCGCCAGATAGAGGATTCCATCCGCAGCTCCGTGCAAGCCGTCATGCATTATCCGGAGTGGGGGGCGCACAACCGCTCCATGCTTCGGGCCTTCACGGTTTCTCTGGCGGTTGCGGCGCTGGGCGATACGGAAGAAACGCGGGAATGGGCGAAGCTTCGCGATTACCTGGCCCAGGAGTCCATGGGCGGCTGGTCCATCGAGGATGCCGAGCTGTATTTGCCTCTGTGGCTTGGATCCTGCATAATGGTTGCGCAGCATACAGACAAGGAAGCGGACTATTATGCGAAGCCGCAGACAAGGTATTATTTTGATTACATCACGCATATCTTGACGCCCTATGGTCAGCTGCCGGATTTCGGAGACGCCCATTACAATTCGTTCTGGTATTTGTGGCTGGCCTGTCTGGAGAAAGGGGCTGCCGTATACAGATGCGGTCATATGAAATATGCCGCCCGCAAAATCTGGGACCATGCGCTGTCCCATCAGGAGGGGCCGCCCTCGGTCTATCTTGCCGCTTATTTCTCAAACGCCTGTCTCTGGGCGGATGACGGGCTTGAGCCGGTCAAGCCGGATTGGCAGAGCGAGCTGGTGCTGGAGGATGTGATCGGGAAGAAAATCGCCTTCCGCGACGGCTGGGAAGAGGATTCCACGTATCTCCTGCTTAACTACCGCGATGAAGGCGATTATGCCTATGTCGCCAGGGAATATTTGCGGCGGACGATTCAGGCGCCGGCGGAAAAGGCTCACCATGGACATGCGGATGAGAATTCCATCGTGTTTTTTGCCCGCGGGCCGCATATTTTATTACATGACGGCGGATACCGCGATTCCGCTCCCAATGGCAAATACCGCGCCGATATTTATCATAACCGGCTGGTGTTCAGGGAAGGGGAGCGGGATGCGGACGGCTCCCTCTATGATTTTATCCACGATGACGGTACGTACAGGCGTGTGGCAGCGGAAAAGCTGCATTTTCAGACCTTCGAGGAGCTGGTATACAGCCGGACCCGGGTGACGGATCCCTATCACGGTGTGATATGGGACCGGGCGATGACCTATTTGAAGGAGGAAGGCGTATTCATTGTGGTGGATTGGACGAAGTCGCTGGGCAGCCGGCAGCTCAGTACGGCCAATCTGTGGCATCCGGGCGCGGTGCTGGAGGCCGGCGATGGCTGGTATACCGGTCAGGTGCAGCATATCCACCAGCATCCTGGCGACACAAATCCCATCATCAACCGGAAGGAGCTGGCACTGCTGATCGAGTTCCCGGGAAGCGGCCGGCAGACGGGGCACGAGACGATCCGCAGATGTTATGCGGACAGTGAGATGGTCTACGAACTGGACAGCAGCCGGGTCCGGGCCGGAACGATGAACTGCTTTGTCACGGTGCTTACCCCTTTCGCACTGGATGAGCAATCGGCCCGGCTGATGCGCAGGGTGAAGATCATCCGGCTCACGCAGGAGAAGGATTGCTTATCGCTTCAATATGAGGCGGATGGCAGGACTTGTCATCTGGCATACAAGCTGGATCTGGATAAGGGGCTGATCAGCGGAAGCAGGGATTTTCCCAAATACGAATGGGACCGGAGCAGGCTGGATTACGGTCTGATCCATACCGATGCCGATTTTTCCTTTGTCCGCCAGGGGCCGTCAGGACCGGGCCGGTATGGCTTCGTCAACGGCTGCGGCATTTTATATGATGGAGCTTCCTTGTTCAGAACGCCGCAGATGTCTTCCTATCAGTTCCACAGCTCATCCTTTCGTACGGCCGACCATAAATGGAGAGCCTGGGACGGGAGCTTCGGCTGATGCAGTAAGGGGCAACAGGCAAAAGGGTGAATGGAGGGTGATTGAATGTCAGCGGGAAACGACAGGTATTACTTGAGCGAAGCGGAAAAAAAACAGTTCCATGAAGAAGGTTATCTGATCGCCAAAGGCTTGTTTCAGCCAGACGAGGTTGCCGAGATTAAAGAGACGTTCATGCGCATACAGGCAGAAGGCGTGCTTCCCGGATATTTCGAGCCCGCTTCGCCGGAGGAGGCCAAGGGCGATCCGCTGAAGCTGTTTCCGCGGATTTTGTATCCGCACAGGGTAATCGGCAGAGCCAAGAGCTATATGCTGCATCCTCCGGTCATGGCTTTGCTGAAGGAGCTGTTCCAGGAAGAGGCGTTGGCGGCGCAGAGCATGTTCTACTTCAAACCGCCCGGCGGCAGAGGGCAGGCGCTGCATCAGGACAATTACTATTTGCGCGTGGAGCCCGGGACGTGCATTGCAGCCTGGACCGCGATCGATCCGGTTGATCAGGAGAACGGCGGTCTGGTTATCGTACCCCGGACGCAGAATCTGGATATCGAATGTCCGCATGAGGCGGATCCGGCGCTTTCCTATTTTCGCGATGAGGTCAATCTGCCGGAGGGCGGCAGGATTGTGCCTGTGGACATGGATGCGGGCGATGTGCTGTTTTTCAATGGCAGCACCATTCACGGATCGTATCCCAACCGGTCTCTTGACCGTTTCCGGCGTTCTTTTATTTGTCATTATGTCGGGTCGTCCACGCTTCGCATCGGCCATCATATCCATGATGATTTATATAATGGGCAGGGAGAGGTCGTTAACAGGGCGAAAACAGAAAGTCCGGGAGCTTGCGGGAATGAATTTGAAGGAGCTCCGCACTGAATACTGTTGATAGTTTTCGAAAAGGCCTCACCTGCTGCGGCTCCCAGATAAATTCCATGTGATAGGTTAACCTCTCTTCTGTTATAATGGTTAACATATGAATAATCATGGCAGGGGAGTTGGGGACGATGGCGATCCGATTGCGCGGACATCACTTGCTATGTCTTCTCGGGTATCGGGGCATGGGCTATTCTGCGGATTTCTGCGCGAATATGACAGCTATATATGAGACTTTGCGGACCGAGCCGGAATCAGTGGTGGAGCTTGTAACCGGTCCGGACGACATCTGCCGGGCGTATCCGCCGGACGAATTGAATCATTGCAGGGGAACCGTTCATCAGCTGGATGATGCCGTTCTGGCCAAGCTTGGGTTTAAGCCGGGAGAGAGCCTCAGCTGGCGGGAAGTATGCGACCGGATATCGCAAAAGGTGGTGCCGGCGGATATCGGCCATTTGTGCGCGAGCTGTCCTTGGCAATCCTATGGCGTCTGTCAGGAAGGCGTACAATATATAGCGGAAGGCATGCCTCTGCCCGCCGCTATCAATCCGCAATGACCGCAAATATAAAAACGGCTGATTAATCGCGCAATACAAAGCTGCACAGACGCGCACACTTAATTTGCATAAACACGCAGTGATGAACCGAAGCAGATTGGGGCTTCGGTTTTTTTATTGCGTCCGGAAAGGCAGGCGTGCTGCACGCTGAAGACCATGAGGGATGGCGGCCGGAACAAATTTACATATTCTAAACATGCTGATGACATTCGCATAACAGTATAACTTTATAGTGAACCTGAGCAAAAGAGTGCATAAGTAAGCAGAAAATACGCTTGAATCTGCGCAAATGGAAGGATTATGCAGATGGCAAGCCATGCTCGTGAAAGGCTGGAAACGGATGATGAAAACAAGCATAGAGGGATTTGTTATTGATTTGGACGGGACGGTTTATAAGGGCTCGAATTTGATCGATGGAGCAGCAGAAGCTGTCGCCATGCTGAAACAACTCGGCAAGCGCATCGTCTTTCTGAGCAATCGGGGGAATATCTCCCGGAAAATGTGCCATGACAAGCTTGGCAGGCTTGGTCTTGATATCGGCGAGGAGGAAATCCTTCTGACCTCGACGGTAACAGCCCGGTTTCTCAAGGACTATTACGAAAGCTCCCCCGTGTGGGTATTGGGCGATCAAGGTTTGAAGGATGAATTGGAGGCTGGGGATATTCTGATGGCGGAGAGGCCGGAGCTTGCGGAGTGGCTGGTTATTACCCTCCACGAGACATTAACCTATGAGGAGTTGAATGATGCCTTTCGCGCGGTGAGGCATGGCGCCAGAATTATCGCGACGAACGCAGACAAGACGTTTCCGCGGGATGACGGCGACTCCATCGATGTGGCCGGAATGATCGGGGCGATTGTATCGGCAACAGGAAGAGAGGTCGATATCGTGATCGGCAAACCCTCGCAGCTGATGGCGGAAGCCGCATTGAACGTTCTGCAGCTTCCGCCCGAGCGCTGTCTCGTAATCGGAGACAGTCTGGAGTCGGATATCCGGCTGGGCAAGAAAGCAGGCATGCAAACCGCGCTGGTTCTGACGGGCTCGGTGAGCATGGAGGAAGCGGAGGCGAGCCATATTCAGCCGGACTGGATCTGGCCCTCGCTGGCCGATGTGAAATCCATTCTGGCCCCGGCGGAGAAGGGATTACAACGATGACGGAACTGGATCTGATTCGAATTCATCCCGGCGCTGCCTTGGAGGTTGCTGCCTACCTGGAACAGAAATCGCACCATCAGGTGGTTCTCGCTGCCGACCTGGCAACTTATAAGGCGGCGGGCGAGGCATTGGCTTCATCGCTCACGCGGTCGGGCATTAAGGTCCACATTACCTTCATCAAGCCGGATGCCCAGGATGATGTGATCGCCGATGAAGCGTCGCTCATTCAGCTGATTCTGGATATTCAACGCCATCATGCACAGGCAGTCATAGCGGTAGGCGGAGGGACCCTGCATGATATTGTCCGTTATTCCGCTTATACCACAGGGATTCCTTTTATCTCCGTGCCGACGGCTCCGTCCGTGGACGGGTTCAATTCCAAGGGAGCCCCGATCATCATCAGGGGCGAGAAAAAAACGATTCCGGCCATCGGTCCGGATGCGATCTTTGCCGATCTCGACATCCTGGTCGAGGCGCCGCCTGCCATGGTGGCTGCAGGCTTCGGCGATATGCTGGGCAAATACACTTCATTGTTCGATTGGCGGTTCGGAGCGATTACCGCCGGCGAGCCCTATCTGCAAGCCGCTGCGGATAGGACGCGATCCGCCCTTATGGAATGCGTCAATCATGCACAGCTTATTGCAGGCAGGCAGCAGGAAGGCATTCAGATTCTGATCCGCTCCCTGATCGATTCCGGGCTTGCCATGCTGCAGTTCGGTCAATCCCACCCGGCATCAGGGGCGGAGCATCATCTCTCGCATTATTGGGAAATGGAATATATCCGCCTTGGCCGCAGGCAGCTGCTGCACGGCGCCAAAGTAGGCGTCGCCTGCATGGAGATCAGCCAGCTGTACCACAAGCTTGCGGAAGAGGGACCGGAGCTGTGGCACAGGAATAATGCGGGGGAGCATGCGAACCAAAGCAGGCGAATTATAGCCGGATGGAGCGAAATTACGCAGGAGATCGCACAGATCCCGCCTGCGGGGGCGCTCAAAGAGTTATTGCGGCAGGTTGGCGGCCCGCTGTCCGTGGAGGAGCTCTCCGTAAGCAGGGAGCTGCTTGAACGCAGCCTGCGCGAAGCCCATCAGGTCAGGCCTGAACGCCGCACGCTGCTCAAGGCTTACAATGAACTGGGAATCCGTTGACTAAACGGTTGAGCAGGCGGAATTGCTTCTGCATGCGCAGTTAGGCCTTCTATGCGGACTCCCAGGATTTGCTCCCTTATCCTTACATGATCTTCATATGGATTTAACCTTCGTTTGATAGTCCATCCCTATAATCAAAATGAACGAATTTACGCAACAGTGGATATAAACAAGCATTATAGTGAATGAACTTGCATGGGGAGGGACCTCGTTTGTTGGCAGCAGAGAGAAAAATGAGAATTGTGGAATATGTCCGGCTTCATAACAGCTCAACGATCAGTACGCTCGCCGGCGTATTTGGTGTCCATGAAGCGACAATAAGGCGCGACCTGGCCGAGATTGAGCAGGAGGGCAAGCTGAAGAGAACCCATGGCGGGGTTATCGTGGAGCAGTGGACGCATGACGAGCCTTCCTTCAACGAACGGTCAACCCAGAATCTGGAGCAGAAAATGAGAATCGGCAAAATGGCAGCAAGTCTCGTGGAGGACGGGGATCACATAATTATCGATTCCGGAACCACGACGCAGTATATTGCCAGAAATCTGGTGCACCGCTCGGATATTACGGTGGTGACCAACGATATGAATGTGGCCGCAGAGCTGCGGGATGCGCCCCGGATCAAAGTGATTCTGACAGGCGGAGAGCTGTATCCCTCCAGCTATATGCTGAACGGCATGTTCACGGAGCATGTGCTGCGTTCGCTGCATGCCCTCAAGGCATTTATCGGTACGCCGGCTCTGCATCCGCAGCACGGTCTGATGCATCCGGAGGCGCAGCTGGTTCCCGCCAAGCAGGCGATGATCCGGGCAGCGCGGGAAATCTTCGTCGTTACGGACGACAGCAAAATAGGCAAGCCCGCGCTTCATACCGTAGCGCCCAACAGCGCCATTCATACGCTGATTACCGGTAAGGAAGCGCTGGAGCAGGATCTTAAGCTCTTTCGCGATGCGGGCATAACCGTGTATACCGTCTGATTCGGTCGAGCCATTACCTGAAATATATTTTGCAAGGAGGCATCAGCCCTTGGCGTCCATAGAATTTGTCCGCGTGAGCAAGCAGTTCGAGAAGAACGTCGTCATTAAAGATCTGGACCTGAAAATTGAGGATGGCAAATTCACCGTGCTGGTCGGTCCTTCCGGCTGCGGGAAGACAACCCTGCTGCGCATGATTGCGGGCATTGACCCCCAGTCCTCCGGCTCGGTGCTGATTAACGGCAAGGATGTAACGCGAATTGCCCCCGGCCAGCGGGGAGTGGCGATGGTTTTCCAGAATTATGCCATTTATCCCACTATGTCGGTGAGAGAGAATATCGAGTTTGGGCTGAGGAACAACAAGGTGCCCAAAACGGAAAGAACAGAGCTGGTGGAGACCATCAGCGCAACGGTAGGCCTTGCCGAATATCTGGACCGCAAGCCGTCCACCTTGTCAGGCGGGCAGCGCCAGCGGGTTGCCCTGGCCCGGGCGATGGTGAAGAAGCCGTCGGTTTTCCTGATGGACGAGCCCCTTTCCAACCTGGATGCGAAGCTCAGGGTGCAGATGCGCATTGAGCTGATCGAGCTGCACAAGAAGCTCGGCACCACCTTTGTTTATGTGACGCATGACCAGGTCGAGGCGATGTCGATGGCCGATACAATTGTGCTCATGAACAAAGGGACCATTCAGCAGGAGGCTCCGCCGGATGTGATGTACCGCCAGCCGAACAATCTGTTTACCGCTCAATTTATCGGCGTTCCGCCGATGAATGTGGGAGAGCTTGGCAGGGGCGGAGTGAAATTCGGCTTCCGCCCGGAGAGCGCGGAGCTGACCCTTGAGCACTCCGGGCTTCATTACGCCGCAAGAGGCAGAATCATCACCAGAGAGATGCTGGGCTCGGAGACGATTTATCAGGTGAGATGCGGCCAGCATGCTTTTATGATCAAATGCGTGGAAGACCGATTCACTGTTGATCAAGACGTGCATCTGGGCGTAGCAGCAGATAAATTGGTATTCTTCGAAGCGGACGGAAGCCGCATCGGCACGGAGCACGCCTTGTTCAAGGATCATCTGGAGGCGCTGCGAGGTATTCCGCATGGAGCATAAAACGATAGGGCAGAGGCTGCGTCCCTATGCCATGATTGCGCCAGCGATGCTCGGTATTGCCTTGTTCGTTATTTATCCGATGCTCTATCTGATATATCTGAGCTTCTTCAAATACAATCTGATGAACAAGGCCAAGAGCAAATTTATCGGTCTTGACAACTACAGCGAGATTTTCAGCCGGGGGGACTTCTACAAAGCCTTGGGCAATACCGCTCTATATACCCTTGGCGTTGTAGTGCTGACATTGCTCATTGCCCTGCTCATCGCCGTGTGGCTGAGCAAGAAAAGCAAGTTTAACGCAATTGTCCAGGCCGGCATCTTCACCCCGCATATCGTCTCTATCGTGTCGGTATCGCTGATCTGGCTGTGGATTATGGAGCCTAACCTGGGCATGCTCAATTATTTGCTGAAGGCGGTTGGACTGCCGACGTCGCAGTGGCTGCAAAGCTCGAAGACGGCGCTTATCTCGGTCATTATCGTATCGGTGTGGCAGGGAATCGGTTATTACACCTTGATTATCGTAGCTGCCCTGCAAAGCATCACGCCCAGCATCTATGAGGCGGCTGCGCTCGATAATGCCGGCAAATTCAAGGTGTTCTACAAAATCACCCTGCCGCTTATTTCACCGCAGCTGTTTTTTATTCTGGTAATCATGACAATTGGCTCCTTTAAAGTATTTGATACGGTGCAGGTGATGACCGGAGGCGGTCCCAACGACGCAACCAATACGATCGTCTATTATATTTACAGCTTCCGGACCACGAATATCGGTTATTCCTCGGCAACCGGCGTGGTTCTGATGGCGATTATTGCCCTGCTCACCTTCATTTACTTCCGTTTATTGTCCAAAAGGGTTCATTTTCAATAAACCGGCGGCTTATAAACCTGAAACGCAAAGGGGATTCCCACTTGAAGACATTTGATTTCAAAGCCGTGAGATACTCACTGGGATTTATATTGAAAGCCGTTCTTCTGATGATTTTTGTTTTTCCGTTTCTGTGGATGGTTTCCACCTCTCTGCAGACATACAAAGAGACGCTGACCTTTCCGCCCACGTTGATTCCGGCCTGGCCGCAGTGGGTGAATTTCGCCGAAGCGATGCAGGCGGGCCCGTTTCTGATGTACGCCAGAAACTCGGTCATTGTCACGGTCTCTGTCATCCTGCTCCAGCTGATTATTATGGTTCCGGCAGCTTATGCCTTTGCCAAATATAAATTTGCCGGAAACAAGCTGTTCTTCGGTATGGTCCTGCTGGCCTTTATGATTCCCGGTCAGGTCACCTTCATTCCGGTTTATATGATGATGGGCGACTGGGGGCTGATCAAGACGCTGCTGCCGCAAATCATTCCGTTCATGTCCAATGCCTTCGGCATCTTCCTGCTGCGCCAGTATTTCATGCAGGTTCCGGAGGAAATTATCGAAGCGGCCAGGCTGGATAATGCCAGCGAATTCAAATTGATTTGGAAAATCATGATTCCGATGTCCAAATCAGCGTTGGCTACGATTGCGCTGTTCAGCTTTGTCAGCCATTGGAACGAATATTTCTGGCCCTTGATCATGACGGATACGACGGCAATACGGCCGCTGACGATCGGTATTGCGATGCTCCGTGAAACCGAAGGGATCAGCCACTGGCATATTATTATGGCGGGCAATGTGGTATTGGTTGTACCGATTCTGATTATGTATATCGTTTGTTCCAGACAGATTGTGAGAGCTTTCGTTTATTCAGGGATTAAATAGCGCATTTGATCCCTTTTAAATAAAAAAGATAAAACAATAATGGAGGGAAATCCAGCATGAAGAACAAATTTATTCTTATTTTGATGGTAACGATGCTTATCAGCATTCTGGCAGGCTGCGGCAGCTCGGCGAACAACACAAACAACGGGGCAGCCGCCAATACGACGAATGATTCATCCACAACCAACGCAGCAGATCCGGCACCGGCAGCAGAGACTCCGGCATCGGGCGAGAAAGCAACTGTTCAATTCTGGCACTCCCTGACCGGCAAAAACGCCGAATATATGGATGCGCTCATCAAACGTTTTAACGATTCCCATGAGGACATTGAAGTTGTCGGAACATTCCAGGGCAGCTATGATGACGAGGTGACCAAGCTTCAGCAGGCGATTGCGTCAGGTACCGCACCTGATGTGAGCATGCTCGAGCGCGCTTATGTTCAAATGTTCGCGGATTCGGATGTTCTGGAAGACCTGAACCCATACATGGAAACCTCGGGTGTGAGCAAGGACGACTTTACGGAAGGACTCATGGGCCATTCCATCTTCAACGACAAGCTGGTTTCACTGCCGCTTAACCGTTCCACGCCAATCCTGCATGTGAATAAAACGCTGCTGGACGAGAAGGGACTTGCCATACCAACGACCTGGGATGAGCTGAAGAAGGTTGCGAATGCACTGGTTGTCAAAGATAAAGACCAGGTAACGCGTTATGGCTTTACGATGCCTTATGATACCTGGTATCCGATTGCGATGATTTCACAAGCCGAAGGTACCTTCTTCAATGACGACAATACCTCGATCGGGTTTGGCGATAATGGAGTAGGCGTCAAAGTATTCAGTTACCTGAAGGATCTTCAAAGCTCTGGCGCCCTGTATTATCCGCCGGCCCAGGATTCGGGCAATATCGTGACGCAAATGTTTGTAGACGGCAAGGTCGCGATGATGTTCGGATCGACCGGAAGCATCGGCTCGCTCGCGGATGCGGTGGACTTTGATTATGTGACGGCATTCCTGCCGCAGGATAAAGTATTCGCCAACCCTACCGGAGGCGCCAATGTCGCTATGCTGTCGGGTTCCAAAAACAAGGAAGCGGCATGGGAGTTCATCAATTGGATGGAGACGGATCCGCAAGGCGCCCTGCCGTTCATTATGTCATCCGGTTATCTGCCTTTCACCAAGAAAATGGTAGAATCGAAGGAAATCCAGGATCTGTGGGCAAAGGAGCCGAACCGCAAGGTGGCTTACGATCAGCTGCAATATGCGACAGATACGAATAAGGATGTAGCTTGGCCGGAGGTTATGCATGAATTCTTCTCGGCGATCGAGGCGATTATGTATGACAGCAAGGATATTCCGTCTACGCTTGATACATTCAAGAAAGAAGCAGAGCGTATTCTCGCTGAGTAGGAGGGAATGAACCGTATGATCGAACGTATTGCGAATCAACCCGGCATTATTGTAGCGGCCCATAGAGGCTTTAAATCGGATTATCCCGAAAATACGCTGCTCGCATTCCGCAAGTCCCTGGAGCTGGGCGTGGATATGCTGGAGTTTGATCTGCGGCTGTCCAGCGACAAGGCAGTCATGGTGCTGCATGATGCGACCGTTGACCGCACGACGAATGGTTCGGGAAAAGTCGGCGGGTTCAGCCTGGCCGAGCTCAAGCAGCTGGATGCGGGCAGCTGGTTCGATCCCGAATTTGCCGGGCTTGACATCCCGACTCTCGCAGAGCTGTGCGAGCTGCTGCGTTCTTATCCGGATGTGCTGCTGAATGTGGAGATCAAATCCAACCATGATGCGATGGAAGCCGTTGATCTGACCGTTGCCATTCTGAAGGAGTACGGTTATCTGGAGCGCTGCGTGTTTGCGTGTTTTGATGCTGCGGTTATCGCGTACCTGCACGACGTTTACAAGCTGAGGACGCAGGGCTTCCCGGGGACGAAAATGTCCAATTTTGTCCCGGGCGATGAGGGAACTTATTCGAAGCTGTGGGCCATCGGCATTGAAATGGGACAGCTCACGCCCGAAATCGTGGAAGAATACAAGCTTAAAGGACTGCTGGTCTGGTGTTACTGCCCGGACAATGAAGCCCAGGTCCGCCATGGACTGGCATGCGGGGCCACTTTAATGACCTGTAACGATCCTGTGCCTGCCATGGAGATATTAAAGCAGCAAGCTTGAGCAAGCTGCCAGGATTACAAGGAAGCCTCCGCCCGATAAGGGAACGGAGGCTATTTTTTTTATAGCAGCAAGAAAGAAAAGCAGCGGGCAGACCAGGACAGCTATTAGTCCGCTGCAGCGAGGAAAAACCTTATTACACGTGCGGTAAATGTGGATCACGGTGCTATAAGCAGAAAAAACCTTGCTGGAGTATGGATCCGGAGCTCATCAGTAACAGGAAACGACTCCAGCGAGGAAAAACCTTATTACACATGCGATAGCCATGAATCACGGCGCTGTAAGCAGGACAAACCTTGCTGCAGTATAGACTCTGCGCTGCATCAGCATTAAAAACGGCTGCAGCCAGGAAAATGACCGGGATGTCGGGGATTATGAGCGGATCTGACAAGTAAAAAGGCGGTCCGGTTCCCGATCTTATTACGCCTGCCGTATACCTTGCTTCTGAATACGACAGAAGCCATTCTGAACCGGGACTTCGCCCGCTTGCTTTTTCAATGCCGTCCTAGAAAATCAATTGATATCAATCCGGGATTTCTTTATAATAGCTACATTAACAAGCCATATATTATCCAATGTAAGCGTTTTAATTCCGAGAACTGAGAACCTGGATAGCTGGGAGAGGACCGATTAATGAATATTTTTCATTTGTACAAGTCCAAGAAATATCTTGGGCGGATCATTGTGAGCTTCTCCATTCTGGTTCTGCTGCTGCTTGCCCTGTTCTCAAGCGCGCTGTATTACAACTCCGAGAAGATCGTGCTGGACATGCAGCGGGAAGCCAACAAGAAGGTGCTCTCCCAGATCAAATTCAATGTCACATATTTGAATGACGTGATCCAGAAGCTGGTGACCTCGCTTTATTACGATAATGATGTGATTCCGCTGATGACCGCAACGGATAACTCCGATGTCTTCGAGATGCTCCGAAAACGGTTGAGAATTGATAAATTTGCCGACTACACGCCTTTTATTCACTCCATTATTATTTACAACGCCAATACGGACCAGTTCGTATGGGGCGGCGACCCTGTGCTGCAGGACCGCGATGCGCCGATTTATGCAGCGTTAAGGACGATGTTCAAAGCCGGCAAGCCCATCCCCAAGCTGAAAATGCTCCCCATGAGTCTTGACGGCCAAGAGGGGGGAAAGGCCGATTTCTTCTCTATCTTCAATTATGATTCCATTGTCTATCAGCCGGGTCAAAGCGCTTTTATTCTGAATATCAAGCCGCAGTGGCTGTTCGATAATATCAAACTGATCAACCAGCTTGCCTGGGAGGAAAATGAAAATGTATTTATTATGAGCGATGATGGCAGCGTCATAACGCCCGACACCGACACGCCCGAATTAACCGGTGATTTCAGGCAAGCGATTATGGACCGGATTGATGCAGCGACAAGGGCAGACGATGGCAGCGGAGCCTTCAATTATTCGATTTCGGATAAGAAGAAAATCGTCAACTACTTGAATACCGGCATCAACGGCTGGACTCTCGTCAGTATCCAGCCCTATGAGACTTTGGTAAAGAAAGCGGAATCGCTTAAAAATACATCCATTGTCCTGACCTTGATTTTCGTCCTGCTGTCGCTGTTGACCATTCTTGGTGTATCCCATCGGCTGTACCGGCCGCTCGGCAAGCTGGTCAGCTTTATCCGGGGAGACGCAGGGGGAGAAGCCGAGACGGAACCGCCCGGCGGAGACGAGCTGACTTATATGTCCAGTGTGTACGAACAAACGATCCAGCGTCTGAAGGCCGCCCGCAGTGAGCAGCATACCACGCGCAGCATTGTGCGCTCCTATTATATCCGGAAGATTGTGACCGACAGCCAGGCTTTATCGAGGGAGCAGCTTCTGGGATGGATTCAACAGCATAAGCTTGCGATGAACCCTGCGGGTCCCTGCATGCTAAGCGTCATGAAATTGGATGGATCGACTGATTCGGCCAACTCCGGGGATGAGAAGGAACGGAGCCTGCTGCATTTTGCCATTGCGAATATTGCTCAGGAGATGTTGTCCCGGACCTATCTTTGCGAGGCTATCGAGATGAAAAGCGAGCATCTTGTCGCGGTTATCAGCACAAGAGACGAAGCGGAGCTGACTGAGACGGGGGTGCGCGGGGTGATGAGTCAAATCCAGGACGCGATCGCCAGGATGTACCGGGTGAAATTCTCTGCAGCTCTCGGGGAAGTGATTGCCGACTATGCTCCCTTGCATGATCAATATCTCGGCTGCCTGCAGCTGCTCCGCTACAAGCTGGTTTATGGAGGCCAGTCCATCCTTGTTCCTTCCATGATCAAGGAGAATGCGGCACAGACGGAGGCGAGCCTTCCCCCGGAGCTTGAGAAGAAGCTGATGGAGAGCATGAAGTCGCTGCAGCCGGAAGCGTTCCGAAAGACGCTGGACAGGATTTTCGAATATATCTCCACATTGAACTATGATTATATGGTTTATATGGCCCTGCATGTCTTCATTCTGATGAAGAATGGGATCAAGGAGATGAATGATAACCGGATTGTCCCTGTGACTATCCAGATGTCCGATATTGACCGCAAAATCATGGACAGTGATTCGCTTGAGAGCATGAAAAATATTCTTCTGGATGTTTACCGGGAAATCAATGAGAACAAGAAGAATCCGGAGCAGGAGCGGAATGAGATATTGGTAGAAACGGTGAAGGATATCATTGAGCAAAATTATTCCGACATCAGTCTCAGCCTGCAGAAAATCGGGGACGTGATGAAGCTCTCGCCCGATTATATCGGCAAGCTGTTCAAGAAGCAGCTCGGTATCGCGGTCTCCGAGTATATCAATGAGGTCAGGCTCCGGCAGGCCGTCCTCTATCTGGAAGAGGACAACTACACCATCAACGAGCTGATCGATAAGATCGGCTTCGGCACGCGCAGCAATTTCTTTCGTCTGTTCAAGAACAAGTACGGCACCACGCCGAAGGATTACCGGATCAAGAACAGCCTGAGCGTGGACAAGTAACGAACCGCCAGGTGCAGCATTTTAGCTGAAGACAGCTCCTCGCAAGTCGGAGAAGCTGTCTTCTTTTTGTCTAAAGGGGCTGATCAGGGCCGTTTTGGACTTTTTGCGGCATTTTGGATTGGAATTTGGGAATAATATCGGGATTTTGGACTTCTTATGACGACCGCAATCAGCGAAGATACAGGTAGAGCAAAGCGCAGCACAAGTTAAAGAGGAGTGAGCAAAAGAATGGCGGACAAAGAAACAGCTTTGGTTCAGACAGCTGCGGCGGGAAAGCTTGCCAAGAGAGAGAAGAAGGGATCAGGGTTCAAACAGAACATAGAATTGTTCGGTTTGTCGCTGCCGGGCATCGTCTATTTATTCATCTTTTCTTACCTGCCGATGTTCGGCGTCATCGTCGCGTTTAAAAATTACCGGTATGACAAGGGGATTTTGGGGAGCGAGTGGGTAGAGCTCAAAAATTTTGAATTTCTGTTCGCTTCGGAGAATGCATGGAGAATCACGAGAAACACGGTGTTGTACTCCTTATCTTATATTATTATCGGGACGATAGCCGCATTGATCCTGGCCATTCTGCTCAGCCAGGTAAACAAACGGTGGATTAAGGTCCATCAGACGGTATTGTTCCTCCCTTATTTTGTATCCTGGGTTGTCGTCGGCTACATTACGCTGGCTTTTCTGGACCATGCATCGGGATTCCTCAATCAAACCCTGTTATCCCTGGGGATGACGGCGCACAAATGGTACTTCGAATCCGGCCCCTGGCCGTATATTCTCATTCTGGTGCATGAGTGGAAGGCGATCGGCTTTGGAACCCTCATTTATTTTGCCGGGATAATGGGGATCAGCGGGGAGTATTATGAAGCGGCCCGGATAGACGGCGCCACCAGGCTGCAGATGGCCATGAAAATCACCCTGCCGCTGCTGACTCCGCTTATATCCATCATGCTGATCCTGTCCATTGGCGGCATATTCCGGGGCGACTTTGGCCTGCATTATTTTGTGCCGAACAATTCGCCGTTTACGTTCGCTTCGACGGATATTATCGACACCTATGTGTTCCGCGCCTTGAGGGAGCTGGGGGATATCGGAATGTCATCGGCTACCGGGCTTTACCAATCGGTCGTAGGATTCTTCCTGGTGATTACAGCCAACTATATCGTGAAAAAAATAAATGACGACAACGCGTTGTTTTAGGAAGGGGAAGAGACATGCAGCAGGCCAATAAATCCGCACCCTTCATCAATCTGTTTTTTATCATTTTAAGCCTATTGATGATTATCCCGTTCATTCTGGTTATCTCAGTCTCCTTGTCGAGCGAAGCATTTCTGACCAAATCCGGTTACCACTTCATTCCGGATTCCTTCACCTTATCGGCTTACCGGTATATTTTCAAAGTGCCGGATATCATCATCGGAGCCTACGGCATTACGGTGCTGGTCACCTTGATTGGCACGGCTGCGGGGCTGCTGATCACATCGATGATTGCTTATTCGATTTCCCGGCCGGATTACAAATACAAGAACGCCACGAGCTTTTATGTGTTTTTTACGATGCTGTTCAGCGGGGGACTTGTACCGTTCTATATTCTGATGACGCAGTATCTGCATACGAAGGATACGCTGTGGGCGATGGTGCTGCCGGGGCTGCTGAATGCCTGGAATGTAATGGTGCTGAAAGGGTTCCTGTCCAAAATCCCGATGGAAATCATTGAGTCGGCGAAGATGGACGGGGCGCGGGAATGGCGTATTTTCTTCACCATCATCATGCCGCTGTCCACTCCGGCGCTGACGACCATGGGCCTCCTGATTGCGTTCAACTACTGGAATGAATGGTTTCAGGCGCTGTTGTTCATTGATAATCCCGATCTGGTTCCTCTGCAGCTGCTGCTGGTGCGGATGCTCAACAGTATGGAGGTCATTACGCAAAATCTGGACAAATTCGGCATCGGCTTGGATATGAACCAGTTTCCTACAATGTCTGCGCGGATGGCAATGGTGGTAATGGCTGCCGGTCCGATGATGCTGGTCTTTCCATTCTTTCAGCGTTATTTTGTCCAGGGGCTTACGGTAGGCTCACTGAAAGGCTAGCTGCCTGCCTTACTGAATACGCAGTGTCAGGATAATACATGAAGAGATCGCGCCAGAGGGAGGAGAATAAGGAAGACAGGGCATGATCTCCATATTATTATATTTATAGATGATTTAACGATTATGAGCGATTAATGGGAGGTTAACACATGAGACAGAACAACACGTATAAGCTGGGGCTGCTGGTATTGGCCTTGATGATGATCCTGGCAGGCTGCAGCAGCACGAAGAACGGCAATAACCGGAATGAACCCGCTGCCGCAAATAATCCAGCCAATGGACAAGACGCCGCTGAACCTGCAGGGAGCAACGCACCAGACGCACCCGAGGAGCTTCCTCAAGTAGAGCTGAGCTGGTATTACGGAACAAGCCAGCAGCAGCCGGATCAGCAGGCAGTCGAGGATGCGGTTAACCAGTATTTGAAGAATAATACGGATTTGAATGCAACAGTGAAGCTGAAGCCGGTTGACTTCGGCAGCTATGATCAGAAGCTTAATGTTTCGATTTCATCCGGCGAGCCGATCGATATCGTCTGGACAACGGCCTCCTGGCTGCTGAAGTACAACGAGAATGTCAAGAAAGGCGCTTTTCTGGCCCTTGACGACCTGCTCCCCAAATACGCGCCAAAAACATTCAACGATATGATGCCTGCCCGGTTCTGGGAAGATGTGAAAGCGGATACGGACGGCAAAATTTATGCAGTTCCGAGCTATCAGGTCGCAGCCACGGCGTTCGGCTTCGTCTTCCAGAAGCGGTTTACAGACAAATACAACTTTGATACAACGCAGGTGAAGTCGCTGGAGGATCTGGAACCATTCCTCGAGACGTTGAAGAAAAATGAGCCGGATGTCATCCCGTTTGCTTTCCAGGCCGGCAATAACGGTCCGCAGGATTCCGCTCTGAAGGATTACAGTGGAGGCATCACCTACAATCCCGATGATCCGTACAAAAATATCGACAAATTGGCCACGCCGCAGTACAAATCCTATTTGGAACTGATGCACAGCTGGTATGAGAAAGGTTATATCTATCAGGATCTGGCTACGGTGAAGGACTGGAACCAGCTGCTCGCCAAAGGCAATGTGGCTGTCATTACGGATGTTACCTTCAAGCCGGGCGGAGATGTGTCCTATCCGTCCAAGAACGGCGGCAATGAAGTGGTGATGCAGCGCATTACCGAGCCGCAGTTCACAGGGGTAACGGCCACGATGAATGCAATCAGCAACACATCGAAAAATCCGGAAAGAGCATTGATGCTTCTGGAGCTGGTCAACAATGACAAGGAATTGTATAAGCTGCTCTCCTACGGCATTAAAGGCAAGCATTACGAAGAGGTCGACGGTGTATACAAACCGCTTGAAAACTCGGGTTATGCTCCCAATATCGACTGGGTATTCGGCAATCAATTTAACGGTCTGGTGCGCGAGAATCAGCCGGCCGATGTGTTCGAGCAGACGAAGAAGCTGAATGAGGAAGCCGCGGTTCCACCGCTCAGTGGATTTCATTTTAACGATTCCGACCTGAAAACAGAATCAGCAGCCGTAAGCGCGGTCAATGCGGAGTATAAGGTTCCGCTTGAGACGGGAACGGTCGATCCGGCAGAAATGCTGCCCAAATATCTCGAAGCGTTGAAGAAAGCCGGTTACGACAAAATCCAGGCTGCCATTAATCAGCAGCTGGCTGATTGGGTTGCCAAGAACGGCAAGTAATAATATCCTCCGGGTTCATTGGACGAACATTCGCCAAGCTGCAACGGGCGAAGGTTCGTCCCCAACAACGAAATCCGGTCGAACTGACCTTGAATGTGGACAGAACCGAAGTGTTCAGATTGACGGATTCCAGCAATCCGATTCTGGATGAAGGCTACTTCCTGCTTTATGAGTCTAGCCCGAGCTCACCGCTCACGCTGGGTGCGGTTACACCTTAAATAATTTGCACAGGAACTGCATATAGATGGATGAGTGAATTCATCTGGCTCAGCTATTGGATCCGGGAGCTGCCTCCTGCTTTGATTCGGAGGCGGCTTCCGGTTAATTTGGAGTCATAGGGAGAGGTAAACAATATGGACAATCAAATCAAAGCAGCCATTATCGGAGCTGGCGGCATCGCGACTGTCGCGCATGCGCCCGCATGGACGGCGAACCGGGAAGCGGTCATAACGGCCGTATGCGATATCAACCGCGAGAAGGCGGAGCGGTTCGCGGCGAAATACGGGATAGCGGAGGTTTATACCGATTACCGGGAGCTGCTGGAGAAGGCGGACATCGACATCGTTGATATTTGCACGCCCAATCTGTATCATTCCGAGATTGCGGTTGCAGCGCTTAATGCCGGCAAGCATGTCTTCTGCGAGAAGCCGGATGCGATCAGCCCGCAAGAAGCTCAGAAAATGGCGGATGCGGCAGCGCGAAGCGGGCGCACACTGATGACCATGCGCAACAACCGTTTCAGCGCAGCGACCCAATTTATGAAGAAGTACATAGAAGAAGGGAATATGGGCGAAATCTATACAGGCCGCTGCGGCTGGCTGCGCCGGCGCGGTATTCCCGGCAAAGGCGGATGGTTCACAACCAAGGAGCTGTCTGGCGGCGGATCGCTGATCGATCTTGGCGTGCATTTTATCGATGTCGCGGTGTGGTTGATGGGCAATCCCAAGCCGACCGCGGTATCGGGAGCCGTTTATACGAAATTTGCCGACAACACCCTCAGCGATTCGGTTCACAGCCAATTTGGCGAGAAGCGGGATGATGGGACATTCGATGTGGAGGATTTGGCAACCGGATTTATCCGCTTCGATAACGGCGCCACCCTGCAGATCGAGTTCAGCTGGGCCTCCAATGTGGAGGAGGAATGCAATTTCTATGAGCTGAGGGGAACAAAATCAGGGGCTGCCTTCAAGAACGGCAAGCTGAAGCTGTTTACGGAAATTGCAGGTACCGTATCCGACGTAAGCCCAAGTCTGACCGGCAAAGGAATGGATGATCACGCCAGCCATCTGTTCCACTTTGTCGATGTCCTGAAAGGCCGCGCGGAGCCTATTATTCTGCCGGAGCATGGCGTGGATATGATCAAGATTCTGTCGGCAATCTATGAGTCGGCGAAGCAGAACAAAGAAATACAATTATAGAGGCTGATTTAGTAATCCGGTGATCATGCCGGCTGCGCATGCGAAGAACGTCTTTTCGAAACTCGCAAGTGTTATAAGCAAGATATCCGCTTGTCACTTGAGTGGAATAGCTGTTGTACCCCCCAGCTATTCCACACATCAGAATTTGATATAAGTAGTCCACAAAAAAGCTGGCCAATCCGGATCGTCGTACCGGGGGCCGGCTTTTTTTTTGGCCGGCTGAAGATGCTAATAATTATTTTATTTTCTCCGCTGATATCATGAAACATTATGTATCATTTTTGCGTAAAAAGGATGATCGAAATTTCACTGCATGCTTCGGGGTGGAAGCGTATAATATTATATTCTTTGGGAGGGTTTGAAAGTGAGAAGATTACGAATGATTGTCCTGGCAGCACTGATTCTTCTGGCATGCCTGCCTCCATTGCAAGCGGGAGCGGCGGAGCTCAATACGGAGCAGAAATTCCAGTTTCTGCGCGATAAGGGGATTTTCACAGGCTTTGCCGACGGGACGTCCCGTCTGGGAGACCCGATGTCCCGCGAACAGTTCGCTGCGGTTTTATTCCGTTTATGGGAGCTTAGAGAGGAACCGGCATCACCGGTCTACAGCGATGTGCTGAAAACCAGATGGTCCTTTGGCGAAATCCAGGCCGTCACCAAATCCGGCTTGATGAAAGGGATGGGGAACGGCAAATTCGCGCCTTTGACCAATGTGACTGTGGAGCAGCTGGCAGCTGTGCTTGTGCGGGCTTATGGGAATTCCAGCGCAGGCTCCACCGCCGTTTACGGTAAGGTATCTGCCTGGGCAAAGGCTGATGTGGGCACCGCTTTGTACAAAAACTGGATTCCCGAGCAATCGGATTATACAGTGGTAGCGCGGCGTTCGATGCTCGTTAACGCGTCTTATGCCGTTTATCTGGAGATGAATCCGGGTCAAAATCCGGAGCGCGAGGTCCTTCAGGTGGAATCGGTGGTTCCGGCGTCCAGCACCACGGTTCAGGTCAAACTGAAGGTTCCGGTCAGCAGCGTGTCGAAAGGGCAGTTCAGCATCGTGAACGCCAGTGGAAATACATTGATGATTCAAGGCGCCGCATTGAACAGCACCGGCAATGTCATCACGCTTACAACGAATAAACATATCGCGGGCACCGTGTACCGGCTGTCGGTTGAAGGAAGGACATGGTCTTTCACAGCACTGAGCGGCGATCTCACCAAACCGAAGATAACTTCATCCAAAATCAATGCCGATGCCTCGATCGACGTGGTTTTCAGCGAGCCGGTTGATGCCGCCTCAGCTACGAGCACCGCGAATTACCAATTCAACAATGGCTTGGTCATCCGAAGCATCAGCCTTTCTTCCGACAAGAAGAAGGTAACAATTCTGACCGTGAAGCAGGCATCGGGAACGCTATACACGCTTTCGGTGAACAATGTCAAAGATCTGGCCGGCAACGTGATGGACGCTGCCAGCGGGCTGCATTTTGGCGCTGTTGTGGACAATTCACCGCCGGTCATCACCAAAATTGCCGCAGGCACGAATAAAGTCGTGCTGACATTTAACGAGAAGCTGGATCCTTTATATGCCGGCAATCCTGTCTTTTATAACTTTGACGGCGGCCTTGGCCTGCCGATACAGGCTGTATACAAGGCAGCGGATTTGACGGTAACCCTGACCACAGGCGGCCAGATTTCGGGCCAGAGCTATAAACTGACCGTGAACGCGATCAGGGATTTATCCGGCAATGTCATTGCCGAGAATACCCAGCGTTCCTTCTACGGCAACGGCCGCAACCCGGCAGCGACGCTGCTCGTGAATAATATTCTGCCAGTCAACGAAAATACGGTCGATGTCTATTTCAGTCAGCCCCTGACAGGCGTTAACCTGTCCGGACTCAAGCTGACTGTACTGACCCGGGACGGAGCGAACATCTCCACTTCCGGCTGGAGATATTATCTGCAGCGCAAACCGGGAGCCGATCATGTCATAACGTTCCAGATTCGCACTTCGGATGACGGCAATCCTTCATTGTTCCGGCCCGGTCATGTTTACACAGCAGCTGTCAGCGGCATTACGGGGCTGAATACTTCCAATAACGCCAACAAGAAATTATTTGCCGGGACCGAAGTGCTCAATCCCCAGCCGTACGCGGCAACCGCGGTCGCAATCAACAACAGGACGGTAACGGTATATTTCAGCGAGCCGGTGAAAAATGTAAGTGCATCCTTTATCCGCATCAGCGACTCTGACGGAAACCCGATTGCGATTGCCTCCGATCAATTGCAGGATAAGTCGAAGGTCGTGACGCAGGTTACCTTGAATCTGGGCAAGACCCTTGAGGGCAGTAAAACGTACCGGATGGGCTTTGTCAGCGGCATCACGGATGCGGCAGGCTGGAACGGCCTCAAGACGAAAGAAGGAACCGGGACCTATCACGTCATATTTGGCGGCACGGATACAGCAGGATAAGAGATGAACTTCTTCCTTCACTTTATTTGGCGGATCCTGCATGTTTCCCGACTGATCCAATGCCAAGGTTGACCGCTGTTGTCGTTTTGCCCACGCCTCCTTTCTGATTTACGAGGGCGATCATCTTAGATATGTTTTAAACCTTTAATGCAAAAAAGCCGGTTACGCTGAATATCAGGCAACCGGCTTTCTTGAAGGAATAGCTATATATAAAAGCTTGGCACGGGCATTACAATCGTGAATTTATTGAATGCTCTTAAGGCTCCAGGCGGTCTTTCTTTTGATGTTCAATCATCCAGCCTGGATATTCCGGCGGCAGTGCGCTCAATTCGTCAAGACAATGAATTTCTTCATCCGTCAACTCCAATTTTGCTGCTGCCAGATTTTCTTCCAACTGATCAAGTCGCTTCGCTCCAATAAGAACAGAGGTTACGACTGGTCTAGTCAGCAACCAAGCGAGGGCGACACTGGCAATACTTGTTCCATGCGCTTTCGCAATCGGCTTTAACGTATCAATAATATTCCAGGCACGTTCCTTGTCCACAATCGGGAAATCAGCTACCGAGCGGCGCGAATCCTCTGCGATCTGATTGTGCCGATCATATCTTCCTGACAGCAGTCCACCGGCAAGTGGACCCCACACCAAGAGTCCCATCTTCTTCGCTTTCATCATAGGTTCCAATTCCCGCTCCAAGTCTCGGCTGGCAAGCGAATAATATCCCTGCATCGTTTCAAAGCGGGCTAGATTTTTACGCTCCGAAACGCCAAGCGCATCGGCAATCTTCCAAGCTTGCCAGTTTGATACTCCAATATATCGCACTTTTCCTTGTGATACCAGATCATCTAGAGCACCTAAGGTTTCTTCAATCGGTGTCAAGAAATCATCGGTATGGATCTGATACAAATCGATGTAATCGGTTTGTAGCCTCTTCAGGCTCGCTTCAACTGCATTCGTAATGTGTCCTCTTGAAGCTCCAATATCGTTACGTCCCATGCCAACTCGTCCAGCTACTTTAGTAGCGATCACAACATTTTTTCGCGCAATACCAAGATTGCGGATAGATTGCCCAAGCATAATTTCACTTTCACCATCAGTATAAATATCGGCCGTATCAAAGAAATTGATTCCAATATCCACACTTTTCTGAATCATCTTGTCAGCTTCTTCTTGACTTATAGAACCGAGAACCTTAAAGTTATCCTTTCCGCCGGTGAACGTCATTGTCCCTAACGCAAGCTGCGAAACCAAAAGCCCTGTATTCCCAAGTTGTTTATACTTCATTAGGTATAACCTCCTTAGATATTTAACATTCTATACCTTGACGATAATGATCACTTAGTAAAGGCCGTACATGCGTTTTGTACCGGTACATTCGCAATTATGTTCTTTTTTCTCTTTGCTTGATAGTTAAATCATACAGAATGTATGCCTAATCATCCAAAGCAAATTGTTTTTTCAGCTGTAAAGTGTTCTAATATTAGCTAAGAATACATTCTCAAGACAAAGGAATAATTGCATGGAAATGAATCAGGCGAACATCCAGGTCATGGAACGGCTTTTGAACCTGAGTTTACAAATACGTACAAATAAGCTTCAGACTGCCATCCCTTTTCTCCGTTTATTGAAGAAAAACAGTGCAACGGTCCTGGCAAAGGGCCCGCTGAAGCCTTCTCTATGCATTATTTTGCAGGGGAAGACGCACTTACAGTTTGGAGAAGACATAATTGAATACAAGCCAGGGAATTATCTCGCCACAAGCGTTAGTATGCCGGTTATGGGGCAGGTACTGGAGGCTACCGCAGATGCGCCATTTTTAGCACTGCAGATTGAATTACAATCAGGTGAGGTGGCCGCTGTCGCAACCGAGGCCGCCCTGAAACTCAAGCCGAAGGATGAACATTACCCGGGCATTTTTGTTGGAAGACCAAGACATGAGGTATTGGAGGGCTTCGAGAAACTGCTCCGGCTTGCGCAAAACCCCACGGCCGCCAGATACCTCGCTCCAGCTGTAAAACGGGAAATCATCTACTGGCTGCTGGATCACGAAGATGGCACACGCTTTTACCACAACATGTTATGGCATCAAGAGGCGTCTGGTATCAGCAGAGTGATTGACTGGATAACCCGTAATTTTGATCACGGCTTTAACATTGAAAAACTGGCTGAACTGGGGAATATGAGTGTGTCCAGCCTACATTACAAATTCAAAGAAGTGACGGGTATGACTCCTTTGCAATACCAGAAACAACTTCGTCTTCAGGAGGCTCGCAGGCTTTTGCTTGGCGGCGCAAATGTAACAGAAACGGCGCTTAGCACGGGCTACCATAGCTCGACTCAGTTTAGCCGTGAGTACAAGAGGCTGTTTGGACTCTCGCCCGTGCAGTATATCCGTTCCCGCAGTGAGGGCGAGCAATTGGCAGAACAGTGAGAGAAACAGCTTGGAGTACAGCTTACCAAACTCGCATCCATGCAGCTTTGCAGAAGCTGAGTGCCGCAGCTCCAACTGCGGTATCTGATGCAATTTTGAAGAGGCCACTGCTCATTGTCTTTAATCGGTGTCCAAATGGCTGTGGCGAGGATTGACCGCTTCCATGACGGTCAGGGAGGAACCGCTTTTATTTTTATAAAAAGCATTGACATCTCATCGACTAGCTATTATTATCAACTTATAAATTTTCTTTCATTGTAATTTGGGAACGTTCCCAAAAAGAAAGCCGCAGCATTCATTTCACAGACCGGGCGTTTGATGAAGCTGGGACTTTTTATTTCATCGAATTTGGGAACGTTCCCAAAATCTCGAAAATAGAAGTAAATTTTCATCTCTTTGCTTGTATATTTTCGAGAGCAGGAAGGTTGCCGGCAGCGCAAAAGTATAATACCGCGCCTTTAGATTTCAATCGTTTTTTAAAGAAAGGAACGAACCTGGCCGCCACAGGCTGCGCATCCGCATTTATCCATGAAGGCAATTAATGCGTGGCATTGGACCATTTTCATGATAAAATGGGAACGTTCCCAAAAAAGCGCATTCAATTTGGGAAACATCTCGCCGGAAAGCAGGTAAGACCAATGGGATCTACAATTCATGATGTCGCCAGGCTGGCCAATACTTCGAAAAGCACCGTATCCCGCTATCTGAATGGGCAAAAGGTGAAAAAAGCGACACAGGACGCATTGGAGAAAGCGATAGAGGAGCTGAACTTCCACCGCAATGCCAATGCCCGCAAATTAGTAATGAACAAGACCAATACGATCGGTGTCGTTGTAGACAATATCTCGAATATTTTCTACTCCGGAATCATTAGCGGCATTGAGCGGGTCGCCAAGAAAAAAGGCTACAACTGTATATTTTACAGCTGGACGTCAAATTATGAGAATGAGATATCCTTCCTTAATTTGCTGTACGAAGGTCAGGTGGACGGCATTATACTGGTCAGCTTCCTGAAACGGGAAGCGAAGGACTTGATCAAGATCAGGGATACGGAATACCCCATTGCTCTGATCGGCGATCATGGCGAGCTGGAGGGACTGTTCTCGGTGGATGTGGATAATGCGGCCGGCACCTCGGATATTGTGGCTTATCTGCATCGGAAGGGGCATAGAAGCATCGCCTACATTGCCGGTCCGGAGAACGCCGGCGCCAACAAATACCGGTTGAAGGGCTATAAGCAGGCAATGGAAGCCTTGAAGCTGGACTATCATCCGGAATGGGTGGTGGAGTCGAACTGGAGCAATCAGGGCGGATACCAGGCTATGAAAAAACTGCTTCAGCAGCAGGGCTTCACCGCTGTTATTGCCTCCAATGACGAAACTGCAATCGGAGCGCTCAGGGCCATCCAGGAGCACGGCTTGAACGTACCGGGCCAGATGTCGATTGTCGGCTTCGACGATATTACGATATCAGAATGGGTATACCCGTCCCTGACAACGGTGCGCCAGCCCTTCGAAGCCATCGGCATTCATGCGGCTGAAGGATTATTCGGCAAAATCGATGGCTATGAAGAGATGAACCAGAGCAGTCATTTATTAAAGCCGCAGCTGGTCATCCGTGATTCCTGCGACAACTTGAACCATCATTCACAATAGGGGGTGGAGGCCTATGAACAATAAAATCAATAAATCCATGTACGGCTACTTGTTTATTTCGCCATTCTTTATCGGTTTTGCGGTTATCGGCCTTGTGCCGATTCTGTACACCTTGTACCTGAGCTTTACCAAATGGGACGGATTCTCCGATCCCATTTACGTCGGGGTGGCGAATTACACGAGGCTGCTGCATGACAGCTTTTTCTACCAGACGATAGGCAACACGCTGATTATATGGATATTATCCATTGTTCCGCAGCTGATTCTGGCCTTGATTCTGGCCCTGGTTCTGAATGAGAAATTCATCAGAGGAAAGCATTTCTTCCGGGCCGTGTATTATTTTCCGCATATTGTGACACCGGTTACATTGGGTGTCATGTTCAGCCTGATGTTCGACTGGCAGACCGGGAGCATCAATAAGCTGCTGCTTCAGATTGGATTGATCGACGATCCCGTCAACTGGTTCAACAGCCCCTGGTGGTCGCGGATTATCGTGGCGGGCGTCATTTGCTGGCAGTATTTTGGTTTTAATATGATCGTCTTCATCGCCGGACTGCAGGCCATTCCTGATGAAGTGTACGAGGCGGCTGCCATGGACGGCGCGACCAAACGCCAGACTGCGATGAAAATCACGCTGCCGATGCTGCGGCCCGTGTTCCTCTTCACGATGATTACCTCGGTCATCGGCGGACTGCAGCTGTTCGATGCGCCGTTGATGCTGGGAGACGGTCCCGGCAATGCGACGAGGACGATGATTATGTATTTGTATGAAACGGCTTTCAAAACCTTCGATTACAGCTATGGTTCGGCAATTGCCTTCGGGATCTTTGCCGTCGTCATGTTCTTTACCGCAATCACTACATTCGCTGCAAGGCTAAGGGAATAAGGGGGAATCAACATGGTTGCAAAAACAAAAATTTCCAGCTGGTTTCTCTACATTCTGCTGGTCGTTGTGGCGCTGGTCTGCCTGGTCCCGTTCTACAGCATGATCATTACGTCCACGCATTCCAATTCGGAAATAGCAAGGGAGCTGCTGCTTCTGCCGGGCGATCAGCTTGCGGATAACTACAACCGGCTCGTAGCCTCCGTCAATATTTGGCGGGGATTCGCCAATACTGTATTTATTACCGTCACTTCAACGATTATTAATGTGTATTTCGCGGCACTGGCCGGCTACGGCTTCTCCAAATATAATTTCCGCTTCAAAAATGCGCTGTTTCTGTTCGTTCTGGGCACGATGATGATACCGGGCCAGCTTGGCATTATCGGCTTCTACAAGCTGATGGATACGCTTCATATGCTCAATACGTACTGGCCGCTGCTGCTGCAGTCCCTCTACAATGCCTTCGGAATCTTCCTGATGCGCCAATTTGCGGACAATTCGGTGCCGACTGAAATTATTGAATCCGCCAGGGTTGACGGATACGGAGAGCTGCAGATTTTTCACCGGATTATTCTGAGTTTGATGGGTCCGGCGCTGGCAACGCTGGCGATATTCTCTTTTATCGGCAAATGGAATGATTTTCTCACGCCGATGATTGTTCTCTTCGACGGTGATCTTCAGACGCTGCCGGTCATGATCGCCAGTGTGAAATCGCAGTTTTCATCCGATTTCGGCGCCCAATATGTCGGCATTGTCATTTCTGTCGTACCGCTGCTGATATTCTTCTCCATCATGTCCAAGAAGATTATAAGCGGCGTCGCAGCAGGAGCGGTGAAGGGCTGACCATAAGCGGGCAGCCGATTCCATTGAAAGAGGTGGTGCCAGGGTTTGGCAAGAGCTCGGATTGGCAAGAGTGTAAGCGCGTACGTGTACATGGGTCTGGACAGCAAGTTCAATAACTCTTAAAGGGGAGATCGTTTTGAACACGAAAAAATGGTTGTCATTGCTGTTTGCAGTTGTATTGGTGACGGGATTGCTGGCGGGCTGCGGCAAGAGCAATAATGCGAACAACGGGAACGCGCCTGCGGCCAATGATCCCGGCGCAGCAGCCGGTGAAGGAACGAACGCGGGAACGACGGGCGATAACGGGAACGCGCCGGCCAAGCTTGAAGGCAAGCTGGTCATATGGACGTTCTTCGATCAGGTAAAGGATATGGCGGCCAAGTTTGAGGAGAAGAATCCGGGCGTCACGATAGACGTTCAATTATTCCCCGGCGACCAGTATCAGACCAAGCTGCTCTCTGTTCTTCAGTCAGGCAAGGGCGTTCCGGATATCTTCGATCTGGAGCGGGGCTATATCGGCAAGTTTATTGATTCCAAATTTCTCACCGACCTCTCTGCAATGGGTGCGGAGGATCTGCTCAAGGACTACATTCCTTATGTTCAGGCTCTGGGACGTTCCGCTGACGGCAAGGTGCGTGCGATTTCCGATCATTCCTCGCCGGGCGGCTTCTGGTATCTCCGCGACAATGCCAAGAAATATCTTGGAACGGATGATCCCGATAAAATCAGCGAAATGGTCAGCAGCTGGGACAAGATCATTGAGCTGGGCAAGAAGGTTGCCCAGGACAGCGGCGGCAAAGTCCATCTGATCGAGAGCTCCGGCGACCTGTTCGACCTTGCAGCGTACAACACCGAGCCTTGGGTCAAGGACGGCAAGCTCAATATCGACACCCGGTGGAAAGACACCTATGAAATACAAAAGCAGGTCGATGCGGGAAATGTGGATGCGAAGCTTCCGTTCATGTCGGCCGGCTGGGGCAATGCCTTGAATGACGGCAGCGTCATTCTGACTTCCATGCCTGCATGGGCCAGTTTCATGATCGATAACAAAGATGACAAGGCAGTTGGCAAATTCGGCGTTGCCAAAACGCCGGAAGGCTTCTATATGGGCGGTACGTACCGCGGTATCTATGAGAAATCAGAGAATAAAGATCTTGCTTACGAATTCATCAAATATATCGCAAGTCCGGAATGGCAGGAGTACAATCTCGGCAAAACCGGGAACATGCCGGGGAACGCAACCGTTTATGAGAAAAATCTGGATTCCTTCAAATCGGGCTTTTTCGGGGATCAGAACATTCTGAAGCCTTATTATGAAACAATCAAGCAGATGCCTGCCGTGCAGGCGGACAAATACGGCGAGGATATTTTGAGCAAATGGAGAAAGGTCGCAGGCGAAGGGGTCACGAATAAATCCAGCTATGACGATGTCGTCGCGGCATTCAAGAAAGAAGTCAAAAATACGTTCCCTGAGCTTAGCGTCGACTAACATGCCTCGCGCACTCAAATAATCCGTTTTTCAAGGCCGGTGGTTAAGCGGACTGCGCTTGCGGAAATTGTTCCTAACGCTTCCGGACAGTTTCCGCATGCTCCGCCGGTTAACCACAGGTCTATAGGCTTGGAAGGAGAGACAACCATGAGCAGCATTCATGAATATATACAACAAATCCGTATGATAGACGGTCATGAGCATCTGGCAACACCCCAAATCAGAAAAAAAGAAAACCATGATTTCTTCTCATTGATGCATTATCTGGACTCCGATTTGGTTACGGCCGGCATGGAGCGCGGCATCCTGAGCAGGCGGAGCCAGCTCGGCGATGAAGAGAAAGCGGGTATTTTCTTATCATACTGGCAGCAAACAAGCAACACGACCTATGCGCGGATGTTCCGCACAGCGATGGAGGATTTGTATGACCTGCGTGACTGGTCCGTGGACGGGATTATGCAGGCCAATGACAAGGTGAAGCAGGCGACCCACGATCCGGATTGGTATCATAAAGTAATGGTGGAACGCTCGGGAATCGATCTGGCCTTCACGCTGATCCAGACGACAGAGCTGGATTACGATCGCTTCCGCCCCATCATGTTTATGGATTTCACCTTCAAGCTGCGATCGCTGCAGGACCTTCAGGATGTGGAGAAGAACGCCGGAATAAATGCGCATGATTTGCGGCAGTACCTGGAAGCCGTGGATGCCTTGCTGCATAGATATGTGCAGGAGGGAATGGTGGCAACCAAGCTGGGTCATGCGTATTGGCGGACATTGGCAAGCTCGAAGCCGACGATGTTCGAGGCGGAGCAGGTCTTCAACCGGCTGCGTGCCTCTTCGCTTGCGCAAAGCTTGTCCCAGGAGGAAACACAGCCGCTTCAGGATTATTTGATTCATTTTATTATCCAGCGTTCCATCGCTTACGGACTGCCCATTCAAATCCATACCGGGCATCATGAAACCAGTGTTTCGGGCAATGGCAATCTTATTTCGAATTCCAATGTGGAGGGATTGATCCCCCTGCTGCTTGAATACAGCGAAGCCAAATTTGTGCTGCTCCACTGCGGCTATCCGTATGCGATGAGCTATTTGAGCATTGCCAAAAATTTCCCCAATGTTTATGCTGATTTTACCTGGATGTATATCATTTCACCGACGGCGGCCAAACAAATCATGCATCAGATGATTGAAATGGTGCCGCAAAACAAAATTCAGGGCTTTGGCGGCGATTATAATTATATCGAGGGTACCTATGCGCATCAGAAGCTGGCCAGAAATCTTGTTGCGGAGGTGCTGACGGAGAAAATGGAGGAAGGCGCAATGGGAGAAAAGCAGACCATGGCCTTCGCCGACCGGATATTCCGCAATAACCTGATCGATCTGTACAAGCTGGGTGATATGAAAGCTTAAACAAGGGGGATCCGTTATGTATACGGCGGGCATTGATGTGGGTACAACATCCATATGCATCCTGGTCCGGGAGAAAATCAGCGGTGATGCGGTCAAGGTGGTCTCCTGCCCGAATGATGCCGCCACACAGGCAGCGCACAGCTGGGAGCAGCTGCAGGACCCGGAGCGTATTATCGCGTCCGTGGAGGAATTGATTGCGGCCTGTACAGCCTATTGGCCGCAGGTGGAGGGTATCGGCATCTCCTGCCAGATGCATGGGATCCTGTATGTGGATGAGAGGGGGAAGCATGCAAGCCCCTTATATACTTGGCAGGATGGCCGGGGGGACCAGCAGCTTGAGCCCGGCCTTTCTTACGCGGGCAGGCTGAGGGAACGAACAGGCTATCCGGTCTCAACCGGTTATGGTTTGGTGACGCATTTCTACAATGTGCACAGCAAAATGGTTCCCGCGCAGGCCAGGCGCCTGTGCACCATCGGAGATTATCTGGCGATGCGGCTGTGCGGCGTCTCTGCACCGGTTATGGATGCGTCGAATGCCGCATCTCTGGGTCTCTTTAATCTCAGGAACAGAGAATTTGACAGGGACGCGGTCAACAAGACCGGCATTGATCCATCCATATTGCCGATGCTTGCGGATAACGATAATCCCCTTGTTGGACGAACGGGGGACGGCAAGCCGGTATTTTGCGCAATTGGAGACAATCAGGCCAGCTTTATCGGAGCTGTTGCCAGGGCAGAGGATTCCTTGTTGGTTAATGTCGGTACGGGCTCGCAGATTTCGGTGTACAGCAATACTTATGAGAATATAGCAGGTTTGGACACACGCCCTTTCCCGGGCGGGGGTTATCTGCTCGTGGGAGCATCGCTCAGCGGCGGCAAATCCTATGAGCTGCTGGAGCGCTTCTTCAGGGAGATCTGCCATGCCTTCACGGGCCAAGAGATGAGTGAGTCCGCATTGTTCGACACCATGAACCGGCTTGCGGTCGCTTCATTGGAGGCAGACGAGGCTTTGCCTCTGGTTGGAACGCAATTTTATGGTACAAGGGATAAGCCGGATGCGGCGGGAACAATTACAGGCCTGAATGCCCTGAATATGCGGCCGGGAGCGATTATTGCCGGGTTTCTGCAGGGCATGACGGAGGAACTGCTTGCTTTTGCACGGCTGCTGCCTGCTTCCCGGCTGGAAGCGGTAAGCTGCCTGGTTGGTTCAGGCAACGGCATCCGCAGGAATCCGGCTCTGCAGCGGCTGCTTCAGGTGAAGCTGGGCCGTCCTCTGCTGTTGTCCGGGGTGGAGGAGGAAGCCGCCTGCGGAGCCGCTGTTCATGCGGCTAATGGATTGATGAGATTGAAGGCAGACGATGCGGACTCATAATGATTGGGAGCTGATGAGAGAATGAAAGACAAGAAACTGTATATGATCGGCAATGCGCACCTGGATCCCGTATGGCTGTGGCAGTGGCAGGAAGGGTTTCAGGAAGCCAAGGCGACCTTCCGTTCCGCGCTCGACCGGATGAAGGAATCAGAGGATTTCATCTTCACCTCAAGCTCTGCGGCCATGTATGAATGGGTCGAAAATAACGATCCGGCGATGTTTCAGGAAATTAAAGAGCGTGTGCAGGAAAAGCGCTGGAATATCGTTGGCGGGTGGTGGATTCAGCCTGACTGCAATATTCCAGGCGGCGAGTCCTTTGTCCGCCAAGGGCTGTATGGGCAGCGGTATTTCCACGAGAAGTTCGGCGTAACCGCCAAGGTAGGCTACAATGTGGACAGCTTCGGCCATAACGCCATGCTGCCGCAGATTTTGAAGAAGAGCGGCATGGACTATTATGTGATGATGCGTCCCATGCCCAATGAGAAAGGGCTTCCCGGCCGTTTATTCTGGTGGCAGTCCGACGACGGCTCCAAGGTGCTGACCTTCCGCATTATGTTTGAATACTTGTCCTGGGGCAAGGAGCTGGACAAGCACGTCCGCCGTACATTGGCTGAATTCAAGGAGCCCGTTAGCGACCTCATGCTGTTCTACGGTGTCGGCAATCATGGCGGCGGTCCAACGAAGGAAAACATCGCCAGCATCCGCAAGCTGAACGGGGAAGCAGACCTGCCGAAACTGGAATTCTCCACGCCGGACCGTTATTTCCGCGACATGGAGGAGAAGGGACTGGAATTTCCTGTCGTCCATGACGATCTCCAGCATCATGCCAGCGGCTGCTATGCGGCCCATTCAGGCATCAAGCAGTGGAACCGGCAGGCCGAGAACCGGCTCATTGCCGCCGAGAAATATTCCGCTCTTGCCTCATGGATTACCGGCCAGCCGTACCCCAAGGAGTTCGACCGTGCCTGGAAAAACGTCTTGTTCAACCAGTTCCATGATATCATGGCGGGAACCAGTCTGGAGCCTGCCTACCAGGATGCCATGTATTTGTATGGGGAAGCCATGGCGATAGCCGACCGTTCGCTCAATTATGCCGTACAGTCCTTATCCTGGAACATCGGCATTGAACAGGATGAAAGCATGAAGCCGATTGTTGTGTTTAATCCGCATGCATGGTCAAGCCTCGTGAATGTTGAGTTGGAAACAGGCGGGGTTACAGACAAGACAGTGCTGCTGGATGACAACGGTCAGGTTATCCCCTTCCAGACCGTGCAGTCACAGGCATCCGCGAGGGGGCGTTACCGGCTCAGCTTCCTGGCCGATCTGCCTTCGCTCGGCTACAGGACGTACCGGCTGGTTCTGCAATCCGAGTCGCTTAAGCCTGTGGGAGTACCCATTCAAGCAAGCGACCTGGTGCTGGAAAATGACCGGTACCGGCTTGAATTCGACCGGGATACCGGATATATCGCCAGCCTGAGGGACAAGAAGGCAGGTCATGAGGTATTTGGGGGCGAGGCGGCCAAACCCGTAGTTATTGAGGATAAGTCGGACACCTGGAGCCATGATATCCTGCATTTCAATCAGGTCATCGGCGCCTTCAAGGCGACGAGAGTGTTCCGGGTAGAGCATGGACCGGTCAAGTCGGTCATCCGGGTTGTCAGTGAATACGGCAGCTCCAGGCTGATTCAGGATTTCTCCATGTATGCGGGACGTGACGGGATCGATGTCCATATTACCGTTGATTGGCGTGAGCAGTTCAAGATGCTGAAGCTGGTATTCCCGATGAATGTCGTGTTCAGCAAGCATACGTATGAGATTCCTTACGGTACGATCGAGCGCGAGCATAACGGGGAAGAAGAGCCGGGGCAGAGCTGGGTGGATTATACCGGACTTGTTCAGGGCACCAACCAGGTTTATGGCGTGAGCCTCATCAATGATGCCAAGTACAGCTACAGCATTCATAACAAGGAGCTGGCTTTAACCGTACTGCGCAGTCCCATCTATGCGCATCATGTTCCCTTTGTTCCCGATCCGGACGGCGAATATACGTTCATCGACCAGGGCGTTCAACGGTTCTCGTATTCGCTGCTGCCGCATGAAGGGTCCTGGGAGCAATCGGGTGTCGTCCAACGCGCAGCCGAGCTTAACTGCAAGCCGGTTGCGGTGATTGAAACCTATCATGAGGGCAAGCTGCCGCAAACGGATTCTTTTGTCACGGTCGACAGCAGCAATATTATCGTCAGCGCCATCAAGAAAGCGGAGGATAACGACGATCTCATCGTCCGCTGCTATGAGACGGATAAACGGGCCGTAACGGCCGAGGTCAGCCTTCCCAAGTGGGGAAGAACCATCCGCGCGTCGTTCCGTCCATCCGAGATCAAGACTTTCCGCATTCCCCTTGATCCGGAAGCGGTGATTGTCGAGACAGATTTGCTCGAATGGTAGAAGGGGGGCCGATTGAAGGAAATGCGGCGGGACAATTTGGGCTTGCGACCGCTGTTCCAGCCGGATTGTCGCTTTCCGGGCTGTGTCAGCTTGTTTGCCCGCCCAGAATTGTTAATCTTCTCTAATCTTGGTTAACCTATTACTGCCTTGCGAGATCAAGGCAAGCCGCAGTATCGGGAGGTAAGCAGCATGGCTCGTAAAAAGCAGTCTATTGACGCCAAAAACTTGGCCCTGGAGACCAGATCCAAGCAAGCGGAAGATCATCTGGCTGCCTCCACCTCGGAGAATCGCAACCAGAAGGGCCATGTGCCAAACAGTCCGTCAACGGGCTGACAAGGTCAGAAACCAAGGAAGAAGCGGCTGTATCCGTTCATTGACGGTGCAGCCGTTTTTTTCTTGACCTCATAGTCAAGTTTCACGCCTGTTAATGTCTATAAGGTTAGTTGCTTCATACTCTCGCATGAATATCGGGAGATGTTTTCACTTTGCTCATCAGCGTTATTCGTCGGTTTCCGGGTTAGAACCTTATAATCATCTATCGCAATTTAAACAGCTGTGCAATAACAATCGTCACTGTTAGACGTAAAACGACAAAAAACACCAAAAAACAACTGTTGTTTCCACCAGCAACAACCTCTATAATAAACCTAAGCGAAAGATTATCGATAATCGATAATCTTGAGAGGAGCAGTGAAAGCCATACGGGGCAGTCAGGTAGATTATCCAATCAACTCGATTAGTGAACATGTTTATGCGGATTTGAAGAGGGAAATTCTCGCAGGCGACCTTCAGCCGGGCACCCGGCTGATCGTTACGGAGATTGCCGGCAAATTCCAGATCAGCCAGGCTCCGGTGCGGGAGGCGCTGGAGAGATTGAAGCAGGAGGGCCTCATTACGGGCATTCCAAACAAAGGCTCGGTAGTATCCACGATAACGGCCAAGGAAATCAAGGATATCTTCGTCCTTCGCGAGATCATCGAGGGCTTCGCGGTCAGACAATCGATGCCGCTCATGACGGAAGAGGATTACAGCCACTTGAATACGATCATCTGCGAGATGGATAAAGCTACCAAACAAAATGAACTGCTGGCCATATTGGAGCTTGACATGGATTTTCACGGATTCTTCTATAAGCGATGCGACAATCACGCGGTTCTGGAGCTGTGGAATAATATGCGCACCAAAGTCATGCGGTTTATGGCAATTTCGAACAGGCATTATACAACCAATGTGCTGGCCGAGTGGCATCAGCTTCTCATGGACGCTCTGAGGTCGGGAGATGCGGATGCGGCGGAGGCCGCTTTTATCGAGCATATGCACGCCTACAAGCTGATTGATCTGGATTAGCTTCATGAATCTCATGCATCTTGCATTACCATCCTTTCATAAAAGGGGAAATGGAGCATGCTAAGCGAAGGGCTATTGTTCAAGGACGATGTAATCTTGACCTGGATGAGAGACCGTTTTCTTCAGGATCTTGTGCTGGGGCGGAAAAGCGCTGGCGCGAATTTGAAGGAGAGCCTGTCCCGCCTGAATTTGAATCCGTATTATACCTATCCGGCGCTGGCGCTGCTGGAGCCGGTATCTCCGGATGGTGACGAGCACGAAATGGTGCTCCTGGTCGAAAGGATGAGGGATTATTTGCAGCAGCAGGTTGCCGGCGGAAGCGTCGTATTTATGGATGAACAAAACCGGATCGGACTGCTGTTCTCCTGGGTATCCAAGGAGTTCCTGGAAGCGATTCAAAATATGCTAAGCCAGCAGTTCAACCTTCCCGTGAATATCGGCGTAGGCAAGCCATGCAGCCATCTTTACGACATCAATCAATCCTACAGGCAGGCTTCCCGCGCGCTGAAAAACAAATTTTATCGTGGAACAGGGCAGATTATCTACTACAGCGAGCTTCGCCGGTATGTGTCCATGAGCGATTATCCGGCTGACAGGGAGAAGGATCTGCTGGATTCCTTGAAAGCGGCCGATTCCACCGCGGAAATCGAAGAGGCCGTCAACGAGTTTTACGACAGGCTGCTTGAGAACGGTCCGATCGATATTAAGAATATGTATGAGCTGACCGTCCGCCTGCTTATTGAAACCGAGAAAAGATTGCTTGCCAATACCAATTATGTTAACGCTTACAACAAGTTTGAAATCATGTCCATCGTGAAGATGCAGACGCTGCAGGAAATTAAGACGTACGTCAGCCATTTCTTCTCGGGTGTCAGAGAAGTGATGTCGCCCGATCAGAAGGAGAGCCACCGCAGCATCATCAAGAAAACGATCCATCACATGGAGCAGGAATGCCAGGCGGTATCCCTGCAGAGCGTGGCACAGAAGGTATATATGACACCGACCTATCTGAGCCTGCTCTTCAAGCTGAACACGGGCAGAACGTTCATCGAGCATCTGACGGACATCCGGATCGGCAAGGCCAAGGAGTTGCTCAAAACCACTCATTACAAAAATTACGAGGTGGCGGAGCAGGTGGGATATCAGGACCCCCGTTATTTCAGCCAGATTTTCAAGAAAAAAGTCGGTCTGTCCCCGACGGAATACCGGGAATCGGTCGGCAAATAAAACAAAAAAAGAAGGACTCTGGAAGCGGCTGATCCGCTCTTTCCAGAGTCCTTCTTGCGTGAGGCTTGCTTACCGATTAGAGCCGCACATCATGATTGGAGCCGCTGCTGTCCGATTTCTGCGCTTCCGCAAGCTCCTTCTCCCAGGACAAATGACGATACTCCGCAGCAGTCGGATCGTTATCGAACCAATTCATGAAATCCTGCCACATACCCAATGTCCATGCGGTATCGATCTGGGCTGTAGAATAAACGCCTCCCTTGAGGCGAATGAAGCCGAAGATGTCGCGCACCTGGGATTTCTCCGCCTGTACGACAGTCAGCTCCGCAAGATGGGGAGGGATAAAGATAACGCCTGAAGGCGTGCCAAGCACAATATCGCCGGGAAGACAGATGGCCTTGCCGATGCGTGTAGGCACGTTCATGCCGACCATCGTCACATCCGTAATCGCAGTAGGATCGCTTCCCCGGTAGTAGATATTGATATCTTCAATTTCAACGACCTGCTGATTGTCGCGAATGCCTCCCCAGACGACCGCGCCTCCGCGTTTGGTGCGGGTGGAAATAGCGGTGGACAGATTGCCTCCTACATAAGTGCCCAGATGGACTTTATCGAACATATCCACGACAACGACATCATCCTCAACCAGCGAATCGATGACCCATTGATTGAAAAAGCCTTTCCGGCCTTCCTGCTCATGCCCGTAATTCAGCAGGGTTTCGTGCAGATCGGGACGCTTGGGTACCATAACGGCGGTAACCGCCCGGCCCACCATAATTTTATCGGGGTGGATGATTTTGAAATCTCCCTCGAACTGAAACGTATAGCCTCTGTTCCAGAGCGGGCCCCAGGCTTCCTCCAGAGTTATTTTACGCATGCGCTTCAGCACATCCTCGGAAACCTTCGGACGCCCGTTAGAGAATCGTTCTCCTTCCCAAAGCGGTGTAAGCTGGATAATATCTTCCGGATTGTCAAATTTCATGTGGAGCACCTCTTCCAACAAGTATAGTGTGTATGCCGTGCAAAACCTTGAATCTGATGGCTCTAGCATCTATTGTTAGGGACATTCCCGATTTTGTCGATGCGAGTTTTTTAAGGCATTTTCGATAAGTATATAATTTTTCCACCCTTTTTCGGGGACATGACCAGATGAAAAATGGATGAAATGAGATCGTGAAATAAATCAAACAAATTCATAATTTCGTCACCTTTCGCAATGAAACCGCTTTCGTATACAGTAAAGAAGTATTATCCGGCAAGACAAACAGATTTAGATAAGAGGAGGAGATCCATGGGTGACTGCTGAACCGTTATCTCAGACACCGTACGAAGAGACGGTAAAAGTTCCCGGAAGAAAGCGCAAAAACAAGGGAGAAACCAATTTAGCCGGTTATATATTCATTTCCCCATGGCTGATCGGATTTTTGCTGCTGACCTTATGGCCAATCGGCCAATCGTTTTATTTATCCTTTACGGAGTATTCGCTGCTTGAAGATCCCGTCTGGATAGGGACGGACAATTACGTCAACATATTCACCGACGATTCGACCTTCACCAAATCTCTCAGCGTGACATTCTTGTTCGTACTGATCTCGGTTCCTCTGAAGCTCTTCTTCTCGCTGATGGTTGCGATGGCGCTGAGCAAAAGCATCCGGGGAATGAATATTTACCGCACGGCGATTTATTTTCCTTCGCTGATTGGCGGAAGCATCGCCGTAGCTGCCCTGTGGCGGAATATGTTCGGTCTGGACGGCTATATCAATCAGGTGCTGGCCTGGTTCGGCATTGAAGGCGTTGGCTGGATATCAAATCCCGACACCTCGCTTGGTACGCTGATCCTTCTGAACACCTGGCAGTTCGGCTCAACGATGGTGATTTTTCTGGCTGGCCTCAAGCAGGTTCCTCAAGAGCTGTATGAATCCGCATCCGTTGATGGCGCCGGACGCTTCCGCAAGTTTATCAGCATTACGCTTCCCATGCTCTCGCCGGTTATGTTCTTCAATCTGGTACTCGGAATCATCGGATCCTTCCAGACCTTCACCTCGGCCTTCATCATTACCAAGGGCGGACCGGTCAATTCCACTTATATGTACGCGTTGTTTCTATATGAGAAGGCCTTTAAGCATTATCAGATGGGTTACGCTTCCGCATTGGCCTGGATATTGCTTGCGATTGTCGCTGTTCTGACCGTCCTTAATTTCCTGGCGTCGCGTTATTGGGTATTCTACGAGTCGGATGGAGGGAAGGCCAAATGAATACGACCGTTCGGGGGAAGCTCTCCAATCACTTGTTTCTTACGGCCTTCTCTCTCCTGATGCTGTATCCGGTCATCTGGTGGATCGGAGCTTCCTTGAAGAAGACGGCCGAGCTGAGCCTGCCCACGCTGTGGCCGTCAACGCCGATGTGGGAAAATTACAGCAATGGATGGAATTTCTCAAACGACTATACCTTCGCTCATTTCTTCGGCAATACGCTCCTGATGGAGCTTGGCAATGTGACCGGCGGCGTGCTGACTGCTGCCATTGTGGCTTACGGCTTCGGCCGGCTTAATTTCAAGTTTCGCGGCTTCTGGTTCTCGATTCTGCTGCTGACTATGATGCTGCCAGGCCAGGTCACAGTCGTCCCGCAGTATATTCTTTTCAACAAGCTGGGCTGGGTGGATAGCTATGTACCGCTGGTGCTTCCGCATTTCTTCGGCGGCGGGGCGTTCTTTATCTTCCTGCTGGTGCAATTTATCCGCGGTATTCCGCGTGATCTGGACGAAGCGGCCAAGATAGACGGCGCCTCTGTTTACGGTATATTCCTGCGGATTATATTCCCTCTGATCAAGCCGGCGCTTGTTACGGTTGCGATCTTTACCTTTATCTGGAGCTGGGATGATTTCTTCGCACAGGTGCTTTATCTAAGCTCTGTCGAGAAGTTTACTGTCGGTCTCGCGCTGCGTATGTTTATCGATCAATTCGATATTCAATGGGGCCAGCTGCTTGCCATGTCCTTGCTGTCCATTTTGCCTTCCGCGATTATCTTTCTTTTTGCCCAGAAGCATTTCGTGGAGGGCATAGCCACAACCGGGTTGAAGGGATAAGCGCATCATAATAAAAATTGAGAGGGGTTCAAAGGGAATGAGAAGAAAAAGATCTGCAGTCCTGGCATTTATGAGTCTGGCGCTGCTGCTGCTGGTAACGGCTTGCAGCGGAGGAAACGGCGGCGGGAATGGCGAAGCTGCGAGCGAAAACGGGAACGCTTCAGGCGGCGAAACGGTCAAAGAGACCGGAGGCGCCAAGACGCTGAGCATTATGTGGTGGGGTACCGACGAACGTCACGAAGCGACCCAAAAAGCGCTGGATCTCTATTCCCAGCAGCATGCGGGCGTGACCTTCAAGCCCGAATTCATGGCCTGGGATGCATTCTGGCAGAAGCTGCCGACCCTTGCGGCATCCAAGTCGATTACGGATGTGCTGCAAATGGATGCCGCTTACATTCAGGAATATGTGTCCAGGGGGCAGCTTGAAGACCTGTCGGACATTGATCTGAGCGGGATTGTGGATCCCAATGTCGTGGAGAACCTGAAAATCGACGGCAAACTGTACGGCATTCCGCTCACCCAAAACGCGCAGGGAATGGCGTTCAACAAGACGGAGCTGGAACAGTACGGCATCCCGCTTCCCCAGCAGAACTGGACCTATGACGAATATTTCCAATGGGCGAAGGACGCCCGCGCCAAGCTGCCGGAAGGTAAATATCCGATCGGCGACACGACGGCCTGGGACGGCTTCAACTATTACCAGACCTCCATGGGCAAAGATCCGATCATGTCCGATGGCGGCAAGAAATTTACGCTCGACAAGGATTTATTCATGACCTTCTATCAGACCTATGAGGATTTCCGCAAAAATAAAATCGTACCTCCGGCGGAGAAAGCCGCCTCGTTCCTGGAGAATGACCCGCAGGCCGATCCGATGGCGTCAGGTGTTGTGATGACGCGCGGGGCAACAACAGGCTCGGTCAGCGCATTGGAGCAGCTGATGCCTGGCAAAGTCGGGGTTGTTAATATGCCGACAGGGCCGGCAGGAGGGGGCTGGGCGCAATCGACCATCTTCCTGAGCGTCAGCGCCAACTCCAAGAATAAGGATGAGGCCAAAAATTTCGTCAAATGGTTCATCACGGATCCTGAAGCCGGAAAAGCGCTGGGATTGACCCGCGGTATTCCGATTAATCCGGAAATCTACAAAGCCCTTGAACCGACGCTCGGGGAGAAGGATAAGCTGGGCAAAGAAATCTATGATCTTTCGGTCGAAAAAGCACTGCCGTTCTATTCGCCGGCTGCGGGCTTCTCGGAGTGGGTGGACACCTACAAGAAAGAGATGGATGCTGTAACGTTCGGGCAGCAATCGATCGAGGAAGCTTATAACAAAATCGATAAAATGGGCAAGGAACTGGCTGAAAAAGCAGCGGGGGCTTAATAACCTCTGACGCCTTTATGCAACGCGCAGCGTGTGCGGGAAACTGCCCGCGCTGCGCAGCAATGAACGATTTTGAAATACAGAGAGGAGCTTAAACTATGCAGTTGGCAGAATTTTTCTCTTCCCAGCCTACCCGCTTGTGGCAGCTTGCGAAGCAGATGAACGTGAATTACGCGGTTGGCGGCCTTCCGTGGGAGGAGAAGACAGATAAGCCGTGGGATTTGATGCCCCTTATCCGGATGAAGCAGCGGTATGCGGATCATGGCCTTACGCTGTCTGTCATTGAATCGATGCCTCCGAGCAACAATATCAAGCTTGGCACACCCGAGCGAGACGCTGAGATCGAAGTCTTCCAGAAGTTCCTGATCAACATGGGTGCGGCCGGAATTCCGGTGCTGTGCTATAATTTCATGGCCCAGTTCAACTGGTTCCGCACCTCCACAACGACCCGTACACGGGGCGGAGCGCTGGTATCCAGCTATGATCACAGCTTGATGCAGGATGCTCCTCTTACAGAGGCGGGGATTGTGACGGAGGAACAGCTGTGGGAGAATCTGCACTATTTCATGGAGCGGATCGTTCCGGTCGCGCAGGAAGCCAAGGTGAAGCTGGCGCTTCATCCGGATGACCCGCCGATCACGCCGATCCGCGGAGTCTCGCGTATTCTGCGCAGCGCATCCGCCCTGCAGCGGGCAATCGATTTGGTGCCCAGTCCGTATAACGGCATTACGTTATGCCAGGGAACCTTGGCAACGGCGGGGGACGATATTCCCCAGGTCATTCGCGATTTTGCCGGGCAGGACAAATTATTTTTCGTGCATTTCCGCGATGTGAAGGGAACCCCGGAGAAATTCGAGGAAACCTTTCACGACGATGGCAAAACAGATATGCTGAAAGCGATGCGGACCTATTACGAGGTTGGCTACAGCGGACCGGCAAGACCGGATCATGTGCCGACCATGGAAGGCGAGAATAACGATAATCCCGGCTATGAGCTGCTGGGCAGGCTCTATGGGGTCGGTTATATCAGAGGCTTGATGGAGGCTGCTTCGGCAGGCTGATTTACCGGGACGATGAAGGAGGGGAGGGATAAATATTCCTCTTCTTTTTCCTTTGTTCTCATAGAATTCAGACGGCGAAGCCTGTTTCGTCTTGCTGGACTAAATTAACCGGCTTGTCCGGGAATGATCAGCAAAGAACCTGCGGATTCTCTCCAACTGGAGAGGCTGCAGGTTCTTTTGCCCTTATGGAATTGATGTTGGAGGTTTCATAAAGGTTCATGCCTGTAAATGTCTATACGGTTTGAGGGAAGAAGCCGACTCCGCTGCCAAAGTGACAGCAATGATCTCTTCCCGCAATCGTTATTAGTCGGGAACTGACCGGCCCTTAGCTCCAAAGACGGTCATTGGAATAAAATTTGTTCCAGTTGTCCGTCGGCTCCCATAGGCCTTTGATATCGGGATGGAGATGCTCTGCGAGCACGTCATCATTAAGATCGTCAATACCGAGTCCCGGCGCATCCGTCATCGTGATGAAACCGTTCTGCACCAGCTTCTTCGGCAGCTTGCTGCTGATGATAATATCATCCCACCACTCCACCTCGCAGGAATGATACTCGAGAGCGAGGAAGTTCTCTGTCGCTGCGGCGACGTGAGCGGCCGCCAGGCAAGCAATCGGGCTCTCAGCCATATGAATCGCCATGGCAACGCCATAATCCTGCGCCATATCGCCGATTTTCTTCGTTTCCAGAATACCGCCCGTTGTCAGGACATCGGGGTGGATGACGGACACGCCGCCGGCCTGGAGAAGCGGAAGGAAGTTTTCCTTCAGGTAGATATCCTCGCCGGTACATATCGGAGTGGTTACCGCACGCGACAATTTTGCATACTGCTCGGTATACTGCCAGGGGATCATATCCTCCATCCAGGCGAGATTGAATTTTTCGACACGGCGGCCCAGCTTGATGCAATCCTCAAGACCGATATGGCCAAAGTGGTCAACGGCAAGCGGAACCTGATAACCGATAACCGCACGGACGTCGGCAACATACTGCTCCAGCAGGTCGAGGCCTTTCTCGGTTACGTGAATGCCTGTGAAGGGGTGCGGGATGTTGTAAATGTCGTAGTGGCGGTTTGTGATGTCTCGAATCTGCTCATCCGACATTTCGTTAAAGTTTTGATTATAGCGGTTTCTGGACTTTGCTCTCATCTCCTCCAGGAAGCCAAGCGGTGCGCTGAGAGCGCCGGGTTCATTGATGATTTGCCCAATGCCGAGATCCATCTTGAGGAAGGTGAAGCCGGCTTCCATCCGTTTCTTAAGCGCATTTCCCATCGCCGTACCCGTATCCTTGCCTACGATTTCCGTATCGCAGTACATCCGTATGCTGTCGCGGAATTTGCCGCCCAGCATTTGATAGATCGGCACGCCATAGGCTTTGCCTGCCAGATCCCACAGGGCGATTTCCAGCCCGCTTACGCCGCCGCCTTGGCGGGAATGGCCGCCAAACTGCTTGATCCGGCGGAACAGCTTGTCGATGTTGCAGGGATTTTCGCCCAGGATGCGGCTTTTGAGCATTTGCGCATAGACCTTTTCTGCGCCGTCGCGCACCTCGCCAAATCCGACCAGGCCCTGGTTGGTGTAGACTTTGATCAGACTGCTGTGGAAAGGGCCGCCGACAATGTCGGTGAAACGGACATCGGTGATGCGAAGCTCAGATGGGCTCGAGCCCGTCCGCACGTGGGCAAGCGTTTCTTCAAAGGCTTGTTTATTAACCATGTCATTCGCTCCTTGAGTAGTGGATTTGGTTTCTCACAACAGCATGCTGGCGCCGTCCAGACGGATGGCCGCACCGGACATGAATTCGCTTTCATCCGAGGCGATAAAGCAGACCAGCTGCGCCACATCGTGAGGCGTTCCTACACGGCCCAGCGGAAATCGCCTGCGTATTTCCGGTGCTCTGGAGGTGGTATACTTCCCGACATCGACAGCGCCGGGCTCAATCGTATTTACAGTAATTCCATATTTACCCAATTCAATGGCGGTTTCCCGCCCAAGCATCCGGATGCCGCCCTTAGTCATGGCATACACGGCATCGAAGTCGGTCGGACGTTTGGCATGCACGGAGGAAATATTGATAATGCGACCGGAGTTTTTGATTTTCATATAAGGCACGACTGCCTGGATGCACTGCCAATATCCTTTGAGATTAATATGCATCATCGTATCGTAGGTCTCTTCCGTATGTTCGAAGAACCCGTGATTCAGCTGGAGGGCGGCGTTGTTGACGAGAATATCGATTCCGCCATATTGGTCGGCGACTTGCTGCACCATAGACTCAATCTCCCGCTTGTGGGCGACATTGCCCTGAACGATGAATGCCTGACCGCCGAATTCTTCGATTTGCTGCCTGGTATGGACGGCGCCGGCGCTGCTTTGATTGTAGTGGACGGCGACTTTGACTCCGCGCCGTGCCAGCTCTATGGCGACGCCCTTGCCAATTCCTGTTCCTGCGCCGGTGACCAGCGCAACTTTATCCGATATGGACATCCTACATCACCCCGCCAGTCGTTGTTTCCTCTATCCCTATACTCAGCCGCCAATGGACGGTGCCGGCTTTTTCTTGTGATCCATATAATGCAGCAGAAAACCGCCGTCGAGCCGAATATCCGAACCATTCATATAGCGGGTTTCATCGGAGCAGAGGTATAAAACAAGGTGGCCCAGATCCTCATAGCCGCTTGGCAGCTCATTCGGGACTTTGCGCTCATAATCATCATAGAGAGCCGAGAATCCGCTTGAGAACCGTTCATTGTCGCCCTTCACAGGACCAAGCTCAATGGTGTTGACCTGAATGCCATGACGGCCCAGCACCAGCGCAGCTTCCTTGGAGAGCATCTTGACGGCTCCCTTGGAAGCGCTGTAGGCAAAGGAAGAGCCGGTCGGCTTCTCGGCATGAATAGAGGAGACATAAATAATTCTTCCGGATTGCCTGGCGGCCATTGGTTTCCCGACCGCCTGGGTGCAGATGAAAGCGGATTTTGCGTTGGTGTCCATAATCTCCAGAAATGCGTCTTCTTCACAAGTTTCCGCAAGCGCAGGCTTCAGCAGATCGTTATTATGAACAAGAACATCCACCGGTCCGAGTATCTCCTCAGCCTGATCGAGCATGGCAGTCACGTCGGCAGCTCGGCAGAGATCGGTATTGGTGACATAGGCTTTGGAGCCGGCTGCTTGTACCTTCGCAAGCTCCGCCCCGATGAGTGCGCCCTCCGACATGCTGTTCAGAATAAAATGAGTGCCTTCCCCTGACAACCGGTCAACAACCGCCTTGCCTGATGGACTGTCCGCATCCGTAATGAAAATTACTTTGTTGTACAGTTTCATAGATCCCCTCCGAACGCCACCCCATGAGATGACAATTAACCTTTGCCATTTAATCTTAGTGAACGGACCAACGGGTGGCGATGCCGTAAAGTTATGATTTTGTTTGTTTTCTTTGAAATCTTGTTCGGCTCGCCGAAATGGCTTGCTCGTGGGGGAAAGTTCAAGGTTTTGCCTGTTCCAAAAGCGCTTTGATCCTCGTCCATTCCTGCAAATGCTGCTCGATATGAGCAATAAGCAGGTTCACGTCACCCAGCAGTTTGTCTTGGCCGGCAGCCGCTATTTCTTCGAGGGAGGGCAGAGACTCAACCGCAAGAGTATCCGCAGCGGGAAGCGTGGCAAGCAGATGCTGCAGCCGGACTTCCAATGGCGAGACCGGGCTTTCGGCATGAGCTTGCACATCCAGTTGGACTTCCTGCTGCTGCTGCACGGCCTGCTTATCCGGTTTCACTTTCTTCTCCGCAGCCGGTTTGGGCTCTGCGGGCTTGGTCCGCTCGGCTTTGTTCAGCTCCCGCACGGACCAGGTTTCCAGCAGCTCATGACCGGTTTTATACAGCAGCTTGTCCTTCGTTGGTGCGGAAATATCCTTATCCTTGAACAGGCGGGCGATCTTCTTCACATCGCTGACAGGAAGCTCGTCTCTTGCGGCAATTAAGGCGAGCGGATCGCGGTGCTCGATCGGCAGGTCTTTGAGGGGAAGGAGTTGATCCTCCGTCAGCTTGTCCTTCCGGATCTGGGTACCGCCTACAACCAGTTTCTTGACGGCTTTGCCGAATTTAAGAAGCTCCACTTTATTTTTGATATAGGATTCCGGCTTCCCCAGCTTGCTGGAGAGAAATTTGGCCGAGCTGCTGAACTTGGGATCGTGGAGCAGCTTGTTGAAGGCTTCGGCTTCTTCAATCGGCGAGAAGCCTTCCCTTGTCAAATTTTCCGCAATCTGTTCCAGGTAAATCTCCATCTCGTCCGTAACAGTGGAGACAATACAGGGAATAGCAGCCAGATTCAGCGTCTGGCAGGCCTTGTACCTGCGATTTCCGTAAATGATTTTATATCGTCCGTCATTCGTCGTTCTGACTTTAATCGGGGAGAGCAGCCCAAGCTCCTCAATGCTCCTCATCAGCTCCTGCAGCGCTTCTTCATCAAACTGGTACCGGGGCTGATCGGTATCTTCGTCTATCAAATGTGTGGGAATTTCGATAATGTCCATGAGAGTTCTCCTATCCTTGAATTCAGCCGCCCGCTGATAAAGCATAAGCAGGGACATAGGTATTATATAACACGCTCCAAGCAATGGGATAGGGCTGCAAGGGCTAGTGCCTGTGCCAAAGACGCTTTGGCTGATTGCCCGGAACAAAAGCAAACCGGCCGGCGAATTTGTGTATAATGAAGAACAGCATCAGGGAGGTTGAATGAAAGTGACGGAAAACATCGATAATCAACATAGTAAAATAAGAGAAAAATTATTGAAAAAACTTTGCCAAACGGATGGACGTCAGCCGTGCAACGATGTATCAGCACTTTTCATCCAAAGAGGAAGTGCTTGAAGGTGTTGTGGACGTCTATGTGGATTATATAAATTCGCTGGTCATTCAAACAGATGAGGAGGATACGGAGATTTCATACGGCACACGCTTTCAATTCCTGTTCGAGCAATCCGTCCTGCTCACCAGGCATATCGGGAGTGGATTTCTGAAGGAGCTTCAGAATATCTATCCGGATTCATACAGCCGTTTGAAAGACGCCTTGCAGTCGCGTGAGCAGCAGATCGTGGCATTTTTTCAAGAAGATTCAATTATTCAAAGCGGATAAACTGCCGCTCCTTGACGATTCCAGGAGTGATCCCATTATCGATCATATCGTTCAAAATCCTCTGCGGAAATCCGGCGGGGATTTTTGCATGTAATCAGCTTCTTCCTTAAAAATATAAGCCAAGTATGGTGGAACTTTATACGTTTCTAATAGTTCAAAGAAAAAACCGCATCATCCCTGAATGGATGATACGGTTTCTGCTGGAAGAGATTTTAATTAAAAGGCTGCAGCAAGCTCGGCTGCTTTGGCGACGCCTTCCGAAACGATCGTTTCGGCGCGGTCAGGGAATTGATTATGGCCTTCAACCACAACCACTTCAGGATCTGTGATGCCCCAGAAAGACAGCGTGTTTTTCACATAGTTCAAGGACATTTCAAAGCTGGCCATCGGGCTGTCCGTATAAACGCCGCCGCGGGCTTGAAGCAGCGCGATTTTTTTGCCGCCGAGCAGACCGACAGGTCCTTGTTCGGTGTATTTGAACGCTTTGCCGGCTTGATTCAAGTAGAAGAGGTAAGTCAACAGCTGAGCCGGAATGGTAAAGTTCCAAAGCGGGAATGCAAATACGACTTTGTCCGCGCCAATAAATTGATCCAGATAAGTGTTGGCCAGATCAGCTGCTTTTTGCTCCTCAGGTGTCGTTTCGAAGCCTTTGGAAAGCTTGAAAAGACCGGTAAGCATATCGTTATCGTAGTAAGGCAGATCGGCTTCGAACAGATTCAATTCGGTAACCAGATCGTCCGGATTGTTTTCTTTGTATGTTTTCAGAAAACTCTCATAAAGTTTAACTGAAACGGCTTGATCAGACGGACGGTTGTTAGCTTTAATGAATAATACATGTGACATTTAAACGCCTCCAGTGGTGTAATGTAATCAACTCACATTTATATAGTAACACATAATTGTGCGTTGTCTAGTCTAAAGTTAGGATAAATCATAAGTACAAATTGGATTTTAATATTTTTCATCCTTATAATAGAAATAATAGAATTCAATGCTGGGGGGAAAGCTGATGAAGTCTGTTGCTGTGAAGTGTTTAATAGATTTATTCAAGCTGGAGGTGCTCACTGGGGAGGAGCGGCTGGGGAGGCTCATTACACGCTCAAGAGCGCATCGCCCGGGCCTGGAATTCGTCGGCTATTTTGACTTCTTTCCGATGGAGCATGTGCAGGTGCTGGGCAGGAAGGAAATCAATTATTTGCATAAGCTGACAGAAGAGGAACGGAACCTGCATGTCGGCAATATCGTGAAATACCATCCGCCTTGTTTTATTGTGACCTCAGGCCAGGAGGGCCTGAAATATTTGATGAAATACTGCCAGCAGGAAGGCATTCCGCTGCTGCGCACCGCTGAGCCGACAACCGAATTCATTACCAAGCTGGATGCGTATCTGATTCAGTCCCTGGCGCCGGAAATTGCCATTCATGGCGTGTGCGTCAACGTATCGGGTATCGGCATTCTGCTGAGGGGCAAATCGGGCATTGGCAAAAGCGAGACAGCGCATACGCTGATCCACCGCGGCCATCGGCTGGTTGCCGATGATGTAGTCATGCTCAAAAAACTAAGTCCCCATACACTGCTGGGCACCCATAATGAATCCACCAAGGAATTTCTCGCGCTGCGCAGTATCGGCCTGGTTAACGTTGTACGCCTGTATGGGCGCAAGGCATTCCAGGAACAGTCCCGGATCGTGCTTGATATTGAGCTGACCCAATGGAAGGATCAGGCTCTGAATAATGAGCTCGAGCTTACGCCCAAATTCTCCGAATATCTCGATGTGCGCATTCCATATATTGAAATTCAGCTTCAGCCCGGCCGGGATGTGGCCAGTCTGATTGAGGCGGCGGCCAACAACTGGTACCTGAAGCAGCAGGGCTACAGCGCCGCTGAAGAATTCATGAAGCGGCTGCAGAGCGAATAACAGAGGTAAATTAATAAAAACTTAACATGCCGTCTGTCACTCGGCAGTTTCGCCCGCACAATGACTTTGGACTATAATAGAAATTGCGAGATTCGATAACTATTGACATTGGAGGGATAAGAATGGAGACAAGCTCAGTAATTAAACCCTTAAGGCTGGAGCTGAATGCCGGATTCGTTGTTCATGCGGCCCTTTTGCGGGACGACGAGGAAGCGATTCTTGTGGACACAGGAACACCGGGCAAGCTCGACGTGTTCCGCCGGGCGCTTGAGAGCGAATCCGTGCCGCTCGGGAGATTGACCAAGATCATCATCACGCACCAGGACCTCGACCACATCGGAAGTCTGCGGGAGCTGCTGCAGGCTTGCGAGGGCCGGGTGCAGGTTTTGGCTCATGAAGCTATTATTCCTTATTTATCAGGAGAAACACCTTTGATTAAAGGCGGAGCATTGTTCACGCCTACGAAGGTCGACCGCATTCTTCAAGATGGGGAAGTACTCCCTTATGCAGGAGGTATCCGGGTTATTTATACCCCCGGCCATTCGCCTGATCATATCAGCTTGTACCATGAACCCAGCAAAACGCTCATCACAGGGGATGCCCTGACCTCGCATGACGGAGTCCTTATGCCGCCGTCTCGGACACATACGCCTGAGTGGGATACAGCGATGAAATCGATTGCCAAGTTTCAGGCTCTGGATATCGATACCGTGATTACGTATCATGGCGGGATTGTTACAAACCGTATACAAGAACGGCTGGAAGAAATTGTGAGCTGGCAAGATGCTGCAATTTAATTCGTCATTATAGATGGTCAGCCATCATCATCAAGAAGGAATCCGCTGGTATGGCGGGTTCCTTTTTGCTGTGCCATTCCTTGAATCTTTTTACAGAATTTCTCCGTCATATATAGTAAAAGAAAAGTCAAAAAGGTGAACAGGCCATGTATCGAATTTTTATGGTGGAGGATGACCGCAAGATCGCGAATATTTTGGGTGGTCATCTTGAAAAATACGGTTATCAAGCCGTAAATACGCCGCAAAGCCCCAGACGAACAGGGATTTGTTTCATTTCGGGGGGCTTTATCTGGACCGGGGAAAACAGACGGCGGGATGGAAGGACAGCAAGGTGGAATTAAGCCCGATCGAATTCCGTTTGCTGGAATGTCTGGCGCGGCAGGCGGAGAGCATCGTTGCGCGGGAGGAGCTTCTGGAAGCTTTATGGGACAATATTGAAGCGGCTTTTATTTATCATCCCGGCGTGGTGAACGGGCATATCGATGCAGCGAGCAAAATCCGCAGCGGATTGGTCGATTTCGAATATCTCATCATTATTTTCTCCTTCTTCTTTGTCCTGTACTCCAATTCGGCTTTCCTGAAGTCGCGCAAGAAGGAGTTTGGCTTGCTTTCCTTATTCGGCATGACGCACAGGCAGATCCGCCGCCTGGTTTTCTATGAGAATACGGTAATCGCGTTGGCTGCGATTATTGCGGGCATCGGATTTGGCACGCTGTTCTCCAAATTATTCTTCATGGCATTGTCGGAGCTGCTGGATGTGACCAATCCGATTCCGTTCGCGATTGTAACGAAGGCGATTATCATTACGGCAGCCGGTTTCTTCGTGCTCTTCCAGGTCATAACGCTTTTCACGTTGTCAAGGGTGGGCAGAAGCCAGATTATCGATCTGCTGAAGGCAGCCAGGAAGCCGAAGAAAGTACCTGTTTTCTCCCCATGGCTGATCGCGCTATCGATCGTTTGTCTGGTTGGCGGTTACGGTTTGGCCCTCATTACAACAAGGCTAACCCTTATTCTGCTGACTCTCCCGATTTTATTTTCTGGTTGTTGCCGGAACCTATTTCCTGTTTACACAAAGCAGCATTGCGCTTTTTCGCAAGCTTCAAAAGACGCATGCCTTGTATTACAAACGCACGAATATGCTTACGGTGTCCCAGATGGTATTCAAATTGAAGGACAATGCCAGGGTGCTGTTCATGGTTTCGATACTGAGCGCGGTAATCCTTACGGCATCCGGCACCTTTTACATTTATTATCAGAGCGGGCAGCAGCAATTACTGGGCTATTTTCCCCAAACCTTCTCTATTGAAGAGGCGGGCGTGAACAAGCATGTTCTCATCCGGCCTGACAAAGACAATGAAAATCTTGAAGAATGACGGGATATCCGTAAACTACCGGCCGGAAATGGTGAACATCCCCATAACGTATCACAACGTGCAGTTGAACGAGGATTCCGAAGCCGTTCTGATCGCTCAGCGCGATTACAACAGCCAGGCTGCAAGGATGAAAGGCATTGAACCGATCAACGTTAACGAAGGTCACGCCAGGTATATCTATCCCTACAGCGGTGACTTCAATGAATACGTCCAGGAGGGTGATGTGATTTCGGCCTCTGCCGGTAATCTGTCCCTTTCCCTGGAGCTGGAAGGTCAACGAAACAAAACAATCGTGAATCTGATCGGTGTGGAGCTGTTTGTCCTTAATGACGCCCAATTTGACCGGTTTGCCGCCGAGCTCCCGGACCATGACAAGTCCGTATACTATGGGTATGAATTGAACAAATGGGAGTCCTCTAATTCGACAGTGCAAAAAATCCATGACCAAATCCCGCAGGAGCTGCGCGGGGGCTTTCATGAAAGAGTATCGCAATATCTGGATGGCAAACAGCTTAGCGCTCTGACTCTGTTTATCGGTATTTTTATCAGCTTCCTGTTCTTTATCGCTTCGGGAAGCATGATTTATTTCAAGCTGTTCACTGAGCTGCAGGAGGATCAGGCGCAGTACAAATCGCTAAGGCGGATCGGGATGACCATCAAGGAATTGCGGAAAATGACCTCCTTGCAAATCGGCATCATTTTCTTCGTACCGTTCACGGTAGGTGTCATTCATGCTTCCTTTGCCTATGTAATATTGGGGAATGTAATGGCAGTCAGCGTCTGGCAGTATGGAATGGTCGTCATCGGGATCGTCTTCCTCATGCAGTTCATTTATTTTCTGCTCGCGAGAAGAGCGTATATGAACAAAATTACGGGCATCGAGTAAGCAATCCTGCGAAATGATACGAAAGACCATAAAACGCACAATATGGCATCAACCTGTCAAAAAGCAGGATTCTTAAGGAGTGGAAAATACGTTATACTAGAGTCAATGTAGAGGGAAACGAGGCATTGGCTCAAAATGAATTCAACACATCCACGATCTTCAAGGCAGCGCATCTGGATCGCGGCAGCCGTAATCGGCGGGTTGATCCTGCTGTTTGCGGTTATTTTCATGCTGCTCCTGCATCGGCTGCAATCCGACGGTTCACGCTCGACCGTATCCCATCCGGCCGCAAATTATGAGTATTTGACAACAAAAGCGTCCAACGGCATCGAGCTTGATATCCTGAAAAGCCGTCCCTCGAACGTAACCCTGGAACGTATAGACCAGAATGTTACCCTGTCCGACTATTATGGCATTAACGGCGGATTTTTCTTCGAAGGCGATTTGCTGAGTATTGCGATGGTCGATGGATTCCCGGTAGCAGGCGCAGAGGAAGAGTATGGATCAGGTTATGAAAATGTCAAATACCCCCGCGGCACGCTTGCCTGGGACGGGGCGAAGGACGAGCTGAGCGTGCAGATCGTGGCCAAAGCGTCGGAGCTGAAGGTAACCGACCCCAACCGCTTCTGGGCACAAGGCGGAATCAGCATGAGCATTGGTCACGATGACATCTGGCGGCGGCAGGCCGATCAAGAGAATGCGCCCTTCCCCGATGATAAGCGGCTGAGGTCGGCTATGGTGTATGACAGCAAAGGCATGATCTATCTCGTGGTCAGCGGGATCGAAGGAACATTATCGGATTTCCGGGACGCGATTCTGGAAACCGTCGGCGACGGGCAACTGGTGGACGGCATTTTCGTCGACGGGGATGGATCCTCCCAGCTGCAGGCAGCCGAAGCGGTGCTGCCCGGCGATAACCGGCCGGTGCTGCAGATGGTGCGTTTGATTAATTAGTAACTCCCGCCCTGCGTTTACAACAACTCCCGGCTTCTGGAAGGATACTGGCAGAGATACTCGTTGAGCTATACCGGCATCCATTGTACAATAAGAAGCATAATCATCCTATTCAGGGAGTTGTTGAGATGCCTAGCGAGAACGTCCTTTGGGAAGGGAAGCCATTTAATTTCGGGATTCCGAGCTTTACGAAGTATACGATCACAGACCGCAGAATTATCGTGGAGAGAGGAATGCTCACCAAGAAACGCGAGGAAATTCAGCTGTACCGGATTCGCGATGTTTCCTTGAAGCGGAATTTGTTTGAGCGAATGATGAAATTAGGCGACATTACCATTCTTTCCACGGACACAAGCTCTCCTACGTATACGCTGCGGAATATTAAAGACAGCATCAAGGTAATGGATACGTTGGGCCTCGCTGCAGAGAATGCCCGAATCAAGAACCAGACGCATGAGCTTACGGAAATTCAGGTCTGATCCGGTTATTTAGATGTATTATATTGCAGGGAGATGGAGCTGCCGGCTAAAGGTGAGCTTCTTTTTTTGTATGCTATCATGTGTATTATCTATCATAATCATAGAAACAATAATATTGATGAATCATTATCGCTTCCAGTATGCTTTAGAAGCAGCAACATGATAATGAGGGGGACAACCAAATGACGACAAGGATAGCGGATATAATCATACCCGACAGCAAGCTGGCTTTGGAGGCGGCTGAGCTTCTGAGAGAACATGGTGATTCTCTGCTGTGGAATCACTCGCATCGCGTCTATCTGTTCGGTGCTCTACAAGGCGAGCAAGCACAATGGAAGTACGATGCAGAACTGCTTTATATCAGCGCGTTATTTCATGATTTGGGACTGACGAAAACCTACAGCAGCCCGGATAAACGATTTGAAGTGGATGGAGCGAACGCCGCACGCAGCTTTTTGCAGCAGCATGGCGTTCCGGATGAATCCGTTCGTCTGGTATGGGATGCCATTGCCCTGCACACGACAATCGGGGTTGCCCAGTACAAGGAGCCAGAGGTTGCCCTGATTTATTCCGGTGTAGGATACGATGTCATGGGAGAAAACTATGAGGGCATCTCTGAAGAGGTGCGCGAGCAGGTGGTATCCGCATTCCCTCGCGGCGATTTCAAGAACAAGATCCTGCATGCATTTCTGGAGGGCTTCAGGCATAAGCCGGAAACCACATTCGGCAATATCAAAGCCGATGTATGCGAGCTCCTGCTTCCCGGTTACAAGCGGACAAACTTCTGCGATTGCGTGCTTCATTCGCCCTGGAAGGAATAGCCCTGAAAAGAATCAGCAGGACAAAAATCAGACAATCCCCGGTATCGGGGGTTGTTTTCCTGTATAGTGGGGATAGTTGTTTTTTGCATGGCAATCCGGATTGAGGAGCGAAGATATGGAAATCAGACAGCTGGAGTATTTTGCGGCGATATGCCGTGAAAAGCATTTTACGCGGGCTGCGGAGAAATTAAATGTGACCCAGCCTACGCTCAGCCATCAAATCAAAGCGCTGGAGGATGAACTGGGAGTTCCTTTGTTCGACCGGATCGGCAAGAAGATTGCCATTACGGAAGCGGGACAGCTGCTGCTGAAGCACTGCGGACAAGTCTTCAACAGTCTAAGCAGCGCACGCGAAGAGATCAGCGAGCTGCAGAAGATCAAACGGGGCAGCCTTGCTGTAGGCGCGCTTCCGGGCGAGCTGAGCCAGCTTGTCTCATCGCTGCTGCTGGATTATCATCGGAGCCATCCCCATATTCTGGTCAAGGTTGTCAGCTCGGATGATGTGGCGGAGCGTATTCTTCGAAGCGAGCTTGATCTGGCGATTACGATCCTTCCTGTCGAAGATGAACGGATTACCGAGATTCCTTTGTACGACGAAGAGTTATGTCTGGTTGTTTCCAGCGGCCATCCGCTGGCTGCACGGGATGAGGCTGACATGGACGAAATCAGGGATTTGCCCTTTATCTTGTTTCCGCAAAATTACCGCTGCCGGGAGCAGATGGATCTGGCTTGCCGCGCCGAGGGGATCCATATTACGCCGGTTATCGAGACGGATTCAGCCGTGTCCATTATCAATCTGGTAGAGGAGCAGGCGGGAATCTCGATTCTTTCCAGGACGCTTCTGAATCTGGCCCATAATGATAAAATCAAAATTTTGAAATTGAATGCCCCCGCCTTACACAGAAAAATTGGCGTCATTCATCACCGGGACAGGTATACCGGGTTTGCGGCACGCGAGTTTATAGAACTTTTGCACCGGGGTGCTGACGTTTCGAGTCTTCCCGACCGCACCACACCAACATCAACAGAGCTATAAAATGCCTTCCGGCGATTTTACAACTCTGGTTTTGTATGCCCGTACTGTTATTCATAACAGTGCCGGCTGGATTTCTAAGCCACGGGAATGACCAGGGCGAGGTAGTTGGTGATCAACGCTGCATCTTCACTCTTGCATCTCACAGCAATATAACCATCGGGACGGATCAGCACAAGCTCGTTCCCTTCCGGGGCATACGCTCGGTAAGCATCTCCCCTCCGGTCAACGAATACATTTGCGGCTTTCATATCCGTTACGACAATCCGGTGGACGTGCAGTTCTTCACCTTCGATGCCCGGCAGAGGGGATTCGCTGTTATCCGTGAATGCGAGCAGCGTCCAGTGCGGACCCCGGAGAAGATCGAAGATGCTTCCTGCAAAATCCTCGCCGTACAGGCTTGAGGCGTCAGGCGCACGTTCTCCGGGCCGGGGACCTTGTGTACTTGCTTTAGCCATTGGCCGAGTGAGGGAACTGGCTGGGTAGGCGACGAGGAGACCGCTCGTGAGATCGTCACTGATCGTGGCGAGCGATGTTGACAGTTTGCCGCTTTCTGTGACGGTTTTCATGATGGCACCGAGCTTCTTCGTACTATCCTCGAGCACGGTTCGGGCGATGGGCCGGCGCTCTTCGTCATAAGTCTCAAGCAAAGCGGCATCAGCTCCCCGCAGTACAGCAGCAAGCTTCCATCCCAGATTGTAGGCGTCCTGCATCCCTGTGTTCATGCCCTGGCCGCCTGCCGGGGAGTGCACGTGTGCCGCGTCGCCTGCGAGAAAGACATTGCCGCGTTGGTAGCGGTCGACCATACGGACGTTCCTTGAACAGGCGCTCATTGCGTTTTGTGAACAAATTGTCGCTTCCACATTCGGGTCCTCGGACTACGCAGCGCTCATTCGGCTGGTAACGATGGAGGCTGCACATTTGCCGGAGTCGACCTACGACTGGTTGGACAGCGCTCCGGAGATAGCCATCGCGGAGCGGCTTGCAGAATTCGGACGCAGGGGACAGCTGGAAATTCCTGACCCTCAGCTTGCCGCCAGACACTTTGCCGCTCTGACTTTTCTCCTGGTGTTCAACAATATGGGGCCATCCCGCAAGACGGAAGCTGCGGCGGTCAAACGGACGATCGACGAAGGGGTACGTGCGTTTCTCCGCGCATATGCGCCCCGAATCACGTAATCCAACGGTTGCACTTTAATGCGGCTTGGGGCTGAACGGGCCGGGTAAACCCACCATCATAAGTGGTACCGGGCATGATTCGGCCGATTTTCCGGTGACGTTTAGTTTATCTGTACGGTAAACGCTATATAAAAGATAATTACCGCTGCGTGCCGCAGCTCTATTTTGCCATTCTGGTCGTAAAGAACATATGAAAACGGTCATAGCCGCGATCCGTCAATATGAATCGCATAAAAATAAAAAATCTCGCGAAGGAACCTGTCAAATAACGTGTTTTGGGCTTTTTCGCCAGGAGCGATTTCTCAATGGTCCGGGCCACGACATCCGGGTCGGAGGTGCTGCCGCCTGACGAAGCCATCAGCTTGGCGTTCATGACCGCAAGCTTCCGGTACGCGGTATGTCCGGATACCTTCAGCAGTGAATCGCTCGCGATCCCGCTCCATTCCGATTTGACGCCTCCGGGCTCAATAATAATGACATCGATTCCCATATCCTTAAGCTCGAGACGAAGGCAATCGCTCATCCCTTCAACCGCATATTTGGTAGCATGGTACCAGCTGCCCAGCGGTTCATGCGTTCTGCCGCCGATAGAGGAAATATTCACAATTTTCCCCGATTGATTATTCCGCATATAGGGCAGCACCAGCTGCGTCAATCTGGCCAAGCCGAAAACATTCACCTCAAACTGGTATTTTCCCTCCGAGAGGGGCACATCCTCCAAAGCGCCATATGAGCCGTATCCGGCATTATTGATCAATATATCGATGCGGCCCTCCTGCGCAATAATATGCGCTACCGCATCCTGCATGGATCCGTCATCCGATACGTCAAGCGCCAGCAAATGAATTCCCGCCTGCTCCAGATGACGCATCTTCTCAACCCTTCTTGCACCCGCATACACTGTGAACCCTTTGTTATGAAGCCGGATAGCGGCCGCTTCGCCGATCCCAGAAGAAGCCCCTGTAATCAGCACAACTTGTTTTTGCATGATGATCACTCCATTCATTTTGGAATTTAAATTCCACAAGAAATGTATAACTTCTAAGTGTGAATGTCAAGGATTTTCTTAAATAAGCTATAAATTCGATTTGTTTGTCTCTTTTTGACTTCTGGAATCAGTATGGGTATAATGAACTCAGAAATAAATCGGAATTTAAATTCCAATACAATAATGTATAGATCTCGGGTCGTTACGGGTTATCGTTGGAATCTTTTTTCCAAAGCCATTTGCCTGGAAGGGGAAGTTTGATGAGCAAGCTGGAAGATATTATGGAGGCTACGCTTGATTTGATTGTCGAGGAAGGGCTGGACTCTGTAACGTTCGCCAAAATATTCAAGAGGGCTTCGGTCGGCGCCGGGACAGTATATAATTATTTTGAAAATAAAGAGCAATTAATCAACGAGCTGTATAAGAATTCAAGATTGAATATGAGCAGCAGACTGCTGATTGATTACGATCCCGACTCAGGCTTGTATGCGCGATTCAAATGTCTGGTGCAGAATTACCTGAAGTATGCGCGGGATTTTTCACGTGAATTCATTTTCGTCGACAGTTATTCTTTCTCCTCATCGATACCTCCTGAAGTGCGAAATCTGAATGAGGACGGGGGAATCAGGGAGCTGCTATCCGTCATCCATGAAGGGCAAAGGCTTGGCATTCTCCAGGATATGGAGCCGTATATGTCGATTCAGATTGTGCATGGCATTATTTCTTCCATCGTCCGCGGGTTCCACATTCAGAAGTATCCGCTCAACGAGCTTCAGCTCCAGCAAACCGTTGATGCCTGCTGGAAAGCGATAAAATTCTGAGGCTGGACAGCCTTGTCTTCAGCATATAAGGCAGCTTATTGGCGTTTCCTTCTCCTCTTATCGAAAAATTCAAACAATAGCCATGAAAAGGGCACAGTTTAGCCCTAATTGGCCGCATACAGAGGGATGATTCTAAAGTAATGTAGGAGTAGAAGGAAGTATTGGCGCGTAAGCAGCAAAAAATGCTTTAGGAGGTTTTTCGTATGATTATTGAAAATGCGGGCATTAAAGGAATTGTCAATGATCTTGCTTATCTGGACGAAGTAACGACGAAGCTTGGTTTCGTTCGTTGGCAGTGGGAATATACACGGGCTACGTATGATTTGAAAATAGAAGAAAAATCCGATGGCGAGGATTATTTTCTCCGCTTCAATGCCAGAGCCATTGAGGGCAAGCTGGAATCTCCTTATGCGGTGCTGCAGCTGGGAGACGCCTATATTGGCAGAGCCACTTTCCCGCATGGCCTGGATTATGAATCGCCGATTCCGGAGACCGTCCTGAGGGTGTCCCGGCGCAAATTGTCGGAGCTGCAAAGTCTGCTGAGCCACTCTGAAGGCGTGAAGGAAATTATGACCAGAGACTGCGTCACGGTGCCGGTCCATGCCAGTCTGCATGATGCCGCCCTGCTTATGAAAGAACGCAATATCGGCTTTCTTCCGGTCATTGGCGAGGGCAAGGAACTGGCAGGCGTCATTACGGACCGCGATCTGGTTATCCGCGGCTATGCGGATCATCAGGACGAGTCGGTGACGGTCGGCGAGATCGTCAGCAAGGACATCACAACAATATTGCCAAGCACGACGATAGAGGAAGCGGCCAGGATTATGGCAAAAGAGCAGGTCCGCCGACTTCCCGTAGTGGACAATGGACGGCTGCTCGGCATCGTAGCGCTGGGGGATATTGCCTCGCGTAAAATCCTGGCCCACGAGGCCGGAGAAGCACTGGGTCAAATCTCGCTGCCGGAGCAGGCCTGATTCATCATTCATGTAGAAATCGTGAAGCCCCCGGGATCAACTTGATCTCGGGGGCTTTTTATAGGTATGATTACGTTGAACCATAAGCAGGATGGAGGGATATAAAACAATGGAAATTATATTTCATGGACACTCTTGTGTACAGCTTGTAACGGAAGGCAAGTCTCTGCTGATTGATCCTTTCCTGAGCGGCAACCCGCTCACAGCTATCAAGCCGGAGGAGATCAAGACCGACGCGATTCTGCTCACGCATGCGCATGGGGATCATATTCTGGATGCGGAGCCGATTGCCCGCAATAACGACGCTCCGGTCGTTGCCATTGTAGAGCTTGCGACCTACATGTCCTGGAAAGGCGTCAAAACCGTTGGCATGAACATGGGCGGGACGTTCGATCTTGGCTTCGCGCAGGCCAAAATGATACAGGCCTTCCACAGCTCGGGTATCGTGCTGGAGGACGAGCAGCGGATCATGTACGCAGGGATGCCGGCGGGTTATATCATCCGTGCCGAAGGACTGACGATTCTTCATGCTGGCGATACATCATTATTTGGCGATATGAAGATGATCGGCGAGCGTTATAAGATCGATGTCGCTTTTGTTCCAATCGGCGGCCATTTCACAATGGACCCGGAGGATGCTCTACAGGCAGCAAAGTGGTACGGCGCCAAGCTGACCATACCTGTTCATTACGATACTTTCCCGCCTATCCGCCAGGACGGGAGCGCGTTCGTCAAGGCTCTGGAGGAACAAGGCTTGAGAGGCCAGGTGCTGGCACCAGGCGAGCGGATCGAACTCCACGCACAGAATTAAGCGGCCATCGCGAGGCGGTGCCGGTTCACAAGAGAGAAAGCCCTCAGGATCATTGGATCCTGAGGGCTTTCTCCTTCCAGCTTTGAAGGAGCTGTACTTGGATACCATAAACGATAAAACGGAAGAAAAATATGTGATTTCTTATTTACAAACCGATGGTCGGTATATATAATAACGGTATAATATGATTCGATTAAGGATGGTGAATGGAAGCATGGCGCCGCTTATTGGTCTTATGGGTTCTTTTCTTGTTTTTCGGATAATCGGGTGGTCAGGATGGGAATATGTGAATGATTGGGGGATTGCGCTCCGCTTTGCGGTGGCAGTGATGTTTCTGCTGACTGCCTCGGGGCACTGGGGGAAGCTTCGCAGGGAACTGATTGCCATGGTTCCTCCAAGGCTGCCCCGCCCTGCATTCATAGTTACGCTGACCGGATGGCTGGAAATTGCCGGAGCCGTAGGGATGGTCATACCCGCGACGGCAGCCATTGCTGCGGCCGCTCTTGCGCTCATGCTGCTGGCTATGTTTCCGGCAAACGTATACGCAGCCAATCGCAAGCTCACGCTTGGCGGCAAGCCGGTATTTTCGCTGGTTCCGCGAACGGGACTGCAAATTATTTTCCTGGCTGCCGTCATACTGGCCGGGTGGCTTCCGCTGCAGGCTGTGACAACCTGACAATAGAAAGGACGGATTTAAGGATGAAACAGGAAGACCGGCGTGAACAGACCAGGCGGCTGCTGCTGGAGACAACGGAGGAGCTGATTCTGGAACAAGGCTGCAGCAAAACGACCCTGAACGATATTATGCAGCGCTCCGGGCTGTCCAAAGGGGCCATATTTCATTATGTATCGGGAAAAGACGAATTGTTTGCCCAAGTACTCGAAGCAAAGCTCGAACAGAAGAACGAGAATTTCATGAAAGCTGCAGGGACGAAGGAATTCGATGGACCGATGAATACCATTTCAAGCGGATTTGCACAATTGGAGAACCGCAATGACGCGGCCAATCTCATTCTGATGTATTTAATCGGCAAAAGCGACCGGCCGGAGGTTGCCCAAATCGTCGGCAAATTTTATAACCAGGCGGTGGCAACCTCCAAAAGCTGGATAGTAACAGGCCAGAACGCCGGAGTTATTCCTGCTGGCCTTGATCCGGATCAAACGGCCGAGTTGTTTGAGCTGATTACTTTTGGACTGCGGGTGCGGAGCTTCTTTGGGGCCGCGGATTCCGCTTTTGGCACGAAAGAATATGCCGGGTTTATATCCGGGATTCTGCAGCCCGGACGCAAAAAGGAGGACTGACAAGCCATGAAGCTTCTCTTATTCATTCATCTTATCGGCTGCGTGCTGTTTCTGGGCAATATTATAACAGCGGCATTTTGGAAGGTTCGGGCCGATGTGAAGGGCGATGCGGCCATGATTCACCAGACGGCAAAGAATGTGATGCTGGCCGATTATGCATTTACGCTGCCGGGACTTGTGCTGATCGTGGTATCCGGCATCATGATGGCAGTGAAGTCAGGTTACGCAATGTGGGGGATGAGCTGGCTGACAGCCTCGTTGATTTTGTTCGTTATCACGGGCATTCTGTGGGCAGCGGTGCTGCTGCCGCTTCAGAGGGGAATGATCAGGCTAAGCGCCGAAGCGGTCAGCGGCGGCGGGGTTTCGCCAGCATACCGGAGAATGTCCGCGTATTGGGCGGTATTTGGGACATTGGCGACGCTTGCCCCCGTTGTAATTTTGTTCTTTATGATCAGCAAGCCTTTTTAAAAGCAGTAGCTTGCTATTTAGGTATTATTTGATCAGCCGCGTATAATAATAGATCCGATCCAATTGAAGGTTTTCATTTCTCTATGGACGTCTTCACTCGTTCTGACCAAATAGGGTATGATAAAGCTCTGGAGCTTTTTACATATCTGGACAGGAGTGTGGATGGTATGGAATATCGTTATCTTGGGGCAAGCGGAGTGAAGGTCTCCGTTCTGGGGCTGGGCACGAATTCATTTGGTACAAGAGCGGACAAAGAGGCATCCATGGGAATTATTCATCACGCCCTGGACAATGGAATCAATTTTATCGATACCGCGAATATCTACACCAAATCCGAATCCGAGAAAATAATCGGTGAGGCGCTGGAGGGGCATCGGCACCAGGTCGTACTGGCAACCAAAGCCGGGCTTGTAAAGGGTGAAGGCCCCAATGAAAGAGGCTCATCCCGTCATCATTTGATGATGGAGCTGGAAGCAAGCCTGAAACGGCTAAAGACCGATTATATTGATCTTTACCAAATCCACACATTTGATCCCAATACGCCGCTTGAAGAAACGCTGCGGGCTTTGGACGATATGGTGCGTGCAGGGAAGGTCCGTTATATCGGGGCTTCCAATTATGCCGCCTGGGAGCTGATGAAGGCGATTGGCATCTCGGAGAAGTCGGGACTCAACCGTTTTGTATCCAATCAGGTCAGTTATTCCCTGGCGGATCGCATTCCTGAGAATGAGCTTGTCCCGATGTGCCTCGATCAGGGCGTGGGCATCATTCCTTATTTCCCGCTGGCGGGGGGCATTCTGACAGGCAAATATAATTCACCGGAAGCGGCGCCGGAAGGCTCGCGGGCGGATAAGGATCCCAATTTCAAAAGATATCTCGGCGGCGACAAGATCCGTTTGGGGCAGGAGGTCGCACGATTGGCGGAGGCCCATGGGTACAGCCCCGGAGTGCTGTCGATCGCCTGGCTGATCCGCAGGCCTGCAGTCTCAACCGTTATTGTCGGGGCTACTAAAGCCGGGCAGCTTACCGAGAATCTGGCAAGTGTTCCGCTTGCCATCGGTGCCGGGCTTGGGGCAGAGCTGGACGAGCTCAGCCGTTCATTCCGTTACGGCGAGCCGTTTGCTCTCTTCCGCCTGCCATCCTAGCCGCCCTTACATTATTTTGGCATATGTTCTATAATAATTGATGATGCGACATTGTTCATGCAAGGTATTCTTGTGCTTGAATCCGTTGGACAAGCCGTGAGCAGACAAAAATACTGGAGGTTAGGGAAATGAAATTCTTTATTGACAGTGCAAATATCGAGGATATTAAGAAAGCATACAAAATTGGAGTTTTGTCCGGAGTTACGACCAATCCGTCCCTGGTTGCCAAGGAAGGCATCAAATTCGAAGACCGCATTGCCGAAATTTTGCAGCTTGTGCCTGAGGTTGAATCTGTTTCCGCAGAAGTAACGCCAGACGCGATCACTGCTGAAGATATGAAAGCCGAGGCCGATGAGCTGATCAAAATAAACGGCGGCGACAAAAATGTCACCATCAAAGTCCCTATGACCCTTGCAGGCCTGGAAACATGCCGCTACCTCGCCAAAAAAGGCGTCAAAGTCAATGTAACGCTGATCTTCACCGTGAACCAGGCGCTGCTCGCCGCCCGTGCAGGCGCGGCTTACGTGTCTCCGTTCCTGGGCCGCCTGGACGATATTTCGGAAGACGGCGTCCTGCTGGTCGCGAAAATCGCTGAGCTGTTCCGCGTGCATAATCTGGATGCGCAAATCATCGCCGCTTCCGTCCGCCACCCGGATCACGTTACCCGCGTAGCGATGGCTGGCGCGCATATTGCGACTATCCCATACAGCGTTATCGAGCAGCTGACGAAACATCCTTTGACAGACCAAGGCATCGAGAAATTCGCTGCCGACTGGGTGAAGGCTGTCAAGAACTAAAACCCCCGGTCACAGCTTGGCAATCGTACGGAGCCCAAACCTTCCTGCCGGAAGGTTTGGGCTTTTTTGACCTTTGCCGCTTATGGATATAATGGATGGATTCGGGTTGTACGGTTCATTTCAGCCGGAAACGGGGATGAATAGTTCAAAGAAGAAAGGAGGGGTTATCCGGTGACAGTGAATGAAATGTATCTGGTTACAGCAGCAGAAATGAGGGAAATAGACAGGCATGCCATTGAAGCGACCGGCCTGCCGGCAATGGTTCTGATGGAGAATGCCGGGCGGGCGATTGCGGAGGAAGCGGTGGAATTTGCACGCAAGCAGGGCAAGGAATGCGGCCGGAATGGACAAGGCAGCGGGTTCCGCTGGCTGATTCTTGCCGGCAAAGGGAACAACGGCGGGGACGGTCTTGTCTGTGCAAGACATCTGGCTGAGATGGGGTATGAAGTGGGTATTGTTTACGCGGTGCGTCCTGATGAGTTGAAGGCTGAAGCGGCGCTGCAGCGGGATATTGTACGGAAGCTCGGCTTGTCAGAGCTTCCGGAAGCCGTGAATGAAGACGGTTCCTGGGAAATTTCCTGGCGCAGCTGGGACGGCATTATTGATTCCTTGCTGGGAACCGGGACGACAGGCGAGCCCCGCGAACCGTACGCTTCGCTCATTCGGGCGGCAAATTCCAGCGGACTGCCCATTATTGCGGCAGATATTCCAAGCGGGCTGGATGCGGATACCGGAGCGGTATCCGATGCTTGCATGAAGGCGGATCTGACCGTGGCGCTTGCATATACCAAGCGCGGTCTGCTGCTGCACCCGGGAGCCGAAGCAGCCGGCAGGGTCGTGGTTCGTTCTATCGGCATCGCGGAGGATCTGGCCAAGTTTATTGGCGTAAATACATATGTATTGGATACCTCCGGCTTGTCCTTCAAATTAAATCTGCAATTTCCCCAAAACAGGCCGCAGGATTCCCATAAAGGCACATATGGTCATGTGCTGGTTCTGGCCGGCTCCGCTGCAATGAGCGGCGCGGGCGTATTGTGCACGAAAGCCGCATTAAGAGGCGGCAGCGGGCTGGTCAGCTGGGCGCTGCCGGGGCGTCTGGCGCCGGAAATGATGGGAGTGCTGCCGGAAGCGATGCTCCTTGGTCTTGACGATGGCGGGAGCGGACAATGGGGTGCGGCGCATATACCGGATCTGCTCGCAGCGGCCAAGGGAAAGCAGGCGGTCGTGATCGGGCCGGGTCTCGGCAGATGGGAGGGCGACGCGAAATGGCTTCAGGAGCTGTGGGAAGGCGTCGAAGCGCCGATGGTTATCGATGCCGATGCGCTCAATATGTGGGCCGATTACAGGAAGCTCGCGGATGAAAGGTCTAAGGATCTGTCTGTTGAAGCAAATGACAGTGCGCAGGCTCCGGCTGCCTGGCAGCAGCGGGAAGCAGCGACGATTATTACGCCGCATCCCGGCGAAATGGCGCGGCTGTGCGGGTTAAGCACGCCGGAGGTGCAGCGTGACCGGATCGGGATTGCGCGCAGCTTTGCCAGGGAGCAGGATGTGATTGTTGTGCTTAAAGGGGCTCGGACGGTGGTAGCGGCTCCAGATGGGGATGTCTATGTCAATACGACGGGGAATCCCGGGATGTCTACCGGGGGTTCGGGGGATGTGCTTGCAGGTATAATCGGCAGCCTGCTCGCCCAGGGTCTGGATGCGATTCAGGCCGCTGCCCTCGGGGTATACTGGCACGGTATGGCGGGGGATCGGGCCGCTGCATCCAGATGGTCCAATGCTTCGCTCATTGCGGGCGATATTATTGATGCTTTGTAAGCCGGGTTCCCATGCAGGACATGAAGCTGGGCAGCAGCGATGTTTGCACTCCCCGTTACAGGGTGCTCAATAACGTAAGCCCACTGAATATGCCAAATCATGTCGCAAAATAAGCATGGCGGGCTGCCTTCGGGCAGTCCGCTATGCTTATTTGCTATTTTTTTGAGGTTGAAGCAGCAGCGGCAGCAGCGGCAGCCATTTAATCGGAGAGTCATACCCCTTACATTTTCCAAATCGGGGGTCCCTTCATCAAGTAATTGCAGATCGCCTGAGTGATGGCGAGCAAGCCGAAATTGATCAGCAGGAAGTACCACTCATCCCACCAGACGAGGCTCCGCTGGATTCCCGCTGCCTTCAGAACCATTTCCACACCCATGATGCACAGCAGGGCGAACAGGTATTTCACCCACGTATGCTTCCAGTACCGGGTTACAATCATCACCGTGAAAAGACTGATACTAATACAATAGACCGTTCCGAAGGCTGATATATCATGGGACGGATTCTGGAACCAGCCAGGCTCATAAACCCGGTTCGAGAAGGCCATAATGGGAACAATATTCAAAGTATCGCAAATCGCCAACGCAATCAGGAAAAGCAAAAGTCCGAGAACAAATCCGCTCAGAGGGCGGAACATGCTATGATACAACCATTTGGCAAAGGGGAAATAAACCAGAAGACCAATAGCCGTATAGCCCAGCCGCCACCAGTTATCAGCGTAGATATGAAGCTCCCGGAACAACCACTCGATTCCGACAAACATCCCGGTAAACACCAGTATCCAGATCCAGCCCAGCTGAAAAGACGCCAGGAATACGGCAATGATCGGCAGGGACAGGGCGTTTGAGGCTTTAGCGCCTAAATTGCTGTCGAAATAAGCGTTATCTTTTATGAATTTCGGATAATACTGATAGCTTCCCAGAAATGTATAGATAATGGTCTCAATCATATATCCAAAGCCGATCATGGCTATGAACAGCAGCATGCCGCGCACTTCTCTTTTTTTGATGAAGATATAGAGGAGAAGAGCCGCGCTCAGAATGGCCAAGCCCAGGTACCAATAAGAATTTGCGCTCATAAACATCGATCTCCATAATCTTGTTTTACTTACCAGTATCGTACTTCTTCCTGTTTTTATACCTTTATCCATACCTGGAGCAAGCCGCCCTGCCTGTGATGACTGTCATATATGCGGGAAAAATGAATAGGAATAGATAGAGTTAGCGGCATGTCCAGCCCCTCTTAAAACACGGGGAAGGCATGCAAACAAGCAGGAGGGACTGATACTGGTGATGGAGCAGACAACTACGGTTATTGCGATATTGGGGATCGGTACGGCCGTCCCGGACTATAAAATGGATCAAAATGACGTTTCGCAGCGGCTGTCCGATGCGCTCCGGGATCATTCCGATTCCAGACGCTGGGCCAAACGGATTTTTAAGCAGTGCGCTGTAGAAACACGCTATACTTGCGAGCCGAATTTGCTGCAGGATGCAGATAGCTGCCGTTATTTTCCGCATAATTCCACTGTTGAAGCGCCATCTACCGCCCAGCGGATGCAAATATACAAGCGGGAGTCCGTTCCTCTAGGGATGAAAGCCGCAAGGGCTGCCCTTCAGGACGGCGGTATTGCGCCTTCTGAGATAACCCACCTGATTACAGTCAGCTGCACGGGACAGTTTCTTCCGGGTATGGACGCGGCGATAACCAAGCAGTTGGGACTCAGCTCTACTGTCAACCGGATTCCGCTCAATTTTCTGGGCTGCGCAGCCGGATTGAAAGCCATCTGTCTCGCGAGGCAGCTTGCTGCTGGAGATCCAGCGGCACACATATTAATCGTCAGTGTCGAGCTATGTACGCTGCATATCCAGCCCTCCAGCAAGAGGGAAGCGCTTTACGCTGCTTCATTCTTCGGCGATGGAGCGTCCGCATGTATTGTCGGTCCGGCTCGTGCCGCCCACAAGGGTTTGTTCCAGCTGGGAGAGGAGCTTTCCGCCTTGCTGCCGGACTCGTCCGAGGAGATGGTCTGGGAGGTTGGCGTTCACGGCTTCGATCTGTATTTGTCCACGGCTATCCCCAGATTGATCGGACAAGTTATTCCAGCGGAAGTGAAGCGCCTGCTGCCGGATGACGTTATGCCTGAATTATGGGCGATCCATCCCGGAGGCCGGGGAATTGTCGATGCCCTGCAGGAGGCGTTCGAGCTTACAGACGAGCAGACGGCGCCGAGTCGGACCGTGCTTCGCGATTACGGGAACGTATCCTCAGCCACATTGTTGTTCGTGCTGGACGAGATGAGGCGGACGCTGGAAGCAGCCGGTTCAAGCCGGGTAAGCGGGCTTGCGCTGGCATTCGGACCAGGGCTTACGGTGGAAATAATCAAATTCACCTACCTGCCGGCCACCATTATTGAACAGCAGCCTGTTGCGAGTTCAAGTGTTTAAAAGATTGAGGCAGCGCGCCGCCGAGCCGGAACTGATGGATGACTTCGCAAGAGGCGGGCCGGAGCTGCGCGAGGCGCTGCGGCATTTGCGCCGCTTGAACCGGATCTTCGCGGCTGCGGCGCCTACACTCCTCGGAGTCAGACGATTATGGGTGGAAGCGGGAAGGCCGGCCTCCTTGTCCATTTTGGATGCGGGCTCCGGCTCGGGAGATGTGAACGCCCGTCTTCTGAAATGGGCGGACAGGAACAAGATTGCCATGACCGTCACTTTGGTTGATCTTACGGAGGAAGCCTGTGTGGAAGCCAGAATACTCTTCCGGAACGAACCGCGGGTCAAGGTGATCCGGAAGGATTTGTTTGCCCTGCAGGAAGGCATTGCGGATGTGGTTACGGGAACGCAGTTTGTTCACCATTTTCCGGAGGACGAGCTCCCCGGGGTGGTGGAAAGGCTGCTTGACGTATCGCGGCTCGGAGTTGTGATCAATGACATTCACCGCCACTTTATACCTTGGTCGGCGGTATGGCTTACGGCGCGGCTGATTTCCAAAAACCCGTATATCAGGCATGATGGACCATTATCGGTGGCAAAAGGCTTTCGCTCATCCGATTGGAGGAAGCTTCAACTCGCACTTGAAAATCCCCAGATGACTTATTCATGGCGGCCTTTGTTCCGATATGCCGTTGTCATTCAAAAGACAAACGCTAACCGATCCTTCCATAGGAGTTGGAAAGAATGATGTATGACGCCATTGTGCTGGGGGCGGGAATTGCCGGAAGCAGCATGGCCCTGTCGCTGGCCAGGCAGGGCTGGAACACGCTGCTGGTTGACCGGCATTCGTTTCCCCGCCATAAAGTGTGCGGCGAATTTCTCTCTCCGGAATCCCAGAGCATGCTGAAGGCGCTGGGCCTGCAGGAAGCGCTGGATCAGATCGGTCCCGTCCTGATCAGCCGGACGCGTCTGATCTTCAATCGCGGGAAGCAGCTGGAAATTCCGCTGCCCGGAACGGCGCTTGGAATAAGCCGCTATCGGCTGGACTCCGAGCTTCACCGCGGGGCGCTGCGGGCCGGTGTCCAGGTGCAGACGGACACAACCGTGACGTCCGTCTATACAAGCGGACCGGGATACCTCGTTGAGGCCAGGCAGGGCAAGCGAAGGATAACCTATCAGGCGCGGATTGTCATTGCCGCATGGGGCGCTAATCCGCGCTCGGGTCTTCCCGGCAGCGGTCAGCCCGAGCGTTCCATAAAGGACAGGTATATAGGGGTGAAGTCCCATTTTTCGGGAATCGGGAAGGAGCCGGTTGTCGAGCTGTATTTTTTCCCTGGCGGGTATCTGGGAATTTCGCCGGTCGAGGACGGCTATGTCAATGCAGCCGCTCTTCTGCGGCAAGGAACATTCGGGCATACAGAAGACAAATCCGTTCTCGGAATGATCCATGCCGCAGCCGGCAGAAATTTACGGCTGTCCGGGCGTCTGGCCCATGCTGTTCCGGCTGCGGGCACGCAAGCGGCTGTCGCGCCGGTCAATCTGAAGCGGGAGCTGCTGGCCTGGAATGCTGTTCCCCAGGTGGGCGACGCAACGGTCATGATTCCGCCATTATGCGGCGACGGCATGTCAATGGCTTTGCGGTCGGCAGAGCTGTGCGCGCCGCTTGCTGGCGGCTATCTGCGCGGGAAAATTTCTCTCCAGGAGTGGGAGCATCTCTACACACAATCGGTTCTTCGCGAGTTCCGGCGTCCTCTGCGATGGGGAAGACGGCTTCAATGGATGTTCGGCGTCCCTGTGCTGCCCCGGTTGGTATTGGGCGCAGCGCAATTTACGCCCCGGCTGGCATTCGGCATGGTTCAGGCAACGAGATTGAGCGATCATTCTTAGAAATACATCCGTTAGGAGCATGGTTATGGGCTTCCATCTGCTTGCGGTGATGTCGCTTCGCCATCCGAAAATAATCCTTCTCCTCTGGGCGTTCTTCCTGGCCTTTTTTGGGTTCTTTGCTTCCCGGCTGCCTGGTGTTCTGCAGGATCACGGCCTATCTCCGGCAGGAGCCAGTGAACAGGTCAAGCGGATTCTCGCAGCTGACTTTCATATCCCCGAGGAGCCTGTTATTCTCGTATTCGAGAAGAGAGCATCGGTATCTCCGGAAGTATTCAGACGCTTCATTGAGCGGACGATGCGGCAGCTTCAAGCTGCAGAAGGAGTGGGTCAAGCATGGTCCCCGCTTGACGGGGCCGGAAGAATGAGGGGGAATTATGCCTACGCGGTTCTATCTTCCGATATCGGGATCGGCGATCGGGCCTCCGTTCTGGAGGATTTGCGCAGCAGGCTGCCGGTTGACCGGGATATGGCCGTTGGCATAACCGGGAAAGCGGCGGTGCAGGCCGATGTCAACCAGGCAAGCGAGCATGATATGAGACAGGCGGAGACAATCGGAATCCCTGCCGCCTTTATCATTTTATTGCTCGCATTCGGTGGTATCGCAGCGGCCGTCATCCCTGTGATGGTTGGATTAACGGTGGTTGCAGGCTCTATGGGGATCATGTACATGGCCGGAACCCAGATCGGACTGTCGAACTTTGTCCTGAATGTAATCCCGATGGTGGGACTTGCCCTTAGTATCGATTTTGCCTTGATGCTGGTCAGCCGTTTCCGGGAAGAGCTGACGAGCGGCGCGGTAGTGGAACAAGCGATGATCACAACGATGAAAAGCGCAGGGAGAGCAATCTTGTATTCCGCTCTAAGCGTGTTTTTTGGACTGCTCGGGATATTATTTATCCCGCTGCCTATTTTTACGACTGTCGCTATCGGGGCCATGACGGTGCTTGTTGTGTCGGCGCTGGCCGCACTAACGCTGGTTCCGGCACTGCTGGCCATGCTGTGGCCTGCGATTCAGGTGAAGCGGAGCTCTGCACCGACAATCCGCAGGACCCCTATCTGGCTTGCATGGTCTTCCTTTATCATGAACAGACCACGCCGGTCTGCTCTGCTGGCGTTCTTCCTTCTGGGCGTCTGTATTCTGCCTGCTGCAGGTATGAAGCTCGCGGTCCCGGATGCCGGTTCCCTGCCGCCTGACTATAAGTCCCGCCTGGCCTTCGATGTTTATCAAGCCGAGTTTATTTCCCCTTCCGTTTCAACTGTCTATATCGTGGACGGGGAGGAGCGGCAGGAGCAGAACAAACGGAATCCGATCGATGCCGGCCCGCTTACCCTCGCACTGAAAACCGATCCCCGTGTGCTGCGGGTGGATGAGCTCCAGGGGGGATATCCGTCGCTTCAAGTGATGCTCGCCGGAGAGCCTTCTTCACGTGAAGTGATGTCCTGGCTCAGGGAGTGGGAGCAGCGGGGGGCTGCATCAGCAAGCCCCTTCCTGTTGGGAGGAGAAGCGAAGTATCAGCAGGAGGTATACGATGCGGTCTTTGACCATATCCATCAGGTTCTGGCATTTATCTTTGTTTCCAATTTTGCCGTGCTGTTCCTCGCATTCCGCTCCGTTCTGATTCCCCTCAAGACGATTCTGATGAATTTTATGAGCATTGGCGCTTCATTCGGCATTCTCGTCTGGGTCTTCCAGGGAGGATTCTTCGGTATTGCTCCGGGCAGCATTGCGATCATGATTCCTGTTTTTATATTCGGACTGGCTTTTGGCATCAGCATGGATTATGGCGTATTTCTGGTATCGCGGATTTATGAGATCCATCGGCAAACAGGCGATAATGAGTACTCGGTAAGATGGGGACTTGTCTCAACAGGCAGAATTATTACTTCGGCTGCCGCAATTATGGTTGCAGTCACTGCTCCATTTGCTTTCGGAGAGGTTGCCGGTGTGCGGCAGCTGGGTGTTGGCATTGCAGCGGCTGTTCTTGTCGACGCGACGGTAATTCGCCTGATACTGGTGCCCTCCCTTATGAATTGGCTTGGCAAATGGAACTGGTGGGCGCCCCGTTGGCTGAAATAATGGCATTGCCGTGCCCTTGTCCAGAGGCGCTGTTTTGATTGATTTAGCCTAAAGATGTATAATAAAGACAATCACGAAGTACATGGATAACGCACAGGCAGCGGGTGGGATGACCGTTATGCCGTGTGCTTTTTATTAAAGATGGTTTGACCTTAACTGACCAAGTGTAGGGGGTGGAGCCGATGGCACAGGCAAAGGATTATTATGCTATTCTTGGCGTTGACCGCAAGGCAAGCAAGGAAGATATCAAAAAAGCCTATAAGAAAATGGCTAAAGCCAATCACCCGGATGTGAACAAAAAGCCTGAAGCGGAGCAGCGCTTCAAAGAAGGACAGGAAGCGTATGAAGTGCTTTCCGACGATGAATCGAGGGAAAGCTACGACCGCTACGGGCAGCATTGGCGCGAACGGACTCATGCCGGAGGTTACGGGCAAAGCGGCGGCTTCAACGGGCAGGGGGCGGGAGGAAGCTTCCGCACAGCCAACTCCCAGGCGGGACAAGCGGACTTTGATGATCTGTACCGGCAGTTTTTTGGCGGAGCGCAGGGCGGGCGCGGTTTTTTCAATGAGGATGGCTGGGATACCCGCGATGATCCGGCGGATCAGGATGCCGCTTTATCCGTAACGCTGGATGAAATCGTCCGGGGAGGCAAGGTCCGCGTTCAAGTGGGGGAGAAGGAATTGAACATCACGCTCCCGGAATCTGTAGCCAGCGGCCAGCGTATCCGCTTGAAGGGAATGGGCGGCGTCACCGCAAAAGGCATCAAAGGAGACTTGTATGTAACCTTGCAGATCAAACCGGATCCGCAGTATGCGGTCGATGGTTACGATCTTGCCGCGAAGCTGCTGGTAGCTCCCTGGCACGCGGCGCTTGGCACGGAGGCGAAGATTCGCCTGCCCGGCGGGAGCATGCTGAGTGTGAAGGTGCCGCCGGGTATCGGCGCAGGCCAGAAGCTGCGGTTATCAGGCAAAGGGATGCGCAAGCCTGATGGAACTGCCGGGGACCTCTACATTACAGTCGAGGTAACCGTGCCCAGCGCAGGCTCGGAGAAGGTGAAGGAGCTGTACAGCAAGCTGGCCAAGGAGCAAAGCTTCGATCCGCGGCTTGCCTGATTGAGTGAAGCGGGAGCGGCCTCTAATGGAGCGCATGATGCGATTTAGGGCAGCTTCATTTCGCGGTAGTCTCATTCGGGCTTACAACCAACAGCTCATATTGACAGATCCAGTTATTGGAGAAAGGACGGGGAAGCCCGTAGGTGTCCGTTCAGGGACTCGACAAGGGCCGAATAAGCCATGATACAAGAGGATGTTAAACGGTGCCCCATCTGCGGCGGAGACAACAAATGCGGAAATCCGGCGGGAGATCCGCAGGGCTCGTGCTGGTGCTACGGGGCTGTATTTCCTGAAGAGTTATTGGAACGCGTACCGGCAAGCCAGGTGGGAAAATCCTGTATTTGCAGCACTTGTCTCGATAAGCATCTGAAAGAAGCAGAGCAGGCGTGACACAACATAAGGGATAAGGTACTGTCATTCACGATGACGAGAACCTTATCCCTTTTCTGTGATTGAGAGCTTAGGCCAGAACTGATTTTATTTCCGGCGTGCATCTTTAAGAGCGGCAGAATGGCGGCCGGTTCAAATCTGACCCAGCGGCGATCGGGGAAGCAGCTGCGGTACGGGGGCGACAGTTTTAGAAAACGAGAATTCTCGCGCCAAACTCCAGATGCTCGATCATTTTAGCCCGTGCTTCTTCCGGCTTATTAACCAATATGAACTCGAAGATGTCGCAGTGGTCTTCATAGGAGCGTTGAATCCTGGCGTTATCCTTCTTCAGCACGCCCAAAGCGACGAGGAAGAGCTTGTCCTGGAGCTGCTCCATCGTCTGGACAATTTCCTGATTGTCGTAAAGAATCGCGAGCTGGCTGTGGAACAGCGTGTCCGCCTTGGTGAAGGCAGCGTAATCGAGATTCTGCTTATGCTCGTTTTGCTCCGCCAGATTGTTCCTGAACCAGGCGATCTCCGATTCCTCCCAGATGCGCGAAGCCAATTTATAAACAATATGACCTTCAATGGCGATCCGGAAATCAAAAAAATCAACGACTCTCCGGAAGGAATGCTCAGGCAGGCTGAGTCCCTTGTTCGGCGAGTAGAGCACCACGCCTTCGGCAGCCAGACGTTCCAGCGCCGCCCTGATCGGGGTGCGGCTCATCTGGAGCAGCTCGACCAGATACTTCTCCGTCAGATGTCCGCTCGTGTGAATATCTCCGCTCATGATCAGCTCACGAAGCTGGGCATAAGCTTTTTCCTTCAGTGTAACGGCCATGTCAGTCCTCCCTTCCTTCCAGCTCCAGTGAATTCAAATATGCGATGCTTTCGGCCAGCCAGCGGTTCTCCAGGGCAATTGTATCCTCAACGGAACCTTGATAAGGCGTCCAAAGCTCCAATATGGCCGTCGGAATCCTGCCGCGGCGCATGATTTCCTTCCACAGTCCGGGAATATCCAGGCGTCCGGCCCCTGCCGGCGTACCGAGGATGACGAAACCCATTTGGTGATCGACGCGTGTGATTTCGAAGTCCTTAATATGCAGGTTCACGATGAAGGGGGCCAGCCCTTGAATAACCATTTCCGGGCCTTCAAGCGCGCCGAAGGAATTGACGGTATCGAGACAGCAGCCGGCATAGGCGCTGCCGAGTCCCTGCAGCAGACCGGCAAGCTGTGCTGTTGTATGAAGCCCGTGATTCTCGATGGCAAGAGTCACCCCGGCCGCTTCGAACGCAGGAAGTACGCTTTCAATTTCCTGCCCGGCCTCGTCGATGCCCGGTCTTGTAATCAGCGTGCGCACAAGGACAGCATCCAGCTGCTGCGCTATGGACAAGTACCGGAGAAGATGGGCAGGCTCCGTGCCGCGCGTTCCAATTTCAATCCGCACGCCGCAGCTTTCAGCCGCTTTCCGGATCTTTGCAAGCTCCGCGGCGCCGCAATCTTGAAGCGGCAGATTATCCGCAATCTGCACCAGCCCCAGACCGTGCGAGGCGGCAAGCTCGATCAGGCCAATTGCGCCAAGAGGACGGACCGGTGCGGAATATCCGGGTACGCCGATGGACCAAGTAAGCGTATAAGTACTGAGACCAAATTTCATAAATGGCTCCTCCATTATTGAATACAATTCTAGATTAACAGCCGGAAAGAGCGGATGTCAATAAAATAAATATTTATTGTATACAATTTGAATACAATGTTGTATTGTGTATTCGTAAACGATTTTTGGTTGAGGCATATCAATGGGGCGAGTCAATCACTGGTGGACGGCTGCATCCGGCTCCAGCCAGCCAGCGGTGAGCACTGCAGGCGGCATTGCCGCCGGTCGGGGATAGGCTGCCGGTCAAAGATGATCATTACAGGTACAGGAAAAGGGGGATTGCCAAACGCATATCCGGGCAGGCCACTGCTTCCAAATGGACGGGATGCCCGAATCAATATGTATGGGGTTAATCACAACGAGATGTATTTGATTTGAGTTGTAAGCGCTTCATAAAAATCTGCCTGAGAAGAATCATGCGCAAGGCTGGCGTTATCAATACAAAATTAGATCTGGGAGGTTTGCGCTAGTGATAAAAAAATGGTCTCTATTGTGTCTAGCCATGCTTATGATCGCCGCAATCGTTGGTTGTTCCAATTCGAATGGTAACAATGCAGGGGGTAACGAAGGAGCAGCAGAGGGCAGCAATGCAGCCGACCCTTCAGGCAATGAACCAATCACTTATACGTTCGGCAGAAATTTGAATGAAAATGATGAGAATATCGCCAAATTGAAAGAGCAGACCGGAGAAACGCTTACCGACAACCGCTGGACCCGCATGTTCAAGGAGAAAGTGGGGGTAACGGTTGAATACAAAATGTTGGCCCCTGATACTACGTCGTACGATCAGAAGCTCAAGCTGTCCATGGCTTCCGGGGATCTGCCTGATATATTCCAGGTTGACCAGCCAGCCGATATGAAGCAGCTGATGGATGCCGGAGCCGTTGAGGAAATGGGCCCACTTTACGACCAGTACGCCTCGCCGCTGCTCAAGAGCATCATCGAAAGTGAAACGGACCGGATCTTCGAGCCCGTCACGAGCGACAGCAAAAGATACGGCATTCCGCTGAAGATGCCTTCAACCAATGGCTATAATCATCTCTGGATCCGCGAGGACTGGCTGACGAAGCTTGGCCTTTCCCGTCCCAAAACAATGGATGACGTCCTTGCAATTGCAAGGGCATTCGCAAAGAACGACCCTGACGGCAACGGCCAGGACGACACCTTCGGTCTGGAAATCGACAATGATTTCCGGTACAACATGCAGGGGCTGTTCTGGGCTTATAACGCTTATCCACTCAATTGGATCGAGAAGAACGGCAAGGTGGACCGCGGTGTCGTACAGCCGGAAATGAAGGAGCCGCTTGCCCTTCTCCAGACGATGTTCAAGGAAGGTCTGCTCGACAAGGAATTCGGGTCGAAGGACAATCCCAAAGCAATGGAATCCGTAGCAGCAGGCAAGACAGGCATGTTTTACGGGCCGCATTGGATGGCGTTTACAGCGGAGAAGACACTTGCGAATGATCCGGCGGCCAAGTGGATCGTTGTTCCGCTGCCGACCAAGACCGGCGATAAACCGACCATTCCATTGAAGATTGCAGCCGACGGCTGGTTGGTCGTGAAGAAAGGAACGCAGCATCCGGAGAACCTGATCAAAATGATGAATGTTTACGTTGAAGCCTTGTTTGGTGAAAATGCCGAATTCAACAAATACTTCGGCGAGAATGGCGTGGACGGGATTTGGTGGATGTCGCCGGTATACACGCTGGATCCGATGATTGACCTTAAGGGACATCAGGATATCAAGCAGGCGCTCAAGGATGGTACTACGGACAGCCTGAAGGGATCCGGGCAAGGCTTCTACAAATCCATGGAGGACGGCAATTGGTCCATCTCGATGATGTTCGGCCCCACGGATACGCCGTTTGCGTTCATTGACGAAACGTATCCGGATCAGGTTATGTGGGATGCGTACTTGGGTGCTCCGACGCCGACCGAGGTTACCCGGGGAAGCTCGATGGATGAGCTGATCGTCACGACGCTCACCGGCATCATTCTGGGCAAGACCGATGCGGACAGCGGATTTGACAATATGGTCAAGGAATGGAACAGTCTCGGCGGCGAGCAGGTCGTACAGGAGGTAAACGCCGCACTGGGTAAGTAAAGACAGCAAATTTACGATGGATCCTACGCAGGTGCCTGGATGGCATTGCAAGGGCACCTGCAGCTGTTATCTATACTATAAGCTGGAATGAGGGAGCTGCATGCAAACTGAAATAACGGCCCCGAAGAAGCTGAGAACCGGCGCAGGCGGGGGTAAATACAGGAAGAAAAGAGAGCTGCCGCTCCATCTGATGCTGCTTCCGGGACTGGTTCTTGTTATCATTTTCTCATACATCCCTATGATCGGCGTTACGATTGCGTTTCAGAACTTTATACCGCTCAAGGGTCTTTTCGGTAACCAGGACTGGGTTGGATTTGGCAACTTCAAGTATGTTTTTTCGATGCCAAACATTTGGCAGGTGATTTGGAACACATTGTTCATTGCCATTATGAAGATCGTTATGGGACTGATCGTACCGATCACATTCGCCTTGTTATTGAATGAAATCCGCAATGTGCTGTTCAAGCGTGTCATGCAAACCGTTATTTATTTTCCTTATTTTCTTTCGTGGATTATATTGGGCGGTATTCTGGTCGATATCTTATCCCCATCCGGAGGCATCGTGAACAGCTTCCTGGGTATTTTCGGAATCAAGCCGATTTATTTCCTCGGCGAGAACAGTTGGTTTCCGTATACGATGGTCGCTTCCGACGTGTGGAAGACATTTGGCTTCAACACCGTCATTTATCTGGCGGCGATTACGAGCATTGATCCTTCCCTCTACGAGGCGGCTGCCGTGGACGGTGCGGGCAGATGGAAACAGACCTGGCATGTTACGCTGCCGGGCATGCATATGATCATCGTACTTTTGATGGTGCTCAGTCTCGGAAGTGTACTGGATGCCGGTTTCGATCAGATCTTCAATCTGTACAGTCCGCAGGTCTATGAATCTGGCGATATCGTCGACACGATGGTGTACCGCATGGGACTTCTGCAAGCTCAATTCGGTCCATCGACTGCCGTCGGATTATTGAAATCTTTCGTGTCCTTTATCCTGATTTCGATATCCTACCTGACCGCATACCGCTTGTTCAACTACCGACTTTTCTAAGGAGGGAAGACTATGCCCGCAAGACAAACGACAGGGCAAAAAATATTCAACCTATTCAACATTATCTTCCTATCTCTGGTCTGTGTTCTTTGCTTCATTCCGTTCATCCATATTCTCGCGATTTCCTTAAGCGACAACTCCGCCGTAACGGGAAATCTGGTACGCTTCTGGCCCGTTCGCTTCACGTGGGAGCCCTATTCATACGTTCTCAACCGGGAGGCATTCTGGCGGGCCTTCGGCATTACGCTGGAGCGGGCGGCAATCGGTACCACCTTGAACGTCGTGCTGGTTATTCTGCTGGCCTATCCGCTGTCCAAAAGCAAGGAAAAATTCCGTATGAGAGCGGTGTATGTGTGGGTGTTCTTCTTCACCATGCTTTTCAACGGCGGTCTGATTCCGACCTATATTCTGGTCAAGGAACTTGGTATTATGAATACGATCTGGGCGCTTGTGCTTCCTGGCGCCGTGACGGTGTTCAATGTTATTCTCATGTTGAACTTCTTCCGCCAGGTTCCGGAAGAGATGGAGGATGCGGCCAATATTGACGGTGCGAGCCACTGGAGGACGCTCTGGCAGATTTACGTACCTGTCTCCACGCCGGCAATCGCCACGATTACGCTGTTCTGTCTGGTCGCACACTGGAACTCCTGGTTCGACGGATTGATTTATATGCAAAATGCGAAGAACTACCCGCTGCAGAGCTATTTGCAGACGATTGTTGTGAAATTCAACTTTGCCACCATGTCGGCCACTGAAGCTGAGAGATTAGCCAAACTGAACGACCGCTCCGTTAAGGGCGCGCAGATGATTGTTGCCGCTATTCCGATCCTGCTGGCCTACCCGTTCCTGCAAAAATATTTCGTCAGCGGGATCCGGCTCGGCAGCGTGAAAGGTTAATTGCAAACATAAATCCCAATAAGAGAGGTTGATAGTAAACATGACGACAAGCAGCAAATTTCAGAAGTTGAAAGTCAGCGACAACCGGCGTTATCTGGCACAGGAGGACGGCACTCCGTTCTTCTGGCTGGGGGATACAGCATGGGAGCTATTTCACAGGTTGAATAAGGATGAGGCACTGGAATATTTGCAAAACCGGGCGGAAGCAGGCTTTACCGTTATTCAGGCTGTGGCCCTGTCAGAGTTCGAGGGTCTCACCGTTGAGAACGCATACGGCAGATTGCCCCTCCTTCAGAACGGCCAAGGGAAATACGATCCGCTTCTGCCTGATCTGCCGCAAGACGGAGCATACGGCTATTGGGAGCATATGGATTTCATCATTAATGCGGCAGCGGAGCTGGGACTCTATATCGGGCTTCTGCCCACCTGGGGGGACAAGTACAACCGCATGTGGGGCAAAGGTCCGGAAATCTTTACGAAGAGCAATGCCAAGGCATACGGGGAGTGGATCGCCAGCAGATACAAGGCAAACGGCAATATTATCTGGATTCTTGGCGGGGACAGGCCGCTAGTGACCAGCAAGCATTTCGATGTTATCCAGGCCATGGCGGAAGGGATTAAACAGGCGGATGGCGGAGAGCACCTGATCACGTTTCATCCCATGGGCGGAAAATCCTCATCGCAGCAGCTTCATGACGAGAGCTGGCTTGATTTCAATATGATTCAATCCGGTCACGGTGCGCTTAACACCGCCAATAACGAGCATGTTAGCCACGATTATGGATTGGCTCCTGTCAAACCGACCCTGGATGCCGAGCCATGCTATGAGGATCACCCGATCAATTTCAAGGCGGTGAACGGCTACTTCGATGCGGCGGATGTCAGACAAGCGGCATACTGGGCTTTATTCGCAGGCGCATTCGGACATACGTACGGACATCACAGCGTCTGGTCGATGACCACGGAGCAAAGCGATTATTTTATTATGCACTGGAGGCAGGCCATCGTCCGTCCGGGTGCCATGCAGATGCGTCATGCCCGCAGGCTGATCGAATCCAGACCGTTCTTTGACCGTATTCCGGATCAAAGCCTGGTTATCGGCAATGATAGCGGCGCCAATCATATCCAGGCAAGCCGCGGCTCCGACTATGCCTTCATCTACAGCCCGAACGGACTCCCTTTCCAGGTCAGGATGGGAATTATTGCCGGAGAGAGTATCCGTGCGAGCTGGTATGATCCACGGATCGGCGAGACGCAGCCGGCAGGCCTGTACAAGAACGAAGCGGAGGTCAAATTTTTCCCGCCATCAAGCGGAAGAAACGACGACTGGGTTCTCATCCTGGACGATGATTCCAAGGGCTATGCGGCACCTTAAGCTCAGGAGTTGAAGGACAGGGACATTCGTCATAGCCATATTCAGGATGCCACCGGCGCGATTTTCCCGGTTTGCTAATCCGGCATACTCAAATTCATCTATAATCAGGAGGATTTATGCGTACACAAACGATCGCGCTAATCGGCGCCGGCGGCAAGATGGGATGCAGAATTGCCGATAATTTGAAAAAAGGAACATTAGATGTTCATTATGTGGAAATCAACGAGCAAGGTGTCGAACGGCTCTCCGAACGGGGACTTGCGACAACTCCCCAGCAGGAAGCGCTGATTGATGCAGATATCATTATTCTGGCCGTGCCGGATGCCGCTATCGGCGACGTGTCGGCCTCCGTCGTGCCGGCTATGAAGAAAGGCGCTATCTTAATGATGCTCGATCCGGCGGCAGCTTATCTAGGCAAGCTTCCAGAGCGGGGGGATATCACCTATTTTGTCACGCACCCCTGCCACCCGCCTGTATTCAACGATGAAGTAACGCCCGAGGCAAAACGGGATTTCTTCGGCGGCGTCGCTGCGAAGCAGGCTATCGTATGCGCTCTGATGCAGGGACCCGAGGAGCATTATCAAATTGGCGAAGAGTTGGCCAGGGAGATGTACGCCCCTGTCATGAGGTCGCACCGGATAACACTGGAGCAGATGGCCATGCTTGAGCCGGCAATGGCGGAAACGATCGGTTCGATGGTGGTGACGATTCTGGGCGAGGCCATGGAGGAAGCGGTGAAGAACGGGGTCCCCTACGAGGCGGCGAAGGATTTCATGCTGGGGCATATCAACATCCAGCTTGGCATCGTATTCGAGAAAGTAAATCCGTTCTCCGACGCTTGTCTGATCGCAATCGATTACGGGCGCAAAGCCATGATCAAGGAAGGCTGGCAGGACCTCTACAAGCCCGATAAGCTCTATGAGCAGGTCGACATGATGCTTCATCCGAACAAAGCGGAAGGGCTGAAATAATGGCGGCGGAACAGGAGGCGCATGGCATGTATAAGGTTGGACTGGTCGGCACCGGCTTCTGGTCCGGGAAGCATCTGAAGGCATGGAGCCGGATTCCCGGCGTTCAGATTCATGCCCTGTGCAACAGAAGCACGGAGAAGCTGGTGAAAAAGGCCGACGAATACGGGGTTCCCCATGAACGTCTCTACAGCTCGCTTGAAGAGATGCTGGCGAATGCGGATATTGATATTGTCGATCTCGTCACCCCTCCGAAGACGCATCTTGCCATGGTTAGAACGGCAGCCGCGGCGGGCAAGGCTGTCATGTGCCAGAAGCCCTTCGCACCGAGCTATGAGGAAGCGGAGGCGATAGTTGAGGCCGCCCGGGATGCTGGCGTACGCTTGATGGTGACCGAGAACTGGCGCTGGCTGCAGCCCATCCAGACTATCAAGGAGGTGCTGGATTCCGGCGCTCTTGGCGATATTCGTGTCGCCCGGTTCATTCATTCGGATTTCTTCACTGAACGAATGGTGCCGGGGGCCAGCCTCCCGCAGCCTTTCCTGGCGGAAATGCCCAGGCTGATGTTCTATGAAATGGGCCCGCATTGGTTTGATACGTGGCGTTTTCTCTTTGGGGAACCAAAAAGGCTTTATGCAGAAGCCAGGTCGTTCAGCAGCCATGTAAAAGGGGAGGACTCCGGCGTCGTCACGCTGGGATACGATGACTTTTACGGAATGATGGACCTATGCTGGGTATCGCGCCGGGAATTGACGGGACCCATCATTGAAGATCAGGTCGATGCCCGTTTCGTCGAGCATTTCGTTGTCGATGGAAGCAAAGCGACGCTTAAGATGTATGGAGATCAAGGGAAAATCGTTATCATCGATAATAACGGCTATGAAACGGTAGTGGCGGAACAGACGGAGCTTGATCACGAGGAAAGCCACTTCCGGCTGCAGACGCATTTTATCGACTGTCTCACATCGGGCAGGCCATTCCAGACCTCGGGAGAAGACAACCTCCGAACGCTTCGGCTGGTATTCGATACGTACCGCAGCATTGAAAGCCATCAAGCGGTTCAGATTGAACCCTAGATCAGCGCAAGCGCGCCATTCCATTCATTGCAGAACGAATTCTTTGAACTTGAAACAGGCCGCTGCGGCAGCAGCATATCGGGAAAGCCCATATATTCGGGTTTTCTTTTTTTTTTGACTATTTTGTCTGACTGGGTGATTTATACTATAGTTATGCTATAACTTTCACTTGATCGTTGAGGTGGGCAAACTGTCTGGTTTTTTTGAAAATACAACGGAAATGGAAGCCGGGATTATTGGGCGGGATGTGATCAGCTTGTACCTGACAGCCGCCGACGGCCCCCATGAAGAGGCTGGACGCGTTACGGACGAGCTGGTGGCAGCTCTGCAGGCCGTTATCTACTCCCTCGACGAGCGCTGGAAGAGGGGTTCAAGAAAGCCGCCGGCTTCCATTGTCGCAGATAATATCTTCAAAATAAGGGAGCGCGGCGATCATGCCGTCCGGCTTGCCTCCCAGGGTACTGCGGATCTGTTCGGAGTGACCTCAGCAACGCGCGCGGCAGGGAGTATGGTCAGGCTGCTTGGCGATACCGGAGACCTGAAGGCGCTTCAGGAGCGGCTTGGAAAGCTGTCCCTCATGGCTGCCGCTGCATATGAGCACTTTTTGCGCGTTTTGCTGGACCAGTCTGCTTCCATAAGCATCGAATGGGCTGCGCCGGGCGGTGAGCGGAATTCTGTGGATCTGAGCATGTGCCAGCTTCAAGCAGGCTGCGGGTTGATCAATGAAACAACCGAATCGGCGGATAGGTTTCGCGTGAAGGGGAGCTTGATCTTGTTGAATCCCGCCAGACGAATATTCCGGATGGAATCCGAAGATGGCCGCTTATATAAAGGGAAGCTGTCAGACGAGCTCAGGCAACAGTACAGTTTCAAAGAGGTCAATGTCCCCGCGCTGCCTGTCAGGGCGGAGGCGCTTATTGAGAGACAAACGGTCGTGAAACCAAGGCTCGATGTGAAAACGGTGACGGATATCCTTGTCGAGATTGACATGCATCCGGGTCTGGATGTCGGGGAAACCTTATATTCTCTGAAAGAGCTGTACGGAGGACTGGCTGTTTCCGCTGGCCGTGAAACGGAGTATATGGCACGTCCCGGCATATCAATGGAAGATTACAGCGGACTTGCAGAATTGCTGGACCAGCTGATGGACAGCAGCCCGTTGAAGGGAGCGCGCGGCGCGATGGACGCTGCTGACGTATCAGCCGTATACGAGCTGGTGGCCCAGGGAAGGCCGATCGGCAGGCTCGCCCAGTTCGACACGCATTCGCTTCCTGCCGATGATGACTATGACCGGAGTCCGGCAGAAAGGGCGGCCAGTCAGAAAGCCGCCGCGGAGCTAATGAGGCTGACCGCAGCCGCGTATTCCGATATCGGCCAGCTGCAGAAGAGGCTGTCCAGGATGATCCGGGCGCTGGAAGAGGCAGATGCCCCGCAGGAACCGGATAACGCCTGAAGTCCCCGCAATTGGCGGATTATTTCAATGGCCGAGCTGTCTGTTCAGAACCGGAAAATAGCAATCCATAAGAAATCATCTCATATTCTCTATGCTATACTCAGATCGAATATAGAGCTAAACAGTTCAGGCACTGGTAAGCTGCTTGTAAGGGAGGGCGCCAAATCAGCAAGGGTGTTCAAAGTCCGGGAGCTTAAGATCAAGGGAAAGAATGGCAAGCAACTAAACCATAGAGGTGATCGGTTATGGCAGTGACGGCAGATAAAATTTTTGTGAATTTACCGGTTAAGGATTTGAACAAAAGCGTCGATTTTTTCAGTACCATCGGTTTTGAATTCAACCCGCAGTTTACCGATGAGAATGCAACATGCATGATTGTCAGCGAAAATATATTTGTTATGCTGCTGGTTGAAAGCTTCTATAAAACCTTCACCACCAAGGAAATTGCCGATACAGCAAAAAGCACGGAAGTCATTGTGGCATTGTCGGCGGCCAGCAAGGATAAGGTCGATGAAATCGTAAACCGCGCTCTGGCAGCAGGCGGAACGCCTTCCAATGACCCGGTGGATCTTGGATTTATGTACCAATGGAGCTTCCAGGATCTTGACGGTCATCTCTGGGAGTTCGTGCACATGGATGAAAATGCAGTCAACCCGGAACAAGGCTAAGGCTTGAAAACGGGTATCCTCATAGCTGGCAGGCAGCGGCTGGCTGCCAAAAAACCATCGCAAGCGTTCGCGATGGTTTCTTTGGTTTATTCAGAACGCATGCACAATTTAAACCATTTTGCGGTGGATCATTTTTTCGCAGCCAGCCATTTTGCCAGATTGGCAATCTCCTCGTCGGAAAGCTTGCCCTCAAAGCCCGGCATCCCATTGCCGCCCTGCACGATTTGGGTATAAATGCTCTCTTTGTCCATGCTGCCTCCGACGGCTGTCAGATTGGGCCCCATTCCGCCCTGGAGCTGATCGCCATGACAGGAGACGCAGTTGCTCTTGAACACTTCTTCCGCCGCCTGGGCATCCACCGGGGTATCAGGTATGGAAACAGCAGGCGGTTCATTCCCCGCTGTCTCCTCTTCCTTGGCAGGAAGGTTGAACAGCAGCAAACCGACACATAGTGCGCCTGCGATACATACTAAAACAAACATCGTCCATTTTTGCATGGCCATCTCTCCTTATGGTGTATTCGAAAGTCAGGCACCTTTCTCGTCGACCAGCGTACGGATATCCTTGAGAATCAGCTCATTGTCCATATCATTACCCATCCGGTAGACCTTGCGAACACGCTGCTTGTCGTCAATCAGCAGCAGAGAGGTGGCTGTATGTACGAATGTGCCGTCGGGCATCTTCGTGATGGAAATGCCAAACTTCTCCGCGAGCTTCTTTGTGTCTTCTTCCTTCCCGGTGAGAATGGACCAGCCGGACATGTCCATGCCAAGCCTGTCGGCATATTTGCGCAGAACCTGCGGCGTATCGTTGGCAGGGTCGAAGGAGATCGCCAGGAAATTCACTTTACTGCCGAACAGGGCCTCTTTCTTGAGCTCCTCCTGTATTTGCACGAGATTGTAGGTCGTTGCGGGACAAATATCCGGGCATTGGGTAAACATAAATTCAATGATGTGAACATTCCCCGTGTTGTCCGCGCTGTAGGTGAATGGATTTCCGTCCAGACCCTGAAGAGTGAAGTCCGGTGAATCCATGACAACGGGCAGCTTGCCGGTATGATTGCCGAGCATGCTGTAAGCGAAATAACCGGCCATGACGATAAGCAGAATGACGACAGCGACAACAAATTTCCGATCCGATTGTTTAATTTTCAAAATCAAGGCCCCCAGACGCTTGCAAGATGTGTTTCATTCTAGCAAACCCTCCGTTTCCTTGCTATGACCCGTTTGGGCTATGTGCTGCGGCAGCCCGAAGTCTCCGCCCCCGCAGGGAGCGGAATTCAGCGATGATTCGGATTTTTTCGTTTCACACAATATTCACAAACGGACAAGGTTAAGAGCCAGAAAAAAACGCGCAAACCACGTGGGCTGCGCGTTTCATAAACTTGTGCGGGTTGAGAAGGGGCCTTGGGATCAGTCAGGATACAGAGGGCTGGCCGACGGTCATCGCTTCCGTCTCCACATCGTCATAGATCCGGATGTTCAGCACCAGTCCGATCGAAATCATGTTAATCAATAAGGATGTGCCTCCATAGCTGATGAAAGGCAGGGTGATCCCGGTGATGGGCATGATGCCGATCAGCATTCCGATGTTCTCAAAGATTTGAAACAGGAACATGGCGGAGATTCCGGCTATAATGTAGATGCCCCTTTTGCTTGAAAGGCTTAGAGAGATGATGGTCATCCGGTAAATCAGGAAGAAATAGAGCATGAGCAGTATGGAGCAGCCAAGGAATCCGAATTCTTCCCCGATGACGACAAAGATAGAGTCGGAATAGGTATACGGGACGCGGCCGCTTTGAATCGAGCTTCCCTTGAGATAGCCGTCCCCTTCGAGCGACCCCGAGCCGATGGCGATTACCGCGCGTTCCATATGGTAGGTCGCTTTCTCGGAGGCCTGTTCCGGAAGCAGCACGGCATCGATCCGATCGAGCCAATATTCTTTGTCGTAGGAAGCCATGAAGGTCTTCACTTGTTCATGGTATGTGATGTAGCTGTACAATGAAGCGCCGCTTACCACTGCGACAACGACAAGACCGATCAGGGCATGGCGGTAACGGATATTCCCCATCCAGCAAACCACGATGAAGATGATGACATATCCGATAGAGTTGCCCAGATCCGGCTGCATCAGCACCAGCAGGAACGGCACGAAGGTGATGACGCCCATCGGGATAACTTCCTTGAGCAGACTGAGCGATTCCACCTCGCGCTTGGAGAGAAAATAGGCCAGGAACAGAATCAGAAGCAGCTTGCAAAGCTCGGCAGGCTGAAAGCTGAACTGGCCGACGGTGAACCAGCCCTGGGCATTGTTAATCGTTTGTCCCCGAAAAAACAATAAGACCAGGAGACCAAGCCCAATTAAATATAGAATAGGGGACAGCTTCAACAAAATTTTATAATTGAAAAACAGCATGCCAAAAACGACGGCGAAGCCCAGTACATAAAAATAAATCATTTTTATATAGGAGCCGGCAAAGGCGGGATCCTTCCATGTTGCGCTGTATATGCAGAATATACTGATTGTCATAAAGACAAGCAAAAGGAGCAAAATCATCCCGTCCAGCTTGCCTAGTATTTTTTTAAGCAAAAAAACCATCCTTGACCTCCCGGAAATACAGCGATATAAAATAGACGATTGAGCAGGGCATAAAGTTACGATTTTTAGCTGCTGCAATTATCCGAATACCCATTAAGCAATATTATCATAATCCAACTGTTTAATCGAACTTTGCAGACGCTGATATTTGCACAAGCTTGTATAGGCTTATAGAATAAATTGATTAGCCGCGGGGAAGAGATGATGATAAAGTTGTTTTACTATCCCGATTAAAACAATGCGGATATTTTAACATTACACAGCAGAGGTGAAACCATGAGCGAAATATATCGTCTGGCCGTCCTCCAGGATGCTCCGAGACTGCTTCACATTATCTACGAAGCCTATGCAACGATTCGGGAGCTTGAGCTTCATTGGCCCGCGGCGAATGCGGATCTTGCCCTGATTGAGGATAATATAAGGCATAATGAATGTTATGTGCTGGAAATTGACGGTCTGATCACAGCCACGGTAACGCTGTCCAAAAACGGCGAAATCAAGTCCATAACCGATCTTCCTTTCATCAAGTGGTTTGCCGTGGATCCGGCTTATCAGGGCCGGGGCTTCGGAGGCAGGCTGCTCACATGGGTGGAGGAAACGGTCATAGGCGAGCGCCTGGGCGCATCTGCGGTAACTTTGGCGACGGCGGAGAAACATCCCTGGCTTTTGTCCATGTATGAACGCAGAGGGTATGAACGTTTTCATGCCTTCGAAACCGATAACGGGGACGGAACGATGCATCTGCTCCGTAAAGCCATTCATCCCGGGGCACTTTGAACGCCATCCCGGAAGCTAACGCGGCGATAGCCGTTTCACCTTTTCCTTCAAGAGTCAAAAAAAACGCTGCAGGCTTGAATGGTCCATTCCAGGATCATTCTTTTTTTTGCAAATAGATATTTACAAATCTATAAATATAGATATAATGTGGATATGGAACATTTACTTGTTTTCAAAGCGCTGTCCAATGAAACCCGACGTCAGATTTTGTTATGGCTTAGGAATCCCGCTGAACATTTCGGCAGGCATTATGAGACGGACACCCAAACCAAACCGGGCGTGTGCGTAAAGGATATTCAGGAGAAGGCGGGGCTTGCCCAATCCGTCATCTCGAGTTATTTGCATACGATGCAGAAGGCAGGTCTGCTGGAGTCAGAGCGGGTCGGGCAGTGGACGTATTACCGGCGCAACGAACAGACGATTCGCGAATTTGCCGAGTATATAGAGAAGGAGCTTTAGCTGCCAGCCTTCCGGCCCATTTTTTTTGAGCTTATATATCTAGAATATTAGATATCTGGATTTTCGTAAGTATGTATTGAGGGTTAAAGGAGAATATAGGAAGAGCGCGCCTTTGGTAGGGAGCTATTTTAATTACTTAAACAATTAGGAGGAAACAATCATGGATTTGCAATTAAAAGGCAAGACTGCGCTGGTAACCGGATCAACCGCCGGAATAGGCAAGGCGATTGCGGCCGCATTGGCCCGTGAAGGAGCCACCGTGTTAATTAATGGACGCCATCCGGATAAAGTGAATGCTGTCATTCAGGAGATCGGAGCGCAATATCCCGGTTCCATGCTGAAGCCCGCGGCGGCTGATCTGGGGACGGAGCAGGGCTGCCAGGACATTATCGGACAGTTTCCCGAGATTGACATCCTGGTCAATAATTTGGGGATATTCGAGCCTGCTGATTTCTTTGAGATTCGCGACGAGGACTGGTTCAGATTTTTTGAGGTCAATATAATGAGCGGAGTCAGGCTGAGCCGTCATTATCTGAATGGTATGATCGGGCGCGGAGAAGGAAGGATCATCTTCATGGCAAGCGAATCGGCTATTGTGCCGGCGCCGGAGATGGCCCACTACAGTGCAACCAAAACGATGCAGCTCGCCGTGTCGCGCAGTCTGGCGGAGCTTGCCACAGGAACCAATGTGACTGTGAATGCCGTCCTGCCGGGTTCTACGCTGACTGAAGGGGTAGAGCAGATGCTGGAGACGCTGTATCCGGAAGGGAATTTATCCGTTGCCGAGGCGGAAAGAAAGTTTATGAAGGAAAACCGTCCGACTTCCATTATTCAAAGGCTGATTCGCCCTGAAGAGATCGCAGATTTTACCGTGTTCGTTTGCAGTCCGTTAGCCTCTGCCGTTAATGGAGCCGCCCTGAGAGTGGATGGTGGACTGGTCCGAAGCGTTATTTAATGGTCATCTGAAAGCTTGCATCATTGCTTCAGTCATAATGATTGGAGATGCAGGCTTTGTTTTCTGCTGCTAATATCTATAAATCTATATAAATAGAAAAGAGGATAATTATTATGGATAACCGTTCTCAATATGCAGTATCGGAGCCGGGCGGCCGGGCAGCAAAGAATAATACAGCTCTTGTAGTGGGGGCACAGGGTGTTATTGGCCGCAATCTTATCAATCATCTTGAGGGAACGGGAGACTGGGATATTATCGGGTTGTCCAGGCGGGGCGGGGAAGCGGCAGGCCGTGTCAGGCATGTGGCGGTGGATTTGCTCGATCAGCAGGATACCCGTGAGAAGCTGGGAAGCCTCAGCCAGGTTACGCATATTTTCTATGCGGCTTATCAGGACCGTCCGGGCTGGGCTGAGCTTGTGGAACCGAATCTCAGGATGCTGGTCCATGCGGTTGAAGCGATCGAAGAGGCTTCTCCCGACTTGATGCATATAAGTCTGATGCAGGGCTACAAGGTGTACGGCGCGCATCTGGGCCCGTTCAAGACGCCGGCCCGCGAGACGGATGCCGGCCACATGCCGCCTGAATTCAATGTCGATCAGCAGAACTATCTGGAGAACCGGCAGAAGGGCAAAAACTGGACATGGTCGGCTATCCGCCCTTCGGTTGTCGGAGGCTTCGCTCTTGGCAACCCGATGAATCTGGCTGTAGCGATCGCCGTCTACGCCTCGATCTGCAAGGAACTGGGACTGCCGCTGCGTTTTCCCGGCAAGCCGGGGGCCTATGACAAGCTGCTCGAAATGACCGATGCCGGCCTCCTTGCCAAGGCCACTGTCTGGGCTGCCACAGACATACGCTGTGCGAATCAGGCCTTCAACATCAACAACGGCGATTTGTTCCGATGGAGCGAAATGTGGCCGAAAATCGCCCGCTATTTTGATCTGGAGACGGCGCCGCCCCTGCCCATGCAGCTTGATGTCGTCATGGCCGACAAAGCGGGCTTGTGGGATTCGATGATCGGGAGGCATGGCCTTGAACGGCATGCCTATAAGGATGTATCCTCCTGGGGCTTCGCTGACTTTGTCTTTTCCTGGGATTATGATCTGTTCGCAGACGGATCGAAGGCGCGCCGCTTCGGCTTCCACGAGTATGTGGAGACGGAAACGATGTTTATGGATATTTTCGACGATTTGCGAAGGCGCAAGGTGATTCCTTGAAGAAGGAACGTACGGACGAACTGCATCATGCTCTCTTCTTTGTTTTATTCTTGCTGCGCCGGATATGGCCAACCGCTGTATAATAGCCGGCCTCAGGCAGGAAAGCAGGAGGCGAAGTAGAAGTAATTCTATGATAAGCAATCGCTTTCAGCATGAAGAATCCTGTTTTCGTCCCCATGGCGGCAAGCAGGCTTCTTCGCCAGGAACTTATAGAAGTATATAGATGTGAATCATTATATAACTTCTATAAGTTAAAAAAGGAGAGTGCATGGATGTATACGTTTGCCGGAAAAGTCGTTTGGGTGACGGGAAGCAGCACGGGCATCGGCAGAGCCGCGGCTGTCGAATTTGCGAGGCATGGAGCCGATGTTATTGTTCATGGCAACAGCAATATGCAGCAGGCGGAGGAGGTCGCTGCGGAAATTACCGCGTTGGGACGCAAGGCCATGCTGGTCGCCGGCGATGTGGGAAGCCGTCCTGAGGTGGAGCGGATGATAGCGGAGATCAGGGGAAGCTGGGACCGCATCGATATATTGATGAACAATGCAGGAGCATTGATTAAACGGGCCCGTCTCGTCGATCTGGATGAAGAGTTATGGGATGAAGTGATGAATGTAAATCTGAAGTCGGTATATCTGGTGACCAAGGCGGCGCTTCCGCTGCTCAGAAACTCATCCGCGGGCAAAGTAATCAACGTTACATCGATAGCCGCCCGCAACGGGGGAGGATTCGGCTCGGCTGCCTATGCCGCCTCCAAGGGAGGAGTCAGCACACTGACGCGCGGGCTGGCCAAGGATCTGATCGAATACGGCATTACCGTGAATGCCATTTCTCCGGGTGTTATTGCAACGCCCTTCCATGACCGCTTCACGCCTCCGGAGATCAGGAGCAAGACGCTGGCTACCATTCCGATGGGACGCGAGGGAACGCCCCGGGAATCGGTAGGCGCAGCTTTATTTCTCGCTTCGGATTTTGCGAATTACATCACGGGCGAAATTATCGAGGTCAACGGCGGGCAGCTAATGGATTAGTTCGCCTTGAGCCGACTGCCGGTATTCGCTCGGCGAAACCCCCGACCACCGCTTGAATTGGCGGCTGAAGTGGGCGATGTCCCGGTAGCCGAGGACGGAGGAGATCTGCTGTACGGTCAGCAGCGGATTGGACAGCAGCAGCTTGGCCTCGTGCAGAACGAGTCCGGACAGATAGGCGCGCGGGGAGATGCCGTATACGTTCCGGAATACACGGTTGCAATGGGAGACGCTGATGCCAAGCTCCGCTGCGATATCGTCAATGCCGTAATGCCGCTGGGCATCGGCGCCCTGTTTGAAATGCTGGCTCATCAGACCCTGCAATCGATTGCGGATCTGGTGAGCCAGTTCTGCTTTCTCATACGCAGACGAAGAGAGCAGATCGGCTTCATTCGATACGGCTTCCCACAGTGTCCCGAATAATTCGAAGATCGCCGAATGCAGCCGCATCCGCTGGGTCATGGTTGCGCTCCCGGCCACACGGACGATGTCGATCAGCCTGGACAGGACAGGCTCCACTTGACGCGTCAGCATGCTGTGGCGCCGGAAGAGCGTCTGCCTGATCCTGCTAAGCATGGACAGGAACAGCTGGTCGTCAATATTGAAATGAAGACAGAAATAAGTGAACGGCTTGTCATTGCCGCTTCTGCTGGAATGGGCATATCCGGGCCGGAACAGGATCAGATCGCCCGCCTCCTGCAGCAGCCTGCTCCCGTCCGCGTTCATAAGCTGCTGGCCTTCCAATACATAATTGATCTCGAATTGCGTATGCTCGTGAAGCGGATATTCCCACTCCCCGCTGACGCGGCGCAGGTGGATAGCGAACAGGTTCACGGTGGTATTCACGTCGGGCAGTATCGTTTCTTCGATAATATGGCCCAGAGTCGGCGGAGGAAAGGAGCCGGCCATCGTAATTCTCCCCTTTGGCTTGCGGATTTGGTTGGTGCCAGTATAGCATAAATGGCCCGATTTGGGTAAATTGTTGATTGATTTGGCAATGGTCACCCCTATTCGATTATGCTAGGATGAACGTGACTCGCCACGTCAGCATGGCGACCATGGAGATGAGGGGGATACGACTTATGGCACAGTCTAATAAATTTTTTAATGCGCATCATTCACCAATCGGCGCATTTGCCAGCTTTACATTGGGGTTCCGCGGCAAAAACGGAGGGCTTGGACTCGAGCTGGGCAGGCCGGCCGACGAGAATGTGTATATCGGTTTTCAGGCCAGCGGCGGCGATTATTATGAAGCGCTTCCATTCTTCGGCTCGGTAGAGGACGAGAGCGCCCGCTATGATGTTGAGAAGCAGGGAGAAAAGGATAAAACAACCGGAATCGTTCACTTTCCCGAGAAAGCGATTACACGTGAATTCAGGACCGGTACCGACACCTGGCAGGCGGGAGATTTGACATTCCGCATTTACTCGCCTGTCCGTCCCGTGCCCGAGCCGGGTAAAGCGGATGAAGCCGCAATGAAGGAGGCGATCGTGCCCGCCGTGTTTGCCGAGCTGACGCTCGACAATACGCATGGAACGTCCGCGCGCAGAGGCTTCTTCGGCTATGAAGGAAGCGACCGGTACAGCGCCATGCGCCGCCTGAGCGATACGGGCGGGGACCGCTTCACCGGGATTGGCCAAGGACGCTCCACCGCCATCGTTTCCGATGATGACGGCGTGACGCCGGCGCTCGGCTTCTCGCTGGAAAAAATTCTGGGAGAGAGTCTTTCGCATAATCTGGCCTTTGGCCTCGGCGGCACAGGGGCGCTGCTGATGGAGGTGCCGGCCGGCGAGAAGCGGACCTACCGGTTCGCGATATGCTTCTACCGCGGAGGGCTGGTCACTTCCGGCATCGACGCGTCTTATTACTACTCGCGTTATTTTGCGAGCATCGAGGATGTGGCGGACTTTGCTCTGGACCGCTTTGCCGAACTGACCGCGTCCTGTGAGACGGCCGACCGCTGGATCGAGGCGGAAGCTCTGAGCGAGGATCAGCGGTTCATGCTGAATCATGCGATTCACAGCTATTACGGCAGCACCCAGCTGCTGGAGGCGGCGGATGAGCCGATCTGGATCGTCAATGAAGGCGAGTACAGGATGATGAATACGCTGGATCTGACAGCGGATCAGCTGTTCTATGAACTGAAGATGAATCCGTGGACGGTCCGCAATGAGCTGGAGCTGTTCGTGAAGCGCTACAGCTACGAGGACAAGGTGCGTTTCCCCGGCGACGAACGGGAATATCCCGGGGGAATAGCATTTACCCACGATATCGGTGTGGCGAACGTCTTCTCTCGCCCCCAATATTCCGCCTACGAGCTCGCCGGTATTGACGACTGCTTCTCGTATATGAGCCATGAGGAACTCGTCAACTGGCTGCTCTGCGCCCTTGTGTACATCGAGCAGACCGGAGATGCCGGGTTCAGGGAGGAAATGCTGCCTGTAATCCGCCAATGCTTCGACAGCATGCTGAACAGGGATCATCCTGAAGCGGAGAAGCGCAATGGTCTGATGGGACTCGACAGCTCCCGCACGCAGGGAGGGGCGGAGATTTCCACCTACGACAGCCTGGACGTTTCTTTGGGCCAGTCGCGGAACAATATTTATTTGGCCGGGAAATGCTGGGCTGCCTATGTAGCGATGGAGAAGCTGTTTGCAGACGAGAAGCTGGCGGAGCTTTCCGAAGAAGCGGGCCGGCAGGCCGACCGCTGCGCGGCGTCCGTAACGGCACAGCTGACAGAGAACGGATACATTCCTGCGGTCATCGGCGAGAATAACGATTCCCGGATTATTCCGGCAATCGAAGGTCTGATCTTCCCGTACTTTACCGGCTGCGAGGATGCGCTGAGTCCGGGCGGACGCTTCGGCGGTTATCTGGAGGCGCTGGCGACACATCTCAAGACGGTTCTTGAGCCGGGCGTATGCCTGTTCGGGGACGGGGCGTGGAAGCTCTCGTCGACGAGCAACAATTCATGGCTGAGCAAAATCTATTTGGCCCAGTATATCGCCAGAGAAATTATGAATCTGCCATGGGAGGAGCAGGGCGCAGCGGCGGATGCGGCCCATGTCAACTGGCTGCTGCATCCGCAGCTCTCCTACTGGTGCTGGAGCGATCAAATTTTGTCCGGGGAAATCATCGGCAGCAAATATTACCCGCGCGGCGTCACGGCGATTCTTTGGCTATTTGAGAAAAAAGGAAACCGGCTCGTTCACCACTAAGAAGGCCGGAGGCTGCTTGCAGGGCATTATCAATCGCGAAAAGTGAGGGATCGCTATGACAGGCAAGGTGTTGAACAAAAGCCAGATCGAACAGTTTATTGAACTTGGCTGGGTGAAGCTCGATGAAGCATTCCCGCGACAAACGGCGCTTGCCGCGCAGGATTATTTGTGGAACAAGCTGGAGGATCGGGGAGTAAGGAAGCAGGATCGCGCAACCTGGATGCAGCCGCTGATCCGGATCAACGAGAACTATGCCACAGAGGAATTTCAACGCTGCAATACGCCTCGGCTGGCCGACGGGATTGAGGATTTGGTAGGAGCAGGGCGTCTGGTGAACCGAAGCGTATACAGGGAAACGGAGTTTCAGGCTGCTTACGGCTGGTGGCCGGTCAATTTTGCCCTTGATGCCGATAAACCGTGGGATGTTCCGCTCAAAGGCTGGCATTGGGACGGCATCCACTTCCGTCACGCAGTCGACAGCCCGGATCAGGGGCTGCTCTGCTTATGCCTGTTTTCGGAGGTTGGCCACCGCGGGGGAGGCACATTAATTGCAGAAGGCTCCCATAAAGTCGTCGCCAAGCTTCTCTCCCGGCATCCCGGCGGTCTGGAGCATAAGGATGCGATCGCATTGGCCAACCGGAGCCATCCGTGGCTGGCGGAATTGACGGGTACATCCGCCCCGGATTCGCTTCCGCTTCATAATGGTCTTAAAGCCGGGGACGAGAGGGAGAGCGATACCGCCGGCAGCCGGATTGAAACTTTCATGAAGCGCTGGTATACCGATGAAGACGGTGTGCAGCTGAGAGTGCTGGAGACAACCGGCTCACCGGGGGATGTCTTTTTGTGCCATCCTTTTCTGTATCATGCTTCATCGCAGAACCATTCGGGAGTCCCGCGGTTCATGTGCAACCGGACGACGCCGCTGCAGGAACGCCTGCAGCTGAAGAGGGACGGAAGCAGCGAATATTCGCCGCTTGAGCTTAGCATCAGGGAAGCAGGTATTTATTCTTAAAGCCGGCTTCGGGTAAGCGGCAGGGCAGTTACAGCAATGAAACCAGAAATGTATAAAGATAGAGCCTGCCGGAATCAGGGCTCTATTTTTTTGGCCTTATAGATTTCACAACTATAATTCTATAAGGTTTGAGGGAAGAAAATAACTTTGCCGCCAAAGGACAGTACAGCCATTTCTTCTTACCGTTTCCTGTTACAGCAAATACATGATGCGGCGAAATCAAGCAATGATCGTATAATTTTGCCCCACATGGCTTTTGTAATCAGCCGTTTGGTTTTATAATTGGATCATGCCGCAAGTTATGCGGGCAGGATCCTGAGAGGAGAATCGGTATGAAACCTGGCATATTTATCGACCGGCGCATCCCGGACGAGGTAGAAGCTTACATAGCCGAGCATTGCGAGATTGAGAAATGGGACGGTTCGGAACCGATACCGCGTGAAACGCTGCTGTCCAAGGTTGGACATGTGAAGGGGCTGCTTACGGCAGGCACGAAAATTGATGCCGAACTGCTTGAACATGCGCCTCATCTGAAAGTAGTGAGCAGCATCAGTGTCGGTTACAATCATTTTGATGTCGGAGCGATGAAGGAACGGGGCATTATCGGCACCAATACGCCTGATGTCCTGAACGATACTGTTGCTGACCTGGTGTTCGCACTCATTCTGGGAACGGCCAGAAGAGTGGCGGAGCTGGACCTTTATGTGAAACAGGGGCAGTGGAAGCCGGAGGTTGGCGAGAAATGGTTCGGTACAGATGTGCATCATGCCACATTGGGGATTATCGGGATGGGAAGAATTGGAGAAACCATTGCCCGGAGGGCAAGATACGGCTTTGATATGAATGTGCTCTATTATAACCGCAGCCGGAAGCCGGAAGCGGAAGAACAGCTTGGGGTCGGTTATGCGTCTCTGGAGCAGCTCCTCGCTGAATCGGATTTTATTGTGCTGATGGCACCGTTGACGCCGCAGACAGAAGGCTTGATTGGGCGGGACGAATTTCAGCTCATGAAGCGCTCGGCGATCTTCATCAATGCGTCCAGAGGGGGAACCGTTGACGAGAAAGCGCTCATTGAGGCGCTTCAGGAAGGACGAATCAAGGGAGCAGGTCTCGATGTTTACGCGAAGGAACCGGTCGAGGTCTCCAATCCTCTGCTTCAAATGCCTCAGGTGCTGACACTGCCGCATATCGGTTCGGCTACCGCCAGGACCAGATTCGATATGGCGATGCTCGCGGCGCAAAACCTGGTCGCGGCGTTAAGCGGTCAAACCCCGCCGAATATCGTAGAAGAATTAAAATAACCAGCTTGTCGGCTAGTTGAAATCACTGACAAAACAAGGTCGTCTGACGGAAGAATGGCAAGCAGTGCAAAAAAAGCCACTTCCGAACCAGGCGATCTTATTGTCATGTCTGCCAATGTCTACTCCATTTGAACGGATGTGATGAATTTTTTTTTTAAACCGATAATCAGCTCCCTTTAAATGCGTTCTTGATCAGGGTGACAACCGCTGCCAGCACAATGGGGATCGCGGCGCTGGTCGTGATGGCGGGCCAAATCAGCGTCCAGAAGGTGTTGGATTCCATTTCCGTCGAGAACATGCTCATCGAAATGAAAAACATCATCAGCGAGACGGGAAGGATGACCGTTCTGCTGTCCTTCAGCTTGAAAATATGGGCGAAGCCCGAGCTGAGCGCGAGCAGCGCTATCGTCGCTTTGATATAGGAGCCGGCGATCAGCGTAATACCGGCAATCATTTCAATTCTCTCGAAGACGCCGGTGATTTCAATAACCCGCGCCATTTCATATAAGGTGAAGTTGCGTGTTCCCGCCGCTTTTCCAAAGATCATACTGGCGCATAATACGACTCCAAGAAAAATAAACATATTAGCGAAATAGGCGAGAAACATAAACTTGCCGGTCGATTCATTTTTGCCGGGGCGTATAAAAAAAAGCAGCGCGGAGAAGACAAACATCTCGGAATAAGGAAAGCCGTGGGTAATTATGGCTCCATGCATAATCGGAGAGATGCCCTCAGCGAGCTGCGGCAGTAAATTATCCGGATGGTATTTCCCCATGTCGAGGAACAAAATAACGAAAATCGTAGCCAGCATCATCATAAGGAACAGGATAAATAAACGGGCGGTTACTTCGATTCCGGCAAGAGCTGTAAGTGCGCAGACCATTAGAATGAGGAAATTAAATACATAGGTAGGGGTCTCCACCATCATGGTGCTGGAGAAGAAGGATCCTACACCGACGGTAATATTAGAGATCATCAGAATGAGTACAAACAGGATCAGCAAGGAGAATAGCGTACCAATCCATTTGCCGAAAACGTCTCCAAGATATTGGAAGGAAGATTTGCTCGGGTAAATATGATGCAGGTACATGATGCTAAGAAGCCCGGGAATTCCTGCGGCTCCCGAGATGATTACTGACAGCCAGGCCCCGTTGCCGGCAGCTGCGATGACTGGACCAGGAATAAAAACAATTGAGGAGCCGAGCGTAAAGGCCAGCAGCAGCATGGCGATTTGAGATGGGCTTACCCATTCTTTTTCATTCATCTACTGGCCTCCTCCAACGGATAAACAGGTTAATACGAATGCACATTAATCAACTGCATAAATTTTCATGGGCTTAAGCAGGAGAGCGACTGCCAGATCATCAATGCCCGGCCAGGTCTGACCCAGAATAAAGCTGAGTGAAAAATACAGCGAACAGCACAGCAATACGACAATAACCATGTTCTCTTTGCGGGTATTCGCATGTGATCGTGCATAGATTCCCACAACAGTGACGAGATAAAACAACAGCGAGATTATGATTCTGATTAACACCTGCTTATCCTCCTTCATCCAGCGCCGATTTGCCATCTTCCAGTCCCGTGTTGGTTATAGAGACCTTGACATCAAATTTGAATTCTGTCTGCTTTAAATGATCGCCCCAATCCTTTTTCATGGTTTCCCACTCCCGGGGATGATGCTGATAGATTGCGTTTCCAATGCCAAGAAGATCAATCTTGCTTTTCTTCATGGCTTGCGTGAAGGAGGTCAGCTGTTTTTCAATTTGTTTGACGATTTCACCCTGGTAAGCGTAAGCATCGGCGGTTGTTGCCAGTGAATGGCAGATAAGCTCGCGCACGGTAACATTGACCTTGATAGCTGCATGAACCTGAGGTATTCCCTGCTTCAGTCTGGTGGAGAGCTTGGTATGGAAGGAAACGACTTCAATGGAATCCCCTTTATCCGATTCATCGCAGGGAAGAACAATAATACCTTCATGATAGTTATTTTTGAGCATGTGATAGGCTTCAACCTCATTCGCCTTGAGAAGCTCTATCATTTTGTTTTTATTGACCACGGCTGCTCCTTTGAAATACGGATCCTTCCGCGGGACATCATCAAAGGTCATATAAGGAAGAACCGCCGTCTCTACAGCGCTGTCCAGCTCCAGTCTGAGATCAAGCAGCGACATCTGGATCGTCTTGCCCGAATAATAATAGGACGAACCTTCAACCTCATGGGTTTGCCGGCTGATTGTCGTCTCCATATAGGGTTTGGCGTACAGGTATGAGCTTGCATCTCCTTTAGTGACTACAATGCGCGTTGTAAGCCTCGGTTCATCGTCGCGGTAGAAAAAGTCGAGAATTTCTTTCCATCTTTCGGATTTCACCATTTTCTCACCGACCAATATGGTCTGCATATGGCTCCATTGCGCTTTACGGCCCAGACGCATCGTAATGTTGCGCGCTGCGTCGAACATGGTGCTGCCCTCCGTGCGGATATTGACATAGGAGCCGGATGGGTCGGTTTCACCCCTCGACGGCTTATAGAATTGTGAAGTCATAATGAGCTTGTCGTTCTCATCCAGATCCAGAGCAACCCCCAGAATGAATCCCCGCTCAATCAACTCTTTCCCGCTGCAGCCGCCAAGCAGACAGGCGCATAGTAGCAAGGCTATCCATCTCACCCTCATCATTCCTTTGCTGTATTAAGATCCGCCGCCCGTTTTGCCCTGGCAGCCGCTCTCATTCTCAGTTTGGTCGGGACGCGCACAAAAAGGTCAAACATCTGCATCATTCGCATGGGAGCGATAGGGGAGAAGAAGGGTTGTCCTAGTGTGCGCAGCGTCGCCAAATGAAGAAAAATGAGGATGTAGCCGATCATCAGACCAAAGCCTCCCCACATAAATGCAAGCACCATAAGCGGAAATAACAATATCCGCAGCGCGATCGCAAGCTCATACTGCGGCATGGAGAAGGACGCCATCCCGGTCAATGCAATAATGATAATCATGATGGGGGAGGCAATTCCAGCCCGTATCGCTGCTTCACCGATGATCAGGCAGCCTACGATACTGACGGCGGAACCGATGGGACGAGGCAGGCGTATGCCTGCTTCGCGCAGCAGCTCGAAGAAGAACTGCATGATTACAGCTTCGATAAACGCCGGGAAGGGAATGCCTTCCCTCGTGTCAAGAATCTTGAGCAGCAGGGTGGTCGGTATGAGCTCGGGATGAAAATTGGAGAGGGCAATGTAAAGGCTGGGCAGCGTAAGCGCGATAAAGAATGCGGCGATCCGCAGGAAACGGATCATCGATGCGTAGACCGGGCGCTGATAATAATCCTCGGCAGAATGGAACAGCTCGGTAAAGAAGGTCGGACAAATCATGGCCGATGTGGTACCGTCGGCCATGAGTATGATCTTGCCTTCCAGAAGCGAGCCGACCGCTACATCCGGACGTTCGGTAACACGATATTGGGAAAAGGGTGAATAGACGGAGTCCTCCACAAATTCACGGATGTAATTGGTATCCAGAGCATCGACTTTGTCTGCGCCCTCAAGGCGTTTTTTCAGCTCGGCCAGAACAGAAGGATCAACTTTCCCTTCCACATACCCTACCAAAAATCTTGTTTTGGTCAGCTTGCCAGCCTGATACATTTCAATTTTCAAATCCGGGGTTCGCAGCCGCAGACGAATCAGTGCAATATTCTTGTCCAGCTGCTCGACCATTCCTTCACGCGGGCCGTTGACAACGGCTTCGCTTGTAGGCTCCTCCACCTGTCTTCTCTCGACGCTGCCGGCGTCCAGGCTGACGACTTTGTCCCAGCCGTCGAAAATCAGGATAGCGTAACCGTCCAGCACAGCCTCGGTAATCTCGTTATAAGCAGTCAACAGCTCGTAAGACTGGAAAGCCGAGCTTTTGCGCTCGAAGAATTCGCGTATATTTTCAATCTGTATACTTTCCATGTCCCCAGATTCCGGAACCAGATCCTGCAGAGCGGAGTTCAACTGCCCGCCATCCATCTCCTGCGTAAGAGGCGCACAATAAATCATGGCTGCAGAGCCCTCGTAGGACGGTCCGAAATGGAAACGTTCATAAATAATGTCCTGGCAGTTTGCAAATATTTCCTTGATATGCTGCTCACTGGTCTTAAGATCAACGGAAATCCTATCGGCATTATTCTGTTTTGTATGCTCCTCAAAGTTCATTTCCATTAAGAATCCCCCTCGTCCAAGGAAGAGCTGATATTCGATCCATGGTATTATTTGCCGAAGCATGATATTTATGCAGGAGCGTATCCGGTTAATTGTCTGTTTTGCTTTGTTCCTACCGGCACGTTATGATGAAGGAATGATAGAGTTTGCTTTTTAAGGCGCATATTCGAAAGGAATGACAGAGGGATGGATTTTCAACAGATTACGCAGATCAAAAATTTTAAACAAGAGATTACGAGATTCCTGATGATGTATAAATTTGCCTTGAGCGAGATTGAGACCCGAATTGAAATTTTGCAGGAAGAATTTCAGATGCTGCATGACTACAACCCGATCGAGCATACCAAATCACGGCTGAAATCCCCGGAAAGCATCATGAATAAAATCATGAGGAAGAACTGCGATATTTCGTTTGCCAGCATCAGGCATCATATCAAGGATATAGCGGGGCTGCGGATTACCTGCTCGTTTATTTCGGATATTTACAGGGTCAGCGATATGCTGAGGAAACAGCATGATCTGGAAATTCTGGATGTGAAGGATTATATTCAAAAGCCCAAGTCAAACGGCTATCAAAGCCTTCATTTGCTGGTCAACGTGCCCATCTTCATGTCCGACCGCCAGGAGCATGTATGCGTGGAGATCCAGATCCGCACCATCGCCATGGATTTCTGGGCCAGCCTGGAGCATAAAATATTTTATAAATACAATCAGTCCGTGCCCTTGGAGCTTCTGCGGGAATTGAAGGAAGCCGCGGAATCGGCCAATGCGCTGGATCAGAAGATGGAACGGCTGCATAAGGAAATCGGACTCATAAAGGAAGAGCATCGTCTGGATGAAATGGATGAATTAGAACGACTGGTGATCAACAATCAGCAGTTCCAGCTTCCTCCGGCTTTTCTTAGGCTGATGGAAGACAAAGCCTGATTCCTGCCCGTTGATCATGCCATAGGCTTGGCCAGGCACATGTTCGTTGAAATCAGCATGTACGTATACTTGCACGAAGGAGAGGATTAAACTGGAGAAGAGAGGGTTTACGCCTGATGAAGCAAATGCGCTTCTGCCGCAGTTGAAGGAGGACTTGCTCCAGCTGCAGGAATTGACGAAACGGTTTGAAGAGCAGTATTCCGACCTGCAGAAGAGGAAGGCGTTACATAAGCAGGCAGCTGCCCCGGCAGGAGGCGAACAGGATCCTTTTTTTGAACGGGAGGGTCGACTCGAATTTCTCAAGATGGAAGCGGAGATGTTGATCGAGAACTTCACGAGAAAAGGCGTGCTGCTGAAAATGATCAACCCGGGGTTGATCGATTTTCCTGCCGTTCTGGATGGGGAGGAAGTGCTGATATGCTGGAAGGAAGGGGAACCGCGTGCCTCGCATTATCATGGCTGGCATGATGGATTTGCCGGACGCAAGCCGCTTCCCGGTGAATGAGGCGTTTCAACTGCAGAAGCAGATATTCCGACAAGAATCTGCATCGGCCTTCCGACCGATTCTTTAAGCTTCAAATTGGGTTAGAATGAACGGATAATACTTGGATGGGGGTGATTGTCATTGTTCGAGCTTCATGATGCGCTTGCGGATATTATGTCCATTTGTATTCTGTGCTCTTTTGCTTATCTCTATTTATTCTGGGTTCCGGCGGCAGCCGGGATGAATTGGACAAAGGTCGGCGAAGCGGCATACCCGCTGCCGCGCCTTGCGCAGCCTTCCGGAATCGTTCAGGCCCGGAGACAGCGGCTAACGCGGCAGACCAAGCGCAAGGAAGCGCCCGACGATGATTCATCCCCGTGTACGACCCTGTTGAATACGTGCATACACGATCAACAGGGAGGATGGTTATGGAAACCATGGAATTGGATAAGAAAGCAACTGCCATTCACAATAATCGCCGCGAAGAGCGGCGCAATGAGGCTGCAGGCGGCATAAAGAAAGGCAGCCGTAAATGGCAGCGAATCCTGCTGCTTGGCGGTGGCTTCGCCATGATTCTGCTGCTTGCCGGCTGCGGAACAGGCACAGTGGATGCCAACACGCCGGGATTTTTCAATCATTACGTCGTATTTCCGTTCTCCTGGATGATTGAACATTTTGCCGATTGGTTCGGCGGCAGCTTTGGCCTTGCGCTGATCGCGATCACGGTACTGGTTCGTCTGGCGCTGCTGCCGTTCATGATATCCCAGTACAAGCGCCAGCAAATCATGAAACGCAAGATGAGTACGATGCAGCCGGAGATCAATGCGATCAAGGAAAAGTATGCCAAATTCAAGGATGCCGAGTCGCAGCGCAAGCAGCAGCAGGAAACGATGGCGGTTTACAGCAAGCACGGGTATAATCCGCTTGCCCTGGGCTGTCTGCCGATGCTGCTGCAGATTCCGATTTTGTCCGGATTGTATTATGCCATACGGATGACCCCGGACCTGGCCCAGCATACGTTTTTGTGGTTCCAGCTGGGAAGTCCGGATAAGATCCTGCCGTTCCTGGCGGCAGCCGTATATCTGCTTCAGGCCAAAATAACGCAATCCGCCAACCCTCCGATGAACGGACAGATGGGGATGAGCTGGATCATCTATCTTTCCCCGGTGATGATGGGATTTTTCTCGTTCTCGGTTCCTGCCGCCATCCCGCTTTACTGGTGCGTCGGCGGTCTGATCGTCGTCCTGCAGACGATGCTGGCCAAACGGCTGTATCCGCCGGACATTCTTCCTGCGGTGATACCTGATCCGCCCAAAGCGCATCCGCCCAAACGCAGATTGAAAGCATAACGATCAGCATGAACATCATAGGATTGAACAGCCCCGGAGCATGTGCTTCGGGGTTTTTTAGCTTTCGCCGCCAATAGACGGCGCCAGCCTGTTTCTTATTTGCGCTGAATGCCTGCAGCGGCTGGATAAAGAAATGAAACGATCAGAGACGAGGTGTGTGACATTGTCGCGGGCAACCGCTACCGCTTATTTGGCCGAAAGGATGCCTGCTTGCTGCCTTCGGCAGAGCTTGGAAGCAGGTTTGCCGAAGACGAGGATGAAGATCAGGACATTCTCCTGAAAATGTAAAACAGAAGCCGATTGTGACAGGCAATACAGCCGTCATGAGACATACGCCTTGGCAGAGCCCTTGAAAAGGGGCTTTTTTTGGCATTCTGGGTACAGCAATTATAGGTAATCATCTATGCTCTGCATCTATCACTGAGAGATAAACATCAAGGATTGATACTAGCAGATTTTCATAGAATAGAGGTTATTGACCAGTACGAGCCATCTATCTTGCACGTATACATACAGTACATCCTTGAATATCTAAAGCATGTTAAGGGGGGAGACCATCTATGAGAGGCCTTGGGAGAACGTAATGAATCTGCGAAACAACATTAAAGGCAAAGGAGAATGGATAAATAGAAAACTCGTAATCTGAAAAGAGGTTTAATCATGAATGACTTAATGGTCATTATTACCGTCTGCTCCTTCCTGCTGACGATCGGCTTTATATTCTGGCGTCCGAATGTAAATGAGGCTATACCTGCAACGGTGGGAGCTTTTTTTGTAATAGCAAGCGGAAGTGTTTCATTGGCTGACCTTGGAGTCATCACGGGTACCATAAGCGGTGCCGCCGTTACTATTATAGCCACCATTGTGATGGCCATTGTACTCGAGAGCTTCGGCTTCTTCTACTGGTCCGCTGAAATCCTCACAAGAAAAGCGAAAGGATCAGGCATCCGTCTTTTCTGGTACACCAACTTGTTTTGTTTTCTCATGACGCTGTTCGTGAACAATGATGGCAGTATTCTGATCACGACCCCGATCCTGCTGATGCTGCTGCGTAATTTGGGATTAAAGAACGCACAAAAAATCCCGTATTTGATATCCGGCGCATTGATTGCTACGGCCTCAAGCGCCCCGATAGGAGTAAGCAACATCGTGAATCTGATTGCGCTCAAGATCGTCCATATGGATCTATACATGCATTCCGCGATGATGTTTATCCCCGCATCGCTGGGACTTGTTCTGCTGGCCAGTCTTCTGTTCGCGGTGTTCTACCGGGTCATTCCCTCCAAAATACCTACAATGACGACATGGAATTTTATGCCGGGCAGCCATCCGTTAAAGGGGGACACACCAAAAGAGAACCGGAACAGATTTATGATCAAAATTCTGATTTTTGTATTTCTCGTTCGGCTAAGTCTGTTCGTCGCTTCCTACATTCATTTCCCCGTCTCTGTCATGGCGGTAATCGGATCAACGCTCTTGCTGCTGTGGAGATGGAGGTATTTGAAAATTTCACCTGCAGATATGTTAAAGAAAACACCCTGGTATATCCTCATTTTCGCGTTCGGTATGTATGTAATCATCTACGGCTTGAATAATATTGGTTTAACCCAGTGGCTGATCCAGCTTCTCCATCCCATTGTTACGGGAAGTCTGCTCAATGCAAGCGTATCGATGGGCATTCTGCTGACGGTTCTATCCAATTTATTCAATAATCATCCGGCGTTGATGATCGGGACGATTACCCTGACGAATATCGGACTCGATCCGCTTATGCTGAAGATTTCCTATCTGGCGAGTGTGATCGGCAGCGATGTCGGTTCGCTGCTCCTGCCAATCGGTACACTTGCTACCTTGATGTGGATGCATATTGTCAAGAAGGGCGGCGTGAAAATAACCTGGGGTCAATACTTTAAGGTGACTTCAATCGTTATTCCGATCACTCTTATTTTTACACTGGTTGTGCTGACCTATTGGGTCGCTTGGCTATTTTAATCCGGGAGGGAATGAAATTGAACAGGATGGAAGCTGGCAATGGAACATTCAAACAAAATCACCCCAAAAAAAAGACCTCCAAAGAGAAGGTCACAAGAAGAGAGTAAAGCACAACACATTCTATGTAAGTATGAATCGAAAAGCATGGGTATTCGTGTGCAGCAAGAAAAGGAGGCGAAACGGAAACCTCCGCATAGAGGCCGGGAACCTGCAGGTTTCCGGCCTTGCTGTGCGACAATTCACTTGACCCCAGGCCAATGAAGCCAAATATCGGTCATAGGAGCCCGCCAATCGTTGTGATGATCCACATGCGTCACACGAAAAAAGATAGCGTACCTGGGAAACGGCGAGACATTAGGCGCAACGCTATGCGCCAGCTGGTAGTGTACAAGAAACACATCTCCAGGTTCACCCGTCGTCTGAACAGGCTGCGGAAGCTCAACCGGCGGCATCCCCTTAAGCAGAGAGTCCGCACCATGCTCGCGAAAATACTGCTCGTACATCCGGTGTGTTCCCGGCCAAACGGTGAAATTGCCTGCTTGCTGCTGCCGGACAGGCGAGAGCAGCACGCCGACGAGCATGGTAAAGTTGCCGATTGTGCCTTCGGGAACGCCGTTGTGCGGCGAATACATGCCATCCAGATGGGGGGAGGAAGCTCTAGGCGGATCCTGCAGCGAAGGAAAACGGATGGCAATCTGGCCATAGTTAACCGGACGGGCGTTATTCGCACCGAGCAGCGAATCGACCATGCTCTTGACAGGCGTTTGGTTAAACAAGTCTACGATCGGAGCTTCACCTTGCAGCTCCGGGCAGTAGGACTGGGCGCGGTACCTTGTGATGTCTTCGACATTCATCCCGTTCCCGATGGAATGGTTGATATGACGCATGGCATGATCCACCATAATAGGCGGAATGACACCGGGAACCTTAAGGAAACCCTGATTGACCAAGGATTGCTTCTGCTCTGATGTGAGCAAACTCATGGGCTGTACCTCCTTATATATCAAGAATGCACCGCCGCTTGGAGACCGGCGGTGCTTATTCTTGTTATCGTTCAAGTCCCAATAGGAAACGGATTAAATGGTCCAGTCCAGCTTCACTTCTTGTCCGGTGCGGGAGGATTCATAGATCGCATCAAGCACCAGATTGCTTGTAAATCCGGTCATGGCGGATGTCAGCGGCTGTTTGCCTTCCCGGATGCACTCCAGAAAGTGGCGGCTCAGGCGAAGGCGTGCGCCTTCATCATTTTGCGGCGTACCCAGCTCGGTATCAATCGGACGCATGAATTTCTCTGTCAGCAGCTTGCCTGCATCGCCCCGGTAGCTGGCTCCGCCTTCCGTTCCCATCAAATGAATGAACGGTGAGTTGTCGGTATCCATATGAACGGCCCAGCTGACCTCCAGCGTCAATGTGCTGCCATCCTCCATCCGGATCATCGCCGTTCCCAGATCCTCTACATCATAGCGGCCGTCCCAATCCGGGGTTCCCCATGTGCCGATGCCTTTGCGCTCCGGACCAAATTTGGCATACGTTGCACCCGAGACGGCAATCGGCTTCGGACTGCCCATCAGATGGAGAGCCAGATCGAGCAAATGCACGCCGATATCGATAAGAGGTCCGCCGCCGGACTCATCCTTCCGGGTAAACCAGGTTCCCCAGCCGGGAATGCCTTTGCGGCGGAACCATCCGGCTTTGGCGGTATAGATCTCGCCGAGTTCTCCGGCTTCAACCTGCTGCTTGATCTGCATGGGAACCGATTCCCATCTCATCTGATGGGCGACCATCAGCGTTTTGTCCGATTCGCGGCTGGCTCTTACGATTTGACGGGCTGCGTCGACATTCAGTCCCATAGGCTTCTCCAGCAGCACATGCTTCCCTGCAGCCAGCACCTGGACAGCAAGCGGAGCGTGGAATTGATTGGGTACACCAATGATGACAGCGTCGATATCCGGGCTGTTGATCAGATCATCGTTCGTTTGGAATACTCTGGGGATGTTGAACTGGGCTGCGCGCTGCTCCGCGCGTGCCAGATTAAGATCCGTTACGCCGGCGATCTCGCATTCCTGGGGGAGCTTGGAGAATTCCCCCATATGTACCCCTCCGATATTGCCTGCGCCAATAATCCCGATTCTGATTTTACTCATTCGTATTTTCGCTCCTTTGGCTTGTACGTAAACGCTTCATTTCATGTTAAAATAGATTCGGAAGAAATGTATGCCAATTGTTTCGAAGAATATCCCAATATTTCGATAGGGGAGCCCTCACATGACCTATTTCCCTAAAAATTTAAAATCGTACCCGAACATGGATTCATCCCTTCCGCTGCATATCAAGATCAACCGGCTCAAGAACGGCTATCCCAGCCACCGGCATGATTTTCTCGAATTCTCGTATGTGATCGAGGGGAAGGGGCACGAGACCATTAACGGCATCCCGCATCCCATGATACCCGGTACCTTCACGTTCATTCTACCTTACCAGATTCATGAGATTCATACCGATCCGGGCCAGACGCTAGTCCTGGTCAACTGCATGTTCAGCATGAGTCTGCTCATGGAAGGTGGAGGGCAGACGGAGCTGGACCGTCTGCTGACGGAAGATGAGGATCTGGCGTCATTCGTGCAGCTTGGCGGACGCGATCATGAACGCTTCTGCGATCATCTTCATGATATGCTTGATGAATATGAGGGAAGCGAGCGCCTGCGGGCCTCGATGCTCAGAGCGAAGCTGACGGAGCTCTTGGTACTCTTCGACCGGAAGCGCAGGGCAGGCCAACTGGCATCCGCAGAGACGGCAAACGGCTCCGGCAAGCTCAATCCCACATGGCGCATTATTCATTATATTCAGAGTCATTACCAGGAAAGCCTTACCCTGTCCGATCTGGCGGTGAAATTCTCCATGAGCATGTCGCGGATCAGCGAACGGATCAAGGAAATGACGGATTTGACATTCGTTCAATTTTTGAACGATCTGAGGATACGCCATGCCTGCAGCCTTCTGGTCTCGACGATGATGAATATTACGGAGATTGCCTACGAGGTCGGATACGGATCGTACAAAACCTTCTCGCGTTTGTTCAGGGAGCAGAAAGGGGTCGTGCCCACCGATTACCGCAAGCTGAAGATGCAGCAGGCCTATGCGAAAACCGGCCAGCTGTAGCGGAATTCCGGGCTTACGGGCGCGATCTACCATTTATGCATACAAGGAGGAGTTACCCGTGAAGTATACGACATTGGGCAAAACAGGGCAGAACGTAAGCCGTCTGGCCGTGGGCGGCTATCCGTTCTCGGGCGTCAACAAAGCGCAAGACTGGGACCCGTACAGCAAGCAGGGAAGAGCGGATGCGATCGGCGTCGTTCATGCAGCGCTGGATTCCGGCATTAATTATGTCGACACGGCTCCCGCCTATGGCAGCGGACACAGCGAAAGCATCATCGGGGATGCCCTGCAGGGCAGACGCGGTCAATGCCTGGTGGCTACCAAGGTGACATGGCCCGATTCCTGGGCGGGCATCGGCAAGGAAGGCGTTATTCGCGGCGTGGAGGACAGCCTTGCGCGGCTGAAAATGGATTATGTCGACGTGATCCAGTTTCATGGCGGCGTCTTTTCGCATGAAGACTCACAGGCTATTCTGAACAGCGGGCCGATGGAAGCCCTGCAAACACTAAGAGAGCAGGGCAAGGTCAGATGGCTGGGGATCACGACAGAGGATGCCTGCTCCATTCTGGAATTGATCGATACGGATTTGTTCGACGTCATCCAGATCAATTACAACCTGATCTATCAGAATGCCGCGCTTCATCTGCTTGACAGGGCTGCGGAGAAGCAGCTGGGCGTTGCCGTTATGAGGCCGATGACCTCGGGGATTTTACAGCGGATGCTGGAGCATCTGGCTCCCGGGCTTCTTGCAAGCGAGGATATTTATGCGCTCTGCCTGAAGTTTCTGCTTTCGGATTCCAGAGTCCACATGCTGAACGTCGGTGCGAGATGGCCGGAGGAAGTCGAGCGCAACGTGCGGCTTCTGGACGAATTTGTACCGGAATTCGATATTGCCGATCTGCCGCGTTTTACGGGCAAAATCTATGAGTCGGACGACAGGAGAAACGGACTGCTATGAGCATGAGCCAAACACAAGGAGAGAGGATTGATCATATGAATTACGCAGCAGATGCCTACTCGCATATCGGTCTGCCCCGTTATGGCGGGATTGAGGACTTTGTGAACAACATGAAACGGTTCGGACTGCGGAAGTCGGTCATGGTGCTGTTCAACGCCGTTCCCGAGTTCGCCAGTCTGTTCGCAGGCATCCGCGATTATCCGGAGGTCATCCGGGGAGTCGGAATCCCGTTCGGTCAGACGCCGGAGCAGCGTATGGAGCTTGTTCTGCTGCAGCTTCAGGCGGGCGTCATCGGCATCAGAATGGAAGCCGGTGAAGCGCTTGGCAATCCCGACATTCTCAAGCTGCTCGGGGAGCAGGGGAAATGGGTGTTCGCCCTCACTCCCTTCCACTCGGAGGAGCTTACCCGGATGTATCTGAATTGGCTGGAGCAGTATCCGGCCGGGAGGATCGCATCGCCCCATCTGCTGTACACCGAGGCCGCATCCGCCGGTTTCCGGGACAGGCCGTCCGTCAAGGAGCTGCTGGGCCATCCAAGATTTCACGCCATCTTCTCCAGACATGGAGGGCATGGAAGCACGCTTCCTTATCCGCATCGGGATTTTCTGCCCTGGGTGTCGTTCGTCCTGGAGTGGGCCGGCTATGAACGGACCATGTGGGGGAGCGAATATCCGGTCATCTATTCGCGCAATGAGACGATGCCTGCCTGCATCTCGTGGCTCGCGGAGATCGGTGCAGGGCTGTCGGAGCAGCAGCTGAGGAAGGTCATGCACGACAACGCGGAGCGTGTCTTCTTCTCAGACCCCGCACCGGACAGCAGACCTGTCATCATCCCGGACTGGGTAGCCGGACAATTCAACCATGAGCAGACGGTGAGAATTTACAATCAGGACGGCTACGAGCTGCCCCTTGACGTATACGGCAAGCTGATCAACGGATATTTGCAGTCGGAGGAGCTGACCGCGGGCATATCCTTCGCGGATTATTTTGTGAAACGGATTGTCTCATTCTTGAATTAATCTTGAAATAGTATAGTTAAATTAATATTCAATTCTTGCAGGTTAGAGCGACAGTTTGCTAACATGCATTTCATTAAAGATATGAATCAGCCACTCTCTATAAAGGAGTGGTTTTTTTATGATGTTGATAATGAATTCAACTTTTTTGTTGTTGAAGTTTTCCGATGCGTGGTAGAATTTAACTATTCTCTCAGCTGTTTTAGTTCTATAGGCTTAATTCAAAGAAAGAGTAAAGATGGAGGTCCTCAGTTTGTTTGCATACATAATCCCCACATTCGTAATTATATTTGCAATAACATTTATTTGGTTTGTAGCGAGGCATAAACGGAAAAATCAGACTCGAAGTTTGTCAGTACAAGAGGATTATGACCTTAAAGAGATTGATATTGCAAGAATTGATAGAATGGAAGATGGTTCTGAATTTGAGATGTATCTGTACAGATTATTTCTTGAACTAGGTTATCGAGGCGTGTATAAGACAGTAGGGGCCAGAGATTTTGGCGCAGATGTTGTTTTTACTGACCGAGAGGGTGTAAGGAATGTGGTACAGGCGAAGCGTTACACTGATTCAGTTGGCATAAGCGCAGTGCAGGAAGTTTTCTCTTGTATGAGGTATTACAAAGCAAAAAAAGCTATTGTGATAGCATCCGCCAAGTTTACAGAGCCTTCTGAAACACTTGCAGGAATAAATCATGTGAAGCTGCTGGATCGTGATGATTTAATAAGCATAATTGAAGCATTCAAGAAGGATGATATTCAAGCGGTCAAAGACAGAATTGAAGCCGAGCCAAGGATGATCTTGGAATCATGGAGAGAAGCTAATAGCCCCGTACTTCATGAAATTAAAAAGGATTATAAAGCGGAACAGTATGTGAAGAAAGCAATGGGTAAATGAATTGGAGAAGGCGATTGAAAACAATCTTGAAGGTAGTATTGGATTCCCTGTAAGGGATAGAATGAAAGGAGTTAATAGTTCATGTTTACTTATAATAAGTTAATAAGAGACAAAATTCCTAAAATCATTGAAACTAAAGGCAAAAAAGCCGAAGTAAGAGTTCTTGATGATGTTGAGTATAAACTGATGCTTGATGTAAAGCTTCAGGAAGAACTTGATGAATATAGAGCCGCGATTAATGATGAAGATAAAGTTGAGGAATTAGTTGATCTAGTTGAGTTGATCTATGGGATTCTGGAGAGTAAATGTGTAAGTATTAAGGAATTTGAGAAATTGAGATTGACGAAGAAGGACAAGCGCGGTGGTTTTAAGGAGAAGTTATTTCTAATTGGCGTTGATGAAAATGAAAAGGAAAATATCTTCAAGCAATACAATTCTCAGGAAGAGCAAATTGCAAGAGAAGTAGATAGATACATAGAATCACAGTTTAATGGAATTGAAATAAAATCGCCTGTAACAGATTGTATTGGTTATAAAATTGTTGATACTAAAAAATTCGCAAGCTTGACAACCCAAGATAAGCACAGTTTGATTTTGCATATTGGAAAGAAAAACGAGAAGAAAGGTACAGAGTTACAAAGAGAAATTGATAAGGTATTAGGAAAATCCTTTCCAAGAACTAAGTCTGATGACACTAGATACACTCATCAAGCATTTATTAAGCTGGAATGGGTTGATGATCTTGATCAGATAAAGTCTTTCATAGATAAGGCATACGAGTTGAGAAAGCAAAGGGAAGCTAATAAATAAAGATAAGAAAACAAAAAAACTGCATTCTTTGATAATTGGGTCATCATTTCAGCAAAATATGGTTTTTTGTTATAGAGCCACCAGCCACGATCGAGTAGGAATAAGCAGCATCCATCAAAAGGGGTACTACGCCATGTAGTACCTCTTTTGGCGATGTCCCATGAAAGTTGGAGCTAAGCAGATACCCCTGAGGCACCTAGAATGGAATATAAGAAGGAAGGCCAAGGGGGAGAATGCAATGATGTTTGTGCTGGCGGGTTATATGCAGCTGGGCGTGACGGCGGGCAGTCTTGCGGTCCCGCTTCTGCTGAATTGGCGGGGAGATCTGTGCAAAGTCCGACCACTGATCAAACAAATATTTTGGACCTATGCCGGTTATATTCTGTGCACCAATCTATTTTTTGCGGTTCTGTCGATATTCCTGGCACCAAGCTTAACGGACGGATCCAAGCTCTCCACGGCGGTTTGCCTGTTTATCGCACTGTATTGGGGAGCGAGGCTCGGGATACAGTTCTTCTATTTTGAAAACGGCCTGCCTCGAGGCGGAGTTTATTTGGTTGGGGAATGGCTTCTGATGCTGTGTCCCGGTTAAGCTGCTGCTTCCGGATGCTTTTCTCCACTCGCTGATTTGGCCGTTTGCCGGCATCTGCTCCTCCAACTGTTGATAGATGCGGCTTGAATCTCCTCTTCGACGGATCCTACTTTTCCCTGCATGAAGGTCTTCGCTGTACTTTTGTTGAACTAAATAGATAACCTGACCGCAGATGGATATGATTATAGGGAGTGTGCAGATGAAGATCAGAGTGTTAATCGCAGACGACAATTCGTTCATCCGCGAAGGGATGCGGATTATTTTGCATTCCTTTGAGGAGTTTGAGGTTGTGGCAACCGTCGGAGACGGAGCGGAAGCGGTTGAATTTTGCAAAGCCAACGAGGTGGATGTGGCACTGCTTGACGTCCGTATGCCCAATATGAACGGAGTAGAGGCAACCAGACGGCTGACGGAGGAAACGAAGACAAGACCGCTCATCCTGACCACCTTCGACGATGATGAGTATATTTTGGATGCGATCCGTTTCGGTGCCAGAGGCTACCTGCTCAAGAACAATGATCCGGAGCGGATCCGCGACGCCATCAAGAGCGTGCATAACGGCCATAATGTGCTGCAGGATGTCGCACTCGACAAGCTGAAATCCAGTATGGGCGCGCCGGCGCCGGCCGATTCCGGCACGGCCTTCGACCGCAGTCCGTTCACGGAGCGCGAGCTTGATGTGATGGCGCTCATTGCGAAGGGGTACTCCAACAAGGAAATCTCCAAGGAACTGTTTATTTCTGAAGGTACCATCGCCAATTACATTACCTCCATCCTGAGCAAGACCACACTGGAGCACCGCACTCAGATCGCCATTTATTATTTGACGGGTAAAATCCGCTGAACGAAAGGATTCGAAGAAACACATGGAATTATGGACTGTCGGCAATAAAACCATTTTGCTTCTCTATGTCATCGCGGCTTCATATTTTGCCGTCTCAGAGCCGATCCACTGGCTGGTGCTGTACTACCTGATCTATTTGGCGATGAATCTGGTTGTTCATATTGTAAAGGACCCTCGCGTCAAGCAAGGCATCATTGGGGGCATTATCCTCTATCTCATCGGCTGTGCAGCGTATGTGCATCCGTACTTTATCCTGCTCCTGCCGCTCAGCGCCTATGAGCTGTCTTCGTTCCGGATCCAGAACCAGGTATATGTGCTGATGCTTGTTCTGCTGCCTTTGCTCTTCATGCGCAGCTCCATGCTGGCGCTGTATGGTTTTACAGCGGTGCTGAGTTTCTTCAATTATGTCATGATCCGCAAGTATATGGCCAGAGTAAACAAGCAGGAGGACAGCCTGGAGCGGATGCGCGGCGATCTTCACCGGCTTTCGAAGAAGCAGAATGAGAACCGGGATTTTCTGAGGACTACGGAATATACGGCCAAGCTCGAGGAGCGCAGCCGGCTGTCACAGGAAATTCACGACGGCATCGGTCATGCCATGACAGGGGCTCTGATTCAGATGGAGGCGGCCAAGCGGCTGATGGCTGACGATCCTGCCGCGGCAGAGACGCTGCTGCAGAACGCTATCGGCATCTCCAAGGAAGGAATCGAGCAGATCCGGCTGACGCTCAAAAACACCAAACCGCTCAAGGAGCAGCTTGGGCTCAGCCGTCTGAAGTCCATCGTGGAAGCCTTCGGAGGCCGGACAGGGCTCTTGACAAGCGTTGTGCATGAAGGGGATATGGAGGTCATTACGCCCCTGCAGTGGAAAATCATTCACGAGAATGTGACGGAATCATTAACCAATGCCGCCAAATATGCCAGCGCAACGGCGATTCATGTGGAAATCAGGGTGCTCAACCGGTTCATCAAAGCGGTGGTATCGGATAATGGACAGGGGGCGCCGAAGGTTGTAAAGGGACTGGGACTGATCGGTATGGAGGAGCGTGCGGCCGCCATGAACGGTACGGTAATCGCCGACGGAACAAGAGGATTTATTGTCACGACCCTGCTTCCGAGCGGCGCGAAGTGAAGAATCTCACCCCAGGCTGTGGGCGCATTCATCATAAAAACATGAGAATTCTCATTCCGAAAGGATGAACTTATGCACTGGCATGAGGGCATCCTTTTTTCTTACAATAAGGTCATGAAAGATGACGAAACGGAGTGAACTCTTATGAATGTATTGGATATCCGCAATCTCACGAAGAAGTTCGGCGATTTTATCGCGGTCGATAATGTCTCCCTTGCTATCCGCGAAGGCGAGATCTTCGGTTTTCTTGGAGCCAACGGCGCCGGAAAAAGCACGACCATCAACATGGTGTCGTCGCTCCTTCGACCGACCAGCGGCGAAATCCGCATCCTGGACCGGGACATTATGAAGCAAAGCCGGTTCGCGAAGGTCAACCTTGGAATTGTGCCGCAGGATCTGGCGATTTATGAGGATATGACGGCCTATGAGAATGTAAGCTTTTTTGCCGGGCTGTATGGTCTTCGTGGTTCCCGGCTGAGGGAACGGGCAGAGGAGGCGCTGGAATTCGTCGGTTTGAGCGATAAGGCGAAGACCTTCCCGAAAAATTTCTCGGGCGGCATGAAGCGCCGGCTCAACATCGCCTGCGCCATCGCGCATAAGCCCAAGCTGATTATTATGGACGAACCGACGGTCGGCATCGATCCCCAGTCGCGCAATTATATTCTGACCTCCGTGCGCAAGCTCAATGAATCGGGCTGCACGATTATCTACACAAGCCACTACATGGAGGAAGTGGAGGAGATCTGCTCCCGCATCGCGATCGTCGATCACGGCAAAATCATCGCGGAAGGGACCAAGGAGCAGCTCAAAGCCACCATAACCGATGTGAAGGACATCCGGATCGAATTGAAGTCGGCCCAAGGCTCGGAAGGCGAGCGGCTGCAGGGGATTCCGGGGGTGCGCAAGGTTCTTCAGGAGGAAAACATTCTCCGCATTCACAGCGATGCCGCCGTTGACAATCTGAATCTGATTCTGAAGCGGCTGATGGAGGACAATATGGAAATCCGCGCTGTCGAAGAACAGGAGCCGAACCTCGAGATGGTATTCCTCACCCTGACTGGGCGCAAATTAAGGGATTAATCCCATGGAGAGGAGGGTATGGCTATGAATACGTTATCGATTGCCCTAAAGGAAATCAAAAGGGATTTTCGCGACCGGCGCACGCTGTTCTTCATGCTGGCTTTTCCCATCGTGCTTATGCTGATTCTCGGCCTGGCTCTGACCAATGCTTTCACCAGCAATGCAAGCATTGGCAGTATGAAGGTGCTTGTCAAGGATACAAGCAGCGGCATGCTGTCCCAGTCCTTCCAGGCATTCGCCAAGGAGATTGGCTCAACAGGCGTCCAGTTCGAGACGGCCAAGGCAGACATTGACGGCCGGGAAGAGGTGGCGGAGAACCGGTACCAGGGCTATGTGGAGCTTACGGATAGCGGCATATCGCTGTACGGCAGCGACCGCAGTGCGCTTGAAGGCAATATCGTGCAGGGGATGCTGAGCGCTTTTACGGATAAATATAACGCAGCCGCAGCTGTAGAAAAGAGCGATCCCGATAAAATTGGTCTCGTACTCGCCGGGAGCGGCGGAGGTTATATTCAGGAAACCTCGATCCTTGCCGACCGCAAGGCGGGATCCATGGATTACTATGCTTTGGCCATGACGGTCATGATTGCCTTATGGAGCGCCATGTCAGCGGGAGAGCTTATCCGCAGTGAAATCAAACGCGGTACGGTGACCCGGCTTGTTGCGGCTCCGGTGAGCAGAAGCGAAATTTTTATCGGCAAAATTATGGGCAATATTGTCATTAACATGCTGTGTGTCGTCATTATTGTATTCTTCAGCAAATTTGCGTTTAAAGCGTATTGGGGCGATCATCTGGGCCTGGTGCTGCTCGTTCTGCTCACAGAGGTGGTAATGGCGGCAAGCTTCGGGCTCGCGGCAAGCTATTTGCTGAAAGGGACCTCATCACGCGGACTTGTTAATCTGCTCGTACAGGTGTTTTCCTTTTTCGGCGGCGCTTATTTCCCTGTTGATGATGTCGGTGGAGGCATAATGAGCTTCGTGACGGAGCTGTCCCCCATTCGCTGGGCGAATCGGGGATTGACAGAAATTATCTATGCCAACAACTTATCGGCGGCTTGGCCGGTTATGGGGTTGAACCTTGGTCTTGCAGTATTGTTTCTCGTCATATCGGCAACAATTATGAAACGCAGGGAGGGCCTGTAAATGTGGAAGGATTTTTGGTTTCTGGTCCGGATTACGCTGTGGACCACGTTTCGTAAGCCCTCCAACCTGATCTTGTATTTCGGTCTCCCGGTTGCCGGAATTCTGCTGTCCACCCTTCTCTACGGGTCCCCGGGACAGACGGTGCTCCGGGTTGGAGTCGCGAACGGGGATGGATCAGAAGCGATAGCAGCGGATACGGCGGGCTTCGTTCAGGGGCTGGATAATGTGAAAATCGTAAGCGTTACAGAGAGCGAGCTGAAGAGTCAGCTTGCAGCGGGGGAGCTGGACAGCGGAATTGTCATCGGCGCAGGCTTCTCGAAAAGCGTGCTTGAAGGCAAACCCGGTCATATCGGAATCCAGTCGATCAAGGGTGCACAGGTAACCGCTTATATGAAGTCTATGCTGGCCGGCTACATTGACAATATTTCCGCCATCGGCAAAATATCAGCAGGAGACGCAGCAAAGTTCAAGCAGCTGTACGATTCGTATCGGGGAACGGACTTCAAGCTGTCGGCACAGTCAGTGAATGATACATCCTCCACCAAGGATATGTCCTACCAGTCGATTGGTTATCTGATCATGTTCATGATGATGTCTGCGGTCAACCTCTCGGAGCTGATTCTCAAAAATCGCGAGAACCGCACTTATTTCCGCATTCTGTCTTCACCGGTAGATGCCAGAACCTACGTCATGTCCAATGTATTTGTGAATTTGTGCATCATGCTGGCCCAGATTGTGGTTGCGCTGTTCTTCATGTTCGTTATCTTCGGACTCGAGCCCGGTATTCCCGCAGGTGAGATGCTCGGTATCATGTCCCTGTTCGCCCTGGTGTCGGTTAGTCTCTCGCTCGTTGTCGTCGCTTTCTCCAAGAGTACGGCTATGGCAGGAGCACTGCAGAACCTGATTGTGACACCTACCTGCCTGATATCCGGCTGCTTCTTCCCGATCAGCATCATGCCGGAGGCCATCCGCCGCATAGCGGATTTCCTGCCGCAGAACTGGGTGCTGCAGTCGATCGACAAGCTGCAGTCGGGAGGCGCGCTCAGTGGCATCTGGTTCAACCTTGCGGTGCTGCTTGCGTTCGCCTTAGTATTCTTCCTGATTGCGACCTACAAGTTCGGACGAAACAACGATACGAGAAATTTTGTTTAATATATAAGGAAGTATAAGATTCCCCTATACTTTGCTTCTATTTCTGAAGGAAGAAACGGCTGCACCGCCAATAGGACGGTGAAGCCGTTTCTTCTTGATAACGGAGTAACGGTGTTTATTTTGCATCTTTTGGTGGGAAATTGCCTAAAGTGGGTAAAATAATACAACAACCGTGGAGCGGCGGTTCTGATCACATAAACAATCCGCTTCAGTCCTGGAGGAGATACGAATGATGACATTATCGCGGCAATCGCTAGTCGAATGGCTGCAGAGCCATACCGGCCAGGAGCTCCTGATCCGAAAACAGGAGCAGGAGGATTTGGACGAGGTTCGCCTTGAGCTGAGCGATATCGATTATCGAAGCAGCCGGAGCGATTCCATCGATGAGTATACATCGGACAGCGCGCTGCTGCTTCACGGGCGGGGTACTGTAATAACGGAAGGCAGCGAAGAGGAGCTTCCTTCCCGTACCTTCGAGATTCCGCTGCAGGGATTAAACTATGCGAAGCAGGAGAACGATGCATTGGTTCTGGAGACCGAGCGGGCCAAATACCTGATCAGTGTTTTATAATCCTTACCCTAAGGAAGCTTGAGCATCAAGGGCATATTGCCCAAAGACGGGACCCGGCTGCATGCAGCCGGGTCCTTTTTTGCTATGGCTCGAAAGAAGACTAATGGAACGCAAACGATACAAGGTACGCCGCATTCAGGCGGTCTTCTGTTTCAATCGTAGAACAGACAATTTATTAACGAAAGGGACAAAACTTGCGATTCTGCAAAGGAGCAAGAACTGTCGCTAACCTGCGGCTGGTGAATGGGCTACTATATGAATGGAAAGCGCCGCCAAATGCTGTGGCGCCCGAAAAGAAATTCATATTTGAGGAGGTTTTGCATGATTGCAGGAAAGCTGTATGGTTATGCCCTGTCCATGGTCCTGTTCATAGGTCTGCTTGCAGGATGTTCAGGTGGGAACGGGAACGAGCCCGCTGTTGACAGTAGCGAAGAGGGGACTCCGAATGCCGCGGAACCAGCCGCAGCTGCAGAAGCGTTGAAGCTCCAGTTTATGGTGCCTTCGTTTGCAGAGGTTCCCGACATGAACGACCAGTATTGGACGGAATGGCAGAAGCGGACGAACACATCGCTTGACGTCGAGTGGATCCCGTCCGGAGATTACGATACGAAGTTTGACCTGGTGCTGGCGTCCGGCAATCTCCCGGAAATCATTGTCGCCCAGAATGTGACCCGTCCCACGCTGCAGATGGCCATCAAGCAGGGTGCGTTCTGGGATCTTACGCCGTTCCTTGGCGACTTCAGCAAGTACCCTAACCTCAAGAACAACAGCGAGCAGAATGTCTGGACGTATATGAAATCCGACGGGAAAATCTATGGGATTCCCCGCAACCGTCCCGTCATTGATCCCGGCATCAAGATAAGAAAGGATTGGCTGGATAAATTAAATCTGCCCATACCCAAGACACTCGATGAGTATGCCGCAGCCCTCAAGAAAATTGTAGACGGGGACCCCGACGGCAACGGGAAAAAGGATACGATCGGCATCATCGGTCACGGCTACCTGCTGGCTGATGGGGACGGCTCTTATGAGGCTGCTTTTGGCGCATTGGACCCTTTTTACAATCAGGAGGGCGGATTGGTCCGCGATTTATTAACCCCTAATTACACGGATATGGTGGATTGGTTCCGTAAGCTGTATGCGGACGGCATCCTGGCGAAGGAATTCACGACGATCAAGAAAACGCAGGCGGAAGAAATGTTCGCCACCGGCCGCGCAGCCTCCTATACCCGGAATATTTGGCGCGATTACACATGGGAGCAGGAGAACAAGAAAACGCAGCCTGATGCCGAAATCATTACGCTTCCTCCCATGCAGGGTCCCAAGGGGGTCAGCGTTCAGCTCGTGCCGCCATTCTTCGGGGCGAATTACATTTCCAAGAAGGTACCGGAAGAGAAGGTTAAACAAATTCTCGATTATTTTGAGAAAACGACCACAATGGAATACACGGACTTCAACTATTTTGGCATCGAAGGCGTTCATCATACATTGGTCGACGGACAGCCGCAGCTGACCGAGCTTGGAATCAAAGAGGTGACTACAAACGCCAACCAGGTATTCGCATTGGCCTTCAACAATAAAATGAAGGTGTTTAATGCCTCAGCCCCCAAAGCCTATAACGACGCCAAGCTGAAGGATGCCGAGGTGTACGGCGAGGTTGGCAAAACCAATGTGTTCAACATCATCGCCTCGGTCAAGTGGACAGAGGTCTGGCCCAAATATGAGAAGGAGTGGCAGTCGATGGCCACCAAAGCTATTGTGGGTCAAATCTCCATGGACGAGTACAAAGCCTATGTCGATAAGCTGAACGCCATGCCGGAATTCAAGCAGGCGTACCAGGAATATGCCGCGATGTACAAAGAGTATTTCGGAGAATAAAACGCAGGAACCAAGGAGGAATTTGTTATGCCCATCTATAACTCGGACAATAAAGCCTATGAAGGAGAGCATGTGCTGGATAACCCTCCCCCGTTTCATGAGAAGCTGCTTGATTACGGCGAGCGCCCGTACTGGTCGCCGGACGGCAAACGGCTTGCCTTTATCGAGCGGAATTACGGGGATGTTTGCGAAATGGATATGGCCACCAGAGAGGTCCGCAACTTGACCAAAAATCTGGGAAATCATCATTCCTTCCTGCGGGTTCTGTTCCTCGCCAACGGAGATTATCTGCTCATCGGTCCCAAGGAATTCAAAGACCGCCGCACCAGCAGATATCTGGAGTCAGAGCTTTGGATCATGGATAAGGATGCCAGCGCTCCGCCCAAGCCGCTGGGCCGGAGAATTTCCGAAGGGGCGGGGGTATCGGCAGTTGCGAACCGGATCACATACTCCATGCATGGAGGACATGATCCGCGTATCGGCACAACCGAGGACTACGAATGTCATGTGACGGACATCGTTTACGGACCGGACGGTCCGGAGCTTGGGGATGACCGGGTCATCTACCGCAATGTGCGCGGCTTCCATCCGGAGCCTCAGGATTTTCGCCATAACGATACGGAAGTGATCATGGCTGAATATATCGGCAGTCCCTTCAGGACTCCGGATAATTGGAAGGCTGTAACAAGGGGCATTAATTTGAAGACCCTCGACGTCCGCACTTATATCACAGAGGAGCAGACGCATAATGAATGCGAAGGAATCTTCCCGGATCACGAGCATATTTGCCTGGAATCCTCCTGCGATCTGGTGAATCAGTTCCCTCCCTTTGATTTATGGAAGCTGAAGCTGGACGGTACCGGCAGGCGGGTTCGGATGACGCGCTTCTTTGACCGCTCTCCCTGGAGAGCCAGCAATTCCAATGTAAGCCCGGACGGCAAATGGCTGGCATTCATGGTCAACACCTACACGAGCGAGCCGGGATTTGGAATGGGTCTGGGACTGATGAATTTGGAGGAGTGGGAAAAAAGCGAGTATGCAGCGCAGTGGGAAACACCGGAATCCAGAGCTGCGACGCGGCAGTAAGAGCAAAAATCAGCTTGGGCGGTTCGATGAAATTCGGGGTTAACGACAAAAACGGTTCTCTCGCAAACTTGCGAACAGGACCGTTTTTTATCGGTTATTCCGCAAGTCTCTGCCCGCATCGCCAAAAATAGTGCAAATTCTCCCAAGGATTCGACAATGCGGACATCGAATTGTAGTAGGATAGCGGACGAAAATATTATCGTTTGGGGGGTCATAATGGTTAACTGGATTGAAGCCCTGGTACGCCAGCCGGGTTCCGTGCTTGCTGCCAACCGCGGAAAATATTTATACAAGTTGATTTGGCTTGGATGCATATCCGTCTGTGTTCCCGTCCTATTGGCCAGCTTGGTTTACTATCAATTTTCCATGAACCGGATGAATCAGCAAATGCTCAGCGAAAGCCGGTCATCCCTCACGATGATGAAAGACAGGTCCGAACGCATTCTGCAGGGGATAGAGCAGGAATCGCTTCAGCTGGCGCTCGATCCTGCCCTTACGAACTTTTTTACTAAGCCTGATCAGGAATCCGGCATCATCTGGCATCAGAATATTTTGGATAAAATCGCCATGTTCAAAAATACCAACAGCTTTATTGATGAGATTTTTTTTTATAACAGGGCGGAAGGAACCGTGTTGTCCAACCGCTACGGCACGGTCGATAAGGAAAAATATCCATACGGGGAAGACATCGACCGGCTCATCCGGGACGGCAATCTGTCCCAATGGACGATCATGCCTGCCGGGAAGAAGGACGGCTACATCACATTCGCCCGGCTGCTGCCTATATTGGGGAGCGGGGAGGCGCAGGGGGTATTGGCGTTTGAGATTGAAACCTCCGCAATCAGCAAATTTTTGCAAACGGATACAATTATAGTTCCGAAGGAAAAGGACTTATTCGTACTGAATTATCAGAGGCTTTTCCATGACGGCAATACAGGTTCGGAAGACATCTATTCAAAGCTTAATCAGATGGAAAGCCTCGAGAAAATCCGCACCTCCGGCAAAACGACCGACAGCTTCTTCGCGGAAGGGATTGACGGGGACCGGGCGCAGTATCTGTACCAGAAAAATGTTTTCGGCCGCACCTATGTGACGGTGATTCCCGAGAAAATCATCGCCGGACAAATCAACTGGATCCGGGGTGTTACGCTGCTTGTGCTGTTTTTTTTCATTGCCGTGGGTGTTCTACTGACTTACTTCAATACGAAGAAAGCGTACAACCCGATCGGGGAGCTGATCAAGCACAGCAGAAACCTAAGCTTCGGGAGAATCCAGAATAAAGACAATGAGTTCGACTATATCAAGGAATGTCTGGACTTCTTGAATAACGAGGCCGAAAAGCTGGGCACCTTCATGGAGCAAATCGAGCCTTCGCTCAGGGAAAAATGCTTGCAGCAGCTGCTGAACGGCGATTATGTCAGAAATGATTCTCTCATTCGCGATTCCATCACGTACGGGATATCCGTTGATTCCACCAATGTGGTGCTGATTGCTGAAGTGGAGAATATCTCGAAGGACAAACGTTTTCTGCCTGATGAGAGAAGCATTATCGCGTTTGCCATCGCCAATGTCATGCAGGAGCTGCTTCAATCGGATGCCCGTATTCAAGGCTACGTCATCCCCTTTCAGGGAAGGGGCGTCGCCCTGCTGCAGTTCGGTCAGGATACCGAGTTGTCGGTTATGCGCAATCAGACTATTGAGTATGCGAACTCTGTATGCGCCTCGCTCAAGAATGTCCTGTCCTTTGACGTGTCCGTAGGCGTCGGGCGGTTCTACTCCCATACAGCGGATGTCCCGGTTTCTTACAAAGAAGCGGAGATCGCGCTGCAGAACCGGATTTTTCGTTTATCCGAGCATGTCTTGTTCATTGACGATATGGAACGCAGCAAGAAACAGGCATTGTTCCGATATCCGCAGGAATTGGAAACAGCCATTGTCGAGGCTTTGGAGACCGGAGATCCTGGAGAAGCGGGCCGCCATTTGTCCCAATTCTCCGAAACGCTCCGCAGCTCCCATTCCTATATATTGGTCTATCAAAGCTATTATGTGCTGCTGTCCGCCGTGATTCATTCTCTGGAAAGGCAGGGGGGCAGCCTCGTTGACATCCTGGAGCATAATTTATTCGGACATCTCAAGAACAAGCAAACGTCCCAGGAAATCTACGAGTGGTTCGTCGAGAGCATCTTTCCTCTCTACAAATGGCTGGCGGAGAACTACAGGAGCGAGACAGGCCAATCGGCCGTCAAGCAGGTTTGCCGGCATATCAAGGAGAATTGCAACAACGACCTCTCGCTGGTGAGCTGTGCGGATATGGTGGGGATGAGCCCTTCTTATTTGAGCCGGCTGTTCAAAAAAGAAATGGGCATGAATTTTCTCGATTTTGTCGTCGACTGCAAGGTTGTGGAGGCGAAAAGGCTGCTGCTCGAATCGGATCGGACCGTCAGCGATATCGCGACGGCGATCGGATATTCGGAGCGGAATTTAAACCGTATCTTCCAGCGATATTCGCGAATGACCCCCAGTGCATTCAGGTCAAGAAACCGGTAAAAAGGGAGGGTTGGACAGTTTTTGCCCTTGCCGGACGGAAATTGTGAACCGGCCGGAAACGGGAAGTTGGTCAAGAATTGTCCCTTACATGCAGACGGAGGTATCGATAATATCAGGTTAGCAGCGAGCAGCATTATCGTTAAACGTGGAATGAAGCGCTGTTCCTCGTTTATGGATGGAAGGAGGCCGAGAGGCTATGGTTCAAAAACGAAAACCGCAGCTGCCTTATGGTGCGGTATATTTCCGCAAATCGAATCCGCCCGGCGAAGACTGGCAGCGCGATTATGCGGCCGCCGGTGAGGACGGCATGAATACGTTCCGGCACTGGTTCATGTGGGGAGCCATCGAAACGGCACCCGGCGTGTATGATTGGACCGATTACGACCGGCAGATGGATTTGGCGGCGCAGCACGGCATTCAGACCATCGCTGCGGAAATGATCACATCCGTTCCGGAATGGGCGGTGCATGCAATGCCGGAAGCGGTGCATATGCGAGCGGACGGAAGCCGTCTCAAGACACAATTGAGCGGCAGCAGCGCCACTGGAGGGTTCGGGGACGGCTCCTCGGGCGTCTTGTGTCTGGATTGTCCGGAAGCGAAGGAGCTTGCCGGGCGATTTCTGACGAATCTGGTGCTCCGTTACAAGGATCATGAAGCGATGGCCGGTTATGACGTATGGAATGAGTGCAATTATTCTCCGCATATTTGTTACTGCCGCTTTACGAAGGATAAGTTCCGTCAATGGCTCAAGGTCAAATATTCAAGCCTGCAGGAATTGAATCAGGCTTGGCACAGGTACAGCTATACCGCCTGGGAGCAGGTGGAGCCTCCGGCGCAAACCGCCCCTTACCCGGAATGCTTGGACTGGTTGGACTTCAAGAAAGACAATTTCTACGAGCATATGCAGTGGAGGATCGATCTGATCCGCAGCCTCGATAACCAAAATCTGATCACGGCGCACGGGATTGCCGGCAGTCTTCACATTATGGCGTCCATGGGGGCGGATGACTGGCTCGCAGCCTCCAAAGTGGACGTTTACGGGTTTACCTGGGTAGCCTCCCGCAAGGGCGGCGAGCCCTGGAAGCAGTGGCATGCCGTCGATCTGGTGCGCTCTGCCTCGCGCGGCAAGCCGTTCTGGCATGCGGAGGCTCAGGGCGGTCCGCTGTGGCTGCAGCCCCAGGTTATCGGCCGTCCGAGAGAGGATGGAAGAATGACAGAGCCGGAGGATATCCGGATCTGGCAGATGATCTCGTTTGCCGGAGGCGCCCGCGGGCTCTTGTTCCCAAGGTGGCGTCCGCTGCTCGACGGCCCTCTGTTCGGTGCCTTCGGCGCTTATGCCATGGACGGCTCACGGACGGACCGTTCGTCCATGGCAAGCAGGCTGGCCCGTTGGACAAACGATGAAGCCCAGAAGGATTTGCTCGAAGCGGCGCCTATCCAGGGTGATATAGGGATCCTGGTCATGCCCGAAACGCAAACATTCGATTATTTGCTGAATCGTGAAATGCGGGGCGAATGGTACAGCCAGTCGATGTGGGGAGCCTATCAGGGCTTCTTCGACAACAACATCCAAGCAGACTGGGTGCATATCGAACATATTGAAGATTACAAGGTGCTCTATTGGCCTTATCCGATTATGGCCTCCCGGCAGCATTCGCGAAGGATACAGGAATGGGTGCGAAGCGGGGGGATATTGATCAGTGAGGGCTGTCCGGCTTATTTCGGAGACAAGGGCAGAGCAGGAGCGCAGCAGCCTAATTACGGGCTGAACGAACTGTTCGGAGCCGCTGAAACACATGTCGAGTTTATGCCGGACATCTCCGGCACGCTTGAGCTGGATTGGGATGGAAGACGGGTGCGCGGAGGCATCTATTGCCAGTCCTATGCCGCCTTCTCCGGCGGGCAGGTGCGGGGGCGCTATGGGGATGGCAGCGCGGCGGTCATCGAGCATGCTTATGGCAGTGGAAGAACGCTGCTCATCGGAACATTCCCTTCCGAGGCTTATTACCGGACGCATGACCCGGTAAACCGCCAGTATTTCCAGGAGGTATTAGCCTGGGCAGGGGTCGATCAGCATGTACGGATCTCCGATCACCGGGTTCAAGCCCGGCTCTCCGCAGGCAAGGACGGCGGATTGTATCTCTGGATTCTTAATCCGGATAGGGAAGAACGGACAGCGGAAGTGGAGCTGTCCCAAGGCTTGGATGGTCTTGCTGTCGTTCGCAGGTATTGGGGAGAAGCGGTTTATGAGCGGACAGAACGAAGGCTGCAGATGACGCTGCATGGCAGGGATGCGCTGGTGCTGAAACTGGGAGCGGGACCGGGATCAACTCCCGGGGAATCCGCATCCGCCGATGCGGCGGAAGCGAATGGGAGGATAGAGCCATGAAAATCAAAAGCATTGAAACCTTTACCAATAAGCAGATCAGCTTCGTGCGGGTGAGAACCGAGGACGGGCAGGAGGGCTTCGGGCAAATCGCGCCCTATCATGCCAATATCTCGGCATTGGTGCTGCATCAGCAAATTGCTCCGCACGCGCTTGGCGCGGATGCGGAAGACATTGCCGCGCTGGCGGAGCGATGCGTGGAAGCGGAGCATAAGTTCCCGGGCTCCTACATATGCAGAGCCGTCGGCGGGCTGGATACGGCTTTATGGGATTTGAAAGGGAAGCGGCTCGGGAAAAGCGTATGCGAGCTGCTTGGAGGCCAGCCGCGGGCTGTTCCGGTCTATGGCTCCAGTATGCGGCGGGATATTTCCCCCGCAGAGGAAGCGGACCGGCTGCAGAGGCTTCAGGATGCGCATGGCTACCAGGCCTTCAAGATCCGTATCGGCAAAAATTTCGGCAGCGATACGGATGTTTACCCGGGCAGGACGGAGGAGATCGTACCGGCTGTCCGCAGAGCCATTGGAGACAGAACTGATCTCTATGTGGACGCGAACAGCGGATTTACACCGTCCAGGGCCATCGAGGTCGGACATATGCTGGAGCAGTACGGCGTCTGCCACTACGAGGAGCCTTGTCCCTATCCGCAGCTGGAATGGACGAAGCAGGTGGCCGATGCGCTGGAGCTTCCCGTTACCGGCGGGGAACAGGATACGGATCTGGCGCAATTTCAGAGGATGATCTCCATGCATGCAGTGGATATCGTTCAGCCCGATATTTGTTACATCGGGGGCTTGAGCCGGGCCTTGAAGGTAGCACAGATGGCGGAGGCGGCCGGAATGACCTGTACCCCCCACGCGGCCAACTTGTCGATGGTGACTATTTTCACCCTGCATATGGCTGCTGCTGTACCTAATGCTGGCCGGTTCGTGGAATTTTCCATCGAGCCCGATCACTGGACGGAAGGGCTGTTCACCTCCGGGCTTAAGGTGGAGGACGGCAGGGTGCATGTGCCGGACGGTCCCGGATGGGGCGTCACCATTCATCCTGAATGGCTGGCCAAAGCTGAATATAGAATCAGTCAAATCTGATTATATGAGGAGATGTTCTTATGGATAATCATGCGGAAATGACGCTGTCACTGGTAAGGCATTCAGCGGATTCTGCCGCCCATGACCGCTCGGTGGATTGGGCAATCGGGTACTTGGCGGAGACCTGCCGTCAACAGGGCATTACTGTAACTGAAATGAAGGGAATCGATGCATTGTCCGGGCACGGAGCGGGCCTTTGCATCCTTGTTTCCGGCCCCGATCCGGAGCATGGGGCTGCCAAGGGAAGCAGCGTGAACGTCCCGCAGGAAGCGGAGTCATTTGGTCTGTCCTGGCAGAATGCAGAAGGCAGACCGGTTCTTAACGCTGCCGGGAGCGACCCGCAAGGGATTGTATATGCCATCCTGGAGCTGGCGGATATCGTGAAGTATTCCGCAGATCCTCTGGCCGGGCTTTCGCTAATCAAGCCTTATACAGAAAAACCCGCTGCACCTGTCCGCAGCATCAACCGTTTATTCGTGAGCGAGGTCGAGGATAAACCATGGTTTTATGATAAAGCGTTCTGGCTTGAATATTTGACCGAATTGGCCACACACCGGTTCAACCGGCTCCACCTTGCTTTGGGCATGGGGTACGATTACGGGCATGATCCCGGGGTCAAGGACAATTATTTCTGCTTTGCCTACCCCTATTTGCTGGATATGCCAGGCTATGATGTCAAAGTGAAAGGGCTGCCGCAGGGAGAAGCGGAGCGGAATTTGGAGATGCTGCGCTTTATCAGCAAGGAAGCCAGGCTCAGAGGCGTTCATTTCCAGTTAGGCATCTGGACACATGCCTACGATCCCAGCGATAGTCCCGACGCCAATTACCTGATCGAAGGGGTTAACCCTGACAACCATGCCGCTTATTGCCGGGATGCGCTTGGGGCCTTGATTCAGGCTTGTCCGGACGTGGAAGGCATTACGATACGCACCCATTATGAGGGCGGCATTCCCGAGCCGGCCCATGAGTTCTGGAAGATTGTGTTCTCCGGCATTCTGAAAGCCGGCCGCCCGGTGGAGCTCGATCTGCATGCCAAGGGCGTGGATGACCAGATGCTGCAGGTGGCGGTCGAAACGGGGCTTCCCGTCGTCGTGTCGCCAAAATATTGGGCGGAGCATATGGGCCCTCCATACCATCAGGCGGCAATCCGTCAGACCGAGCTTCCAACCGAGGATACGGACCGGCCGGACCTGATGGCGATTACCGCCACGTACAGAAAATTCACCCGTTACGGTTACGCGGATTTCTTGAAGGAAGACCGCAAATACGGCGTGCTGTACCGGATTTGGCCGGGCACGCAGCGGGTGCTGCTGTGGGGCGATCCCGCCATGGCCGCCGGATATGGGCGGCTCGGCAGCTTCAGCGGCGGATTGGGCGTGGAATTATGCGAGCCATTAGCCTTCAAAGCCAGAAAAGGAACCGGATCGCCGGGAGGACGCGAGTCTTACGCCGATGCTTCGCTCGGATTGGCAGGCGCGGAGTGGAAGAAATACCTGTACACCTACAGGCTGTGGGGCCGGCTGCTGTATAATCCGGATGCCCGGCCCGACTCCTGGCGGCGGTATTTGCGGTTTGAATTCGGCGAAGCGGCTCCTGCCGCCGAAGAGGCGCTGGCGCATGCCAGCCGGATTCTGCCGCTTGTGACGGCAGCGCATCTGCCTTCTGCGGCCAACAACCATTATTGGCCGGAGATGTATGCCAATATGCCCATTGCCAAGTCTGCCGGCAAGCAGGTCCAATACGGAGACACGCCGGAGCCCAAAACGTTCGGTGCGGTCAGTCCGCTTGATCCCGCCATGTTTTACCGGATTGACGATTTTGCCGATGACCTGCTGCATGGGAACCGCAGCGGCAAATACTCCCCGCTTGATGTTGCCGCCCAACTAACCGGATTTGCGGATAGGGCCATGACTGAGCTCGCCGGGGCGGTGACCCAAATTAACGACCCGGAGTCCCCTTCATTCAGGCGCTGGAAGATAGATGTGTCCGCACAGGCGGGCCTGGGTCGCTTCTTCGCCGGCAAGCTTCGCGCAGGCGTTGCCTATGCCCTGTTCGAACGAACCGGAGACCCGGCCCAGCTGCGGGAGGCGCTGCGATTCTACCAGTCTGCCAAAGAAGCCTGGGTGAGTGTCATCGAAAGCACTCAGGGCGTATACCGTGAAGATATCACCTTCGGATATGTGCCTTATATGAGAGGGCATTGGGCTGACCGCCTGCCTCTAATCGAGGAGGATATCGCGGCGCTGGAACAGGAGCTGGAAGAAGCCGGCCCTGCCGTCCCGCAGGAGAAGGAGACTGCAAGTGCGGGCGTATTTACGCCATCCACTGCTGAAAAACCGGCAGTGGAACATACCCCGCCGGCGGTGTTCCGCAAGGGGGAGGCTGTTAAACTGTCCTTATCCGTACCGGAGGCTTCGGCGGAGTGGCAAATTCAGCTTCATTACCGGCATGCGAATCAAGTGGAGAGCTATCAAGTGACCGATTTGAAGCGGGAGGGAGAACGGTATGTCGCGAGTATACCGGAAGGGTATACGGACACGCCTTATCCGATCATCTATTTCTTCGAGCTCAGGGATGGTTCAGGGCATGCATGGCTCTCCCCCGGCTTCAACGAAGCACTGTCCAACCAGCCGTACTATCTTCTAAGGCAGGAATCATAAATGGACCAGACCGCAGCACAGACATGTGCGCTGCGGTCTTTCCTCATGCGCAGCCGGCCTTTTTCGCAATTAGCGTTAGTACTATTAATTGGAGGGAAACCCACATTGAAGCTCATATACGATCATAAAGATCCGGTCATTTCATTCGGAGCAGAGCAGCTCAAGCAAAGTCTCGGGCGGAGCGGTTTGTTTTTCATCGAGCAGTTTTCCGGTCATGGGACGGTACGGCTGCCTGAAGAGGGCATTCTTGCCAGAAAAGTGCCGGTACAGCGGGGGAAAGCGCCCCGTTATGAGGACCAGTCGTTCCGTATATACCGGGAGGGCGGGCTTGTTTATATAGAAGGCTCCGATTCGCGCGGTGTGATGTATGGTTGTCTGGAATGGGCAGAACGGCTTGCGACAGGCACGGAGCTTGCGGATGGCGAGGAAATCAGACAGAAGCCTGCGCTTGGCATACGCGGGATCAAATATAATCTGCCGTATGTACCGTTCGATTCCGGAGATCCGTTCGTGCTCAATGAACAGACCTGCATGGATATCGCCTTCTGGAGATCCTATCTGGATATGCTGGCACTTAACCGTTATAACTGCCTGAGCCTGTGGAGCGAGCACCCCTACCATCTCATGGTCGTCTCGTCCAAATACAGAGCAGCGAATCCGTTCAGCGATGTGGAGATCGACCGGAATATCCGGTTTTTCCGCGAGCTGTTCCGGCATGCGGCGGACAGGGGCATTGACATCTATCTGTTCACCTGGAATATCCGCCTGACTCCCGAAGCGGCGCGCGGTCTCGGCTTGCCGGAGAACGTAGGGGATTTCGGCAATATGTATGATGACCTCATCCATCGGGTCGGTCTGCCGCTCAACCGGTTCCGCGGGCAGTCGGAGATAATCAGGGACTACATCCGCGAGATGGTGCTGCAGCTGTTGATTACGTACCCCGAGCTGAAGGGACTGGGCACCTCCGCCAGCGAATGGATGGACGGCAGCGGCTATGAGCGGGAGAACTGGATTGTGGAAACCTATGTGGAAGCAATCAAGCAGTCCGGCAGAGCCATTCCGTTCATTCACCGTACGAATATGCAAAATGCGGGCAAGGAAATCAAAGACATGGTGCAAAGCCAGTTTGATCCCAAACTCTTTTATATCAGCTGGAAATATTCGAACGCCCACTGCTACTCCCACCCGGTGCCCCGATTCGAGGAGCTGTGGGGAGCCTGGGAGGGGATCGATCTGGAATCGACCCAAGTGCTGTTTACGGTGCGCAATGATGATGTATTTACACATCGCTGGGGAGACCCGGACTATGTCCGTTCCTATGTGAAGGGCATGCAGAAGCCATACGTCAAAGGCTTCTATTGGGGATCCGATGGTTATGTATGGGGGCGGGATTTCCAGCATGTCGATCATGGGCATAAGACGTGGACCTACGATTACGAGCGTCATTTGTTCCAATTTCAATTATGGGGACGGCTTTCCTATAACCCGGACACGGATGACCGGGTATGGACCTATTTGCTCGAAAAGCAATATGGCCCCCGGCACGCTCCTCTTTTCCTGCAAGGACTCCGTCATGCCTCGCGGATCATCCCGGCGGTCAACCGCTTGTTCTGGATCGATTATGACTTTCAATGGCATGCGGAAAGCTGCTTGTCGCAGGTTACCGGCTTTAAGACCATTCTTGATTTCGCAGACGGCGTTCCGATGCCGGGAGTCGGCGTAATGGGAATTTCCGAGTATGCAAAATCGGAGCATGAAGGCATTTTGGAGCAAGCGGCGGGGAGCTATGAGGAAACGCCGATTAACATTATCGGAATATTAAGAGAATCATCCGCGCAGGCCGAACAAGCCGCCAGCAGGCTGGAATCGGAGCTTGGGGGGCTGCGCGGCGGACATGCGGAATGCACGTTATATGATCTGAAGGCATATGCGCAGATGGGCCGTTACTACGAGTGCAAATTTTCCGCCGCGCTGGAGCTGAACCGGTACAGGCGAGACGGCGACGGACAGCGCAGGGAGCAAGCGGTTGCGCTGCTGGAGCAGGCCGCCGGCCATTGGGAGCGCTTGGGCCATTACTGGAGTCTGCACAACAAGCCCTATTATATGGCAAGAGTCAAACAAACTTTCGGCTATCCGTACTATCTGGAGGATGTGCGCCAGGATATTGAGCTGGCAAGAGGATTCGCCGGCCCGCAGGATGCGGCCGAAGAATAGGTAATCATATCAGCCGCGAGAATGAGTGGATTGTCAGATGAACGAAGCCTGCGACCGCAGTTTACCAAACGGCCGCAGGCTTTTTATTGAGCTTGCAGCATTTATAATAGTCGAACGCGGTCAATTGGAGGCCCTCTGTCAACTCGGCTGTTCAACGCTTGCGATTGGCCAGCGATTGGGCGTCATCATGGGCCATTGCCCGTAAGATGGAACGGCGTAATACATTGTATAACAACTAAAATATATTGTAAAACGATAAATCGTGTGTTAAATTCAAATTATCCCTAGCTAAGTGAGGTGTACTTTATGGAACGAGGAACAACACTTTTTTAAACGGTCTGAGGTGAACAACTTGGCGATTAATCTAGACTATCGAAACAGCCACTCCGCTTTCCTTTTAAAAATGGCAAGCCATCCGGGGAGATAACGTCAATGAAACCAGTCGTACAACTGCTGCATTTTGGCTATCATCAGGCGATGAGCTGCATATTTCCTGTTGCGGTATTTGGAACTTTAGCACTCTCCAGCGTAATAGAGGTGCCCGTTATTTACCGTTATGATGCCATTCTTCTCATCCTGCTTGCAGTGCAGTACGTTATGTACCGCAGCGGATTGGAGACACGCGATGAGATTAAAGTGATCTGTGTCTTTCATGTTATCGGCCTGCTGCTGGAAATCTACAAGGTAAGGATGGGATCATGGTCATACCCTGAGCCCGGGTTTACAAAGATCCTCGGTGTACCGCTCTATAGCGGATTTATGTATGCAAGTGTAGCAAGCTTTATGTGTCAGGTATGGCGCAGGCTTAAGATGGATATGACCGGCTGGCCGGGGCTTGCTTCTGCGGGATTGCTGGGAGGAGCTATTTATCTGAACTTTTTCACCCATCATTTTATTCCTGATTTTCGTTGGTGGCTGACGGTGCTTGTACTTCTTGTTTTTTGGAAAACATGGATCATCTATCGGGTCCGGACCACTACTTATCGAATGCCCCTGACACTTGCCTTTTTCATTGTCGGTTTTTTTATCTGGCTAGCCGAAAATATAGCCACATTTTTTAATGCCTGGAAATATCCTGACCAGCAACAAGGCTGGCAGATGGTGGGCTTCAGTAAAATCAGCTCATGGTTCCTTCTGGTCATTATCAGCGTCATCATTGTCGCCCAGCTCAAACATGTCAAGGCTGGCAGGAAAACGAATGATTCGCGGTGAAGCAACGATCAAGCTAATATAGAGCACCGCCCGCTTTATTTACTTAACGACCATGAAATTCACTAACGGGGTAAGAACCTGGTCCAACAATTGTTTTATGTGACTAACCCTGAACGTATGGGAAGAACCGGTTTCACCGCCTACTGGACGGCGGAACCGGTTTTTTTTGACCTTTTAGAATTTATAAGTTTCACGCCTATAAATTTCTATAAGGTTTGAGGGAAGAAACTAACAATGCCGCCAGAGGACGGCGAAGCCGGTTCTTCTTACATTCATTTTATCTTGTGAATGTCGATGGGATATTTCGTTCAATAGGAGGTCATATACGAAACATAATGCAAGGGTGGCCGGACATTTCTTGCTCTGCTCTGCCTGCGCTGTCCGCTTCCCGTCCGCTTGAACCGCAGTATAGAAGAGTTTCCGGTATTATCGGACTGGACAGAAATTTCGGATCGGCCCCGCAGCCCCTCACTTCAAGATTTGTCTCTTTTATGCCCATAACCGCTGCCTTATGATCAGGGCACAGGAGGTTTAGATGGAAGGTTAACCAACATATCCGTGATGAGAGAGAGGTGTAAGGCTATGAAGGACCCAGCGGCTGCGGCGCAAGCCGGTTTGCCGAACCGCGTCATGAAGAGTGGAAACTCCCGTCTATGGGTGCGAATATTGCAGTACAAATATTTGTATTTGCTTGCTTTGCCCGGAATCCTTTATTTCCTGATTTTCAAATTTCTGCCGATGTGGGGACTGCTGATCGCCTTTAAGGATTACAATCCGTACAGCGGCTTCTGGGGCAGCGAATGGACCGGGATGAAGCAGTTCAACGACCTGTTTGCAGACCATAATTTCTATTTGATGCTCCGCAATACCTTAACGATTAATATTTTCGGATTAGTCTTCATGTTCCCTGTGCCGATCATTCTTGCCGTGATGTTGAACGAGGTCAGACATGAGGCCTTCAAGCGGTTTAACCAGTCCATTGTCTATATGCCGCACTTTTTATCCTGGGTGGTCGTAGCCAGCATGACGTTTTTTGTGCTGTCCACGGATGTCGGCATTGTCAATAAGCTGATAACGGAGTCGGGCCGCGAAAGCGTCTCGTTTCTATCGAACCCGAATTACTTTTGGGGGCTGATGACGGCTCAGAATATGTGGAAGGAAGCAGGCTGGGGCACCATAATCTTTCTCGCGGCGATGGCCGGGGTCGACCCGCAGCGGTACGAGGCGGCCGTCATGGACGGTGCAAGCCGCTGGCGGCAAATCTGGAATATTACGCTGCCGGCTATCCGGCCCACCATTATTATTCTGCTGATTTTACGGCTGGGCCAAATGGTGGACGTCGGCTTCGAGCAGGTGCTGCTGATGCAGAATCCCCTGGTCATGTCGGTTGCAGAAGTATTCGACACATATGCGTATACGCAGGGTATTCTGAGGGGTCAGATCAGCGCCGGAATTACCGTGGGCATGTTTAAAGGCGTTGTCGGGCTCGTGCTGGTCTTATCGAGCAATTATATAGTCAAACGAATGGGACATGAGGGCATTTATTAACGTTGGGAGGTACGGTTATGAGTTTTGTCTCGCGCAAGAAACTGACGCTGTTCGACTGGGTTAACTATTCGCTGCTTTCCCTGATCTCGCTCATTTGCATTTTCCCTTTCATTTACGTTTTCAGCGTTTCCTTTACCGATCCCAAAGTGTATGTTCCCCTGAAGTTCTATGTGTTTCCGGAGCAGTGGTCGCTTTCTTCCTACAGGTACATTTTGTCGACCAACAGCTTCATCAATGCGCTGAAGAGCACCGTGTTTATTACCGTGGTGGGTACCGCGCTGAATGTCATCGTGTCATTCTCGCTGGCCTATGCGCTGACGAAAAAGGCAATGCCAGGCCGGGGGATTATGATCAGCGCTGTCATCTTCGCCCTCGTGTTTAATGCGGGCATTATTCCCAGCTATTTGCTGATCAAGGAATTGGGGCTGCTGAATTCCTACTGGTCCTTAATCTGGCCGGCTTTAACCAATGCCTGGAGCCTCATTGTCATTAAGAGCTTCCTGGAATCACTGCCTGCAGAGCTTGAGGATTCGGCGCGGATCGACGGCTGCTCGGATCTGGGCGTGTTTCTGCGCATCGTAATTCCGCTCTCCATGCCGGCGATTGCCGCGTTTACTTTGTTTTTTGCCGTCTCGCACTGGAACACCTACTTCAACGCGCTGATCTATATCTCCGATTCCAAAAAATGGACGCTGCAGGTATTGATCAAGACGCTCGTCATCGACTCCGATTCGAATGGGGTGGGCCAGGCAGGAGCAGGCGGGGACGACCGGGTCATACCCCAGGAAACGATCCGCATGGCGTCGATTGTACTGGCAATGGTTCCCATTCTGATCGTTTATCCTTTTTTGCAAAAGCATTTTGCCAAGGGAGTGATGCTGGGCTCGGTTAAAGGATGAGTTAGTATATTGACCATTTCATTGATCAGGGAGGATGGAAAAAGATGAAAAGTACAAAAGCCAGGGCGGTATCCGCGGGGGTGTTCTTCCTGCTCATTCTCTCGCTGCTTGCCGGCTGCGCCAGCGACAATGCCGGGACGGCCAATACGGACGACCCCGCTTCCGGCAATAACCCAAGCGCAGAAGCCGGCGGGGACAGCGAACCCCTAACGATCCAGATGTTCGCCGGCCTCTATAATGAAGTCCCGGACATGAACAATGCCTATTGGACCGAATGGCAAAAAAGAACGAACACGAAGCTGGATATCGAGTGGGTGCCCGACGGCGATCTCAAAACGAAGGCCGACCTGCTGTTTGCTTCCGGCGATCTGCCCGAGGTTATCTCATCGCCGGATTTCAGCTGGCCCACCTTGCGCAGCGCGGCCAGGAACGGCGCTTTCTGGGATTTGACGCCGCTGCTGGGCGATTTCAGCGAATATCCGAATCTGAAGGAGAATCTGGCGAAGGACTGGGAGAAATATTTGGCGATCGACGGCAAAATTTATGCGGTTCCCCGTTCCCGCTCCCGCATCGATCTCGGTGTCAAAATACGTGCGGATTGGCTGGAGAAGCTTAACATTCCTGTACCAAAGACATTGGATGAGTACGCAGCGGCTTTGAAAACAATCGTGGAAGGCGATCCGGACGGCAACGGGAAGAAGGACACGCTTGGCTTGATCGGACACGGCGTCATTGTGAATGACGGCGACGATGCCTTTGCCGCAGGCTTCGGTGCGCTCGACCCCACCTATAATGAGGATGGCGGACTTATCCATTCGCGGTTGACCCCGCAGTATACGGATATGGTTGCATGGTTCAAAGGATTGTTTGATAATGGGGTACTATCCAAGGAGTTTTCCGTCATGAAGAAAACCCAGGCGGAGGAAGCCTTCAAAACCGGCAGAGCAGCTTCATATGCAAGGAGCATCTGGTGGGATAAGGAGTTCGAGGACTCCATCGCCAGAACGCAGCCCGATCCTGAAATACTCAACCTGCATCTGCAGGGACCAAGCGGCGACGATGCGATTTCTCTCGAAACCGGAGTGTCCGGCGGTTATTATATTTCCAAAAAGGTGCCGGAGGAGAAGGTCAGGCAGCTGCTCAAGTATTTTGACTACACCGCTTCCGATGAAATGACGGACTTCGCTTATTACGGGCTCGAAGGCATTCACCACACGGTGGTGGATGGACAGAAGGTGCTCACGGAGCAGGGAGTGAAGGAGGTCAATACGACCAGCAAGGGCGCAGGCGTACTTGCCTATTCCATGTGGGGCAAAGTGGAAAGCGCTTCCGGCAGCAAGGAGTATAACGACGCGAAGAAGAAAGCCGTGGAAATTTTCGACCAGGTCGGCAAAGTAAGTCCCTTCAAATACTCGTTCTCCAATACCTGGAATGATACATGGCCCAAATATGAGAATGAATGGAAGACGATGGTGACCAAGGCCATAGTAGGGCAGATCACAATGGACGATTATCGGGCCTATGTGGATAAGTTGAACAATCTGCCGGAGATAAAGCAGGCGTATCAGGAGTTTGCCGAATCCTACAAAGCCTTCAACGGGGAATAGCCCCGCAAACCGCAAAGCATACCAACCATTCGGTGGCCTCTGCGCCACCTTTTTTTTCAGATATAAGAAGGTAAAAAAGTCTGAGCTATACTTTGCTTATATTTCCAAGGTGAACCACTTGCTGCTGCAATACAGCGTCATCCATTTCGTCCCGGGAGGGGGAACTGAAACATATGAACAGAAAAGCATGGTGGCGGGAGCCGCTCAGAGTCATTCAACCCAATCTTCAGATCAGGGACACGGGGGCGATCGATCCCGAGCGTCTTGCTTCCCAAATGAAGGAAATGGGCGCGAATACGATCGTGTTCAACGTCGGAGGCATTTACGCCTGGTATCCGACCAAGGTGGCTTATCATACCGTGAACGAGTTTCTGCCGACGTCCTTCGATTTGCTTGAAGAGGTTATACAGGCCAGCCATAAACAGGATATCCGCTTTATTGCCCGGTTTGACTTCAGCAAAGCGGAGGACCGGATATTTCTGCAAAGACCGGAGTGGTTCGTCAGGCAGCCCTCGGGAGAGCCGGAAATTCTCGGTTCGAAGCGGCCGGGGAGCTGGTCGCTCCTGATGTCGACTTGCATTAACGGGGCATACCGCAACGAGTCGGTGGCCATTCCGGTTCTTGAGGAAGTCATCAACCGATACGGAATCGACGGTATTTTCTTCAATGCGCCGGGATTTATTCCCTGCAGCTGTGAGGGCTGCCGCCGGAAATACCGCGAAGCCTACGGCAGGGAGCTCCCGGCGGACCGCAGCGAGTATATGCCGGAATGGGCATCCTCCTGTATGCGCGACAACATGGATAAGATCTATTCCTTTATTAAGCAGAAGAAAGCCGGTATTCCCATGATACTTTATTACAATCTGTATCGGGATAATCTGTTCGACCGTGAGCGGACAACGGATATGCTCTGTACGGAGCCGCAGGACGTATTGTCGTTAGGCCATCAGCATATCCCTGAATTCTGGAAGCCTGCGCTGAGTATCAAACTGGGGAGATCGCTTCCCGAACGTCCGGCGCCCTTCGGCATCGTCCATTCCAGTCCCGGAATGGATTGGCGCCATACCGGATTGCCGCCTGCGGAATACAGGTTCTGGCTCTCGCAAATCCCCGCTCATGGCGGCAGCATCTGGCACTCCTTGACGGGAATCCCCGATACGATCGAGGATAAACGGATTCTGGAGACCGTGTCCGACTTCAACCGGAATGTTCAGAAGGTCGAAGCCTTCATGGACGGTGCGCTGCCGAAGTCGCAGACGGCCCTGATGTGGACGGCCGAAGCCTCGGCAGAGGGCTGGGCGGATGGGCTGATCAACAATCAGATACCGTTTGATGTCCTGCTTCAGGAGCAGGCGACGTTGGAAAGACTCTCTCAATACGGGGCGCTTATTATTCCAGGTGGCATGAATCTTGCGGAGGATTGGGTGGCCGTCTTGACCGCTTACGTGAAGCAGGGCGGGAATATTGTCATCGAAGGAATCGTTCCGGAGCAGGAGGAACTGCTTGCGCTGCTCGGCATCTCCGGCGAAGCTTCCGTCAGCGAGCCTCTTACGGCCTCTTATCTGCGCTTCGAAGGGGATTCGAATCCGCTGCAGAAGGGGATGGAGACCACCGGACTGATCGCCCACCGCGGAAGGGTGAACTATACGAGGGTCTCCAGCTCCAGCGCACAGGTGCTCGCTACGCTGGTTCCTCCCTTCTCGCCGCTCGAAAGCGTTGGCGCGCCGCCGGAGAGAGCCAGCCTGCCCGTAAGCCATACGGATATCCCCTTGGCTATCAGCAATAAAACAGGTCAGGGGGGTTCCCTGTATCTTCCTTTTTCGCTTAGCGCACTCATTAATGAATATAAGCTTGGCGAGCATTACCAATTTCTGAAGAATGCCATTGATATGACGCTTGGCCAGGGGCGGTTTATTGAAGTGACCCCTATCCAGGGTCTCCAGGTGACTTTGTTCGAGAATAACAACAAGCTGCTGATTCATCTGGTTAACGGAGTCGGCCGAAGGCCGCTTGCCCATTCGGTACCGCTCCTTGATCTCGAAGTGAAGCTGGGCGTAAGCGGCTTGCCGGCGAAGGATGTGAAGGCGCTGATCTCGGGTCAGACGCTTCGCTGTATCTCCGATCAAGAGCGGCTGACTATTACCCTCCCGCGTCTGGATGTATGGGAATGTATAATGGTTGAACTGGAATGACGGTACAGGTAGACATACATGCACACAGCCGGGAATTTGCGACCGCTTACAGGTCTCGCAGTCGGCAGTGGCGAATAAGTCAAGGAGAGTCCCGTATGTGCGCAGGATAAGCAGAAGGACCTTTGATAAACTCTACTAGCGAGAGGCCGGGTGCATCGATGGAAGCTTCGTGGTGGACAGCTAACAATCTGAGACTGATTCAAAATAATCTTAGAGAAACAGACGCGAACCTGGACGTGGACCGGTTAATCTTGGACTTGAAGAAGCTATCGGCCAACGTTCTGATGATGAATGCGGGAGGGATCGTCGCCTTTTATCCCACCAAGCTGGACTATCATTACAGGGCGATGGGGCAGCAGAAGGATTTGCTGAAGGAAGCCATAGACCAAGCCCATGCCAACGGGATGAAATTCATCGCCAGATTTGATTTCAGCAAAGCGCATGAATCGATCTTCAGGAAACAGCCGGAATGGTTTTACCGGACGAAGGAGGGGCGGGAAGTCAATTACTTCGGCATCGTCCATACCTGCATCAACGGTTATTACCAGCGCGAGTATTCGCTGAAGCTTATTGATGAAGTCATCAGCCATTATGATGTGGACGGCATATTCTTCAATATGTTCGGCTATCAGACCCGCGACTACAGCGGCCGGAACTACGGGATTTGTTACTGCGGCAGCTGCCGGTCACGGTTCAAAGAAGCATTCGGGATGGAGCTGCCGGAAACGGAGGATCAAGGCGATCCCGCATACCGGGCCTACAGGGAGTTCCAGGAGCAGACGACCAGAGAGATGCTGGACCGGATTCACGCTTTTGTGAAAGGGAAGAACAAGGAGATCGCCATCTCCACTTATCATGAGCATAAGGTGGACATCGTCCGCAAGGAATCCAATACCGATAAAGGCTGGGCGCACCCTGTATGGCTGTACTCCGCATCGGAAAATGTCCAGTCGCTGGAGGATGCATGGGACGACAAGCTGGTCAGCAACTGCTGTATCAATGCCGTCGATCTGGTTCACCGATTCGCGGGAGTATCCCGGCATGAGGTGAATATCCGGCTGAAGGAGAGCCTGGCCAGCGGTTCGGGGCTGGATTTCTGTATCATTGGCGTATTTGACGATTACCCGGACAGGGACAATCTTGAGACTGTGGCCGACATATTCCAGTATCATCGGGAGAATGAGCAGTATTACGGCCATTTCCTGTCCATAGCCGATGCCGCATTGATCAAGCCGGGTAACGTCCGGCAAAAAAACAGAACGGAGTATATGGGGCTGTATAAAATGCTGAAGGAGGAACATGTCGTTTTTGACGTGATCCACCAAAACAATCTGGCCGCCAAAAAAAAGGCTCTCCTTCAATATAAGCTGCTGATCATCCCCGATATCTCCAGCTTTGCGGAAGACGAGCTTCATATTCTGGAGGAGGTTCATGCCCAAGGCGTGAACCTGATCAGCACGGGGCTGTCGTTTACGGAAGACGACGCCAACAAGGCATTTCTGGAGCGGGTATTCGGTGCAAAGCCCCAAGGGGGCCTTCGAGTCCTGAACAGGGAAGCAGCTTATTTGCAGACAGGTGATAAGCAGCTGTTCCCGAGCTTTGAGAGCCGCGACTGGGTGTTTCTGGATGGAGCCTTCTATGATGTGGAATATGGACCGCATATTCAGAAGCAGCTTCCGCTCGTCAGTCCGTCCACCTACGGTCCGCCGGAGCGAGCGTCCGGACACCGGATCTCCGGGACGCAGTTCGGAGCGGGGATCCGGGCCGAATCAGGGCGTCTGGCTGTTCATTTGCCCTGGCAGCCGGGAGAACTCTATTATCGCCATGGCTTCGCGGATCATAAGAGCATCGTGTCCGATCTGTTGAAGCACAGCCTTGACGGCAGCGTCAGATTAACGACAAATGCGCCGCCCCATGCAGAGATTTTCTTCCATCGTCTGAATGACCGCAAGTTCATTCTTCATCTATTGAATCTCTCCGGATTTAATGGCGTCTCTTATTTCGAGCCGCTTCCCATTCATGACATCCGGATTGAGCTTCACGGGATTGGCACATGCCGCGAAGTTTTGAATCTGGTTGATCAAACCAGGGTCAGCGTGACCATGAACAAGGAGGATGCGCTCCTTGCACTTCCGGTGTTAAATGATTTTGCGGCTTTCCTGATTACGGTGGAATGAGGAGTATGATCTGTTCATGACTTTGAAGGGAGGTTCAAGATGATAGGTTCGTTATTGGTGCCTCAGCAGGTAAAATACGGTCCCGGCGTATTTGATAGCGTTGCGGAGACTGTGGGTTCATATGGGAACCATGCTCTGCTTGTGACGGATCCGGCCATGGTTGGTCTGGGGATTGCCGACCGCTGCATGGAGATGCTGCGCTCAGCAGGCTTGTCCGCAGCGTTGTACGCTGATATTCACACGGAACCTACGCTCATCCATGTAGAGCAAGGCCTGGATATCCTCCGGCGGGAAGGCTGCAACGTAATTCTTGCCGTTGGAGGGGGAAGCTGCCTGGATACGGCCAAGGCCATCGCGGTGATGGCCGGGAACCCGGGCAGCCTCAGGGATTATTGGCGCGGAGACCGTTTCAAGTCGCCGCCGCTGCCATTGGTGGCGGTACCGACTACGGCCGGGACAGGCTCAGAAGTAACCCAGATCACCGTCATCATCGATCCGGACAATGAGGTGAAAATGATGATCAAGCAGCCGGAGCTGCTGCCGCGCGCCGCTTTCGTCGATCCGCTGCTGACGGTTTCCTGTCCGCCCGCTGTTACGGCCGCAACCGGCATCGACGCATTATGTCACGCGATTGAGGCATATCTGTCCCGCCAAGCGCATCCATTGACGGACTCGCTTGCCGTTGGGGCTATAACATTCATTAAAGAGGGTTTGGTTAAAGCTTTCGAGGATGGTGCGGATGCCCAAGCCAGAGAACAAATGGCCGTTGGCTCGATGATGGCCGGAATGGCCTTCTCCAACGCCTCGGTCACCCTCGTGCACGGGATGTCCCGTCCGGTCGGAGCCCTGTTTCATGTGCCCCACGGACTAAGCAATGCCATGCTGCTTCCTGCCGTTATGGAATTTACAAAGCCAAGCGCAGTGGACCGTCTGGGCGGCATAGGAGAATTGCTTAATCCTGCGCTTGCCGCTCTGCCTGCCGGCGCCAAAGCGGATGCGGCTGTCGAGGAGCTGAAGCGGCTTTGCCGCAAATTACGCATTCCGAATATGAGCGGCTGGGGGATCGACCGGGAGCTCTTTGAGCAGAATTTGTCCAAAATGGCCGGCGATGCGCTGGCAAGCGGCAGCCCGGCTAATAACCCGCGCATACCTGAGCATCATGAGCTCGTGGAGCTGTACCGGATTTGTTTTGATTATGATATGTCCGGGGGAGAGAGGCAAGGCTAGAAGAACGTGTACCGGATACTGAATCACATGTCTTTCGAATGGAATGGAATCTTAATAGAATCCTTGTATCGCGGCTGGCTGCGGTATAAGGATTTTTATATATATATACGACCCTGCAAGCCTAAATAATAAGGAAATAATTGGATGACGCGAAAATAGTTAAATAAATCCATCAGTTTCATAATATTGTCTACTATTACCGCGAAACCGGTTTTGTATATAGTATAGAAGTGTTATTTGACTACAAGTAGTGGAGATGAGGGGCATTGAAATCGACAAGTATCAGCAGTGAAATGAAAGCGGTTGCGAACCCGGGCCCGAAGCCGCGGATCTGGCATGATATTCCCGGCAAATACAAATTGTTTTTGATGGCATTTCCGTTCATGATTCTTGTTTTTTTATTTTCCTATTTGCCATTGTATGGATGGGTCTATTCCTTCTATAACTTTCGTCCGGGGATTCCGCTATCCGAAACCGAATACGTAGGCATGCAGTGGTTCAAGTCCATGTTCAGCAATCCTACACAAACGGCCGAGGTCATGCGCGTCCTGAAAAATACGATGGCCATGAGCTCGCTTGGCATCCTGACCTCTTTCCTTCCGGTCATTTTCGCAGTCTTTCTTTCCGAAATGCGGTCGGCCCGCTTCAAGAAATGGGTGCAGATTCTCACTACGCTCCCCAATTTTATCAGCTGGGTGCTTGTTTACTCCTTCGCTTTTATGCTTTTTTCCGTTGATAACGGTCTTATCAATCATATCCTGATCAACCTTGGCCTGACCGACAGAGGGATCAATTTTCTCGCGTCCGACAGCCATACCTGGCTTTCGATGACACTATGGGGCCTGTGGAAAGGGCTGGGCTGGGGAGCGATTCTGTACATCGCCGCTATTTCCGGGATCGACCAGGAGCAATATGAAGCGGCGAGGGTGGATGGCGCAGGGCGGTTCCGCTCGATCTGGCATATTACAATTCCAGGTATCATGCCGACCTATTTTGTTCTGCTGATGCTGACAATCGCCAACTTCATCAACAACGGGCTGGACCAGTATTTTGTATTCCAGAATGCCATTAACAAGGATCATATCGAGGTTCTGGACCTTTACGTATATAATATCGGACTGCTTGGCTCCAACTTTTCATTCGCTACGGCGGTCAGCATGCTGAAGTCGATCATCAGCATCATCCTGCTCTTCTTTGCCAACACACTATCAAAAGTCGTCCGCGGCGAGAGTATCGTATAATCCCGAACAGCCAGGAGGTCGTAACCATGCGGAATAAACGCTCAGCGGGAGATCTGACGTTTCACACGCTCAACTATCTCGTATTTGCAATCCTTGCACTGCTTTGCATCTTTCCTTTTTACTATTTGTTCATCAATACAATCAGCAACAACGACCTCAGCAGTCGCGGGTTGATATCTTTCTATCCCAGAGAGCTGCATTTCACGAACTACATAGAGGTGCTGCAAATTCCCGGCTTCGGACAGGCTGCTTTTATGTCGCTGTCAAGGACGGTCCTGGGTACCGTGCTCACAGTGGGGGGCTCCGCTCTGCTCGGGTTCATATTTACAAAGAGGGAGATGTGGGGACGGACGTTCTGGTACAGGTTTGTTGTCGTCACCATGTATTTCAATGCCGGTATTATTCCGTGGTATATCACGATGATGAACCTCCACATGACCAATAATTTCCTTGCTTACATCATACCGGGCGTCGTTTCGCCGTTTTTCGTTATTCTGGTCAAAACCTTTGTCGAGTCGCTCCCGATAGCTCTGCAGGAATCGGCGATGATCGACGGTGCGGGCTACTGGATTATTTTTACCCGGATCGTTTTCCCGCTTATTACTCCCATCCTGGCAACGATCGCCATCTTCTCGGCAGTCGGCCAGTGGAATTCCTTTACCGATACATTGTTCCTGATGGCAAATCCGAAGCTGTATACACTGCAGTTTGTGCTCTACAAATATATTAATGAAGCTAACTCGCTGGCAGCGATCATCCGGAATTCGCAGGGAGGCGGGCAGGCGATCGATCTGTCCAGCATGCAAACGCCGACGTCGATCCGGACTACGGTAACCATGATAGTCGTGTTCCCGATTCTGCTTGTATATCCCTATTTCCAGCGCTACTTCGTCAAGGGGATCATGATCGGAGCCGTCAAAGGGTGACCATTCGTTGAAGTGCCGGCATGAGAAAAGGAGTGATGTCTAATGCGCCTTGCCGCATGAGAGCGGAAACTGAAGTACCTGCTAAACCATTTATTGAATTTATTGGGAGGTCGAGTAAAGACATGAAGAGCATCATAAAGAAAGCATCAACCGTGCTGATGGCATCCATCCTTCTCGTGGGCCTGGCTGCTTGTTCCGAGGGCAATAACAATGCGGCAAATAATGCAGCGAGCGGAACGGAAGCCGCGAATGGCACGAAGCCGGCAGACACGAAGGAGCTTTATAAAATTAATGTTTACTCTCAACTGGCAAACTTCTCGGGGAAGCAGGGCGGCTGGTTCGCCAAAGTCCTGAAGGATAAATTCGGCCTCGAAGTGAACATCATCTCGCAAAACCTGGAAGGCGGCGCGAACAAATTTGCTACGACAATGGCATCCGGCAACCTCGGAGATCTCGTTATTTTCGGCTCGGACGGCCAGGACTACCGCGATGCGATCAAAGCAGGCATGGTGCTCGATTGGACACAGAACGGTCTGCTTGACCAGTATGGCAAAGATCTTTTGGCGAATGTGCCCAAAGCAATCGAAAAGAACAAAACGTACTTCGGAGACGGCAAAGCCGTGTATGGCGTCGGCTTCGATGCAGCGGCGGATGGCGCAACAGGCTCTGCTGACGGCAACACAATGACATACCAGTCCGACATGCGCTGGGATCTGTATCAGAAGCTGGGAAGTCCGAAAATAGAGAACATGGAAGCCATACTTCCCGTACTTAAGAAGATGCAGGAGCTGGAGCCCAAGAGCGACAGCGGCCGTCCGACATACGCCTTCTCCCTCTGGGCCGATTGGGACGGCAACATGATGACGTTGGCGAAGCAATTTGCGGCCATGCAGGGCTATGACGAGAGCGGTCTGCTCCTCGTATCGGCGGATGAAGAGAAATACCAGGACCTTCTGTCTGAAGACGGCTACTACTTGCGGACGCTGAAGCTGTATTATGACGCGAACCAAATGGGTCTGGTGGACCCGGACTCCCTGACGCAGAAGTTCGATGACGTCAGCAACAAGTTCCGCGATGGACAAGTGCTGTATTCCTGGTTCCCGTGGCTCGACAGCGCATACAATACGCCGAACCACACCGATGCAGGAAAAGGCTTCGCAATGGTAGGCTTTGATAATCAGAAGATTTATTCGTACGGACAAAATCCATATGGCGGCAACCGGTTGTGGGCGATCGGCTCGAAGGCGAAGCAGCCGGAACGGATCATGGAATTCCTGAACTGGATGTACTCTCCAGAGGGCGTGATGACACAAACGAATGGCCCGGAAGGCCTGACGTGGGAAATGAAGGACGGTAAAGCGGTGCTGACGGACTTCGGTAAAAAGGCGTTGAAGGATACAACGACGCAGGTGCCGGACGAATTCGGAGGAGGCCAGTACAAGGACGGAACGAACCAAATGAACAACACTTCGCTCAAAGTCAGCAATATCAATCCGAACACGAACGAGCCGTATGACTGGAACAGCTGGTCCTCGGTGCTGGAAGACAACCCGAACCCGGTTGACAAATCGTGGAGGGAAGCAGTAGGCGCGTTGACCCCGCATGAGCTGCTGGAGAAAAACGGTCAAATTGCTGTGAATCAGCAGCTGCCCGAGCCGGCTGCCATTATGGATCAAACATTGAATCAAAAGCTGAACCAGGTGGCAACCGTCATCAAGCAATATTCATGGAGAATGGTCTTTGCCAAAAACGATCAGGATTACGACAAGCTGAAAACCGAAATGATCAATAAAGCGAAAGGTCTGGGCTATGATGAGCTCATCGACTGGCAGGCGGATCAAACCAAAAAAGTTTTCGAGCAGCGCAAACAAAATTCTTGAGGAAACAGGGAATTGTTGCCCGGGAAGGTAATGGCTGCTGCGTTCAAGAATAGGATACGAATGAAGTCCGCTATCATAGCGGGCTTTTTTTATATGTAAAGGAAAAATTTAAGACCAGCCGCTCACAAACTTAAAGTGATGTAATCTCCTATTTATCGTGACTAGATTTTTAGAATGCGATAGAATGATAAAATCCGACAGTAAAAGCAGGTGGCGCTGGAATGTACCGGTTAAACAGATATCAAACCAAGCTGCTGATCTTCAGCACATGTGTTTGCACGATTCCGATTATCGTACTCGGGATTTTGTTCTATTATGAGTTCTCGCAGTCGATCCAGGATAAGGTAAACGAAGGCAACCGGCATATATTGGAGCAAACCCGGCTCCGGGTGGAGCAGGTGCTGCAGGGGGTGGACTTATCCCTTCAGAGGCTTGTTGATGATGATAACGTGGTTCAGTCCATGAGCAGGGATTTATCTCCAGCGAATTTTCAATTCACGCTGGCCTTGTCCTCGAGGCTGAATCAGGTGCAGCGGTTTGATTTCGGACTTCAGGATGTCGACTTGATCGGACTGCAAACCGGCTGGATATTGAGCAATTACGGACTGCAGCGTGTAAGCGCAATCACGAATAAGGAACGCATCAAGCAGTATGTCAATCTATCGGGCAACTCTTTCTGGACCACCGATAAGGGCAGTCTGGCCCGGAACACAATGAGCCCCGGCGAGAGTACCGTCAGTCTTGTCAAAAAAATTCCCCTGATTTCGGATAACCCGGACGGCTTGCTCATCGCCGAAATTTCAACTCATGAATTGTACCGGTTCATATCGCAAAACAATTCATTAGGCGAGATCTTTATTTATGACGCAGCGGACCAATTGCTCGTCAAGCAGAACAAAAAAACGCCATATCCCGCCTCGGAGATTGAGACGTTCATGCAAGGCATAGATCTGGAGAAGCAGTCATCTGGCCATGCGACAGCGGAGCTCAATCATCACAAGGTAGGGATCGAATTTCAAAAGTCCTCCTACAACCAGTGGCTCTATCTATCGCTTATTCCGCTCGAGGACATCAAGAAAGAGTCATGGAGAACAAGCTGGATGATTCTGCTGGTTTGTCTGGGACTGCTCGTCCTGGCCAATGTAACCGCATTCCTGTTCACGCGGCGCTTGTACTCGCCGATTCAACGCCTGTATGAGCTGTGCTTCAACAATATCGGCAGAACGCATGGTCATAAAGTCAATGAATTCGATATTATTAACGAAAATATCGTGCGCCTGCAGGATGTGCAAATCCAGATGACGCAGCAGATCCAGGGCCAGGTCAGGCAGCTTCAGGAATTGTTCGTACTTAAGCTTGTGCAGGGTGAATTCAATCCCTCGGAAATCGACGGCAAGCTCTCCGTCATGGTCCACAACCCGCCCGCCGATCTCAAATGGATGGGCGTAATCGTCCTGCAGATCGATACGCTCGAAGGAACACGGTTCGAAGAGAAGGACCGCGAGCTGCTGCTTTTTGCCATCAATAATATGGTCGGCGACATTATTCCGGGCAAGCAAAGCCTGCTGCCCATTATCGTCAAGGAGAATCAAGTGAACGTTGTGCATACGCATCACGAATCCCTGGAGCTGTTTCAGACGTTTATCGCCGCGATGGCGGAAAAAATAAAGCTGGAGGTTCAGCGTTACTTGAGCCTTCCTGTCAGCATTGGCGTCAGCCGGGCTTATCCGCAGCTGAAGGATGCGGTTCAAGCTTATTCCGAAGCCAAAGAAGCGCTCAAATACCGGCTTCTCTCCTTTGACAAGATGATCCTCTATTATGAAGACATCAATCTGGAGGATAACAAGAGCATTTCATTTCCCGAGGAAACGGAAAAGCAGCTGATCCAGGCGATCAAATACGCCGAAGCCGAAACGCTGGATCCGCTCATCGAGCAGCTGATTCAGGATATTACGAAGCAGAGCGGCAATTATATCGATTATCAGGTTTCTTTTATCCGCTTCTTTGCCGATCTCGCCAAGCTGCTGCAGGAATCCGACCTGTCGCTGCACGCCATATACGGTGAGAACAAGCTGCCGCTTCAGGAGTTGTTCGAGCTTCATACGGTCGATGAAATCCGGGACTGGTTCCGGAACAAAATCATTAAACCGGTGATTCCGCTGTTCGAAGAACGCAAGAAAACCAAATTTCAGAGCCTTTCCTATGAAATCGTTCACATGATTCAGAACGAATACGATACGGACCTCACGCTGGAAATATGCGCTTCCCGTCTGCATTATCATCCCACTTATATAAGCCGGGTGCTGAAAAATGAAGTCGGCCTGAACTTCAGCGAATGCCTCGCCCGTCACCGGCTGGACGTCGCCAAAAAAATGCTGGAGGAAACCGATATGAAAATTTCCCAAATCGCTGAAAAGCTGCGCTATCATAACTCGCAGAATTTCATCCGGTATTTCCGCAAAATGGTCGGCATGACCCCGGGAGCCTACCGCGACCAGCATCTGAAGGGGTTCAGTGGATAATCCGGCAGGTTGGCTCCTGATTACCGGTAGTTTATCTAGTGATTATTCCCTTGCCCGGTATGCGGTAATACCGGGGTGTTTGCGTTGGTTATCCTGTGAGCCTATGAAGTTATCCGGCCCAATGGTAGGGTAGACGGGTGAACGATAACCTGCATAGCAAAGGGGGATTAGCTTGATCAGTGAAGCATCCAGAGAATTGAAAGCCTACCGTCCGAACTCCGCATTGGCAAAAAGATTGCTCAAGAACCGCTGGCTTTATCTCATGCTGCTTCCGGGAGTGCTGTACTTTATTATCTTCAAATATTTACCGATGTGGGGCGTGCTTATCGCCTTCCAGGATTATTCGCCGTTCTCGGGTTTTGCAGGGAGTCCATGGGTAGGCTTTGACAACTTCCTGCAATTTTTCAAGGATGACTCCTTCGCCCTCATTTTCCGCAACACGATCATCCTGGCGATTTATAATCTGGTTTTTTTCTTTCCGCTGCCGATTATTATCGCGTTGATGCTCAACGAGCTGCGTATTGAAGTTTTCAAACGCTTCATACAGACCTTGATCTACATCCCGCATTTTATTTCCTGGGTTGTGGTCGTAGGCATCGCCTACATTTTGTTTACGCCGGAAAATGGACTTATCAACAACCTCCTGATCGGGATGGGGGGCGAGAAGATCAACTTCCTGCTCAGCAACGAATGGTTCAGACCGATGATTATCGGCCAGGTGCTCTGGAAGGAAACGGGCTGGGGAACGATTTTATTTTTGGCAGCGCTTTCAGGCGTTGATACGCAGCTGTATGAAGCGGCCCGCATGGACGGCGCCAACCGGTGGAGACAGCTGTGGCATATTACGCTGCCGGCGATCAAGAGCACGGTCATTATTCTCCTGATTCTGAGACTTGGCAGCTTCATGGATTCCGGGTTCGAACAAGTGTTTCTGATGCTTAATCCGATGAACCGCGAGGTAGGAGAAGTGTTCGATACGTTCGTTTATACGAGCGGCCTGCAGCAGGGGCATTTCAGCTATGCGACGGCGGCGAATCTGTTCAAGTCGGCGGTGGGCATCGCACTCGTACTGGGAGCGAATTATCTGGCCAAGAAGGCAGGCGAAGAAGGCATCTACTGATGCGGCTGCGGTTCATCTGCGATAAGTTAGTTTACTCGGAAAGAGGTGACCACGAATGAAGGATCGAACGCTGGGAAGCCGGTCATTTGATGCTGTGAATTATGCGCTGTTATTGTTTTTTGGCCTATGCACGCTGCTGCCCTTTATTTATATTATCGCCGGTTCGTTTACTGCGCCGGAGGAGTTTATCTCCAAGCCTATCATTCTGTTTCCGACGCATTTCTCATTGGCAGGCTATCAGTATATTTTTTCATCGAGTATTATTTTCAGAAGTCTGGGCGTCACGGTCTTCATTACGGTAGCGGGAACGCTGATCAATCTGCTTTTTACCTCTCTGATGGCGTACCCGCTGGCGAGGAAGGAGCTGGACGGCCGCAGGACGATTATGCTGATGGTGACATTCTCGATGCTGTTCAGCGGCGGGATGATTCCGACATTTCTTATTGTAAAATCGCTTGGCCTGCTGAACAGCTACTGGTCCTTGCTGCTGCCTAACGCGATCAACGCCTTCAATCTGATCGTCCTGCGGAATTTCTTCCAGCAGCTGCCGGAAGGACTGGAGGAAGCGGCCAAAATCGACGGTTGCAACGATTTGAGAATCCTGTGGCAAATTATCATTCCGCTGTCGCTTCCCGCCATGGCTACATTCACACTGTTTTATGCGGTGGGGCATTGGAACTCCTTTTTCCATGCGGTGCTGTACATCAATGATAATTTGAAATGGCCCGTTCAGGTCTGGTTAAGACAAATCGTCATCTTGTCGCAGGGCGGCATCGGCGATTCCGCCGCCTTCGACAGCACCTATATAACACCGCCGTCGCAAATCGTGAAGATGGCTGTCATTGTTGTTTCAACCGTACCAATCCTATGCGTGTATCCGTTTCTGCAAAAGCATTTTGCCAAAGGCGCCATGCTGGGTTCCGTTAAAGGTTAATAAATATGATGCAGGGGGTAAACCATGTCCAGATTAGGAAAAATATTGAGAAAACCGTTCCTGGCCGCAGCAATGGCCAGCATAATGGTCGCGGCGACAGCCTGCAGCGGCGGCACGGGCAGCGAGCAAGCCGGGAATCAGAGCGCTGCCGAATCCACGGAGCCGTTCGAGATTACGATGATGAATCAAAGCATTGTGGCGGAGCCTCCAAGTCCGGATGATCCCATCATCAAGGCGATCGAGGAATATACAAATACGAAGCTGGATATTCAATGGGTGCCCGGCACGACCTATCCCGACAAGCTGAACGCTACGATCGCCTCCGGTTCGCTTCCGATGGTGGTTCTGCTTCAGGACAGGCAGGAGTCCGTGGTCAATGCGATGCGGTCGGGCTATTTCTGGGAAATTGGTCCATTCCTGAAGGATTATCCGAATCTGGAGCGGTCCTTGAACAAGCAGGTATTGAAGAATGTCTCGCTGGACGGCAAAATTTACTCTATTTTCCGCAGCCGTTCGCTCGTCGGGGACGGGATGATTTTCAGGAAGGATTGGCTGGACAATCTCGGATTGAAAGCGCCGACCACGACGGATGAGCTGTACAATACGATAAAGGCATTTACGCTAGACGATCCGGATAAGGACGGGAAGAACAATACGGTCGGCGTCGCGGAAGAGTCCCTGCTGCGCGGCTTTAATTTCATCCTGGCGGCCTTCGGGGGCGGGAATTTGTGGGATGTGAAGGACGGCAAGCTGGTGTCGACCCTATACAGCCAGGAATATATGGATGCCTTGAATTTTTACCGCAAGCTGTATCAGGAGAAGCTGATCAATCAGGACTTTGCGATCGCCACCCGGCCGCAAAATATCGACAACATGGATAAGGGCACATACGGCATGCGGCTGGGCGATCCGGACCAAATCACGCGCCATTCGCAGCTGCTCAAGATCAACCCGAAGGCGGAGCTGGATGTTTCCGCTTCAATTAACGGGAGCAAGGGCGTTCGCATGCTGATGAGCACAGGCTATACTGGGGAATTCGTATTTCCCAAATCCAGCGTGAAGACGGAAGCGCAGCTTAGGCAAATTCTTGCTTACTTTGACAAAATTTCCGATGAAACCGCCCAAAATATTTTTGAATGGGGAATTGAAGGCATTCACTACACGATGAAAGACGGCAAACCGGTGCGGACGCAGGAGCAGACGGACAAGTACAATGCGGAGGTCGTCCAGCTTGAGCAAACGCTGGAGGTAGCGGACGGGTCAAGAGCCATGCAGGGCAGCATCGATCCTTACGTTCAAAAATACAAAGACGCGAAGAACGCGGTTGCGGGCAATCTGGTGGTCAATCCGGCAGCTGCCTATATTTCCGATACGTTTAACCAGAAGAGCGCCGATTTGAACAAAATCATCAACGATGCGCGCATTAAATACATTATGGGCCAGCTCGACGAAGCAGGCTGGAAGGACGCTGTAGCAAGCTGGGATAAGGCTGGCGGCGGCCAAGTGACGGAGGAATTAAACGAACAATACGCCAAGGATACAGACAAGTAGTCAAGGCAAGGCAAGACAAGACCTGCACGCTGCCGTCCCGACGGCAAGCTGGCGGAATAGAAGTCCAATGGGAGGAAAACACAATGAAAGTTACGGATTTGACCTGTTATGTGGCAAGCGGACTGCTGTATGTAAAAGCGGATACGGATGAAGGGGTCTCCGGATTCGGGGAATGCAGCCCGATGCGCCCGGAAATTCTGGTGGAGATCATCCAGCAGATCATCAAACCGCAAATCATCGGCAGCGATCCTTTCAACATCGAGAAGATCGAAGAGAACGTGATGCGCAAGCATTATAAAATGTCCGGCCAGATGCTGGCAGCCGCCTACAGCGGAGTGGAGATCGCGCTCTGGGATGCGAAAGCGAAATTTTTGAAGCAGCCGTTGTATAATTTGCTCGGCGGCAAATACCGGGAGACGATTCCGCTCTACGGATCCAGCATGAGCCGGGATCTCACCCACGACCAGGAGGTCGAGAAGCTGAAAGAGGGGATTGCCGACTATCATTTCGGCGCCGTCAAGATCAAGGTTGGTCCGAGATTCGGCAGCGGACTGCCTGTCGATCTGGACGAGGATGCGGAGAAGGTGCGGAGAGTGCGGGAGGCCATCGGGCCGCATGTCCGGCTCATGATCGACGGCAACGGCTCTTATACTTATATTCAGGCGGTTCAGCTGTACGAAAAAGTGAAGGATTGCGGCATTCATCATTTCGAGGAGCCCTGCCCCTATTTCGATATCGAAGCCTATGTGAAGCTGGCGCAAACGATACCTGTGCCGATCCATGTGGGCGAACAGGACTGGAATATCTTCACCTTCCGCGATTTTATCGCCCGCGGCGGCTGTCATCTGTATGCGGCCGACCCGATCAAATGCGGGGGGCTGCTGAGCGCGAAGAGAGCCGCCACTTTGTGCAGAGCGTTCGGCATCCATTACGTGCCGCATAATACGACCCGCGGCATCGGCTTCGCGGCAGCTCTGCATCTGGCGGCCAGCACGCCGGAGTGCACCAGCTACTATGAGTATTCAATCGAGAAAAGCAATCTGCGCGGCCAAATGCTGAAGACGGAATTCAAAGTAAGCGAAGGACGCATTCATGTGCCCGATGGACCGGGTCTTGGCATTGAGCTGGATGAAGAGAAAATGAACAGCATGCTTACTGTCGTGAAATAGCACTTATGTGTAAGGTATGGAGCATGTGCCCGTATCATATCCGATTCGTGAAGGAGCTGCAGCAGATGCAGCTCCTTTATTTTTTTTAACCTGAAGCAGCGATGGCGTACAGGAAAACTGTGAATGAGAGATATCGCGTACTCTGCGGGTATCTCTAAGGATTATGCTGAGTAGCTTTAAGGATTATCGGGATTATAAAGTCTGAATATGGAGGTCCGAATGAGCGGGGAGGGGAATTGTCGCTTTCAGGATTGTAGTCATTTACCGGGCTGTACGGAATAATGAAAAGGCCGGTCACGGGTATGGCTCACAACTATCAACAGCGGGGTGAAATATGAAAAGAAGATATGCGATTTGCGGGGTCAGCAATCGAAGCATGAAGATGTTCATCGGTCCCATGATGAATACCTTCTCCAATCAGGCCGAGATTGTCGGATTGCTTGATATCGATCCAAGGAGGTTCGAGGTCTGCAAGCAAAAATTTCCCGGGCTTGGGCCTGTCCCGGAATTCGGTCCGGATGATTTCGGTACGATGGTGGAACAGACCAGTCCCGATGTGATTATCGTAACGGGGCGCGACGATACCCATGCTTCTTATATTGTTCAGGCGCTGGCGTGCGATCTGGATGTGCTGACAGAGAAGCCGATGGCGACAACCGGCGCCGATTGCCGCCGGATTATTGAAGCTGAGAACAGGAGCAGAGGGAAAGTGACGGTTGCCTTTAATTACCGCTTTACGCCCATACACAGCCGCATCAAAGAGATGGTGCTGGAAGGTAAGGTGGGCAGAGTCACCTCGGTCGATCTGAACTGGTATATCGACACGTATCACGGAGCCAGCTATTTCAAACGTTGGAACCGCTTACGCGAGCAATCCGGAGGGCTTTCCATTCATAAAAGCTCCCATCATTTCGATCTGGTCAACTGGTGGATCGGCCAGCAGCCGATAGAGGTATTCGCTTTCGGGGCACTCAACTATTACGGTCCCGGGGGAGAGATGAATCCGAAGAAAGAGGACGGCCGGCATTGCGGGACCTGCGAGGTCAAGCAGGATTGCCGTTATTATATGCGCTGGTCCTCGCGCAGCAAGGAGGTTCATGTGAAGGACGACCATATTGGTTCGCCCGACTCCGGCGGAGCAGAGGCATCGTACAGCCACTATCGGACCGATGCCTGCATCTTCGATTCCGAAATCAACATCGAGGACACCTATTCGGCGAACGTGAAGTATAACGGAGGGGCGCTGCTCACGTATTCAGTCAATTTCTCCCTTCCCTATGAAGGCTATCGGCTTGCCATAAACGGAACCCGCGGGCGCATCGAAACGATGGAATACCACTCTTCGGGCAGAGTCCCGTTTCCTGTTCCGGTGCAGACCATCGATTATTTTCCTCTGTTTGGGGCCAAAGAAACCGTGCATGTCGTTCACAGGGAAGGCGGGCATGGCGGCGGCGACCCGGCGCTGCTGGAGCATATATTTCTGGGTCCCGATCCGAATCGGACCTTTGACATTCTGTCCGGCTCATGGGACGGCGCTTATGCGGTCGGTACCGGTGAAGCGGTCTGGAGATCGGTCAGGGAGAATCGGCCGATCCGGATCGATGATGTGCTTGAAGGAGGCGTTGCGCATGAAACCGCAAGTGCACGCGGCGCAGTCCGTCCATAACCGCAAAGCCGGAGTGCTTTGGGGCCGATTTGTCAAGAGCCGTTATTTGTATATGATGGTGACGCCGGGCCTGCTTTATTTTGCCCTGTTCAAATATTTGCCGATGTGGGGGATCCTCATTGCCTTTAAGGACTATCTGCCCTTTCGCGGCTTCTGGAACAGCCCGTGGGTCGGCTTCAAGCATTTTGACCGTTTTTTCCACGATCCGGTATTCTGGACCTTGTTTGAAAACACACTGATTCTGGCCATTTACAATATCATTTTTTTCTTCCCGTTCCCGATTCTGATCGCGCTTATGCTGAATGAGCTGCGCCGGGAATGGTTCAAGCGGAGCATACAGACCTTCATCTATATTCCGCACTTTGTGTCGTGGGTAGTCGTTGTCGGCATGGCCTATACCTTCTTCTCGTCCGAAGGCGGCATCTTCACGGATATGCTCGTTGATGCAGGGATGAACAAGGTTAACTTTCTGATGTCCAACAGCTGGTTCAGGCCGATGATTATTCTTGAATCCATCTGGAAGGAATCAGGCTGGGGAACGATTATTTTTCTCGCCGCCTTGTCGGGGGTCGATCCCACGCTGTATGAGGCAGCCAAGATGGACGGTGCGGGACGGATCAGACAGCTGTGGCATATTACGCTGCCGGCGATCCGCAGCACTATTATCATTTTGTTCATTTTACGGCTGGGCACTTTTCTGGATACGGGGTTCGAGCAGATCTTCCTTATGCTCAATTCCACCAACCGTGAGGTCGGCGAAGTGTTTGATACTTACGTGTACACGACCGGCGTTCAGCAAGGGCAGTTCAGCTTCAGCACCGCTGTCGGCCTGTTCAAGTCGCTTGTGGGTCTGATGCTGGTGCTGGCAGCCAATAAATTAGCCAAGAAGGCAGGAGAACAAGGTGTCTACTAACGAAGAAAGGAGGCTGCTGCCATGATCCGTTCATCGCTTGGTTCGCGTTTTTTCGATCTGGTGAATGCCGGGGTTCTGATCGTTTTCGCTTTGATTGCCATCATTCCGTTCTTGTTCGTATTGTCGGGTTCCTTCACTGCTTCCGAAGAGCTGTTGAACCGGGGGGTTGTCCTCTTTCCGACCAAATTATCGCTCGAAGGCTACCGCTATATCTTCTCGGCGGAGACGATTCTGAGAAGTCTGGGTGTGACGGTCTTCATTACCGTTGCAGGGACGTTCATCAACCTCTTCTTCACGACGCTGACCGCCTATCCGCTGGCCAGAAACGAATTTATGGGCCGGGGACCCATCATGCTGCTCATCTTGTTTACAATGCTGTTCAGCGGGGGGATGATTCCCACGTTTCTCGTTGTCAAGTCCTTCGGCATGCTCGACAGCTTCTGGTCGCTGTTAATCCCGAGCGCGATCAGCGCGTTTAATCTGATTATCCTGAGAAACTTCTTTCAGCAGCTGCCTGACGGGCTGGAGGAATCGGCCAAGATTGACGGCTGCAACGATTTTCAGATTTTGTTCCGCATTGTGCTGCCGCTTTCCCTTCCGGCCATGGCTACCTTCGCGTTATTTTACGCGGTAGGCCATTGGAATACGTTCTTTAATGCTATCCTGTATATTAACGATAATGCGAAATGGCCGATTCAGGTATGGCTGCGGCAAATTGTCATCTTGTCGCAAGGAGGTGTCGGAGACTCGCAGAATATGGGGAGCGACTATGTGGCTCCTCCCGGCGAAGTAATCAAGATGGCGGTAATTGTAGTCTCGACCGTACCGATTTTGCTGGTTTATCCGTTTCTGCAAAAGCATTTTGCCAAAGGGGTACTGCTCGGCTCCGTCAAAGGATAGGATGGAAGTCTGAAGCAGCAAGCTGCTCATCAAACTATATTCAGGAAAATGGGAAGGGGAATTATTCATGGCTATTCCGCGTTATCTCAAACAAGGCCTGCTCGCTGCAGGAGTTCTGTCCCTGGTCATCACCTCGGCATGCGCCAGCAGCAATGGGGAAACGAACGAGGGCGCTGCCTCTGCGCCAGCAGAATCGTCAAGCCCGTCAGAAATCACGATGATGAATCAATATTTAACGGCAGAGCCGCCAAATATGGACAGCGAGCCGATGAAGCTGCTCCAGGAATATACGAATGCCAGCTTGAATGTGACCTGGGTTCCCAGTTCAAGCTACAGCGAGAAAGTCACGGCTTCGATTGCGGTTGCCGGAGATTTGCCGAAGCTGCTGCTCGTGAAGGATGACCGCAACCCGGCTATCATCGATGCGGCCCGGGCAGGCTTGTTCTGGGAGTTGGGACCGTATCTGAAGGACTATCCGAATCTGCAATCCTTGGATCCCGCACGGTTATCCAACATTTCCATAGACGGTAAAGTATACGGTGTCTACCGCTGGAGAGCCATTGCCCGCAACGGGATCATTATCCGCAAGGACTGGCTGGATAACCTGGGCCTGCAGGAACCCAAAACGATCGACGAGCTGCTGAACGTTATTAAAGCTTTTACTTACGACGATCCGGACAAAAACGGGAAGAATGATACGTTCGGCATCTCGTTCGACTCGAACAGCGCACAGTTTAATCATTTCCTGTCCATCATGGGAGGGCCGAATCTCTGGGCCTATGAGGACGGGAAGATGACTCCGGATTTCATGACGAAGCCGTATATGGATACGCTCAAGATGCTCAAACAGATGTATACCGATAAAGTGTTCAACAGTGATTTTCCTGTTGTTAAGGACCGTACGGTACTGATCAATCAGGGCAAGGCGGGCGTTTATATCGGAGCGTACGATGATTTGAACGCACGGTTTACCGATTTATTCAAATTGAACCCGGATGCCAAGCTGGATCCCATTCCGAATGTCAGCGGACCTGACGGCATCAGAGTACAGGGGGGGACAGGCTATAACAGCGTCTTTATGATTCCGAAGACGAGCGTCAAAACCGAGGACGATCTGAAGGAGGTATTGTCCTTTCTCGATAAACTCGGCGACGAGAAGGTGCAGAACCTGATGTCATGGGGAATCGAAGATAAGCATTACAAGGTGGAAAACAGCAAAGCGGTGCGTGTCGACGAGCAAATTTACACCAATGAGGTCTATAACGAGCTGTTCCAACTGATGGTGTTTGACGGCAAGAAGGCTCTCGCGGGCGATCTGGATCCGAACGTTGCGAAATACAACCAGCTGATTCAGGATAACGAACAATACGCCGTTCCGAATCCGGCGCTGCCGCTCCTGTCACAGACTTATATGGAGAAAGGGAGCCAGCTTGAGCAGATTATTATGGATGCCCGGACCAAGTTCATCATTGGCGAATTGGATGAGAAAGGCTTTGAGCAGGCGATAGCCAACTGGCGGAAGAATGGCGGCGACCAGGTGATTTCCGAATATGAAAGCGATTATGCCAAAACAATGAATAAGTAAACGGCGGGGAATACATCTACTTGTTCGTCTTGCTCTGCAGATTGCGGCTTTGAAGATTTATAGAATTTCATCGCATCTTTATGCGATAATGTAAGCGGTTGTAATACTCGGCTTAAAGAAAGAGAGACCGACATGAAGCTGCTGAATTTGTCCCGTTATCAAGTGAAACTGTTTACATTATGCTTGCTGCTCGGCGCCATTCCCGTCGTGGTGCTGGGCATTTTTTCATATGCCAAATCATCGGGATTGATTGAAGACAAGGTGCTGCAGGGAAACGACCAGCTGCTGCTCCAGATCCAGACCCAGCTTGAGAATACATTGAAGGTCGTCGACTTCTCCATCTTTCAATTTGCGAATTCGCAGGAGGTTGGCGATGTCCTTCAAAAGCCGATTCAAGCCAGGGATTTTCCGCTTGTCGATAAATTGCTGGAGATGCTGCAGCGCATCCAGATCTACGAGCTGGGGATCCGTGACATCCATCTGATCAATATCGATCATCAATGGATGATCAGCAACAAGGGATATGCCAGGCTGGACGAATCCGCAGACGCGGACCGGATCTCATCGTTCTCGGCGATCGATAAGCCCTTGGCGTGGACAACGGAATTATCGGATGCCAGCGGCGGGAAACCGGGAAGCTCGGAGATATACCTGGTCAAGCGGTTTCCGAGCTATTCGGGAAGCCCGCATGCGCTGCTTGTGACGGAAATGTCGAGCCAGGAGCTTTTCAAGCTGCTGCCGACAAGCAGCAGTCTGGGATTCATGGTCATTTTGGATGATAAAGGAAATCTGATCGCCAGCAGTCCGAAGTCAGGAATGAACAGGTCTCTGCAAGATTCGCCCCAGCTCGCAGACATCAAGCAGGCAGCTGAAATGAGCGGCTACCGGACAGGTCAAATCGGCCAGGAGAAATACGGATTTACATTCCGGAAGTCATCCTATAACGGCTGGACTTACCTGCTGATTGTTTCGCTGGACAGCATTGGCCGCGAATCGCAGGCTATCGGCTGGGCGACAGTATGGGCTTGCGTTATCATTATCGCCATGATCATTATCCTGTCTCTGCGGGGGACCAGTAAGCTCTATTCGCCTCTTCGCACGCTCTATCAGAAGATGGCCGATCCGGCCGAGGTATTGGATCCCCAGGAGCGGAACGACGAGTTCAGGGTCATCGAACGGCGGATGGAGAGGATGTTCCGAAGCAATATGGATATGACCAGCAGCGTTCAGAAGCTGCAGCAGCAGTTAAAGCCGTTCATGATTTTCAAGCTGGTGCAGGGCGGATTGCCGTCCAAGGAAATCGAGGAGCAGCTGCAGCTGTTCGGCTATTCGCAAGGCTTCAACTGGCTTGCGGTAGTGACCATACAGATCAATGCGCTGGAAGGTACCCGGTACCTGGAAGGCGATCGCGATTTGCTGCTGTTTGCAATCAGCAACATCGTCGAGGAAACGGTGCCTTTCGAGCATCGATTGAGCCCTGTCGTCATCGAGCAATCGCAGGTTACGGTCATCAGAGGCGATCAGGAATCCACGGATGGATTCAAGGCATTCCTGCTGGACATAATCAGGCAGGTTCAACAAAATATACAGGCGTATCTGGGGCTATCCGTCAGTGCGGGAATCAGCCGCCCTTACAAAACATACGGTGCCACGCCAAAGGCGTACGCGGAAGGGCTCGATGCGCTGAAATACCGGATTACGAAGGATACCGAAACGATCCTCTTTATTGAGGATGAGGAGCCTGAGCTGCAGATGGTGTTTTTTCCCGAGCATTTGGAGAAGCAGCTTGTCGAGGCTGTGCGATTTTCGGATGAGAGACGGGCCGCAGTCTTATTGGGTGAGTTTCTGCAGATTTTGTCCAACAGGGAGCTTACACACAATCAGATGCAGAACTGGCTGATCAAGCTGCTGCTCGATTTGCTGTATATTACGGAGCAGTCCGACGCCGCCTCCTCCCAGCTCAATGCGAATGCGATTCAACTGTCTGAACAGCTTAAGAGGCTTAATACGGTGCAGGAAATCGAGCTTTGGTTCCTCCGGCAAATTATCGAACCCGTCATTCGCATGGAGGAAATGAGCAATGAGGGTCCTTTTCACAAAATAGCCAACGAAGTTGTCCGCATTATCCAGAGCGAATACGACCGTGAGCTGACCCAGGAGGAATGCGCATCAAGGCTTAATTATCATCCCAGTTATATCCGGCGCGCTTTGAAGAAAAGCATGAATACCAATTTTACCGATTATTTGCTGGCATACCGGATGGAGGTCGCCAAGAAGTGGCTGACCGACACGGAAATGAGGATCGCCGATATGTCCAAAAAGCTTCAATACAATAATCCGCAAAATTTCATCCGTTATTTCAAGAAGGTTACAGGCATGACGCCGGGCCAATATCGGGAAATGTGCTGCAATGACAACGAATGAAATGATCCAGGGAGGAAACAACGATGAAAAACAGCTATTCGGACTTATCCTATTTGCATTTGGACGGCTCTCTTAGCGGGGTCAAGAACAGCGTGGGCACTGACGAGCTGGAAGCGGCGGCCAATTCGCGGGTGCTGCAGGTGGATGATATTCAATCGCCGGTCATTATAGAATCCATGGAGCTTCTCTTCAATAATGGGCTGTATTTCCTCAGGGCCCGGTCCAAGGACGGCTCGGAAGGCGTGGCAGTGGCAAGCGAACGCGCCGAGTATCTGCATCCTCTGCTCAAGCAGCTGATCATTCCGTATTTTATAGGCAAGGACGCGCGTGATCTTGAAAAGCTGCTGGATGGCGTTTACGTTCATGAGAGCAATTATAAGCTGTCCGGTCTTGCATTATGGTGCTGCATCTCATGGGTCGAAGCGAGTCTGCTCGATATGTTGGGCCGCATATGCGGCAAGCCGGTCGGAGACCTTCTGGGAGGCGTTATCCGCAGCGAGGTGCCCATTTATGTAGCCAGCGGCAACAGGGGAACGACGCCCGAAGAAGAAATCGAGGTGCTGCAGGGCAAAGTCGCGGAAACGGGCGCGAAAGCAATCAAATTCAAGGTAGGCGGCCGAATGAGCAAAAACGCCGATTCGATTCAAGGGCGCTCGGAAAGTCTGATCTACCTGACGCGAAAAGTATTTGGCGAGGACATGACCATTCATGCGGATGGGAACGGCTCTTACGATCCGCCCAAGGCAATCGAATACGGCAAAATGCTGGAGGAAATCAACGCATTCTTCTATGAAGAGCCCTGTCCCTTCGAGCATCTGGAGGATACCAGGGAGGTTGCGGACGCCCTTGCTGTCCCGCTGGCATTCGGAGAGCAGGAAACAAGCATGCGGCGGTTCAGGTGGATCATTGACAATGACGCCGCTCAGGTCGTGCAGCCGGATCTGCAGTATAACGGAGGCTTTATCAGAAATACCAGGGTCGCCAGAATGGCCGCAATGAAGGGGATCGCCGTCACACCGCACATATCCAGCGGGTACGGCTACGTATATGTGCTTCATTTTGCTTCCTATATCCCGAATATCGGGAAATTTCAGGAAAACAAAACCGGTGTTAAGGAAACCGGAAGTCTGTTCACTCCGCAAATGGAAGTCAAGGACGGTGTGATGAAGGCGCCGACAGGCCCGGGTCTGGGTATGGACCACACAGAGGTTAACCGCGTGCTGCGTAAGGCTTTCCTGGTTTAACCGGAACAACCGTTCAAAAAAATGACCGCAGTCCCCAGGTTTTCACCGGGACTTGAAGGGAGAAGGAGCATCTGTCATGTGGACCCCTGACGCTTTCCTCGAACAATTCTATGAACGTACTCCCGATTATTCCTTCAAATCGGGAACATATGCAGAATGGGCGGATTGGAGGCCGGCACTGGTTAATGCTTTGAAAAAGGCCATCGTTCTGCCTGCTGCAGAAGCTGTCAATCCGGACCCGGTTGTTCTCGGGCGGGAGGATTATGGAGCATACGTCCGGGAACATTTACTGCTCCATACGGCACCCCATTTAACAATGCCGTGTTATTTGCTGATACCTAAAAATGCGGTGCCGCCTTATCCGGCAGTGATCGCCTGTCCCGGTCACGGATACGGTTATAAACAGCTGATCGGCCTGCTCCCCGACGGAAGCGACCGGGCCGGAGAACCGGGAAGCTACAAGGATTATCCCGTCGAGCTGGTCAAACGGGGAGTGATGGTAATCGTCCCCGAATTATTGGGACTCGGGGACAGGAGGCTGGAGCAGGACCGGGCCAAGGACCCCAACGAGAATTCATGCTTCCGGCTGGCGATGAACCTGCTGATGGCCGGAAAAACGCTTGCCGGGTACCGTGTGCATGAAATGATCTGCTGTGCCGACTATTTAGTATCCCGCAGCGACACGGTCCCGGGCAGAATCGGAAGCATGGGATTCTCGGGAGGAGGGCTGGTTACGGCATTAACGGCTGCGATCGATGACAGAATCGGTCCGGTCGTTATCAGCGGGTATACCAACACCTTCAGAGACAGCATTCTGGCAAAGCCTCATTGTGCCGACAATTACATTCCCGGGCTTCTGCAATATGCCGAAATGCCGGATATTTGGGGCTTGATCGCGCCCAGGCCGCTGCTGATAGAGGCGGGCCAGGAAGATAGCGGATTTCCGATTCAGGGAGCGGTAAAGGCGATAGAACATTTGCGTTCCATTTATCGTGCAGCGAATGCGGAAGAAGAGCTGGTTCAGGATATTCATTCGGGAAAACACGAGGTTTCCGGCCACCTTGCATTTGAATGGCTTGAGGCTAAATTGAATGGAATGCCGGAATACGGATAATGCGTACAGCATGATAATGAAAGCGCACACAAAAATGCTTGCCATTCCTCTGGCGCTGCAGTACGTTAGTAGTATAAAGGAGGAATGAAATGATGGAACGGACCAATCTGCATCTACCCAGAAGTCAGCCGGAAGCACAAGGAATTCCCTCCGCAGCTGTAATTGATTTTTTGAATGCCGTACAAGAACGAGATCTGGAGCTACACAGTCTGATGATACTCAGGCACGGCCAGGTAACAGCGGAGGGCTGGTGGGCTCCCTATGCATCCCATCTTCCCCATATGCTGTTCTCGCTCAGCAAAAGCTTTACCTCCACCGCCATCGGCTTCGCCGCTGCGGAAGGGTTGCTGTCAGTGGATGATGCTGTTCTATCGTTCTTCCCGGACGATGCCCCCGCGGCAATCGAACCGAATTTGGCGGCTATGCGCATCTGTCATTTGCTCATGATGGGAACGGGCAATGACAAGGACACCACAAGCGGGATGCAGCAGAGCGAAGACGGCAATTGGGCCAAAGCCTTTCTTGCGGCTCCCGTCGAGCACGAGCCCGGTACTCATTTTGTCTACAACAGCGGAGCTACCTATATGCTTTCCGCCATCCTGCAGAAGGTTACAGGCCAGACCCTGCTGGAATATTTGCAGCCGCGCCTGTTCGAACCGCTTGGCATAAAGGGAGCGGCCTGGGATGTCTGTCCCCGGGGAATCAATGTCGGAGGCTGGGGATTAAACGTTACCACAGAGGATATCGCCAGGTTCGGCCAGTTATATCTTCAGAAAGGGATGTGGAACGGACAGCGTCTCTTGACGGAGGAGTGGATCGAGGAAGCGACGTCCAGCCAAATATCCAACGGAGACGGCGGAGTTAATGATTGGGCGCAGGGCTACGGCTATCAGTTCTGGCGCTGCAGACATGGGGTGTACCGCGGTGACGGCGCGTTCGGGCAATTCTGTATTGTGATGCCGGAGCAGGACGCCGTTATCGCAATCACAAGCGGCACCAACGATATGCAGGGTGTCATGAACGCCGTCTGGGATCACTTGCTCCCTGCTATGCAGCCGTTGCCGCTTTCTCCGGATCCGGAATCGCAGGCGCAGCTTGAATCCCGACTGGAGGCTTTGGCCATCCAACTGCCGCGGCTGCAGCCGGATTCCCCTCTGGAAGAAGCTTTCTCCGGCAGGGAATATGAGCTTGAAGATAATGAACAGAAGTGGAAGAGCCTATCGGTTTCCTTTCATGACAAAGGTGCAACCATCGTTCTCCGTAAACAGGATAATGAATACAGCATTAACCTTGGCCGGGGCGAGTGGGCGGAAGGCTCCACACGGCTGCTTCAGGAACAGGATAAACGCATCGCTGCGAGCTTTACGTGGCAGCAGCCGGACACGCTTCAATTGACGCTGAGGTTTGTCGAAACGCCATTTTCTATTAACAGCCAGATCCTGTTTGACGGGGACAATATCCTGTTGAAACAGAATTCAAACGTTTTATCCGCCGCTCAGGCTGAAATCCGCGGACGGTTAACGGAATTGGCGTAGAGGTCCGATGACTGTGCAGGCGGAAGATGTTTCAGCAATGCGCGGTCCTGGATTTTGCGAATAGCTCACCTTATCAAATGTAAAAGTTTCACACCTATAAACTTCTATAAGGCTGAGGGAAGAAGCCTGCTGTGCCGCCAAAAGGACGGCGACCGCCGTTTCTTATTGAACATTGGAACAAGGCTGCCGGAGCAATCCGGCGGCTTTTTCGACGTCTCTGTCATCAATTTGCCATAAAAAAGCGGCTCGTTTGGCTGATTTGTCCCATATCGGCTGCCGTGCTTAAAAAAAATTGCGGATTACAAAGCTTGATTAATGCGGGGCAACTTTTTCTGTGGTAAGATAGAAAAAGTCATTGATAATGATTATCAGTATTATTGCTAGAGGGAGGCCTACCGACTCGTCCGCTATGAAATGGAGTAAAGGATTCATCACAGGAATATGGTTTGCCGCCGCAGCGGCAGTATTGCTTCTCAGCATGTTTTTTGCTATATCCTACGGCGCCAAGGATATGACGCTTGCCACAGTATGGGCGGCCGTTTTTCATTATGATTCCACCGTGACAACCCATCAGATCATTCATGAATTCAGGCTTCCCCGCGTATTGGGGGCTATGATTACAGGCATGGCCTTCGCGGTGTCGGGTGCGCTTATGCAGGGTGTTACAAGAAATCCGATGGCGGACAGCGGCATCCTTGGCGTCAATGCGGGGGCAGCGTTCGTTGTTGCGCTCTGCTTTGCTTTCCTGCCCGGCTTATCCTACTCCATGCTGATGATCTTCTCATTCATCGGGGCGGCGCTGACTACCTTGTTTATAATGGGGCTCGGCTCGGCTGCGAAAGGCGGACTTACTTCACTGCGGCTCACGATAGCCGGAGCGGTTGTCGCAGCCATGCTTCATTCACTCAGCACCGGAATTGCGATCTACTTCGACTTGAGTCAGGATCTGGCTTTCTGGTATGCCGGCGGGGTAGCGGGTGTCACCTGGGAGCATCTGAGGGTGCTGGTTCCTGTGATTGTACTTACTTTGATCTGGTCCGTTACGATGGGACGCTCCATTACCTTCCTGTCGCTGGGGGAGGAGTCGGCTGTGAGTCTGGGTGTGCGGACCGGGAGAATCCGTCTGCTCGGTATGACGGCTGCCGTCATTCTGGCCGGAACATCCGTATCGGCGGCAGGCTCCATCGGGTTTGTCGGCCTCGTTGTTCCGCATATCGCGCGGCGGCTGATCGGAGTGGATTACCGGATATTGATACCCTTGTCCGCTATGCTGGGAGCGGTGCTGCTCATTTGGGCGGATTTCGCGTCCCGGATGGTCAGCCCTCCCAGAGAATTTGCGATCGGGGCAATGGTTTCACTTGTAGGTGTGCCTTTCTTTCTTTACCTGGCGCGTAAAGAAAGGAGAGATTTGTAGATGGACATCGAGGCGCAGGCCAAAAAAAGAGCAAGACGTGCATTTTATGCCAGTCTTATCCTGTTCCTGATTGCACTGGCGGTCGTGCTCGTCAGCCTGAATACGGGCACGATCCGCTTATCCCCGTTAGCCGTGGGACGGACGCTGCTCGGGAACGGTTCAACGGATGAAACGATGATCATGTTCGATTTCCGGCTTCCCCGTATCCTGATCACGATGCTTGCAGGCATTGGACTTGGCATCTCCGGCGCTGTGCTCCAGGGGGTTTCCCGAAATTCGCTTGCCGATCCCGGCATACTTGGTATTCATGCAGGAGCGGCATTCGGACTTATGATCTTCGTGTCCTTCTTCCGCACGATGGAAGGCCCGTCCGCGCTCATGATTCCGATGTTTACCTTTGCAGGGGGAGCAGCGACGGCTGTTATCATTTTCATATTCGCCTATGACCGGTACAGAGGCTTGCTGCCGATCCGCCTGATACTGGTTGGCATCGCCGTTGCGGCCGGAATCAGCTCCGTTACGCTGCTGTTGTCCTTGCGGCTTGATGAGGATACCTATTCCTTCGCGGCCAGCTGGCTGGCCGGCAGCGTCTGGGGAAGAGACTGGATTCATGTATGGGCGCTGCTGCCGTGGATTGTGCTGATCGTTCCCTTCATCTATACGCGCTCCCGGACACTGGATATCTTCGCCTTGGGCGACGACGTTGCGTCAGGCGTAGGCAGCCATGTGACGAAGAACCGGCTGCTCATGCTGTCGCTTGCGGTGGCGCTCTCCTGCGTCAGCGTCTCGATGGCCGGCGGAATCGGCTTTATCGGACTGGCGGCGCCTCATATCGCCAAACGGCTCGCCGGTCCGCAGCATCGGCATTTTCTGCCGGTAGCGGCACTGGTGGGTCTGGTCATTCTCGTCGCAGCCGACACCATAGGACGATCGATTTTTCATCCCAATGCGATTCCGGCGGGGGTTGTGGTCGCAGCTATTGGAGGACCCTATTTTCTCTACCTGCTCTTCAAACCAGACAAATAAATTACACATCAATGGAGGAACATCGACAATGAAGAAGGTTTTGGTACTCGTATCCATGATTATGATAATTGGTCTATTGGCCGCTTGCGGGCAATCGGCGGACTCCAATCAACCGGCACCGCAAAATACAGCAGGAAACACGGCTGAAGGCACAACGAATGAGGGCGCAGCGCCTGAGAACACCTCCACGGATACGGAAGCTCCGGCGCCGGACTTTATCGTGCACGATGCGAACGCCAAGATTGCTTCTTTGTCCATTCATATTACCAGCAACCTGCTTGCTCTTGGCATCACGCCAATCGGTTCGGTGGTGGGCGGCGATGTGAAGGATTTTCTGCCCCATGTCGCGGATCTTCTGAAGGGTGCGACGAAATATGGGACCGTCTCCGATCCGGATATGGAAGCTCTGCTCGCCTCGAAGCCCGATTACATCTATCTCGATGAAGAATATTCAGGCAAGGACGTCTCCAAATTCGAGAAAATTGCCCCGACGATCGTTGTGGATATGAATAAAGGCACATGGCGCGACCATCTGAAGCTTCTTGCCCGGCATGTGGGGAAAGAGAAGGAAGCGGAAGCCTTTATCGAGGATTATGCTGCCAAGGCGGAGCGGGTTCAGACGCTGGTTCATAGTGAGCTCGGCGCGGACGCCAAGGTAATGGCCATCCGCATGACAGCGAAGGAACTGCGCGTCATGAGCACCGGAAATCCTGTAGGGCCGATCATGTTCGATGATCTGAAGCTGAAACCGGCGAGCGGCGTGGAGAAAATTGCCGCGGATAAGCCTTTCGAGGTTATTTCCAAAGAGGTCCTTCCGGATTTTGACGCGGATGCGATCTTTGTAATTATCAGCGTCGGAAGCGAAGCGAAGAGCAATTTCGAAGAGATGGAGAAAAACGCGGTGTGGCAAAACCTGAAAGCCGTCAAAAACAAACATGTTTATATCCTTGACGGACAAAGATGGCTGGATTATTCCTCCATGGGTCAAAGTATGGCTCTGGATGACGCCGAGAAGCTGTTTGCCAAGTAAACGTCAGCGAGAGCGGCATATAAATAATGGGATGTTTCAAAAGGCAGGATCTTATTCAGTCAGCCAGAGTCCGCCGGAGACAACCGGAGACAACCGGAGACAACCGGAGACAACCGGAGACAACCGGAGACAACCGATAAAACAAATGAAAGCACCTTCGGAACCACGTATAACGTGGAGACGAGGGTGCTTTTTTTGACCAAAAAGGGGCTATAAGTTTCACTTTTTTGCAGTCGGCGAGGAGACAGCAAAGGAATTAATGATACAGCACGATTTTTCCTTCTAGCAGTGCACGTTCTCGAGGTTGAGAGGGATACAAGCCGGAAATTCCTTGCTGGAGCGGCCGTTCGGGCTATCTGAAAGCTGTCTTGGCGCGGCAGTACGGTTTTTCCTTCCAGCGTGCTGATACCCTGAGGTTGAGAGGGAAGCAAGCCGGAAATTCCTTGCTGGAGCGGCCGAAGGGGCTAGCGGAACACTGTCATGGAGCGGCAGCAGGGTTTTTCCTTCCAGCGTGCGGATTCCCGAGGTGGAGCCGGGATGCAAGCCGGAAATTCCTTGCTGGAGCGGTCGCTCCGGCAAGGAAATTTATAAAGCGGTCGGCCTTCGCCATGAAGCGATGCACGACGCGCCGCTTGCTGCATCATCGTTTGCTGAGCCGGGACTTCGCAGCAGCGCATGCTCAGGCATGCAGGCTTTTCTTGTACTCGCTTGGCGTCATGCCCGTTATTTTTTTGAACACGGTGCAAAAATGCGGGTAGCTGATGAACCCGATCTTCTCAGCCAGCTCATAGTTTTTGAATTTTGCCGAAGCCAGATATTCCTTTGCTTTTGCAATGCGCTGCATGGTGACAAAATCGAGGAAATTATCGCCGGTCGCTTCTTTGAACAGATGGCTTAAATAGCTCGGATTCATATGAATATGCTCGGCAACCCGGGTCAAGGTAAGGTTTTCCCCAAGATTAAGGCAGATGAACTCGACCGCTTTCTGAATATCCGGGTGGAGTCCTTCGTACATGGACGCCGCGCTGCGGGGTAATCTGACGAGCAGCGCCTCCAATGTTTCATACCACAGCTCCATCCCGGAATTGTCCGCGAGGGCGGTCCAGTCGCTGCGGTTCAAGGATAGCGAACCAGTCTCTTCGAGCCATAAAGCTGCCCGCTGCTTCAACTCACCCGGCCGGGGACGCCGCATTCTGACGAACGCGTCGAGCACGCGCATGCCGTCAAGTCGTTCCTCAATCGCATGCGAGCTCCAGGCGGAGCGGATTTTGCTCTCGAGTATCGCCCAATCCTGCCGGTCGACACGGTTCCATACCTTGCTCTGGAAATCGATGTGACGATGAATCAATCCCTGCTCGTAGAAAGCGGCGTCTGCGGCGAGTATCGCTTCCTGCAGCATTTTTCGAAGCGAATTGATGCCGGAAGCAGCCGGACCGACGCCGAATAGGACCGACACGCCAAAATATTTGTGCAGCCAGTGGGATAGACGACGCATGACGAGAAGTATAAAGGCAATGAAGTGCGCGAAGCGATGCTGGACGATTTGAAAAAAGCGGGCGTCATTCAATAATTTCCCCGGAAGCTTAATCCCTTCCGGCTTCATAGATCCGGGCAGCTACCAGGCCCGGGTCTGTTTTGGCTGTAGTCATATGATCGCCTTGACCCTTGAGGAGACGGAACAACCCCAGCCTGCTGGACATATGGGGATGCCAGCCGTACTCGCTGCTCCCTTGAGGCAGCACATTATCCTCCGTAAAGTATATATAGCTTGCCGGGAAATTCTGCGAGTAAAATTTCTTGAGGTCCAGCTTGTCGTAAGAAGGCTTGGCCGGTTCGGGCGCAATGCCGCTGTAAATGCGGCGGGCTGTTTCCAGGCTGGCCAGATTGACGAAGGTTTCGCGAAAGAAGGGAAAGGGAAGCATAAGCGTATCGTCCATTGAGCTTTCTCTCAGCTTCCGGAAGACCTCGAGCGCATCGGGCGGAAACTCATCGGTTACCGCTTCTCCATCTTTGATTATGAAGGCGTTGTAGAAGACCAGCCGCTTGATGCGTTCCGGCATAAGCTGGGCAACGGTTTGGACGACCGAACCGCCGAAGCTGTGTCCCACAAGGACAATATTCTGCAGATCTCTCGACGTGATGAAATCGGCAACGGATCGGGTAATCATCGCATGGGTGACGTCTTTATTGGTGTCCGGGCCATGACCCGGATTGTCTGGCGTATAAACCGTGTGGCCCATTTTGCGCAAATGCGCGGCAATCCCGTTCCAGAAGCCCCCGTCGGCCCAGGCTCCATGAATCAGTACAAAAGTAAGGCGCTGCGCGGACCATTTCTCCTGGTATGCCGCAGAGGGCAGCGATTCGGGAACCGGCGCAGACCACGTTGGCACAGGAGTAAAGGGAAAGCGGGAATTGAGGCGAAAATCGCCGGGATATAGCGGGTTGTATGGATACGGCCAGAAATATGGAACAGGCAGCGGCATCAAGGAATTCCGGTGATAGCCGCCGTACCCTGATGGTACATGTCGATTCATAAGCTTTTAATCCCTTCGCTGATAGATGCTTCAATATATGCGGCGATCGCCCAGTCGGTTATTCATATTCTCTTAACGCAAATATTGACTCAAATTACGCTGGAGCATATCCACAACCAGCTCTTGAAGCTGCGTTGGCAGAACAACTTTCACTTCAGGTCCGAATTTGAGCAGCTGACGTGCCAGGAACGGCAGCTCCTCAAGAGGCACAGCCTCCTGCCACTTGCCGCTGTCGGCCACTGTATGAAAAAGCTGTTCGGATTGGGCGAGCCTTGCTCCCTCGGCAGTGAAATGCAGCAGAACCTCAACACCTGGACGATTATCCATGGAAGCCATCCATTCCGTAAGCGTGGGAAGGCTGTCATCCGTACCGGCAAGCACGGCGGCTTGTTCAATTCGATCAACGCGGTAGAGGAGCACCCGCTCCTTATTCCGGGCAGGCATGTACCACAGTCCGTTTTCATAGTAGATGCCCAGCGGATACACTTGCGTTATCTTCTTGCCAGTCCGGGAATGATAGAGAAACTCGATGGATCTCTTGTCCATGGCCGCCTGCAGGAGCACTGTCGTAAAAGGGGATGCGGCAGGCGGCCGCTGCTGATTGAAGACAATATGCTTTCTCATGCGGTCGATGCCGTCCTGGGTATCGACCGGGAGGCTGGCGTAATACTGCTCCGCCAAATGGGAGCGGGTGGATTCGAACGGGAAATCCGGTATTTTTTCCAGTGCCTGGAGCATCAGGAACAAGCCGAAGGCTTCATTTTGCGTAAGCTGCAGAGGCGGCAGAATCCGGTTCGGCAGGGCGCGGTAGCCACCGTGGGGCCCAACCTCCGTGTAAAGCGGGAACCCCATTTGCTGCAAATGGTCAAGATCCCGTTGAATGGTGCGGACCGATACGTCAAAGCGCTCAGCCAGCTCTCTGGCGGTGAATTTTTTCCGGGAATCGATGATCTGCATCATAGCTATTCTTCTTTTGTTCATTTCCATCACCTAATTACGTCATAATTTGTCGTAGATATACTGTAACATAAATTTCAGAAGGGAGCGATGAAGGATGACTATGAAGGAGGACATGCCGATGAAACCTCTGCATGGTAAAATAGCCGTAGTGGCCGGTTCGACCCGCGGGGCGGGAAGGGCGATCGCGGTGATGCTTGGAGCGGCGGGTGCGACGGTGTATTGCACGGGCCGCAGCGTCAGAGGAAATCCGTCGGATATTAACCGGCCGGAAACGATTCAAGAAACGGCGGAAATGGTGACGGCTGCCGGGGGTACGGGAATTCCGGTTCGGGTGGACCATACCGTGGAGGAAGAAGTGAAGTTATTGTTCGAACGGGTAAAAGAAGAACAAAACGGTGTTCTGGATATCCTCGTTAATGATATCTGGGGCGGGGAAAAGCTGTTTGAATGGAATACGCCCTTCTGGGAGCATTCCTTGTCCAATGGCTTGCTGATGCAGGACCGCGGCGTCCGCACGCATATGATTACCAGTTATTATGCCGCTCCTTTGATGGCTGCGAGAAAACAGGGATTAATCATCGAAGTGACCGATGGGATTGGATATGGGTACCGTGTGAATTTATATTACAGCCTGGCCAAAATCTCGGCCATTCACCTGGCGGCTGCAATGGCAGAAGAGCTTCGTCCCTACCAGGTCACAGCGCTTGCAGTCACCCCCGGATTTCTTCGCTCGGAGCAGATGCTGGAGCATTTTGGGGTACAAGAAGCGAACTGGATGGATGCAGTGAAGCAGGAGCCCCATTACGCGGAATCGGAAACGCCGTATCTTCTCGGACAAGGAGTCGCCGCGCTGGCTGCGGATCCTGGCGTATCGGAAAAGTCCGGTAAGGTCTTCGGCAGCTGGCAGCTATCCGACGAGTATGGCTTTGTTGATGTGGACGGCAGAAAACCCCATTGGGGAAACTATGCCAAAAAGCACGGCTTTCCTCATACAGAGTAGACTCGAGCCTGGAGCAGCCTGAACGATAAAATTCCATTAACCTTTGCTTATATTTCCGAGGGAAGAAGCTAGCGGCTCCACCATAGGACGGCGGAGCCGTTTCTTTTTGGCTAGATAAAATGTATAGGGTTCACGCCTATAATGTTCTATACGGTTTGAGGGAAGAAACTAACTCGGCCGTCAAGGATGGCTTCAGCGTTTTCTTCTTCTAATTGCAGCACAAGCCCTCCAGGCTCTGGAAAGGCCGGTGATAAACCGGAATCTTCATTTCACTCGGCTTTTTTTTAAAAAAAAGGGTACAACAAGGGGGTTCCATATGAAGGGGAAGCATCCTGTTATTCAATTTGGCGGCTCGAAGGTCGGACTGGGACCGCTCCGGGCGGAGTATATAGAGCTGTATTACAGATGGAACAGGCATTTTGTCCATGACCGGAACATCGACAAACCGGACCCGTTAACGCCGGAGGAGCAGGAGGAGGCCTTCCGTGATTTTTCGTCCAATCCGCGTTACATATTCTTCACAATCTATGACAAAGAACCAGCACTCCCGATCGGAATAGCGTACCTGGAAAGAGAAGATGCTCTCGCGGAGTTTGCCATTATTATTGGCGAAGAACAGTATAAAGGCAGAGGAATTGGTACGGAAGCCGTTCAATTAGTATTGGATTATGCCTTCACGGTATTGGGATTGCGGCAGGTTTCATTAGTCGTGGATGAATCCAATCCCGGGGCTATACAAGCGTACAAGAAAGCAGGCTTCAAAGAGGACGGTAAAAGAGCGGCAGCTGGAGATATCGATGGAAATATGTCCTATCAACTAACGATGAGCTGCCAGGCAGCGGGCTTTGTGAGTCCGGTGCTGAAGGATTTGCTCGGGAAACGCAGTATAAAACCGGAATCTGCGTTTGGCGGTAACAATCAGGAATGAGCCGCTTTTTGAGGCTGAACCGGAATCGACTCCTACAATCTGGGCAGCTTCGTGGCCGCGGAGCCGAAAAATAGTAGATCTGATATTTTGACTAAGTGGACAAAAATTGTGTCCCGGGGACGAAATACCGCAATCCAGAAGAAATCTTGGCACCCTTTGTAGTGAAAATAGGGAGACAGGATTTTTTTGTTTATCGTAAAGAGGCTTCATGCCTGTTGAAACCGAACCGGTTCGCGGAAAGCACGCAATGACAGGCATGCCCGATAAGTCGGTGATAGAATGAATAACAAAGGGAGGTTATGCGGTTGGATTGGCTGTCACGGATGAAAAATGCCCTGGACCTGATGGAGAATAGAATAGAGGAGCCTCTGGGAATCGATGAAATTGCGAAGGCGGCTTTTTCGTCCCCGTTTCATTTTCAGCGCATGTTTCATATGTTGACGGGAATGACGGTGGCCGAGTATATGCGTAAACGCAAATTGACCTTGGCCGCGTAGGAGCTCGCGGTCTCATCCTCGAAGGTAGTGGATGTGGCGCTCAAATACGGCTATGACTCACCCGAGTCCTTCGCCAAGGCTTTCCGGAAAATTCACGGCATCGCTCCATCGGAGGCACGTAATCCGGGAGTTGTACTTAAAGCTTTTCCCCGCATTTCCTTCCAATTGTCACTGAAGGGAGATACGAACGTGGATTATCGCATTGAGGAGAAAGAGGCTTTTGCTGTTGTGGGCAAGTCCGCTGCTGTCACATGCCAGGATAATGAGCATATGAGGCAGATCTCGAGCTTCTGGGAGGAATGTCAACGGGACGGCACCGTTGACAGACTTGCTTCCATGAGTGAAGACGGAATCCTGTTTGGAATTATGACGGGCATGGAAGCGGGTAAAGAGGATTATCATTACATGATTGCCACCAAAGCAGCAGACAGCGCATCACCTGCAGAAGGGTTCACATCGGGGGAAATCCCCTCTTCCACTTGGGCGATATTCGTCTGTGTCGGGCCTGTGCCCGGAGCTATTCAGGATATGTTCGGCCGAATCTATCAAGAGTGGTTCCCGGCTACGGGATACGAACATTCCGGGGCGCCGGAAATGGAGGTATATCTGTCGGGTGATGTAGCTGCAGATGACTACCGCTGCGAGATTTGGACCCCCATTGTGAAAAAATAGGATCGCTTCAGAGCAGCATTACAAGACCAGGGATGGCTTCGGCCTTCCTTGGTCTTTGTTTTTTCGGCTCAAGCATAGAGAAACAATATAGAAAAACCATAAAGTCCCATGATAGGGTTCCCAGATCATAACTGGATAGGATTCAGGGAAGTCAATCCTTACCTTATCACTTGCATTAGTGTTATAAAATGGACTTTGTAGGTAAGGATCGAAACCGTACAACTGGAATGGAGGATTTACTGATGAACAGCGCCATCGAGATCCGGGGAGCCCGGGAAAACAATTTGAAGGATATTACGCTCCGCATTCCCAAGCACAAGCTGGTTGTCCTGACCGGCCCATCCGGCTCAGGCAAATCGACGCTCGCCATGGATACGCTTCAGCGGGAATGCCAGCGGCAGTACATGGAATCGATGGGAATGACCTCGGAAGCCGTGGCCAAGCCGAAGGTCGACGCGATTGTGGGCTTGTCCCCTTCAATCAGCGTTGGGCAGCATGTTACCAACCGGAATCCGCGGTCGACGGTCGGCACGATAACGGATATCCATACGTATCTGCGCGTCATTTACGAGAAGCTGGGCGAGCGGCTTTGTCCCCGCTGCGGCAGCCGGTTTGTTCCCGGCCCGGAGAACGGTCCGGCCGGCGCGGCAATCGGGGATGGGGAAGAGGATGAGGGGCAGTCCGCCGTTCGCTGCCCGCACTGCGGGGGAGAGACGGAGCGTTTGACGCGCAGGCATTTCTCCTACAACACGCCGGAAGGCGCATGCGAAACATGCGACGGACTCGGTCACACCGTCACACTGAACCTGGAGGCTATCTTCGATGGAGAGCGGAGTCTCAGCGAAGGCTGCGTCACGATCTGGTACGACATGATCACCAAATACAATACATCTATCCTGAAGGCGGCTGCCGATTATTACGGTTTTGTATTCGATGCCGACCTTCCGCTCAAAAATTTTGACGTTGTGCAGCGCGATCTGCTGTATTACGGCGTCGAGAGCGAGGTTTTCTCCGCTCATTATCCCGGCGTAAAGCCGCCAAAATCGGTTACAGGGGGCAAATTCGAAGGTGTTATTACCGGGATCTGGAGGAGGTACAAGGAGAAAGGCGGCGAATCGGGCGAAGCGGCATTGTTCCGCGAGCAAATATGCGCGGCATGCCAGGGCGCGCGGCTGAAGGAGCAAATCCGCCGGGTAACGGTGGGCGGCGCTTCCATCTCCGATATTTCCGGTTGGGCGCTGCAGGACGCGCTTGTATGGCTGGATAGGCTGATGGGGAGGCTGCAGCCTGATGAAAGGGCGCAGGTGGAAACGCTGCTGCATGATCTGACCGTCCGAACGAAGCGAATCGTCGATGTGGGACTTGGCTATCTTTCGCTCAGCCGCCAGTCGGTGTCCTTGTCCGGCGGTGAGGCGCAGCGGCTTCGGCTCGCTTCCATTCTCGGTTCGGGTCTTACCGGGGTGCTGTATATTCTCGATGAGCCGACCGCCGGGCTGCATCCCCGCGATACGGCGGGCCTGATTCATGTGCTGAAGCAGCTGCGGGATTTAGGCAATACCGTGCTTGTGATTGAGCACGATATCGAAATGATGCAAGCTGCCGATCATGTGATCGACATGGGGCCGGGCGCTGGCAGCTTTGGCGGGAGCGTCGTCGGGGAAGGGACGCTGCGCGAGCTGATGGACAATCCGGAATCGGTCACGGGCGCTTTCCTGCGGGAAGCGGGAAGCCGGACAGGGCCGCGTGAAAGACGGCCTGGAAACGGCGCATTCCTGAATGTCCGCGATGCTTATGAACGGAATCTGAAGCATATCGACGTCAAGTTTCCTCTCGGCTGTCTTGTTGCCGTCACCGGCGTATCCGGCTCCGGCAAATCGACGCTGCTCTTCGATCTTGTGGCTGCGGGCGGTCGCGACGATCAGTTACGCAGCGGGTGCGGGAGCATTACCGGCTTTGGCGGCATCGGCAATATTGTGACGGTTGACCAGTCGCCGATTGGGCGGATGAGCCGCTCCAATGTTGCGACTTACACGGACGTGTTTACCTCCATGCGCAACCTGTATGCAGGCTTGCCGGAAGCGAAGCGGGCTGGGCTTACTCCCAAGCATTTCTCGTTCAACACGCCGGGCGGACGATGCGAGCATTGCCTTGGGCTTGGCGTCGTGCCGATGGATATGTTCTTCATGCCCGGGTTGGAGGTTCGCTGCCCGGTTTGCCGGGGCAAACGTTTCAAGGAAGAGGTGCTGCGCATCACCAGCAGCGGGCTTTCGATCTCCGATCTGCTGGACATGACCGTCCAGGAGAGCCTGCCGCTGCTTCAGGGCCAGATCAAGATGGACGGACAGATCGCTTTATTGAACGAGGTTGGTCTTGGATATTTGCATTGGGGCCAGTCGGTCCGGACGCTGTCGGGAGGGGAAGGCCAGCGGATCCGGCTCGCCAAGGAGCTGGGCGGCAAAACCAAACGCCATTCGCTGTATTTGCTGGACGAGCCGTCGACCGGACTCCATCCGCGCGATACCCGGCAGCTGCTGGTGCTGCTGAACAAGCTGGTCGACGCCGGCAATACCGTGATCGTCGTAGAGCATAACCTCGATATTATCCGCGAATGCGACTGGGTCGTGGACATCGGCCCCGAAGGTGGAGACGGAGGCGGTGAAGTCGTTGCCTCAGGCACGCCTGAAGCGGTTGGGGCTGTCAGCGCCTCTCATACCGGACGCTTCCTGCGTGAAGCCTTGCTTCAATAACAACCCTTGTTAAGCCTCCGTTTCCGGCATATGCCGGTACGGGGGCTTTATTTTATTGTGAGAGTACGACGAAATGCGGGGCCGGTCGAAGTCTTGTGATTCGGGCACCGTCAGCTCCTGCCTTGAGAGCCGTGAATTACAAGCATATGCGAAGCCAGTCCTGCTGATCTGCCGGTCCGCCTTGCCGCTCTTGATTGAACGAAATTTGGGTAAGCTTTGTTGAAATTCCCTTTTTAAGGAATACTAAAAATAGGAATCGTAAAGGCGACGTCCGGTAGGCATTATGCGGGACAAAATCACTGTGCGTGTTTTGCCCGATTTTACGCGCAAACAAGGAAACAGCGAATGTGCCGGCGCTGGAGTAAGGTTTTTCCTTGTTGGAGCCGACCGGACCGAAGGTGGAAAGGGTGCAAGAAGGATTTTCCTGGCTGGAGCAGTCGTCTGGGCATTGCGGGAGCCATAACTGTGCTGGAGTAAGGTTTTTCCTTGTTGGAGTCGCCCGGACCGAGGTGGAGAGGGTGCAAGAAGGATTTTCCTGGCTGGAGCAGTCGTCTGGGCATTGCGGGAGCCATAAATGAGCTGGAGTAAGGTTTTTCCTTGTTGGAGCCGACCGGACCGAGGGTGGAGAGGGTGCAAGAAGGATTTTCCTGGCTGGAGCAGTCGTCTGGGCATTGCGGGAGCCATAAATGTGCTGGAGTAAGGTTTTTCCTTGTTGGAGCCGACCGGACCAAGGTGGAGAGGGTGCAAGAAGGATTTTCCTGGCTGGAGCAGTCGTCAGGGCGTTGCGGGAGCCATAACTGTGCTGGAGTAAGGTTTTTCCTTGTTGGAGCCGATTGGACATACGTCAAGTAAGTTAGTTTGCACGAAAAAAAACGGGAGCAGCGGGTTCGTTTGCGGCTGTAAACACATGATGTGCTTGTTGGGTTCATCTCAAAGGAATGCAGGGAGTTTCTCTTTTTTAAAAGGTATTCCAAGCAGTGAGTCAGGGACTATGAAATTTGTTTCAAGCATAGTCCGAATAGAATAGAGCTAAATTTTTCCATGATGAATTTTGAATTAAAGGCTGTCCGCCATGGCAGCGACCGGCAAATGGACAATAACCATAAATCGCGTGTAAGGGGGAATGATGCGGCGTGAACCAAACAACTCTGCTTCAGGATAAAAAACAACGCAATCTGCTGTTCAGTGCTGGCTTGAGCTGGCTGTTTGATGCGATGGATGTGGGCTTGCTTTCGTTTATCGTAGCCGCGCTGAGCGTAGAGTGGCAGCTTGGAGCCCAACAGGTCGGTTTATTGACGGCCATCAATTCCATCGGGATGGCCGCCGGCGCAGCCGTGGCCGGTTCACTGGCGGACCGTTTCGGGCGCAGGACGATCCTGCTGTGGACCCTGCTTATTTTCTCTGCCGCCAGCGGGCTATCCGCGCTCGCGACGGGCTTTGTGATTCTTTGTATACTGCGCTTCGTTACAGGCTTCGGGCTTGGCGGGGAGCTTCCGGTAGCCTCGACTTTGGTATCCGAATCGGTCCCCGCAAAGGAAAGAGGAAGAGCTATAGTCCTGCTGGAGAGCTTCTGGGCGGGCGGCTGGATTCTGGCTGCGCTGATATCCTATTTCATCATTCCGGTATACGGCTGGCGAATCGCATTGGTCATCGGCGCTTTGCCCGCGTTGTATGCTCTCTACCTCAGAAGAGCTATTCAGGACTCGCCGCGTTTTTTGGAGCAGCGGCACAGGAAGCTTTCGCTAAAGGAAAGGATGAGCTCCTTATGGTCGCAAAAATACAGAAAATCGACGATCGCGCTCTGGATTTTATGGTTCACTGTCGTCTTTTCCTATTACGGGATATTTCTATGGCTGCCGACCGTTATGGTGCTGAAGGGCTTCGATCTGGTCAAAAGCTTTCAATATGTCCTGATTATTACCCTCGCCCAGTTGCCTGGTTACTTTACAGCCGCTTACTTCATCGAGAAATTCGGACGTAAATTCGTACTCGTTACATACCTGCTGCTGACCGCTGTGAGCGCTGTATGGTTCAGTAATGCGGATACAACCGGTATGATTCTGGGGGCCGGCATCAGCCTGTCCTTCTTCAATCTCGGGGCATGGGGTGCGATGTATGCCTACACGCCGGAGCTGTATCCGACCTCCGTCCGGGCGACCGGAGTAGGCTTTGCCGCCTCCTTCGGACGGATTGGCGGAGTGATCGGTCCTTATCTGGTCGGAATTCTCGTGGCTGGCGGGACTGCCATTACGGCGGTGTTTATAATATTTTTCATCGCCATTGTCATCGGAGCTCTTGCGATCTTGTTCCTGGGAAAGGAAACGAAGGGGACGGATCCCGATACAATATAAATCTTAGGAGGTCTTTTCGAGGGACGGGGATGTATTCACTTTCAATCTTTCAATCATCCTGTTCCAAACTCAATGGGCAGCGAAGCGGAGAGACGGACATGCATGATACAGCGGTGATGGTTGTTATATTGCTTTGAAAAAAATCAGGGCTGCCGGCAACCGGCAGCCCTTTTGCTGTCGTTATTGTATACAGCTTCGTCGGAAATTTATTCATCATCGCTTCCACAGCAAAAAAAGGGCCGACACGCAGCCCTTATATCCCCTGGCGTATGGTCTCCAATGCCCAATCACACCATTGCAGCTCCGTTTGCGCATTTCGTATTTCCCGGTCGAACAGAAAATAAGCGCCTAATACATGCGATCCCGGCTCGCTCCCTTCCTCGGCGAGCCTTGCGCGCTTAATCCTAATCTTCTCCGCTGTTTCTTCCAGCTCCGCTAACCGCTGCTCATACAGCGTGCGCCTTTCCTCCAGCAGCCGAACAGCCTGTTCGTCATCAAACATCCGGATGCTGTACATTTTCAAAGCAAATTCATCGCGGATCACGGGCTCGGCCGTTGGTTCAGCCATCCAATTTTTCAAGACTTCCGAGCCGCTGTCGGTTATAAAGTATATTTTTTTATCCGGTTTACCGGTCTGCTGCATGGTTTCAAAACGGACATAACCCTTATTCACCAATTTGGCGAGAAGGGGGTAGATCTGACTATGGTCAGCTTTCCAGAAAAGCTTCATGCGCGCTATAAGGTCATACCCGGAGCATGAATCGGTAGAAATCGCGCTGAGCAGGCCATATGACAGTGTGTTTATACTCATACATTCATCCCCTAATAAAAATTTTAGCATGTAAAGGATATGTTAATATTGACATAACGGTAGATATGGAGTTATGATGTTGCCTACAGTTGATTATATGTGAAAATCAACATACTAACAAGGGCGAGGAGAGTATCCGATGCATCAGGAAGAAGGCAGGCAGATCAAGACTACTCCCATTATTTTGGCTATATTTTTTGGCAGTTTTGTCTCTGTCCTGAATGTTAGTACGATCAATATCGTTATTCCGGTGCTGCAGCAGGAATTTGCCGCCGAGCTCAGCGTTGTCCAATGGACGCTGACCGGATTTATGCTGGCAATGGGCACTTTCGCTCCGGTGACGGGATATTTTGGCGAGAGGTTCAGCTATAAACGTTTATTTCTAACCGCGCTCATCGGGATGACGGTTGCGTCCATACTTTGTGCGATATCGTGGAATGCTCCGATGCTGATCGCTTTCCGAATTCTGCAGGGTGCTTTCTGCGGCGTGGTCATTCCAACCGCCATGGCGATCATTTATCAGATTATCCCGCGGGAAAAACAACCGGTCGCCATAAGCCTTTGGGCAGCTGCAACGAGTCTTGCTCCGGCAATCGGGCCGACTTTCGCAGGGTGGATGCTCCAGCATTTCACCTGGCAGTGGCTGTTCTGGGTGAACGTGCCGTTCGGACTGATTGCCATCACCATGGTTCTTGTGTTTATACCTTATTACCGGCTTAATGTTCCCAAGAAGCTTGATCTCACCGGACTGATTACGGTCATTATCAGCAGCTCCACTATTCTTGTTGCGTTGTCGCAAGGAAATTCATGGGGCTGGGGCTCGGCGAAGACCTTGCTGCTGCTTGGAGGGGGCCTTGTATTTCTGGTCCTGTTCATCTGGCGCGAGCTTACTGCGCAATCGCCGTTGCTTCAACTGCGTGTACTGAAGAATGCACGGTTCACCTTAACGTCGGCCATTCTGTGCATTACGACGATCAGCTTTTATTCCGGTACGCTGCTGACACCCGTTTTTCTGCAAAATGTACAAAAGGTCACACCGCTAGACACGGGTCTTGTTCTGCTTCCGGCCTCGCTTATGATGGCGGTCATTACAATGTTTACCGGCAAGCTGTACGCCAAGATTGGCCCGCGGGTGCTGTTAATTGTCGGCACCGTGCTGCTCGCAGGCGGCAGTTTGCCGCTCAGCTGGCTCAGCGTCGACATCTCGCATGGCTATATTTTGTTCTGGATGATCGTACGCAATGTAGGAGTTTCGCTGATGATTATGCCCGCAAGCAATGCCGGCATGGAGGAGATTCCGCCGGAACTCAGCGGTCACGCCTCTTCCATTTCCAACTGGCTGCGCAATGTATTCGGTTCGTTCGCAATTGCACTGTTTACTTCACTGCTTTCTTCCCAATCCGGCAAACATGCCTCGGAGCTTGCCGCCGGCGGCACGACCGACAAGCTGCAAATCCCGGGTATGGCTTATACGCTGAGTATCGACGACGTCTATCTCATCGCTACCGTGATCGTGCTTGCCGCTCTGCCGCTTAGTTATTTTATCCGGCAAAGCAGGGCCAAGTCGGTATTGAGTCAGAAGAAAGCTGTTCAATCATAAGTTTCATATGACGAAGATAAGGCCGTTCCGATTGAGGAACGGCCTTTATTTTGTGGGATGGCAGGAAGAGAATAAGGCGATTTCCTTATGAAATTCAACCGGATAAAGAAGGGGAAATACTGATTTGACAAGCACCCTTGATGATGATGCAAATACCCTCAGGCAGGTTCTCAGGGAAAACAACCAATAAACAGCTCTTTTTCAGCAAAGAGCAGAAAAGGAAATTCAGTTCCTCCGAAGCTGATGCGAAAGGAGCTGTTTAATAGTCATTTGTCAAAATGGTACAGAAATTCCGCCGCGCCGCCAGAGGACGGCGCTGCAGGTTCTGCTTTAAACGGTTTTCACTTTTTTGGGATGATAAATCGAGGTTCTCAGCATAATGGTCAATAAACCAAGCACAAGGAAAATCATTCCGGCCCATACGACATGCCGTGTTCCCATTCCAGAAATAAATAAACCGCCGACCGACGTACCGACCGTAACGCCTAAATTAGCGAAAGCGACAAACAAGCCGTTCGAGAAGTCCGGTGCTTCCGGAGCTGCAGAAGTAATCCAGTATTGCGAAATATTGAGTCCAAAGGTGAAAAGGACGCCCCAAAACGCAATAAGTACCGCCATCGGAACCGTGAAATTCCCCAAAAAATAGACGAGCAGATAGATGGCTCCAAACACAAATGGAAATACAATTGCAGTTTTCATTGCATTATTAGTCAGCAATTTACCGGCAAAAATATTGCCCGCAATGCCAGTTGCGCCGAATAAAACCAGCATAAGACTGACTTGACCTCCGGTCATGTGGGTGACGTCATCCATGTACTCGGCAAAAAAACTATAAACAGCATACATGCCGGAATTAATAAAAATGACGGTTGCAATGGCAATCCAGGTAAGAGGTTTTTTCAAGACGCCGAGCTGTGTCCCGTAGGATAGTCTTTCTTTTACCGGCATAGACGGAACGAAAATAAGGATAGCCACAAACGCGGCCGCATTAACGATCGCAAAGAATAACATGGCTATTTCCAGCGATGACACTTCTGCGATTAAGGACGTGATCGGTATCCCGACTACCATTCCGGCAGTAACGCCCATAAATACTCTGGATATGGCCTTGGGAGCCTGATCCTTGCTGACGGAACTGGCGGCTGCCGTAAAGGCTACCGAGAAATATACGGGATGCAGGAATGCAGGAATAACCCGGGCGATCAAGGCAATGGTAAAGTTAGGGGCAAAAATAGAAATGACATTGGTAGCAACGAACAATCCGAGTACCAATAACATGGCCGACTTGCGGTTCATTCCCGAGAAAAGCAATGGCAGGAACGGCCCGGCTATGGCTACAGCCAGTGCGAAAAGACTGACAAGCAGACCGGCCTGGGATACGCTGATGTCAAAGTTCCCGGCAATCAGAGGCAGAATGCCGATTATGCCCATCTCAGTATTGATGATGCCAAAAATACCGAAAGCGAGAATGTATACAATTAAAGCTTTAGATTTAATCACGTTTTGAATTCATCTCCTGGAGGTCTGGAATGGTAAAACAGTTAGGGAAATCCCGGTATGATCAATTTGATCGCGTGCAGAATGATTTCTTTCGTTATGGCGCCGGCTCTTGAAGTCGCTATCGCCGTACAAACAGCTTGATCACGTCAAGACATCCCCTTTTCATTCAGTTAGATAACCGTATAACTATTAGATGCATGTATAACTATCTCATTGAAAAAAAGATACGTCAAGTTCATTTTTAACGCAGCTCACCAAAAAATCGGTATGCCTGAATGCGGCACAAAAAAAGGAGCCGGCGGCTCCTTGAGGTTTTACGAAGTATCCGTATTAAATTTCCGAGAGCTGATCACGGTAGGCATTATGAAGCACATCGTGCTGGAGGATGAGGCTTTGTATCTTATCATATCTGGTCAACCTCAAGAATCCATCCGGGGATTCGTTTGCACCAGCATCTAAGCCGGAGGTGCTCTTCCAAATAATAACTTTATTATCGACTGAAACCTTTTTCCGGCCACTGCCGTCTGAGTGTTTGTTACCATAAAAAAATAACCCTTAAGGGGTAGGAGGAGCAATAACAATGAACACCAAGAAGAAAGTTGCACTCATTACGATGATTGGGTTGCTCGGGGTTACGACGGCTGCGAGCGCCTCAGGCTTTTTCTATAAAGTAAGCGGGTTGCTGCGCAGTGATATTAAAGTCTCGGTTAATGGACAAGCTACTTCCATGAAACCGGTCATTATCAACGGTCAAGTTTATCTGCCTGCCAAAAGCGAGGCTTCAGCGCTCGGATATACGTTGAACTATGATTCGCGTCACCGTTCTATAACAATCAATAAAACGGATGTGGTCGCTCCAGTGAAATATTTGCGCAATACGGGCGTAATCGTTGACGTCAAGCAAACTGCTGACGGACAATACCGGATCGAGATGCTTGGCAAAGGCGACAACAGCTGGACAATCCTTTATGCGGACAAGGATACAGTCATTAAGAATAGTGCCGGTAAAGCCATCAGCGCCAAAGACCTCAAGAATGGCCTGAAAATCGATGTACAATACGGTCCGAATGTAGCGATGACCTTCCCGGTCGAATCCCACGCCGCACAAATTAATGTCGGCAGCCAATCCCTGATCCGTGAAGATGTTATTCAAGCGATCAAGCATACCGCTGATGGATGGGTCGTACAGTTTGGCGAAGCCAAAGGCGGCACGCTGATTCCAACATTGACCGTAAATTCCGGCAAGGAAACAAGTGTATTGTCTCCAGACGGGCAGGCGGTTAAATGGGAAGATGTGAAGGTCGGAAACAAAGTACGTGTCTACTATGGTCCGAACTACACCGACAGCAAAATGCCGGAAGGCCCGCTCTACTATATGGTTGTACTGGACAATCATGTGATGGACAACAATGTTTTGACCGCGGACGCGATCAAAGCGTACCGGGGAATGGCATGGCATCTGGTTAAAGACAAATCTCATCTGACCACGAAGCAAAATGAAGCCAAAGTAGAACTGGTGGATGCTCAAGGCTCGGGAGTTCTTGCCACTACGGATGCACAGAAGAAAAGTCTGGAAGCTCTTCAAGCCGCGGGCGGCAAGCTGGTAACGGTAACGTACAACACGGATCAGGATGCCCTGCTGGGTCCTGTTACCCTCGCATTCAACTTTAATACGAAGGAATTTATCGGATATTTTCCAAGACGTTAATTTTAGAAAACCAGCATTTTAGTTATTATGGACCGGAGGAAGATCACACATGCGGCAAATGCCTGCTGTGTGGTCTTTTTTTGTCATATCACAAAGTTTCTTATTTGCAGAATTCGATAACATGCCGTATTGTAAAAAATATGCGATTCGGAGGTGAAGGGATGAAACCGTTACAGACGACAAAACGGGCGCTCAGGCGATTTTTGCTTGAGAAGCAGCTTTTGCTTTATCCCCGGGAAGAACGCGCAGGCTCTGCGGAGGAGTTGCGCAAGCGTGTTATGGATGTGATCAGACAGCTGGAATGCGTTCAAATCGATCCGGTGTCTGCCGTCGGTCCCAATCAGCACTTGACGCTGGCAGCAAGAATTGCCGGTTATGAGCAGGGAATACTAAACGAGCTGCTGCGGGAAAACGAGGTGTTTGAATATTTTGCGAACGCGGCCTGTATTATTCCGATGGAACATTACCCTATTTTTGAGCCGGTCCGCCAGCGTCTGCGGGAGAGCACACGGGCTTCAATCGACATGATTCAGCCGGTCATTGAACAAGTGCTGCATAAGCTGGAGATCGAAGGCCCGCTTCCGGCGAAGTCGTTCGAATCCGACCAGCGGGTATACGGGTATTGGGATAATGTGAACGCCAAGACCAAGGCTACGTCCCATGCGCTGAATTTATTAATGGACGCCGCGCAGATCAGAATCGTCGGCAGAGAAGGAAACCAGCGCCTTTTCGATGTGACCAGCCGCAGTATCCCTGCCGCGCTGCAGCAATTGGCCGATCAAATCGATCCCGCCGAAGCGCATGACAGGATGCTGCGCAAATATTTTCAAGCCTATAGAGTATTTGAACCAAGCGACCCGCGTCTTGGCTGGCAGCGGTTAAGCGCAAAAGAACGGCGGGAAGCCATCGACCGGTACATTGAATCGGGAGAAGTTGTACCTGTCGAGGTCGAAGGGCTTAAACGGCACTACTACCTGTTGGCTTCGGATGTAGAAAGCTTCTCCATGCATCAGAAAGAAGATGGCATGCGGACAAGCGGCGAAGATGTTGATGTGCCGATTCACTTTCTCCCGCCCCTGGACAACTTATTGTGGAGCCGCAAGAGGCTGGAGGATTTATTCGATTTTGAATACCGGTGGGAAATCTATACGCCAGCCATCAAGCGCAAGTACGGTTATTACGCGATGCCGATATTAGCCGGCGACCGCTTGATCGGACGCATGGACCCGCGCCTGGATAAACAGCAAAGACATTTATCGGTTCAATTATTGCAAATCGACCCGGAAATTGACTTTACGGAACGTCTTAGCCAAAGTGTGCACAGGGAGCTTGAAGCGTTTGCTCATGCACACGGGGCAGCAACCGTATCGGTCGTACGGTTTTCCCGGGAAAATTAACAAACAAAAGCCTATTTACTTACAACGTCCGGATGTGCTATCTTATTTCTATGCTTTTAGAAATATAGGCTTAAACAAAGGAGGAGATATTTATGCTTGAAGATACGGAGGAAGTACGACAGGCTGTACGGGTATACAAGGCACTTGGCGAACCGACCCGTCTCAAAATCGCCATGCTGCTTACAGAAGAGAGAAATTTATGCTGCTCCGATATCGGAAGCAAGCTGGAGACGGTCGCAGGCTCGACGCTCTCGCATCATCTGAAGCAGTTGACCGATTGCGGCCTGTTGAATCTCCGTAAGGATGGAACCTATATTTATTACAGTGTAAACCACGAGATGGCCCATAAATATGCGCCGTATCTGCTGGCATAATTTTTTTATTCCTAATTTCTATATTTTTAGAAATATAAAAATCAACAAAGTGGAGAGAGGTACTGAAAAACATGTCGAATACATGGAAAATATACATGCTGGCGATTGTTAGCTTTCTGGTTGGCACATCCGAGTTTATCATCGCGGGCATTTTGGATAAAGTGGCGGCGGATATCGGCGTTTCGTTGTCCGCAGCCGGACAGCTCATCACCGTTTTTTCCCTTGCTTATGCTTTTGGCACGCCGCTCCTGATGGGCATTACGGCCCGAATGGATCGGCGCAAGCTGCTCCTGTACTCGCTGCTTGTATTCGTGATCGGAAACGGAGTAGCCATCGCCTTCTCCGGGTTTGGCTTTCTGATGGGCTCACGGATCATATTGGCTCTTGGCACCGGGGTATTCGTCGTAACGGCGCTGACTGTGGCCGCCAAGATAGCTCCCGCGGGCAAGCAGGCTAGCGCGATTGCCACTCTCGTTATGGGCTTCAGCACCGCACTCATTATCGGCGTTCCGCTGGGAAGGGTAGTCGCCTCCGCTTATGACTGGAGGTTGATCTTCGGAGGCATCGGCATTCTCGGGATCCTTGCCATGCTCATGATTTATATCACCATTCCGCAAACGGAGAGCGAGCAGCCTGTTCCTATCCGGCAGCAGCTGGCGCTCTTGAAGCAGCCGAAAATTGCTATCGCTCTAACCGTGACCTTCTTCTGGATTGGCGGATATTCCATCGTTTACACTTATATTTCACCATTTTTGCTTGAAATAACAGGCATGAGTGAAAAGTGGGTCAGCATCGGCCTGTTCGCTTTTGGTATCTTCAGCTTGATCGGATCCAAGCTCGGAGGCTTCAGTACGGACAGATGGGGAGCTCCCCGTACGCTGATCGGCGGCATGCTGTTTCATGCGGCGGCTCTGGTGCTGCTGACGCTCGCAGCCCATTCTCCCGTTATCGTGTTCATGCTGCTTATGCTCTGGTCATTCTCGGCATGGTCTTCAGGGCCGACCCAGCAGTATCACTTAATTTCGCTTGCTCCGGAAGCTTCCGGCATTATGCTTAGTTTGAACAGCTCCGTGCTGCAGCTGGCCATGGCCGCGGGTGCAGGAATTGGGGGAGTCATCGTCGAGCAGACCTCGCTTGCCTCCATCAGCTGGATAGGAGCAGCGGGAGTCGCCGTTTCTGCGGGCATAGCCACTATATCGCTCAGACTTTCCCGAAGCCGGTCAGGTTCACTCCAGAAGACTGTGGAGGAGAAAAGCCTGCAGGAGCTGGGTGCATGATCCCCTTTCACCGGGTAATTCATGATTGAAGAAGGCCAGTCGTTCGAACGGCTGGACCCTCTTCCTTGAAATCAGCGGTGCCGTCCCCCGGCACACAGGCGGCGGAGGTCGTCATTTATGATAAGGATCATTTGTCGAATCGAAGAATAACGATTGGCGCACTTTTAGAGCATGCATGCCATTCTTCCCGCGAAGATGGCTGCATGCTCTTTTATTGTTGATGAAGACTGCATGTATTTGACTAGGGCTCTTCGCACGATACTAAATGGAAAAGAGTTCTGATAAGATAACTGTATGACCTTAAATGGAAAAGAAGCAGAAGAAGGAGAGCCCTGCATGAAATTTGGCTTTTACGTTGACGACACACTCATCAATTTAAGGGAACATGCCTTTCATCTCTACAATAAGAAGCTGAACAGGCAGGTTGCGCTGAACAAATTTCAGGCTTTGAATAAGATTCCCATCCATGAGCTGTTCGGCATGACGGCTGAAGAGGGAAAACAGATGTGGAACAGCAGCAGGGAAGAAATTTATTATTCCTCTTGTCCGCCTTTCCCGGGTGCGGTAGAGGCTCTGCATGAGCTCGTTAGCCAAGGCCACGAGGTCTATTATATTACCGCACGGACGGCCGAGCATTGCGAAAGAACGGAGAAATGGCTCATTCAGGCCGGATTTCCGGTGCAGGACGGTAACTTTTATTGCGGCATGAGCGATACGGAGAAGGTGCATATTATCCGCAGGCTGGACTTGGATTATTATTTTGACGATAAGCCTGCCGTGCTCGAGACGCTCACGGATTTGGCAATGAATGTCTATGTCAAAGACAATTCCTACAACAGGCATGTCGATATTCCCCGGATTACGAGATGGGATGAATTGATGAGGCTGCTGCCCGAATAAGAGCCAACGTTCACGAAAGACAATAAAGTGAGGATAATATGAAATCAAAATATAAAGGCATTGCGTTTGATATGGATAATACTTTGCTGCGGTCGCATATCGACTTTCCATTAATGAAGGCGGAGACGTTCCGGTTCCTCGCAAGCCAAGGAATTCTTCCGGAAGATTTTCCGCTGGCACTCCATACGACCGCAACCCTGATCCAGGCAGCTGTCCGGACCTCGGCGATGAGCGCAGCGCTTATGGAGGAGATGTGGAGCACGGTCAGCAGACATGAATGGATTGGGATGGAGGGCGCCGAGCTTGAGCCGGGAGCCGCGAAGCTGCTGGAGGAGCTGCATGGCCGGTTTCATTTGGCCATCGTCACCAACAATGCCTGCCAGGCTGCGCATAAGGCGCTCTCGGATCATCAAATTTTGCATTTTTTTGATCATATTGTAGGCAGGGAAATGGTAAACAGCCTGAAGCCGTCGCCGGACGGTTTTCTCTATCTTCTGAACGCTTATCCGGATACGGAGCCACAGGAATGGCTGTCCGTTGGAGATGCATGGATAGACGGGAAGGCTTCGGAGCAGGCGGGAATGACCTTTATTGCCTATCAGACGGAGCTGGAACATATGAATAAGGCAGGCGTCTTCCCGGAAGGCCGGATCGGGCACATCCGTGAAATTCTTCAGTTTCTTTGAGGGAGAGAAAGCGGGAGCTTCCCTGGACTGGAAGTTTAAGAAAGCTGTTTCTTCTTAACGAAGATGGAAGAACAGGAGGGGGGAATACCATGCCATCCATCAAGCTTAGTGTGCTGGACCTTGTACCTTTATTCGAAAATAAGGACGCCGCTTATGCGCTCGGCCAGGCGGCCGAGCTTGCCCAAACAGCCGAACGGCTTGGCTTCACCCGCTACTGGACGGCCGAGCATCATGATATGCCGGGTCTGGCCTGCACCTCGCCGGAGGTGCTCCTCTCCCATATCGGAGCGAGAACCGGGCGCATCCGCATCGGCTCGGGAGCGCTGCTGCTGCCGCATTATAAGCCGCTCAAGGTGGCGGAATCCTTCCATATGCTGGCCAGCTTGTACCCCGGGCGTGTCGATCTCGGAATGGGCCGGGCACCTGGAGGCCAGGCGCATGCAAGCATGGCGTTAAGCGGCAATTTCATTGAAAATGTAGCGCAGATGCCGGATAAGCTGAGAGCGATAACCGAGCTGCTGGAGCAGAATTATGAATATGACGGCTATCCGGTAACCGCCCGGCCGATCCCGCCGGAGCCGCCGGAATTGTGGATGCTGGGGACGAACAGCAAGAGCGCGGCTTATGCAGCCGAGTTTGGAATGGGTTATGTGTTCGGCCAATTCATGAGCGACCGGGATGGAGTTGAGGTTCTGCAGTCCTACCGGAATGCGTTCAAGCCTTCACCCAGATGCCCCGAGCCCAGAACGATCGTGACGGTCGGTTTTGTTTGTGCGGACACGGAAGATGAAGCCAGGGAGCTCGCAGCTGCCGGTATGAGCTTGTTCCAGAGCAATATCAGCACGGAAGAGCTTGCTGCGCTTGCAGCCCGCAAATTATTGGCAGGCACGCCCGAAGCTCTGACAATGCGGCTGGAGGAGATGTCGCTCCAGTACGGGGTGGATGAATTTATGCTAGTCACGATGATTCCCGATTACCGCAAGCGGCTCAGGTCGTTCGAGCTGCTTGCACGCAGTATGTGGAGCAGCGGCGGGTTGCAGAATCAAGACAACGGGAGAGGTGGATATTAATGGCGGGTAATTCTGAGCCGGGCGGGGTTGTGCCAATGGATTCAAGTTCATGGTACGAGGGAATTAACTTCTTCACAGGTGAACGCGGTTGAAAAAGATATTGTTTACCGGCGGGGGTTCATCGGGTCATGTTTCGGTAAATTTGGCGCTTATTCCGCGTTTTCTGGAATCAGGCTGGTCTGTCGAATACATGGGCTCGGAGACGGGAATCGAGAAACAGCTGGTTACTCCGATTCAGCATGTCACGTATTATGCGATCAAGACCGGCAAGCTGAGGCGTTATTTTGATTTGCAGAACCTGAAGGATCCTTTCAAGGTGGTAAATGGCGCGTATCAGGCGTATCGGTTGATCCGAAAAAGCAAGCCCGATGTCCTGTTCTCCAAAGGCGGCTTCGTATCGGTGCCCGTTGTGTTCGCCGCCTGGCTGAACAAGGTTCCGGTTATTATTCATGAATCGGATATTACGCCGGGATTGGCGAACAGGCTGTGCATGCCTTTTGCCGACAGAATTTGTACGACCTTCCAAGAGACGGCCGGTCACCTGAAGAGCGGTAAAGCGCGGTATGTCGGCGCTGTTATCCGCGAGGAGATCAAGCGGGGGAATGCCCGCAGGGGAAGGGAATTCTGCGGCTTCCATACGAATAAGCCGGTTATGCTTGTGATGGGAGGCAGCCTGGGGTCCAGAGCCATCAATCAAGCTGTGCGCGAATCGTTGACAGAGCTGGCCCAGACCTTTAATATCGTGCATCTCTGCGGCAAAGGGCAGCTTGACCCATCCCTGAAGATCCGTGAGTACAGACAATATGAATACATTAATCAGGAGCTGGCAGATGTTCTGGCTATGTCGGATGTGGTGGTTTCCCGGGCAGGCGCGAATTCGATCTTTGAGTTTCTGGCTATTCGCAAGCCGATGCTGCTTATCCCTCTTACACGGAACCAGAGCCGCGGAGACCAGCTGTTGAACGCGCAATCGTTTCACCAATCCGGCTTCAGTAAAGTGCTGTACGAAGAACAATTATCTGCAGAGACCTTAACAGCCGGGGTCAAGGAATTGTTTAATGAACGCCGTCTGTTCATCGACAGAATGAATGCCTATCCCGAAAGGGATGCTTTAGCGGACGTATTTGGTCTCATTAAGGGAATTGCCAAGAGCTGACCGGTCTAGCGGATTTTAGGAAAAGGGTTTTTTTGAAACAGCAGTACCGGTGTCATCCAATTATCCAACTGCATCATGCCATATATCATTCTGTTCTTTTTTTAAGCCGTGCGGAACCAAGGCGCCAAAAGCCTGGGTTTCCTAGAGTACCTGGACACGATTCCCCGCGATCTGGACGAATCCGCCAAAATGGACGGAGCGGGCTATCTGACGATATTCTTCCGCATACTGGTCCCGCTCGCAAGGCCGATCATCGCGGTCGTCGCCCTGTTCACCTTCATGGCGCCGTTCTTCGACTTTCTCACGCCCCGGATTATTATCCGCAGTCCGAAGAAATTCACTTTGGCGCTGGGATTGTATAACTTCATCAATGATAAGTTCGCCAACAACTTCACTATTTTCGCGGGGGGAACGATCCTGATTGCCATTCCGATTGCGGCGGTATTCCTTCTGCTGCAGCGGTTCCTCATCTCGGGTCTGGCCGACGGGGCCACGAAAGGTTAATGTTGTTTCGTTCTGACCCTTCCGGGCATACATTGAATAGACGTATACCCATTAAGGAGGAACACCATGATGACAGATGCAATTCTGCAATCCCCCGACTTAAGCCTGGCGGCCGATTCCAACCGGGTGCTCAATTATAAACGCGATCCGGAAAATTATATTACCCAGCTATTCGGTGCGCAGTTTCCCGCGATAAAAAACGGTTTTTTCAATGTTCATTTGAGCAAGGGGATTATAGTCCAGCCTCATTGGCATACCAATGTGACGGAGATGGTTATTGTCATTAGCGGAGAAGTGTTTACATCGGTTTTCAACCCCTTTACACAAAAGCTGATGACCTATTGCCTGAAGCCGGGACAGGTGTCCTTGTTCCCCAAAGGATGGTTCCACTGGATTATTTGCGAATCCGCCCACGCTCATATTCTTACTATTTTTGATCAGCCGACTCCTGATATTGTGTTTGGATCGGATTTCCTGCGCAGTATACCCAAGGAAGTGATGCAGCGGGCTTATTGCATCAATGAGGAGGATTACGCCAAAGCGGTAGCGCCAATCAGGGAATCTGTCATTCTGGGACCTCCCCCCGGATGCTTCCAGAATACGATGGGCGTCCAGCAAGCAATTTATGCCGGCCCCTACGCATAGAAATCATCCATACGGGGGAGGTAGCAATCCGAATAGGTCTTGAGAGAGAAACGAGTCTCGCCGTCAGGCTGATTTTCGTTTCTTTTTCATTCAAGCCGGATCATCTCTGCAGAAAAAGCTTAAAGTGCTTGGATAAACTTATTTCATCTTTTTACAAGCAGCTTCAGGCAGTACGGAGCGGAATCTTATCACTTGCATGTGTGTTGTAGAATAGAGGCATCAGGGCAAAAAAGAGCAGTAACAAACTTTGGGTAAAAAGGAGAATGCCAAATGAAACTTTATTATGAAGCTCCGGACGTCAAGGAATATCATGCGTTAAGAACGGCTGCCGGCCTCAGCACAAAGGACGACTCCGCAGCGGCGAGGGCTTTAAGCCATTCGCTTTTTTCAATAGTCATAAGAAGCAATGAGTCGGCGCTTATGGGGATGGGCCGGATCGTCGGCGATGGAGGTTGTACCTTTCAAATAGTGGATATTATCGTCAATCCCGCATTCCGGGATGAGGCGCTGAACGAGCTCATCATCCATGAGATCAAGGGGTACTTGAATCATAACGCTCCGAAAGACGCTGATATTATCGTAATGGCTGATGCGGCGAACCTTGCCTTTTATCAAAAGCATGATTTTAAGCTTGTGTATCCGGAATTATACGGCATGTCACTGACGTTGTAGAACAATGGCCGGCAGCGCTTGGCGAAAGTCACAATCTTGCATATGGAGTTACAATTATAGTAACCGTATCATGAAGGGCCATTGTACGATGGGTGGATGGAGCGAAGTAATATAAGGGCGGGATCGTGATGTTCAGCAGGACTAAAAGGAAAACGTTTACATATGGGATTGGGCGGATCTGCTGGAGCAGGAAGGTGAAAGCCCATATCTCCGGGCATCTTGGCGAGGGCCTGTCCCGTGAACAATTGGCGGCGGTCGCCTTCGTCAATCCCGCATATCTGTCGAGATTGTATCGCAAGGAGACGGGGATCATGCTGACGGATTATATCCTTCAGGAGAAAATGCGCAAAGCGGCTGAATTGCTCGCGACGACTGACCGGAGCATCAGCGAGATTGCGGACGGTCTTCATTACAATAACTTCTCCTATTTCGCCCGATTATTCCGCAAGGTGCACGGCGTAACGCCGCATGATTACCGCAAGCCCTTCAGAAGATCATAAACCCCGAAGCCGCCGCTCATGGCGGTTTTTTGTTTTACGTTGAGCAAAAAAACCAAACAATAGATGGAGTTGTTTGTTGTTTTACTGAAAAATGTGAATGGTTTTCTTGTTAGTTGATCGGGATTTCAGATAAATATATAGACAATATAATAAAACGTCTATATAATTTATGGTATATCGAATCGATTGTTTGGTTTTTGTGATCCTCAATTTCGGGCATGTCCATTATTTGATCATCGTCAGGCGGGCACAGCGAATACAGGGACACAGCAATGAAACGAAGTGCTGACCCGGAGCAGCATAAACTAAAATAGTCAAAAAGAATAGATGTCGGCCGTCGATGTCTGTTAAATCGAAGAAAAGGGAATGAACAAAATGCTTCAAAACAGCTATGTGCGAACCATCATCCTGTCCAGAGTGCTCCTGCAGCTTGGAATCTGGATCAGAAATTTTGCTATCCTGCTGTATGTAACGGATTTGACAAATAATAACCCGCACTATGTATCTCTCATTTCCGTTGTTGAGTTTGCGCCGATCTTTATATTTGCCATCATTGGAGGAACATTCGCTGACCGGTGGAAGCCCAAACGAACGATGGCAGGAAGCGATCTGCTATCTGCTCTCTCTGTATTCATCGTGCTGCTTGTACTTGAGAGAGGCGCATGGTATGCGCTGCTGGCGGGCACGTTTGTTTCCGCAAGCCTATCCCAATTCTCGCAGCCTTCCGCGATGAAGCTGTATATGAGGCATGTGCCTGCTGAACAGCTGCAGGGCGTTATGGCGATGTCCCAGTCCCTGGTGGCTGTGTTTACGGTTCTGGGACCGGTTATCGGCACTTTTGTTTTTTTGCAGTACGGCATTCAGGTTTCTCTCATCCTGACGGCTATCATGTTCCTGGGATCGGCTTTTATATTGTCGCGGCTGCCGCGGGATACGGATGAACCGCAGTCAAGCGGATCCGGGGGTTTGATGCAGGAAATGCTGACAGGCCTCCGCTATTTATGGACCAATCGCCCGCTAAGAACGCTGAGCGCAACATTCGCAGCTACGGGACTTGCAGCAGGCATGATCCAGCCGTTGATGCTGTTTATATCGATTGAGAAACTGGGACAAGGCAAGGAGTTCCTGCAGTATCTGCTTATGGCGAACGGTGCGGCGATACTGGCGGGCGGGATTGTTATCATGGGGTTCGCAAAAAAGGTCAAACCGCAGATTCTGCTGGCGGCCGGTCTGCTTGTGACTGCCTTTTGTACAATCGGAGTTGGTGTATCGACATTCATTGCATTGACATTGGTGCTGCAGATCGTGAATGGCTTATTTTATCCGTGTATTCAAGTCGGCATCCAGACGCTCATTATGACCAATACAGAGGGGGCGCTGATCGGCCGTGTCGGGGGAGCGATTACACCGATATTTATGGGGATGATGGTAGTGGGCATGGCAGCTTCGGGCTATTTGAAGGATGCGTTTTCTCTCCTTGCGGTGTTTGCCGCAAGCGGCTGCCTGCTTGTAATCGGTGCCCTTCTGTTAGCTCCTCTCATTCAAAAAAAACGTACCGCCCAAAATCATTCACAAACGCTGTAGCTCATATGGAAGAGGCATTCCTTGAGCCATATATATGATATCTAGCGCATATTCATTGAAAGCAAAGATTTGCAGATGTACAAAATAAACTGCACATATATACTCTATCCCTGTATCTGACCGCATGCCTGGTATCCGCATGCGGTTTTTGTTATGGCGCAGCGGGACGAACTGCACCAGGCTGATTCTCATTTATTCAGCTTGCCCGCTGCACGGAATTCCCGCGGAGATTGTCCGGTTTGCTTGTGAAACAACCGTGAGAAGTAATGTACGGAGCTGAAATGATACTTGTCGGCAATTTCCGTAATGGTTAACGAGGTACGGAGCAAATCCTCCATGGCCCGGCCGATCCGGAACCCGTTCATATACTGGACGGGGGAATATCCGGTTGCCTGCTTGAAGAGCTCGAAGAAATGCCCCCGGCTCATATTCAAGCTGCTGTAGTACTGCTCCAGCGGCTTCGGCGGAACGCTGAGCAGATCTCTTTCCATTCGATCCAGCATATGGCTGATTCTGGGGTCCGGGATATGGGTGTCCTTCAGCATATGCTGCAGGAAATAATCAATGAAGCTCTGGAAATTCCGCTGTGTCGTCAAGCTCCTCATGAAGGTCCGATCGCTGGTGTAATCGCCGGACTTGTAGAAGCTCTGGAACAGATCGATCCACGGGCGGAGGGAGTCTACGGAAGCGGCAACGGGGATTGGAAAAGGGAAGTCCGGGCCAACGAAAGCAGGCTGCAGCTCTTCCGGGCTGTAGCAGATGGGTGTGGACCAATCGGAAAGAGCTCTTCTCTCCACATAACTCCAGTCAAAATAACAGCAGACATGCACCATCGGATCGATGGAATCCGCTACCCACTCATGCGGCTGCCCGGCAGGCACATACATCAGCGAGCCCGGTCCGGCCTGGTAGGCTTCTCCTCCTGTCAGCAGAACGCCAGAGCCCTCGCTGACCAAATAAATGGAGCTGGAATAGCAGATCCGGGGAGCGCTGGACTGGCCTTTGGAGAACGGATAACGGGATGCGTAATAGACATACGGATGGAATGCGGAAAAATTCATGCGGCTGCCCCCAGATGGTTGAAAATCAGAATTGATCTGACTATTGTGCAAATAAATGACCGGCTGCTAAATACATTGTTCTGCAGTTCAGATAGATTAAATACTGTACTGCAAGACTATCGTAGATGGAGTACAGATTGCAAGCTTACCCGTAATCGTGGACTGGGGAACAAATCCATGACAGCGCTTTAAGACAAATTTATATCCAGTTAAGAAAGGCAGATGCTTAGATGAAGCCATTTGAACAAGCCAGGAAGCATCCCATTACGTTCACCGGTCCCGCACCGGATTTCTTCGAAGGAGCGCTGCTCGGGAACGGCGGACTTGGCGTAGTGGTTACCACCAGGCCCGATGCCGTCATGATCCACTTCGGGCATAATAATGTATGGGATATCCGCATTGCAGAGGATCACGCCGATGAGATCGGCACCTTCCAGGACGTATACAACAGGCTTAAGGACATTCCGGACCATTTGTCCTCGCTGACAGAGGATTCCTGGTACCGGGAATACTGTGAAATGACAGGAGCAAATTACCGGAAATCCTATCCGAGACCGATGCCCTGCGGCTCGCTGCTGCTCCAGTTCGACCGGCGCGAAACCGAAGTGCTCGGACATACCCTTGATATTTACAATGGGCGGTGCAGGATTGATTTTCTGGTCGGCGGATATCCCGCGCAGCTGGAGTTATTCGTGGAGCAGGAGCATGACCGCCTCTGGCTGCGGGCGGCAGATACGGCAACGGGAAGAGAGATTCCGTTGTTCCATGCGATGACGCTCATTCCGGATCCCGAGACGCCGCAGGAATTCCCGAGAGCAGCTTCCTTCGTGGACGGCGATGCCCGCACTGCGGCATTTACGCAGCATCTGCCTTATGTGGAGAAGCCTGGCTCTGATTACGCAGGACATGTTAAAGACAAAGCGTTCCGTCTGGCAGTCAGGACATCCGGCGGTTTTGCTGCTTCCTCCAAGGATCAGCCGCTATCGCTGAAGCTGGATACGCAAAACGGCTTCTCCGCATGTGTCGAGCTGTGGGAAGGGTTGAATTCCGAAATCGCAGCCGCTTCAGACATGCTGCCCCCCGGTCAGGATGCCTGGAACGACGCCGAATCCGGCACGGAGGAAAGCTGGAGAGATTATTGGAGCCGTTCCGCGGTTGCGCTGGAGGATGAACTGCTGGAGCGCACCTGGTATTGGAATCTGTATTTCTTCAACTGTTCGGTAAAAGAGGGCGTAACCTGTCCGGGGTTGTTCGCCAACTGGAGCTTCAGCGCGATCGGCTCCGCCTGGCATGGCGATTATCATATGAACTATAATACGCAGCAGCCGTTCTGGCTGGCTTTCTCCAGCAACCACCTGGACAAGCATCTGCCTTATGTCGATATGGTTGATCATGTGCTGCCGGTCAGCCGCAAATGGGCGCAGGAATATTACGGCTTGCGCGGCGCTTATTATCCGCACTCCGCCTATCCGGTTGACATGACGATGATGCCTTACCCCGTGCCCCACTGGGGATGGGAGATCTGTGAAACGCCATGGACGGTGCAAAGCCTCTGGTGGCATTACCTGTATTCCATGGACGGGAGATTCCTCCGCGAGCGGGCTTTTGTCCCGATTAAGGAAGCGGTCTTGTTCATGGTTGACTATATGAAACGGCCCGAAGCCCGGGGCGGGCGCTGGGGGGATGACAACTATCACATTTTTCCTACTGTAGTACCGGAGCTGTATGAGCTGTCGCCCGGATTTGCCAAGAACAGCGACTGTCTTGTGGACCTGACTTTGACGAAGTTTCTGTTCCATGCCTTTGTCCAGGCCTGCGGCGTTCTTGGCGAAGAGGAAGCCGAGACTGCCTTGCTGCACGATGTGAAGGACATTCTGGCGAACTTCCCGGACTACCCGACAGCCGAATCTTCCAGGGGGACCGTATTCGTCTCCGTAACAGGCGAGGATGCCGAGGTGGTCTATAATGTGCCGAATCCGATTACGACGGTATTTCCCGGGGAAGAGCATGGGCTGCATTCCGATCCTGAAGCGTATCAGATCGCGGTCAACTCCTTCCTGAATCACCGCAACGAAGGCGGCAATGAACTTGTATTCTATAATTTTGCCGGAGCCAGGCTCGGCATCCTTGATCTGGAACGGTTCAAGCGGCAAATTCATTACTGCCTGCTGCCGAACGGCACCTGCACCGACCGGGTGCTGATGACCGGGGGGCGCTACGCCGCCACAACCAACTTTGATTTTATGTCGGGAATGGGAATCTGGTTTGAGAATTTTGCCCTTCCTGCGGTCATTAATGAATGCCTGCTGCAAAGCTATAACGGCGAGCTGCGTTTGTTCCCGAACTGGCCCAGGGACAAGAGGGCGGAGTTTCATACGCTCCGGGCCGTTGGCGGTTTCCTGGTGAGCGCGTCTGTTGAGGCGGGCGAAGTGCAGGCTGTGGAGATCATCAGCGAAGCCGGCTCCACATTGACCTTTCACATTCCTTGGCCGGAAGGGGCATTCTGCACCGGTTCCTTCGGCGAGAAGCACATGAGCGGTGAAATCGGCGAGCTTCCGACAACGGCAGGCGAAACCATCCGCATGGTGAAACACAGCCAATCTGATTCAAGGGGAGCATGAAGATGAAAATTTTGATTACAGGCATAAGCGGATTTATCGGCAAGAGACTGGCCCAAAGGCTGGCCGGAACGCACACGGTTCTGGGAATGGCCCGAAGTCCGATTGAAGAGCCGGATTCCATGCAATTTGTGCAGGGCTCCTTCGATAATCCGGAGGATTTGCAAAAGCTGGACGGGGAGCAGATCGATGCCGTTATTCATCTGGCCGCCGTGACCGGGGGCTGCTCCGAAGAGGATGGCCTGGCCGTCAATGTGCAGGGCACAAGAAGATTGTACCGGTATTTGATCGGTCAAGGCTGCCGGAGATTTATAACGGCCAGCTCGATTGCAGCGGTGGGATGTCTGGACGCCGGTTTTATTCCCCAACAGCTTCCGATACCTGATGATCACCCGTGCCTGGCCAAGGATGCCTACGGACTGAGCAAAGCTATGGTGGAAGAGGTGACCCGGTATTTCCACCGGATCACGCCGGGGAGCGAGTTCATCAACCTGCGTTTTGGCTCAGTCGTGCCTGATGAGAGCTGGACTCCTCCCGTGATCGGAACGGATACCAGGCTGAATGCTCCGTATGTGCTGCTTGGACGGGTTTTTGCCAGCGATATTGTGGAGGGGCTTGTCCGCATCGTGGAGGCGCCGCCTGCAGACAGGGTGCTAAATTGCAATTTTGTTGGTCCCGACAGCGGATCAACCGTCTCTTCGATTGGGATGCTGGAGGCGCTGCTTGGGGATCAAGCGGCGGATTTTGATCTATCCGCGTACAGGGAGCCGGAGGGAAAATATTTGCCCTTGTATGATATGCGCCGGATGAAGCAGGAGTTTGGCTTCTCTCCGGTAAAGCTGACACGGGCCATTGAAGATAACAGCAGCTGTAATGTCACAGATCGGTGACTTTTGATGTGATCTCGATCACAAGGCGTCCCTCGCTTGCTGCCTATAATGGGTTTAGAAAGATCAGCCAAAGCCAAGTGAGGAGAATGCAAGATGCTGAGCAATGAGAGCATAGCCATAATCAAGTCGACAGTTCCGGTATTGGAAGTCCATGGAACGGCAATTACGACCCGGTTTTATCAATTATTATTTCTGAATCATCCGGAGCTGCTGAATATCTTCAACCACGCGAACCAGAAAAAAGGGAAACAGCAGGCGGCGCTTGCCAATGCGGTCTATGCCGCGGCGCTTCATATTGACCATCTGGAGAATATTCTCCCTGCGGTCAGACAAATTTCGCACAAGCACCGCAGCCTGGGCGTACAGCCGGAGCATTATCCGGTCGTGGGGAAATATTTGCTGGCGGCGATCAAGGAGGTGCTCGGAGCTGCTGCGACAGACGATATTTTGCAAGCCTGGTCGGAAGCCTACGGCATGATTGCGGATGCCTTCATCGGCGTGGAACAAGCGATGGTTGAAGAGACGAAGCAGCAGGTTGGAGGCTGGGAGGGGTTCAGACCCTTTGTAGTGAAAAGCAAGGTGAAAGAGAGCGAAGTCATCACCTCATTATATCTGGTACCCCGGGACGGGGGAGCCATTGCAGCTTTTGAGCCCGGGCAGTATGTCAGCATCAAGACGGATGTCCAGGAAGACGGGTTTACGCATATTCGCCAATACAGCCTGTCTGATGCGCCGGGGAAACCCTATTACCGGATCTCCGTAAAGCGTGAGGATGCCAATCAGGATCGGCCAGCAGGTAAGGTTTCCGTGATGCTGCATCAGTCGGTCCGGGAAGGGGATGTGCTGTGGCTGTCGGCCCCAGCCGGGGATTTCACACTGGACCGCGGGGACCGGCGGCCTGTGGTGCTCATCAGCGGGGGCGTTGGACTGACACCCTTGATCAGCATGCTCAACACCTTGGTGCACCATGATCCGCAGCGTCAGGTTACTTTCATCCATGCCGCATTGAACGGGGACGTTCATGCCATGAAGGAGCATGTCTCGGAGCTCGCCCGCCGTCATCCGCAGCTGACGGTTCACTATTGCTATCGCCAGCCGACGGAGCGGGACAGGGAATCGCAGGACTATCACCGGGAAGGCGCTGTCGACCTGCCCTGGCTTAAATCCGTTATTCCTACGATGGATGCGGGCTTTTACTTCTGCGGTCCGCAGCCGTTCATGAAGGTGGTGAACCAGGCGTTGACCGCCTGCGGGGTGGGGGCCGACGACAGGCATTATGAGTTTTTTGGACCTTCCGGAAGCCTGGAGGGAACAGATGAGCAAGAGCCTCAATCCGCAGTCAATTCTTAACGGCCGCCAGCAGCTTGCGCCCGCAGCAGGCGGTTGACCGTTTCCCGGCGGAGTCCAATCAGTTGGCCGATTTCGTCCTGCGTGAGGACATCCTCCAGAGCCGCCGGGCCAATATAAAGTTCAAACCATTGCAGAAGGCTGCGCAGTTTTTCGGCAGAGGAGGTTTGGGTCAACTGGTCGATCCGCTGCTGCATCATCCGGAGCTTGTTCTGCAGGAGCAGCGCGATATCCAGGCATTTTTGGGGATTTTGCTCCAGGGAATCATACCAGTCCCGGGACGGGATGACGTCGATTTCACAGGTGACCAGCGCAATTGCTGTCCCATGATACTGCTTGTGTGTAATTAGGGAATGATGCGGGATCATTTCATCGGCTACAATAATATTCATGAGGATCGGGCTGCCGTCCTCGTGAATGCGGATAATTTTGAGCAGGCCTTTCCTTACATGATAAAGCGGCCCGGTCTCTCCTTGGCGAAAAAGGGTCTCCCCTTTGTGAAGCAGCATGCCTGTACTCACCTTCCTCATAACAGAACACTCAGCGCCTGATTGCGCAGGGCGTTTTTCTTTCTATACTAGTACATATGGACGAAAATAACCAAACTATTGAATGACTGCTGAAACGGATCGATTCCTCAACCCGCCGTGCTTTCGACTGAAATACCCCCGGGGATTAGTATGTCTGCTCCGATCATGATACATTTAATGGATAGAAGGGGGAGTAGGGTGAAGATGGGAAAGCGCTTGTACATTGCCGGATACGGCCTTGCCGCCATCATATCTGTTATCGGTGAATTGATTTGGCTCGGGGACCCGATCCGCTCGGGAGATATCTATTGGATTGACCGGATCGAATGGCTGGTCAATCTGCTGGCGCTTATTCCCCTGCTTTGGCTGCTTGGCGCTGCGGCCGGTATTGCCGCTGAACGCCGAGGTCATCTGTGGCAGCTGGCGCTCAGATTCCTGATCGCAGCCGGCAGTATAGCCTCGGGATTTGCCATCTTTCAAATTCCGAACCATTTGGCGGCCGCGCTGCTGATCATTCTGATTACCCTGCTGCTGACTTTGCTCGATATTATCGTCATGGAGAAGCGCCGCGCCGTTCGATGGCTGAGGCGGATCACTGCTCTGCTGGTTACCTTTGTGATAATCGCGGCAGGGTTGTTCTGGCCAACGCCTTACGGGATTACTTCACCCGGTTTTACCCTGAATATGAACCGGTTCGCCCATGTGGAGGGCGGTGTTCCCCAAGGCTCCATCGAGGGTGTTCTGGTCATTGACCGGCCGGCTTTTCCAATCGATTGGCTGTATGCAGCCCTGTTTCCCCATATTCAGATCGGGAAAAGGGATACGAGCATCTCGCTTGGCGAGATGCAGCGGGCGGCAAATGACCAGCGGGCCGATGCCAACCAGATCAGCAGCGCGGTGGCTTTCCGGAAGCTTGGAATTGGACGGGGCATCATTCCGACCGGTGTGCAGGTTGCACAAGTGATGCCGGAGAGTCCGGCTGAAGGGCAGCTTAAGCCTGGCGATCAGCTGCTGGCGATCGATGGACATCCGGTTCGGTCCGCAGCGGAGCTGACTGCCCGTATGGGGGAAGTGAAGCCGGGCGCAGAGGTGGCCGTGAAGCTCAAGCGGGGCGGGAGAACCATGGATGCAGCCGTGAAGACGATGGCCAGCGCAGACGATCCGAAGCGGGCGGTATTCGGCATTCAGGTAGAGGACCGGGTTCAGGCGGATCTGCCGAAGAAAGTTGATTTTCGCTCTTACCTGGTTTACCAGGGAGGTCCTTCTCATGGCGCGATTCTGGCCCTTACGCTGATCAATCAGCTCACGCCCGGCGGTGTGACCTACGGCAATCGGGTAGCGGGTACGGGCACGCTCGACGCGGCAGGTGCGGTCGGGCCTATTGGTGGAATTGAACAGAAGGCTTACGCCGTCGACCAGACGGACGCCGACGTCTTCTTCGTGCCTGCCGGTCAGGAGCTGGATGCGCGCAAAGGGGCGCCGGACCTGAATATTGTGCCTGTTCACACCCTGGATGAGATCCTGAATTGGCTGAAATCACATCCCAGGACCAGTGAATAGTTTCCTGGAGCGGTCTCACCGTATCAGCCATAGGCAGATTGTTCACCTCAACATTGCTTACGCTGATCGTTCTTGCGGTGCCTCCAGAGAGTACAAGTGAACCCTTCAGTTCCGGTCAACATGCAAAAGACGCCTCCAAACCTGCCTTATCGGCGGGATGGGAGCGTCTTTTTTTGCAAATATAAGCGAAATGAACGTCCCGTAGACCTTAGCTTATTTCTGAGGGGAAGACATCTGCTTCAGCAGCCCGGGGACGGCTTAGCCGCTCCTGCTTACTGCAAATTCAGGTCAGTGGGAATAGACAGCAAAGGCAAAAAAAGCTTTCCGGCCGAAGCGCATCAATAATGGAATCCATCTTGGTGCAAATTATATTTCATATTGCGGTTATAATGAAGACTGACCATACGCAGGGGAAGTCCTTAATTAATGCTGCCGGGGATGCGCGTCGACATCAACCGGTTCGGGATCGGCAGTCAGATTCCGGGAGAATTCGGTAGAGCGGAGAATAGCGGAGAGGACGCCGGGAAACCGCTGCTCGAGTTCATCGTCCCGAAGCGTCACCAGCCGCTGCGTCCCCTGGATGCGGACCCGGACCACTCCCGCTTCCCGAAGGGTACGCACATGATGCGACAACGTTGATTTAACAACTGGAGCAGACAGGCCGCCACAAGCCATTTCCCCATAAATGCTCAATTCCTTCGCAAGGTTCAGCCGGATCGGATCGCTTAAGGCATTAAGGACCGACGACAGCTGTATATCTTCGGGCACAGGATGGAATAAATATTTCATGGCTGCGGCCACCTTTCGTATAGAAGAGGATTAATCATGATCAAGCGTTTGGATAAATCAATACTTGAATGATACCATATTCCATGCTATATTTCTATTGTTCGTTAATTATCGAACTTTACATAAAGGATCATGACCTTTATGAAATCAGACTGCCCGCCTAGAGGGCGGCTGAGCGAATTGGAGAAGAGAACCAATCTGGAGGTGGGTTTGACATGTCACAGACAAATGCATCGGCAGAAGCGGAGACGATCACGCCTCGCACAATGCCGGATGAAGAGGCCCAGGCACAAATGGGCAAGCGGGTTTTTAATGAAAAATGGACGGTGCCGCTGCTGGCATTGACGGTTATGATTGTCATTATGAATACGATGATGTTCAATCTGGCCCTGCCTTCCATTACGCTGCAATTCGAGCTTACGGCAACTGTAGCCTCATGGATCGTAACGGGATACTCCATCGTATTTGCCATATCGTCCATCACCTACAGCCGGCTTTCGGATTTTGTTCCATTACGGACGCTCTTTACCATCGGTTTATTATTATTGGGCCTGGCGTCGCTCATTGGTTTGTTCAGCAGCAGCTTTCCCGTGTTGCTTCTTGCCAGACTGTTGCAAGCCTCCGGCGCGGGCTCCATTCTCAGTATGTCCATTATTCTGATAACCCGCAACGTTCCGGAGCAGCGAAGGGGAAAAGCGATTTCGTTCGTCATATCCTCAAGCTCGCTCGGCTTTGGTCTTGGTCCGGTGCTGGGCGGCGCAATTATGCAATTCTGGGGCTGGAATGACTTATTTGCGGTCACAGCGCTGGTGCTGCCCCTAATTCCGCTGTACCTGATTCTGCTGCCGCGGGAGAAGGCGGGGAGCGGCACATTCGATGCATGGGGCGCTCTGCTGACGGGTATTGGAACAACGGGCCTGCTGCTGTTTTTGACGACGCAAAGATGGGAAATGCTTGTTATCGGCCTTGTTGCAGTAGGATTGTTCATTCTGCGCATCCGGAGCGCCAGCAATCCGTTCGTCGCTCCATCCTTATTCGGCAACCGTCCATATCTGAGCCTCGCGGCGCTTGGCATGGCTTCCTATATGAACAATTTCGCGGTGCTGTTTCTGATGCCGCAAATTCTGGTGCATCTGTTTGGTCTGTCTTCCCTGCAATCCGGACTGATTATATTTCCCGGGGCCATTCTCTCGATGCTTGCTGCCAGAAGCATCGGCCGGATAATCGACCGCCAGGGCAACGGTGTCATGCTGCGGTTCGGACCGTGGCTGCTGACGGCCTCCGCCATTTTGCTGGCTGTACTGGCCGTTCATGCTTATGTAGCTATTCTGATCATCTATATTCCGCTCAGTCTCGCCGTGTCTGCCCTGACCGCAGGAGTTTCCAACGAGATGTCCGTGCTGCTGACGGGAGGGGAAGTCGGAGCAGGCATGGGATTATTCCAGCTGGCCCAGTTCTTCAGCGGGGCGCTGACAACAGCCATTATCGGGACCGCCCTCGTGTGGATGGGCTCGCTGCCGCTCTCGCAGGCCTATACCGATATCTTCTGGGGAATGTCGCTCGTGTCGGCTCTCGGTGTTCTGTTTTCGTTCCTGTACCTGAGACAGCGCGGAGGCAGGCGGCAGAGAAAAGCAGCTGCAGCGTGAAGGAGCAACTCGCCCTGGACGATTGTCAGGTCTGAAAAACAAAAATCCCCGCCGGTTTCTGTTTCTGCCGGCGGGGATTTTTGCGGACACGGAACTATTTTACACAGCTGTTATTAAGGCTGTTGTTTCCCTGGCTTTCGTTTTCCATTCCAGCGTCTGGCTGATTACTTGCGTGAATGCGGGCTGATGCAGCGTCGGAATCACCCATACGGTCTTATCCTGGATAGCCGATCTGGGGAGACGATAGTGATGCTTGTGGATGTTTTCTTCATACGGCTCCTCAGCTTGACTGAGGCGCAGTGCAAGGCGGAAATGTCCGATGACCTTGAATTGATCGCAGAATTCGGAGGACTCGGCAGCCATCCAATGAATGAATTCCACATGCTCGACCTTGAGCAATCTTTTCATTCCCTGATCATTTACCAGCTGGATCCGATCCAGACTGATCGTCTCTTCATTGAGTTGAAAACGGGCCATGTCGAGGGCATGTGCTTTGCTTTTCGCCTTTACCAGATAAGAAACGGTCACATTTAGCGCTGCTTGCTCCATCATTTCATTTTTCATCATCGTGTGGACAACAAACTCCTTCGGCTGCGTATATTTTTTGATCCGCTGTTCATTCTATATAACTATGCCTGAAAAGTTTGCTGTATTCTGGATCATGATTATAACTTTTTTTGTCATTAAACACGGGAAATTGTTCAGTGTTCCGCTGCCGTAACGGATAAAATCTTATTTCCCGCGTTTGGTAAGCTCAGCCAAGCTGTCCCACTGCTCCTTCGTAACACCGCTTAGCCCGTTGAATTCACCGGCTCCCTGCAGCCATTCACCGCCGTCAATCGTGATCACCTCGCCATTAATGTATCCGGCATATTCAGAGATCAGGAACGCCGCAAGATTCGCGAGCTCATCCGGCTCTCCGGCCCGCTTCAAGGGAACGCGGCTAATCAGCTTTTCCGCGAGCTCAGGCGTGGGGGAAAGCCTCGACCAGGCGCCTTCCGTGGGAAAGGGTCCCGGAGCAATGGCAACCTGGCGGATGCCGTAGCGGGCCCACTCCACTGCAAGGGAGCGTGTGAGGGCCAGTACGCCGGCTTTGGCCGCTGCGGACGGAACGACATAGCCAGAGCCTGTGGAAGCATAAGTGGTCACAATATTCAGCATCGTGCCGCCGATCCCCTGTTCAATCCAGCGTTTTCCGACTTCCAGCGTCATATAGAAGGTGCCGTGCAGCACAATATTCAAGACAGCGTCCACCGCGCGCGGGGACAGACGCTCTGTCGGGCTAATGAAATTACCCGCCGCATTATTGACAAGCACGTCGATACGGCCGAACCGCTGCTCCACCGCATCGACAAGCTCATGGATTTGAACCGGGTCCCGCACATCGCAGCTTTTATGGAAAACCTCGCCGCCCATTGCGGTCATGTCTGCCGCAGCCGTCTGCAAAACCTCTTCGCGGCGGCCGGCTATCGCAAGCTTGGCTCCGAGTGACAGGAACTTCTCGCCCATCGCGCGGCCCAGGCCGGTAGCGCCGCCGGTGATCAGTACGACCCTGCCGTCCAGAAGGTCTTTATCGAATGGTCCCATCCCGTCAGCCCAATGCCTTCCGGAATTCCTCGGTCAATAGCGGAACAACCTCGAACAAATCACCCACAATCCCGTAATCCGCCACTTTAAAGATTGGGGCTTCCGGGTCCTTGTTGATCGCAACTATGACGCGCGATTGGCTCATCCCGGCCAGATGCTGGATCGCCCCGCTGATGCCGCATGCAATATAGATTTCGGGAGTGACCACCTTGCCGGTCTGGCCGATTTGCAGCGCGTAATCGCAGTAACCGGCATCGCAGGCTCCGCGCGATGCGCCGACCGCGCCGTTCAGGACGCCCGCCAGCTCTTCAAGCGGCTTGAAGCCATCGCGGCTTTTGACGCCGCGCCCGCCGGACACGACGATTTTCGCCTCGGTCAGATCGATTTTGCCCCCGGTTTGTCTGACAACATCCTGTACGATCGTTCGCAGCGATGAGGAGGGTGCATAATCGGCCTTGACTATCTGCGCCGGTTGCGGGGATGAGGAGGGAGGCAATGCAGGGAAATTGTTCGGGCGGACCGTGACGACCCAGGGGTAACCGTTAAACCGTTTCTTCTCGAATGCTTTGCCGGCATAGATTGCTCTGGTGAAAACTGTATCCTCGCCGGTACCAGTAAGCGTAATGACATCGGAAAGCTGGCCTGCTTGAAGCTTCGCTCCCAAGGCAGGCGCAAGGTCGCGTCCCAGTGCGGTATGACCCAGGAACACCGCGTCGGGGCGGATATTTTCTATGACGGGAAGGAGCGCTGCCGTATAAGACTCAGGGTTGTAATGCTGCAGACCTGCATGCTCAATCAGATGAATTTCGGATAAAGGGTAGGCGGACAGCTCATTTGCCATGGAATCAAGTCCGCTTCCGATGAGGACGGCGGTCATCCGGTCCCCGTCTGCGGCTGAGCTTGCAGCGGCTTGAAGCGCCTCCAGCGTCACTTGACGAATTTTTCCTTCCCTGTGCTCCGCAACAATCAAATATGTTCTGCTCATGAATGAATTCCTCCTTCGCTGTGGAGCACCCGGACGAGCTCGGCCGCCTGCTCCGGCAGCTCGCCCTGCAGAATCCGGCCAACTGCCCTCGCCGGAGGAAGGCTCAGATCGATCCGCAATGTTTTCGGCGCCAGCTGCTCAGGGGTGATTCCAAGATCATCCAGCGTGAGCTGCCGAAAAGGCTTCTTCTTTGCTTTCATAATGCCGGGGAGGGAGGGGTAACGGGGTTCATTCAGACCCTGCTGCGCCGTGAACAGCGCGGGAAGGGAGATCTCGATCAGCTCAAGATCGCCTTCGGCATCCCGCTCCGCTTTCGCGTTCCGGTCCGATAGGGCAAGGCTGGTGATGGAAGAGACATGGGGAATGCCAAGCAGTCCGGCCAGACGGATGGCAACCTGGCCTGCGCCATTGTCCACAGAGAAGTTGCCGCCCAGGATAAGGTCGTACGATTGACCGGCAAAATAGGCCGATAGCACGGACGAGATTGAATACTCGTCGGCTGGAATGCGCTCATCGCAGACCAGGACGGCCTCATCCGCGCCCATGGCCAGAGCGGTTCGCAGCGCCTCGGCGCTTCGCTGCGGCCCAACGGAAACGGCAACAACAAGACCGCCTTCCTGCTCCTTGATCCGGATGGCTTCCTCAACCGCATACTCGTCATAGGGGTTTATGACAAATTTCACCCCATCCTCGGATATTCTGCCGTCCTGAATGGTGATTGTCTCCTCGGTATCGAAGGTTTGCTTTAGAATCACATACACATTCATTAGGGATGCTCCTCTCCAATTTGCGAAAATGGGCAGATCGTTTAAGGGCGCAGCGCCATCAGAAAGAACTCTACGGACTTATCCACCTGGGCGCTGAGGGAATACTTCCGGCCGGAAATCAGCCAGGAGGTAACGGCTTCGTCCATGGCGCCGAATATGAGCAGACGTGTTAATTTAACGTCCAGCCCCTTGCGGAAGGTTCCTTCCTCCATGCCTTGAATCAGAACGGTTTCAATCAATTGAATATACGGTTTAACCGCCTGGCCGATCGATTTGCGAAGCTCAAGGGAGCTTTGGCGAAGCTCAATCTGGGTGACATAAGCCAGATCCGGATTTTTCTCAAGCTCGGTGTAATGAAGCTCGCAAATTTTACGGATCGCTTCGGCTGCGGTTGCGGAGTCCGCAACGCTTTCCTTGAGCTTGCCGATAAGCTCGCCAAGACGCTCGCGGAAAAGCGACACAAGTATATCTTCTTTACTTTTGAAATATAAATATATGGTTCCATCCGCAACGCCGGCTTCACGGGCGATCTTCGATACCTGGGAGCCGTGAAAGCCGGTCTCGGCAAACACCTTGACGGCGGCGCCGATAATCCTTTCGAATTTATCCATTTTTTTACTTGTCATGCCTTCACCCCGATGCTAGAATCTAAACAAAACTGAATGAATCCTCATTCATTTTCTGGTTCCATCTTATGAAATCCTTTGCGTATTGTCAACGCCTAAGAACATAAGATTTTTTTGAAGCCCGATTCTAAGCGCTTACATCCATTATTATGCGAAAGGACGTGTGCTCATGTTCTGGTCGTGGCTGCATTATCTATTATTTTTGACTGTTGTCGGGGCTGCCCTTTCTTTCTTTTACAGAGCGGTTTATCACCGTTATCTGTATGTGAGGCTGGGGCAGCCGGAGAACCGTCCTTTTGACTGGAAAAGCAGGGTGAGGGATCTTGTTTCCCAGGCTCTGGGCCACCGCGTACTCCTGAAGGACCGGAGGAGCGGGATCATGCATCTGATTATTTTTTACGGCTTTATTATTTTGCAGTTCGGGGCGCTTGATCTGATCTACACGGGGCTGTCCGGGGGGCACCCGCTTCCGATTCCCGGTCATGCCGTCTTTGGGCTATCGCAGGAAATCACCGTTCTGCTTATTCTGCTTGCGACCGGTTACGCCGCTTATCGGAGATACGGCGAGAAGCTGAAGCGGCTGAAGAAGGACTGGAAGCCGAGCATCGTTTTGTTTCTGATTTTTTTTCTGATGCTGTCGGTCCTGCTCAGTCTTGGCTTTCACCGCGTTTGGCTTGGCTATGAGGCTTCTGCCTATGCACCGGCATCCTCATTAATCGCAGAGCTTGTGTCTGGAATTTCGCCTGGGGCGGCGAAGGCTGTATTCTTCCTGTTCTGGTGGGCGCATCTGATCATTCTGCTTGCATTCCTCGTCTATATTCCGCAATCCAAGCACTTTCATCTCATTACCGCGCCGATCAATCTGTTTCTTGGCCGCAGCCGGCCTCCGGGAAGACTGCGCAAGCTTGATCTGGAGGATGAGGAAGCAGAAGCGTTCGGCGTTGGCAAAATCGAAGATTTTACCCGCAAGCAGATGCTGGATTTCTATGCCTGTGTGGAATGCGGGCGCTGCACGAACGTCTGTCCGGCCTCAAATACCGGCAAAACGCTGTCCCCGATGCATCTGATCGTGAAGCTCCGCGACCATCTGACGGAGAAGGGCGCAGCAATTACCTCCAAATCGCCTTGGGTGCCTGCTTTCGCATTTCCGGCAGGAGGAGGAGCCCATGCCGTTTCCTCCGCCGGACAGGAAGGAGAGCAGCCGCGTTTCATGATGGATACGGCCGAAATAACGGATATCTCTCCGACCATGGACTGGCATAAAGAAAGCTGGCAGCACGCCGGGAAGAAGCCGGAGGAGCTGGCATTGATCGGCGACGTAATGACGGAGGAGGAGATATGGGCCTGCACAACCTGCCGCAACTGCGAGGATCAATGCCCTGTGGGCAACGAGCATGTGGATAAAATCATCGATCTGCGCCGTCATCTTGTGCTCATGGAAGGAAGCATCCCCCAGGAAGGTCAGCGCGCCATGCAAAACATCGAGCGGCAGGGGAATCCATGGGGAATCAGCCGCAGCGAGCGGAGCAGATGGGTGGAGGAGCTTGCAGGGATAGCCGTCCCGACGGTTAAGGATGCGCCGGATTTCGAGCTGCTTTTCTTTGTCGGCTCCATGGGCTCCTACGATAACCGCTCCCGCAAGATTACCCGCGCGCTGGTCCGGCTCATGCACAAGGCAGGCATCCGTTTTGCCATTCTCGGCAATGAGGAGAAGAATTCAGGCGATACGCCGCGCAGGATGGGCAATGAGCTGCTGTTCCAGCAGCTATGCGCCGAGAATATAGAGACCTTCCGCAAATACGGCGTCAAACGGATTGTCACCGCCTGTCCGCATACCTTCAACACGCTCAAGAATGAATATCCCGAATTCGGGATGGAGGGGGTAGAGGTGCTTCACCATACGCAGCTTCTTGACGAGCTGATTCGTACCGGTATCCTGAAGCCGGAGCATGCTGTGCATGAACGGATTACTTACCATGATTCCTGTTATCTGGGCCGCTACAACAATGTTTACGACCAGCCGCGGAACATTCTGCGGGCGATTCCTGGCGTGGAGCTGATTGAGATGGAGCGTTCGCGGGAGAACGGGATGTGCTGCGGAGCGGGCGGGGGCATGATGTGGATGGAAGAGACCGCGGGCAAGCGGGTGAATTTGGCCAGGGTCGAGCAGGCGCTCGTAACCAGGCCGACCCTTATCAGCAGCGCTTGCCCATTTTGCCTCACGATGCTGGAGGACGGCACCAAGCAGAAGGAGGCAGATGAGCATGTAAAGGCGCGGGATATCGCGGAAATTCTGGAGCTGGCCGTTTTCGGGCCTGTGTCTCACCAGACTTTGTTGCATCAGTGACCAAAACTATAAGGAGGCAGAGAACATATGACAGCCAACATTACCAAAGCCGCCGTTATCGGCTCCGGCGTTATGGGCGCAAGCATAGCGGCACATCTGGCCAATGCCGGCCTATCCGTCCTGCTGCTTGATATCGTTCCGACCCTATTGACGCCGCAGGAGGAGGCCCGCGGCTTGACGCTTGCGCATCCGGAGGTCCGCAGCCGGCTGGCGGCAGGCGCGCTGGCGAAGCTCCCGGGGATCAAACCGTCCCCGCTGTATGATGATTCACTGGCGAGCCTGATAACACCCGGGAACATCGAGGATCATTTGGACCGGATCGGGGAAGTGGACTGGGTCATTGAGGTCGTTGTGGAGAATCTGGCCATCAAGCAGGAGCTGCTGCGGAAAATTGAAAGCCGGTGGAAGCCTGGAATCATCGTCAGCTCCAACACATCGGGCATCTCCATCCATGCGATGGCGGAAGGCCGTTCCGAGGCGTTCAAGAGCCATTTTCTCGGCACTCATTTCTTTAATCCTCCCCGGTACATGAAGCTGCTGGAGGTTATTCCTGGTGAAAGCACCGATCCCGACATTGTGAGCCGGATTGTGGATTGCGGGGAAAGAACGCTTGGCAAAGGGGTCGTCATCGCGAAGGATACGCCTAATTTTATCGCCAACCGGATTGGAACCTATGGTCTGCTTGCGGCGATGCAGATTATGGAGGAGAAAGGCTTTTCCGTCGATGAAGTGGATGCCGTGACCGGCCCGGCGATGGGACGGCCCAAGAGCGCCACTTTCCGGACGCTTGACCTGGTCGGGCTGGATACCTTCGTGCATGTGGCCAATAACGTGGCGGAGAGAACGGACAGCCAAGCGGAGAAGACAGCTTTTGCGCTGCCGCAGGTATTGAAGGATATGGTGGAGCGCGGCTGGATCGGCGAGAAGGCGGGAGGAGGCTTTTACAAGAAAATCAAGGGGGAACAGGGCAGTGAGATCCTGTCGCTCGACCTGAGCACGATGACGTATGCCAAGAGCAGGAGGATAACCTCTGCTTCTCTGGAAGCGGCTAGGGCTGCCAAAGGAGCCGGCAACAAGACGAAGGCGCTGCTTGGCGGGAAGGACCGTTACTCCGGCTTGGCATGGGACATTCTGAAGAAGACGCTAGTGTATGCCGCCGATAGGGCCAATGAAATCGCGGGCTCGATTGCCGATGTCGACAAGGCGATGAAGTGGGGCTTCAGCTGGGAGCGGGGACCATTCGAATTGTGGGATGAGATCGGCCTTATTCCATCCGCTGCCCGTATGGAGGCCGAAGGGACGGCTGTTCCCGCCTGGGTGAAGGATTGGATTGCGGCGGGCAACAGCTCATTCTATCAGCAGGAAGCGGGGGTATCTTTCTATGCTCATGAAGGACGGTACCGCCAGGAAGAGCAGCCTCCGGAAATCATTTCGCTTGCCCGCCTCAAGCAGCAGAACAGGGTGATCCTGGGGAACAGCGGAGCCAGTCTGATCGATGTGGGCAGCGGCGTGGCTTGTCTGGAATTCCATTCGCCGAACAATGCGATTGGCGCTGACATTCTGATGATGATCCAGCAAAGCGTGGAAGAGGTCCGCCGCAATTATGATGCGCTGATTATTGCCAACGAAGGGCGCAACTTCTGCGTCGGAGCCAATATTATGCTGCTTCTGATGGAAGCGCAGGATGAGGAATGGGATGAGGTCGATCATATCATCCGGCTGTTCCAGGACACGATGATGAAGCTCAAGCATTTTGAGAAGCCGGTTGTTGCCGCGCCGCATCGCATGACACTCGGGGGAGGCGTCGAGGTCTGTCTGCCGGCGGACGAAGTATGCGCGAATGCGGAAACGTATTACGGGCTGGTCGAGGTCGGAGTCGGACTCATACCCGCCGGAGGCGGCTGCAAGGAAATGGCTCTGCGCATCAGCCAGGCTCATCCGCAGCCGGAGATCGATCTTCAGCCTTACATCAATGAGATGTATATGAACATCGGGATGGCGAAGGTCTCTTCCAGCGCCCATGACGCGAAGAGGCTGGGGTATTTGCGCCCAAGCGACCGGATTGTCGCCAATCAGGATTATCTGATTCATGAAGCGAAGCAGTCTGCGCTGCGGCTGGCGCAGTCCGGCTATCGGGCAGCCCGGCCGGAGAAGATCAGAGTCATCGGCGAAGACGGCAAAGCCGTGCTGAAGCTGGGTGCAATTGCCATGAAGCAGAGCGGATATATCAGCGAACACGATCTGCTCATTGCGGGGAAGCTGGCCCATGTCATCAGCGGCGGCAGCGTTCCCGCCGGAACGATGGTAACCGAGCAGCATCTGCTGGACCTGGAGCGTGAAGCCTTCCTCAGCCTGTGCGGGGAACCGAAGACGCAGCACCGGATGCAACATATGCTTGCGAAGGGCAAGGCTCTCCGCAATTAATCCACTTAAGAAGGAAGGTGAGTTCATAAATGAGAGAGGCTGTTATCGTATCCGCTGTACGAACCCCGGTAGGGAAGGCGAAGAAAGGAAGCTTCATTCATACGAGAGCGGAAGACCTGGGGAAAATTGTGCTTCAGGCCGTCATCGACCGCGCTCCGGGCGTGAATAAGGAGGACGTGGAGGATATTATGATCGGCTGTGCGATGCCCGAAGGGGAGCAGGGCCTGAATTTTGCCCGCATCATGTCGCTGTATGCCGGATTTCCTTCAACCGTACCGGCTCTGACCATTAACCGGTTCTGCTCCTCCGGCCTGCAGTCCATCGCATTCGCAGCAGAACGGATCATGACGGGCGGCGCCGATATTATCATCGCCGGAGGTGTGGAAAGCATGAGCCATGTGCCCATGACGGGCTTCAAGCCATCTCCCCATCCGGCTATCGTGGATGAGATGCCGGAGGTATACATCGCGATGGGCCACACGGCGGAAAATGTTGCCGAGCGGTTCGGTATTTCCAGAGCGGATCAGGATCGTTTTGCGGCGGAAAGCCATCGGAAAGCGGCGGCGGCTCTGGGCTTGGACATTTTCCGGGATGAAATTATTCCGGTGTCCACATCTCTGAAGGGCTTCGGCGAGGACGGGAAACCGTGGGTGAGACCGCTTGTTCTGGAGAAGGATGAAGGCGTCCGTGCAGATACCACGCCTGAGGGATTGGCAAGGCTGAAGCCTGCCTTCAAGGAGAGCGGCACGGTTACGGCGGGCAACGCCTCCCAGATGAGCGACGGAGCGGCAGCCGTATTGGTGATGAGCAGGGAGAAGGCCGAAGAGCTTGGTCTGAAGCCGCTGGCAGCCTTCAAGTCCTTTGCTCTGGCCGGCGTGGACCCTGAAATCATGGGAGTTGGACCGGTGGAGGCCATTCCGAAAGCGCTCCGGCGGGCAGGACTCCGCACATCGGATATCGGTTTATTTGAAATCAATGAAGCCTTCGCATCGCAGTGCCTGCATATAATCAGAGAGCTTGAGCTTGACGAGAAGCTGGTCAACGTGAACGGGGGAGCCATCGCGCTTGGCCATCCGCTGGGATGCACGGGCACGAAGCTTGCAGCAAGCCTTATTTATGAGCTGCGCCGCCGCGGAGGCGGATTTGGCGTGGTCTCCATGTGCATTGGCGGGGGAATGGGCGCGGCGGGCGTATTTGAAGTGTATCCCGAATAACAATAGAAGGGAGATGTGAAAAGAGATGGAACAAACAGGCAAGAAAGTGATAGGCGGCAGCTTCGTCATTGACGATCTGGATTACAACCTGATCGTTACCCCGGATGAGCTGACGGAGGAACAGCGCATGATCGCGCAGACGACGTCCGATTTTGTGGAGGGGGAGATCATTCCGGTCGACGGTCAAATCGAAAAGCTGGATTACGAGCTGACCGTAAAGCTGATGCGAAAAGCCGGCGAGCTCGGCCTGCTGGGCGCGGATGTGCCGGAAGCCTATGAGGGGCTGGGCCTGGATAAGGTCAGCTCCACGCTGATCAGCGAGCGTTTGTCCAAGGCGTCATCGTTCGCGCTCACGATCGGCGCCCATGTGGGAATCGGAACATTGCCGATCGTCTACTTCGGTACGGCAGAGCAGAAGAAGAAATATTTGCCGGATCTGGCGGCGGGCACGCAGATCGCCGCTTACTGCCTGACTGAGCCCTCCTCGGGATCGGATGCGCTTGGCGCCAAAACAACGGCGCGCTTGTCCGGGGACGGCACTCATTACGTGCTGAACGGCACGAAGCAGTTCATTACAAACGCCGGCTTTGCGGATATTTTCATCGTCTATGCGAAGGTAAGCGGCAAGGATTTCAGCACCTTTATCGTGGAGCGCACCATGGAGGGTGTCAGCTTCGGTCCCGAAGAGAAGAAGATGGGCATCAAGGGCTCGTCAACGCGTCCGCTTATTCTGGAGGATGTGCATGTGCCGGTCCAAAACCTGCTGTGGGAGGTTGGCAAAGGCCATTTGATCGCCTTCAATATTCTGAATATCGGACGCTTCAAGCTGGCAGCCGGATGCCTTGGCGCATGCAAGCAGGCGATTGAGATCAGCGCACAATATGCCAATCAGCGCACGCAGTTCGGCAAACCGATTTCCTCTTTCCCGCTGATCGGCAAGAAGCTGGCCGAGATGAATATCCGAACCTATGTGCTGGAAAGCATGGTTTACCGGACCGCAGGCTTGATGGATGCCGGACTCAGTGAAATCGATCACGACAGCCCGGAAGCCGGTGTCCAGTCCGCCAAAGCCATTGCCGAGTATGCGCTGGAGTATTCGATCAACAAGGTGTTCGGTTCCGAAACATTGGATCAAATCGCGGATGAAGGCGTACAAATTCATGGCGGCTACGGCTTCATTCAGGAATATGCCATCGAGCGCATCTACCGCGATTCCCGCATTAACCGCATTTTTGAGGGCACGAATGAAATCAACCGTCTGCTGATTCCGGGGACGCTGATCAAGCGGGCGATGAAGGGCGAGCTTCCACTGCTCCAGAAGGCGCAGGCGCTTCAAGCGGAGCTGCTGCAGTTGGTGCCGGGACAAACGTTCGATAGTCTCATTGGGGAGGAAGTCCATCTGGTCTCCATGGCGAAGAAAATTTTTCTGATGACAGGCGGAGCGGCCGTTCAGAAGTTCCAGATGAAACTCGAGGAGGAGCAGGAGGTGCTCAGCCATCTGGCGGATATCATGATTCAGCTTTATGCCATGGAAAGCGCGCTTCTTCGGACGCAGCAGAGAATCGCCAGGAGAGGCGAAGAGAAGTCGGCCGCGGCAATCCGGATGACCCGGATCTTTATTCACGAGGCTTTCCAGGCGATTGAAGGTTATGCCAAGGAAACCTTGTCCGCCATTGAGGTGGGAGATATGCTCCGCACCCAGCTCTCGGTTCTCAAGAAGCTGACGCGCCGCACATCCCTGAACACCATTCAGGAGAAACGTCAGATCGCAGCCCTGGTCATTCAGTCAGAAAGCTACGTGCATTAACCCGATTCCATACCAATGAGGTGAAGGGGCATGGCACATAGACCGTGGTTGTCTCATTATCCGAAGGAAGTACCGTCAACCTATCCGTATCCCAAAAAAAATCTGGCCGACTTTCTCATTCAGTCAACGGCCAATTATCCGAATCATACGGCGCTGCATTTTATGGGGAAGGACATGAAATATGCCGATCTGCTCGAGGGGGCGTACCGGTTCGCTCATGTCGTCCGCAAGCTGGGTGTCGCACGGGGGGACAGGGTGGCCATTATGCTGCCCAATTGTCCCCAGCTGGTTATTGCCTATTATGGCGTTCTGCTGGCCGGAGCCGTCGTGGTGATGACCAATCCCCTCTATATGCCGCGGGAGCTTCAGCATCAGCTGCGGGATTCCGGCGCTTCCGTCATTCTGACGCTGGATCTGCTGCACCGGAAGGTGAAGGATATTTTACCGCAAACGGGGCTTCGGCATGTTATCATCACATCGATCAAGGATTATCTGCCGTTCCCGAAGAATCTGCTGTACCCGCTCAAGGCGAAGAAGGACGGAATGAATCTCGATGTCGCCTATGAAGACGGGGTCCATTCCTTCGTCAAGCTGATGTATGATTCCTCCCGATCGCCCGTGCATACCGATGTGGATGCCGAGAATGATTTGGCCCTGCTCCAGTATACGGGCGGGACGACGGGGCTGGCGAAGGGCGTCATGCTTACGCATTACAATGTGATCGTCAACACGATCCAAACCAGTCTGTGGGCTTACCGGAGCAAGCCCGGCAAAGAACGCTACCTGGCAGCGCTTCCATTCTTTCATGTATTTGGCCTGACGGTTCTGCTCAACCAGTCCGTCCTGCTTGGAGGCAGTCTGATTCTCGTACCGCGTTTCGATGTGAACCAGCTTCTGCCGCTGATTTCCAGGGTGAAGCCAACCGTATTTCCGGGAGCGCCTACCATGTATATTGCGCTTATTAATCACAGCCGGATTCATAATTACGATCTGTCCTCGATCAATATGTGCATCAGCGGCGCGGCCTCCCTGCCGCATGAGGTCCAGCAGCGCTTTGAGGAGATGTCCGGCGGGCGTCTCATTGAAGGCTACGGGCTGACGGAAGCTTCCCCGGTGACGCATGCCAACAATGTGTGGGAGAAGCGCAAGACAGGCTCGGTCGGTATTCCGTTTCCCGACACGCTGGCCAAAATCATTGATCCCAAAACTGGGGATGAGCTCCCTGCCGGTGAAATCGGCGAGCTTGCAGTCAGCGGACCACAGGTGATGAAGGGCTATTGGAATGCGCCGGACGAGACTGCGAAAGTACTCAAGGGCGGTTGGCTTCACACCGGAGATATGGCGCGTATGGATGAAGACGGGTTCTTCTATATGATGGACCGCATCAAAGACATCATTATCGCCAGCGGCTATAATATTTACCCCCGGGAGATCGAAGAGGTCCTGTTCGAGCATCCTGATATTGAAGAAGCGGCGGTACTGGGCATCCCGGACAACTACCGGGGAGAAACGGTCAAGGCTTTCGTTGTGTTGAAGCCGGGGGCCAGGTTGGATGAAAAGGACTTGAAGGAATGGTGCAGGCAGCGGCTTGCGGCCTATAAGGTTCCTCATCTGGTTGAATTCCCCGCAAGTCTGCCCAAAACATTGGCTGGCAAGGTGCTGCGCCGCAAATTGATCGAGGAAGATGAGGAGCGGCAGGAAAAGAGAGACTGACAATCCGGGTGATAGAGCGCAGCATATAGAGTAAGCCTTGGCCGGGGAGGAATTCGATGAGCATGATGAATGATCGGTTGGAAAAGTTGTCGGAGCAGGCCCGGCATACCTTCTGGGGCTATCTGGGCTGCGAGCTGGCATATATGGACGAGAACAAGGTTATTGTCACCCTGGATGTCAAGGAGCATCATTTGAATTTAATCGGCATCCTTCATGGCGGTGTGCATACCGCGCTGCTCGATTCGGCGATGGGACTTGTGGTTATGGCCGCAAGACCGGAGGAGGATATGGTCACTTCAAATCTGAATATTCATTTCACCTCGCCGGCCCGGCCGGGAATTGTGACGGCTGAGGCGGAAATCGTGCATATGTCGGGTAAAATGATCACAGCGCAGGGTACCATCCGAAGCGCGGCGGATGTGCTTTGTTCCATGGCGACGGCATCCTTCCGCGTCATCGAGAGAAAATCCCAATAAAAAGGCGATGCGGGCTGCCGCATTCTAAACTCCACTGGCTGACTTTAAGCCGGTGGAGTTTTTTTGTCAGGGCATTCAACCAGAACATGGCCGCAGCGGCGGTTGAACTTTCTGAAACCATCGAAAGGACGTGTTCGAGCAGCCTGTCTTTTTCACCGGACTTTTAGAGGGTGCAGCAGCTAACTTTGCCGCGATGAGCGGCGGGAGCTTGTTTCTTTCTCGTCCAGTCTGGCACAATCAGGAAAATTGGTCGCTGCGCGAGAGATTGAACCCTGTGAAATGGGGAAAGTTGTACCTAAATGACGTAATTGTACCTACCTCATGGAAGAGAAACCCATTATGATTGGACCTGAAGAAAGCGCTGTCAAATGGATGGCTTGATGCCGCGTGACAGGAGAGGGGGACCCGAGGTGCGGCGAAAAAGAAGCTGCTTTGAAACGTAGAGCATCAGAGCATCCAATACATGGAGAGCGCCACCAATTCCACAAGCTAAAGGAGTAGAATAATGCAGAATTGGAAGAAAAGAACCCGTTTGGTGCTACTCGCCCTGATCATTGTTATTGTCCAGATTGGCGTCTTGACGCCGCAGCCCCGCCCCGTCGAGGCCGCTGACAACGGACTTGGCGCGAAGCCTTATATGGGCTGGAGCAGCTACAGCATGCAGGTCTATACGACGGGCTCATGGATTACCGCTGCCAATATCAAAGCGCAATCCGATGCCATGCACGAGAAGCTTCAAGCCTATGGCTACAACTACATAAATGTCGATGCAGGCTGGAATGGGGGCATGGACGGTTATGGCCGGCCTGTTCCCAGTACGACCTTATATCCGGACGGGCTTCAGGATGTAATTGATCATGTTCATAATAACGGTCAAAAATTCGGTCTTTATATGATTCCGGGCTTGTCTCCCCAAGCGCTGGACGATAATCTGCCGATTTACGGCACTGCCTGCCATATGCAGGACATTGTGAAAATGCCGCTCGAAAAGGCGGATTATTGGGGCCTGGGCTATAAAATCGATTTCTCGCAGCCCTGTGCGCAGAGCTATATCACTTCCATTGCCGATTTGCTCGGCTCCTGGGGCGTCGATTTTCTGAAATTCGACAGCGTTACGCCGGGATCGGGCATCTCCGATCTTTCCCTTGATGCCCGCGATGACGTCAAGGCGTGGTCAGAGGCGCTGGCTCCGCATCATATTTGGCTTGAGCTGTCATGGGCGCTCGATATCAAATATGCGGATACCTGGAAAAAATACGCGAACGGATGGCGCGTGGACTGGGATATTGAATGCTACTGCGGAACCGGCGGATTGACCGCATGGCCTAGTATTGCCCGTCTGTTCCCGAAGGCGGAGCAGTGGTGGAGGCATGCAGGAGCGGGAGGGTGGAATGACTTTGACTCCCTGAATGTCGGGAATGGAGCGATGGACGGCATCACCCCTGATGAGCGGAGGACAGCCATGTCATTATGGGCGATGTCTTCAGCGCCGCTTTATATCGGCAATGACATGACGAATCTGGACAGCTACGGCATCGAGCTGCTGACCAATGAGGAGGTCATCGCGGTTAATCAGGCCGGCAAACCGGCGCATCCTGTTTCGACGGCTGCCGACCAGCAGGTATGGTATGCCAATAACGGTGATGGCACCTACACGGTGGGGCTGTATAATCTCGGAAGCTCCAGCGCAACGGTAACTGTGAACTGGAACGATATCGGCCTTACAGGACCGGCCTCCGTACGCGATTTATGGAGCCATACCGAGCTGGGATCGTTTGATACCGGCTACAGCTCCGTCGATTTGCCATCACACGGCTCACGTTTGTTTAAAGTGACTGCCGGAGGCGGTACATCACTGGTCAATGACGATGATACCGGAATTTCGTATACAGGCTCCTGGCATCGCAACGGCGGGAGCGAACTGGCGGCAGCCTCGCAGAATCTGGCGGTTGAGGTAGGCGACCCCGCTGCTCCGAACAGCACTATTAATCCGTCTGCGGCTGACTTCGACAAGAAGGAATCGGAGCAGGCCGATGTAACGGCAACGGTCGCCTTGAACGGAAATGAATTGATCCGTATTACGAATGGCGCTGCGGTATTAACGGCCGGCACCGACTATACGATTGCGGATGATGAGGTTGCGATCAAGAAGGAGTATCTGGCAGCGCAGCCGCTTGGAACAACCAATCTGACCTTCGCCTTCAGCGGCGGAGCAGCAAGGACGCTTGCTGTCACAATCAAGGATACGACGACCCGGAACAGCGCCGTCAATCCGCCGACAATCAGCTTTGACAAGAAACAATCGGCTCAGGCTGATGTGTCAACGACGATGGAGCTCAGGGGAAATCAACTGGACAGTATCGCCATGAACGAATCTGCGCTGGAGGAGGGCACCGACTATACGGCTGCCGGCAGCGTGGTCACCTTCAAGAAAGCATTCCTGGCAAGCTTGCCGGAAGGAACGACCAGCCTGGCCTTCAGCTTCGACAAGGGAGCTGACAAGAACGTAACCCTCGTTATAAAAGATTCTTCCGCAGGCGGCTCCATATCCGTCAACGATGACGATGCGGGAATCCGTTATGAAGGAGCCTGGAACCGCAGCTACAACAGGGGACTCGGGGATTACAAGGACGATGTGCATTTCCTGGAAAACAACGGTGAATATATGGAATATCCGTTTACGGGAACCGGAATCGAATTATATTCGGAATTGGATCCATCCCAGGGCGATATCGATATCTACGTGGACGGGGACTTCAAGCAAACCGTCAGCACTTCAAACGCGGGCCGGTTGGCCAATCAAAGCGTCTATCATATTGCGGGGCTCTCCGACGGGCCGCATACGCTCAAGGCGGTGAAGAAATCGGGTGTCTTTATGCTTGTGGATCAGCTGAAGGTCACACTGCCTGATCTGATTGCCCCGCAATCCGCTAATTTTGACAAGGCCGCTTCGGAACAGGCTGATGTTACGGCTGCCATCGCGGCGGGCAGAACGTTAAGCGGCATCTCCGGTAACGGAGCTCCATTAGCAGCTGGCACTGACTATGCTGTGACGGACGATCAGGTCATGATCAAGAAAGAGTATTTGGCTGCCAGGCCGGTCGGAACCGTCAATCTTATCTTCTCCTTCAGTGGCGGAGCCGAGCAGGTTCTTGCCATCGAAGTAGCGGATTCTGAAGCTCAGAACAGCATGATCAGCCCGGCTGAAGCGAGCTTTGACAAGAACACGGCGGAACAGGCTGATGTCACGACAACGCTGATACTGGCTGGCAATACGCTGGCTGGCATTACGAGCGGCGGTACTCCGCTGGTAGCGGGAACCGACTACACGACAGACGGCGATCTGGTCACGATCAAGAAGGGATATCTTGCAGCAAGACCGGCGGGAGCAGCCAAGCTGATCTTCTCTTTCAGCAGAGGCGCGTCGCAAACGCTGTCCATCTCCATCAGCGATACGACTGCCCAGAACAGCACGATCAGTCCGGCAGCCGCGAGCTTCGATCAGAAGCAGCCGGCACAGTCCGATATCACGACGACGCTGACACTGGGAGCGAACAGCTTTAGCGGGATAGACAATGCGGGAACGCCGTTGATAGATGGCACTGATTACACGGTCTCCGGCAGCGTGGTTACGATCAAGAAGGAATATCTGGCCGCCCGGCCGATCGGAATGGCGAATTTAACCTTCTCCTTCAGTGCAGGCCAGCCTCAGACCCTGGCGGTAACGGTTAGAGATACGGCGCGCGGCCGTTATATTCCGGTTAACAATGATGATCCGGACATATTCTACGACGGCGCGTGGCAGCTTGGCCGCAACAGAGGTCTCGGCGATTACAAGGATGATGTGCAGTACACCGAGGTTACCGGCGATTCCTTCGAATATGCCTTCAAGGGAACCGGTATTGAAATCATTACCGAGAAGGATTCCTCACAGGGCGATATGGATATTTATGTGGATGGAGAGCTGCAGCAAACCGTCAGCGCCTACAGCCCAAGCAGGCAGGTTCAGCAGCCCGTGTTCAGCATTGCGGGTCTTGCCGATGGTCCCCACACCATCAAGGCCGTGAAGAAAAATGGCTACTATATGCTGTTGGATCAGCTGCGGGTACGTGTCTCAGACCTGATTAGTCCGGATACGGCAAGCTTCGACAAGTCGGGACCGGCACAAGCCGATGTGACGGCTGCGCTTGCCATCGACGGAAGCGGCCTGCTTGGCATATCCAATGGCAATGAGGCACTGGTACCGGGAGAGGACTATACGGCATCCGGCAATCAGGTCACGATCAAGAAAGAATACCTGGCTTCACAGCCGGTGGGCACCACTTACCTGAGCTTCTCCCTGCGCGGAGATTACCAGAATGATGTGCATGCCACCGAAGCGAATGGCGACTATTTTGAATATCCCTTTACCGGTACGGGAATTGATTTTATCTCGGCCAAAGACTCTTCACTCGGGGACATCGATATTTATGTGGACAATGAGTTCAAGCAAACGGTGAGCGCGCACAGCGACAGCCGTCAGACCCAGCAAGCATTGTTCAGTATTTCCGGATTAACCAATGGTCCGCATACGATCAAGGGCGTGAAGAAATCGGGAGCCTACATGCTGGTGGACGGCTTGAGGTTCAGCGTAACCTCGGTCGAAGATGAGGATTTGGCGGCAGTGGAGCAGGATAAGACGGAGCTTGCGGTTGGGCTGGCAGAAGGTGATCAGGCCGATCGCGTCACCCGGCCGGTCACGCTTCCTGCTCTGGGAGCCGCCGGCTCCGGGATCACCTGGACTTCAACCCGGCCGGATATTATCAACCCGCAGACGGGGAATATTACCCGGCCGTCCAGAACGGAAGAGGATGCTGTTGTCACTCTGGAGGCGTTGATCAAGAAGGGAGCAGCGGCAGCAAGCAGGACCTTTATGCTGACCGTTCCCCGCTCCGATTCCGCACAGCTGGGGATCGCGTTCACCGAGAATGATTATTCGCTGCAGGTCGGTCAAACGAAGCCGACTGTTGTAACGGCGACCTATGAGGGCGGCAGTCAGGTTGTGATTGCGGACGGCATCGTGTATACGATGGCTGATCCGACGATTGCACAAGTGAGCGCAGACGGCAGCATAAGCGGCGTTTCGCAAGGGGAAACGGTCATTTCCGCCGTGTACAATGGATTCGCTGCTCAGGCGGCGATTCATGTAAAGGCTGGAGACACTCCGGAAGCCCCGCAGCTGTCAGGCTTAAGCTTCTCGAAGCCGGAGTATGCCATCATTAACGGTGAATCGCTGAATGCGCAGGTGGCGGCTGTCTACGATGACGGGACCGAGTCCAATATTTCTGAATATGCGCAGTATCAAATAGCGGATCCATCGGTTGCGAGCGCAGAGAAGGGCGGCAAGCTGACAGGAACGGCCGGCGGCAAAACCGTTGTGACCGCCACCTATGGCGGACTTGCTGCCGAGGCCAGCATTGTCGTAATCCAGTCCGGTAATCCGGGCTCCGGAGGGAACGGTTCTGTCTTGCCGGACCCGGGCACGGATGATTCTGCATCCGATTACACGCTGGATCTGATTGATCCAGAGGGCAATAAACTAACCGTCAAAGTCAACATGGAACGGGTCAAGGAAGGCATCGTGACCCTGGCAGCAGGAGAGGGCGGGGGAAGATTCCAGCTGACCGCCGGGCTTCTGAACGCAATCCGAACGGCAAATCCGGACAGCATCGTAGAATTCCAGCTTCCAGCCGCCGCAATCAAGCTTCCGCTTGGCGAGCTTGATTTGCAGAAGCGGCTTGCCGCAGCCGGTCTGGAAGGATCGCAGTGGCATTTGGAGGTCGTAGCCCAGCAGCTGGACTCTTCGGACGAAGGCGGTTTGAGCAGCGGATTCCAGAAGGATAAGCTGTCGCAGCCCGTTCGTTTCCAATTATTTATTGCTGATGGAGAAGGCAAGTCCGTTCCTGTGACTGCCTTTGATAGCTATGTGGAAAGAACAATCACTGTGGACAAAACGGAGATCCCCGATTCGGCATCGGCGGTTTGGTTCGATGAACAGGGAGAATACCGCTTCGCGCCAGCGACCTTTGAGGCCGCTAACGGACAAACAATCGTCACGATCAAGAGCAAGGGAACAGGGACGTTTGCTCTGATCCAGCATCCGGTCAGCTTCCCGGATATGGATCAGCATTGGGCAGAGCAGGCTGTGAATCTCCTGGCATCCAAGATGATCGTCCAAGGCCGGGATGCAGGGGGCTTCGATCCCAGAGGAGCCATCACCCGTGCGGAGGTTTCCGCGCTGTTGATCAGAGCATTAGGCCTTGAAAATCAGCAGGGTGACTCCGTATTCCCGGATGTTTCGGGCCAGTGGTACGATTCCAGCGTGCTTGCCGCCTATCAGGCAGGGCTTATACAGGGCTACGCGGACGGATCGTTCAAACCGGATGCCCCGATCACGCGTGAAGAACTGGCGGCTATTCTGATGCGCGCCGTTGATTACGCCGGAACTCCGGCGGTCAATCCGGCACAGCCGGGAACCTACAACGATTCCGGCAAAATCTCCGCCTGGGCACAGGAGGCTGTCAATGAAGCCACAGGCCTTGGCATTATTCAAGGGGATGAGGACGGGGCCTTCAAGCCGGATGCCTTATCCACCAGAGCGGAGACAGCTTTGATGCTCTACAGAATGCTGGATAAATTATCGTTTATTTAAAATGGCATTGATGAAGACAAAAAGCACCGATCCGAGGGGATTGGTGCCTTTTTGCATCTTCGCATGAACATCTGAAAGTGATCTAACGGCGTCGCTTTCTCACTAATATTATGATGGTGCCGCCAATCAATATCACAGCCGCTGTCAGGATTGTCAATGTGGAGGAGAAGTCATCGGGTATCTCCGCATGATCGCCCTCTTGTTCGAGCATCGCGGATTCTGGCGCGTTTACAGGAGACGGTGGATATCCGGTTCCCAGAACCGCCAATTGCTTGCTCGCCGATGACAGGGGGAGAGTCATGTCGCAAATTGTGGTTTCCAGATGCCCCGATTTCTCGTAGCCGGAAATGAGGTACTCGCTGCCGATCTGAAAACCCTCATATCCGCAGCTCGCCGAGCTCATTGCCGTGTAGACGGCTGTGCGGCTGCCAACCTTGCCCTTCCATACTTTGGTTACCTCGAACCCGATCTGGACGAGATCTGCTGAAGACATCATTCGTTTCTGCTTTGGCGGAGTAACCTTCGTCACTTTGCCTGCAAAAATTGCTGATTTGCGTTCCAGCTCATCCTCTACCTGCTGAGCAGCGGGTGTAAGGGCGCAGGAGCAGGCAAAGACGGCTTCCGGTCTTGCAGTAATAGCGGCACTTAACATGATAACCAAGCCAAGGACAATAAAGACCCGTTTCTTGAACAAAATCATCACCCCTTAAGCCTATAGACGGCAGAAGTATCCTATAAGTTTCCAGGATGCTTTGCTGTAGACAGCAAAGGAGTACTGATAAGTTTCCAGGATGCTTTGCTGTAGACAGCAAAGGAGTACTGATAAGTTTCCAGGATGCTTTGCTGTAAACAGCAAAGGAGTCCTGATAAGTTTCCAGGATGCTTTGCTGTAAACAGCAAAGGAGTCCTGATATATTTCCAGGATGCTTTGCTGTAAACAGCAAAGGAGTCCTGATATATTTCCAGGATGCTTTGCTGTAAACAGCAAAGGAGTACTGATATATTTCCAGGATGCTTTGCTGTAAACAGCAAAGGAGTCCTGATATATTTCCAGGATGCTTTGCTGTAAACAGCAAAGGAGTCCTGATATATTTCCAGGATGCTTTGCTGTATTGGAATCTTTCCCTGTCCAATGTCTTTCCTCCAGTATGACCGGTATGTTAGGATGAAGGAATTAATCCGTGTTGAATGGAGTGCTTCTATGAGTAAAGGACGAGTATGGAATAAAGGCAAACATAATGGCGGAGGCGGAAAGTCAGACAGGAGCGGCAGCATAGCCCCGGCAGCCTCCACGGAGGCAAATGCCGTTTCGGGCATCCAGGCGGGCGCAGCCGAAGGGGGCAGCGAAGTTCCGGATACACGGGGAAACCGCGTCATGCGGATGAACCGCGAGAACTGGGTGGAACGGCCGGCCCGGGTCGTCCCGAGGAAGAAGCCTGATGCCGGCGGTTCTGCTCCTGATGATAGCAAGAATCTATAAATATTGATCATCACTGGATGTTTATACAGAACAGCAGCCACCGCTCATTGCATGAGTACGGTGGTTTTTGAGCATTCATTTGTGAGGGTTTGCTTCTACGAATCCGGAGGAAAAGAATATTATTCATGGCAATACACTTCATTCTGTGAAATAATAGGCAGAGTATGGATGGATTATAAATTTATTAGGAGGTTGTTTAAAATGCCAATGGATTCAACTTCTCTCCAGTATTCGCTGACGGAGGAAGAACGCCAGACATTTAATGAAACCGGTTACCTGATAATTGAAAACGTTCTCTCGGAAGATCAAATCGCAGCTTTGACCGAACAAGTTGACCGCATTCACGCAGATAGTCTGGAGAAGGGGCTGGAACCGAACAAGGCCATGTTCCATCCTGATTTTATTCCGGATCATCCATTATTTCTGGATCTCGTTGATTATGAGAAAATTTTGCCCAAGGTATGGGGATTGCTGGGCTGGAATATTTATTTGTACCATTGCCATCTGATCGTCACCCCGCCAACCGGTCAACCGAAAAACAATAAAACCTTCGGCTGGCACCAGGACAGCGGCAGGGTGAACAAGGATATCGAGACTCACCCGCGTCCGCGGCTCTCGCTCAAGGTCGCTTACTTCCTGTCGGATATGACGGAGCCGGACCGGGGGAACTTCTGGATCATCCCGAACAGTCATCTGAAGGACGAGATGCCTCTCCCGCAGAATGGCGACGGACAGCCCGAAGGTGCAATACCGGTGCGGGTGAAGCCGGGAACGGCGGTGTTTTTTGACCGGCGTCTGTGGCATTCGGCAAGTCCGAACTGGTCGGAGATTACCCGCAAGGTGCTTTTCTATGGCTACGCTTACAGATGGATTCGCACGAAAGACAATATGACAGTCGCAAGTCTCCTTGCCCAAAGCGATCCTATCCGCCGTCAGATGCTCGGGGATGGAGTGAACTGCAACGGCTATTTTACGCCAACGGATGAGGATGCCCCGCTTCGCGTCTGGCTGAGCGAGAATGATCCGAATTTTGAGAAATAGGGAACGGCGGTACTGTTCGAATGGTCTGTGCAAACCTCGCGGAACAAACAAATATACTTTCTGGAAGGTGAACTCATGGATTACCGCACATTAGGCAGAACAGGCATTCAGGTGTCGAGCCTCTGTTTTGGAACGATGTCCTTCGGCAGCATTGCGGATGAAGCAACGTCGATGGATATGTTCAAGAGCTGCCGGGAGGCGGGAATCAATTTCTTCGACTGCGCGGATGCTTACGCCGGTGGCCGCTCGGAGGAGATATTGGGCAAATGTATAGCGGGGAGCCGGAACGATCTTGTCCTTACCTCCAAATTCTATTTCCCGACGGGAAAGGATGTGAACGCCGGGGGGATGTCGCGGCGTCATATGATGCTGTCGATCGAAGGAAGCCTCAAGCGGCTGGGGACCGACTGGCTCGATATATACTTCGTGCATCATTTTGATTCGCGTACAGCTATGGAAGAGACGCTGCGCGCTTTGGACGATTTGCAGAGGCAGGGCAAAATCCTCTATCCGGCTGTGAGCAACTGGGCCGCCTGGCAAATAGCCAAGGCGCTTGGCATCTCGGCCCAGAAGGAGCTGGCCCGTTTTGAATGCATCCAGCCGATGTACAATCTGGTGAAGCGCCAGGCTGAGGTGGAAATTCTGCCTCTGGCGCAGTCCGAGCAGCTGGGCGTTATCAGCTACAGCCCGCTGGCGGCGGGACTGCTGACAGGAAAATATAACAGCGGCCAAAAGCCGGCGCAGGGAAGGTTCATCGAGCAGGTCGGCACACAAAAAAGATATGAAGGGCAGGCTTATTTTGATGCAGCCGCCGATTTCAACAAGTACGCTGCGGAGCACGGAGAGCATGCCGCAGCTTTGGCTATTGCCTGGGTCATGGCGCATCCCGGCATTACCGCTCCGATCATCGGCGCCCGCAATATGGAGCAGTTGAGTCCGCTGCTTGGCGCTGCCGATATCGTCATGACTCCCGAACGTCGGGCGGAGATATCCGCTTTGTCCATTGCCCCGCCTCCGGCGACTGACCGGAGCGAGGAATTGCAGGCAGGCGGGAAGTCCTGACAAGAAATCATGACCCGCTTGCGGCCGGGAGAGCAAGTCGGTTGCCGGTCCAGAAAGGGTATACCTCGCTTCGGATATGAAAACATATTCATGTTAGAAGCATCCTAACAGGTGGATTTTGCTAAAATCCAGGAAGAAATCTGCTCAGCCGTCAATGTCGGCGAGGCAGGTTTCTTCCTTTTTTATGCCAAACCGGAGGAGCGGCAGATCCTATTGACAAGATGCAGGAATTCATCTATATTCGTTGTACATACAATGATGGCTAGAGCGAAAGGAGGGCACTGAAACATGGCAGACGATAGTTTCCTTCACGATTGCTTGTTTTTCACGGCTAACCGCCTTAGCCGCGCCATAACCAAACTGGCGGAGGATGAATTCGCGATGACGGGCCTGACACCGATGTACGGGTATCTCATCCGCCTTGTAATTGGCACACCGGGCATCTCTCATAAGGAATTGTCAGAGAAGCTGTCCGTCACATCTTCCACGCTTACCCGCTTCATAGACAAATTAGAGAGCAAGCAGCTGGTAGAACGGAATGTACAGGGGAAGAATGTATTTCTTTATCCAACGGTCAAAGCCAAAGAGCTCGAGGGTACAATCCGACAGGCATCGAAAAACATGCATATGCGATATGAGGCTTTAATTGGTTTGGAAACCTCCAGGCAAATGACCAAAGAAATTGAAGCCATGAGTGTGCAGCTGGAAGAAGATTAATTTTTTTATTTATATGATGTATGTACATACATCATATGAAGAAACGAGTACGATTCCAGTTTTTTGTAAATAACAAAATAAACTTAAATAAAGGAGTTTTTTTAAAATGGCGACCATAGGAAAAGTTCTCGCAATCATCGCTCATCCCAATCTGGGCCAGTCCAGAATCAACAAACGACTGGCGGAAGAACTGGAGGCAAGGGGAAATGTCACTGTGCACCGGCTGTATGAGGCATACCCGGATGAGATTATTGATGTTGAACAGGAACAGGGGCTTCTGGAGACTCATGAGCGAATCGTGCTTCAATTTCCCTTCTACTGGTACAGCTCGCCTTCCTTGCTGAAGAAATGGATGGATGCTGTGCTGCAGCGAGGATGGGCTTACGGAACAGGCGGGGACAAGCTGCACGGGAAGGAGCTTGTTATTGCAATTTCCTCGGGAGGGGGGGCCGCCTCTTATCAGTCGGGAGGGTTTCACCATTATTCCTACAGTGAGCTGCTGCGGCCTTTCCAGGCAACGGCCAATCTGGTGGGTATGCTCTACAGGACTCCTCACATCGTCAGCGGCATAAGGGGCGTCAGCGATAGCCAGCTGGAACAGTTCGCCTTGGAGTATGCTGAATACATTGAGCGTCCGATTGATGCAAACGAGAAGTAATCCAGAAGCATTGCGATGCTGAGGCTGAGGGTGAAATTCTTCGCAGCTGGAGGGAAAAAGCTAACAGGGGATAAAAATATGGCTATATCCAGCATATCTTTGCAGGTCCGTCAGAGGTAAAGTGGTTGATAACGGCGGACATGCTCCGCCGATCATCCAAATACGGGAGGATTAACCATGAAATTGGGCATCATTGCCTCTCCTGAGGCAGCCAGCTTTCATCAGGCGAAGGAAACCGGCCTTGAATTTCTGGAATTCTGCATCAATATCGGCTCAGACCTGGACGCATTCATCGCCAGCGTGCCTGTATTAAAAGAGGCAAGCGGGCAAACAGGGGTGCAGGTGGGCTCTGTCGGGCGATGGGGCACCGACAGGATTGCCAAAGAAGGCATTGTGGAAGAGGAGCTCCAGGCATCCTATGCGCTGATCGATGCGGCGGCGGAGCTTGGCTGCCGGAATTTCGTGTGCGGCGTCAACTATGTAGAAGAATTGTCCTACTACGAGAACGTGACGCTTGCCATCGACTATTTCCGGAAACTGATTGAATACGGGACGCCAAAAGGCGTCGTCATATCCTCATACAACTGCAAATGGAATAATTTTGTCGATAATGATATGGCATGGACGATCATCCACGGTCATCTGCCTGAGCTCGGCATTAAATTCGATCCGTCGCATTCCCGCTACGCGGGCCGCGATTATCTGGTGGAGGCGGGCAAATGGGGCAGCCGGTTCCGCCATGTTCATATTAAAGGCTCCGTCATCATTGACGGAATTCGCTTTGACGATCCTCCTGCCGGGCTGGATCAGACGGACTGGGGCACGTTCATGGCTGTTCTGTATGCAAGCGGCTATGAGGGCGGCCTTAGCATCGAGCCGCATTCCAAGGTGTGGCACGGCGAGCTCGGCGACAAGGGCGTGAAATTTACGATAGGCTATATGAGATCCATGATGTTTTGAACAGGAATAAACCCTTATTAATCAAGGAAAACGGGACCTTTTTGGGTCCCGTTTTTGTATAAAGGTCACGAGAAGGTCGCATTCCTTGCAAAAATAAGCGCCTTTTAGAAGACCTGAGAAGTGAACATTCATCTTTTCTGGAACGTTCATTTGCATCGTCTCAGTGATGTGCAAATAGATTTTCAGCGCCGTCTTGGAACTATCATGGACAACTCGCTTCATGATTGTTGACAGATCAACGCCAGCCTCAGCTAACATGCTGACATGTGTATGGCGAAAGATATGTGCATTTGCCGATCAAACACGATTCGACATGAAAATAAGGATAAGGACTCTTATAGCACATGGTTATCTGTGGGATGATCTGGGTAGACGGTAAAACCAATTAGGGAGGTCTATTTATGAAAATGAAAAAGCTATTATGGAAACCCATGGCATGCTTAATTCAAAAACGGGGAGCTAATAAAATTGAAAATTAAAAAATGGTTCTGCTTAACACTAGTTTGTGCGTGTATATTATTATCCTCTCAGTCTGTGTTGGCTGACAGTTATGACGATGGGGTAACAACATGGGAAATATTAAAAAACACCAATGAATTTTATTCCGGCTATTTGGATTCGTCCGATGACGTGGATTTTTATAGATGGACCAATAACAGGGGTGGGAACGTTATTGCAACATTGCATGTGGCTTCACTTTACAAGAATTATGACATAGCTCAAATTGGTCAACGCGGCGATAGATTTGGGATAGATCATGGTTCATTGGGTGCAATTGATTCTGTTAGTATCAATGTAACAGCTGGTGATATGGTTTTTTGGAAGGTCGTACCACATACTTCAAACGACTTCAGTCTGACCCGGAATTATTGGACCTGGGTTAGCTATAAGTACCTTGAATACTAAACAATTAAGCGCAGCTCATTAGTTGAGTTGCGTTTTTTACCTTCCGCGGGAACGTGGCCCTAAAATAATGGTATTGGGGCTTACTCCTATGATTCAATGTCCGCCAAACGCAGGAAAAGATTTTGTATTATGGTAATTCGTAAAAGTAAGTGACTGATGAGAATTTAAAACTTAACTAAAATGCAATGCAAATTAGAAGGTAGCCCGAATTAGTGTTCAAGGCTTCCCGATGCCGGAAATGAACGAATATACTCAAAAGCAACCATCCGCAGATGCTGTTCACTGCGGATGGTTCTTTTTGCAGCTGAAAAACAGGCAGGGCAGAACAAAACGTCATTATCCGTCTTTAAAAATGGTGGATTACATGGTTTTTAAGAAAAGAAAGCGTTGACAATACGCTATAAATTGGGTATCTTAATTTTAAAGCCACGAAAAACAACAATATGAGCGAGAAAAGCGTCATAATCCGTCAATATTGTTGCCGGATGGCTTGGAAAAAGGGGAGGAAGCTGTAAATGAAGCTGAAAAAATCAATGTTTGTTCTTCTCGCGACCATGCTCGGCGCCAGTATATTCTTGTCGGCGTGCGGCAGCAACACAAGCAATACCGGCACAGGCAACACCGGCACAGGCAACACCAACACCTCTGCGGATTCAACCGGATCTTCGAAGGACAAGGTCACAATCGACTTCTGGACATTTTGGGGATCAGAGACACGCAAGCCAATCATCGAGAAAATTATTGACGATTTCAACAAATCGCAGGACCGCATCACAGTCAAACATACTTATTATCCGTTCGGCGACATTTGGACCAAAGAGCTGGCAGCAGTGGCCGCGGGGAATCCGCCGGATGTGATCGTGAATGACATCAACGCCACAAGCCAGCGCGCGGATAAGAACCAGAATACGAATTTGAGCGAATATTTGAAGAAAGACGATATTAAAGACCGCTTCTTCCCGCAATTATGGGATACCGTTATTTATAAAGACGAAGCTTACGCACTTCCTTTTACGACAGACACGAGAATGATGTTCTACAACAAGGACCAGTTCAAGGAAGCGGGCCTAGATCCGGAGAAGTTCCCGAATACATGGGCCGAGCTTGAAGAAGCAGCGGCGAAGCTCGATAAGAAGGATGGCGACAAATACACCCGGGTCGGTTACTCGCCGCAGTATGGAGGCTTCGATTGGGGCAGTATCGCGATGAATTTTGACAAAGGCATCAACTGGTTTGATCAGGACGGCAAGCCGGTCATCAACGACAAGGCGCATCTGGATGCGATGAATTATGTGCTGGATAATGCCAAGCGGATCGGGCAGAAGAACCTGGATAATTTCAAAGCGTCATTCGGCAGCAAGCAGGCGAATCCTTTTATCGCCGGTCAGGTATCGATCTGGCCAGAAGCCACAACGTTCTATACGCAGATCCGCGATTACGGCCAGAACCTGAACTATGGGGTTGCTCCGATCCCTGAGGTGGAGGACGGCTCCGGGCATTACAGCGTCGGCGGCGGCTTCGTTGTGGAAATTCCCAAGGGCGCGAAGCACCCGGACGAAGCATGGGAGTTCATGAAGTATCTCACCGATAAATCGGCTCAAACCTACTGGGCGGAAAAGAACTTTGACAGTGTAGCGAACAAGGAAGCGGCTAACGATCCGGAGCTGATGAAGAATCCGGTATATAAAGCGGCTGTCGACAATATGGAAGTCACCAAAATATTCCCGACGCCGGTCAATGCGCCAGACTTCCTGAACCTCATCAATCCGAATCGGGATGCGGCCATTCTGGGCCAGGTGCCTCCGCAGGAAGCGCTGGATAAAGCTCAGAAGGACGTTGAAAATCTGTTGGAACAAAATCAATAGCCATACTCTTGAGGGGAGTGGTTGCCAAACAATCGCTCTCCTCATTCATTGCCTCCCGACTCAGGCAGAAAGGGGAATGACCATGGCCTCAGCCGCCAATAAGAATAGAATGGGCTTGCAGCAGCGCAAGGAAGCAAGACAGGGCTTCATATTTGTATCTCCATGGATCATCGGTTTTCTGGTGTTCACGGCCGGTCCGCTGATTTTCTCGCTATATGCGAGCTTTACCAATTACGATATCACCTCGCGGCAGGAATGGATCGGAACGCAAAATTACACCAATATGTTCTTCCATGATCCCTTGTTCTGGAAGTCGCTGTACAACACGTTATATTATGTCGTCATCAGTGTGCCGCTTACCACGCTCGGCTCGCTTTTGCTGGCCGTTATGCTGAATCAGAAGATTCCCGGCATGAAGGTATTCCGGACGGTCTTTTATTTGCCTTCCATCCTCTCTGGCGTCGCTTTATATATCCTGTGGCAAATGCTTCTGACCCCGGGGACGGGCCTGATTAACGTCATGATCGGCTGGTTTGGCGTGGACGGTCCGGCCTGGCTGGTGGATCCGGTCTGGACGAAGCCGGCTATTATTCTCATGAAGCTGTGGAGCGTCGGCGGCGGGATGCTGCTCTATCTGGCCAGTCTCCAAAATGTGCCCGAGCAGCTGTATGAAGCATCCGAGATCGACGGTGCGGGTACGATCCGGCGTTTCTGGCATATTACCGTTCCCATGATCACGCCCGTGCTTTTATTTGAGCTCATCACCCACCTGATCGGAGCTTTTCAGATTTTTCAGGAAGGTTATGTGATGTCCAATGATATGAACGCTCCGGGGTCTCCCGTGAACTCGCTGTTATTCTTCAACCTGCATATGTTCCTGAAGGCCTTCAAGGTGTATGACATGGGCTATGCGATGGCAATGGCTTGGTTCCTGTTTGTGGTGGTTATCGTAATGACGATAATCAATATGCTGCTGTCTAAATATTGGGTTCACTACGAAGGGGGGGATAACCGATGAGCGTCAGAACCGCTGCTCCCGATACCCGTTACTTTCAAAGCCGCAGGACAAAGCAAAGAATAGGGAGGACCATTCTGCTGCTCGTACTGATCGGTTTCTCCATCATCATTCTCCTGCCTCTATGGTGGATGATCTCGACCTCGCTTAAATCGCTGACCGAGATTATGTCGTTCCCGCCGACCTGGCTTCCGAAGGTGATTCATTGGGAGAATTACGAGCTCGCCTGGAGCAAAGGCAATTTTGCCCGTTATACGCTCAATACCCTGTTTTTGGCCGCTGTCGGCGTTATATCGCATGTATTGTCCAACACGTTCATCGCCTATGGCTTTGCGAAGATCAAGTTCCCCGGGCGGGGCTGGTTGTTCTCGGTCATGCTGGGAACCATGATGATTCCAAGCTTCGTAACCCTGATTCCTCAATATATCATGTTCTCCAAGTTTCATTGGGTGGGGACCTATCTGCCGCTGACGGTTCCCGGTTTTTTCGGGGCGGCTTATCAGATATTCCTGATCCGCCAATTCTTTATGTCGATACCGAATGAATTGATCGAGGCTGCCAAGATCGACGGTGCAAACCATTATTATATTTGGTGGAAAATTATGATACCGCTCGCCAAACCGGCGGTTGTCGTTATTGCAATTATGACTTTCCAGGGCGCGTGGAACGATTTCCTCGGACCGCTCATTTACATTAACCAGGAATCGATGTTCAATCTGCAAATCGGACTGCAATCGTTCAAAGGTCAGGAAACGACGCAGTGGCATTATCTGATGGCGGGCTCGCTTATGGTCATGCTGCCGGTGATCGCGTTATTCTTTTTCTTCCAGCGTTATTTCATCGAAGGGATGAATATATCGTCCGGGACCAAGGGGTAGCAAAGCTTTTTGCAAAAAAGAAATTTCCGCCGGACATCGCATGACAATCTGGCGGGATACAGGATAGGAGCTGTTGATGTGAAAAAGCTTGCCATTATTCATACGACGCCCGTGACAGTGGAGCCGCTCAAGGAGCTGGCCCGTCAGGTGATCGGAGAAATTGAAATCTTCAATTTCGTGGATGATTCGATTCTGCCGCAGCTTGCCGGCAATGGCGGGGATCTCTCGGCGGTTGAATACCGCTGGATGCATTACGCGCAGTTCGCTGAGCAGGCCGGGGCCGACGTCATTCTGAGTGCCTGTTCGTCTGTAGGTCAGCTGGCCGATCGGGCTGACTCCCGGATGAGTGTGCCGGTCCTCCGGATCGATGAGGCGATGGCCAGTGAGGCAGTACGCCGCGCAGACCGGATCGGAGTGGCGGCCACGCTGCAAACCACGCTCGGCCCGACGATGCAGCTGATCAGAGAGAAAGCGGCGCAGGCGGGCAAAGAGGTGGAGCTGGTTCCGGGTCTTGCCGATCGGGCATACGGGAAGCTCATGCAGGGAGACCGCGAGGGGCATGACGAAGAGCTGGCGAAGACGCTCATGGATCTTGCTGGCCTGACCGATGTCGTTGTGCTGGCCCAGGCTTCAATGGCGCGGGTTGTGGCGAAGCTGCCGGATGCTGCGCGGAGCAAGTTTCTGTCAAGCCCCCGGTCCGGCATGGAGAGCGTGAAGAAGCTGCTGGCCGGAGACGGGAAATGAGCCTGCTCGGCATCGATATAGGCACCACCAACTGCAAGGCGGGCCTGTTCCGCGAGGACGGATCCGTTATCCGGATCGCAGGCAGGCCAACGATTACCGGCCGCGACCGGAATGGCATGCCGTTCTTTGATCCGCAGGAGCTGTGGCAGACGATTGCCGCTTGCATACGCGAGGTCGCCGGAGCTTTTGATGGAGGACGAAACGGCAACGGGGGGCGGGGGCTCAATAACGAGCTGCCGATTGCAGCGATTGGCATCGCCAGCATGGCGGAAAGCGGCGTACTGGTGGATGCCGGCACGGGTGAGCCGAAAACCATGTTCATCCCCTGGTTCGACCGCCGCTCTGCGAAGGAAGCGGAGGATATCGCCTCAGAGGATGACGCCTTCGCCCGGTTCCAGTCAACCGGTCTGACGTCCAGCTTCAAGTATGGTCTGGCCAAGCTGCTGTGGCTGCGCCGGAACCAAGCGGCAGTTCTTCAACATTCGGTATGGCTGTCAGCCGCGGATTATATCGCGTACCGGCTGACAGGCGTAATGGCGACGGATTATTCGCTTGCCGGACGCACATTTGCCTTCGATATTCGGAGCAAATGCTGGGATGAGGACTGGATCAGACACTTTGGCATGAGTCCGTCGCTTTTTCCGCAGCCGCTTCCGGCTGGAACCGCGATAGGCCGTACAAACGGGCCGGGCGCTTCACTAGCTGGCCTTCCGGGCGGCGTACCGGTGGCGGTCGCCGGCCATGATCATGCTGCGGCGTCGATCGCTGTCGGCGCTGTGAACGATGGCGATACCTACGATTCCATCGGGACAGCGGAGACGCTTGTCGGCATGGAGACGGACCGGCCTCTGACGAAGGAGGATTTTGCTTCGGGTCTCTCCTATGGACTTCATATCGTGCCAGGCTTGTCCTTTTGGATGGGCGGCATTTCCGCTTCGGGCGGGTCCATTGAATGGATGAGAGGCATTCTGGGGGAACAAGTTCCCCTCTCTTATGAGGACGTTATCCGTCTGGTGGATAAGGCGCCGGATGGACCGACGAATATTATGTATTTCCCATACTTGTCCGGCTGCGGTGCGCCGATGCCGGACGCGAATGCCCGCGGCGCTTTCATCGGATTAACCGCAGACCACGGTCAGCCTCATCTGCTGAAGGCTGTGCTGGAAGGCGCGGCATTCCAGATGGAAGCGATCCGCAGAGCGGCGGCGCGTGCTTCGGGCACAGCCGGCGGACGTATTGTCGCTGTTGGCGGGGGCACCCGAAACGAGGCGTGGATGCGCATTAAAGCGGATATATCCGGGTGCCGCATCGACGTGCCCGATCTGGATGAAGCGACGCTGCTGGGCGCCGCTTTGACGGCCGCCATCGGCGCCGGCATCTACCGGGACGCTGCGGATGCCGTCCGCTGCGCAGTGAACGGCAGGCCGGCGCGGGTATATAAGCCGGACAACAGGCACCGCGAGGCGTACTGTCGGATTTTTGAACATGGATATCTAGCCATTCAGCAGCCGCTGAGGGATATATATAGACAATTGACGAAGGAGCTGGAGAAAGATGAAGAGAGAGAAACCATTTAACGTTGTTGTGCTGAAACAAGGAATGGAACAGGCAGAAAAGGGGGGCTACGCATTGGGCTCATTCTCGCCCCGGTATACCCCGATAATTGCAGCCGTCCTGCGGGCAGGCCAAAAAACGCAGTCGCCGCTTATTGTTCAAATTTCGAGCAAGGAGCTGGTGCGCTACAGCATCACGCCCAAAGAGTTCGCAGATGAATTTTATGCCTGCATCGAAGCCGAGAAGATTACCGTTCCCGTTGTGCTTCATCTTGATCATACGAAGGATATGGCAGTCATACAAGACGCGATTGCCGCAGGCTTCACATCGGTCATGATCGATGCATCGGAGAAACCGCTGGAGGGCAATATCGCCGACTCCAGGGAAGCGGCAGAGTACGCTCACCGAAACGGAGTTTCCGTCGAGGCGGAGCTTGGGATGATCGGAACGACCGATTTTGTCGAGACGGATCATGACGAGGAACTGTACACGGATCCCCAGGAAGCGCTGCGGTTCGTCAATGAGACCAAGGTTGATGCTCTTGCGGTCTCATGCGGCACTGCGCATGGCGTCTATATGGTGAAGCAGCCGAGTATCGACTACAACCGGCTGCAGGCGATCCGCAAGCTGACCCCGGTTCATCTTGTGCTGCACGGCGGATCGGGAGTGCCGGCAGAGATGATGAATAAGGCGATTACCCTTCCCGGCGGCGGCGTCAGCAAGGTGAACATTGCTACGGACCTGGAGCTTGCGTTCCTGGGCGCGCTCGGGCGTGAAGAGCGCATGACGAATGAGGCGTGCAGGAACCTCTCGCCTGAAGATCTGGAAAAAGGCCGCGCAGCGGTCGAAGCAGCCGTTACGGATAAAATGTTGAATTTCCTTGGCTGCGCCGGAAAAGCGGAATCGTTCGATTATCAGACAAACCAGTAATAGATGATCAGGCAGATATAAACAGGCTTTATCCTATATATTCTCCCAGGAGTGTGAATGAACGTATGAAGCAGAATGAGAAGAAGAAGCTGTACATGATCGGCAACGCCCACTTGGACCCTGTCTGGCTCTGGCCATGGCAGGAGGGGTTCCAGGAAACGAAAGCGACGTTCCGTTCGGCGCTTGACCGGATGAAGGAGTATGACGATTTCGTCTTCACATCCAGCTCCGCACAAAATTACGAATGGGTGGAAGAGAACGACCCGGCCATGTTCCGGGAGATTCAAGCCCGTGTCGCCGAAGGGCGCTGGGTTATTGTCGGCGGCTGGTGGGTTCAGCCGGATTGCAATATCCCCGGCGGCGAATCATTCGTCCGGCAGGGCTTATACGGCCAGCGGTATTTCAAGGAGAAGTTCGGCGTTACCGCCAAAGTCGGATACAATGTGGACAGCTTCGGCCATTTCGGCATGATGCCGCAAATCCTCAAGAAGAGCGGCATGGATTATTATGTGATGATGCGCCCTATGCCCAATGAGAAGGGGCTGCCCGGCCGGTTGTTCAAATGGGAAGCGGATGACGGTTCGTCTGTGCTGGCTTTCCGCATCCTGTTCGAGTACTGCTCCTGGGGCAAGGATCTGGAGAACCACATCCGGCGCTGCGAGAGCGAGCTCAAGGCCCCGTTCGACCAGCTGATGAGCTTCTACGGGGTCGGCAACCACGGCGGCGGCCCGACAAGGGAAAACATCGACAGCATCAAGCGGCTGCAGAAGGAAGACGACAGTCTGGAGCTTGTATTCAGCTCGCCCAATGATTTCTTCGAAGATATGGAGAAGCTGAATCTGCCCTTTCCTGTCGTCCACGACGACCTGCAGCATCATGCAAGCGGCTGCTATGCCGCCCATTCCGGGGTGAAGCACTGGAACCGGAGAGCGGAAAATCTGATGGTAACAGCGGAGAAGCTGTCCTCGATCGCCGCCTGGACGACTGGCCAGCCTTATCCGAAGAATTTTGACCGCGCCTGGAAAAACATCCTGTTCAACCAGTTCCACGACATTCTGGCAGGGACGAGCATCGAATCGGCTTACGACGATGCGCGCAACGAATATGGCGAATCTCTTGCTATTGCTGCACGAGGCTTGAATTATGCCGTTCAATCGCTGTCCTGGAATATCAATATCGAGGAGGAGGAGAACATGAAGCCGGTCGTCGTCTTTAATCCTCATGCCTGGGAGAGCCGCGTTCATGTTGAAGTTGAAGTCGGCAGCTTCAAGGACGAGCATGTGCTCGTGGATGACGAGGGACGTGCGGTTGCGTTCCAGAAGGTTCAACCGGCAGCCACCAGCAACGGGCGCTTTCGCCTGAGCTTTATCGCGCAGCTTCCGCCGCTTGGTTACCGGGTCTATAAATTTACAACAAATCCGTCAGCTCCGAGGGCAGCGGCAGCACCGATCAAGGCAAATGATTATTCGATGGAGAATGACCATTTCCGGCTCGAATTCGACCCGGCAACCGGGTACATCGTCTCGCTCCGCGACAAGCGCAGCGGGGTTGAAGTGTTCCGGGGAGCAGCGGCCAGGCCCGTCGTCATCGAGGACAAGACGGATACATGGAGTCACAATGTGTTCCATTTCAACAAGGCAATCGGTGCGTTTGGCGCCGCCCGCGTTCAGCTCGTAGAGCATGGACCGGTCAAATCCGTGATCCGCGTCACGAGCAGGTACGGCGGCTCCCATCTGGTGCAGGACTTCACGATGTACAGGGAGCTTGACCAGATTGACGTGAAGGCGACGATTGATTGGCGCGAGCAGTTCAAGATGCTCAAGCTTGTATTCCCGGTCAACCTCATCTTTACCCGCCAGACGTACGAGCAGCCATACAGCTTTATCGAGCGGGAGCATAATGGCGAGGAGGAGCCGGGTCAATCGTGGATTGACTACTCGGGCATCGCGAGAGAGAACAACAAGCTGTACGGCGTCAGCCTGATGAATGATTCCAAATACAGCTACAGCATTCATAACAAAGAGATGGCGATTACAATGCTGCGCAGCCCGATATATGCCCATCACGATCCGCTTGTTCCATCGGAGACGGGACATTACTCGTTTATCGACCAGGGCATTCAGACCGTGCATTATTCGATTCTCCCGCATGAAGGCAATTGGGAAACAGCCGGAACCGTCAAGCGCGCCGCAGAGCTGAACCAGCGTCCGGTCACGGTGATCGAAACGTATCATCAAGGCGATCTGCCGCAAAAGGATTCGTTCCTGTGGGTCGACAAGGATAATGTGCTGGTCAGCGTCGTGAAGAAGTCCGAGGATAACGACGATCTTATTGTCCGCGCGTATGAAACGACCAGAACGGGCACAAGGGCTGTCATTTCGCTGCCGAAATGGAATCGGACCATTGAAGCGGATTTTGGCCCATGCGAAATCAAGACATTCCGTATTCCGAAGGATGCGGGCCAGCCGGTCACGGAGACCAACCTGATCGAATGGTAAGCGTCGAAGACATAGCAGGGCAGATGTCCGGACTTAGATGCTATTGAAGGGGAGGAATGAATATGATCGCGAAAGCAGACGGAGTAAAGGAGCTGCAGGAAGTCGGCCGCTATCTGATGAATTACGAGCTGGCCTGGGGCAATGCCGGCAATATCAGCGTCAGAACCGCTCCCGACCGTTACCTGATCTCCGCCAGCGGCACGTACCTGGGCGAGCTTGCGGATGACGATCTGGTAGAGGTCGATCTGGGAGGCAAGCCCGTCGATCCCATGGGCAAAAAACCGTCCAAAGAAATGCCGATGCATGAGGCTGTCTACCAGATGAGGCCTGAGATCAATGCCGTCCTGCATGCATCGCCCTTCCACAGCACATTGATAGCATGCGCGGATGTTGATCCTCCCGGCGATCTGTTCGTCGAGACGATGTATTATTTGGAGCGGACCGCACGTGTGCGCTATTGTCATCCCGGCTCCAGAGAGCTTGGTGAGGCTGTGCGGGAGCAGGCCTCCAAAGCGAATGTTCTGCTGCTGGAAAACCATGGCGTTCTCGTATACGATACAAGTGTCAGGGAAGCGAGGATGTCGCTTCATACTTTGGAGATGGCATGCCGTATGGCTATCACGGCCCGCAGTGCGGGAATCCCGTTACAACCGCTTACAGCGGAAACGGTACAGGATTTTATTGCAAGCTCCGGTTACAAGCCGGCAAGGGAGTGGCCCTTATGATCGGTATTGTGGCAGACGATATAACAGGTGCCGGCGACGTCGGCATCATGTTCGCCAAGTCAGGTTTCCGGGCAGATGTATATGCCTATGACGCAGCCGGACTGCAGCCTGAAGCCGAGGCGGACGTGTACATTCTCGATACGGATTCCCGTTTCGATGACCGTGATGCCGCTTATGCTAAAGTGAAGCATGCCACAGCTCAGCTTCGGGAACTTGGCTGCACCGCCTTTTTCAATAAAACCTGCTCCGTATTCCGCGGCAATATCGGCGCGGAATTCGATGCGATGCTCGATGCGCTGGAAGCGGATTTTGCGGTGGTCGTGCTTGGCTTCCCCAAGAATGGACGCACCACATTGGGGGGCGTCCATTATGTCAACGGTATGAAGCTGGAAGAATCCCATTTTCGGCATGATCCCGTTCATCCCATGCTGGAATCGGATCTGGTCAGCATCCTGCAGAGTCAGACGAAGCGAAGGGTGAGCCTGATTGATTTTGAGGTAATCGGGCAAGGAGCAGAAGCGCTTCGGGAAGAAATCGGCAGGCGCCGGGCCGCAGGAGGCTATGTTATTCTCGATGTTTCAAATCAATCCATGCTTGCCGTAATTGCAGAAGCCATCAGGGATGAACGCATTATTTGCGGCGCTTCCGCAATAGCGGAGGAACTGGCCTTGTTGATGAAAGAACGCGAGAGCGGCGGAGCGGATTCACTGACGGCTCCTTACCGGCCGGACCTTGGCATTCTGATTGCTGCAGGCAGCCTGACACCGCAGACAGCGGCACAGGTTGAAGCCTACCTGAGCTCAGGAAGGCCGGCATTCCGCCTGGACCCGGAGCAGCTGCTTGAGGAAGGCGGACGCCCGGAAGAAACCGGACGCTTGTCGGTTGCAATTGAGCGGACGATTCTTTCCGGAGAAGATGTCCTGCTGTATTCGGAGAACCGGCCAGGCAAGGTTGCACAAGCCAAGCGGCTTGCCGCTGCCTTCGGAATGTCCAATACGCAGGTATCCAGGCTTGTATCCGGGACGATAGCCGAAATCGCCGACCGGGTGCTGCGAGGCACGGGGCAGAACCGCATCATTGCTGCCGGAGGCGATACATCGGCGGCCATATGCTCGCGCCTGGGTATAAGCGGAATGCGGATATACCGGGAAATCGAGCCGGGTCTTCCATCGAGCCTGTCATTGTCACGGAAACGCCCGCTCATGCTCGTGCTCAAATCCGGCAGCTTCGGCGGACCTGATTTTTTTGAAAAGGCAATTGAACATATGAAGAGCCGACAGGATCGGTTATAATGGGGTAAATTACCAGCCGGACAGGGTGCTGTCTGTCACTAAACCGGCAGGTCCGATTCAATCGCAAGGGGGAATGACAATGATCGTCGTCGAGAGGCGCAACCGAATCAAAGAGCTGCTCATAAAAGAAAGAAGCGTCAAGGTGGCCGATCTTGTGCGTGAATTCAATGTATCCGAGGAAACGATCCGGCGTGATTTGAATCAACTGGAGCAGGAAGGCCTCATCGTCAAAAATTACGGCGGCGCGATACTCTCGGACGATTTGCAGGTAGCCTTCAATCAAATTCCTCCGGTGCAGCAGCGGAAATTCGAACTGTTCGAGGAGAAGGACGCGATTGGCGCCGCCGCCGCATCGCTTGTTGAGGATGAGCAGATCGTTATTCTCGATTCCGGCTCCACAACATGGTGCGTTGCCCGCCACATGAAGCATCTGAAACAATTGACGATTGTGACCAATGGGGTGAATATTGCGGAGGAATGCGCTAATTCGGAAGAAGCGGATATTTTCCTGCTTGGCGGCAAACTCATTAAGAAATCGATGAGCCTTGTCGGTCCACAGGCGGAAGCGGAAATGCAAAAATATAACGCCCATTATGTCTTCCTCGGCACATCCGGCATTTCACTCAAGAAGGGATTTACAAGCTCTGACCTGTATGAAGCGGAAATCAAGCGGGCAATGATCGAAACCGCCCAGAAAGTCGTAATTGTTGCCGATCACAGCAAGTTCAACCGCCAGGCCCTTCTTTCATTCAGCAGCTTCAGCCAAGTCGATATTCTCATAACCAGCGACCTGGTGGAACCGGCCATACTTAAAGCGATTGAATCCCATGGCGTCAAGGTTATCGCTGTTCCGGTTGGACAAGACCATTGAAGAAAGCCCTGATCCTGGCCGCACACCAGGTTTCCGCTGGAATGAGACCACAATGGAGCGGACGCTTAAGCCAATGCTCCACGAATACGATTGGCGGAAGGCAGGGGCAGCGCGGGTTGTCGGCGAATACGGAATGATCGGATATCCGAAAAAGCAATAGGGGCGGGCACTTGGGAAGGGGTGGCGATTTTTTATTTGTTACAATTTGGGAACGTTCCCAAAAAAATTAGGCCATTTTTGAAGGAGGGCTCGGCATGTTCCATTTCAATGAAGCAGGTCTGGTTGAAGTCAGCGAAGAGAGAGTGGTTATTGGAGATTTTCGTATACAGGTTAGACTGGATTCCGACCCACAGCCGCAGGAGCTTGCGAAAGCGGGAGTGACTAAGAGCGCAGGGAAAGACCAGCATGGTGCTTACCAGGAATTCCTCCACCTGTTTCAGAACGAGGAGCAGACAATCGGAGTGGAGCTTAAATTCCGCAGTTACGGGCATTATTCGCTTTGCTGGGTGAACGGGGAAATCAAGAATACCAATGCCTTCGGCAGGCAGAACTGTTTTGCTGCGGATTATGGGATCGTTATTCAGACAGCTCCGATTCGGCAGGTTGATGGATTAATGGCCAATTATCAGCATAAGGATTGGTGGACCAGGCCCCACTTCGATACCCGCATGTCCACGCTTCCCGCCCGGACGCAATCTTTGCTGTGGCGTTCATCACTCCCGGATTATATTCATATCCTCCCGGTTTGCGGACCGGTCATCCGAACAGAGCTGTGCGGCGGCGAGGGAGACAGCCTGCTGTTTCGTCTGTCCTCTCATCAAACCGGCAGGACGAGAAATGATACGTTGTGTTTTGTCATGGGGAGCGGAACTGACCCTTACCGGATCATCGAGGACCATGTCGAGGCCGCAGCCAAGCAATTGGACGGCCAGTTTCTACCGAGGGAGCAAAAAAAATACCCCGAAATTCTCGATTATCTCGGGTGGTGCAGCTGGGACGCCTTTTACCATCAAGTGAATGAAGAAGGATTGTTGACCAAAGCGGAGGAATTCCGCAGCTTCGGCCTGCCGGTCAATTGGGTGATGATTGACGATGGCTGGTCTTCCGTTCACGATGGCAAATTATCGGCTTTTGAAGCTGATCCCGTGAAATTCCCCCGGGGTCTGGGCGCCGCGGTAGATGACTTAAAGAATCGTTCCGGCGTCCGCTGGGTAGGCGTTTGGCACACGGTTGCCGGCTATTGGGGAGGAATCGATCCTGCAAGCGAACTGGCCGGACAATATGCCGAATATTTGCGGGCGAATGTCCGGGGTGATCTTCTGCCGTCGCCTGACGGCGGACAAGGCTTTGGTTTCTGGCATGGCTGGCATTCTTTTCTGGAGCGTCAAGGCGTTGATTTCGTGAAAGTGGACAGCCAGAGCGCCGTTACGAATTTTTGGAGAGGCCAGCGTTCTATCGGCGAAGCGGCATCAGCCGCCCATACGGCGCTAGAGGCATCCGTTGCGCTGTATTTTGACCATACGATGATTAACTGCATGGGCATGGCGGCCGAGAATGTTTGGCACAGACCCAAATCCGCCGTATCGCGGAACAGCGATGATTTTGTTCCCCAGGAGCGATACGGCTTCGCCGAGCATGCGCTGCAAAACGCTTATAATTCGTATTATCACGGGGCGTTCTATTGGGGCGACTGGGATATGTACTGGACGAAAAATCATGGTGATATCCAGAATGCGGTTCTTCGTTCCATCAGCGGGGGACCCGTGTATTTTAGCGATGCCCCGGGCAATACCGATCCTTCCAGACTGTGGCCGCTGATCTACCAGGATGGTAAAATCATTCGCTGTGACCGGACGCCCAACCCTACGGGGGATTGTTTGTTTCTTGATCCGACCGTTCAACATGTGCCGCTCAAGCTGTGGAATACAGCGGGCGGGGCAGGGGTGATCGCAGCTTTTCATATCGGCAAATACGACAGTCCGGTCGAAGGAACGGTCGGACCGCAGGATGTTCCGGGGCTTGAAGGGGAGCGTTTTGCCCTGTACGAGCATTTCTCCCGCGAGTGTTTGTTCCTGAAGCGCGGCGAACGGCATTCATTCAAGCTGAAGGCAGAAGAGTATGCCCTCTATACGATTATTCCAGTCCGGCATGGTGATGACGATGCAGAAGCGAGCGGCGGAATCATCCCGATCGGTTTAGCCGGGAAGTATATATCATCTCATGCCGTTACGGGTATATTCTCAGATGGGAAGTCAACGGGAATTGCGCTGCGGGAGGGCGGTGTCTTTGTTTTTGCCGCCGGGAAGCCTCCGGTGGAGGTTTACGTTCAAGGCCGCCCGCAGCCATTCGCGAAGGTCGGCGATTTCTTGTATGAAGTCATTGCCGGAGAGGCTACGGAGAAAGTCACGGTAGAAATTATGCAGGGAAGATGAAGTGTGCCCATTGGCATTATTTGATAAGATGGAAAGTATCCCGGGATAAGATGCGCCGTGATGCGATTATAAAATAATGTTCTAAGGAGCCAAGAGATGACGGTTACTTTGATTCGGAACGTGCGTTTGACAGGCAGTGATGAGCCGACGCCCGGAAATGTTCTTATTCGCGATGGGCAAATAACAGCTGTCGATAGAGATACGGGACCTGGCGGTTACAAAGCGGATGTGGAAATCGACGGTAATGGCCAGTTGCTTATCCCGGGAATGATTGATGTGCATATCCACGGAGCCGATGGCTTCGATATGATGGATGGTACAATCCGAAGCGTCGAGGCGGTGTCTGAGGCTTGCGCCAGAACGGGCTGCACCTCCTTCCTTGCTACCTCCGTATCCTCGTCGCTGGAGAGCCTCTTTGGCATGATCTCCAGTGTTTCCAGGGTCAAGGGACGCGAGAGCGGAGCGAGAATCGCAGGCATGCATATTGAAGGGCCCTTTCTGAACGTGAAGCGCAAAGGCATGCAAAATGAACAGTTTTTGCGCCATCCGGATCTGGATGAAATGAAGGCGATTCTGCAGAACGCGGGATCCTTAATACGTATGGTGACCCTGGCTCCAGAGCTTCCAGGAGGACTTGAAATGGTCGCTTTTCTCAAAGCTCGCGGCATTATCGTATCTGTGGCGCATTCGGACGCAACCTATGAGGAGGCGAAACAGGCGTTTCAAAGCGGAGCCAGCCATGTGACGCATTGCTTCAACGGCATGCGCCCGATTCATCACCGGGATCCCGGGATGATCGTCGCGGCTTTTGAAGAAAATCATGTAAGCGTCCAGGCCATAGTCGATGATGTGCATCTTCATCCGGCCATTGTACGCATGCTTTACCGTGAGAAGGGGGCGGATAAGATGGTTCTGATTACCGATGCCCTGCAGGCGATGGGAATGGGAGACGGAACTTACTTATTCGGCGGCCATAAGGTGACAGTCACGCAAGGCGTCGCCAAGCTGGAGGACGGGACGCTTGCATCAAGCACAGTGACGATGAATATGGCTTTGGCAAAAACCGTGCGTGCCGGGATTCCTTTGAACGACGCTGTTCTCATGGCGACAGAGACGCCGGCGAGCGTGCTTGGCTTGTCCCGGAAAGGGAGGATCGCGCCAGGCATGGATGCGGACCTCGTCCTGCTGAACGAACAATTCGAGGTCCTGTGGACCATTATTGACGGCAAAATCGTATACCGCCGTTCAAAGGGCGGCGATGCGGCTCTCAAGGAAACCGGCGGCAGCGGGGTGCCGGAATAACGGAAACGGAGGAACAGCCGCCTGCGAGGGAGGCTGTTTTCTTTTTCCCGGCAGGCCTGTGAATATCCGGTTCTCTGCCCCTGCTCCGCCTGCTAATCACCGGAATTCTCAAGCGGCAGGCTGCCTTCGCCGGCTTTTGGATCGCAGGACATGTCGGGTGCTATAATAATTCTGTCAATATCCGGTTCTGCAACGAGCCAAGAGAGCATGAGGTGAAAGAGAATGGGCATTCAACTGGAGACATCTGTTTGCGGGCTGTTTCAAATCCGTTACCCGATTTTTCTGGCGGGCATGGCAGGGGGACCGTCAACTGTGAAATTAACGGCCGCCGTTTCTGCCGCAGGGGGACTGGGTACGCTTGGAGCCGCTTATATGGAGCCTGCAGCAATCCGCAAGGCGATTCAGGAAATTCGTGAGCTGACGGATTTGCCGTTTGCTGTCAATTTGTTTGCCATTGAGGTCCGTGATGATAATACGAGAATCGGAGAAGTCCAGCAGCAGCTCAATTTGCTGCGGGACAAGCTTGGCATTCCCCATGCAGAGGATGGGCCGATGCTCACACCGAATCTGTTCCGGGAACAGCTGGCCGTACTGCTGGAGGAGAAAGTGCCTGTCATCAGCACGGCGTTTGGCGTTCTTCCTCCTGAATACATGCGGCAGGCCAAATCGGCTGGTCTCCGGGTGATCACAATGGTGACGACTGTAGAAGAAGCTGTCCTCGCTGAGCAGTCAGGCTGCGATGCCGTTGTTGCCCAAGGGAGCGAAGCGGGCGGGCATCGGGGGACATTTGACGTCTCGCAGCATCCTTCAGGAGCGAATATTGGAACATTCGCTCTGGTTCCGCAGATTGTGGACCGCGTAGGGGTTCCGGTCATTGCCGCCGGCGGCATCATGGACGGCCGGGGAGTGGCCGCCGCCCTTGCGCTTGGCGCGCAGGCTGTGCAGATGGGTACGCGGTTTCTGACGGCGGTTGAATCGGGAGCACATGCCTCCTACCAGCAGGCTCTGCTGGCAAGCACGGAGGAGAGCACTGTCATCACGAAGGTGTTCTCAGGGCGTCCGGCAAGGGGCATTCGCAATGATTTTATCGCACAATGGGATGCGGGCGGGTTGGAGCCTCTTCCATTCCCAACGCAAAATACGGCGACGCGGGATATCAGAAATGCCGCTCAGCGCATGAGCAATGCGCAGTATATGTCCCTGTGGGCCGGTCAGGGCACCAGAATGCTGACCTCGGGGCAGAAAGCGGCGGACATTGTGGCTGAGACGGTCCGCCAGGCTCTGGCGATTTTGTCCTGATTCAAGACGGACCAGCTTTCACAACTGGAGAGGCAAGCAGGCAGAGAGTGGATCAGCGCCTCGTCCGCATGCCTCTCATTCTTTTGATTTCATCGAAAATCCGGCTCACGCCTTCCTCGATCTGCTCCTCCCGGACCTGCGTTATACTCAGCTTCAGCATCGGGCGTACCGCAAAGCCGTCCAAGTAAGAGTCATCCAATGCCTTCAATACAACTTGCTGCTTGCCAAGCCGGGTCAGCAGAGTTGGAATCTGCAGCTCATCCGGCAGGAGGATATGGGTATGAACGCCAGTTTGAACCGGGACAGGGCGGATATCGTCCAAATCATTGTGAAGGGCAAGCGCGCGGTTCAACTGCAGCATCCGGTTGTGGTAGGTAGCGACGATCCGCTGCTTGCGCCGCTCGAACATGCCGCTTTGGATATAGATTTCCAGGGCGGCCTGCGAGAGCATCGCGCTGTCGATATCGGACAGATGCTTATACGAGCTGAATATGGGCTGAAGCGAGGGAGGAAGGACAGCCACGCCAACCCTGAGCCCGGGAAACAGTATTTTCGAATAGCTTTTCAAATAGATGACATGGGACGGGCCATAAGCAAAGATAGGGTCGGATTTGCTATTCGTCTCCAGATCCGCCAAATAATCGTCTTCGACAATATAGACATCATAGCGTTTGGCCAGCCCGGCAATCGCTTTTTTGGTATCCTCCGTATATGAGGTGCCCAGCGGATTATGAAAACGGGGGATCGTATAGAACAGCTTGATGCTGCCGGTTTGGAACAATTGCTCCAGTTCATTCAGATCTATGCCCTTCTCCGTTCTGGTAATCCCCCGGGCGGGGATGCCGTAGCAATTCAGCAGCCGGACGAACAGATGGTAGCTGGGCTGCTCCAGCAGCACGGTATCCCGGCCGCTCGGGAAGGGCATCGTGGTCAGAATGGCCAGCGCCTGCTGAACGCCAGATGTGATCATGAGATGCTCCGGCCGGGTAAAGACCTGATAGTCCGCCAGATGCCGGATCAGCACATGAAGCAGCGAAGGGAGGCCTTGAGCGGTTCCGTAGGTGAACAAATCGGTCCGGTATCTGTCGATTGCCATGTTGAGGCAATGCTGAAAATCCAGATAGGGGAACAGCTCGGGATCGGGCGCTGCCGAGGAGAAGTCGATGACTGGCTGTCCCGGCACCTGCTCCTGTCCGGATTTCTTCTGAACCGCATAATAGCCGCTTTGCGGTATGGAATATACGATATGGCGTTTCTCAAGCTCCGTATAGGCCCGAACCACCGTACTTTTACTGCATGAATAATGTTCGGACAGCTCGCGGATCGAGGGGATTTTCCCGCCTCCGCGAATTGCTCCTTCTTCAATCCGCCGTTCGATGTCGTTCATGATTTGAATATATTTTTTCATAGGAACTCCTTCCTGAGCGTTAGTTGTACCGGTACAGCTTGAGCTTGTTTGGATTGATGAGCCGTATGAGCCAGCCTTATGCTTGAAAGAAATCATAAGCCGGCCGGCCCTGGTGAGACGCAATCAGACAATCGGGAAGGAAGAGATTATAACATGCACGGAACAAAAACGCCCTATCTGCTCGCATTCTTATACGCGTTCATCATCGGATTTTCCTTCTTGTTTACGAAATTGGCTTTGCAATTCGCGAATCCCATCGCCACGCTTGCTTTCCGTTTTTCACTTTCCTTCCTTGCGCTTGGAATACCTGTTCTGGCGGGATGGATCAAGCTGGATTTACGCTTGCGCACGATTTGGCGGCTGCTGCCGATCGGGCTGGTTTACCCGAGTCTGTTTTTCGGATTCCAGGCGTTCGGGCTTGCCGAAACCTCCTCTTCCGAGGCAGGGATTTTCCAAGCTGCGACATCGGTATTTACGCTGACGCTGGCAGCGCCCTTGATGAGCATCTGGCGTATTATCATCTGATTGGTGCCGTGCTGATCGTTGGCGGCGTCCTGGGTGTTCACTACCGGAAACGAAAAAAAGTGGATTATACAACGGAAGTCAAAGCAGGATGATCATGGCGGCTGCAGGCTTGCTTTTTTACCAAAACTTCAAGAAAGCCCGCTGTAAACTGAATGGGCTCTTATTAGCAGGGCGTCAGCCGCGATAAGTGTTCACATCCCCTGGCTGCTATTTCAATTCCGCAGCATTTCGTATTATACTGGTATTGTTTCTAATACCGGAAGGGGAGAACTATCATTAACACATTAAAGAAGCCCAACGAATTTTATTCCCGTGATGTCATCAGCCTCCTTGAGACAATAAATGTGCAGACAGGCGAGCGTTCGGTCCTGGCTCAGTTTGATTATCTCATCGAAGCCCCCAACTGGACACGCGACAACAAGCGGCTCATTTACAACAGTTTTGGACGCATCCATTCTTTCGACATCGCCTCTGGCGAAAGCACGGAGATCGAATCGGGCTACGCCTCGCACTGCAATAATGATCATGTGCTTTCTCCCGATGATTCCCAAATCGCAGTCAGCCACCATACCCGCGAGGATGGTCAATCCCGCATTTATGTGTTCCCGCTTGCGGGCGGCGCTCCGGAGCTGATTACCCCAATGGCACCGAGTTACCTTCACGGATGGTCGCCGGATGGCCAAACATTGGCCTATTGCGCGGAACGCAACGGTCAATACGACATCTTCACCATTCCGCGGATTGGCGGCGTTGAGACGCAGCTGACCGATCTTCCCGGACTTGATGACGGACCGGAATATTCACCGGACGGCCAGCATATCTGGTTCAACTCGGTACGTTCCGGACTTATGCAGGTATGGCGCATGAAGGCCGATGGCAGCGAGCAGACGCAAATGACCTTCGATGAAAGCAACAACTGGTTCCCGCATGTATCGCCCGATGGCAAATCGGTTGCTTTTATAGCCTACCGCAAAGGCGACGTCGCTCCAGGCGATCACCCCGCGAACAAGGACGTCGAGATCCGGCTGATGTCAAGCGATGGCGGCGAATTCAGCACGCTGGTCAGCCTGTTCGGTGGACAAGGCACGCTCAATGTCAACTCCTGGTCGCCCGACAGCCAGCAGCTTGCATTTGTAAGCTACCGGCTGAAGGACTAGAGATGCAAACAGCAACAAACAACAAAGAGGCCTCCGTTTTATCGGAGGCCTCTTTGTTGTGTTCGATATCAGGGATGCATCGTGTCTCCGTAATGGACTGCCCCACAGGAGTGCGAAAAACCGCGGCGGCGGCAGTGCACGTCACCGCGTTCTTCTCTGTGCTTGTGATGATTCGCCATCTATTCTTAAGGTATACTAAAGTGAACTGCGCGCTATTGCCGCAAAATAACCCAGTAAGATTGAAGGTGTGAATCCATTGAAGGTAACAGACAAGAAGGAGCAGCTCGCCACTTTCGCAGGCGGCTGCTTCTGGTGCATGGTAAAGCCGTTTGACGAGCTGCCGGGCATTGTCTCGATTATTTCGGGCTATACGGGCGGTCATACCGTGAATCCGACCTATGAAGAAGTATGCACCGAAACGACAGGGCATGCCGAAGCGGTGCAAATTACGTTTCAGCCGGATATTTTCCCCTATGAACGGCTATTGGAGCTGTTCTGGCAGCAAATCGATCCTACTGACAAGGGCGGACAATTTCATGACCGCGGTTATTCATACCGGACGGCGATATTTGTCCATGACGAGGAGCAGCGGGAGAAGGCGGAGGCCTCCAAGCGGGCGCTGAAGGCAAGCGGCCGGTTCAAAGGTCCCATCGTGACGGAAATTGTGACCGCAGGACCGTTTTACCCGGCTGAGGAGTACCATCAGGATTATTATAAATACCATCATGTGGATTATAATATGTACCGGAAATATTCGGGCCGGGATGATTTTGCCCTGCATAACTGGAATACCGCGAAGGATAAGAAGCAGCTGCGCAACCAGCTGACTGCGCTGCAATACGAAGTCACCCGGAACGGGGCAGCCGAGCCCGCCTACCGGAATGAATATTGGGACAATGACCGGGAAGGGCTGTATGTGGATATTATTAACGGCGACCCACTGTTCAGCTCACTGGATAAATTCGATTCTGCGACCGGATATCCCAGCTTCTCCAAGCCAATTGAAGAAGGCTTTATCCGCAGGGAGGGGGATTTAAGCAGCGGGCAGGTCCGAACGGCAGTACGAAGCCGCTTGTCCAATTCCCATTTGGGCCACCTGCTCAACGACGGTCCAGGGCCAACGAGAATGCATTACCGCCTGAATTCCGCTTCTCTGCGTTTCGTTCCCAAAGAGATGTTGGAGCAGGAGGGGTATGGCCGTTATGTAAAGTTATTTACTACGAACGAGTCCTGATATCTGTTAGAAATAAACCCGGTATATCTGCGTTGAAATATAACCCGTAAGAAATATAACTTTACGGAAATATAACCATATAGTAATATATAGTCATGAAATCGGATAATCTGTTTGAAATATTGGCCGAACCGAACCGGAGAACGATTCTCGACTACCTGCGGGTCAAGGAGCGTTCGGTCGGAGAGCTGGTCGCTTTGTCATCCCTTAGTCAACCCGGCGTATCCAAGCATTTGCGGATTTTGCGGGACGCCGGTCTCGTGTCCGTACGCAAAGACGCGCGGAAGCATCTGTACATCCTGAGCGCGCAGCCCCTTGCGGAAATCGACAATTGGCTGGAGCCGTACCGGCAGTTTTGGTCCAATAAACTGGACGACCTGGCAAGGCAATTGGACGAGGAGGAGGAGTTGTAAATGTTAGCAGTCATACAGCAAACCGAATATGGCTATACAGCCCGATATGAGCGCCGGCTCAAGCATTCCGCCCAGAAGGTATGGTCCTACTTAACGGAGAATGAGAAGCTGGCCAAATGGTTTTCCGAGCTGAGTGTTGAAGATTTGCGGGAGGGTGGGATCATTAAATTCGACATGCAGGACGGCACGTTCGAGGAAATGAGCATTCTTGAACTGAAAATGCATTCCGTGCTGGAGTATACCTGGGGAGAGGACCAAGTCCGCTTCGAGCTGTATCCCGAAGCGGATGGCTGCCGGCTTGTCATGATTGAGAAGCTTAACAAGCTGACCGATCATACGCCAAGGGATCTTGCCGGCTGGCATGTCTGTCTGGATGTGATCGAAGCGCTTCTGGAAGGCGCCGCAATAGAGAACAGACACGACTACTGGAAGACATGGTATGAGAAATATGCTGCTGCCATCGGGAACCTGACCCATCAGTGATTCGCCGGGGCATAGCAGCGAGAACAAGGGAAGCTGCCAGCATGGTGGGAGCTTCCCTTGTTTTTGTGAAGACGGTTTTGCTTGTGAAGCCCGTTTTTCACCAGTCTTTAACAGCTCATTCTGCTTGGCGGGTATGAAGCTGATCGATGAACTGCCGCATGCTTTCGCTTCTGGAGATGACCAGCTGTTTGAGGGACAACGGGTTCTGATTCGATGTCGTCAGGCCGTTATCGAACGAAAAGGCATAGGAATATCCCGCTTTTTGCAGCAGCTCCATCGTTGTTTTGCTGCGGTGCCCGTAAGGGTATGCGAAAGCGTTCGCTGTGCTCCCGAGCTTTTCTTCGATGGTCGCCCGGGAGCCCGAGATCTCACCGAACTGCCGCTGCGGTGACAGCAGAGGCAGCTGCGGGTGAGTACGGGAATGGGGCATGATGTCCCAACCCGCCAGCTGAAGATCCCTGGCCTGCTGCCAGCTCATGAAATCATGGCCGCCGAGCCAATCGGTTATGACGAATGCCATAGCCGTGAAGCCGTATTTCTGCAGAATCGGAAAGGCGGTCTGGTACGCATTGGCGTATCCGTCGTCAAATGTGATCAGCACAAGGTTATCCTTCACGGCTTTCTTCTGTTCCATCAGTACGGAGAACTGGGCCAGATTGATGGTTTGGTAGTGGTGATCATGCAGATATTTCATTTCCTCCTGAAATTTCGCAGGCGTGGTGACATAGGCATTATGGGGATGATCCGCAATGGAATGATAAGTCAGGACCGGAATGGTAAATTCATCGGCAAGCGGACCGGATGCAAAGGCGTGGCCCCCGGTGAACCAGAACATATCCTTGACCGTAAACAGGGTAAAGGAAAACAAAAAGACGGCAGCAGTAAGCGTCAGCCTTCCCATGGTGATTCTCACCGTCGCATTCCTCCGATTATGCTCATATAGGATCACTATAACATGAAAAAATTTGGTTTGAAATTCTTCCTGTCTCTGTGTTATTATAAAAAACATCAAATATTTCAGGCGTTGAAGAGAAAAAAGTACGAAGGCGCTTATGTCCAGAGAGCAGAGGGAAAGCTGAAACCTTTGCCATAATCCTTGGTATGATGTCCTCTCAGAGCTTTTGACCGAAAACCGGAGCCCTGTTGGTTCAGGCGTGTAGACTCGAACGGAATGGCACACGATATCGTGCCGCAGGCAAGGTTTCCTTGCCTCATGAGGCTGAAGAATCGCAAGATCTTCGGCAAATCAGGGTGGTACCGCGAAAATCAACCCCTTTCGTCCCTTTAACCCGGCAGCAGGTCTGCCCGGTGGGATGAGAGGGGTTTTTATATATTCAGGCAGGCGATGAAGAGAAAAAAGTACGAAGGCGCTTATGTCCAGAGAGCAGAGGGAAAGCTGAGACCTTTGCCATAATCCTTGGTATGATGTCCTCTTGGAGCCTTTGACCGAAAACCGAAGGTCCCGCACTATAGGACCGGTGTATAGGCTCGAACGGAATGGCACACGTTACCGTGCTGCAGGCAAGCACTCCTTGCCTCATGAGGCTGAAGAATCGCAAGATCTTCGGCAAATCAGGGTGGTACCGCGAAAATCAACCCCTTTCGTCCCTTCAAACCGGCAGCAGATCTGCCTGGCTTGGGATGAGAGGGGTTTTTATATTCGGAGGAGGAGATCACTATGGGAAAATCGTTAGCGGCGACAATGTCCGCGAGTTACACGGAGCAGCAAACAGAGAACCCGATAACCGGATCGGAGGCTCTCTTGCGCGGCCTGCTGAGCGAAGGTGTCGAATGCGTATTCGGCTATCCGGGTGGCAATGTCCTTTATATCTATGACGCGATGGTCGGCAATCCGGACTTTAAGCATCTGCTTACCCGCCATGAGCAGGGGGCGATCCATGCTGCGGACGGTTATGCCCGGTCAACCGGGAAGATAGGGGTGTGCATCGCTACATCGGGTCCGGGAGCGACAAATCTGGTGACAGGAATCGCCACCGCCTATATGGATTCGGTTCCTCTCGTTATCCTTACAGGCAATGTTCCCACAACCGTGATGGGTACGGATGCTTTCCAGGAAGCGGATATCGTAAGCATCACAATGCCGATTACCAAGCACAGTTACCTGGTGCGGGACGCCAACGACCTGCCGCGCATCATCCAGGAAGCCTTTTATCTGGCGGGCACCGGAAGAAAGGGACCGGTGCTGATCGATATTCCGAAGGACGTGTCCAATCAGAAAATAACCGCACAGCCGGTTGAGCGCATCAATCTGCGCGGCTACCATCCGGAACCAGCCCTGAATCCGGCTGAAATCCATTCGATTATTCAGGCTATTGCCGAATCCGAGAAGCCGGTCATTATCGCGGGCGGCGGGGTTATTTATTCCGATGCATCCAGGGAACTGCTCCAATTTGCGGAGAAAACGCGGATTCCGGTAGCCACCACGCTGCTTGGACTGGGCGGATTTCCAAGCTCCCACGAGCTGTGCATGGGCATGCCGGGCATGCATGGCACCTATACGGCGAATATGGCAATCCAGCAGGCCGACCTGATTATTTCTATCGGTTCACGGTTCGACGACCGGATCACGATGAAGATAGACGGCTTCGCTCCGCAGGCCAAAAAAATCGCCCATATCGATATCGATCCCGCCGAAATCGGCAAGAACGTGCACACGGAGCTAACATGTGTAGGCGATATTAAAGCTGTATTGGCTTATGCCATACCGGAAGCCAAGCCCGCCCGGTCAGACAGCTGGATCAGGGAAATCCTGCATAACAAAGCGGCTTATCCGCTGCGCTACGACGATTCCGGATCGGAATTGAAGCCGCAATATGTCATTGAAATGATCAGCGGCACAACAGGCGGCGAAGCCATCATTACGACGGATGTCGGGCAGCACCAGATGTGGACCGCACAGTTCTATAAATTCAAGCAGCCACGTTCACTGCTCACTTCAGGGGGGCTCGGCACCATGGGATTCGGTTTTCCGTCTGCAATGGGAGCGCAGATCGGCAATCCGGACAGACTGGTCATTTCCATTAACGGCGACGGCGGAATGCAGATGTGCGCGCAGGAGATGGCCGTTTGCGCAATCCACCAGATCCCTGTGAAAATCGTGGTTATCAACAACCAGGTACTCGGGATGGTCAAGCAGTGGCAGGAACTGATTCACGAACAGCGCTTCAGCCACATCGAGCTTGCGGGAAGTCCGGACTTTGTCAAGCTGGCAGAAGCCTATGGAATCAAGGGGCTGAGGGCAGAGACCAAGGCTGATGCCGCCCGCGTCTGGCAGGAGGCGCTGGATACGCCCGGTCCGGTACTAGTCGAATTTGTGGTTCCGAAGGAAGAGAAGGTTTATCCCATGGTTTTCAGCGGAACGGCGTTAGATCAAATGGTAATGGGGGAATTTCAATGAATGAACAGCACACAATTTCCATACTGGTTCATGACCAGCCGGGTGTACTGCAGCGCGTTTGCGGATTGTACGGCCGGCGAGGCTTCAACATCGACAGCATCACCGTCGGGAGCAGCGAAGAGAGCGGCTTATCGCGGATGATTATCAGGACAACAGGTGATGAAAGGACGGTCGAGCAGGTGGAAAAACAGCTGAACAAGCTGATTGACGTGATTCGCGTCGTTCCTCTGAGTGCAAGTCCTATGGTTGCCAGGGAGCTTGCCTTGATCCAGATCAACGCGGAACCGACGCTGCGTCCGGAGATTATGGCTGTTGTCTCGGCTTTCCGGGCATCAGTCGTGGATATTGGACATCACAGCATGATCATTCAGGCTGTAGGCGAAACCGACAAAATCAATGCAATCCTGAAGCTCCTTGAGCCCTATGGAATTATGGAAATGTCGCGTACCGGCACGACCGCCATGACGCGCGAAATCCCGGTTGAGACGCAGCTAAGCCGGAGCAGCCAAGCGGCAGACGCAGTCTGATGTCCGCAATCTATCGGAGGAATAAATCCTATCCCCTGCAGGGGTAGGATTTATTTTTTTGCCGGGCTGCAAGAGTATAAAATGTTCGCTATCCCCGCACCTGCAAGGTGGTATAATAGCCGTATTGGCTGCTTTATGGCCGCCGCTGATTATTGATTATGATAGACGAAAGGTAAGTTGACCACCAATGGGCATGGGTTTCAAGTCATACATCAACAACCTCAGACTTCAATTAGGACCCCGTGCATGGCATAATTTCTGTTACGATGCCGGCGCTTCCGTTCTGTTCAGCTTCTTTAATGTAGTATTTAACCAATTTTATGTGCCTATGGCGATTCAGGAAGGCGCAAGCAATATTCAGGTCGGGCTTCTGTCAGCCTCGCCAGCGATCGGTCTGCTGTTCTCGCCGATATGGGCTGGATGGATTGAACGGTCCAATCCCAAGCCATTTATGGTCATTCCCAATTTAATCGGAAGAGCACTGATCGTACTGCCTGCTTTTTTTGGGGTTCCGGCCGTGTACGTGGCGGTAGCGCTGCTGTTTCAGCTGATGATGGGCATACAGTCCCCCGCTTACGCTTCACTGATTGTCCGGATGTATCCTCCCCGGCATCGCGGAAAGCTGATGGGCAATGTCCGGGTAGCGATGGGGGTTCTCATGATTCCGCTTGCTTTCGTGGTCGGGAGCTGGACAGATGCGTCCGGGCCGCGCGGGCCTTTGTTATTTGCAGCCGCAGCCGGAGTGGTCTCCATTCTGGTATTCACCCGCGTCAGGGTCAAGAAAACGGCACCTGTCAAGGCGTTGTCCGTCAAACGCTCCTCGCTCAGGGGTCAGCTGCAGCTGATCAGGCATAACCGCGAGCTTGCCATGTTCTTCCTGTCCTGCACCTTCACAGGGTTTGGCAATATACTGGCCATGCCGCTCTATCAGATCATTCAAGTCAAGCAGCTTGATCTGACCAATACGGAAATCGGACTTGCCCGCGTAACCTATTTCAGCTGCCTGCTCATTGCTTACTTCGTGGTCGGCGTCGTTATTGACCGGTTATCGGCGAAGCATACGGTGGCGTTCGGGTTTGCCGCTTTTTCAATGGTGCCGCTGTTATATGGCCTGTTCGGGAATTATCCGGCCGTTCTTGTCGGCAGCGGAATTCAAGGTGTGGGGGATGCAATCTGGGATATCGGCTTTCTGGCCTATGTCTTCCGGCTGGCACCGGGCAGGGAAGCCGTTGTGTTCGGCCTTCACCTGATGCTGTTTGGCATACGGGGCACCATCGGTCCTCTTCTGAGCACCTATCTGTCCGATTCTCTGCCTGTGGCCGACCTGCTCTATGGCGCCTCGGTATTTGGCTGGATGGGATTTCTCTCTTTTGCCATCTATGCCTGGAAAACGAAAAAACAGCCCGCGACTGCCCTGTAGCCGCGGGCTGTTGGTTTTATCCCGCCACACAAGCGCGGATCAAGCTTGAAAAGAAGAACTTTCTATATAGTCGATAAAACGTTTGGACGCGGGGGATTGATAACGGTCTTTCCTCCAGTATAAGCCAACCTCCCAAATCCACCCCTCCTCCTCGATAGGCAGCCATGCCATGCCCTTTACCGCAAGCCCTTCAGACCGCGGCAGAACGGATACTCCAAGACCTGCGGCGACAAACCCGGCGACGGTGGTCAAATCTTCCGCATCATAGGTCGCAGTCAGAGTGAATCCCATATGCTGAAACCGGGTTAATAAGGAGCTTTTAAGTCCACAGTTTTTATCGAGCCCGACGAAAGGCTCACCGGTCAGTTCAGTCAGACTGAGTGAAGCGCGGTCAGCGAACCGGTGGGAGTTGGAAACAACCGCATAGAGCGGGAGACTCTTAATGAGCCGCCATTCATAATTATCAGTGGCTGGACGCTCGGACGTGATCATCAAATCGGAATAACCGTTGTCCAGCTGATTGTATATTAATTCGTAGTTGCCCTGCGTCAACTCAAACCGAACCTGCGGATGTTTAAGCTGGTAGTCCCGGACAAGCTTGGGCAGCAGATCTGCTCCGAGAATGTTCAAGTAAGCAATCCCGATCACACCTGTCTCCGGGTTGGACCATTCGTCGATTTCCTGCTTCCCCTTTGTTATTTCCTGTATCGCCCGCTCCACCCGTTTGGCGAACATGCTCCCGTACCGGTTGACCTGAACATTCCGGCCTTTCCGCTCAAACAAGGGAACGCCCAATTCCGTTTCGAGCTTGGAGATGGCATGGCTGAGCGCAGGCTGAGTAATGGACAATGCTTCTGATGCCTTGGTCATATGCTGAAGTCTGGCCACGGTCAGAAAATAGTCCAGCTGGGTGAGTTCCACCTTGTCACCTCATTCATTATTATTATTCATGCGTTTTATTATTATTATAAATTAGACGCGTTTGATATTCAAAGCTAAGATATAAACAACCGCACAAATACCCTATCTTAACGGAGGATATAAGTGCGGCAAACACCTATTAATCCGAAAAGGAGACTCTATCATGATGACAGCATCAACAGAATATACCGTGGAAAATCACGAATTCAAGGGCAAACGCATATTGGTCACAGGCGGCACCAAAGGCATGGGCGAAGCGATTGTGAACCGCCTTTCACGGGCTGGAGGGACGGTTCTCACCACTGCCCGGTCCATCTCGGGCGATCCGCGATTGAAGGATAGGTTCATTCAGGCTGATCTCAGTACGGCGGAAGGCGTGGAGAAAGTGGTTGCGGAGGTCATGAACCGCCTTGGAGGCGTGGATATTCTGGTCAACAATATCGGCGGTTCGTCGGCGCCTGCAGGAGGTGCGCTTGCCCTGAGCGACGAGGAATGGCAGCGGGCTATCAACAATAATCTCTTCGCAGCTGTCCGTCTGGACAGAGGGCTGCTCCCCTCCATGCTGGAGCAGGGGTACGGCGCTATTGTTCATATTACGTCCATCCAGCGCCGCCTGCCGCTCTATAATGCGACTCTGGCTTATGCTGCGGCCAAGGCAGCCTTGACCACATACAGTAAAGGCTTGTCCAACCAGGTAGCGCCCCATGGGATACGGGTCAATACCGTCGCTCCCGGATTTATTGAGACGACTTCCGCTGAGAGGCTGATCGAACGGATTGCCGAGGAAGCAGGTACTGACATTGCCGGCGCCAGGCAAACGCTGATGGACTCGCTTGGAGGCATTCCGCTGGGGCGCCCGGGCAGACCCGAGGAAGTGGCCGAACTGGTCGCTTTTCTGGTTTCCGACCGAGCCGCGTCCATTGTCGGCAGCGAGCATGTCATAGACGGCGGAACGATTCCCGCGGTCTAACCGTTCAGAATGCTCTGACTCTATAATGAAAAGGAGACGAGGTATTATGCAGCCGAAGCCTATCGACGCATTCATCCAGGCAACCCATGATGAAAATATCAACGCTTTGCTTGACTGCTTCACGGAAAGCGCGGTTATTGCCGACGAGGGGCGAGAATTCCGCGGGCCTGAGCAAATCAAAGGATGGAGCGATACCCATTATATCGGTGCGCGGGTTCGACTTGATATCCTTGACGTCAGGCAAACCGGCCATGAAGTCGTATTAAATTGCAAGGTCGACGGGAATTTCCCTGGCGGACCTTTTCCGTTTAACTTTTATTTTACTTTGGATCGCAATAAAATCGCTTCATTAGCTATAAAGGAAAATTAAGGAACCCTCAAACCTCTCATCAGCCTGCACCTTTCATTCCATAAGGAATGAGAGGTGTTTTTTTGCTGGGCCCGGGCCATTTGGGGATAGGCAGTGTCCGGCCATACAGATTTTGCACATAACCGTCATCATGTTGGACAAAATAACAAAGCAGGAAGAAATATAAGTTAATTTCTGATTACTGGAAGGAGGCAGGAGCTTGCGAAATTGGAAGCAGCACTACCGATCTTATAAGAAAAAGTTAAACAATGATTCATCTTCCGGGGCTCCTGACCGCATCAAGGAAAAATATAAGGATCAGGAACCCGCAAAGCAGCTGGAGAAAAAGCTGGAAATGTTTCGGGAAGTTTTCGGCGAGAGCGACGATTTGGTCATCCGTGAATTCAGAATTTCCGGTCAGTTCGATGCAGCTATCGTTTTTTTCTCAACGATGGTAGATACCGCTCTCATCAACGATGACATTATGAAACCGTTGATGAATCCGGCAACAGACCAGCAAAACATCGATTTGCAGGGCCGTGATCTGATCAAGTTCGTGTGGAAAAATTATGTGTATGTCGCAGAGTGCTCCATGGAAGACACGATAGGCATCATGCTGGAAGGGGTCAATCTGGGAAATACGCTGCTTTGCATCGACGGGTGCAGTGACGCGCTTCTGCTGGAGAGCAGGATGGTTGAGAAGAGAGCCATCGAGCAGCCGCAAACGGAGATGATGATCAGAGGGGCGCGGGAAGGCTATATTGAAGTACTGGATACAAACCTGAATCTGCTCAGAGGACGGCTGCTGACCGTCGATATGCGGGTCAAGCTTGCCGCTACGGGTAACAGGGCTAAATCCCAGGTCGCTGTCTGTTATCTGGAAGGCGTAGCAGATCCCAAATTGGTCGAAGAAGCCATGAGCCGGTTGTCGAAGATCAGCACGGATGCTATTCTGGATGCCGGATATATCGAGCAGTTTATCGAGGATTATCCGCTGTCGCCGTTTCCGCAAATTCAAAATACGGAACGGCCCGATAAAACGGCCGCGGCTCTGCTGGAAGGGCGTGTAGCCATACTCGTGGACGGATCTCCTTTTGCGCTTATCGTTCCATCCATATTCAGCCAATTTTATCAGACTTTAGATGATTATACAGAGCGTTTTCTAATGGGCACCCTGGTCAGGATGATCCGGCTTTTAGCCCTTATATTTTCGCTCGTTTTTCCGTCTCTCTATGTCGCCGTTATTTCTTATAATCCGGAGCTGCTGCCTACCGACTTTGCCGTCGCTGTCGCCGGCGGACGGGCAGGAGTGCCTTTTCCCGCGGTCATTGAGGTGCTGGTGATCGAGCTTTCCATGGAAGTGCTGCGGGAAGCCACCATACGTCTTCCCCAGTTGATCGGCGGCGCATTGTCCATCGTGGGCGTGCTGGTTGTGGGGCAAGCAGCCGTATCTGCGGGATTTTCAAGTCCAATTACGATTGTTATAGTGGCGCTGACGACGATAGGGTCATTTGCCACACCTGCCTACAATGCCGCGATTGCCCTGCGCATGCTGAGATTTCCTATACTCATTCTGGCCGGAACGTTCGGATTGTACGGTGTCATGGCAGGGCTGATCTTAATCATGAACCATCTTCTGTTCCTGGAATCGTTCGGCGTGCCTTATATGTATCCGATCGTTCCCGGGAATTGGCAGGCAATGAAGGATACGCTCATCAGGGGTCCTTTGTGGTGGATGAACAAACGTCCGAGCTACCTTCAACCAGGTGATCGGGACCGGCTGCCAAGCGATCATGCCAAGGTAGCTGGCAGCCATGCCCTTCATTATATCGACAAGGAGGAGTCTAAGCATGAATAACGCCTACCCGGTCACGGTGATTCGTGCCTGCACCGTCATTATAAGCACCATTCTCGGAGTAGGCGTATTAACTTTTCCAAACTTTGCAGCCAAAGCCGTGGATAGCGGTGCTCCCCTGTTAACGCTGGAAGCAATAGGAGTGGCAATGTTCAGTCTGGTTATCCTCGCACTGCTTGTCCGGAAGTTTCCCCGGGAAAATATTATTCAGTTCAGCGAACGCCTGATTGGCAAATGGCCGGCACGGTTTTTCAATTTGCTGCTTATTATTTTTTTTGTTATCTGTTCCGGTCTGTCTGCGAGGGACTTTGGAGAAGTGGTCATTGCCGTTCTGCTGCCCAAAACGCCGATCGAATTGTCCATCATCATCATGTTGATTGTGGTGGTCGCTTCTTCAAGGCGGAGCGTCGTGAAATTCTCGTTTATCCATTCCTTTTATTTGCCGTTCATCATTATTGTTGCTTTGGTGATATTCCTGACATCGCTGAGAGATTACGATATGGTCAATCTGCTGCCGGTGATTGGCAATCATCCATCTGGCGTTCTGTACGCTGCCTTGTCGATCGCTTCCTTGTTTCAGTCCGCATTCGTATTGACCCTGCTTGTTCCCTATATGATCAGACCCCGGAAAATCCTTGCATCTACGATATGGGGAGTGATTATATCCGGAATCGTGTATCTGATGATCATTATTACCACAATCGCTCTATTCGGTTCTGAGGAGACTAAGCTTCTGGCATATCCGTCATTGGATGCTGCAAGATCTGCCGTTATTCCCGGCGGGGCATTCGAGAGATTGGATGATATATTTATTATCGGCTGGGTTGTTTCCGTGTACACCACGATATACTCCAATTACTATTTCTCTGTCATCGCAGCCAAAGATTTGTTCCGGATCCGCGATCACCGGTTGTTTGTTTCTTATCTAATCCCTATTGTGTTTGTGATCGCTATGATTCCGCATGATACGAGACAATTTTTTATTTATGGAAATCTGGTATTTGTATACGGCATGATATTAACCACAGGATATCCCTTGCTGCTTCTGGTGCTTTCATTAATCCGCGGAGTAAAGGAGAGCAGCCAATGAGTAAAGCGGTTAAAGGCTGGCTGGTCCTGTGCCTTGTGCTGCCTGCCCTGTCCGTGCTTTTATCCGGATGCTGGGACAGGATCGAGATCGAGAACCGGGCCTTGATTCTCGCCATGGCCATCGATGAGGCTTCCCCGGAGGACATGAAGGATGAGATGGTAACCCACTCCAAAGTTCCCCCGTCGCTCAAAGACAAAATGATCCGCATAACGGCGCAGATTGCTGTGCCCGGCAGGGTGCCGCTCGGACCAGGAGGAGACTCCGGCGGAGGAGAAGGTTCATACAGTCTTCCTGTTTGGGTAGTCAAAGTGTTCGGTTATACCATTGACGATGCGCTGAATAGTCTGCAGCAGCAGATTGCCGATCCCCGAACCTTGATTCATCTTCGCGTCGTCGTGATAAGCGAGGCCATTGCCAGGAGAGGCCTCCGGGATTTAAACGATTATTTCCGGCGGGAAACGCAGGTGCGCCGCACGACCTGGCTGCTCGTATCTGACGTGGAGGCAGCCCGTCTGATGGATGTAGCGCCGCCTCTGGAGCGGGTCCCGGCCTTATATTTGCTGGCCATGATCGAGAAATCGCATCAAATGGGCAAGTTCCCGACTGATTATATTGGAAAATTTTGGAGCGCCGAATCGAAGTTGGGGCAGGATGGCTATCTTCCCTATGTGTCCATCCGGCAAAAGGAAAATATTTTGCTCAAAGGCATGGCTTATTTTAATGAGGACAAGATGGTCGGTTACACAACACCGATCCAGATTGGTGTCTATATGGGCATCATGGGAATAAATCCGGGAGGCTACTCTGCGCTGTTTGATGTGCCTGGTGTCGGCGTCGTTATGGTGAACACATTGAAACGCTCTTCCCGGGTTAAAGTGAAAATTATCGACGGCATACCTCATGCGGAAATCGATATACAGCTTGAAGCAACCATGAAGGAGAAAATCGGAGAAGCGGGTTCCTTCGACAGCCAGGCAAAGCTTCATGAGGTGGAACGGGTTTTTGAGCAGGAGGTTAAAAAAAGCGCCATACAGCTGATTAAGGAGACCCAGTTGAAAAAATCGGATGTGTTTGGTTTCGGCGAGAAGATCCGCGCCCATGAACGCTCCTTCTGGAACCGGAATATCAAAAGCGAGAAGGACTGGGAGAACCTGTATGCCAAGCTTTCGGCTGATGTCCATGTCCACGTCGATCTAAGGAGATTTGGATTAGTTGCACAAAATAAATCAGAATAGGGGCTGCGACATGCTGAACATCCATCATGCTGCCTATTTCGTCAGTTTATTTTTGATTTCGGGAATATTCATGCTTGGTGTGGACCGGAAGATTTATCAATCGGACGGCATGGCGAGAGAACAGCTGATATCCCGCGTAATGGGGTGGTCCAATCTGATCGTCGCTGCCTTGGTGTTTCTTGGTTATCTGATTTATTATTTAACCCGCTAAAATCTTGCACAACAGCATGTGAAAGATGTCATTTATCGACTATACTGGTCCTGTGGTCCATAACGGATGATTGCGATTGTACGGTCGCATGATCAAGCAAGGAGGGCTTTAGGATGTCGGAACGGTTTCAGGCACTGCTTGTGGAGAATGAGGCAGCCTTCACAGTCGCGGTAAAGCAGGTATCAATGGAGGATTTGCCTCCAGGGGATGTTCTGATCAGGGTATCTTATTCCAGTGTGAATTATAAAGACGGCCTTGCCGGTACCCCGGATGGAAAAGTCGTAAAATCGTATCCTTTTATTCCCGGCATTGATTTGGCAGGGCATGTTGTGTCCTCTGCGGATGGGAGGTTTCATGAGGGACAACCTGTGCTGGCAACCGGTTACGGGATCGGCGTTTCCCATTATGGCGGATTCAGCCAATACGCGCGTATCCCGGCAGAATGGGCCATTCCGCTGCCGGAGGGCCTTTCTTTGCGGGAGGCCATGATCTTTGGGACCGCCGGCTTCACAGCGGCGCTATCCATTCAACGGCTGGAGGAGAATGGCATGTCCCCGGAGAAGGGCAAGGTGCTGGTAACCGGCGCGACCGGCGGAGTCGGCGGCTCGGCTATTGCCATGCTGAGCGCTTTGGGCTATCAGGTTGCCGCAAGCTCCGGCAAGGCTGCCGAGACGGATTATTTGAAATCCATTGGCGCAAGCGAGGTTATTCACAGGGATGCGGTATACAGCGGAGGCAGCATCAAGCCGATGGACAAGCAGCTGTGGCAGGCTGCCGTAGACCCGGTGGGGGGGAGCTCACTGGCCGCTGTTTTGAGCCATATTGCTTACGGCGGTTCGGTCGCCGCTAGCGGACTGACGGGAGGGACGGCTGTTCCGACCACTGTGCTCCCTTTTATTCTGCGGGGCGTGAATTTGCTTGGAATAGATTCGGTATTGTGCCCCGCGGACATTCGTGAGAAGCTCTGGGAGCGGATGGGGACGGATTTGAAGCCCGCCGTGCTCGAGCAGCTCGTGGACCGGGAAATAACGCTGAACGAGCTGCCTCAAGCGCTGACGGATATTCTGAAATCGCAAACAAGGGGAAGGGTGCTCGTTCGGATATCCTGATGCCTGGCTGTTCCTAAACTCATTTACAAACGAAATCCCGTCATGAATCCGGAAGAATGCCGCTTTGCTCGTGAAGCGCCAGTCTTTCGGATTTTTTATTGCCCGGAGAGAATCCAGCTCGACCATCGTTTATTTCCGAGCATTTGAGTTTGGATACAATTTGTACATAAATCGGAGAAGTTATTTTAACATCTATGTTTTACATTTAGCAGGTCGCAAGAGAAAGCCTTGATCTGGACAAGGAGGAGAAGGGCGTTATGAACCTAAAAGGATTATGGATCGTAAGCTGCCTTGTTCTATTCATTCCTGCTGCCTGCAGCAGCGGAAATTCCGGTATAGAGGGGCCAACTCCGCCTCAGGGAACGGGGATGCTGACGGTTGTAAGCGAACAGACGAAGCGGGAAGCGGACGAACCTCCAATGGCGGAGCAGAGTGGAAAGGCGAAGCTTGTGCTCTCAACCTACAGCCGGAATGAGCAGATCCAAACAGCCGTGAAGAAATATGAAGCGCTCCATCCCTGTATCGAGATCGATCTGCAGGTCGCACAAGCCGATGTCAATGATCCCGATAAGCAGCTGGCAGATCAAGAGAAATTCGTTGCCGCTGCGAACACGGCCATGCTTGCCGGCAAAGGACCTGACCTGATTGAAATGGATCTGCTGCCCACGGATAAATATGTGAAACGGAACCTGCTGGTGAATCTGAGCGACTTGATGCAGCAGGATCCAACGTTCAAGAAGGACGACTATTTCACTAATATCCTGGATAACTCGCTGACTAATGGAGGTCTTTACGCCATGCCCTTATCTTTCTTTCTCATCGGATTGGTCGGTGATAAGGGCGCGCTGGTGAAGGCCGGCGAGCAGGTGAACGACCAGAACTGGTCATGGAGCGAATTTGCCGGAATGGCGAAGCAATTAACCATAAAAGGCGGGTATGAGCATGCATTCGGCAGTTCCCCGGATTATATGCTGACCGAGATGGTTTCCGAGAACTACGGCCTGTTCGTGGATGAAGCGAATGGCCGGGCGAGCTTCGATTCGGCATCATTTACCGGATTAATGAAGCAGGTCAAGGCCATGTTCGACGAAGGCGTGGTCTATGATGCGCTTGCCGCCGGCCGTACACATATTAAAAAAACATACTTCGAAGAAGCTCAGATTCAGTCACCGGTGGATTATCTGTACGTATTGGAGGCTTATGCCTCACAGGCGAAGTTTTATACCAAGCCGCATGCGCAGGAAATGGGAGATGGAGGCTATTTTAGAGCCCGTCAGACCTTCGGTATCAGCGCAAGCTCGCCCGTCAAGAAGGCAGCCTGGGATTTCATCCATTTCCTCTTGTCCGAGGAAGCCGATTCGAATCCCGGCAATACCTCGGTTAGCAGCGGTTTTCCCATCAACAAAAGCGCATACGACAAACAAATCGAGCAGCTCCGGGACGAGGGAGTTCAAGCCTACAAGAATGGCCCGGCGGATAGTGCTGCGCTTAAACCCGACAGTACGATGCTGAAACGGCTTGATCAGCTGGATGCCAATGTGACGGGGGCGGTGCACGCTCTCGGGAAACCATCCAGAATTGACGAGATTGTCACAGAAGAATGCCAAGCCTTCTTCAGCGGTCAGAAGTCGGCGGAGGATGTCGCCAAGCTGATTCAGAACAAGGTTGTGCTGTATCTGAATGAATAAGCTGCAGGCGGCCAAATCAACGATAAGAAGGAGGCGACATTATGAAGAAAGCGTGCATCAAGAAGTTCATCTCGGCTGCCAGTGCGGCTGCGATGTCGGATGGGGAGCCCGATGAATAGGCTCCGGCTTCCCCGTTTGCTGCGCAGGGACGGGATGGCCGCGCTTCTGTTTCTGGCTCCCAGTCTGGCCGGGTTTGCCGTATTCTTCGTGATCCCGTTTGCCATTGGCATCTATTATTCATTCACAGACCAGACGATCGGCGGTTCTTTTGTCGGCTTCGACAACTACAAAGAGCTGCTTGCCAGCGGCTCGTTCCGCAAAGCGGCGGGCAATACGCTTCTATTCACGGGCGTAAGCGTTCCGCTTCTTCTCGCGCTGTCCCTGATTCTGGCTGTGCTGCTCAATCAGCGCGTCTGGCTGCGCAACTGGCTGCAGACCGCCTTTATTCTGCCGCTGGTTGTGCCGGTTGCTTCCGTCGTTATGATCTGGCAGATCCTGTTCGACTGGAACGGAAGCCTGAATGCCTGGATGAACGGTCTTCACTGGGGACGGATCGATTGGCTGAAATCGGACGGGTCCATGGTGGTGCTGGTGATTATGTATATCTGGAAAAATATCGGCTACGATATGATCTTGTTTCTGGCCGGGCTGCAGTCGATCCCGCAGGATTACTACGAGACCGCCCGCATTGAAGGGGCAGGCAAGGTGAGGCAGCTGTTTCATATTACGCTCGTTTATTTGACGCCGACCCTGTTCTTCGTATTATTAATCTCGATTATCAATTCCTTCAAGGTGTTCCGGGAGACCTACCTGCTCGCAGGCGATTATCCCTACGACCGCATCTATATGCTGCAGCATTATATGAACAATATGTTTTTTACACTGGATATCCAGCGCCTGACCGCAGCCGCCGCGCTCATGGTGGGATGCATCGTCCTGCTGGTGACGGTGCTGCTCTCGATAGAGCGCCGATTCCGGGAATTTATGGAGTAGATGAGGGAGGGCCTATGATAAAACCACAGTGGCTGCCCCGTTTGGCGCTGACTCTTCTGCTTGGGATCATAGCCGTGGCAACGGTGGCGCCGATCCTTCTTACCTTTACAAATTCGCTCATGACCGAACAGGAGATCGGCCGGAATTATGATTTAATCGGCAAGATGATGGACGCGGCGGCGGGAGGGAAGGACCTCTTCGTGAATTTGAAGATCCTTCCGGATTGGCTTTCATTCGAGCAGTACTCGCAGGTGCTGATCCAGAATCCGAAATTTATGAAAATGTTCTGGAATTCGGCAGGCATGGTCGTGCCGATTATCGCCGGACAGACGATCATCGCATCTTTGGCCGCCTATGCCTTTGCCAAGCTGCGCTTCAAGGGAAGGGACAAGCTGTTTCTGGTCTATCTGATGACAATGCTCATGCCGTTTCAGGTCACGCTGGTTCCGAATTATATGGTGGTGGAGAAGCTGGGATTATTGAATACAACAGCTGCGATAATACTGCCGGGAATATTCAGCGCATTCGGGGTATTCATGCTGCGCCAGTTTATGACGCATATTCCCTATTCTTACATGGAGGCGGCCAAAATGGACGGAGCCGGGCATCTGACCATCTTCATCCGGATTATTCTTCCGCTTGTTCAGCCGGGACTTGCCGCATTGACGGTTCTCCTGTTTGTCGATTACTGGAATATGGTCGAGCAGCCGATCATATTTCTGCAGGATTTGGATAAACAGCCGCTTTCGCTGTATCTGGCGCAGATTAACCAGAATGCGCGGGGTGTGGGATTCGCCGCATCCGTGCTGTATATGACGCCGATGGTTCTGCTGTTTATGTATGCCGAATCCTATTTTATTCAAGGTGTGCAGCTGTCTGGAATTAAAGGATAAAAGATTGGATCACGATTTTCGTGCAGAATCTTAGGAGTGATGGAAGTGGACAATCAGACTGACGAACAAAAGCTTGCGGCCCGCAAACGCAGGATCCGGTTGATCGCCATACTGTTTTTCGGCATGCTCATCGCCGTTACCCTGTACAGCAACACGCTGATGAACCTGACGCTGCCCAAGGTGATAACCGGACAGGCTGCGGCGGGAAATCTGGCCCATACGTATCAGGGCAATGCAACCGTCCGGCCTGTACAGGAGGCGGATCTGCAGAACCCGGCGGGCTGGAAGGTAAGCAAGGTGCTGGTGAAGGAAGGCGATGCGGTTCATAAAGGCCAGGCGCTCGTCAACTATGACAGCAGCGATGCCCAGAGCCAGCTTGAGGATGCGCAGGCCGCCATGGAGAAGCTGAAGCTATCCGTCAGCATGCTGCAGTTTAACTATATTCAGGCTGCTCAAAGTGAAGATCAGGCGGCCAAGCTGAATGCTCAAAACGCCTTGGAGAGCGCCCAAATCGATATCGCTACACAGGAGCAGCATCTGGAAGCGCTGCAGAAGACCATAGGGGAAAATCAGCAGCTGCTCGCGCCATTCGACGGGATCGTAACTCATGTCAACGCCATGGAAGGCCTGTCCGGGTCTCCTGCAGGACCGGATATCCGACTCTCCAACACCGGTCTTGGCTTCCAATTCGAACTGCAGGTGCCCGCCGGTATTGCATACGGGCTCAAGCTTGGAGATAAGCTTGAGGCGAAGCTCTCTGAAGATGACAACCGGGCCATCCAGGGCAGCATCGCTGAAATTAAAGACACCGTCGTGCCGGATAATGGCGGCCAGAACGCTTCCGGAGAAACGCAGACGCCCGCTGCGGCAAACCAGCTCGTGATCAAGGTTCAGGACAAGTCTCTTCATGGAGGCGAGCGGATTCAGGTTGATATTTCACAATCCAGCCAGGATGATGATTCGCAGCTCGTTCCAAGCCAGGCCATCCGGGAGGACAGCTTGGGAGCGTATGTCTATGTGGTTGAAGAACGGCAGGGGCCGCTCGGGAACGCCTTTTACGCAGCGCGCAGGTCCGTTAAGGTCACCGATTCCAATGAGTTTCAAACCGCTGTGAGCGGGTTGTTCGACCAGGAGCAAATCATTATTGAGAGCAGCGAGCCGATTCAGGAAGGCAGCAGGGTGAGATTGTAGGAAGCCGGCAGGCGAGGGATCAGGAAGCGAATTGAAACTTGTAAACCTCCGTCCCTTCAAGGCCTTCTGCGGTACAGATCAACGCTTTGCCATCGCTGCTCCACTGCAGCAGCCCGACATAGCCGGGATCGCCATACACGGTAATTTCGGAGGTCAGCCGATTGTCGTCCAGTTTTCCGGCCAATAGCTTCGGACGCTCATCCCCTGTGCGGGTGAGATAGGAAACGGCATCCATCTGCGGACTTGCCGCCAGATTGCTGAACACGCCTTCCTTCAGCAGAACGGGAGCGTCAGAGCCGGAAGCGAGATAGAGTCCCTCGACACCGTCGATACGGCCGGATATGAACAGTCTGCCGTCCCGGAGCGTTGTAAAATCATAAATTTCCATCTCAACCGTATCAGATGCCGAATCATCGTCCAGGTTAATGGTATGAATGGCCGAGAGACCCGATGTGATCATCAGCTGTGTGGAGAGATAATGGCCACTGGGGGACAGCATTGGCTTTATTGTTTTGGCTGCCATCTTCTTTTGGTATTCAATCGATTTGACAATCGATTGGGCATATTTTGCATAAATAGAGTCGTTTATCATGGCAATTGTTTTATACTTTTTTGGTCCTGTTTTTAAATCATACATTCTGATTTCTGATTTATATCCGTATCCAGATAAATCAATATACCGGTTATCGTTCAGCAAAGTCGCCCAATACGAGTATCCATTCCAGATGTCGATGGTCTTGTCGTTCACAAGATCATACCAGACGGTAATGATGTCTTTGCCGCCCTGGACAGTGCTGTAAATAAGTCTGGTCCGATCAGGGGACAAGCTGCTGGATAGAATCGGCTGATTATGGACGATATCGCGGATCTGGTTGTTGTCGATGCTATAGACGGCAAGTGCGGTCGGGTCAACATTCGTTTCTCCGCTTCCGGAAGCGTGGAACAATATCTGATCCCCGTCCAGCAGCTTGGCCTCCTTCATGGGGCTGTCTACATGGCGTTTGATGATGGTATCGATACGCAGGCCTCCGCCGGCGGCTTCCTGAAACAGCGAAGGGTCCAGCACGACCGTCTTGTCGCCGTCAATCGTCCGTAGGGCAAGCTCCCCGACACCGAGAAAAGCTGCAATGATGACGGCCATCAGAACGGCCAGCGCCATCATTCGGAAGAAAGGTGCGCGGCTGCGTTCACTCATGATCATGACCTCCCAATTCAATCGTGACTGTCGAACCTTGATGAAGCTGACTGTCGATGGTTACATGCCCGTTATGACGTTCCGCGATCGTCTTGACGATCGCAAGGCCAAGGCCGGCGCTTCCGCGTTCTTCTTTTTTGGTGCCCGCAACACGATAGAACGGATCGAACAGACGATGAAGATGCTCTTCGGCAATGCCTGGCCCCTGATCCTCGACCTGTATGCGGATCCGGTTATCCGCCGCATGTTCGGCGGCAACATGAATGGTCGTGTTGACGCCTCCATATTTGACCGCGTTATCCACCACATTAATGAGCATTTCCCGCAATTTGACCTCATCGCCGATAAGGTGAAGATCCGGCTCATCGGCGCAATCAATTCGGATCCCGTATTTTCTGGCTTTGACCCTCATGTCCTCGCAGACGTCCCTAACCAGATTGGACAAGTCGACCTCCTCCAGCCGGTAATCAAAACCTTCCGCAGCGGCAGTCGAAAATTCAATGATCTGCACGACCTTGTCGTTCAGCCTCTGGCTTTCGTCCAGAATATATTTCATGCCCTTGTTAAAGAAAACGGGATCCGTAAATCCGTTCTCCATCATGATTTGCGCATAGCCGCGGATCGTCGTAAGAGGCGTCTTCAGTTCATGGGTTACATTATCGAAAAAGGTTTTGCTCATCGCCTGGGTTTCCTGCAGCGTATCCCGTTCCCGCTCAATAATGGCGATTTGCGCTTTGATCTGCTTGACCATGATCATAAATGAACGGGATAAATCGCCAATCTCATCGCGGCTGAGGGCTGGGGGTGCAGTCTCATAGATCCCTTCGGAAACACGCTCTAGACTGCGCGCAAGCTTGCCCAATGGCTTCGTGATCCGGGCTGCGAGCACGGCGGCGGTCAGGAAGACAAGCAGGAAAATTCCGACGGCAAACCATCTTACGGTCGACAGGAAGCGGCTTGTAAAATCATACAAGCCCGAGTAATCCTTTACCATATGGATAACGCCGATCAATTTACCGCCGGACTCTACGGGACTTGACAGACGGACAGTGGTTTCCGTGCCGGATTGCCGCAGGGAATAGGCGATTTTGCCATGCAGGGACTCGGCGAAGTCGTTGGTTGCAGGCATCAAGTCCGCGTTCAGATCGGATAAACCCTTGCCTGCGGGATCGTACACCGATATCGGGCTGCCGACGGCAGCGCTCAGCTCCTTGACAAGACCATCCGCTTCGAAGCGGATAGAGTCCTGATCCATTGCGATATTTCGGGTCAGAAAATACTGTTTGACATAAAGCTCGATCGTCTTGTTGGCCTGAATCATGTCCTGATTGATGATGCCCGAGACATTCTGCTCCGTGATTCTCACAGATACAAGGAGCAGGGCGGACAAGCCGGCGAATATAACGACGGTGAAAGACAACAGGAGCTTATGCCGGATGGGAAACCGGATTCCGCCGGTGCTGCTCATGGCATCCGGTACCCTACGCCGAACACGGTTTCGATTACAGAATTCCCGTCGCCGTCGTCAAGCTTCTTGCGCAGCCGCTGGACATGAATGTCGACGGTACGGGTATCGCCGGCAAAATCGAATCCCCAAACCTGATCCAGCAGCTGCGGACGCGTGAATACGATGCCGCGGTTATCGGCGAGAAACAGCAGCAGATCAAATTCTTTGTTCTTCAGATCGGTCTCCTCGTCGTTCTTCCACGCTTTCCGCTGCCTTCTGGCGATTTCAATTTGTCCGCCGATGGCGAGGCGTTCCGCTGCATTGCTCTGGGATTGCTTGATAACAAGCCCGATTCTGCGAAAGATTGCTTTGATCCGCACAATGACTTCGCGCACGTCAAAGGGCTTCGTAATGTAATCGTCGGCTCCGAGCTCCATTCCCAGGATCTTGTCCACCATATCGGATTTCGCGGTCAGCATGATGATGGGGATATTCCAATCCTCCTTCGCTGCGATCTTGCATAATTCGAATCCGCTCCCGTCGGGAAGCATCAGATCAAGCAGGATCAGATCCGGCCGGCCGGACCGGCCCAGCGATTCCGCTTCATTCCCGGTGCTTGCGCGCATGACGGAGAATCCTTCTCTCTCCAGGGCATAGACAAGCAGCTCCGCGATGGCCTCCTCATCCTCTACGACAAGAATCTTTTGCTTAAGCATTTATGCTGCACTCCTTCATTTCGGCGCCTCGCGGGGGGACCCTTCGGGGTGCCGAAGTAAATGATCGGGTTGTCTGTCATCTATTATTGTAGCAAAAGAACAGAGGCCATAGCTTCTTTGACAGAGTTTACCGGCTGATTTTACATTTTGGATACATGTAAGCGGAAGCCGGATACATGTTCAACAGTTGGAGAAAGGTTAAGGCAGTATGCCATTGCCTCCTCCATTTTTTACAATTAAACTAAAAATAGACAGTTCCCAGGGAATAAAATATGTGTTATCATTTAATGAGAACAAATGTTCCGATCAAGGGGATGGATAAATAACGGAAGGAAGATGCAGGTATGGCAATGGACCGGTACGCAGAAATAGACGAGGTGATCGCATTTATACATCAGAACATCTATGATCCGCTTCCGCTTTCCTTATTGGCCGACCGTATAGCTTACAGTCCTTATCATTTCACACGCATTTTCAAGGAAAGAATCGGTCTGCCGCCCTTATATTATGTCTCCTCGCTCCGGCTTCAGAAGGCCAAGGATCTGCTGCTGCGCACAAATTTGAGCATACGCGACATCGGTCTGGAGATTGGACAGCAAAGCCTGGGAACCTTTACCACCCGTTTTACCGAGAAGGTAGGCATGACACCGTCCGATTTCCGCAACTCGACGCAGCAGGCGAACAGCCATTTTAATTCCCTGGAAAAGCTTAAAGATTGGCAGACGGCGCAGCTTGTTTCCGATCGGCATGACCGGGTAGAAGGGTCCATTCAAGCGGAGATTCCATTTGAGGGCATCATTTTGATCGGCTTGTTTGCCAAGCCTATTCCGGAAGGATTCCCGCTGTACGGAACCGTGCTGCCTTCACTAGGGGGCTTCTGCTTTACCGGAGTCAAGCCGGGAACCTATTATTTGATGGCAACTACGATTTCCTGGGGAACGCAGGGGGTTGATCTTCTTCTTCCACAAGCTACGCTGCGAACCCGCTCGAAGAAGCCTATATTCGTCGGCCCCAATACGATCGTCCCCCATCAGCAAGTCATGCTCCACGTTCCCCGTCTGGACGATCCGCCCATTCTTATTTCCCTTCCCTTGTTGATGAATGTGTTCCTCAATCGGGTTCATCAGAACAATGATCAGCAAGAAAACAATACCAATAAATCCGGTTTAATCCATATTAAATAAAGCCAGGCTGCCTTCCTGCATGCCCAGCGCAACAGCCCGCCTGATAATCCCCAGCACATCCGCACAGCATTCATCGAACGAAACAAAGAACGGCCTTCGTTCGCATGGATGCGAAGAAGACCGTTCTTTGTATGCCTGAAGACATAAGGATCAGCTGCGCCTTAATCGGCTGGCTTGCTGATCCTTACGTTCAGGAGCCTGCGCCGATACTGGCTTTCTCCCGATTGCCCTGCAGCCAGAAGACAGCGGAGAATACGACGATGCAGACCAGCGCGACAATGAAATTATAGAAGAACACGCTGCGCATGCCGAAGGCTTCGCTGGCAACGCCTCCCGCAATGCTTCCTATGATCCGGGCAATTCCCAGGCTGAGCAGGCCGTTAAATGTTTGACCGCTTGCTTTCAGCTCATTCGGCACTTCCTTGTTAATGACGGTTACCATGGTCACGGACAACACGATAAAGATCAATCCATGCAGAACCTGAACCGGCAGGGTCCAGTATGGATTCTGAATGACGGAGAACAGATACCAGCGCAGTGCGGCAGCAGCTCCGGCCCCCATCAATATATAAGGAATCTTGACATGCTTGAAGATTCGATTCGACAGAAGCAGGAACGGAATCTCGCTAAGCGAAGAGATCACCATCGACCATCCCAGCCATGCGCTGCTGCCTCCCAATTCCTTGAAATAAAGGGGAAAGAATCCATAATAATAACCGAGAGTGATCTGAAGAACAAAATTGGCGGCCATATAAACCACAAGCTTCCGGTTTTTTAACAGCACCCAAACCCTCATTTTCCTCCCTTTGGATTGATGTCCCTCGATTGCGGGAAAACGCAGAACCAGCAAAAAGCAGACTGCTAGAATGGCAGCGTATATGCCGAACATCAGGTCAATGCGCTTCTGCGCGATGAGACCGAACAGGATGGACATGATCGCATAACCGACTGTTCCGCCCAACCGGATATGGCTGTAATTGCCCCGCTTGCGCTTGTCCAGAACCTCCAGCGTCACAGCGTCGCTGACAGCAAAAATCGAGGTCTGAAAAAAGGTAAACAGACAGATCATGATCAGAAGATAAACGAAGTGATTGGACAACGGATACAGCAGCATGGATATTCCGCTTCCGGCGATCAGCAGCAGCAGGATGCTGTTCTTGGTTCTGGCCCGGTCGCTCAGCGTACCCCAGACCGGCTGGGCGAGAATGGCAATCAGCGGACCGAGACTGAGCAGCGTTCCGATCTGCGACTGCGAGAATCCGACATGTTGAAAGTACAGCGGAATGAACGTACCGTATACCGCATTGCTCATATAGATAAAAACGTAGAAAAACAGAAAATACGCAAGATTAACAGGCATGCTCTCCATCCTTTACTCGTATTGACTTCATCCTGGTGCTATAACGAGGGCTCTTAGAGTAGTTCGATGAATGTTTCAGGATTCCTCTACAAAATTACGCCAGTGAGCCGGAGCAGGGAGGAGGCGGGAGAGCCGGCAACAACAAAAATACCCGGTCCGTGCAAACGCTGCACGGATCGGGTTCTACGTAATACTGAAGTTACAGCACACGTCGTGCGGTAACGTATTTGCTCTGCCAATAGGTTGTGTTCATGCTCGCAATGGTGACCCCTTTGGTGCTCGAGCTGTGCAGGATTTTGCCGTTGCCCGCGTAGATCGCAACATGGCTGATTCCGGCGCCTCCCGTATTGAAGAATACAAGATCGCCTGTACTGAGATAGCCCTTTGCCACTTTCTTCCCTGCCGTCGCTTGCGCGACCGAGGTGCGGGGAAGCTTGATGCCGCTGGCTTTAAACACATATTGAATAAAAGACGAACAATCAAATGCGTATGTAACGCCTGCCGGCGCGCCGAAACGGTAAGGAACACCAAGGAATTGGGTGCCCGAGCTGATGAGACTTAGAGCCGCGGGCGTAGCGGCATGCGCCGACGGTGTTTGGACGGCTGCGGTAGCTGAGAATCCGATCGCAGCGCAAATGGCTGTGACCATAATGTTTTTCAGGAATGGTTTCTTCTTGAGATTTTTCTTGGTCATGATCGTATGCTTTCCCTCCAAGCGTAGGTGTTAATAAACTGTAAACTGTTTCTTACTATAGCACACTTATTTTTCACCAGGATTTCCCAAAAAGAAGAGAACCGCTGTATCTTCAACGGGATAAACCCGATTATGAGAAGAGAATGAAAAACCTCTCATCTCTGCGGACATGCCGAAAATGATTGCGTTTGCAGCTTATTGAATATAAAATTTGATCGAGTGGACGAAGGGGGAGTCATATGAACCGTTTTAAACCTAAGCAGGCGTACATCCGGATTTTCTTGAGTTTATGCATTCTGTTCACGGTCGTCTCCGTACCATTTGTGTACATGATGACCCATCAGTTCTCCATCTATGCCATGAAACAGATTGACCAGGTGAATGAGACAGAGATAGCACATTCACGGGATAATGCCGAATTTATTTTCAACAAGATGATTGCGTACGGATTTAATATGTATGCGGACAAAAGCATCAGCACCTGGCTGATGGCAAGCGAAGAATCCCAGGCAACCCAGGTCGACGCCATTGTGGCGGCCAATAAATATATGACAACGGAGCCCTTTCTGGACAATGTCTATTTATTTAACATGCGGACTGAGCATACGATCGACCTCAAATATGGCTTATCCTCGTTTCAGCAATTCCGGGACCAGCCCATGCTGGAGATGGCGAAACAAAAAAGGAGCTCTTATCAGAGGTTCTTCGTTCATCAGGTCAATGGCACAACGAAGCTCGCGATGATCATTCCAACCGTCCCATCCGGGCAGCAATCGTTCGGGTATCTGGTCCTGCTCCTGAATGATGCCTTGATGAAGCAGTATTTGCTCAAGGAGGACGCCAATTCGGAGATCCAGTCGTTTATTCTGGACAATGAAGGCAATCTCATGCTGGGAGCTTCCGACTCCGCGCAATTGAATATGGAGCTGGCTGCGATTGCGGTGAAGGGTTCAGGCAGCTACACGAAGGATCATAATGGTGAGTCCTGGTCTGTTCAATATGCGCTGATTGAGCCCCAGGGCTGGTATATCTATCATATGGCCAAGCTGGAAGGCATCCGGGCCGATTTTATTTCCTTTCGTTTGAAAATGATCATATTTGTCTCCTGCCTCGTTGTCGTGCTGATAGCCATCCTGTTCTGGAATTCCCGCCGCACCTATAAACCCTTCTCGCAGCTTGCCGATCAATTGGAGATGAAATTCGGCCTTCATTTGAAAAATAATCACAAGGACGACAGCTCCATGGCTGAGTATAAAGTCATCCGCTACGGGATCGAGATGCTGGAAGACCGGATGGGGCAGCTTGATTCCTCCATGCGCGAGCACCGGAATGTCATTAAGACCGAATATCTGAGGCAGTGGATTCTGCAAGGAAAGCTGATTACGCCCGTGGAGCATTATCTCCGCGAACAATCCAGTCTGTTCGAGCACGAGGAGCTTTATGTCAGCGTCATCCGGATCAATGAATTCAGCCGGTTCAAGGAGCAGTATAATTTTGCCTCGAGAAAGCTGATGAAATATGCGATCGGCAATATTGCCGAAGAGGTTATCAACCGCAGCTGGTATGCGGAATCGGTCGACCTTGGCGGCGACCACCTGGCTCTCTTGATATCGGGAGATCATGTTCCCATGAGCGAATTGACCGGGGTACTGGAGGAAGCCAGAGAACAGATCAGACAGTGGACGCAAATACATATCACTGCTGCCGTGAGCGGTCAGAAGTCGTTGAGCGACGATGTGCGCAGTATTTATCAGCATATTCATGAGCTGACCATGCTCAATTTTATTTCGGGCGCGGAGAAAATCTTTATCGAACGGGATTTTGAAGACTATATGCAGCGCGTTCAACCGCTGGCCGACGATAATTTGCTCGATGAGCTGATCAAGAAAGTGAGGATGGGAAGGCCCGAGGAAATTGCGGCAAGCCTTGATCTGATATTCGCCCATATGCAGACGATGCATTATACACAAAGCAAATTTCAGCTGTCCTTATTGCTCTACACGCTGTTCAAAACGTTCAATAAGCTGCCTTCCGTGGAATCGGTTGAGGGTATTGAGAATATTCTGGAGTCGTTCGACAAGCTCAGCGGAGTAAGAGGCTGGCTGGAGCAGGAGCTGCTTGGCATCATCGACGATATGAGCAGCAAGAAGGGCGCGAGCCGCCGCGATGAGGTCGTTACGGAAATCGTGGAATACGTAAAGAACCATCTCCATGATCCGATGCTGACCATCGAAGAAATATCCGGGCATCTTTCCTTGTCGACACGGCATGTGCGGCAGCTGTTCAAGGAGGTATTCGACAAGACGCTTTCGGATTACATCCTTCAGGAACGGATTGCCAAGGTGAAGGAGCTGCTGGTATCGACGGACTGGACGGTGACGGATATCGGGGAACGGTCCGGTTTTCAGACGAAAAGCCATTTCTTTACGGTATTCAAGAAAGCAACCGGGATGACGCCGAGTCAATACCGGGAGAAGCAGTGATGATGCGATTCTGACAAGGGACTTCCGGCTGAACCAGCCGGAGGTTTCTTTGTCGTTACCAGCAAACAAGTATCCTTAAGCCTGTATTATCCGATCACGCAGGAGCCTGGTCCTATGTGCAGTTCTGCTCCCGACAGCCTGTCATTTCCGGTTTACGCACCCAACTTCCGTATTGAGAACCTTGATTCCATGCGGTTTCAGTACCCGTATTCCATTATCAGAACTATACAGGGGAGAGGCCGGCATCATAAGCTTGGTCGTAGAAAAACAAATCATCTTACACCAGGAGGGAGACGAAAGCAAAGGTGGCCATACTTAGAGAAATCGTGAAGAACAAGTATTTGTATGTTCTCGCACTGCCGGGATTGCTGTTTTTGATCGTGTTTGCCTATATTCCTATGGCAGGGCATTTGATTGCTTTCAAAAAATATCGCCTGGCCGATGGATTATGGGGGAGCGAGTGGGTCGGGTTTGATAATTTCAAGTTCTTCTTTATGAGCAGCGACTGGTACAAGGTTACGTTCAATACGATTTTTCTGAACGGCTTGTTCATCGTATGCGGACTTGGAATCGCCCTGATTCTTGCGATCTTTCTGAATGAAATCCGCAATCTGGTATTCAAGAAGATCGCCCAGTCCTTCATTTTCATGCCTTATTTTATTTCCTGGCTCGTTGTCAGCATGATGGTGTTCGCTTTTCTGAATACGTCGGACGGCATACTGAACCGGACCTTAATGTCTTATGGAGTAGAAGGGGAGAACTGGTATTTGAAGCCCGGACTTTGGCCGGCCATTCTGACCATTATCTATATCTGGAAGTTTGCGGGGTATTTCTCGATCATCTTTCTGGCTGCGATCACGGGCATTTCGGGCGATTATTATGAGAGCGCGCGGATTGACGGGGCAAGCAGGTTTCAGCAGATTATTCATATTACGATTCCGCTGATCCGCAACGTCGTCATTGTTCTTGCACTGCTTGGCGTCGGACGGATTTTCTATGGCGATTTCGGCATGATTTACGGAATAGTGGGCGACAACGCTCCGCTGTATCCAACAACCGATGTTATCGACACCTACTCGTTCAGAGCGCTTCGCCAATTGGGTGATTTCAGCAAATCATCGGCTGTTATTTTATACCAGTCCGTTATGGGACTCATTACGATCGTGGTCTTCAATGCCATCGCCAAAAAAATCGACAAGGACTCCAGCTTGTTCTAAAAGAAAGCAGGTAAGCGAATGGAAAATTCAATCCGTCAGGTTAAAACGATGAAAGCGATGAGGGTCAAGACGGACAGATCCCTCTCCGAAAAAGTGTTTATTATTTTCGTTTATGCCTTCACCGGCGTATTTGCTCTAATCTGTCTGCTTCCGTTCTGGCTGGTGCTGATCAATTCATTCGCCACGGAGGTAACGATGAAGCAGCATGGCTATCAATTGATTCCGAAGGACTTCTCTCTCTCGGCTTATCAATTTCTGCTTGAGGGCAGGCAGGTGTTCAGCAGCTACGTCGTGTCCACAACGGTGACGGTCGGCGGAACGATTCTCGCCCTGCTGCTCACCTCCATGTATGCCTACGTGCTGGCTCATCCGAAGGTGAAGTACCGCAACATTCTGAGCTTTCTCACTTATTTTACGATGATCTTCGGGGCTGGTCTGGTCGGCTTCTATATCCTCATCGCCAATTGGCTTGGTCTGAAGGACTCCCTGTGGGCGTTAATTCTGCCCTATATGCTGAACCCGTTTTTCGCTTTCATCATGGTATCCTTCTTCCGGACTCTGCCTTATGAAATCAATGAGGCGGCAACGGTTGATGGCGCGAATGACTTGACGATATTCTTTAAAATCATTATCCCGATTTCCAAACCGGTTATTGCCACCGTAGGGCTGTTCTACGCGCTTCAGTACTGGAATGATTTCTTCCTGGCGCTGCTGTTCATCGACAATTATAAGCTTCATCCGCTGCAAATGATGATCCGGCAGCTTATTTCCAGCATCAACATCAGCGCTTACGTAGGCGGCAGTCAAACGACTTATACGCAGCCCATGCCGACTTATGGGGTACAGCTGGCGACCGTGTGCCTCACCATCGGGCCGATTATCTTCCTGTACCCGTTTATTCAGCGGTTTTTCGTGAAGGGGATTACGATCGGCGCGTTGAAAGGATAGTCTTGATCCGGAATCTTCCGGTTAAGAATAGAAACTGTCAGACAATCATAATAGGAGGGTCAAGTAAATGGGAATCAGAAAGATGCTGGCAATGATTATGGTTATATCGCTGATGATGGCGGTGGCGGTCGGGTGCGCATCCAATGCGAAAGAATCCGGCAGCGCAGCCGATCCGGCACCGGCGAACACGGGAGGGGAACCGGCTGAAGGGGCCAAGCTTGATCCGGTGACGCTGAAGATTGTGATGCCAGGGGACAGACCGGCGGACATGGACCTCATTATCAAAGAAGCCGAGAAAAGAATGGCGGATACGCTTAACGTCAAGCTGGATATCGTATTCGTGCCGTTCTCCGATCTTGCCCAGAAAACGCAGGTTATGCTGGCGTCCGGGGAGAATGTCGACCTGATCTTTGACGCGCCGTGGCTTCATATGGAGCAGATGGTGAGCGCCGGTTATTATGAACCGCTGGAAGATCTGCTGGCCCAATACGGTCAGGACGCTGTGAAGGTCAGATCCCAGCAGATGTTTGATGCGAATAAGTTCCAGGGTCAAATTTATGCCCTGCCGCTTGGCAACACGCATCTGGCGGGAAGAACGTATCTGGTCCGCAAGGATCTGCGAGAAAAGTATGGTTTGCCTCCAATTAAAACCTACGACGATCTGATTAAATTTGCCTACAAGGTAAAAGAGAACGAGAAGGATGTTATTCCGCTGCTTGCATATGGCCAGCCTGGACAGAAGGATGTTTCCTGGGGCGCGTTCAGAGCCTTCATGGAATATGATCCCCAGTTCCTGAGATCGGACGCTTTGGGCCAAAGCCTTGTCCTGTACTACAAAAACAACGACGGCAAAGTCTACAATCTGTTCGACCAAATGGAGCCGAAAATCTGGTCCTGGATTGAAGAAGCCAGAAAGCTGTATCAGGATGGGCTGATTCACCCGGATATTCTCGCTCTGAAGGATATTGACTCCGTCGTCAATTCCGGCAAAGTGGCAGTGGCTGTCTATAATGAATTCGGCGTGCCATCCAGTCTGGGCAGCGCTATAGCGCAGAACGTTCCGGGTGCAGAATTGGAAGCGGTAACGTTCATTAAAATGGAAAAAGGCCAAAACATCACCAATTTCAAGCAAGCGAACTTCCAGGCGATCCCGAAAGTCAGCAAAAACAAGGAACGCGCGATGATGTTCCTGAACTGGACCGCACAGAAGGAAAATTATGATCTCCTGGCTTACGGAATCGAAGGTACGCATTATGAGACGGTTGGCGACGATCAATACAAGCAGATCGGATCGAACTATTCTTATTTCCCATATGCCTGGATCTGGAATCCGACGATGGACCGTTTGAATGCCGGGTTTGATGAGGATACGCGCAAGCACTATGAATTCAACAAAAATGCCGATAACTTGACCTCCAGCATTTTGACCGGCTTCTCGTTTGATCCGGGTCCGGTCATGAATGAAATTTCCTTGTACAATGCCGTTGAGGACAAATATTATAATGCCTTGTTCGACGGCGTTCTTGATCCGACCGAGCAGTGGAACAAGCTGAAGAGCGAAGGCGAAGGCTACGCCAAGAAAATCCAGGTTGAGCTGCAAAAACAAATTGATGCGTTCCTGGCCAAGAAGTAAATAAGGATTCATCCTGTTGCACCAGGCAAGCCGGAGAGGAGGCGGCGGTTGATCACGCTTGCCCGGTGCAATCTTTTGTGAGGATTGGATGGAAGCACAAATCGCTTTTCATTATCGAAGGAGGAGTCTGAAATGAATCATGATTTACTTTTTCGGAAGAAATGCAAACGCTTACCTGAATGGAGGTTGATTAGAAGATGGCAGTAAGGAGCAAAAAGCTCATAAGTTTGTTTCTGGTTCTGCTGATTTCACTGGGCAATATGCCCGTCCTGCATGCAGACGAGGAAGATGAGGTGCAGCTGGTCAATTTATTGGCAGCAGACATGGATACTCATTTTGACAGCGGTGTCAGTCCCTTTACACAGGATGCAAGCACAAGCGGGGGGCGCAGCAAATTGTCCAGGTTAACGGCAACAACGCCCTCGAGATCAGGGACGCTTCGCTCGGCACGAATGCGGCAAGCAGCTTCTATTACCAGTTGAACAGCGGCAGCCTCAAGGACCGCATTAATGCCATCTATAATATGCCGGCAGGCAGTTCCCCGGTCGAGTTTGTTTTTGAATACAAGGTCAGGCGGATCGCAGCCAGCGACAAGGTGGTAGACAAGGATGTTTATGCCTATCTTCAGTTCGGCAACTTCGACAATAACCTGATTCCCCGTTTCCCGGCAGGCACACCTAGCATCACGGGGACGGCAGCTTATCTCAACACGGTGCCGGATACACTGCAGACGGTTAATGATGCCGATCTTCCCGGATACCGGTTTCAAGTCATACCGAATGGCGGGCAGCGCAGCATTACGAATATCAGGTTGGGGTTCACCGCCCGTGTCAATAACAACGGGACGGATGAAGCCTATATCGTCGACGATCTGGCGGTGTATGAAGTCAATACGGGACCGGCGCAGGATACCGAAGCGCCGACAGCGCCTGCAGGTTTGGCGTCAACCGGGAAGACGGATACTGACGTCAGCCTGTCCTGGACGGCTTCGACAGACAATGTGGCGGTTACCCGCTACGACATTTACCAGGATGGTATTCTGGCATCCTCTGTAAGCGGTGCCACGACTGCTGATACCGTAGTCGGATTGACGCCGAATACGGCCTATGATTTTACCGTAAAGGCAAGAGACGGACTGGGAAATTTGTCAGATGCCAGTAACGGGGTCACGGTGACGACGGATCCATCGGCAAACGGACTGCCTGAGCCGTTCGGCGACCGGGATATCGGCACGGTTGCGGTTGCAGGCGGCGCAAGCTATAACGAGGAGACCGGCACATTCACCGTTCAGGGCTCCGGCAGCGACATCTACGGAACGGCGGATGCATTCCATTATGTGTACCGGCCTTGGACGGGCGACGGACAGATCGTTGCGCGCGTTGCAAGCATCGGCAATTCGGTGGCTTGGACGAAGGCAGGCATTATGATCCGCGGGAACATATCGGCACAATCGCCCTATGCCATGATGGCTGTAACGCCATTGAACGGGGTTAATTTCCAGGATCGCCTGCAAGCCGGAGGAGCTTCGACCCTGACTGCAGGAATGAGAGCGCCGGCGCCGGCCTGGGTGAAGCTGGCGCGTGTGGGCAATGTGATCAGCGCTTACGAATCGACTGACGGAGCAATCTGGACGCTGGTCAAGAAAGAGACGATTAACCTGCCGAATACCGTCTACTTCGGGCTTGCTCTTACAAGCCACGAGAATTCCCGGCTAAGCACGGCTGCTTTTGACGGGGTTGCAATCGGCGAGGTTCCGCCTGAGGAAAGCAACTATTCGCCTTACCCCGGCACGATTGACAGCAGGAAGCAATGGCTGTGGGATAAGACGAAAGCGGTTTCCGAAATGGGGGGCCTGCCTCTGAATATTGCCCAGTATGTCGCGCAGATTCTGGATGGGCAGAATGTAGCGGGCAACCTCCAGAAGCTGGACAATATGTACCAGACCTATGACTGGGAGCAGTATAAAACCGTCTCCAAAATGTATGCCTATCTGATGGTGGGCGATCTGTTCAGCAGCACGATGCTGGAGCATGTCAAATGGTATTTCTCCCAATATGCCTATACCAAGCTGTCGCAGACCGAGAACCTGCGGATGAGCAATTATACGGCGGGCTATCTGGTAGGCCAGTATTTTCCGGATCTGGTCGACTTGAACGGCAACTCCGGAGCCGCTCTGAAAAGCATGAACAGGGCGAATATTGAGGAAATGATCGAAGCTGCCGTACATGAAGGCTGGGCTGAATATGAAAGCGCCGAATACACCTTCATGACCTATTTCTGTCTGAATGCCATCTATCAGTATACAGATGAGCCGGACTTGAAGCAGAAGGTCAAAATGGCCATGGATGTCATGTGGTTCGAGTGGGCCAATGACTGGACGGACGGCAATATCATCTCCACTACAAGCCGGGCAAAAGGGGACAGCGTTACGGCGAACGGCCCGTCATGGAGAGGGGCGGACCACACCGCTTTATCCTGGGCATATTTTGGCCAGCACCGCGCACAGCAGGGGATAGGCGATTCCGACGCCATGGTTCCGGCGGCCTATCGTCCTTACCTGGAGTATCTGGGCATGGTGGTTTATCGCGGAATGGATTACACGCCGCCGGAGATGGCTCTGCGGATCGGGCAGTCCACGCACAAGGACTACTCTTCCCGCAAGACCAATCTGCAGAATTCAAGCGGCAATAATTTGAAGACCTACCGTCAGGCTTTGGTGAAACCCGATTGGGGCCTTTCCATCGAGGTGACGTACAACCGGGTCGATAACTGGATTGAGGATCTTCCTATGGTTCTGCGCTGGAAATCGGATTCGCCTGCCTCTGTTTTCCGAGTAAATGCCGATCAGGGCGACCTCCCGATAGGAAATTATGATCAGCCTGCCAATCACCGCGTCATGCAGGATGGCAAAGCTGCCGTGGGCGTGTATAAATTATTGAACAGCCCAACCATGAATTATGTGAATGCGATGTTTCCGGATACCGGTTCGATTAAAAGCAGGCAGGAACAATCAGGATGGATTTTCAGCGATACGGGTCCCATGTATTTTGCCTTCAAAATGGTGAAGCCGTACTCCTGGTATTACCAGACGCCTACCGACCCGGCGAATAAAGTCAAAACAACAGCGAGGCTGCATCCGACCAACCAATTGAGCTACAGCTACAATATTCTTCGCAGTCAGGCTGACACGAACGGCTGGATAATTCAAACCGCGGACGTTTCCGAATATGCCGACTTGAACAGCTTCAAGAACGCCGTTCTGAGCAATACGACAGTGGACGCCACCCATATCAATGACCCAAACCCGCGCCTTGTCTATACCAGCCTGAGCGGGGATACCATGGATATTACCTTTGATCAGGGTGCGGCTGCATATACCGGCACACACAAAATCAACAATACGCCGATCGATTACGCTTCATTCAAGCTATTCGATACGCCGTGGCTGCAGCAGGACCAGAACTCGGATATCTTTACCGCCTCTCAGGGCGGCGAGGTATGGACCTATAACTTCGCCAACTGGACGACAACCAAAACAGGGGTTCCCGTGGCTGTTCCAAACAACAGCTTTGAGAATGGCGCAGCAAGTCCCGATAACTGGACGGCCGGCACGTTAAGCGGAACACCCGTCCTGACCAAGGACACGGTAACCTCCCGTACTTATGGAAGCTCTGTGAAAATCAGCAGCGCAAATGCTGCAGACAACGGCAGCTGGAGTTTGTCAGGCAGCAATATGATCAATGTTGATCCGGGAGCGGCCTATACGCTCCGGGCATGGGCCAAGACCGATAGCGTCAACCAGACCGATGGGGCGACTGCGGACATCACCTACTATAAGAGCGACGGGACGACTGTCACCGGCAGTACGTATTCATCAGGCAGCCTGAAAGGAACAAGCGGCTGGACACAAATCGTGGTAACCGCTGCGGCGCCTGCCGACGCGGCCAGGATCAGTCTTGGCTTGAGACTGAAAGGAACGGGAACGGTCTGGTTTGATGATGCGGAGCTGATAACGCAAGCCAATATTCCTGTAACCGGCATAACTCTCAACAAGGAGACGCTCTCCATGGGATCAGGCACAAGCACGAATCTGACGGCTCTTTTTGCGCCTGCGGACGCATCGAATCAAACGGTGAGCTGGAGCTCGGACAATCCGGCGGTCGCCACCGTTGACCCGACCGGCAAAGTATCGGCAATCGCGCCGGGAACGGCTGTTATTACGGCTGTGACGGCAGATGGCGGCTTCACGGCAGCCAGCATCGTAACAGTCACGCTGCAGCCTCTGTATGAGGACATCTTTGCCGGCGGACTGGGCAATTGGGACTTGTTCGGCACGACCGCCTGGCAGGTGCAAAACGGGGAATTGAGCGGAACGACGACGGCGGGCTCCCCTCAGCGTGCAGTAGTGAAGTCATCCTTGCTTCCTTATTCCTCCCAGAACTACAGCCTGAATTATAAAGCCAAGGGAGACCGCTACCGGACGATGTTCCGTTATACGTCAGGCACCAGCTATTACTTCCTGGAATTCAAAAATACGAAGGAAGTAGAGATGTGGAAATATCCCAATTCATCGACTCCTCTGCAGGTTGGAGCTTTGGTGGACATCAGTGCGGCCATACCGGGCTTCGATCTGAACGTCTGGCATGATTATACCGTCGAAGTCGACGGAAATGTATTCAATCTCCTGATTGACGGCGCCCTGGCGGCTGCCTTCACGGACTCCGATGTAACGCTCGGCGGAGTCGGCTTCTCCATCAAAAGCGTAGGGCCAGCCGTTACGGTGAATATCGACGACGTGAAAGTGAATCCAATCAGCTAGCACAGCTTTAATAGTCCGGTGATTGACTGGCGGAGCAGGCGGAAACAGTCTGGAGAAGCGAAGCGCTCGCCTTTGTACCCCGAATTTAACAGATAGCGGTGCAAAGTGATCAACGGTATCTATTGTTGATCGCTTTGCACCAGCGGTATCCAAATTAAAAAAATTCAGGGTGCAACAGCGATCGAAAGACGTTTTCGCATGCGCAGCCAACATGTTTCACCGGACTAATAAAGCAAAGCCCGATCGCGCAGTGCGGCGGTCGGGCTTTGCTATTCCATGGCCTTCAGCCATTTGGCCGTCCAATGCGACTTTTCCCGGGTATAATTGTACTTTGCTCCGGTTTTCCACTCCCCGGATATCAAGTAAGCTTACTGATGTAAGCACTTTCTTGAAGGAAAGCGGACAGAGAGAGAAGGATCGGAGGAGGGAAAGATGGAACTGGCAACTGCTGTAACTGCCAAGAAGAAAGGAGAGGCGCCTCTCAAGAGGCAGCTGATAAGGATCTGGAAGTTCAAATTGCTTTATATCCTGCTGCTGCCCGCTTTTGTATGGGTTTTCATATTTGATTACCTTCCCCTTTACGGGATTAGCATCGCCTTTATGGATTACAACGTGATTCAAGGCTTCTCCGGAAGCGAGTGGGCGGGGCTGAAATATTTCCGGATGCTCTTCGAATCCGAGATGTTCCGCAATGCCTTCGTGAACACCCTGCTCATCAGTCTGTACAAGATGATAAGCGGATTCATTTGTCCGATTTTGCTGGCGCTTTCACTGAACGAAATCCGGACCAGATGGTTCAAGAAGACTTTGCAGACCGCCGTTTACTTGCCAAGATTCGTGTCATGGGTTGTGTATGGAGGCATCATTACCGTACTTCTCTCGCCTGAAACGGGAATCATCAACAAGATCATTGAATGGTTCGGCGGGGAGCCGGCCTATCTGCTTGTTGAACCCGGTTATTTCCGGACCATTCTCGTCGTCACGGATGCGATGAAAGAGATGGGCTGGGCCGCTATCATCTACATGGCTGCGATTGCCGGGCTTAACCCGGAGGTTTATGAAGCGGCTATTGTGGACGGTGCGACGAGGTTTCAACGAATCATCCATGTCACGCTGCCGGGAATTACGGGGACCATCGTAGTCATCTTCATCCTGAGAGTCGGATACATCATGAGCGCAGGGCTGGATCAGGTTATCAATCTGTACAACCCGATGGTATTCGAAGTGGGGGATATCCTCGATACCTATATTTACCGGGTTGGTATTGAACAGTTCAACCTCAGTCTGGCGGCAGCGGCAGATGTCATCAAAGGCGTTATCGGCCTTGCAATGGTGCTCATCGCCAATCATCTTGCCAAGCGGATCAATGATTCCGGCATTTTCTAAAGAAGGGGAAGCGGACTATGAAGCTCACGAGAGGCGAGACCGCCTTCGTCACAACCAACTATATCGTGCTCACCATCTTGACCTTGATCATTATTATTCCATTCTGGTATGTCCTGACCGTATCGATTACGCCTTATCATATCTTCAGCGAAAAGGACGGACTGATCCTGTTTCCGGCTTCGATCAGCTTCGAATATTACGAGTACCTGCTGAGCAAAGGATCCCTGATTTACGGCGCTTACGGAATCACTCTCCGCAACACGCTGGGCGGCGTCCTGTTGGCTTTGCTTCTCACCGCTACCGCGGCCTATGCGCTGGCGGACAAGAAGCTGCCCGGACGGCGGATCATTATTTTGTTCTTTGTATTCACCATGCTGTTCAAGGGCGGGATGATTCCCACCTATCTGACCATCAAAAATCTGGGGCTGCTCAACTCCGATTACGTTCTCATTCTCGTCATGGCCTACAGCGCCTTCAATATGATCATTATGAAATCATTTTTCGAGGGCATTCCCGAGAGCTTGAAGGAGTCCGCCTCCATTGACGGGGCTTCTGAATTCAGAATCCTGTGGCAGATTGTGCTCCCGCTTTCGATGCCGGTTATCGCTTCCGTCGGACTGCTTTACCTGGTGACCTACTGGAACGATTTCTTCAATGCCCTGCTGTATGTCACGGATTGGCATAAAGCGCCGGTACAGCTCGTGCTGCGGACCATAATCGCAAGCTCCAGTCTTCCGCCGGAGCTGCTCGAAGCGGCAGGCTCCAAACCGCCGCCAACCATCGGCATCCAGATGGCCGCCATCATTATCGTCGCTCTGCCGATGGTGATCATCTACCCGTTCATCCAGAAGTATTTTGAACAGGGTATGCTGATCGGCTCGGTCAAAGGGTAGACGAAAGAACGTCCATAACCATCGGTTTACCCCTAAAAGACGCATGCTCAAAAAGTGAATTCACCTATGACAGGGTTGGACTTTTCGAACGGCTTCTCCAGGGTAAATATAGATCAGATATTTTGAAGGGGGATTATTGCTCATGTCAAAGCAGAAGAAAAAATGGTCATTCGGAGTACTTGCAGCCGTAATGATCGGAACTCTGGCAATTTCAGGGTGCGGCAGCAACAATAACGGGGCAAATGGAGGAACGAATGATCAGCCGGCCAATACAACAACACCGGCGGCAGCAACGGAAACCACAGATAAACCTGAAGCCACAGCGGATTCACAGCCTTACGAGCTCAAATGGCTGAAAGGCCAGGATATTTCCCTGCCGTACGACCCATCGAAGGATGTTATCAAGCAAGCGATCGAGAAGAAGCTTAATATCAAAATTATTCCTGAAATGGTGGATGTTCAGCAGTATAAAACCAAGCTGAATCTGAAAATGTCCAGCGGCGACATTCCGGATGTCACCCGTATCGATTTTGCCGATGACTTCCAAAAATATGCGCAGCAGGGCGCATTTGTCGACCTTACCGATATGATCAACCCTACGGATACGCCGAATATTTTGAAGGAAGTGCCGATGGAAATTTTCGAGCAGGCGAAAGTAAACGGCAAGATCTACGGGATTCCTTATCAAGGCGGACCGGGCGCGGGTTACCGTTGGGATCTGGCCATGCGTACGGATTATCTGAAAGAAGTAGGCGCCACTGTGCCGAAAACGCTTGATGAGTATTACAACCTGCTTAAGAAAATCAAAGAGGCAAAGCCGGATGTAACTCCGCTTGGAGGCTATACGGCTCAGATCGGGCAACAGAAATATGCCAACAACTCCTTTGACAATATTTTTGGCGCATTCAGCGTAACACCTGGATATTTCACCGAGCAGGATGGCAAGTTCAGCAATTATGATATTGATCCAAGAATGAGGGAAGCGCTGTTATTCCTGCAAAAAATGTATGCGGAAGGCCTGATTGACAAGGAGTTCGCAACCATCAAGGAAGAGCAGCTGCGTGCGAAGCTGTACAGCGGCAAGCTGTTCTCCTACATGGGCTGGTGGTCAACGCCAAATGATTACGATATGCAGATCGAGACGAACGAGCTGATTAAAAGCGGCAAGCTGGCTGCCGACGGCAAGCTGGAAAACCAGGCCGAGCAGCCATTCAAGTATCTCACGCTGACTGGATCGCTTGTCGGAGCAGACGGCAAGGCGGTTGCTCCATCGGGTGCTCCTTTCTCTCAAATGAGCGCGATCAGCGCGAAGACCAAGGATCCGAAGAAAGTGCTGTCCATTATTGAAGAATCCTTGTCCCCGGAAAATCAGATGCTGACAGTTTGGGGAATCGAAGGCGAGGATTACACGATTGTAGATGGCAAGATGAAGAACGTAACGGTAACCGAGCTGGTCGATCCCAAGACACAGCAGGATAAGAACGGCAATTTCCGGGGCGCACAAGCCTACACCTTCGCACCTGGATTAAACGGCTGGCCGCGTTATCTGGAGTCTCTCCCGCTTCGCTTCTCCGAGGCGCTGGGTGTAGCCATCAACAATCCTTACCAGATCACGGACGCATCCAACTATCTGGATTCGCCAACGAAAATCGCCAAGCTGGTTGAACTGAACACGATGCGCGACGCCGTATTTACGCAAATCATCATGGGCGGTGACATCAAGAAATTCGATGAATTCGTGGAAAAATGGAAAACCCAGGGCGGTACGCAAATTCTTGCGGAGCTCGAGGAATCCTTCCAGAAGAAATCGGGCAAGTAAAGCCGGCTAGTCTTTTAAGCCCCGGTGAGAAAGAGTGGCTGCGCATGCGGAAACGTCTTCCAATCGCTGTTGTACCCCTGAATTTTTGAATTTGGATATCTTTAAATGGCAAATTCGGGGTATAAAGGTTGTAAGTGTAGGCTTCCGAAGCAGCTTTCTTACGAAAGCTTTCAGCTTACGCTTCTCCAGACTATTTCCGACTGCTCCTCCGGTTCATCACCGAACTTTTAAAAACCCCCGCCAATGCAGGTGAACTGTATTGGCGGGGGCTATATTGCCATTTTCGGAGGGATACATGAATGGTCATGAGGGTCAGAAATATAAGCTTATTGTTGATTGCAGTTATGCTGCTGCAGTTGTTTCCCGCACCGGCGGGAGCGCAGAATTCGACAGTGCTGTTTGAGGACAGCTTTGCCGGCGGGCTCGGCAAATGGGATATGTTCGGCAGTACGGCCTGGCAGACGCAGGGCAGCGGCGCCGAAGCCCGCATGATCGGCACAACGACATCGACCGGGGCTCCGCAGCGTGCGGTCGTGAAGGCATCAGCGCTGCCATACAGCACCCAGGATTATACCCTGTCGTTTGACGCCCGGTCCGACCGCTTCCGTACGCTGTTCAGGTACAGCTCCAGTACGAATTATTATTTTCTGGAATTCAAAAATGCCAAATCGGTTGAATTCTGGAAGTTTGCCAATTCCTCAACCAATGTGCAGGTAGGAAGGCAATTTGATATCAGGACCGTGCTGCCGAGCTTCAACATGGGGGATTCGCATCAATACGAATTGGAGGTTAACGGTGCCGAATTCAAGCTTGTTATCGACGGGACACCCGTAACCGTTTTCACTGATTCCGATCTCACGGCCGGCGGAGTTGGCTTCTCTCTGAAAAGCGTCAGTGGCGCTGTCAATTTGAGTGTCGGCGATGTGGAGGTCAGAACGATTGCCACTCCGAACACGTTCACTATCAATCATACACCGGTTGCCAGTGTGCCATACAATACGAACCTGCCTGTTTCCTTCACACTGGGGGAGAGCACTTCCTCCGTGACGGCATCGGTCTACTATGGTTACGGGGAGGATGCGCCTGCTCAAGTTATTGAAGCGGAAGGAAATGGAAGCGCTTCTTTTATGGCAGTTATTCCGGGAACGAACCGGGCGGGACTTATCCGCTATTATATTTCCGCGCATGATGAGGACGGCCGCACAGCCCGCTATCCGCTGTCCGGGGAGGCTGCCGTCGTCGTTGATGAGATCCAGCCTTATGTGAATGATTTTGAGGCCGAGACGGCCGGTTCGCCTCCCTCAGGCTGGACGACCGGAGGCAGCACAAAAGTGATTCAGCTGCCGGATGGCGGCGGCAAAGTATTTAATCTGAATGAATCGGGCAGCGCCAAGCTGAACCTTCCCATGTACCTGAACGCAGATAATTTCGTCGTCAAATTCAAGGCGAAATATGAACGGACGAGTACGGCGGTACAGAACACATGGCGCTTTCGATACCGCGCCGTAGACGATATGAACAACAATGCGATGGAATGGGCTACGCATAACTCCAAGTATTTTCTGATGAGAAAAACGACGCTTGGAGGCAACTACTACATCGCCAACCATGTAAAGTCGCTGCTTGACGACTGGCATGATTATGCGCTGCGAATCAGCGGCATCACGCATGAGCTGTTTATTGACGGCGCAGAGGTGGCGAGCGGGGACGATTCCGATCCGCTGGCCCTGCAGAAAGGTTATTTTCAATGGAATGTGGTAGGCGGAATCAATCTGATGATTGATAATTTCTCCATCGAACCGATACCTGCGCCTTATGTATTGGATCTTCAGCCCTCCGGCAATTACGCCGGCATCTACACGCAAGAGGAATCACCGGGACTATCGCTGGCATTGGATGCAGGCGCCAAGGCGCGTGAGTTCCGGATGGATTATACCGTACGCAGGGCAGATGGAGACAAGGCTGCTGTTGCTTCGGGAACCAAAACCTATACCGTGGCCAAGTATGCGAAGAATGCGGATGAGTTTCCTTTTGACCCTGCATTGCATGATATTGGCACCTATGAGGTGTCTGCCGAATTTGCCGTAGACGGGGTGGCGCAGCCTGACAAAGCGAAAAAAATGCGCCTCGCCGTTGTGAAAAAATCCGCAGAGGTTCAGGGCCTTGATCTCGACAACGAGAGCAAATTCGGTCTCAATACGCATTATGCGCTCAATTGGAAAGACGATATTATCGACGGTGCGCGCAAGCTTGGAGCCCGTCATCACCGCTCAGGCATTACCTGGGAGGAGGCAGACCGCAAGGTGACGGATACGTCGGGAAACAAGGTGTACGATTACACGAATGTCGATGCCAGGCTGGATAAGCTGTTCTCCTACGGATTTAATCAAATTACAGTGCTGGGCATTGACAGAAACCCGTACTATCAGGAAGGTACCGTCAATACGACCGATGGTCTGAAAGCGATGGGCGATTTCGTTTACAATACCGTCAGCCGTTATAAAGGAAAGATCCGTCAATGGGAGATGCCGAACGAACCCGAGATTTTCACCAAGCCGTATATTCCGGCGGAGTTCGTGCAGATGCAGAAGATCGCGTACCTGAATATGAAAAAGGCGGACCCGGACGCCATGCTGCTCGCCGGTGACCATACCTCCAGCGTGCGCAGCGTGCTGCCGAAGGAATTGGAGCTTGGCTCCTATGATTATGCCGATGCGTATTCCTATCACCCGTATGTTTACAACTCCATGCCGGATGGCAATTTGCAGAGCATGATGGACGGAGTGAAGGATCTTGTCAACGCCTACGGGGGCTGGAAGGACTATTATTTGACAGAGGGGGGCTGGCCGACGGCCAATGCCGGATATCCCTCCGTTACGGAGGAAACCCAGCGGGATTATGTCGTCCGCGCCTTCCTGAATTACCTGATCACAGATCAAGTCAAGGCTTATGAATATTACAACTACAAAAACGATGGCACGGATGACAGGTACTATGATATCTTCTGGGGGATCACGGACAACGACGGCAGACCGAAGCTTGCCTACGCCGCCGTCAATAATCTGATGACCACCCTGGATAAATCGCGTTATATTGGAACCATGGATACCGGGAATCCGGATGTGGCCGTACATGTATTTCTTAATGACGGCGAGCCGGTCATTGTGGCCTGGAAGAAGGTCGACCACAAGGATAATCCGGCCGTCAAGCCGCTGACAAGCGAGATTACGCTTCCTTTCGGAGCAGCGGGGCTGCAGGTCAAGGATATTAACGGTGTGGAGATTCCGGTAACGGGAGCGGGCGGCAGCGTTCAGCTTACGGTATCCGGCTCACCCGTATATATTACGGGAGCGCCTGCCGGTTTTGTATTCGACTCAGCGGACACGCTTCTTCAAGGAAAAGAACAGGAAGCCGCAGCCAGGCTTACGCAGCTGCGGACGCCGGAGAACGCTCAGCTTATCGACGCGGATCTGACAGAACTTGGCCGTATCCATTCATCTCTTGCGGCGGCAGCTGCCGGGGAGCGCCCGGCTCCGGGGTTGGAGCAGGGGATCAAGGATATTTATGCGCTGATGGAACAGATCGCCGGCCAGATCGGTGCCGGATCATTGGAACCGGCTCCCGGCTACGTCGCATTGGAAACGCTGTATAATATGGCGGAATATGCATCCGTCGCGTTGTCCTACGCCTATGAAGGATCTGGGGCCAATATTCTGGATTATGCTGCAGCAGCGCAAGCCGCGACAGCTTCATTCAATGTCAAGAAAGGCGGATACAATGTTATGCCCGTAACCGCGTCTGCAGTGCTGCGAATGAACCGGTACGGCAGATTGGCGGAAGACGCATTTGCACGGGGAGATTACGCAAACAGCTATACCTATAATTTGCTGGCACGGGAATTTGCCGGTGCGGCCGAGGCGATTTCCGCTTCAGAGACGCCCAAATTCATCGGTGTGATGGTGAACGTCGTACCGACGCAGGCAACTGGAGAAGCGGGTTATGTCAATACATTCAATCTTTCGCTCGTTAACGATACGGATGCTCCCATGCAGGTATCGATAGAGGCGGGGCTGCCGGAAGGCTGGGATGCTGCACAGACCGGTCCAACGCCGGGTGAATTGACGCTTCCTGCGCATGGCTCGCTGGATGTCCCTTATCCTGTGCTCGTACCGGAAGGCACGATCAAGGGAAGATACGATATCGGGTTCGATATCATGCATGAGGGAGCCGTATTCGACACGAAGGATGTTCAGCTCACGGTCGAAGATGGCCTTCAAGTCCGGCTCGTCCCCGTCAAGAAGACGATTCAAGAGCTGGATGTGCTGACGGTACAGCTGACCGGCACCTCATCAGCTGTCAAATCCGGCAGGGTGACCGTTAAAGGTCCGGACGGGGCACTGCTTGCGCCGGTTACGACCGATGCTTTCAGCGGATTGAAGAAAGGCGATGTCATCGGGATGGATTTCCATTGGACGTACCATACGCAAGCCGCGTTCAATGAATATTCAGTGGATCTGCAGGTTGATGAAGCGGCAAGCGGCAAGATGATTTTTCACGATTCGCTCATGCCGGTTGAATTCAATCTGGTACAGCATGCGTCAGCTGTGACGGTCGACGGCAGTCTGGCCGAATGGCAGGATGCATTTCCGTTCCACCTGCGCACGAAAGCCCAGAATGCGAGCGGATTCCACGATCCCGCCAATCTGGAAGCGACCGCTTACGCCAAGTGGGCGGAGGATGGCCTCTATTTTGCGGTAGCGGTTCGCGATAACGTGCACAAGCAATCCGAGAATGCGGCGAATATGTGGAAGAACGATTCGGTCCAGGTGACCTTGGATCCTCTGGGCAACCGCGAGGCTCCTTACGGAGTCGACGATGTTGAATGGGGCTTTGCCCTGGCGGATGACGGCAGGCTGCTTGCGAATATCTTTAACTCGACGCCGCCGAATCCAAGCGGCGAGGTGAGCGGCCATACTCCCTTCAAAGCGGTTCGTGATGAATCGGCAGGCAAAACGCTGTATGAGTTCAAGATACCAGCGTCTCATGTCAAGGACTTGATCCCGGAGCTGGGCGGAAGCATAGGCTTTAACATCGCCATTAACGATGCGGACTTCCAGAACGGAAGAGATAACTTTATCCAATGGACCAACGGGACGGCTGATGCCAAGAACACCTCCTTCTATGACTCGTTTGCTTTCATAGATGACGACCCGCAGGTACCGGTGGCCGGCGTTTCTCTGGATTCCGCAGAGCTGGCGCTGAAGCCTGGAGAGGAATTCCCGTTATCGGCTATTATTGAACCCTTGGATGCGGCTAATCAAGCGGTGACGTGGAATTCGGATAATGCCGCCGTCGCAGCCGTCGATGCGGCTGGCAAAGTGACGGCGGCAGGACCGGGTACTGCGGTCATTACAGTCACAACGGCAGACGGAGGCTTCTCCGCAGCCTGCGTGGTGACCGTAACCCCTCAAACGATTGGAGTCACCGGCATTACGCTGAGTCCATCGACGCTTTCATTGGCGCCCGGTATGAGCGCTGATCTGACAGCAGCCATCGAACCGGCAGATGCGACGAATCAAACGGTGACATGGAGCTCGGATAACACGGCGGCCGCAACCGTCGACCCTGCGGGCAAAGTGACGGCAGTAGAGCCGGGAACGGCAATCATTACGGCAACGACGGCTGACGGTTCCATGACGGCAGTCAGCACCGTTACTGTAACTGCGGAGCCAATCAGCATAACGGGCATTACCCTTGATCCGGGCACACTGTCACTTACGGCGGGCGGAACCGCAGCGCTGCTTGCAGCGGTGAGTCCGGCGGACGCGACGAACAAGGCGCTGACCTGGTCGTCGGACAACACAGCTGTAGCCGCAGTGGACAGCAGCGGAAATGTAACAGCGCTTGGAGCGGGTACAGCCGTAATTACGGCAACAACGCAAGATGGCGGCTTCGCAGCAGCCAGCGAAGTAACGGTATCGGAGCCAGCAGAGGTCCGCGTAACAGGCATTACCCTTGATCCGGGCACACTGTCACTTACGGTGGGCGGAGCCGCAGCTCTGCTTGCAGCAGTGAGTCCGGCGGACGCGGCGAACAAGGCGCTGACCTGGTCATCGGACAACACAGCTGTAGCCGCTGTGGACAGCAGCGGAAATGTAACAGCGCTTGGAGCGGGCACAGCCGTTATTACTGCCGTGACAGCAGATGGCGGTTATACCGCAGCAAGCACGGTAACCGTGACGAATGCCTATATCTACTTTCCGCCGCCAGCGGCAGTTACACCGGCCGAGCCTGCTGCTCCGGCTGCCGGGACTGTAATTGTACTGCCGGATATGCTCACAAATCTGTCCGAAGGCATCGTTACAGTGGAAGTTCCGGCGGATACAACAGCAGTCCAGCTGCCGGCAAATGCCGCCGAGCTGCTGGCGCAGAATAAGCTTGAATTGAAGACGGATAATCTGGTTCTTGAGATTCCGTCCGAGCTGATCAGGAAGCTGTCCGGCCAGCTCCCGGCGGAGAAGCTGGAGGGCAGTGTAATATCGCTGAAGCTGGAGCTGCTCACGCCGTCTGCGGTGAACGATATTATGGCAAAACGACAGCAGGACCCTAATATGTCCATCAAGCCGGGCGGCGAAACCTATGAAATAAGCCTTACCATCACAGCAGCCGACGGCACGACCGGAAAGCTCACGCAGTTGGATGTGCCGGTTACGATGAGCCTTAAGGTCGATGATTCCATAAATCCAAGGCTGGCGGGTATTTATTTCATTTCTGATGAAGGCAGGCTCGAGTACATCGGCGGGGAATATGCCGGCGGCCGATTGACCGCGCAAATTCATCATCTTAGCAAATATGCGGTTCTGGAAGTGAAGAGAGATTTCTCCGACCTCTCAGCGGGTCATTGGGCTTACAATGTGATTGAAGAGCTTGCCGCAAAACAAATCGTTCAAGGAACAAGCGGCATGTTGTTCGAGCCTGGCCGTCCCGTAATGCGCTCCGAATTCACGGCCATGCTGGTCCACGCATTGAAGCTGTCGAAGCAGGGCGAAGTGACGTTTGCCGACGTATCGGCGGACGATTGGTATAGAGGGGCGGTTTCCATCGCTTATGAGGCCGGAATTGTCACAGGCAGGAGCGCCGGAGCCTTCGATCCGGAAGGCCTTATCACACGGGAAGAAATGGTCACTATGCTGATGAAGGCGCACAAATTGCTTCCAGATGCGGAACTGTCGCCGTCCATGCCAGCTCTGTTCGCAGATAGTTCCGAGATTTCGGCCTGGGCCGCACAATATGTGCAGGAAGCGGCAGAACTCCATTTGATCCGCGGCCGTGCCGAGGGCCTATTTGAACCAAAAGGAATTTCAACGCGTGCGGAAGCCGCACAAGCCTTGTACAATTTAATCAGCCCATAGGTTGAATTGCCGGAAAGGGTTCTATCGGTCTGGCATCCTGCTTGCGGTTAAGCCTATTATTAAGCCTCAGCGGGATTTATCGAAGTTTTACAGAAGCCATAGCTATCAGAGAGAGCCCCTCGGACTTGAATGCCGTCTGAATGGGCTTCTCCCGGAAATGGCCTGATGTCAGGCAGAAGGAGGGGACAATGCTCAACAGGAAACGATTGCGGAGCGGCAGTTCGAGCTTGCTGTCAAAGCTCAGTCTTCCGATCTTTGTACTCATCGTCACCTTCATCGCGCTATTTGCAACAGCGGCGAGCTACATTCTTATACGGGTACAGAACGACCATACCCACAAGATGGCGGAGCAGTCGATGAAATTTGTTTACCGGAATGTATGGTATCAATTCGATACGATGAACAACGTGGCAGCTTTCGTCTCCACGAACCAATCGATTGAAAGCCTGCTGGAAAACAATTATGAGAAATCCTTCGAGGCGGTAGGCGATTTCTTCGCGCTGCAGTCCAATCTTCAAAATCTGTCCCTGCTGTCGCTTCTCAATGATTTCGGTTCCCGCAGAGACGCGCAGCAGTCCTATGTGGTCTCCCTGGCGCTCGATCCGGGCGTCGGACTTTATGAGATGGCGACGGATCACTTCTACCCGGTGACCGGGATATTCAAATCCGGGGATCTGCAAAGCGAGCCATGGTACCGCAGCCTGGGTGAAGGAGAACAGCGGACCGTCTGGTGGGGTCAGAAGTCAGGCCAGGCCAACGCCGCGATGATTTATTCTGCGAGAAAGAAGAGCAGCATCAAGGACGGGCGCAGCATCGGGACGATCATCATCGGCGCGGATACCGGGAGCATCAAGAGCGTGTTCGATAATGCTCCGCTGGAGAAAGGGTATCATTTGCTGCTGGACGAAAGCGACCGGGTTATCTTCAGCGAGCGCTACAAATTTCTTGAAAATGTAAGCGGGCTTCCATACGTGCAGGCATTGACAGGCGCAAGCGGCTCGCTTGTCGCGAAGGTGGACGGGGAGAAGGACCGGGTCATGTTCGAAACGCTGGAGAACGGCTGGAAGCTGCTGACTGTCGTCCCGGAGAGTCATTTCAGCCGGTATACCATTGTGATCTCGGCTATCGGCGCAGCTACCGCTGCTGCTGCGCTGCTTGTTGCAGGCTTCTGGCTCCGCAGAATTGTCGTGCGGGTCACGGTTCCGATCACCAGGCTGGTCAGCGCCGTTCAGCGTCCCGAGGTCGTGGAATTCAAAGAGCCGCTGCCCAATCAAAATTCGGGAATCTATGAAGTGGATGAGCTTCACCAGAAGTTTGCTTCCATGCTTGTGACCATTCACGGCTTGATCGAAAAATCGTTTGTCGAAGAGATGGAGCGCCGCCAGCTCCAGCTGGAGCTGCTGCATGCCCAGATCAACCCCCATTTTCTGTACAATACGCTGGATCTGATCAACTGCCGGGCGATAATGGCGGGAGATGTGGAAGCAAGCCGGATTGTCCGCTCCCTCGCCAATGTATTTCGTTATGGCTTGAATCGGGGACAGGCCTGGATCACCGTGGAGCATGAAATCAGGCAGGTGGAAGCCTATCTTCATATCCAGCAGATGATGATGGATAATCTGCAGGTTGCCGTAAATGTGCCGGATGAGCTTTTATCCGCGACAATCGTGCATCTATGCCTGCAGCCGCTGGCGGAGAACGCCATCATTCATGGATTTGCCGACCAGCCGGCCGATTGCCGGATTGCGATTTCAGCCCGACTGGAAGGAAAAGCGCTCGTACTTCGTGTCGAAGACAACGGAAAGGGCTGCGATGCTCTGCGGATGAACCACGCTCTGCTGGAACAGCCAGCCGGCGATGCCGGCGGTAAATTAAGCGAAAGCGGAACCGGATACGGCACCATGAATGTTCATCGGAGAATCCAGCTGCACTGCGGGAAACCGTTTGGTTTGCGTTATGTGGAGGTCAATGAAGGAACCTGCGTCGAAGCTGTTATGCCCTTTCGCCCGGATCCGGTTTTACAATGATAGGAGGCATCGGCATGTTCAAGCTGCTTATTGCAGAGGATGTAAGAACGGTCCGCGAAGCTTTGATCCGCTCCATTCGCTGGGAGGGTATCGGAATCAGGCTGCTCGGCGCCGTCGAGAACGGGGAGGAGGCTCTCATCTGGCTGGAACGGGAGGAGCCGGACCTGCTCCTGACCGATATCGGGATGCCGAGGATGAACGGTCTGCAGCTGATTGAAGCTGTAAAAGCGAGAAAGCCTGATATCCGCTGCATCATCTTGTCCGGATTAAATGAATTCGAGCATGCGAGGCAGGCGATCAAGCTGCAGGTGCTGGAATATATTCTGAAGCCGATCGATCCTGCCGAGATCGAACGGGTGATGTCAAATACGGTGCAGGAGCTTCGCAAAGAGCGGGAAGAACGCCGGGGAATGGCGCTGGCTGAGCAGGCGGTGAAAGAAACGCTGCCCAATCTCTCGGAGGCGCTGTCTCCCGATGACTGGTCCGGCAGCCTCAAGAAGAAGAAGCTGGTGGAACAGGCAATCCGCTACGTGAAGGAAGGGTATACGCGCAAGGAGCTGGCGCTTTCGGAAGTAGCGGCTGCGGTTGGCTTAAGCGACAAATATTTGAATCTGCTGGTCAAGGAAGTGACAGGCACGACGATCAATCATACGATTATCCGGCTTCGGATGGAAGAAGCGGCACGGCTGCTTAAGGATCCCGCGAATAAAATCTACGAAATCTGCGACTGGATCGGCTATGCGGACCAGGATCATTTCCGGGAAACCTTCAAGAAGCAGTACGGCTTGACGCCAACTGAGTACCGCAACAAGTTTTTGTAAGCCTGATGAATCTCGTTGATGCAATCAGGATCGCCTTGTTCGCCTTGTTCGCCCGTGATTGAAAAAATGGAAATAAATGTAATAATTGTGGGTCCAGATACGAACTTGAAAGGAAAGAATGACTGCATAACCAACAAGAGACCCCCGGTTCTTCAACCAGGGGTATTGTTTGTTATGCGTGAGAGGACAAGTCTTGATTTAAGAACGCTCCAGTATGGTTTGGAAAGTAGTCGCATCGCAGGTCTGCACCAGCTTGACGAGCAATTCCTTCGCTGCGGCATAGTCATCGACATGGAGGATCGAAGCTGCGGTATGGATATACCGCGCGCAGACGCCGATGACAGCGGAAGGAATGCCGATTCCCTCCACATGGACTTGACCGGCATCCGTCCCGCCTGCGGAGAAGAAGGGCTGGACGGGGATCCTGTGGGTGGAGGCCGTATCGCGGACAAATTCGAGCATTCCGCGATGCGTAATCATCGTGGGATCGAAGATGCGCAGCAGCGCTCCCGCACCCAGCCGCCCGAACGCCTGGCGGTCGCCTGTCATGTCGTTCGCGGCGCTGGCGTCCAGAGCGAAGAACAAATCTGGCTTGATCATCCGAGCAGAAGTACGCCCACCGCGTACGCCCACTTCCTCCTGCACAGTGGCTCCTGCGTACAGCACATTGGGCAGCTTCGCTCCCCGAAGTTCTTTGAGCAGTTCTATGGCCAGCCCTACGCCGTAACGGTTGTCCCAGGCTTTAGCCATGATCTTCTTCGGATTGGCGAGCGGGGTAAAGGGGCAGACAGGCAGCGCCGGCTGTCCGAGCCGAATGCCGATGTCCTCGGCACCCTGCCGGTCGTCCGCACCAATATCAATATACATCTGTTTGACATCCAGCGGCTTCCCGCGCGCAGCTTCATTAAGCAGATGGACAGGAGTTGTGCCGATTACGCCTTCAATGGGACCGCGGTCAGTAATGACCTGTACCCGCTGGGCAGGCAGCACCTGGCTGAACCATCCGCCGAGCGTCTGGAATTTGAGCATCCCGGTGTCGGTGATGCCATTGATAATGAAACCAACCTCGTCCATATGGCCGGCTACCATAATAACCGGGCCTTCCGAATCGCCGCGGACCACACCGAAAATGCTCCCAAGCCGGTCCTGTACAATCTCATCGGTATATTTCCCCAGTTCCCCCCGCACAAACTCCCTGAGCTCGCGCTCAAAGCCGGGAGCGGACGGCATTTCGGTCAGGGTACGGAATAATTCCAATGTGTCCTTATCCATATCAATTCCACCTCGCATTTATTGTTGGGCTATCTTATAACCTTATAGCATTTTTAAGATTGGCGTCTATAAATTTCTATTAGATTGACGGAAAGCAGCCTGCTTCAGCTGCCGGAGTGCAGCGAAGCCGGTTCTTCATTTGCCTTTCATATTGTAAGCAATTGAATAATGCCTATGCAACAGAACCGGTGATGCAGCTTGCAGTTGACCAAGGCAGCAATTGAAGAGAAATGGGTGCTTCGCCATTATGATAAAATGAACAGCAGGAAATGTCAGTAAAAGATTGGGGGCAGCAAACGATGAGCAATGGCGGATTATCGAAAGAGCGGCTCGGCCGCATGCGCGGCGTCATGACCGGCTATGTGGAACGGGGCGATCTGCCCGGTATGGTTACGCTTGTCAGCCGGCGGGGAGAGCTTCATGTCGAAGCAATCGGAATGAAGGGGATCGGGGGGAGCGATCCGATGCGCCGCGACACGATCTTTCGCATCTCCTCGTTGACGAAACCGGTCACAGCTGCAGCAGCCATGATTCTGGTCGAGGAATGCAAGCTCAGGCTGGACGACGCGGTTGATGAATTTCTGCCTGAACTGGCTGACCGCAGGGTTCTCAAGCGCCTGGAGGGGCCGGTTGACGATACTGTTCCTGCGAGCAGGCCCATCACCCTGCGTGATCTGCTGACCCTCAGATTGGGAATAGGAGCTGTTATGGCTCCCCCCGGCAGGTACCCGATCCAGAAGGCGATTGCGGAAGCGGGACTTGCTCCGGGGCCCAATCCGATATCCATCGCTCCGGATGAGTGGATGAAGCGTCTTGGCAGCCTGCCGCTGATCCATCAGCCGGGAGAAGCCTGGATGTATCACACCGGATCCGATGTTCTGGGCGTCCTGATATCACGGGCAGCTGGCCGGGCGCTGGAAGATTTCACCCGTGAACGCATCTTCGAGCCGCTTGGAATGAAGGATACCGGATTTCATGTGCCGGATAGCGTGCTGGACAGGCTGCCCCCAAGCTACATGACCAATCGTGAAACGGGAGGGCTGATGGTCCATGACGAACCGCAAAGCAGTCTATGGAGGTCGCCGTCCGTCTTTCCATCCGGAGGCGGAGGGCTTGTCTCAACCGCTGACGATTATCTGGCCTTCTGCCGGATGATGCTGAACAAGGGGAGCAGCGGACGCATGCGCATCCTGTCACGCCCCTCGGTCGAGCTGATGACCATGGATCATCTGACGCCGGAGCAGAAGGCGGAGGCCCATGTTTTTTTGGGCAGCAGCAGCGGTTGGGGTTTCGGTGTCGGCGTCTCTGTCCGGCGCGATGATCTGGCCGGGGTCCCCGGGAGATTCGGCTGGGATGGCAGCACGGGCACATCCGCATATTCGGATCCCAAGGAGGAGCTGATAGGGATCCTGTTGACCCAGCGGTTGATGGATAATCCGGGTCCCCCCAATGTACTCCTCGATTTCTGGAGCTCGGCATACCAGGCCATTGACGATTGAGAGGGTTTCAAGCGGCATGCCTTTTCAAGCGCTTCGCCAAACAAGTCCGCCAAACAAGGGGATATCCCGAAAGCTGTAGATTGATATGGCTTCTGGGACATTCCCTTTTAACTTATGGATTGAGGGAAGAATCGAACTCTGCCCTCGCGGCAAATAATTTTACAATACGATATCGCTGGACAGGATAATCGCCATTATTCACGAATAATGACAAAATAGGGTTTGGATTTTAGCTTTGTTCCGTGTTCAACCGTTCCACGATGACCAGAATGCGGGGGCAATCCAGAATGGCTGTAACGTTTAACACCATTATAATGAAAGCGGAAGGGAAGAACGCTACCGGAATTCAGGTGCCTGCGGAAGCAGTAGCTGCGCTTGGCAAGAAGATGAAACCTAGTGTTACAGTCAGTTTGAATGGCTATACCTATCGCAGTACTGTCGCGGTTTACGGCAGTGAGTTCTTTCTCCCCTTGAACGCGGTTCACAGGGAAGCGGCGGGAGTAGCTGCCGGCGACAGGGTAGAAGTGACCCTTGAGCTTGATTTGGAGCCTCGGACCGTCGAGGTTCCGCATGATCTCACAGCGGCGCTGTCAGCCCAGACCGGAGCGGTGGAGGTCTTCAATGCCTTGTCATACTCGAAACGCAAAGAATTTGTCAGGCAGGTGGAGGATGCCAAAACGCAGGAAACCCGTGAACGGCGGATCGCCGGCATTGTTGAGAAAATAATTGTTTCCTGAGGTTTGCATATACGATCGCGCGAGCAGAGAGAGGCGAGAAAAATGAACCGGCAGTCTATCGGGCATGTCACACAGATCACAAGATATCCGGTAAAATCGATGGCCGGCGAGCATCTGAATCACACGCATATTGCAGCTTACGGATTGTATGGCGATCGGAGCCATGCTTTTATTGATGATTCCAAGGTAGTCTGGGACAGGTAGTTTCACTGCACGGCAGCTCTCCGTTTTGTTGGGATACAAAGCAAATTTACAGCAAGCACCGCGCAGGACGAATTTCCTCCATTGCGGATAACCTCGCCCGACGGCTGTAAATTCAGCTGGGATGGCCAATTGCTGCAAGAGATCCAAAGCGTCTCCAGACCCGGATTATCCATGATTCGTCATAAACCGGACAGCCGGGAACTGCTGGCATTGGACACGGGCGGAATTTTAATCATCACGGACCGCACTCTGCGTAAGCTGGGGAAGCTGCTGGGCAAGGAGCTGGATCCGCGGCGGTTCAGAGCCAATCTGATAATCTCCTTAAATGATGAAAGCTGCCGGGATGATGCATCCTTGACAGGCAAACATTTGTCAGTGGGGAGCGCCGTTCTGGAGGTCGCTCAAGAATGCGAGCGTTGTTCCGTGATCACCATTGATCCCGACACTTACGAACGGGAAGCCCGGATTCTAAAGACAGTGAAAGAAGAGATGAACCTGAAATTCGGCGTGTACGCGTCGGTCGTTCAGACTGGCGGGGCAAGTAGAGGCGATAACGGTGTACATTTCAGGGTGAAATTGTCATAAATTCATGCTTTATCAGGATAGCTGATAGAAGTTATAAGATCATTCTTGTTGACCACGTCTTCCCGCTCTGATAAGTTCAAGAGAGCGAAAATTGCTTCAGATACGATAATAAGAATATCATTGCATGCTAACGGGGTGGAAATGGGTGGAATTTCAAGTATTTAACAGTCCTTTTAATGAGGAACAGGCAGAGCTGCTCAATCGATTGCTGCCTTCGCTGACAGAATCACAACGGATCTGGCTGAGCGGTTATCTGGCGGCTTCTTCTCAGACAGCAGCAGCAGTTGCGGTGCCGGCAGCAGTACCGACAGCAGCTTTGACAGCGATTGCAGCGCCGGTCGCCGCCAGGGAGGTAACCGTGCTTTTCGGGTCTCAAACCGGGAACTGCAATGGACTTGCCAAGAAATTGTCCAAGAAGCTGGAAGAGCAGGGCCTCACGGTCTCACTCTCCTCCATGGCGGATTTCAAGCCGAATAACCTGAAGAAGGTCCAGGACCTGCTTCTGTTGGTGAGTACCCATGGGGAAGGAGATCCGCCGGATAACGCAATTTCTTTCTATGAATTCCTTCACAGCAAGAGAGCGCCGCAGCTGGAGGATCTGCGTTACTCCGTGCTTGCTTTGGGAGATACCTCGTATGAGTTTTTCTGTCAAACAGGAAAGGATCTCGATGCGCGTCTGGAAGAGCTGGGCGGCAAGCGAATTATCCCCCGTGTCGACTGCGATGTGGATTTTGACGAGCCTGCTGCAGAATGGATCAGTAATGTTCTGGGATCCCTGAGCACGGCTTCTGCAGCACCTGCATCTGCAGCTAGTGGAGCTGCGACGGTTGTGAGCGTAACCGAATCGGAATCCGAATACTCCAGGACGAATCCATTCCAGGCCGAGGTTCTTGAGAATCTGAATTTGAACGGGCGCGGATCGGATCGTGAAACACGACATCTCGAGATCTCCCTTGAAGGATCAAATCTGCAGTATGAACCGGGCGACAGCCTGGGCATCTTTCCGGAGAACCATCCCCGCCTTGTGGACGAGTTGATCGGATTCATGGGCTGGAATGCGGATGAATCCGTGGCAATCAACAAGAGCGGCGAGACACGGTCATTGCGTGAAGCACTGCTCCGGCATTTTGAAATAACCGTTCTGACGAAGCCGCTGTTCGAGCAGCTGGCTAATTTGCCTTCAGGCAGCGTGATGAGAGAGCTTCTGGCTGCGGGACGCGAGCAGGAGCTTCGGGCTTATCTGAACGACAAGGATCTATTGGATCTGGTGCAGGATTATTCCCTTGCGGGTGTGCCTGCGGGCGAGTTGGTATCCCATTTGCGGAAGATTCCCGGCCGCTTGTACTCGATTGCCAGCAGTCCGAAAGCTTTCCCGGATGAAGTGCATGTTACCGTCCGGACGGTCCGTTACGAGGCACAGGGCCGCGACCGCTACGGCGTTTGCTCCGTTCAGCTTGCGGAGCGTGTACAGCCCGGCGATACGCTTCCGGTCTACATTCAGCATAATTCGAACTTCAAGCTTCCCGAGAATCCGGCTACTCCAATCATTATGATTGGACCGGGTACGGGCGTCGCTCCGTTCAGAGCCTTCCTGGGCGAACGGGAAGAGACGGGCGCTGAAGGGGAATCCTGGTTGTTCTATGGCGATCAGCATTTCTCCACAGATTTCCTGTATCAGATTGAATGGCAGCGCTGGCTCAAGGACGGCGTGCTGACACGGCTGGATGTCGCGTTCTCGCGGGATACGGACAAGAAAGTGTATGTCCAGCACCGCATGCTCGAGAAGAGCCGCGAATTCTATGAGTGGCTCCAGAAGGGAGCTTGCATATACGTCTGCGGCGACGAGAAGAAAATGGCCCATGACGTTCATGCGGCTCTGGCGACTATTCTTGAGCAGGAGGGCGGCATGAGCCCTGAGGAAGCTTCCGATTATTTGATTCAATTGCAGCAGCAGAAACGTTATCAGCGGGATGTTTACTAGGATGCGCCCCGAAGATTGCGAGAGGAGATAGCAAGTATGGCACAAAATCAACTTCTTCACCCGCAGAATGCGCCGCACAGCGATGTTGAGGACATCAAGCGCCGGAGCAATTATTTGCGGGGAAGCCTTGAAGAGACTTTGGAAAATGTCATTACGGGTTCCATTCCCGAAGACGATAACCGATTGATGAAATTCCATGGCAGCTACATGCAGGATGACCGGGATCTGCGCAATGAGCGGCAGAAACAAAAGCTGGAGCCTGCCTATCAGTTCATGCTGCGCGTACGCGCGGCCGGAGGTGTCGTCACACCGGAGCAGTGGCTGATGATGGACCGCATCGCAACGAAGAATGCCAATGGAACGATCCGGCTGACGACACGCCAGTCCTTTCAGCTCCACGGGGTAATCAAGTGGAATATGAAGCAGACCATCCGGGAAGTGAACGATGCGCTGCTAACGACGCTTGCCGCGTGCGGCGACGTCAACCGCAACGTGATGTGCAATCCGAACCCGTACCAATCGGAGGTTCATTCCGAGGTGTACGAGTGGGCCAGCAGAGTCAGCAATCATCTTGATCCGAAGACAAGAGCCTATCATGAAATTTGGCTTGATGGCGAGAAAATACTGGACAGCCAAAATGACGGGGAAGAAGTAGAGCCGATCTACGGACCGGTTTACCTGCCGCGCAAGTTTAAAATTGGTATGGCTGTTCCTCCATCCAATGACGTTGATGTGTTTTCCCAGGATTTGGGTTTTATCGCTATTATTGAAGATGGAAAGCTGAAGGGCTTTAATGTGTCGGTAGGCGGCGGAATGGGAATGACGCATGGCGATTCCAAAACGTATCCGCAGGTTTCCAAAGTGATCGGGTTCTGTACACCGGAGCAAATCATCGATGTAGCCGAGAAAACGGTAATGATTCAACGGGATTACGGCGATCGTGCGGTCCGGAAGCATGCACGTTTCAAATATACGATCGACGACCGCGGGATCGAATGGTTTATTAATGAATTAAGCGACCGGATGGGCTGGAAGCTTGAGGCAGCGCGTCCTTACCATTTTGACAGCAATGGCGACCGCTATGGCTGGGTAAAGGGAAATAACGGAAAATGGCATTTTACCCTGTTTGTCCAGAACGGCCGCGTCAAAGACGAAGCGGGCTATCCTCTGATGACAGGTTTAAGGGAAATCGCGAAGGTTCATACAGGCGACTACCGGCTTACGCCGAACCAGAATCTGATCATCGGCAATGTAACCAGCCATAAGAAGAAAAAAATCGAAGGTTTGATCAAGGAGTACGGACTTACCGATGGAGCCCATCATTCCGCACTGCGCAGAAGCTCCATGGCCTGCGTGGCGCTGCCGACCTGCGGACTGGCAATGGCCGAATCGGAGCGATATCTTCCTTCGCTGATTGATAAAATGGAGCCGATGCTTGAGGAAGCTGGACTGCGCGACGAAGAAATCGTCATCCGCATGACCGGCTGCCCTAATGGATGCGCAAGGCCAATGCTTGCGGAAATCGCGTTCATCGGCAAAGCACCCGGCAAATACAATATGTATTTGGGGGGCGGCTTTACAGGCAATCGTCTGAACAAGCTGTACAAGGAAAACATCGGGGAAGAGGAGATTCTCGGTACTCTCCAGCCGATTGTGACGCGGTATGCAAACGAAAGGCAAAAAGGCGAGCACTTCGGTGATTTTGTCATTCGCGCCGGCTTTGTGAAAGAGGTTCTGGACGGACAGGATTTTCACTCGTAAGAGGTGCCTGCGCCGTACAATAGGTTTCAAGGCAGCAGAACGACCGCTTGAAAGGGCGGTCATTCTGCTGTTTCTATTTGCATACAGTCAGCTGTCGATGGATTCGTGCCGCTGAGGAGATTGACGGGAAACACCAGCTAGTGGAAATTAAAGGACTGCCTCCGCATACAATCTACTATAGCCGCAGTTCAAGGAATGATATACAAAAAAATGGAAATAGATTGGATGCCCTGCCTGGAATGAACGACACAACCAGTGAAGTATTCCGGTTATGTCGGACGTTGATGCCGCAATCGCACATTCTGTTGCCAGGAAAGTCCCTCTGTCATTTTCTTTTATCCGAAATAATTGTAAAGGAGGGATTGCTGTTACTATTCCTTTAGATTTCTTTCTGAAAGTAACCTTTGCCTTATTTCTGGGGTTGCTGATTGGCATTGACCGTCAGTTAAAGCATAAGCCCCTTGGCTTGAAAACCTGTATGGTCATATCAGTGGCCAGCTGCCTGGTTACGGTGATCTCCATTGAGTCGATCGAAAAGTTCGGTGATCTCCTCACGACAAATCGTGATCCCATGCGGTTAGCAGCTCAAATTGTCAGCGGGGTCGGTTTCCTTGGCGCAGGCGTTATTCTAAGAAGAAACAATGATGTAATCTCGGGATTGACCTCCGCGGCGATGATTTGGGCGGCATCCGGAATCGGCATAGCGGTTGGGGCAGGATTTTATTGGGAGGCTTCCTATTCTGTTCTGATTATTATCCTTGCGGTTAACGTATTGCCCTTCCTGATCCGGCGCATCGGACCTGAAAAATTAAGTCAAAAGGATATTTCCGTCAAGCTTATCGTGAATCCGACCTGCGATTTGACGCAAATCATTAAAAATCTCGAAAGTGAACGTGAGCTGACAGGAAAAAAAGGCGTGGATATCCGTGAGATTAAACTCAAGGATCTTGAATCCGGCAACCGGCAAATCGGTTTGATTCTATCCGCAACCCATAAACATTATGTTACCGATGTATACAATCTGGTGAAGCTGACGGATAACGTCATTACGGTCGAAATCGAGGAATTATAACCTGAATCAGAGGCCGGCGCTTTGCTTGCAAACTGCATCAGTTGCATAAATTCTCCCTCAACCCTGCATATTAAAGTAGGTTGCCCAAAATGTTTTTACACCAAAGGAGAATATGACGATGCAGCAGCAAATACCATCAAATAATCGTTCGCAGAACGGATTAAACATGAATCATGGAGGTCATGAACTGCTTGATGTGCATCAGGTGTTGTCCTGTGCCGTCAATACGTTGGATCAGTTCATGATTTTCAGGCAATTCGTTCAGGATCAGGAGCTTTTGGACATTCTGGACCGGCAGTATAATTTCATGCTCTCCCAGTACAATCTGACGGCCGAATGCTTTAAGACCGGACAGGAGCCAAGCCAGAAAACAGCTACTTACATGATCAAACAAGTAACACAGCCGGTATACGGCATCAAACAGACCCAGCCGACAAAACCGAATCAATCCCTTGCTGACGTAAAGGATGCAGGCATATGCGATTATATGCAGGGGCTGGTTAAATCCCATGCTTCATTATTGACCATGTCAGCGGCAGAAGTTACAAATCCTGTCGTTCGCCGCGTGTTGGCATCTCAAATACAGCAGTTCATCGAAATGTCCTACGAGATTTTCATGTATCAAAACAAACATGGCTACTACCAGGTGCCGCAGTTTGATGCTGCCGATATGCAAAAGATGCTGAATATGTACGCACCGGCAGCCGGAACGCCGCAAATGCCGGAACCTAACAAAGCGGCATTGCACTAACCCTCCTTCAATAAATGCTTCCAAGAGCGCTCGGATATGCAGATGCATACCGGGCGCTTTTTATTTAGTAAAATCCATTTGGAAGAATTATAACCGGGCGGCGGATAGTTGCATCTGCCCCGAACCATAATAAATGACAGCAATGTGAGGAGGTTCAACCATGAATAGTACCATTAATAAATTAACTATAGCCGCATTAGGCGGTGTCAACGAAATCGGGAAAAATATGTACATACTGCAATATGATGATGATATTATTGCCATCGATTGCGGCTCCAAATTTCCGGATGAGAGCTTCTTGGGCATTGACCTGATCGTACCGGATGTAACGTATTTGCTCGCAAACAAGGATAAGGTACGGGCATTAGTCGTAACACACGGGCATGAGGATCATATTGGCGGAATTCCTTATTTGCTGAAGCAGCTTAATATTCCGGTTTACGCTACGAAGCTGACCGTTGGCCTTATCGAAGTGAAACTAAAGGAATACGGGATTCTGAATGAAGCCCGTCTCAACATCATTGACGCGCAATCCAGACTGGATTTGGGAAGCATCCAGGCTTCCTTCTTCAACACCAATCACAGCATACCCGATTGCCTGGGTATTGCTTTTCATACACCTGAAGGAACGATGGTGCACACCGGCGATTTCAAATTCGATATGTCTCCTGTGAATAAACAATATCCTGATCTTCATCGGATGGCGGAGATAGGCAATAATGGCGTGTTGGTGTTACTGTCTGAAAGCACGAATGCCGAGCGCCCCGGATTCACTCCATCTGAGCGTCTGGTTGGGGAACATATTACAGAAGCCTTCAGTAAAGCCGAGCAAAAGGTATTTATCTCCACCTTTGCCTCCAATGTGCACCGCGTCCAGCAAATTATAGAAGCTTGCATTAATACAGGCCGGAAGCTAGTCCTGCTGGGCCGCAGTATGGTGAATGTGACGACGGTGGCGAATGAACTGGGGTACTTGAATATTCCGGAAGGTTTATTGATAGAGGCAGCGGATACAGACCGCTTCCCGCCCGGGAACATTGCCGTTCTGTGTACGGGCAGCCAAGGCGAACCGATGGCTGTTCTTTCACGATTAGCCAGTTCGACCCATCGGGAAATCGAGGTCATGCCCGGTGATACGGTTATTATTGCGGCAACGGCGATTCCAGGAAATGAACGTAACGTTGCGCGCATTATTGATAATCTATACTTGCTCGGGGCGAATGTCATCTATGGCTCAGGGAGTGCGACAGGCATGCATGTATCCGGGCATGGCAGCCAGGAAGAGTTGAAGCTCATGCTGACATTAATGAAGCCCAAATATTTTATCCCGGTTCACGGTGAATTCCGGATGCTGTATCAGCATCGGCTTCTTGCCGAATCTGTAGGTGTTGACCGCGAGAACATCTTTATTGTTAACAATGGGGATCTTGTTGAATTTCGGGGGAATGCGGCACATAAAACCGGAAAAATACCAGCCGGGAATCTTCTTGTTGACGGATTAGGAATTGGCGACATCGGAAATATTGTACTGCGGGACAGAAAGCAGCTCTCCGCCGATGGCATTCTTGTCATCGTGATAACGCTCAGTAAAACAGAAGGGCATATTCTCTCTGGTCCGGATATCATAAGCAGGGGATTTGTTTATGTTCGGGATTCCGAGAAGCTCATGCAGGACATTAACCAGCTCGTACTTACGACCATTGATAAGCTCAAGGAAGAAAATATAAGCAGGTGGAGCATTATGAAACAAACTTTGCGTGATTCCATGGGAAGGTTTATATTTGCCCAAACCAAGAGAAGACCCATGATCCTCCCGATTATTATTGAGGTCTAAAGCTCAGGTGAATAAAAAGAACTCAATCTTCGGAAAATAACCGGGGCAGATATGAAGGGAGGGATCTGTAATGGCTAAACAACAAGGGCATGCCGCACAAAACACAACAACCCGCACATCCGATAAAAAGGGAAACAAAGACAAAAAAGGCGGAGACAAATAGACCGGGAAGGGGGACTCCACTTGCTTAATCAGCTGGAAAGCAACTATGATTGCTCGAATGCAGGCGAGGATCTGCATCAATTAAAGCAGGAATTGGAACAATTGATGTCCAAGAGCAGCAGCGAACACTCAACCGAGGAAAAGGAAACGTTAAACCGGCTTCAAAACCAAATACATTTTATCCATAACAAATGCGATATTCGTTAATTGAACTGAAATAATTGTAAGCCGGCCTTTGAGGTCGGCTTTTTATAAGCTGAAATTTAGATATTGACTACATAGTCAAGAATGTGATAGGATCACGTCATGAGCAGACCAAGAGAATTTGACGTTGATAAGGTTTTGAGTCAGTCGATGGAGGTTTTTTGGACCAAAGGCTATAAAGCGACCTCTTTCGAGGATCTGACGAACAAAACCAATGTGAAGAAACAGAGTCTTTATGGCGTATTTGAGGACAAACGCTCGCTTTTTTTAAAGGCACTCGCTCTTTATCGGACCCAAAGCCTCTCGCAGCTTAGAGAAATGATCGACCAAGGCGGTTCGCCTACCCGTATTCTGGACGCTCTGCAGTCAGCATCGCTTTGTTCCTCAAGCGAGGAGGCTCATAAAGGCTGTCTCATGGTTAACTCTGCTATGGAGTTTGGCATGGATGATCGGGAAGTTGCGAATGAGTTCGATCTTATGTTCAGTGAAGTACGGCTTGTTCTTGAGGAGGTCATTCGAAACGGACAAGCCGCAGGAGAAATCACGAACCGGTTTACAAGTCAGGAATTAGCGGCCTACCTGACCAATACTTTGCGCGGCATCCGAATACTAGAGAAAACAGGCGCGCCTGCGGATCAGATCGAAATGGTGCTGAACACGGCATTCGATTTAATTAAAAACTAATTTTTTTTGTCTGATTTTTGACTTCGTAGTCAAAAATTTTTTGTTCAATTATTGACTTCGCAGTCAATAAAAATTCTAATAACCATACTAGAGGAGCTGTTCGTCATGACTACTTTTCCCAAAATCTTGTCCACGTATCAATTAGGCCGCCTCACGCTTAAAAACAGGGTGGTTCTTGCGCCCATGACAAGGGGGTCCGCAGAGTCCGACGGCAGGGCAACGGAAAATATGGCCCGTTATTATGCCCGCTTCGCCTCTGGCGATTTTGGACTTGTTATTACGGAATCCGGCTACATGGATGACACCTTCAGTCAAGGACTGCTGAACCAGCCGGGTATTACGAAGGATTCGCATATCCAGGCTTGGAAGGGCGTTACGGAAGCGGTTCATGCACAAGGAGGGAAAATCATTTTGCAGCTTGCCCATGCCGGTGCGCTGTCCCAAGAGAATCCTAACAGTGGACAAACGGTTGCTCCTTCCGCTTTGAAGCCGGAGGGTGAGAGAAGTCCGCTTTATGGCAAGGGAGGCGAATTTCCGACTGCCAGGGCTTTAGATATTGAAGAAATCAAGGAGCTGATCGGGAACTTTGCGAAAGCTGCTTCGAATGCGGAGAAAGCCGGCTTCGACGGCGTGGAAATTCATTCTGCGAGCGGTTGTCTGCCGGACCAGTTTTTGACCGGATACACGAATCAGCGGACGGACGAATACGGCGGATCCCTGGAGAATCGCCTCCGGTTTCTTATTGAAACTATAGAAGCTGTCAAAGCAGCAACAGGCGAAGATTTTGTTGTCGGTGTCCGCATTTCGCAAGCGAAAGTAAATAATTTTACGTACAAGTGGGAGCATGGGGAAGAGGATGCAAGAGTTATTTTTGAAAGCATCGGAGCAGCCAAAGCCGATTACATCCATACGTATGAATACCGCGCATTGGACCCTGCTTTCGGGGAGTCTGGTCCTACGCTTGCCGAGCTGGCGAAGAAATACGGCAATACTGCTGTCATTGCCAACGGCGGACTCGATCAGCCTGCTGATGCAGCGAAGATGCTGGAGAAGGGCTCCGATCTGATTTCGCTTGCCAAAGCGGCGCTGTCCAACCATGACTGGCCGAAAAAAGTGCAAAACGGGCAGCCAATCGAACCCTTCACGGGTGATGTGCTGACGCCGACTCCGACCCTGAAGGAAAAAGAACTATTGCACTGAAAATAGGAGCATCGCCCTGGTTTCTAGCATTAAAGCCAGAACCTGTATATCTGAAGCGTAAAAGCAGCATGATAAATAATGCTTGCTTTAAAGTCCACTTTAAGGTGTATGGTTAAAGCTCGAGGAATCATTTCTGATGATCAGGGAGGTGTGGAGAGTTGTCATTTTCAATCAAAGAAGCCTCCGAACGGCTTGAGCTTCCTCCTCATACGATCCGTTATTATGAGAAAGAAGGGCTGCTTCCTTTTATACAAAGGGATCAGTACGGGAACCGGCTGTTCGAACAAAAAGACCTGGACTGGATAAACCTGATGACATGCTTCCGTGCGACGGGGATGACGGTAGCGGCCTTGAAACGGATTGTCGATCTTGCAATCATGGGCGAGGAGACGATACCGGAAAGAAAAGCGATATTGGAAAATCATAAGCTGGAGCTTCAGCGAAGACAGCTGGAGCTGGACAGGGCATTTGAAGCGGTTAATCAAAAATTGTCGATCTACAACACCCGCCAAATTCCCGATTCAAGTCCCATGAACGAATTGATTCTGAATCCGCCGAGAAGCTGAAACCAGAAGACCGGATTCCCTTTTATAATGAAGGGAGTCCGGTTTTTTTTCTTGTTTTCTCTAAACAGGACATGAGCTGTCCAGTTCACATGGTACAGTCACTGATGAAACAAAAAACGGTAACCAGAAAGCGGGAATTTACGATGACTGACCGACAGGAAAAATTTGGAGTTACCCGAAGCAGCAGGGCTTTTCAAGCTTTTCGCCATGCAATCGAGGAGGGATCGCTGACAGAATTTCTTTTGATGGCTTCCGATGATTTGCGCTTCGCCGTTCCAATGCCCTTCGTCGAATGGAAGGGCATGCAGTACGGCAAGAAACGATTTGAAGAATTGGTACTTATAGAGCGTGAAGCCTTGGCTGTCCGGTTAACGTCCTTGCTGGAGCTCGAGGATGCCAATCATGGGATCGTGGTATTCAGCTCGGAAGGAACGTTGAACGGCGCACCCTACAGCAATGAGCTGACGATTGTTTTTGAATTCGAGAATGAAAGGATTCGCTCATTCCGTGAATATGTCGGATCGACACAATATATGCTGTCCGCTGAATGATATAAGAATGGGATGAATCAACACAAGGAATATTATATTGCATATCGCATTTTTCTCCTCAGGCTGCGACAGCCTGGGGCTTCCTGCTCTTTCGGAAAGAAACGGCGGCTGCGGCGAAGGACAAAAGCAGCGCAATGCTGGCGACCCACGGATTGTACAAGACGGTCGAATTCAAGGTGACAGCCATACCGCCGACTCCCGCACCGGCTGCCAAACCGACCTGCGTCACGGAGGTGTTCAGGCTGATGATGAGATTGGCCGATTGCGGGGCCTTCTCGATGAAGTAGGTCTGAGTAGCAGGGCCCATAATAAACATGGACATCACCCACAGGGAAAGGAGCATCATGGCAAGAGGAAATGAATGAACGGCCAGCGGCAGCAAAGCCAGAGTCAGGACATGACCGGTCAAGCTGATGAAGATGATCCTTACGCTTCCCCATTTATCAATAGCGGAGCCGCCCAGCCGTGAACCCAAAGCACCGGCAATTCCGAAGGTGAGCATGATGAATCCGATATCCGAAGCGCTGCGCTGCAGGATTGTTCCGAGAAAAGAGGTTACATACGTAAACATGACGGAGTTGCCGATTTCCCTGAACAGGACGAGCAGCAGCGCCGACAAAATGACCGGATTCGCAAGCACCGCGAACTGCTGCTTGAATGCTGCGGGAGCATCGCCTTCTATCTCCGGCAGCAGGAGGGCCATGCCAATCAGAATGATGAGACTGCCGGCGGCGAGGAATAGAAAGATTGTCTGCCAGCTGAACATACCGGTCAGCGCAATCCCTACGGGCACGCCAAGAATCATGGCGCTGCTGAAGCCGAGAATAATGGTGCCGATCGCGCTGCCGATTTTCTCGGGAGGCACCATCTTGGCTGCAGCGCTGAAGGCGGCTACCATCAATACGCCGGAGCTCATGCCCAATATCATGCGGGCAGCCATCAGCAGGATGAAGCCGGAGCTGGCGAACGAGACGAGATTGCCGATAATGAAGACGGATAAGGCAATAAGCAGCAATTTTTTCCGGCCCATTCGCGCCGTCAGAGACACAATAACCGGAGTTCCTATCGCGAATGCAAGCGAATAGGCGGTTATGAGCTGTCCGGCAAGTGCGACAGAGATATGCATCTCTTCAGCCAGCACATTCAGAATGCCCGCCACGACCAATTCTGAAGTAGCCGTGAAGAAGACGGCTATCATTAAAATGTAAATGACAATTCGGTTCATAAACAACCATTCCTTTCCGTTTTCCTGGGCTTCTTTCTTTTTGGAGCCCATTGCGATTATAAAAGCGCTTGGCCGCGTCCGGCTAAGCGGCTTAATCGAATTATAATCAAGCTGATTCCATTAAGTAAGAACGCAAATCATTTGGATGTAATCCATTTATTTGGACCAACTAACCTATTGTATAGTAAGTTGCAAATTGCGCATCCAAGACAAATAACCGCCAAGGGCTAAGAGCCCTGGCGGTTAAACTTGTTATGATCTGGCGCTATGCGATTATGAGGATTGGACGGAAGTCTGGCCTGCTAATGCCGGATTGCCCCATTTTTGGACCCATTTGTCCATTTCCAGCAATGCGGTTTGAAAATCCTTGCCCTTCTCCGTCAGAGAATATTCCACTGTGACAGGTACAGTAGGAAAGACCTTGCGGAGGACAAGACCGTTATTCACGAGGTGGCGGAGCGTATCCGTAAGGGATTGGGTCTTGACGATGGATACATTCCGCTGAAGCTGGTTGAATCGCTGCGGTCCTTTCAGCAGTTCTTCAAGAACAAGGAAAGCCCATTTGGCACCCAGGATCTGCAGAACTTCGCAAATACTGGAGCCGGCGCTCTCCTTGCAGTTGTTGTTCGTGCCGGTTTGTTCGTCCATTACAATGAACCTCCTTATAAAATGACATTGGCGGTAACAGCTGAAGGATATCCGATGCCTATACTATGCATACATTATGGTCCTGTTTCTTTGCTTATGTCAATCCGCGAATGCCCTGTGATGAGCATATGCAGGGAATTGCGATATTCAAAAGTTTGATCCGCTAAATAAATATGACAGACAGTTGGCATATTTAATATGATACGCTGTCTAGAATATCGCATCAGCGAGGCGCGCAAGCACCGGTTTAAAGGCGGCGATTATCGCGGAATCATCGTGGAAGGGTTATAACCAGGAGGAGAGAGAGAATGGCAGAACCTTTAAAAGATATGTATCATGAACAATTTCTGCGTCAATTCGGCGAGAAAGTGCATGCTGTTTATAAGGCATTCAATACGGAGGCATTCGTCGCGGCGGTCATGGAGGATGGCTGGGATGATTTAAAGCTGAAGGAGCGGATCAGGCGGATCTCCACGGTGCTCGGAACATATCTGCCGCCACGGTACGAGGACGCGCTCGACGTTTTGTATGCGATTGACGCGGCCTGCGTCGGCTTCCCTTATTTATTTTTTCCTGATTTCGTGGAAGTGTACGGCCAGTCAGAGAAGCATTGGGGTTTGTCTATGGAGGCGTTGGAGCGCTTTACTTCGAAGTCCTCGGCGGAGTTCGCCGTTCGGTCGTTTATTTTGCGTGAGCCGAAGCGGATGATGCGCCAGATGGAGGAATGGTCCAGGCATCCGAACGCTCATGTCCGGCGGCTTGCCAGCGAAGGCAGCCGCCCCAGGCTGCCGTGGGGACAGGCGCTGCCGCTTTTCAAACGGGACCCTGCTCCATTGCTCCCCGTGCTGGAGCAGCTGAAGGCAGACCCTTCGCTGTATGTGCGCAAGAGCGTCGCCAACAATCTGAATGACATCGCCAAGGATCACCCTTCAATCGTGCTGGATACGGCCCGCCGCTGGCAGGGAGTCCATCCGGATACGGACTGGATCATCAGGCATGCCTGCCGTAATTTGATCCGCAAAGCCGATCCCGAGATCATGGCGCTGTTCGGCTATGCGGAAGCGGGAGAAGAGTCGGCGCTGACAACCTATGCCTCCTTGTCGGCGGAGCCGGATGCGCTGCCGATCGGCGGAAGCTGCGAGCTGAGCTACGAGCTTCATATCCGGCCGGGCGAACCGGTGCGTATTCGCATGGAATACGGAATCGACTTCGTGAAGGCAGGAGGACATACATCCCGCAAGCTATTCCTGCTGTCCGACAAAGTGGTGCCGGGAGGTACAAAGCTTGCAGGCGCCAGGAAGCACCGCTGGGCGGATCTGACGACCCGCCGTCATTATCCGGGCGAGCACCGGATTACGCTGACCTTGAATGGAGTTGAAACAGCATCAACGGTAATCAGGCTGGAAGCTTGATTATGAACGACCTGACAAAGGCTGCCTTTCAACCAGGCAGCCGCATTGCCGGAGCCTCTTTTAGGCATGAGATAATTTGGGCGCGCAGAAATCCTTCATATTATCGAAAGCAGAGACAGGCTTTACGAATAGAATATCTTCCGTTTCATCCATGGGTGTCAATACCGCTTTCGCGGTTAACCGTTCAGGCACGAAATGAAAGCGGATCTCTCTGGTATCCGGATTGGAAATCCGGGAAAGCAGCCGGTCAAAGTCGATGATATCAGAGCTGACAATATCATATAGATGCAGCGCTTCGCCTTTATGCTCGAATACGAGAACGGCATCATCCTCTGGAGAGTAATATAAATGCCCGGCGAAAACATTCAATGCATAAAACATGAATAGCCCCTCGTCATTTATGACGCCAAATTTCCGGGAAACCGGAATCCTGCAGTCGAGCAAGCGTTTTATTAATGCGGTATCTTCCTTCCGTGAACAATCCAGTTTAAGAAGTGAGCCATCCTTTGCCGGCGGGCCGTCCAGCTGCAGGAGGAACTGTGATTCTGCCATTGGCGTGAAGCCAAATCCCGGGTAAAAGTCGAGGACAGATCTGTTTGCAAACAGATACAGAACATCGCAATTATTTTCGTATAACGACAGCACATACCTCATTAACCGGCTGGATAGACCTTTCCCCCGAAAATCCGGATGAGTCATGACGGTACCAATCTGAATGCCTTTCTTATTGACCCCATTGAGAACCAAATCCATCCTGTTGACTGATACATTCGCAATGATCTCACCGTTGTCGTGGAGTATGGAGTGACAAATATACCGATCCCCCCAATATCCCCTCCGGTACCATTCCTCAAAATGAATCCCAAATACAAGCTCCGCTAACCGGTTAAAGCTTGCCCTGTATTTACTTTGATTCTTGAGCATTTGACTATCCAGCATAGGAGTCCTCCTAATGACCGGCAAGCAATCCGTGACCTGCCTGTTTAAAAGGATAGATTGGGCCGTTTGAATTGTCAATCCATAGTCCGGCGGCGGAAAAGGAAGAGCCGGGCATGTTCAGACGAGGTAAAGCTCGGATTATTGACAGGATGTTATCCATCCAAGGAACTGGTCCTTATTTCCTATCTTCTGCCATGAATATTTTCTGCGAAAAATAATTTCTATCTTTCTCAGAAACCGAAAAGGCCTGATGCTGCGCGGTTTCGGGCTTTTTTTTGCTAAAATCTTTCATTATTCTTTTATTGGCCGCTGGTAGACTTAAGTTGGTTGTCATCCTGGTCTCTGTCGGGATAGTAAAAACTAACCAGATCAGCGCAGTTCGACATTTACCCGGGTTCCTTAGTACCGCTATGGTTGCCTCTGCATGAGCTGAAAGAGGACTTGGTCCCGGTTCTCTACCCGTTGATCGACATCGTTTTTGAGATTCGACACATTCCTGACTTAATGCCGTGTTACTTTGAATCCAGCGTCTGTAATTTATACAATAACTGACATAATATCACGACTAAACTATGATACGGGAGCTATACACAAATGAGATTGAGAATGATCATCTTGGCTTCATGCCTGTTTTTGCTGTTAGCAGGGTGCGGAAGTTCCATGAGTATGAGCGCAGATAGAGAAATGAAGCTGGGCAAATCATCGGGTGAAATTGTAGTCGGCGCGGCGTGGCCTTTTGCCGACCGGAACGACGGATTTAAAGAGGGGCTTGAATTGGCTCTGGAGGAAATCAATCAAACCGGGGTAATAGGCTCAAAAATAAAGCTGGAGCAAAAGGATGATCTATCTTCCGTTACGGACGGTCTGACCATTGCCCAAAACTTCTCCAATGATTTGAATGTGACAGCTGTTATCGGCGACCGCAGCTCGGCTGTGACGGTCCCGGCTTCCAAGGTCTATGAACAAGCAGGCGTATTGTTTCTTGCGCCAACGTCGACTTCACCGAAGCTGACAGAGGGCGGGGGCAGCCATATTTTCCGCTTGATTCCGAATGATACACAAATCGGCGCAGAGATGGCGGATTACGCCAACTCCAAAATGTATAAGAACATTGCTGTCTTTTACGCGAATGACGAGTACGGCCGCGGCTTGGCCAATTCTTTTGAAGACAGTGCCAAAATAAGCGATATCCAAATCATAGATCGTGTCTCTGACTATAAGGACATCGATGATCTCCGCAGGCTGGTCAATAAATGGAACGCCTTGGGATGCGATGCCGTCTTTGTGGCGGAAGCGATGCCGGATGGAGCGAATTTCATTCTGGAGCTTCGCAAAGCAGGATTGAATCTGCCGGTAATGGGCGGGGATGCCCTGGATTCGGACAGCTTGATTGAAATAGGTGAAAAAGCTGTAGAAGGGGTCGTTGTCGCATCTATCTTTAACCCCAATGATACGGATCCCAAGATTCGTGATTTTGTTGAAAGCTATAAAAGCAGGTTCGGGGCAGAGCCGAATAAATATGCGGCGCAAGCCTATGACTCTCTGCATCTTCTGGCCGCTGCCATGACGAAGGCTGATTCACGCAAGCCTGCCGATATTGCAGCTGCTTTACGAGAACAGGAAACATGGCCGGGCGTGTCCGGTGATAGATCGTTTGACGCGAACGGTGATGTGAATGATATGCACATTGTGATGAAACAGGTTAAACAAGGACAGTTCGAATACCTGAAATAAAGGAGCAACCCGGGAATGAACAATGACGTTTTTCGCAAGGTATCCATAGAAAGATTATCTTCGCCCGAGCAGCTCGACACTTTAATGAAGGTGACTTCGCCAAAGGGCTGGCTCGCTTTGAGCGCCCTCGGATTGCTGCTGGTCTCCGCGATAGTTTGGGGATTTTACGGAACGTTGAATACCAAGATGCAGGCACAAGGCGTCTTAATCCGGCCAGGAGGGCTGCAAAATATCTATTCCTCGTCGAGCGGCCCCATTACCGATATTCGCGTGGTGGAGAATGATTACGTACATAAGGGTGACGTCATAGCAAGAATCGAACAACCGGCCATGGTACAGCAGCTTGAGCAGCTGGCAGAGAGCCTCAAGGCTGCCGAGCTGGCCAATCAGCGTACGCCGTCAGCGGAATTAGAGGAGCAAATAAACAAGATCCGGAACGGGTTAGCGGCGCTCAAGACGGCCTACTTCAACGAATCGAGAGTCGTAAGTGCTTATACAGGACGGGTCCTGGAAGTAAAAGTCAAGAAGGGCGCTTCAATCGGCGTTGGATTACCGATCATTACGGTCGAATCAGGCGAGGAGCTGGCCAAGGATTTGAAGACAGTCATGTATGTTCCGATCCAGGAAGGGAAGACCATTATTCCAGGGATGACGGTGGATATTTCTCCCAGCTCCGTAAATAAGGAGGAATACGGCTTTTTGATTGGACGCGTAACGTCAGTTTCGGAATTCCCGGTAACGGCGCAGACCATGCTGCTCACTCTCGGGAACGAAGCGCTGGTTCAGGAGCTTGCGGGAAGAGGCTCCGCGCTGCTTGAGGTTCTGGTCGATCTCGTACCGGACCCGTCAACAATAAGCGGCTACAAATGGTCTACGCCCAAAGGTCCGCCGCAGCTGATAGACAGCGGTACCTTTACCTCGGGATCCATAACGATAAAACGGCAAAAACCGATTACATCCGTAATACCCCAGATTAAGTAAGAGATGGAGTTGAGCCAAAGGTGAGTGCACCCAAACGCGTCAAAACGCCGACCGTTCTGCAGATGGAAGCGGTGGAATGCGGTGCGGCAGCTTTAGCGATTATTCTTGGCTATTACCGAAGCTATGTTCCTCTGGAGGAGCTGCGTGTGGAATGCGGTGTTTCAAGGGACGGGAGCAAAGCCAGCAATGTGCTGAAAGCGGCAAGGAAATACGGGCTGACGGCAAGAGGGCTGAAGAAGGAGCCGGAGGCGCTCCGCAGCATGAAGGGGCCGATGATTATTCATTGGAACTTCAATCACTTCCTTGTGCTCGAGGGCTTCAAGGAGAACCGGGTTTTTCTGAATGATCCGGTTTCGGGACCGCGGGTTGTCACTTATGAGGAATTCGATAAATCCTATACCGGCATTGTTCTAAGCTTTGAGCCGTCACCCGAATACAAGCGCCATGGCGAGAAAACGGGTATTGCCGGGTCTCTCAAGAAACGGCTGAAAGGCTCGGAAACGGCGCTGCTTTATGTCATTCTGGCGGGACTTTTCCTAATCATTCCGGGACTTGTCATTCCCACTTTCACCAAAATGTTCATCGATAATATACTGCTCGGAAATAATCAAAGCTGGCTGATCCCGCTGCTGGTCGGAATGGCCATTACGGCATTCGTCCGGGCGGCGCTGACCTGGCTGCAGAGATATTACCTGCTGCGGCTCGAAACGAAATTTTCGCTTAGCACGTCCAGCGCTTTTTTCTGGCATGTGCTGAGGCTTCCGATGGGATTCTTCTCGCAGCGCTTCAGCGGAGAGATTGGTTCGCGGGTGATGATCAACGACCGGGTGGCACAGCTGCTGTCCGGCGATCTGGCGGTCGCCGCATTGAATTCCGTAATGATTGTCTTTTATTTGATCCTGATGTTCCAGTACAGCATCATCCTGACCCTGCTGGCTGTTGCAACGGCTCTGATAAACGTGGTTTTTCTGCGCTTCGTTGCCAGGCAAAGAGTCGATCAGAATATGCGTCTGCTTCAGGAAGGCGGCAAAATGCAGGGCGTTACGATGAGTGGTCTGCAAATGATCGAAACGTTGAAATCAAGCGGTTCCGAATCCGATTTTTTCGCAAAATGGTCCGGCTACCAGACGAAGCTCCTGAATTCGCAGCAGCAGCTCGGCGTCTCCTCCGGTATGCTGAGCGCCTTGCCCGCTTTGTTATCCGGCATAAGCTCCGCGGTCATTCTGGCGGTCGGCGGTTATCAGGTCATGGATGGCGTCATGACGATCGGTATGCTGGTAGCCTTCCAAAGCTTGACGGCCAGCTTCATTGAACCGGTCAATAAGATGGTCCAGCTCGGCAGCTCCCTTCAGGAAGCGGAAGGCGGACTCAAGCGGCTTGATGATGTATTAAACCATGATGTGGACAGACAGATCGCAGCAGCGGCCGAGCTTTATCCCTCGGATGAGGAAGAAGCGCAGCCGAAGAATGCCAAGCTGGCAGGGTTTGTTGAATTGCGCAATGTAACCTTCGGTTACAACAAGCTGGAGGGGGCGTTGATTGAGAACTTCAGCCTGCAGCTGAAGCCTGGCTCGCGTGTTGCCCTTGTAGGGGGATCGGGCAGCGGGAAATCGACAATCGCCAAATTGATTGCCGGCGTTTATGCGCCATGGTCGGGAGAAATTCTGTTTGATGGAATCAATCGCGATGAATTATCGCGCACATTAATCAGCAACTCGCTTGCGGTAGTCGATCAGGATATTCATATGTTTGAAGGCACCATCAAGGATAATTTATCGCTGTGGGATTTGACGATACCGGAGACGGATATTGTCCGTGCCGCCAAGGATGCCTGTATTGATGATGATATCAGCTCGCGGAGCGCCGGTTACGATCACGTGCTTGCCGAGGGCGGCGGTAATTTCAGCGGCGGACAGCGGCAGCGTCTGGAAATTGCCAGAGCGCTCTCCGGCAATCCTTCGGTTCTTGTACTGGACGAAGCGACAAGCGCGTTGGATCCGAAGACGGAACAAATCGTGGATACCAGCTTCAGAAGAAGAGGCTGTACCTGTATTATTGTCGCGCACCGGCTGAGCACCATCCGCGATGCGGATGAAATTATTTTGATGCAGCGGGGAAAAGTGGCCGAACGCGGCACCCACCATGACTTACTGCTGAAAAACGGCGCCTATGCCAGACTGATACAGGACCACTAAAGCCGGAGGGGGTGAATGCATATGGATCGGACGGATAACGATATCTTGGAGCAATGGTTTATAAAAAATGGGGAATGGATCGAGCTTGAAGGCAACAAACCGCTCATCGTTACGGATGAAACGTCGCTTTGGCTCATTATGAGCGGATCTGCGGATATTTTTGCCGTTGCCCTGCAAGGCGGTGCAGTAACCCGGCAGCCGCAATTTTTGTTCAGCCTGCAAGCAGGGCGATTCATCTTTGGTTTCCATGAAGACGTTGCGGAAGCATCCGCAGGCATGCTCATTGCCGGGTTGTCCGGAACGCAGCTGATCCGCATGGACATGTCCTTATTTCTTCAAGCGAATTCCGATCATTCTGTTCACATGGCAATGGCGGATTCGATTGATAAGTGGGTCCAGGACTGGTCCTCCGCCCTGAGAAGGCTCAACAACGCAACAAATTTTATCGAGCTTGAAGCGGTCAGTCAGCTGGCAGCTGCCGAGGGAGCTGTCTTTCGTTCGGCCAAAGTGCTGTGGATTGAAATGCATGCCGGAAAACTCCATTGGATGGATGATGAAAGATTTGCCGTCGTGCAGCCGGGGATGACTATGCCTTTGTCCTCCATCAGCTGGATCTCGGCCGCCGAACCATCCGTAATTTCCGCATACGGCACGGCTGAATGGCTGAATAAGGATGCCGAATGGCGCGGATTATCCGAATTTCATCGATTGCTCTACCGTTGTCTGCTTGATAATCGCAGGTCAGAGGGAAAAGTCGAGTACGACCGTCTGAAACGGAAAACGGAAAATGATCATGCCGTCATGGATTCGGCTTTGAACCGTTTGGCAGCCGTTACAGGAGCATCCCGAAAAAAAGCAGCCGCTGAAACGGGCTCCTCCACCGACCTGCTGTATATCGCCTGCAAGATTGTCGGCGAATCGCTCGGCATGGCAGTAAAGCCGGTTGCTGGAAAGAGTCTGCATAAGCTGCGCGACCCTGTGGGCCATATTGCAAAAAGCTCCGGATTTCGTTCCCGCCAGGTAATGCTGAAGGATGATTGGTGGCGCAGCGATAACGGACCCCTGCTTGCCTATTTGGAGGAAAACAAACAGCCCGTTGCTCTGATTCAGAAGAATGCGTCGACCTATATTCTTGTCAATTCGGCGGACGGCTCGGAACAGACCGTAACGGAAGATCTTGCCCGCAATATCGCACCGGTCGCGTTTATGTTCTATCGACCGCTGCCAACCAAACCGCTCTCCGTTATGGATATTATCAAATTCGGCTCACACAAAACGATCAAACGGGACTTATATATCATGGTGTTCATGGGGATTGCCGGAGGATTGCTCGGCATGCTGGTTCCCATAGCCAACGGCATCCTGTTCGATTCGATTATTCCGGCTTCGGAGAAAGGCCTGCTTCTGCAGATGGGGTTGATCCTGCTGTCGGTCATCCTCTCCATGTCCTTGTTCGAATTGACGCGCTCTATGGCGATGCTCAGAATCGAAGGGAAGATGGGGGGATCCATACAGGCGGCGGTATGGGATCGCCTGCTCAATCTGCCTGTTTCCTTCTTCAGGGATTATTCCTCCGGCGATTTGGCTTTGCGGGCAAACAGCATCAATACGATACGTCAAGCGGTATCGGGTGTGGCGCTGACGGCGATATTTTCCGGCATATTCTCCTCCTTTAATCTGCTTTTATTATTTTATTACAATGTCAAATTGGCTCTTGTGGCCACGGTTATGGTCCTGATATCGATGGCCGTTACGCTTGGAGTCGGAATTCTGCAGGTCAAGCGGCAGCGGGTGTTGCTGGCGGTTCAGGGGAAAATTTCAACGACGGTTCTGCAAATCATTAACGGCATCAGCAAATTCCGCATGGCGGCGGCCGAGAAACGGGCATTTTTCCTGTGGGCCAAACAGTTCGGGGAGTTAAAAGAAACCGCGTTCCAAGCCAAGACATTGACGAATCTGCATGCGGTATTCAACGCTTTTTTTCCGGTTATTACTTCGATGACATTATTCTATATTATGGCTTCCGGCGGGGGTGCAATGAGTCCCGGCAAGTTCATCGCTTTTTTCTCCGCTTTCTCGGCTTTTCTGGGGGCGATGATTGCAATGTCGACGGCGGTTGTCTCGATTCTGAGTATTGTTCCGCAATATGAAAGAGCCAAACCGATTCTCCAGACGGTTCCCGAAGTACACGAGGCATTGGAAGATCCAGGCGAACTGACAGGCGCTATTGAAGTCAGACATATTCGCTTTCGCTATAGAATGGATCAGCCCTGGATTCTCAATGATCTGTCGCTCCAAATCCGCCCGGGCGAATTCATTGCGCTGGTTGGCGCATCAGGCTGCGGGAAATCAACGCTTCTGAGGCTGCTGCTCGGTTTTGAGAAGCCGGAGTCCGGATCGCTTTATTTTGACGGGCATGATCTCAAAACACTGGATGTCCGCTCCGTGCGGAGTCAGTTCGGCGTTGTTCTGCAGAATGGCAAGGTGACCGCCGGCGATATTTATTCCAATATTATCGGTTCTGCGAACCTGACGATGGAGGAAGCCTGGGAATCGGCGCGAATGGCCGGTTTCGATGAGGATATCCGCCAAATGCCCATGGGCATGCATACGGTAATATCCGAAGGCGGCAGCACGTTATCCGGCGGGCAGCGCCAGCGTCTGCTTATTGCCCGGGCGATTGCCAGAAGACCGAAAATCATCCTGTTCGACGAGGCGACCAGCGCCCTGGACAACCGCACGCAGACGATCGTCAGCCAAAGCCTGGAGAAGCTGCACGCTACACGGGTGGTCATTGCCCACAGGCTCAGCACCATTATGAACGCCGACCGCATCTTCGTTCTGGAAAAAGGGCGGATCGTTCAAGCGGGGTCTTACAGCGATTTAATGAAACAGGACGGATTGTTCGTCGAATTGGCCAAACGGCAGCTTGCGTAGTTCATCTCTCGTTATCATAACGAGTCATGATAAATATCATATTTTACAGGAGGAAACAATCATGGCATGGAGTAAAGAAGCAGTAGCAGAAGCGGTAAACAAGGTGGGCGCAAGAGCAGCTACCGATCTGGAGTACAGAAATTTATGCGTGACCAACATTCACGAAGCCATTCAGCAGGAAACAGGCCTTGAAGTGCCGTCTAGCTTCAAAATCGGCGTGCTTGACCAATCCAGCTATTCCTTGAGCATTGTCCTGCCTAAAGTTCAACTGGCAGACAATGAATTAACGGAAGGCGAACTCGACAGCGTTGCAGGCGGAAGCAAAGACGGAGCTACCGATTTCTTCGAAGGACTTGCAGGCGGAGCCGCTTCAATTATGGGCGCCGATAATACTTATGCGAACAACTCCGAAGGCGTTGCCGGCAATATCATTGGTCAAATCGTGGCATCTCCTTATCTCATCATCGGCAGCTAATCCAAACTTTCCAATCGGAGGAATCATACATGGCATGGAGTAAAGAAGCAGTAGAAGAAGCAGTAAGCAAAGTAGGCGCAAGAGCCGCTGCCGACCTGGAATATAGAAATTTATGCGTGACGAACATTCACGAGGCGATTAAGCAGGAAACAGGTCTTGAAGTGCCGTCAAGCTTCAAAATCGGCGTGCTTGACCAATCCAGCTATTCCTTGAGCATTATTCTGCCCAAAGTTCAACTGGCTGACAGTGAATTAACGGAAGCCGAGCTCGACAGCGTTGCCGGCGGAAGCAAACAGGGAGCCACTGATTTCTTTGACGGCTTGGCTACAGGGCTGAGCGGCAATTCAGGCTCTAACCAATCTGCTGAAGGCGAAGCCGGGAATGCGATAGGGTTAATCGCAACAATTCCCATGATCTTGTCTTAATATTGTTGTGAAGCGTCACTTGATATGCGGAGAGAACCTCAGATTTTTGAGGTTCTTCTTGTGATTTTTCTCCTGCAAGCTATTCATCGTGCCTAATAAAAATATAGTGGGTGTGTTATCCGTATGCGGTGGTTAAAATCGATTTGGACGATAGTAGGAAGCATCGCGGCAGGGGTCATGATCGGGATTTATCAGCCTCAGCTGGCAGAACAGCTTGTCCCGTACGGTGGATTGTATTTGTCATTTCTTAAAATGTGCGTCATTCCGATCATGGTCACGGCCATTGTGTCCAGTGTAGGCAGATTGTTTATGTCGACAGGCTCGAATAAGGTATTGAATAAAATGCTGCTTGTTTTTATCGTTGGGATGCTTGCAGTCAGTGTGCTGGGAATTACGGCAGGACTGCTCGGCAAGCCGGGCGAAGGCATTTCTGCCGGCAGTAAAACGGTGCTTGGCACGATTGTTCTGGATAACGAATCTTCCTCCGCAGATCAAGCAGACACGGCCTCTGCCAACGGTTTGATGGATTTTATATTCAAACTGATCCCGGATAATATATTTATTGCGCTGACTCAGGGCAACAGCCTGCAAATCCTGTTTTTTTCCGTGGTGGTGGGCATCGCGCTCGGTTTGCTGTCCGTTCATACAGGCGAACATTTTCTCTCTCTCGTGGATTTGATGTTTAAAGTCTTTCAACGGATTATCTCCTGGTCGATGTATGTGCTGCCGTTCGGGCTGCTATGCATTATGGCGGGGCAGATCGCAAGCACAGGGGCAGATCTCTTGCTGGCTATGGTGAAGTTCATCGCACTCGCCTATACGGTAGCGCTTGTTCTCATGATTGCAAGCGGCTGGATCATGGCGGCGAAGCTGAAAATTTCTTTAATCCGGGCGCTGAAAGGCATGAAGGAAACGCTGATTATTGCTTTCGGCACGCAAAACAGTATCGCAACCATGCCCTCCGCACTCGATTCGCTGCGCAAGCAGTTCAAGCTTGACTCCGACTCGGTCAATTTGGTCGTTCCGCTTGGGGTTGTCCTGTGCCGGTACAGCATGGTGGTGGTGTATTCACTGGGCATTATCTTTATCGCCCAATTGTATGGGGTTACGCTGGGATTGCAGGATTTGTTCATCATCATGGCCGGAGCGGTGCTTGCTGCAGTTGCCGGAGCCGGGACCCCCGGTATCGTGGCGATTGCGATGATTTCGCTGATTGCCGATCCTCTGAACCTCCCCTCCAGCACGGGTATTATTCTGCTGATGGCTGTCAACCCCATTATCGATCCCATTCTGACAACGGCCAACATTCATCTCAATAGTATGGCGGCGGTTCTGATTGTGGATAAAGCGGAAGACAGCCAGACGGAAGCAGCCGACTATGATCCGCTGCCACTGGGCAGCAGCGGTACTGCATCATGAGCGGCTGGATGGAGAACCGCTACAAAGTGAAACAGCTGGAAGCCGGCGATGCCGCTGCATATGGGCCATTAACGTACCAATATGTGCTCCCGCTGCTGCGTGATTCGCAAGAACATCCAAGCTATACCGCAATCGGAGCAGAGATGGCGGAGGGGGCGGAAGCTGCCGGATTAATCGTTATTTACCGCCAGCCGGGAAGCGGTACAGCCGAAGTCGTCTCTCTGTTTGTAAAGCCGAATTACCGCAGAATGGGAATCGGCGCCGCTCTTCTGCGCCAAACGGAAAAGCTTCTGCTTCGTGCAGGAGCTACGCGGATCCGTTTTGTGTATTATGCGGGGAACCGGATGAAGCCTGCTGTGGAAGCTTTTTTACAGCGTAATAACGGGTCTCCTCCCGCATTGGAAGGAAAGGTATACACGGTCGATACCCGCATCGCCGACGCTCCGTGGCTGAAGAAGATTGAACTGCCGCAAGGACTGCAGTCTTTATTATGGCGCGAGCTGGACAGCGGAGCCAAAAACAGATTAAGAGAAGGCGGCGGCTTTCCGCGGTTTCTATCGCCTTTCAAACCAAATCTGCAATTGGAAGAAAGCAATAGTCTCGCCATGATGGCAGGAGAAGAAATCTCGGGATGGTGCATGACGTACCGGATTGCCGAAGATACGATTCTGTATGACAGTGTCTATGTTCAGGAGCCCTACCGGTTATATGGCTGCGCCTTTATTCTGATGGCGCAATCCGTCCTGCTTCAACTGGAGCGGCAGATTCCGTTTGCGAAATTTGCCGTCAATGTCGAGACCCCTGCCATGCTGAAAATGCTGGATCGCCGGCTGGCTCCGTATGCATGCCGGATCGTTGAAAAAAGAGCAGTCTGCATCACACTTGCACATCAGGGAGGAACGATTAAGTGACCAAGGGGAGACAGCGCGTTGCGGTAACGGGAATGGGGATTCTCTGTGCTCTGGGCAGCAGCTTTGAGCAGGTTTTTGCTTCCATGAAGGAAGGAAGAACAGGCATCGGAGAGATGCAGCGTTTTCCTACCGATAAATTTCACAGCCGGATCGGAGCGGAAATCCGGGATTATAACCCGGATGATTACTTCTCGGCATCCGAGCAGCAGCAGGTTGATCTTTGCGCGCAGTACGCCATTGTCGCCGCCCGGAATGCAATGCGGGGCAGCGGAATCGTCACTGGCGGCAATGGGGCGGAGCGGACCGGTGTCGCGCTGGGCACCTGCAATGGCGGTATTGTTTCACTCGAAGAGCAGTGGACGGTTGCGGAGCTGGACGTGGCAAGAACGGCCCGCTACCCTTTCTATCAGCAGGGTGACGATGTTGCGCGATATTTTCAGGCGACGGGGCCGGTCGTTACGATGAATACCGCATGTGCGGCAAGCGGCAACGCGATCGGCTACGCCTACGATATGATTCGATGGGGACATGCCGATGTGATGCTGGCGGGCGGCTCCGATCCGATGTCCCATTCCGTTTATGCCGGATTCAATGTGCTGCGCGCCTTGAATCCGCAGCCGGCATCGCCTTTCGCAAGCCGGTTTGGTCTTAGCTTGGGGGAAGGAGCGGCTTTTGTTGTGCTTGAACCGCTGGATATGGCTATTTTGCGGGGAGCAACGATTTATGCGGAGATTTGCGGATACGGCCTAAGCAACGACGCGTATCACGAGACAACGCCTGACCCTGAGGGGAAGGGAATTCAAATCGCGGTGAACATGGCCCTGGCTAACAGCGGAATTGATCCGTCCGCAATCGGCTATATCAATGCTCACGGCACCGGTACGCAAGCCAACGATCACGCTGAGATTTCCGGTTTGCGGGCCGCATTCGGCGACAAGCTCGGTGAAATTCCGCTTAGTTCCAGCAAAGCGTACTTTGGCCATAATCTGGGAGCAGCTGCAGCTATCGAGTTCACCACTTCCTTGTATGCCATTCATCATCATTTGCTTCCCGCTGCTTTGCATTATGACAAGCCGCGGCCGGGCTGTGAAGACATCCGCATCGTAGCCAATGATATGATGGCGGGAAGACCGGATTATCTGTTAAACAATAATTCCGCTTTTGGCGGACATAATGCTGCGATCGTCGCCAAGACCCGCTATTCGGAGAACGAGCCGAAGCGGATCGAAACGGACCGTCCTTTACGAAGAATAGCGGTCGTGGGAATCGGCGAGGTTATCGGGGAAGGCGCAGACGGCAGGGCAGGAGCCTCGTCATTCCAGCTGAAGGATTTTGATAAAGGCTTGTATGAGAGAAGAATGAACCGCCTCTCCCAGTTCAGCATAGGAGCAGTCAGCCTGGCGCTGGATGATGCGGGGTGGAGCCGCGAAGCTGCCGCCGGACAAGATACCGGATTCATATACGGAACTTCACGGGGCAGCACGGAGAGCATCGGCAAATTTCTGGGCAGCGTGTTCGGCAGCGGACCGGAGCTGGCCAGCAGCATCTATTTTCCCCATACCGTTATCAATTCAATATCCGGCAAGACGGCCGAGAAGATGAAGTTGAAAGGCTTCAGCAGCTCGCTCAGCACCGGCGGCACGGAGGGGCTTATGGCATTGATTTATGGCTGCGGCATTCTTCGCGACGGTGTTCATGACCGGGTGTTGGTCGCCGCAGGCGATGAGTTTTCCGAGCTGTCGGATAAAATCGATAGGGCCAAGGGGCTTGCGGAAAGCCGGTTTCACATGACTGAAGGCAGCCTGTGCCTGGCTTTATGCGACCTGGATACAGCGCAGCAAGAGGGGAAACGCGTCTATGCGGAAATGCTGGGCGGCGGGATGGCATTTGGCGATTTGGCCCGATCCATGACCGATGCCATCCGGAATTCCGGTTTGCGGCTGGGGCAGATCGATGGGGTTCTGATCGATTCCGCCGGGAGGCCGGGCGAATTGGAAGAACAAATGCGCATCATTGAAGAGCTGTTCGCCGGGTGCGGGACTCCGGTAACCTGCTTGAACGAGAAGACCGGTTACGGCGAATCGATCAGTTCGCTCACCCCGGTCAGTACAGCAGCGCAGTGGATCCATGCCGGCTCTCAGCTTGGGATCCAGGGACAGAAGCGTGATTACTTCCTGACCGTCAGTATAGCGATCAATGGAAATACGGCTGCAGCGGTGATCGGCCGGATTAAAGAGGAGGAGAACAAATGAACGAGCAGGCTTATACTTTGGAACAGATCAAAGACGTGGTCAAACGGAAGCTGATTATCGAGCGTCTGGAAATGGAAGACATCACGGCAGAGGATATCGATGACGAGATGGAGCTTTTTGGCGACGGGCTCGGACTGGATTCGATCGAGGCGTTTGAGGTGATGGTTGGTATGGAAGTCGTTTACGGCGTGAAGGTTGAAGGCATTCCCATCGACGACCTGAAAGTTCACTTGAGATGCGTCAATACCATTGCCGCTTTTATCGACAACCGCCTTCGTGAGAAAGCATGAAGCTGCGTAATCAGGTAGCAATTGTGACAGGTGCCACGCGGGGAATCGGCAGAGCGGCATTCGAACGCTTCGCGGCGGAGGGAGCGGCGGTGATTGGCGTATATGCCGCGAATGTGGACCTGGCGCAGCAATTGCTCGGCAAGTGGAACGGAAATGGAGTGCCGCTGAGGATGGTTCAAGGCTCCGTTGACGATCCGGGCTTTGTACGTGAACTCATTCTCGAAGTGGTGCGGGAGTTTGGCCGTATTGATATTTTGGTCAACAATGCGGGAATCGTGCGCGACAGCTTGGCGGTGATGATGCCAATCTCTGATTGGGACGACGTGTTTCGTACGAATTTCAATGGAACCCTGCTGTGCGCTTCGGAAACGATTCCCGTCATGCTGCAGCAGCAAAGCGGTAGGATCGTCAATGTTGTATCGGTGTCAGGCATCTACGGGCGGGAGGCGCAGACGAATTATGCGGCTTCCAAGGGGGCCGTTATCGGCTTGACCAAAATGCTGGCCAGGCGCTACGGCCGGGAAGGCATCCGAATCAATGCGATCGCTCCAGGCATGATTGAAACGGAAATGACGGCGTTGGTGCCTTCAGGGAAAATGGAAAATTTCATCAATCATACCAACATGGGGCGCATGGGCACGGTCGAAGAGATTGCGGATGCGATCTTGTTTTTGGCTTCAGGTCAATCGGAATACATATCCGGGCAAGTATTGAAGGCGGACGGGGGATTCCTGCGATGACCAGAACCATTTTTATAACTCAGGGAAGCCATAGAATCAATCGCCTGATTCTCGAGTGTCTGCTTGAGAGAGAGTATCAGGTATGCCTGCAATTTACCAAAAGGCAGGATGCCGATGAGTGTCTTGCCGATATTTCTGCGGATTGCAGAAAACAGCTTTATATCGTTTACGGCCATGCGAATGAAGCATCTGTTATGATCGATCAGGCTGTTTCCCGTATGGGCAGTCTGGATTACTTGATTCACGGGGTGGACACGCTCAATGAAGAGGAATTGTTTGAGGCCGAGCCGCTTGCCCTGGGTACCTATACGGCCGATTTATTTCGCGATATTTTCCTGTTCAGCCGCAGCAGCGCAGCGCAAATGGCCAAGAACAAACAGGGACATATCGTATTTCCCCTTATGGCGGATGCGTTATATTATGACGGTTACCCGTCCTCTCCGATTAACAACCTTGGCAAGCTTGCTCTAATGAAATCTCTTGCCAAAGAGTTTTCGCCTTTCCGTATTGCCGTCAACGCCGTTACATTGGGTTATTACGCCCCGGAAGAAAGCTTGAACAGCAAGGAATTAAAGCAGCGCCTGGAAATTCACGCCTTAAAGCCATTGCTCCCCGGGCTGAAAGAGCTGGTATCGGCTTCAATCGATATGCTGTTTCAGACAAAATCACACTTGGTAAGCGGACAGAACCTGCATGTAGGTCACGGTACCGATACATTCATCTGATGGAGAAACTATTCTTGATTGCCGGCATAGGCATGGCAACCAGTGCGGGAGCGATGATTGTCATAGAACGGGAGGACTGGATGAGCGATGAACAAAATGTTGATTCCGCTGTTGGGGATGTTGGTTATCTGTTTAATGACAGCTTGCGGCAGCCAGCAGAATCCCCAAGCAGGCGCAGGGCCAAAGAGCGGAATGGAATCCGCCGGTCCCCGGCCGGCTGCTGCCGTGAAGGTTGAGGTTTCGCAAGAGGAACTGGCGTACTATGCCCCGGGAATGAAGAAAATCTATGAGCGTGGAAAGCTGCGTGTAGCGATGGTCTCCACGGATCGGGAGCCCTTCTTCTATGTCGATGCCGACGGCAAGCTTACGGGCAGCGATGTGGATATGGCAACGGACATTGCCGCCAAGTTCGGGGTAGAGGTTGAATTTCTGCGAACCGCCCAATCCTTCGATGAGGTTGTGAATCAGGTGGCGTCGGGGGAAGCGGACATTGCCGTTTCGAAGCTGAGCGCCACGTTATCCCGTGCGAAGAAGGTACTCTTCTCACAACCGTATGTTACCCTGCGCCAGGGACTGCTTATCAACCGGCTGAAGGCGGCGCAGCTGGGCGGCTCAAACCAGAATTTGCTGACTTTGCTTCAAACCGCTCCGCTGAAAATAGGCGTTATCTCGGGAACCTCCTATGTCGGGTTTGCCAAGGAATGGCTTCCTAAAGCAGAGATTCACCAGTATGAAACACCTCCCAAATCCATGGATGGAGCGCTTCAGGGTGAAATAGATGCAATCTTCTATGATGAATTGCAGTTGAAGCGATTAATAGAGAGCAACCCCAAATACTCCATTGAGCTTCAGCTCATGCTGATTAAAGACCAGACCGATCCCATCGCCATAGCCGTACCGCCAAACGATATGCAAATGCTCGCATGGGTGAATCTATATCTGGAAACCAACCGTCCGATCACAGACGGACTCCTGCACAAATACGATATTGGTGCGGAGAAATAGGGTAATAAGTCATGGTTGACTCCCTCGGACCATGTTGCTATAATCAATTCATAGTATTCAACTTGGTATAATTTAATATTCTGTTTACCGGACCGCCGGAGACACGTGATTATTATAAGCGTAGTCTCTTTTGTTTTTTTTCGGTACTGTACCGGAATAGTTTCAAATGTGGCCCTATATCCTAAGTAATGCATCGATGGAAAGGAGTCGTGGTATGGACAATGCAGCGAGCGGGGGGAACGGCAGGGGTAAGAGAATGAGGATTCATTACCAGACTCGCAAGCAGTTATGGTGTTTGCTGTTTATAGCGCCGCAGCTTGTTCTGTTTTTGTTGTTCACCTTGTATCCAATCATTATGAGTTATGTGTATGCCTTCTTCGACTGGAGCGGCTTCGGCAGGCTGGATGATTATGTGGGTCTGGACAACTTCAAGGAAACCTTGTATGACCCTATTTTCTGGAATGCGTTCGGCAACAGCCTGAGCTTTATGCTGTATGTTGTTGTCATTCAGGTGCCTCTGGCGTTATTGATGGCTTTGCTGCTTAATGCGCAGTGGATCAAAGGGAAGACGGTTTACCGGGTGATTTATTTTCTGCCGGTAGTAACGACAACGGCTGTGGTCGGTTTGGTCATGCGTTTTATATTCGGAGCGTACAAGGGACTTGTCAACGAGGTTCTGATGCGGCTTGGGCTGTTGAGCGCTCCGGTAGACTTTCTCGGCTCCATCGATACCGCCTTTTTTATAGTCGTACTGGTCGGCATCTGGAAAAGCTTCGGAATGAAGCTGATCTACTGGCTCGCCGCCATTCAATCGCTGCCGAAGGATGTGTTCGAAGCGGCCAAAATCGACGGGGCAGGCCCTCTTCAAATGCTCCGTTACATTACAGTTCCGCTGCTGCTGCCGGTCGGAAGCGTCATTTTGCTTATGTCGGCCGTCAATGCCCTTCATGTATTTGATCTGGTCAAAGCGATGACGGACGGCGGTCCCGCATTCAAGACGGATATGGTGGATGTTTATATTTACCGGTATGCCTTCTCGGGTTCAGGAGAAGCCAGGGTCGGCTTCGCATCGGCTGCCGGCGTTCTCTACGGCATTGTGGTTATGATCATATCGCTCGCTTTGGGGCTGTTCGTCAAGCTGACCGGAGGCCGCAGAAACGGCAGCGTATAGATGGAGGAGACCAATATGACAAAAAAAATGAAAAAGCGGTCGCCGCTGATCCTGTTGGCTCATTTGCTGCTGATTGGCCTCGGCATCGTGTGGATTTACCCCTTCCTGTGGATGATCCTGGCTTCATTCAAAACCAACACCGAGTATATCAGCTCCGGAATTTCATTATGGCCGGAACACTTCCAATTCGGAAACTATAAGCGCGCCTGGGACACGGCCCAATTCTCCGTTTATTTCTGGAACACCGTGCTGATTACGGTCGCGGTCGTCGTGATTGTGGTCGCTGTTTGCTCTATGACCGGCTACGCGGTCGGACGCTACCGCTTCAGGGGGCGTTTGATATTCATGTCCGCGATTACCGCAACGATGTTTATGCCGCAGGGCTACACGATCATTCCGATCTATACCCTCATTAATCAGCTTGGATTGAATAATACCCTATGGGGTGTCATTCTGGGCGAGGTTGGCGGAGCCCATGTGCTGTTCATCCTGCTGTTTGTCGCATACTTTCGCGGACTGCCCAAGGAGCTGCATGAGTCGGCTGAGGTCGACGGCAGTGGTTTCTTCCGGACCTTTGCCCAGATCCTGCTGCCGCTGTCCAAGCCAATCATCGCAACAACGGCTATTATGCAGTTTATGTTCACATGGAATGCTTTTCTGATTCCGCTTGTATTCACACTCGGGAAGCCTGAGCTGCGAACGCTTGGGGTCGGGATGTTCCAGTTCGTCGGTGAAAATTCGATGGACTGGACAGGAATGGCGGCGGCGGCCAGCATTTCCCTTGTTCCCATCCTCGTTGTGTTCCTGCTGCTGCAGCGTTATTTTATCGAAGGTGTCTCAGGGGCCGTAAAGGCTTGATGGAGCGGTGGCTCAGCGTTTGCACACGCGAAAGTCTGCTTTCTTACGGCGCCGTTAATAAATTTTAGATGGAGGAACAACGAACATGAGAAAATATAAGTGGAAATCGATATTGGCCCTTGCATTGGGAACGGTCATGCTCCTATTGGCAGGCTGCTCGAAGAATGCGCCGGAGAATGCGCCGAATAATGCTGCGGCGGCCGGAGACGGCGGAGAAAAAGTGATCTCGGTATGGGGCTTAAGCGATTTTCTGAAGGGCGACGAAAGCCCTGGCCAACGCATGATTGCGGAGTTCAATGAAAAATACAAAGGAAAGATCAGGGTGGAAGGACGTTACATGCCGGCCGCCGAATATAATACAGCGATACAAGCCGCGATTACGTCCAACGATATGCCTGATATTTTCCAGACGCCGTCCGGCTCCGATATCCGTACCTTCGTAGCCAATGGGCAAGCGATGCCTTTTGACGGGCTGGTGTCGGATACGTGGAAGGACAATTTTGTTCCGGGAAGCTTCGCCGAGGGCGTGAATGTCATTGACGGCAAAACCTACAGCTGGCCGCTTACCGGCCCGCAGCTGAACTATATTCTGTACTACAACAAGGACGTACTGAGTCAGGCCGGCCTGGACCCGGAGAAACCGCCTGCAACCTGGGACGAGCTGACGGCAATGGCCAAGACGGTAACGGACAAAGGCAAAGGCGACGTGTTCGGATTCGTCTTTGGCGGCGGAGAGTCCGGCGTCACGAATTTTGTCAATGCTTTTGCTGCTGGTGTAGCCCCGGAGGAGTCGGGCGGATTTAACTATAAGTCCGGAAAATATGCTTATGATGGCAAAGCGACGCTGGATTCCTTCAATCTTCTTCAAAAGCTGAAGCAGGACGGCAGCATTCTGCCTTCCTCTTATACGATGAAGGGGGCGGAAGCAGCGACCCTGTTCGGGCAAAATAAAGCGGCTTTCCTGATTGACAGCCGGGCCCGCATGTGGCTGGTCAAACGGGATACACCGGATGCGAAGTTCGGTCTGGCGGCGGTCCCGACTCCAGGCGGCAGCAAACCGACTTACTATTATGTGCCGGCCAATCCTACGGGCTATATGATTTCGGCTTCAACCAAGAATGCCAAAGAAGTCGGAACCTTTCTGGAGAATGGATTCACGGGTCCGATGTTTTACGAGAAATATTTGAACAGCGGCGTGGCGCTCACCCCGATCGAGAGCATCAATAATAACGCGTCATTGTATCCATATCCGGAGTTCGATACCTTCATTCAGCTTCATAAGGACCTGCTCAAGGTAAGGCCTGATTATGCAGTGAGAAATCCGCTGACGGCCCAGGTCATCGTGGAGCTTGGATCCATCGATCAGCCGAAGATCAAACCGGGATTTAATGATATTCTCCAGTCCTTGCTGTCGGGTGCCCAGACAGACCCGCAGGCTCAATTAAAGGCTTATACCGATAAATTGAACAAAGGACTTGGCGATGCGGTCGACAAAGTGAAGGCATCCGGCGTCAATGTGGGATTGAATGATTTTGCATTCCCGAATTGGGATCTTGCCAAAGATTACACGGCAGATGACTATAAAGCTTTGAAATGATGACAAGCTGGAGGGGATCGGAAAATGAGCAACAGCATCCTATTGATCTCGGATGAGCATAACCCTTTTTATTCGTCCGTTTACGGCCACAGCTTTCTCCGTACGCCGAATCTGGAGCGCTTGGTCAGGGAGGGCACGTTGTATGAGAATGCCTACTGCCCATCACCGTTATGCTCTCCGAGCAGATCCGCGTTCATGTCCGGCAGGCGCGTGCATGAGCTGCAGGCTTACAGCAACTGCAACGTCGGGCTTCGGTCCGATTTTCCGACATATGGAGAAGTGTTGAAGGAACAGGGCGTCTACACGGTTCACTTCGGCAAAACGCATGTGTATGACCGGGCAGAAAATCTCGGTTTCTCGGAAATACATTACAGCAAGGACGTGAAGCAGCCCGGCGATACCAACTTTGTCCGCCGCCCGCTCGCCATCCGCGGGGATGCCGCAGAACGGGCACAGGGCTTCGGCATCAAGGAGACAGCCTTTGACGACGATCTGAAAGTGATGAATGCTGCGCTGGATTGGCTGAAGCATGACGCGCCTGCCTTGAAGCAGCCCTGGAGCTTGACGATCAATCTGTTGAACCCTCATTTTCCCCAATGGAATACGCAGGAGTTCTGGGATCTGTATCCCGAAGGCGGGGATTTGCCGCGCTACAGCAAGGATGAGGACAGCGCCAGGCATCCATATGCCCAGGATCTGCGGGATCACTTCCAGACTGATCTGTTCACAGAAGAGCAGGTGCGCGGACTGCGAAGAGGGTATCTTGGCAATGTCAGCTTTATAGACCGGCAGCTTGGCAGGCTTATGGATGCCATGCAGGAGGGCGGCTGGAATGACAATACGAATGTCATCTACACCTCGGATCACGGGGAGATGCTCGGTAAGTTCGGCATGTGGTGGAAATGCTCGCTGTTTGAGGATTCCGTGCGAATTCCGTGCATTGCGGCAGGTCCCGACTTCGTCAAAGGAGAACGGGTGACAACGCCGGTAGATTCCCACGATATCCAGGCTTCCTTATTCTACGCCGCCAAGGCGGACAGACCGGACAATTGGTCCGGTCAGCCTCTGCAGACGATTCCTGCGGAGGACTGCGAGAGAGTCGTCTTCTCGGAATATCATGGGCACGGAACCCGCGGAGGGGGATATATGCTCCGTAAAGGGGACTGGAAGCTGATCTTCAACATCGATGCGCCCAATCAGCTTTTCCAGCTTCGCGACGATCCGGATGAGCTCTATAATATGTATGGCGAACATCCCGGCAAAGCGGCTGAGCTTGAGAGCGAGCTGCGGCGCATCTGCACGCCGGAGCTCGAAGACGACAGGGCTCATGAATTTCAGCGGGAACAGCAGCGGATTCTGCAAGCAGAAGGTCATTTGCCGGGGGGTTAAGCCGTATTGAATATCAAAAAAATCGCAGAAAATTGCGGGGTGTCCGTCTCCACCGTTTCCCGGATTCTGAACAACAAGCCGGATGTGAATACAGAAACCCGCGATAAGGTCATCCAATTCATGAATGAGCACGGATTTCGGCCTACTGTGGTCACGAACCGCCAGGATACCATCGGTATTATAACTCCCGCTATTTCCTTTCCTGAATATATGGGAGAATTGATGAACGGAATTATGGAGACCGCATATTCGCTGGATATGCATTTGACCCTAATCCCTTACGCAGGCAAAGCACTGCATGAATCCAAGGATATCGCGCACTTTTGCCGTTCGGCCGGCCTGCAGGGGCTATTGGTTATCAACCCGCCGCTCAAGTCCGGATTGCCCGACTCCCTCGTCCAATTCGGCATTCCGCATGTCGTGCTTGCCGCATCGTATCCGGACTCCAATATTACCTGGGTGGATATCGACAATGTCGGCGGCTGCCGGGAAGCGGTGCGGCATCTCATCCGGCTTGGGCATAAGCGCATTGCTTTGTTCCATGCCCCGATCCTTCATCCCTGCGACAGGGATCGGGTCAATGGCTACCAGGAGGCAATGCTGGCAGAAGGCCTGCAGGTTGATCCGAATTGGATACAGGAGCTTGATCCCCGTGAGGACCAGCTGCAAACCGTCAAACATATGCTGCAGGAAGCCGGGCCGACGGCTATATTCTGCACGACATACAGGGGAACATTGGCTGTCAGCAGTCAGCTGCAAAAGCTGGGGATCCGGGTGCCGGACGGGATCTCTCTGGCGGGCTTCGGGGATTATGCGGTATCGCCCCTCATGAATCCTCCGATGACTACGGTGCATCAGCCGATTTACAGCATCGGCCAAACCGCAGTAACGGCTTTCGATCAATTGCTCCGGCAGAAAACCTATAAGAAAATCCAGACGACACTGCCGACAAGATTAATTGTCAGGGATACGACAAAAGAAGCTTCGGGATTGTCATAACAGGCCACCGGGCCAAAGGAGCAGCTGACTATGAGCAAACAAACCCGTCCAAATGTTATTGTTTTCTTCACAGACCAACAGCGCTGGGATACAACAGGCGTGCATGGCAATCCGCTGGGTCTTACGCCCAACTTTGACCGCATGGCGCAGGAAGGAACGCATATCGCCAATTCCTTTACATGCCAGCCTGTGTGCGCACCGGCCCGGTCATCTCTGCAGACCGGTAAATACGCCACATCGACCGGCTGCTACCGGAATTCAATTCCGCTTCCGGAGGACAGTCGGACGCTGGCTCATTACTTCTCCGGCTCCGGTTACCGCACAGGGTATATTGGCAAATGGCATCTGGCTGATGAAGAGCCCGTTCCTGCGGGGAAGCGGGGAGGCTATGATTATTGGCTGGCATCCAACCTGCTGGAATTTACTTCAGATTCGTATGACACCGTCATGTACAACAATGACAACGAACCGGTCAAGCTTCCGGGATACCGGGTGGATGCGATAACGGATGCCGCCATACGTTATATCGACAAGCATCAGGAGGATCCGTTCTTTTTATTCTTGTCTTATATAGAGCCGCACCACCAGAATCATCTGGACAATTATCCGGCGCCGATCGGCTATGAGAGCCAATATACAGGCAAATGGACTCCGCCGGACTTGACCGCATTGGGAGGAAGCGCTCCCCAGCATCTGGGCGGCTACTACGGCATGGTCAAGCGTCTGGATGAAGCTTTTGGCCGATTGACGGATACCCTTCGGAGTCTGGGGCTGTCCGACAATACCGTTGTTCTGTTCACCTCCGATCATGGCTGCCATTTCAAAACGAGAAACAGCGAATATAAGCGCTCCTGCCATGACAGCTCAATCCGGGTGCCGACGGCTATCACCGGTCCCGGATTTAAAGGAGGCGGGCAGGTGCAGCGGCTGGTCAGTCTCATCGATCTTCCGCCGACGCTGCTGGATGCAGCAGACATCCCGATACCGGCTTCTATGCAGGGCTCGTCCATACTTCCGGCAATCAGGAAGGTCGAGGAAGAACGGCCGGATGATGTTTTTGTGCAGATCAGCGAGTCGCAGGTGGGGCGTGCGCTGCGCACCCCACGCTGGAAATACAGCGTATCCGCTCCTGACAAGGACGGGTGGGAGGACAGTGCCTCGGATACCTATGTGGAACAGTTTCTGTATGATCTTGAAGCGGATCCTTACGAATTGACCAATTTGATCGGGTTCGACTCTTATGACCGTATTACCCGGGAGCTTCGCGGACGGCTCACAGAAAAGATTTTACAAGTCGAAGGATACGCTCCCGTTATTATCCCGGCGGAAACGAGGCCTTCTGTGCAGCGCCGTATATCGATACACGAGAAATAAACCTGGTTGTGACGCTGAGACAAGCTCGGCGAGCCATACCCCAAACAAATGAGCCTCCGGACTGCCGGGGGCTTATTTGTTTGGGGTAATTTGCCATCGCCGGGATAAAAACGGCATATGGCTGTCCGCTTCCAAATTACCAGTCATTCAAGTGATCCCGAAAATAGATGAAAACGCTCTTTTATTATATTTGAACTGGAGAAACGAGATGATATTGAGGCTTTTTTCTTTATGTTATATAAAATAACATGATCTAAAATTATATAGACTATATTTAGAGGAATCGAATGAATGGAAATTGATGAAAACGGTTGTATGTGGCGAATTTAAACGGATTTTTAAAATTCTTCTCTATTAAAAAATCTCATATACATCATATAATTTATGTGATATATTATGACAATATAAAAGGAGATGGTAGAAAACATGACATAATAGGGGCGGTTTAAAAGAGTTGTTCCGGATTGATTTGTCGAACTTGAAAAACGTTATTTTTTATTACATTAAATGAGGTTGACGTACAACCAAGGAGGAAGCCATGATTAAACCCTTTTCTAAATATGCAAGCCCGCTTCTGCTCAGCGTCTCGTTGGCAGCTGCGATTTTCAGTGCTCCGTTCGGAGCCCGCAGCGCTTACGCCGAGGACATCGTTCCAGTCGTTTCCCCTGAGGTTTCAGCAGCCGTTCAACTGTCCGGTCCGACTGCAACCGTAGTCAATGAGAACTTTAATGTGAATGTATCCTTGACAGGCGCTGCAGGTGATGCGACAGCAGGGAAATTTATTTTTGAATATGACCAAACTTTATTTGATTACATACAGGCGGCATCTGCAAACCCTGCAGTAAGCATTGCCGGCGAGAACAAGGAAGCCGGCAAGGTTACGATCGTGGCGACGGATACGGCTGGCAGCCTGACTCAAACCGGCGCTGTGCTCTCGCTGACTTTCAAAGCGAAAGCAGCTACCGACATCAGCGGAATCACCGGTTTTGTAGAGCTTGGACTCTCGGACAGGGGTACAGTGCAGACTCCTGAGCAAGCCCTTGCCTTGCGGATTTCCGGCACCGCTCCAGGCGACCTGAACGGCAACAGCGCGATCGACGTAGGAGATCTTTCTATTCTGATCAAAAATTTCGGCATCGCTTCGCAGGACCAGAACTGGGCGCTGGTCTCGTCGGCGGATTACAACCATACCGGCACGATCGATCTGCCTGACCTGGCTGCCCTCGGCAAAATTGTTCTTTATGACAGCGGCAAGTCGTTCCAGCTGATGGAAGCCGATATTATGAGCATCCAGAATGCTATAGCGGCAGGCAAGCTGACCTCGGTGCAGCTGGTGCAGATGTATCTGGACCGGATCGCTGCTTACGACAAGCAGGGCCCGACTATTAATTCGCTGATCACCATAAATGCGGATGCGCTGACAACGGCGGCAGCTCTGGATGAGGAGCGCAAGACAAGCGGCCCAAGAGGCCTGCTGCACGGTATTCCGATTATCGTGAAGGATAATTACGATACGACAGGCATGCCTACGAGCGCCGGCTGTACCTGCTTAAAGGACAATCAAACGCAAACCGACGCTTTCATGATTCAGAAGCTGAAGGCAGCCGGAGCGATTATACTGGCCAAAGCCAACCTGAGCGAATTTGCCATTAACACCGATACGAATAGCTCCCTGGGCGGTCAAACAAAAAATCCATACGATTTGACCAAAAATCCGGGCGGATCCAGCGGAGGCACGGGAGCGTCCCTTGCTTCGAACTTCGGGGTTGCCGGTCTCGGTACGGACACGGGCGGCTCGATTCGGATTCCATCCTCCTATAACAGTATAGTCGGCATCAGACCTACGATCGGGCTGACCAGCCGCGACGGGATTATTCCACTCGCCTTGACGCAGGATGTTGGCGGACCAATGGCCAGAACGGTATCCGATGCCGCCATTATGCTTGATGCGGTCAGCGGCTATGATCCGGCAGATATCGCAACAGCGGCCAGCATTGGCAAAAAACCGGCCAGCTATACCCAATATCTGGTGAAGGACGGACTAAAAGGCGCCCACATCGGACTTATCAGAGACAAAGCGATAACGGGCAGCAACGAGGCAGTGTTAAACCTGCTCGATCAAGCAGCTGAAGATATGAGAGCGCAGGGTGCGACAGTTGTTGATGTAACCATACCGGAAATCGACAAGATTATGGATTATCCAAGTCTCAGCGGATTCGAATTCAAGTTTCAGCTGAATGACTATCTGGCCAACAAGGCTGACCCCGCCGTCCGTTATCATACTCTTTCGGACATTATTGCATCCCGTACGGATTTCTTGTCTTCTCTGGCAGTTACTTTGAATACGAGAAATAATATTCAGGAGCTGTTCACGCCGGAGTATAAGGATATTGTGTTGTTCAGGCCGCAAACCACCCAGCAAAACCTGCTTAAAGTTATGGCTGACAATGATTTGGACGCACTGCTGTATCCGTCGACTTCTGGCCCTACAGGCTCAAACGCAGGCAGTGCGAACCGTCTGAGTCCATTCTCCGGCTTCCCGGCGATCAGCATACCGGCTGGCTTCGTTCCAAGCGGCACTCCGATTGGCATTGAACTTCTTGGCCGTCCTTACGCGGAAGGCGAACTGATCAAGCTTGGTTACTCTTATGAGCAGGCGACGCACAATCGTGTAGTGCCGGCAAGCGTACCTTCGCTGCCTGTCAATTAATCCCGGCATCGCAGCGGTAATCCGATTCAAAAGGAAGGGACGATGGAGGACAGAAACGGTTGATCAGCAGCCCTTTATCGTCATCCTCGTCAGAGCTTGCCGCCTGTTCACCTATAAGAGAAAGGAAGAACCTGTATATGGCGCGTAAAAGACTGATCCTGATTACAACAATATGCCTGGCGATAGCCCTCATGCTGCCGCAATTCGCGATGGCTGCGGCCAACTCCCAGTCCTTTTCCGTGGAAGCCTCCAAGAGCGCCTTGAAAAAAGGTGAGGAAGTTACGGTTACCGTAAGGGGAACGGGCCTCCAGGATGTATATGCTTATGAACTTCATCTTTATTTCAACTCCAGTCTGCTGGCATTCAAGCAGGGCAGCGAGACATCGACCGTGGTCGGCTTCAGCGCTCCGGCCACCGTATCGGAAACAGGCGGGACCCATGTCGTGTTTGCCCATACCAAGACTGGAAGCGGGACAGGCGACAGCGGTTCGGTCGATCTGGCAACGTTCACATTCACAGCGGTGAATGAAGGTGATGCCGAGCTCAATCTCAAAGAGATCCAGCTCATTGATTCGAATCTTTCGACCTCATCGGTTGCAAATAATTTTACGACTTCTGTCGAGGTGGGATTGGGGAGCATTTCCAATCCCAATCCGGACAGTGGAGGCGGAACCGGTCCGACAGGTCCTTCCGGTCCGACAGGACCAACGACACCGGCAGTTGATCCCGTAACCGTAACTGCGGATCAATTAAAGGGTGACGGAGAAGGCAAAGCAACTGTTGAGCTGACAGGTTCCGCAACAGCACTCAAGCTGCCCGCCGACACAGCGGATTTGCTTGGGAAGACGCTGCTGAACGTGGTTGCTGGCAAGGCGAAGCTGGAAATTCCGGCTGCTTCCTTCACGCAGCTGAAGGGCCAGTTGACTGAGGCGCAATTAAAAGACGGCTCATTCCTCCTGACGATCAATCCTGCGGCAGCAGCCGATCCGGCCAAATTCGGGGCGGATACCACAATTGCCGGCTCCGCTTACGAGCTTACGCTTCAGTGGATTGCAGCGGATGGCAGCAGCTACGATATCCATGAATTCAATGAGCCGTTGACCATCCGGTTGGCTGTTGACGCTTCGGTCAATCCGAAGCTGGCTTCCATCTTTTATCTGCCGGACAGCGGATTGCCAGAGTTCATCGGAGGCACATACGAAAATGGCGAATTCGCTGCCCAAATCACACATTTCAGCTCCTATGCGGTGCTGGAGATCAACAAAAGATTCTCTGACGTTCCAGACAGCCACTGGGCTTCCGAAGTCATCAAGGAGCTGTTTGCCAAGCAAATCGTTACCGGCATCAGCGACACCAAATTCGAACCGGGCCGCAATGTGACCCGCGCCGAATTTACCGCACTGCTTGTGCGGGCGCTCGGACTGACGGAGGAAGGCTCATCGGCATTTGAAGACGTTCCGGCGGATGCATGGTACGCCGCTGATGTCGCCGCCGCCTTCAAAGCGGGCATCGTTCAAGGCGTCAGCGAAGCGAAGTTCGCTCCAGGCGCCAACATTACCCGCGAGGAGATGGTGACACTTGCAATGCGGAGTTATGAAACGCTGAATGGTAAGCCTGCGGGAGGAGCGGTCGAATCGTTCAAGGATGAGGCTTCGATTTCCACGTGGGCTCTGGGCTATGTGAAAGAAGCAGCTTCGCTCGGTCTGGTTCAAGGACGTGCGGCTGGAGAGTTTGTTCCACAGGGCAGCTCGACACGCGCCGAAGCCGCGCAAATGATTTACCGCTTGCTGAACGAATAAGATGAGAATCGGCACTTAAAGGCGAATAACAGGCGTTCCCGGGGCGTAAGCCGGTTGAGGGAACGTCTGTTTTTTTTGTATTCTTATGCTTCCTCTACAATTTAGCGATACTTTCAAGCCGTTCTTTCGCTCTTGAGATGCCGAGTGGAAGCCGAAGCTCCTTCGCAAGCAGAAGCGCTTGTTTATAATGGGCAATCGCTTGATCCTGTTCATGCTGGAGGGCCAGGATATCTCCAATTGTCAGCAAAGAAGAAGCGATCGCTCTTTTATATCCCATTTCTTGGGCGAGGACAGATGCCTGGGTCGCGTGCTTTAAAGCGCGCTCGATATCTCCTTGTTTCAGATATATGTCACTTACCAGCAGATGATCGAGAGGCTGGTAGGGCCTAAAACCGGCTTCCTCACGCAAGGTCAAAGCTTGCAAAGCATATTGGAGCGCCTGCTCCAGGATACCTTGGCTCAAAGCATGATACGCCAAGTGGCGGGAAGGCTCTATTTTTTCATAGGTATGGTTGAACTGCTCGGCAATCCGGTAAGCCTTCTCATAATGTTCCAATGCTGCTTGCAGCTGCTGCCGGCGTTCATAGACGGTACCGATGAGAAAAGTGGACTCGCTTATTCCCCGCGTATCGCCCAATGCTTCCCGCAGCTCCAAAGCCTGCTGTTGGTTGGCAAGGGCTTCATTGTATTTTCCTGAGGAACTGTTTATGGTGGAGCTGGAGTTTAGATCAACAAAATAATGGGCCATCCCGAGCAAGCTTAAGGCATCCGCTAATCCCTGACGATCATTCGCCTCCTCAGCGAGTTGCCTTGATTCAAGCAGCGTTGAAAACATCAGCTCGGAATCTGAGTTCGTATACACATACTCGATCGCGAGAATTTTACCTTGCTTCAGCAGCAGTTTTAGCCGCTGCGGGCGCGCTTCATCTGCTGCTGCCACTTGAAGTGAAGTTTGCAGGAGATGTCTCGCATCTGATGATCGCCCAAATGCATGGTATGACTCGGCTATCTCACCCAGCGCTTCAAAGGCAGCTGAATATTTTTGACTGATTTCGCTGGAATGGGCCATAGAGGCTTTCATATTGTGTTCCCCTTTCGGATTATGGTTAGTCGAGATACTATGATAGTAGAGCTCTATAACAGCGGGGACAATAATCAAATCCTTATATCTGTTGTATAATTAACATCCGGTCTATTTTGTTCAGAAAGCGGGATTTGTCCAGAACATATAGGAAGGATTTGGAAGAAAGGGGCGTGCGTGATGGCAGTCACAAGAAAAGGCGAGGATCGCCGCATACAGCGGACTTGTCAGCTGATAAGGACTGGTTTTGTAGAAATTATGCGCGAAAAGGGTTTTGCTGCGGTGACCATACAGGATATTGCCGACCGCGCCAACGTCAATCGGGGCACATTCTACATTCACTATACAGATAAATACATGCTGTTGAATGAGATCGTACGTGACAATTTTGGAAAAATGCTGACAGATGCGCTTCCGCCCGATCCGCATTGGGACAAGAGAACGCTGCAGATTATTATTTTGACCGTTTTGAGCTGTTTTGAGGGCAAATACCGGCATCAGCAGCCTTCATCGCGTTTCCCGGCACTTCTCCTCGAACGGACTATTAAGGAAGAACTGAAGAATTACCTTTTCCAGCTGATCAAGCAGCATCGTGATGGCGATCCACAGGAGCTTGCGCGATTGGAAGCAAGGGTGCAGGTCGTCAATTGGGCGATTTTTGGGGCGGCCATCCAGTGGGGGCAGGAACCGGTCAGGATCGCCAAGGAACAGATGGCTGACGCCATCCTCTCTGTCATTGTGGACGGCACAATCCAGCCGGTTTCCGCAGATGAAAGGCAGAATAGATGAACTATTTCGGTTTTTTTCCCAATAGTATTGGATGCTGCGGGGAATTTAGAATACGGGTCGAGCAGAGGTAAACGGGGACATCCTCGAAAGACAAGGCTGTTGGCGGCAGCCCTATCCATTTATTCAGCGGCCAGTTCCATGAATCTCTCCTTGCCTTTCTTCTCGAGCCAAGCGTCGAAGCTGGTAAGTCCGGGATATGTCTGCCGCAAGGCCGGCAAATCGACTACATGACCGCCCCCGTTCAGCCACTCGTAGATCTGGGCAAGCGTTTCGCTCTGCCCGCGAAGAACTTCGATTGGAATGGGGGCATATTCAACCGGTTTTCCTGTCGCATATGTGATCGCAGAGGCGATTGCCGGCGGCGTCAGCGAGTCACTGGCGAGCTCGATCGTCCTGCCGATGAACTGACCGGGATTCCGCAGCGTATGCTTAACGTCCGTGTCAGCTCCAGCCTGAATGAGAGAGCAACATGGCAATACCCGCCTCGTGTTATAACTGTAGTCAGACAGGTGCGCACTTGTTACACATAAGAGGAGCTGGGAAACTATGAGTAAATTGAGCGGCAAGGTAGCATTGGTTACAGGCGCAAGCCGGGGGATCGGGCGTGCCGTTGCGGCAAGGCTGGCGGAGGAAGGCGCATTAGTGGCCGTTCATTATGGCAAGAACCAGGATGCTGCGGAAGAGGTTGTCCGCAGGATCGAGCAAAGCGGAGGCTCAGCGTTCGCGATTGGGGCGAATCTTTCATTTTCCAATGGATATAAGATTCTGTTCGAGAAGCTGGATGAAGCGTTGAAGGAACGAAGGGGCGTTACTCAGCTTGACATTCTGGTCAACAATGCGGGTATCGGTCTGTCTGCAGCGATTGAGGAGACAACGGAAGCCGCCTACGACGAAATAATGAGAGTCAATGTAAAAGCGCCGTTCTTCCTGATCCAGCAGGCGCTCCCGCGATTGCGGGATGAGGGACGCGTTATCAATCTGTCATCCGCTGTGACAAGAATTTCCCTGCCGGCTCTTGCTGTATACAGTATGACCAAGGGAGCCATTAATGCGCTGACGCTCGCATTGTCCAACCAGCTTGGACCGCGCGGAATAACGATCAATGCCATCCGTCCCGGCTTCGTTGCCACGGATATGAATGCCGCGGTGCTGCAGGATCCTGCGGGAGAGAAATTCGGTGCGGATTATTCGGTCTTTGGAAGATGGGGGCAGCCAGGAGATATCGCGGATATTGCTGCTTTTCTGGCTTCCCCGGACAGCCGCTGGGTTACCGGGCAGCTGATAGACGCCAGCGGAGGGTCCCATTTGTAAATCGTCAGGATGCTTTTGTTAAACCGCATGGAAGAGGAGCCCTTCTGCAGAGAAAGGCTCTTTTTTTGTTGGCAAAACGGTGTTTCAGCGTACAAGCGCCGTCTCTAATTCTTTTTTGCTTCATAAAATATGTTTACAGGATACCGTTAGATAACTTGGAGGGGATAACCATGATTCTGGAGACGTACGAGCGGGACTTTATGACGCTTTTGAACAAAAGAATAATTTACCGGGACAGTTTGCTTGATGTGGGCAGCGGCCTTTGCACATTGCTCGAATATATGAATTTCAATCATATTGTGGCGATGGATATCCACCGGCCTTATTTGATGAACCGCCAATATAACGCAAGTCATGTAATTCCGCTAAACGCCGACGCGCATCAGATGTCCCGGCTGTTCGTACCCGATTCTGTATCGGCGGTTTCGTTCATCGACTCGATTGAGCATTTCACGAAACAGGAAGGCCTGGAGCTGCTGCATAGCGCAGATGTAATTGCCAGGCATCATGTGATTGTGTTTACGCCCAGAGGCTACTTCCCTCAGGATGATGTGGACCATTACGGAATGAACGGGGAAATTTATCAGGCGCACCACAGCGGCTGGGAGCCGGAGGAGCTGGATAGTCTCGGTTATGATGTGATTATTATGAAGCAGTTCCATGGCCCGGAAAACCTGGCCTTTATGCGGGCATTCGGCAGCAGCCATGCGCCGGTGGATGCTTTGCTCGCAATCAAGACCAAGCTTTAGCCATTTTCTTCCCATGAGTGACATTAGAAAAAGCGGAACTAAGTTTTCCCGGGACGCGGTTGTAGCATACAACCGTGTTTTTTTTGCGCTTGACGACTATATCGGCATACGATACAATTACTACGTAAGCCGATATATTGGCAACCGTAATAGATGGAGGTGGCCGCATTGCCGGAAAGCACTGAAAGAGGCGCTTTAACTGAAGCTGTGTTCTATATTTTGCTGTCTCTGTACACACCCATGCATGGGTACGGGATTATGCAGAACGTAAAGGATTTAAGTCATGCACGGGTCAATCTTGGTGCCGGTACGCTGTATGGTGCGATTAATACCTTGTCCGAGAAGAAATGGATCACACTCCTCGACAACGAGAAAGACTCCCGCAAGAAACAGTATGTCATTACTGACCTGGGGAAATTAATGGTTCGGGATGAAATAGCCAGACTTAGAGAACTGCTCATGAACGGAGAACAGATAGCAGGGGAGGAGCAATAATGGAACATATTGTACGCAAAGCCTTTTGGGATCACGAGAAGGAAGAGCAGTGGCTGAATGAAATGGCCGCAAAGGGATGGGCGCTTACGGGGTATTCCTGGTGCAAATATGTCTTTGAGGAAACTCCGAAGAACGAATATGTGTACCGGATTGAGTTTTTGGATAATCTCCCCGCTCATCCCGAGAGTGGTGAGTATATTGCTTTTCTGGAGGAGAACGGGATCGAGCATGTGGCTTCCTATACCCGCTGGATCTATCTCCGCAAAAAAGCGGCCGAGGGCGAATTTGAGCTGTACACCGATATTGGATCAAAAATAAAGCACTACGAGAAAATAAATACATTTTGGACAACATTGGCGTTGGCAGAGTTTGCAGTGTGTTTGGTGGAAATCATAATTGGACTTAACCAATCCGGCCGTTTATTCATTCTGAATCTCGTGCTTGGCTGTATGCTGGCCATAATGGGAATTCTGCTGCTGGGACTGGGAATCAGGATCAGGAAGAAAATCAGAAGGCTTCATCATGAGAAAGCGATCAGGGAATAACCGGTTTTGGAGCAAAGCAAAGAGCATCGCCGCCCCGAATGGGGGAGCGATGCTCTTTGCTTGTAGCTTAATCTGAGCTCTCTAACCCTTGATGCCCGTCGTGGCAATGCCTTCCACAAAGTATTTCTGGGCCAGGAAGAAGACGAGAATGCAGGGCAGAATCGCAACGACCGACATGGCGAGCACCTGATTCCAGGGGGCGCTGCTGGAATTGTCGAGCGCCATTCTGAGCGCCAGCGCAACGGTATATTTTTTGACGCTGGTAATGTAGATCAAGGAGTTGAAGAAGTCATTCCAGGTCCAGATGAATTCGAAGATAGCAGCCGAGACCAGAGCGGGTTTGGCAAGCGGAACGAGAATCCGGACCAGAATGACAAAAGTGCCGGCACCGTCCATTTTGGCCGATTCGTCAAGCTCGCGCGGGAGCCCGCGAAGAAACTGCAGTATCATGAAGACGAAGAAGGCATTCGTCGCGAGTGCCGCCGGAACGATAAACGGATAATAGCTGTTCAGCCAGTCGAGATTCTTAAACAGGATATATCGCGGAATGACGAGAACGGCCTGGGGAAGCATCAGCGTCGAGATCATCAGCGTGAAGAACAGCTTCTTCAGCGGAAAATTGAACCTCGCAAAGCCGTACCCGACGATTGTGCTTGAGACTACGGTCAGCAGAACCGTGGGAATCACGAGCTTCAAGGTGTTGATAAAATATAGCGTAAAGGTATACTGGCCGGCGCCCATCCAACCCTTCCGGTAGGAATCCCACTGTGCGTGGCTTGTCCACAAGCTCAGCGAGCCGAAGATTTCCTGATTGGATTTGAGCGAAGCTCCGACCAGCCATATGAGCGGATAGACCATCACTAAACCGAACAGGCACATGAAAAGAAACAAAACCGTTTGCCGTGGCAGGACACCTGTTTTCATTTGCGGTCACCTCCGTCTTCATAATGCGTCCAATAGCTGGATGATTTGATGACAAGGGCGGTAATGGCGAAAATGATAAGAAACAAAATCCAGGATAGGGCGGAAGCATAGCCCATTTTCAGAAACTTGAAGCCTTCATCGTACAGCTTCATGCCATAGAGATAGGTGGACTTCAGCGGTCCGCCGTCCGGCAGAATAACGAATGCGCCGGTGAATTCCTGGAAAGCGTTCACGGTCTGCATAATCAGATTGAACAGCAGGATCGGCGTCAGCAAGGGCAGTGTGACGGAGAAGAACATCCTGATCCTTGAAGCGCCATCCACCCGTCCCACTTCGTAAAGCTCGCCCGGCACCTGCTTCAATCCTGCGAGGAACAGGACCATTGAAGACCCGAACTGCCAGACGGCCAGCGTCGAAATGGTGAATAACGCGATATGCGGATTGCCCAGCCAGTCGATTGCCGGTATTCCGACATAGGATATCATCTGGTTCACGATGCCTTCCTTCATGAACAGAAAACGCCAAAGCACGGCGACGGCAACGCTGCCGCCGAGGATGGAAGGCAGGTAATAGACCGTCCGGAAGAAATGAACGCCTCTCATCTTGACGTTCAGGATAACGGCGACGAGCAGGGCGAAGGATACCTTCAAGGGAACGGCGATCAGACTGTATATGAGCGTCACCTTCAGCGACTGCCTGAACATATCATCTTTTGTGAACATAGTGATGTAATTATCGAACCCGATCCATTTGGGCGCGCTCATCAAATCAAACGATGTAAAGGAATAATACATGGAAGCAAAGAAAGGGTAGAGCTGAAAAATAAGGAAACCGATGATCCAGGGGCTGATATACAGCAAGCCTTTGTATTTCCCTGATATACGTTTTTGTCTGTTTACAGTTTGCATTTCTCTCCACCTCGGGTGTTCGTTATGAAAGCGCAATGCCACTGTCCCGGAGCGGCATTGCGGCGATAACCACAGATTATGAGACTTCGGCGATTTTCTCGTTCAGGCGTTCGATCAGCTCATCCGCTGCCTTGTCCGGGGTCAGCGTTTTGAAAGCAACCTTCTGCAGGACATCCTTCAGCACTTCACTGAGCTGCGAATTTTGCGAAATGACGTTATCCGGTGTCGCCGGATGGGATGAAGCCACCTCGACAGCCGTGGAAACGTCCGGATCGAGTTTTTTCGCCTCGACGATGGCCAGTCGGGATGATTCCACGGCAGGTACGGCGCGTGTATCGCCAAGCACCACCGCAGCCTCTTTATCGGTCAGCAGCCAGTTGACGAATTTGACGGCTTCTTCCGTATTTCTGGATTCCTTGTTCACACTCACGACTTGCGAAGGACGGACAAGGGATGCCCCGGTCAAGGCATCGTCAAAAACAGGAGGGCTGACCGATTGCGATTCCGCCTCTTCAGGCAGCACTCCCGCATACTTGGTGATTTCACTGCTCCAGGCTTCAATTCCGAGAAATTCCTGGTTGATCCATTTCGGATTTTGCTCAAGCTTCGCATAGAACAGCTGGCTTTCGCCGTAAGGCTGGAATACCCCGGCATCGTATGCGTCAAGAAGCCATTGGAAGCCTTCAATCGCCTGCTCTCTGTTGAAGGAGAGCGTGTTGTCATCCTTGACCATCGGAGCGTTGGTGCGCTGTCTCAGAATCGATTGAAACATCATTTGCACGATACCGGAGTCTGCGTTCAGCAAATAATACTTTTTATCCTGCTCCCTGACTTTACGGGCCGCCTCAAGCAGGGAATCCCAGGTAAAGGGCTGGTCCAGCGAAATGCCAAACTTGTCGGCAAGCGTCTTGTTCATCAGAAGCGCGCGTCCGTTGATGCCCATCGGCAGTCCAATCGTCTGATCGTTAACGGTCACGAAGTCCTTCAGAAAAGCAGCGTCGAATTTGCTGAGATCAATGGATTTCTCCTGACTGAAATCGACGAGCAGCTTGCCGCTTTTGTTCAGCTCGGCGAGCCATGGGGTATCGAGCTGCATGATATCCGGAGCCGTGCCGCCTGCCAGCTGCGTTTTGATTTTCTGCTCGTAGCCGTCAAACCCGCCGTATTCAGCTTCGATCGTCACGTTGGGATTGGCTTCCTGGTACAGCTTGATTGCAGCCAATGTCGCCTGATGTCTCGTTTCGTCTCCCCACCAGGAGAAGCGGAGCGCCACCTTCTTGCCGCTATCGCCTGAACCTGCATTTTCTGTCCCGGATGAAGCATTGTTCCCTGTGTTTGCTGAGCTGCAGCCGGCGAATAGGACCGCAGCAGCGCTCAGCAGGATTGCCATGCGCATCCAGCCTGCCCGTTTTTTCATTTTTGTTTCCCCCTGTTCATAGTTGTAAGCCTTTGCAAGTAATATAGTAACAAGGATCTGAAAGCGTTTAAATCCCTCAGGTTTGTCAAAAGGTTTCATCATTTAACCGTTATCATGCACCTTTCCTCCCAAAAAAGACGCTTCTTTTGTCTTTTAGCCCCAATTGATGGGATTGGGTTGTCAGCGCTGTCATATCCCCTATAATAGAAAGTATTCGTTCGATCAAGACTGGAGGGGTCAGGCATATGTACAAGCTGTTGATCGTCGACGACGAAACCAAAATCCGCAATGGGCTCAGAACCTTCTTTCCCTGGCATGAAATCGGTTTTGACGTGGTGTCGGAAGCCGCGAACGGACTTCAGGCGCTTGATTATGTGGACAAGCATCATGTGGACGTCATTCTCACGGATATCGTCATGCCCCGCATGACAGGCATAGAGCTGGCGAAAGCGCTTCATGAACGCAGGCACGGGGCCAAAGTCGTCTTTCTCACAGGGCATAAGGAATTCGAATATGCGCGGAAGGCGCTTGAGTACGGCGTCAGGCAGTATCTGGTCAAACCGACGCAATACAAGGAGATTGCCGGACTTTTCGAGCTCATCCGTACCGATCTTGACGCAGAGACGGCGGAGGTTTCCGGTGCAGGTGCAGGAATTATCACGTCCGATTCATCCGCAGATAAAGCGGATCCCGAGGATAAAGGCTACCACGAGAAGAAAATTGCAGCGATCGAGCAGTATGTCGCCGACCATTATGCCGACGCTTCTCTGGAGAGCATGTCAGAGGCGTTTCACATGAACAAGCACTATTTGAGCAAATACTTCAAGAAGTGGACCTCTGTCAATTTTTCCGATTATGTGCTTTCCATCAAAATGCGCAAGGCGGCCGAGCTGCTGCGGGATTACAACAACCGCTCCTATGAGGTTGCGCTGATCGTGGGATACGATAATGCGAAGAATTTCTCCAGGGCGTTCAAGCAGTATTACGGCAAGAGCCCCCGTGAATACCGCGATCATCCGTTATGAAGACCAAATTCTTCTACAAGCATCTGATAACCTTCATGCTGCCGCTGCTGTTTGCCTTGATTCTGATGGGGGCGCTTACAGTGGGGGTAACCCAGACGTATATCAAATCGAATCTGAACAACAGCTCGCAGAACCTGCTCCGCCAGACCAAGGAGAATGTGGAGCTGATTCTTGGCGAATCGGATCCCATGAGTCTGGTGTACGGGAACAGCAGCAAGGTGCTTCAGGCAGTGGGCTCCATACTCCGCAATCGTTCGCTTAATCCGCAGGAGCTGATCGCCTTCGATATTATCGACAGCTTTATGAGCGCTCCGGCCGATGCAAGGCCGTATATCGATTCCTTCTATCTGTATTTGTCCAATGGGAATGGCCGGTTCCTGTCTTCCAAGGACGGCCTATCCACGTTCACGAATTTCTATGATACCGGGTGGTACAACAGCTATCTTCATAAAGCTTCCGACGTCTCGCAGTGGATCGAGACACGTGAAGTAACCCCGTATTCGTTTGAGGACAGCCCCAAACGGATCATCTCCATCTTTCGGCGCATCGACGCTCCGAACGGGGTGCTCGTCCTGAATATCAAACCGGACTATATCGAGCAGCAGATGAAAGCCTTGTCCACCATGAAGGAACAAAGCGTATTGGTCATGGACAGCGACAACCGCGTCGTGTTCAGCGATGGAACAGGCGATTATTTGGGAGACGCAGCGCTGCGAGAGACCATTGCCGATTCGGCACAGCCGTCCCTGACGGTTGCGACCGATCAGGATTCCTACATGGTCTCCAAGCTGCAATCCGACCGTTACGGCTGGAACTATATCTCCATAGTACCGCAAAGCGCCTTGTACCAGGTGCCAGTCCTGATCATTAAATTGACGGTGGCGCTGCTCGTGCTCTCGGTCGTTATCGGGTTCACCTTCGCCTTAACCATGACGAGGCGCAACTATCGCCAGATATCGGGCATCATCCGCATTATACAGCTTGCCGAGAACGAGAGGCCGCTGCCTTCAACCGTGCCGCGTTATACGGATGAATACGGGCTCATCGTCCATAAAATCGTAAAAACCTTCCTGGAGCAAAGCTATCTGAAGGTGCAGCTCTCGGAGAGAAGGTACAAGCTTCAGGCTGCGCAGATGATTGCGCTGCAGTCGCAGATCAATCCCCATTTTTTGTTTAACACGCTGGAGACCTTAAATTGGGAGACGATTGCGCTGACTGGAAGGCCGAACCAGGCCAATTCGATCATTGATCATTTATCCCAAATCCTGCGTTATTCGCTGACGGACCCGCAGGAGACGGTGACGATTGATACGGAGCTTGAGAATTTGAGCCATTATATAGAAATACAGAAATTCCGATATGAAGATAAATTTGACATTATGTGGGAAGTTGATCCCGGCGTGGGGGATTTCCGTGTGATGAAGCTGCTGTTTCAGCCGTTGGTGGAGAACAGCATCTACCATGGGATCAAGGAGAAGGAAGCTTTCTGCAGGATCAAAATCAAGGTCAGGAGGGAATTGAATCACCTGGAGATGGCGGTGATCGATAATGGCGTGGGAATGGATGAAGAGAAGCTGGCGATGCTTCGCGGACGGCTGGCTATGGACGAAGACTCGGTTTCCCGGATTGGGCTTACCAATACCAACAAGCGTATCGGCCTGGTTTACGGCGATGAATACGGGATTCGGATCAACAGCAAGAAGGGGCTTGGAACGGCAGTATATATTAAAGTGCCGATTCCCACCGAAGCTGCCGGAGGCTAATGGAAGATTATGAACAACGGGTCCAGTTCCAAGCCAAGTTGAAATGGCAGGAACTGGACCCGTGCACTTGCGAGGGCGGCACGGTCATACGAGCGTGACTCGCCGGAACAATCAGAAGGTTCGATATACATATGGATCGTCCGGAGCTGAGATCGGCTCCCACCGGCTTACAGTCAGGACAGGAATCGTTTGTTTGAACGGCTGATAAAACTGCCAGGTAAGCTTGCCTCTGACATGAACCCAGTCATCGTTTTTTAATTCCGTGCCATCGGGGAATTCGACCAGCATCCCGAACACGCCGGAATCGGCTGCACAATGTATGAATCCGAAACGAAAGACGAAGAACTGATTCTCATTAACCTGTTCCCCTTGATAGGCAAAACCGTCGAAGGCGACGGTTTTGCCCAAAAAAGCGCCGGGGTAATTATAAATGGCTTCTATTCCTTTCAGGTATTCCTCGTCCCCCAGAATGACCTCGTCGCGGTCAATAAACTCGGACAGCTCCGCATTCTTCACCTCTTTATATCCTTCGGCCCCATAGAAAACGCTGGTATTGGGCCTTAGAAACTGATGCTCTCCAGGGCTGTTCACGGATGCTTCGATCTGGGGAAAAGAGAAGCCCTTGGCTTTGACAAAGCTTGAATCCAGGACCTGGACCGGCAGAAAAAAGCCCGTAATAACAGGGAAAAGCAGGATCAAATACGTCACGGTTCTTATTAGTCTGGAAGTGCCGCCATGGGAATGGCCATGATCGTGTCCATGCCCCTGTTCACCGCCGTGTTCATGCGTATGATCATGCCCGATCCCGTGTTCATGGACAGGACCGCCAACCTGTTCATCCTTATGGCTGTGCTCAAGTGTCTGAGCGTCGGCTTTTCTTTTTTCAATCGCTTTTTCATGGCGGTAGAAACGGATGAATTCGAATAAACTGAGCACTGAAAGCAGAACGATTGCACTGACGGACAAGTAGGCATACTTCGTATTAATATACTTATTCAGATCCCCTTGCGTATGTATGTGAGAGAACATCAAAACAAAACCAACCAAAACAAAGAACCGTATCATCCGCCCAAAGCCTCCCATCTATTGTTTGCCGTACGTTTCTATTTTATCACAAGTACCGGCATAAACAGGTAAAGGGACACCGGCTGAATAAATCCAGCGGCATCCCTTTTATGTGAACAGCAATCAGATAAACATTTTGCTTGCTTCCAGCTGTTCGGCACTGGCTTCTTCCCCGGCTGCCTTCTTGGGCTTCTTAAGCATGATTCCCAAGACTACGCCGACAATTGCGATGTACACCAGCACTTTAAAGGTGCCGGAGAACGAATCGGTCCATGTCTCAATGGTCGGCTTGCCGTCCGCAGGCATAAATGTTTTCATGTTGCTGGTAAGAATCGTCATCAAACCGGCGACCGCGAACGAGTTCATCACTTGTTGGGCGGCATTGGTGAGCGACGTGACGCGGCCAACCAGATTTGGCGGCGACGCCTGGATCAAGTGCGTATTAAGCGGCATCAGGGAAAGTCCCATTCCGGCTCCCAGCAGGGCGAGCGGAAGAATTAAAGTCGATACCCCGTCAGCTGCGGAGAGCCGGGTCAGCATAAAGGTGGCGACAGTGACAAAAGCCATGCCTGCCATAACTAACGGCCGGGCTCCGATTTTATCGAACAGAGCGCCGCTGATCGGCATGAATATCGCAGCCGCCAACGCCTGCGGCAGCATGATCAGGCCGGTGTCAAACGCGCTGTAGTTCTGGGCCTGCTGCAGGAACAGGGGAACGATGAACATGGAGCCGAACAGGGCGATTTGCGATATCCATTGAATGACGATCGCTTTGCTGAAATCCATGGATTTGAAAACCCTCAGCTCGAGGATCGGCTGCTTATGGCGAAGCTCGACAATGACAAACAACACCAGGGCGATAATGCCGATTGTCAGTCCCGTCACCGTTTTTGTCGAGGACCAGCCGTGAACGCCCTCGCTGACCCCGTAAGACAATCCGGCAAAAGCGATCGGAGCGAGCAGCATCCCCCAAATATCCAGTCCTTTCACCGCTTGACGTTCAATGCTCGGCAGAGAACGGATGCCTATAATCGTAGCCAGGATTCCAATCGGGATATTAATGATGAATATCCACTGCCATGTCGCGTAGTCGACCAGCCAACCGGCCAATAACGGACCAAGAGCAGGGGCCAGCAGCACAGGAATGCCCATGATCCCCATCACGGCGCCGACTTTGGCGGGAGGGGAGAGCTTATAGATGAACGCGAATGCGATCGGCATAACCATACCGCCGCCTACCCCTTGAATAATGCGGTAAATGATTAATTGGGTAGGATCTGTCGCAATCGCGCAGAGCAGGGAACCAAGGGTGAAGAAGCCAACCGAGAAAAGGAAAATCTGCTTCGCCCCAAACCGGTCCGACAGCCATCCGGCGAGCGGAATCACGGCTGCATTGGCAAGAACATAACCCGTTACCGTCCACTGCAGCGTATTAAGCGAGGAGTCAAAGGCCGTTGAAAGCTTGGGGAGCGCTACGTTCACGGCTGATCCATCGAGTACGACCATGAACAACCCCAGAATAATGGTAATGAGAGGCACTATGATTTCTTTGATCGTTTGCGGCTTGACATTCGTCAAATCTTTTGCCGGTCCAGCTGACATATCCAACCTCCTGTTATTTAACAATAGATTATAAATGGCGTGTATCCGCAGCAGTGAGTACGACTCTCTTGACCCCGGTAGTCCTCGAGAGTACAATACGGCTATACAGCGGTACAAACCTGTTTATCAATATTCGGACATTTGTCCGTTTAATTGATTTCAATATACCGGACAAATGTCCACTTGTCAATTGATTTTGTCATGCACTTTTGGAAAAAGAGGTGTTGAATATATGAAAGTCCGAAAAGAGCGAAAAGACGCGATCGAGCATCGGCGCATTATTTTACAGAAAGCGCAGCTGCTGTTCGCTGAATTTGGCGTTGATGGCGTTACCATGCACCAAATCGCAAAATCGGCCGGAATCGGCCAGGGGACTCTTTACCGCCGTTATGCCCATAAAGGTGAGATTTGCCAGGATCTGATGAAGGAAAGCAGCGAGGATGTATGCGAGGACATTCAGAATTATCTGGATAATAAGGATCTTCCATTGAAGGAACGTATCACTATGGCGCTGGAGATTGCTTTGAATTTCATCGAAAGCCATTCCGATTGGCTGGTTTCCATACAAGCCCCGACCTGTGAAGAACGGCAAACGCTTTATTATCAATCGGACTTATACATCAATATGCATAAAGCCTTTCATGATTTGATCCTTGAAACCGAACCAGCCAAAGAAACCGCTAAAGATGCCGTTTTTATTGCGGATATGATTCTGGCATCCCTGAATCCTGAATTATTTCTTTTTATGCGAAACGAACGCGGTTATACAAAAGAAGAGATCAAGCATAAGCTGATCAGCTTATACATTGATCCCTTGTTTGGCTAATCTATCTCTATCCTGTTAGCCTTTCAGAGCTCCAATCATGACGCCCTTCACAAAAAAACGTTGAATGAAGGGGTAAATGCACAGGATCGGGAAAGTGGCTACCATGATCGTTGCGTATTTAATCGTTGCACCGACCTGAAACTGCTCGCCAACCGCAGAGCCCGACGACATGTTGTCCGTTGAGCTTAGAATCAGAATCTCTCTAAGGAATATCTGCAGCGGATACAGATTATGATCCTGAATGAAGATCGAAGCGTAGAACCAGCCATTCCATTTTTCCACCGCATAATAAAGTCCCATAACCGCAATGACAGGCAGGGAAAGCGGGATAATAATCCGGAACAATATGATAAAATGATTGGCTCCGTCGATCTTCGCGGATTCCTCCAGACTGTCCGGTATGGATTTGAATGAGGTCCGCATGATGATCAGATTAAAGGTCGAGATGGCGAACGGCAGTATGGTCGACCATAGGGTATTCGTCAGACCTACACCTTTTACGACCAGATATAAGGGGACAAGTCCTCCGCTGAAGAACATGGTAAAGGTAATCATCATCATGAACCATGCGTTCCACATGACATTCTTCCGGGACAAGACATAAGCGCCGAGCGCTGTTACGAACAGGTTCAAGGAAACGCCTATCACGACGATAAATAGTGTATTCCTGTAGCCAATATAGATGCTAGGGTTGGCGAATACGAGCTTGTACGCCTCCAGGCTGAAGCCAAGCGGCTTCCACAGCGCGCCTCTATGCGCAATAATTTCATTCGGATTGCTGAAGGATGCGAATATAACATGCAGGAGCGGATACAGGGTGATGATCATCAAGATGAACAGCAGGCAATAGATGACGCCGAGAAGCATTCTCTCCGACGGGGTAGTTTTCAAAGCGGTGATTCCCTCCTTAACATGCAGCCAATGCTCATAATTGAATGGGCTACCACAGGCTGTTATTGCTGACTCTCCGGCTGATCCAGTTGGCCATCACGAGCAGCATCAGATTGATGATGGAATTGAATACGCCGACTGCGGTGCTGTAGCTCCAGCTAAATTCGAGCAGTCCTTTGCGGTAAACGAAAGAGGAGATCACATCGGCATTTTCATAAATAACCGGATTATAGAGCAAAATGATTTTCTCGAATCCCACATTAAGCAAATTCCCCATCCGCAGGATGAACAGAATCACAATCGTCGGTAAAATGCCTGGAAGGGTTACATACCAGATTTGCTTCAATCGTCCAGCCCCGTCAATCCGCGCAGCTTCGTACTGCTCCTGGTCAATGCCCATCAGAGCGGCAAGATAAATAATCGACTCCCATCCTACCTTCTGCCAGATCTCCGACAGGATATAAATCGGGCGGAACAAATCAGGATGCTGCAGCATCGCAGTTCCGTCCCCGCCAAAAAACATATAGATGGTGTTGATAACTCCTCTGCTGTCTGTAAAATCGCGGATCAATCCCGCGATCACGATCATGGAAATAAAATAAGGCATATAAGTAACCGATTGAACTATTTTCTTATAGGCTTTGCTGCGAATCTCGTTAATCATCAAGGCCAATAGTATTGGAGCGGGAAATTCAAAGATAAGCGAATATACGCTGATAACAATAGTATTCTTCAATACACGCAGGAAATAATAGCTGTCGAAAAAGGCTTTGAAATGTGCCAAGCCTACCCATTCGCTGCCCATAATGCCTTTCATTGGCGAATAATCCTTGAAGGCGATCAGTACGCCGTACATGGGAGCATAATGAAACACGGCATAATAGGCAATAACCGGCAGCATCATCACATACAGGTATCGGTTGACGAGAAAATCCCTGACAAATCTTCCGCTGAATGTAGATTTATTCATAAATCTCCTTCCATAATGGAGGAGGGGGAGGCATCAAATCCACCCGCCCCTCCGTAATCATTTGCAGTTTAGCGCTTATTGTAGCGATCAAGAGCGGCCTGCTGGATTTCCATGGCCCGATCAATTTTGAGCGTTTTCAGTTTATCCATATAGCCGTCGTAAGCATCAACCGGTTCATTGCCCAAAATTATTTTCAATGCCATCTCATCCACAAGCGTATCAACGTCATTCATAATTTGCGCAAGCTCGGAGGCTTCCTCCGGCGTTGGCGTAACGAGCGGAAGCTTGTATTTGTCCACATCTGTTTTAGCCCAGGTTTCAAGAGCGGATTGCTGCTGGGGAAGATTCAGATACTGCAGGTTATACCGTAAATCCTGCACGAAAGGACCGCCGTAATTGGCGCGGATATACAGGGACATGGCCTGCGAGGGAGACAGTTTGTCCGGATTTTTCAACAGCAGGTCCGTGTAAATGGGGTCGCCGTCCTTCATTTCATAGCTGACGCCTTCCTGGCCGAAGTTGAAATACATATGTCCTTCATCACCGTAGCCCCAGTCCAGCAAACGGGCTGCGAGCTCTGCGTTTTCTGTTTTGGAGGTAATCGCGACATTCGTCCCGGTTGTATATTGGGGGTCTTTTTGCCCGAACATCGGTACATCGCCTTTATGGATAACCGGATAGGGAGCGGCTATCAGCTTGGCTTTGGGGTCCTTCTCTTCCAGCAGCGGCGTCCATTTGCCGATGCCGCTCCCCGAGTTGTGAATGGTGGCGCCAGAAGCTCCCGTCGTGATGTTGGCGTCCAATGCCTTTCCATCCACATTGGCAATATTCTTGTCAAGGAGTCCCTCGGCATACCATTTGTGGAAGGTGCTCAGAAATTCCTTGTACCCGGGCTGCATGGGGCCGAACTTCACGACGCCGTTCTCCTGGAACCAGCCCTGGGTTGTGCCGAATGCGCCTACGAATGCCCCATTATCAAGGAAATTGTAATCAAATGAGAGCGGGGCGGCTGCGCCTTTCTTCTCCTTGAAGGCTTTTAGCACGTTATACCAGTCGTCCATCGTTACCGGTACCTGCAGACCAAGCTCGTTGAGCCAATCCTCACGGATAATGGGTCCTTGATAGACCTGCAGCAATGGGTCGCCGCGCAGGAACGGGAAGGTATAGTAGCTCCCGCTATCGGTTTTTACCATTTTGTCAATATCGGGATGATCCTGGAGATATTTCTTCAGATTCGGCGCATATTGATCGATAATATCATTCAATTTGAGGATATAGCCCTCCGCAATCGCCTTTTCCGGTCCGCCAGGGAAATTAAACCAGTCGTATTCAATCATGTCGGGCAGATCGCCGGATGCGAGCAGAATATTAAGCGCATCCTTGGATTGGCCTGCAGGGGGGCTGATGAATTTGAGCGGCACACCTGTGCGCTTCTGCCACTCCTGGAAGAATGGAACCTCGTCGATGGTCGCTTTTGTGGAGCCGTATTCGGCCCAGTAAGTCAGCGTTTTGCCTGTTTTTAGAGGATAGGCCGCGGTTCCCGCCTGGTCCGCCGTTTCTGTCTGGTCAGGAGAGGCCGTGTCCGGACTGCTGCCGTTCGAAGAATTAGCGTCTTCCTTATTGCCGGAGCAGCCCGTCATTATAATGAAGAGCATGATGGCGATAGAAGCCATTGAAACGAGTTTGATTCTGTGTGAACGTATTGAACTCATAATTGCTTGTAACCTCCCGATTTATTTTCTGATGTGTTCGAGGCGCCTCACGACTTATTATCCCGCTCTAACCCGCTGCCGGGAATCGTCAACAGATAGAATGGGATCTTCAATATCGCATTTGACATCCCTAATATCCCGAATTCCATCTGCAAAATATCAAATACCGGTAAAAAGGAACAAAAAAGAGGCTAAAAAGCCTCTGAGCCATGCTATAAATTCTTTTGATACTGTCCGGGAGTGACGCCCTCGAACTTCTTGAATGTACGAATGAAGGTGTTGATATCATGGAATCCCGCCTGCGAGGACACATGCTTGATGGTATGTTGTTGATCCCGAAGCAGAGACTTGGCATGATCCATTCTCACATGATTGATCGTGTCCAGCAGGCCTTTTCCTGTCTGATCCTTGAACAGCTTTGACAGATAGGTCGGGGTCATCCCGAAGTGTTCGCCAATCATGGAGATATTCAAATTGGCATTCTTGTAATTGTCCGCGATGAAAGCCACGATATCGGAGCTGCGCTGCTCAAGAGCCTGATTGCGTGAGGATTTCTGCTGCTGCTCCCGCTTGGACAGCATATAGGCACAAACATCATGGACGACAATCGACAATTGGACCTCCATGTCCTTAATCGATTCGCAGTTCATCAACGCCGTGATTCGGCTTGTACTATTCAGGAAGCCGTTTTCTTCCACATCACCGATTTCTCCGATCGTCTTGATCAGTGTGCTGATCAAGTTAAACATCAGGCATTTAATCAAATAAACCGATATCTTGGACTGCTCCATGTTTTTGGAAATGATATCCTGAATGATGTACAGGGCTTTCTCTGCGTCTCCTGCCTTGAGGTGATTAATGAGCTGCTGTTCCACCTGTATCGGATAATAATAGCTCAGTTGGATCTGCTCCTGCTCTTCCCGGTGGAGCTCGTCATAAATGACGAGCTCCCGATTGCCGACTACAATCATATATTCCATGGTGTCGACGGCCTCCCTGTAAGCCTGAGAGATTCCTTCAATGGAATCGGCGATCCCGCTTATCGAAGCGATGGTATGGATGTTGAAATGATCTCTCAGGAATTGCCGCGCCTGTTCAGCCAGCATGCGAATGTCCTCCTGCAGACGCTCGGAGCCGCCCGGAGTGAAATTAATCAGGCAAGCCATACTGTCATCAATTTCGCAAACAAATCCCTGATGCTTCTCTCCCGCCAGCTCCTCCACGATATTGGTCACGATAAATTGCATCAGCTTCGGCTTGTTCAAGCTTGGAATTCCTTCCAGATGCTCAATAAACTTCTCATAATCCATATAGAAGAGGATCACGGCAAAATGGTCGGATTGAAAGTGAATGTCGAACGCGGCAAGCGATTCATCGAGAGGAAGCTGATTATCCAGCTTGTTCTTGAACATGCGGGCCAAAACATTCGCGCGCAGCATATAGGATTGCTGGGTCATCCTGATTTCAATCCTGCCTTTTTCGTTCAAGGTGTTCGATATGGCATGCTGAATATGCAGGAACTCATCGCCGGCAAGCAGCGGAGACATTTTCTCCGGGATTTTCAGCATCCTCAGCAGCCGCTGGATCGGACTGTAGTTCCTGAACAGGAAAACAATCGTGAGCAGCAGCCCGCCAATCACGCTGACAAGCATGCCGATATACGTAATATTCCGCAAATAATCGGCCTTCTTCCAGAACAGAAAGCCAGGCACCACGGTAACATAGACCAGCTCTGAATTTCGAGATTTGATATACATGAACTCGGATCGCTTTCCTTCGTAATTGCCGAAGTAAGAACCGGAATCGCCTGTGAGAGCCAGATCCGATACGTATAAGGGATTGCTGTTTTGCTCCGTAGAAACAAGAACCTGTTTATTCTGATTCAGAACCAATACTTGTCCGCTGCTGAAATCCTGGACATTCCGGATTGTCTGCATCAGCTGCGAGGTGTCAAGCAGTACAACCGCTGCCCCCGGCGAGCTTCCCAATCTGTCGCTGGGGAAGGAATGAATGTAAGCAAGCGTGCTGGCGGAAGGATCTTTATTCTCCATTTTGACGAAACGACCTGTATTCTTTTCCTGCAGCAGATTCAGCCATATCTCATAGGATATCTTCTCATTCCCGTGAATGGTCTCATAAGCCAGCCGGCTGTTACGGTAAACGCCGGGCTGGAATACGAGATCGTTCTCCTTCCAGTAGACGTAATAATCTCTGATTGAAGGATAGAGCGACTGGTAGATCGATATTTCTTTGGCGGTTTGGTGCAGGTCATAGAGGCCCGAATCCAGACCTTCCGGTGTTTTGTACAAATTTGAATACATAAATCCCCGGATGCGGACATTCCAGGTAAGCTCTGTTGTCAGCCGCTCTGCGTTCTGGACCTGGTTATCGATAACTTCCCTGACTTCCTTCAATAAAACATTGTTTGCCCGATGAATTTCACTCTTCAATGTTTCCTGGGATTCGTAATAAACGAATATACTAATCAAAACAGGTACTGTTAATATGGCCAAATAGGAGAACATCCACGTAAGAATCACGCTTCTTCTTCTCCTGAGAAACCGTTTCCACATTCTCTGCTCACTCCCGTTTTATGCTTTCTTAATATAAACAATTTAGTAGTGAATGACAATCGAGAGTGGTACAATCTTTTGTACAGAATCGGCAATATCCACGCATCGCCTCTACATCGAATGGTTGAGTTCACCTTGTTTTTATCATTCCAGGTTTTCTTTTTTTGGTTTTGGTTTTGGGCCTATAGACATATATTAAACTATATGTTGTTCAAATGGAGGAAGCCGCGTAAATGGGGATAATATTCTTAGTTGTAATCGGACTCTTGTCGGGCTTCTGGCTGTTCCGGAGTATCACGATTCCAGGCGGACGGGGGGAGTTGTCTGCGCGCGGAAGGCTTTCCATCATCATTCCGGCGCGGAATGAAGCAGCGAATTTGCCGCATCTTCTTGATTCACTTCGAAGTCAGACCTGCCTGCCGTATGAGATTATCGTCGTGGATGATTTCTCGCATGACCGCACGAGAGCAATAGCCGAAAGCTATGGGGTAAAGGTCATACGGAACTCCGAGCTGCCGGAGGGATGGACAGGCAAGAACTGGGCTGTCTGGAACGGTTATCAGCAGGCATCAGGCAATCTGATCGCGTTTCTTGACGCGGATATCCGGCTGGAGCCGAAAGCGCTGGAATCCTTATTACATGCAAGGGAGCAGGCAGGCGGCGTTATTTCCGTAGTCCCTTACCACTATACCGTGAAATTTTATGAGAAGCTGGCGATGATTACAAATATTTTGGGCGTCTTTGCATTTATGTCGCCGTTTGAGAATACAAACCCGAGGAAAGGTCTGTACGGCTCCTGCATCCTGACCGCAAGGGAGGATTATGAGAAGATTGGAGGCCATCAGAGCGTGAAGTCTGAGCTGCTGGACGATTTGAATCTGGGAGCCCGGTATGCACAAGCAGGAATTCCCGTCGTCAATTTTATCGGATCCGGCCTGGTTTCATTCCGGATGTATCCGGGGGGCATTCGGCATGAAATCGAGGGTTTTGCGAAGGGAGCCGCCCTAAGCACATCCGCCCTGAAGGCTGGAACGATCACGTTGACCGCCGTTTGGGTTGCGGGGCTGATCGTTTCGGAGGCAGCCTTGTTCATGTGGCACACATTATGGGGGCTTCCGATGCTGATCGGTTACTTGCTGTACATGCTGCAAATCTTTTACTTCGTCAGACATGTCGGCCGCTTCGGCAAAGTAATGCCGGTGCTTCATGCCATATCCGGTTTTTTCTTTCTATTCGTTATGCTCTATTCGGTTTACAGGGTTGTCTTCCACGGCAAGGTCGCCTGGAAAGGCAGACACATCAAGGTGGGAAGGAGAATGGATGAATGACCCTATGGTGGACGGCCGTCGCTTTTATATCGGGATCTCTGATGTTCTCCTACTGGCTGGGCCTTGCAGCCCGCAAGAACCTGAAAGAAATTGGCGACGGAAATCCGGGAGCGCTGAATCTGTGGCAGTCTTCGGGCTATCGGCTAGGAGCCGCGGGTGTAGCGCTTGATTTCCTGAAAGGGTATCTGCCCATTGCCCTCCTGATGGGGAGTGCGGCTGTGCAGGGTTTCCGGATTGTTCCCATTGCCGCGGCTCCCATTCTGGGACATGCGTTCTCTCCCTTTCTTAAGGGCAGGGGAGGCAAGGCGATTGCGGTCACATTCGGCGTTTGGAGCGGTTTGACCCAATTCGAATTCTCCCTGGTTTATGCCATCATCCTGGCCGTACTGCTGATCATAGCCAGAACAATCAGCAAAGGAAGGCCGACATCCTCGGAGGCCGACAGCTTCCAGGTCGTATTCGGCATGCTGCTGGCTTTCCCCTATTTATATATAAGGGACTTTCCCGCTCCGGTCATGTGGTGCTGGCTGGGTAATTTCCTGCTGCTCGTCTATACGCACAGACGCGAGCTGAGCACGTTCTTCAGAAGGATGGGGAATGAACCGGGAGCCCGTTAGCAGGCAGTGGAAGGAAGGCTGAAATGCTCCCGATTTCACTCGTTAAAACGGTCTTTTGCGTGTATAATGACAAACAGGAAACACCAATATACCAGAAACGGAAGGTGCCCCTTTGGAACAATACGATACTTTATTACAAACCTTATTGCAGCAGGAAGCTGAGCTTGTGTTCTCCGCGTTCACGAATGATACCGCCTACAAGGTTGGGAGCAGGATTATCGAAAAGGCGATAAGGGAAAACAAATCCCTCATTGTCGATATTCGAAAAGACGGCGAGCTGTTATTCTACAGCAGGCTGGACGGCACCTCCTCGAACAATGACAGCTGGGTGTCATGGAAAAACAACGTCGTCCGCCATTTCGGCCACAGCTCGTATTATATGCATGTGTTTCTGAAATCGACCGGATCCACGGTGGAAGCCTCGGGCCTCGACCCGGATGTTTATAAGGCTGAAGGCGGCGCTTTCCCGCTTATTCTGAAGGATGAAGGCATTATCGGCACCATCTCGGTATCGGGGCTGCCCGGTGACGAGGACCACGGGATGATTACATCTGTGATTAAGGAGTTTCTCCTGGAGACTGCACAATAAAACTTGAAATGCGAAGCCAGTCTGACACGTTATCGTGTTCGGACTGGTTTTTTTAAACTATCAGAATGGTTTTATTGACGCACGCCTATTGACGAACGCGTCGGCGGGAAGGATGAGCTCCGTTTGAAAATTTAGTAATTGCTTCTACCCGAATACTGAGGTAGGATGAAAAAGACTCGTTTTTTATGGAAGGGAGTGAGCGGCATGAAACGCCGGGCTAACAGGATGACTGATATTATAAAGGTGAACCTTAACTGAATAATGCGGGCAGACCAGATTGGGTCTGCTCTCGTATAAGGACAGCACTGCTGATGATAACGGACCGCAGGCTTTGCCTTGCGGTCTTTTTGCGCGCAAAAATTGCTGTAACCGGAAAAGACGATTTTGTTGGCAAAATGATGGGGAGCTGAGAATATTGCTGAAGTTGAAATATCTTTTCGATAATGTGCATGCAGCGGAAATGCTGTTGAAAAATTGGGAATTCGATCGCGAATCTACGGATATGTTCAAGTATTACCGGATATCTTCAAATGCCATTTATCCTTTCTCATGGGAAGGCAAGACCCGGCTCTTAAGATTTGCTCCAAAAACGGAGAAGGATAAAGGCAATATTCGGGCTGAGCTTGCGTTTATTGCTTACCTGAAGGCCAACAGCTATGGCGTTCTGGAGGCGGTTGCCTCCAGGAATGGAGAGGAGCTGGTAGAGGCAAATACTCCATGGGGTGTGTTTTATGCTTCCGTATTCAAGCGTGTAGCTGGCGTGCAGCTGAACAGGACCGATTTCGGAGACGATATTATTATCAGCCATGGCCAGGCATTGGGACAATTGCACCAGCTCTCCAGTCAATATGTGCCTGACGGGCATAAGAGATGGTCCTACCGTGATGTGCTCGATTGGATTGAGGAAATTCTATCGGATTTCCCGCACGAGACAGCCGCTCTTGCGGAAACAAGGCTGCTGCGGAATTATTTTTCTGCTATCCCCGTATCGGATCGGAATTATGGGCTTATTCATTATGATTTTGAATACGATAATGTATTTTACGATGAAGAGACGAAGTCCTGCAATGTCATCGATTTTGATGATGCGATGTACCATTGGTATGCGATGGATATTGAGCAGACGCTTCATAGTCTTCAGGACTATATTCCGGTTGAAGGTTTTGAACATGCGAAAAAATGCTTCATGGACGGATACCGCACCAAATTCGATATCTCCGCGGATATGGAGTCTTTGATGCCGGCTTGCAGACGTTTTGCCAACTTATATGGATACGCGCGCATTCTAAGATCCGGTGCGGAGAAGTGGGAGAACGAGCCGGAATGGCTGATCCAGCTGAGAGAGAGATTGGCAGCGTCGATGAATAATGAATCGATTCACTTTGGATTGAAGATGTAAGGGAAGCATGGTTCAGTCGCTTTTCAAAACAAGGGGCTGTTCCACTGGTACAGCAAAAAGGCTCCCCGGACAAGAAATGTCCGTGAGGGAGCCTCTTTGTATATCCGCCCGATACGCCGCGCATTGAACGCCGCGGTGAATCGTCAGTAAGAAATTACTGCTGCCGCTTCGTAAAAATCTGGAAGGTGATGCCGAATTTGTCCGTTACCATCCCATATGCTGGGCTAAAATAGACTTCCTGCAGCGGCATAATCACATGACCTTCCTGCTGCAGGGAACCATAAACCTGTTTTGCCTGATCCTTGTCTTCCGTCGTCAAACAAATGGTAATCTGATTACCGCCTCCAGGCGACAGGCCCGGCAGAAGGTCAGCGACATAAAAGTCCGTTTCTCCGACCTTCAGGACTGAATGGGCGATGCGTTTCTTTTCGTCTTCCGAATACGGGGAATCAGGGTTATCCGGTCCTTCGCCAACTGTCTGCTTGAACAGGACTTTGGCATTCAACGTATGTGCATAATATTGAATGGCTTCCTCAGCATTTCCGTCCATCATCAAATAAGGGATAAATTGCAATGTCATGAATAAAACAGCTCCTTGGATTCTTGATTTTTATTATTCAACAAGCTTGCTCCTGCAAGCTCAGCTGAACCTGTTCTTATTGTAGCTGTTAATAGTGACAGGGCTTGTCATCAATATAAATATTCGCAAGAACATAATGCCCAAGTCCAGAGAAAATTATCTCGGTGTTGACATTCAGCGGCCGATCGTATATTTTCAATGTAGACCGATCTTCATAATTGGAGGAAGAATGAATCCATGGACAAATCCGCACGCGAACGTTTTATCGAAGCGACAACGCGTTTGATTGAAATGCACGGCTATCACGGCACAGGGCTGAATCAAATCATTAAGGAAGGCGGGGCACCAAGAGGATCCCTGTATCATCATTTTCCTAATGGCAAAGAAGAACTTGTATCCGAAGCCATCGATAAGCTTGGGCAGGGAGTTGCCGAACAAACGCGAAGAATCCTCGATAACGCCGGCTCACTCACGGAGGGTGTTTACGCCATCTTTCTTTTTCTGGCCAAAAAATTTGACGATTCCGATTGTGTAATTGCCGGGTCCATTGCATCCGTAGCGTTAGAAACCTCCCATATCAGCGAAAAATTACGGGAAACGTGCAAAAGAACTTATGATTCATGGAAATCTGCATATGAGGATATGCTGCTGGAGCATGGATTTTCCGCATCCCGTGCTGCGCAAATCTCTACGTTTATTACAGCCTCGATCGACGGAGCGATCATATTATGCCGCATTAACAGAAGCTCGGAGCCGCTTATGCAGATTGCGCGGGAAATTAGAATCCTTCTCGAGCATACACGGGACGTGGAGTAACCATAAAGCCTGGAAAAGATGATTGCGGATGCATTCATTTTTGCAATAATTATGTAGATCGGTCTATTTAATACTATAATCGATAGGAGATGAACGCAATGAATATGGGATTAAAGGACAAAATAGTGGTAGTGACGGGAGGTTCCAAAGGAATCGGCAAGGCAGCAGCGAAGCAGTTTGCAGCGGAACAGGCCCATGTTATCATCACATACGCTCATGATTATAAAGCAGCCTCGCAGACAGTTGAAGAATTGCGGGCGCAGGGACTTTCCTGCCAGGCTGTAATTTTAAAGCTGGATAACAGCGAAAGCATCCAGAAGGCGATAGAAGGTGTGGGAGAAGAGTTTGGCGGAATCGATGTATTGGTCAATAACGCGGTTTTCTGGGGAGGAGCGGCACCGAAATTTCAACCGTTTGAGCATACAGTGACAGATAGCTGGTTCTCGGTAATCGAACAGAATCTGAAAGGAACCTACCTCGTGACTAAAGCGGTTCTCCCTTATATGAGAAACAGGGGATGGGGCAGACTTGTCCATGTGTCGTCAAATCTAGCCGAGGATGGCATGGCGGGCGGAACCGCATATACAGCCAGTAAATCCGCACTGTTTGGCTTCAGCAAATCATTATCGCTTGAGCTTGCGGAGGAGGGGATTTATTCGAATGTTGTGATGCCGGGTTTTACTTTAACGGAAACGAATTCTTCGGTTTTTCCTGAGGAGGTTCTGAACAATCATGCGCAGACCATTCCTGCCAAACGGTTAGGCATGCCGGAGGATGCCGCTAATCTTATTGTTTACCTCGGCTCAAAAGCCAATAGCTACGCAACCGGAGAAGCAATACGCGTAACCGGAGGGCGATGAACATGCATTAGTGATTCTTGTTCCAAGCGCGCGCTGTAAGAAGTCCGTTCAGGTCATGAGAACCAGCTTATGGAGCTTTGGCGGACGTATACGATTGCACCTGCGCTTTGATAGACAGGAGCTTTTTATTTTGGTTTCCCCTTTTACATAGCAAATCCCTTATGCTTATAAGCTGTCTTTATGTCCATTTGAAAATGAACCTGAGCTTGAAGTTGCATCAGGTTTGCATACTGTCCCTGGTTTTATTTATCCCCTTAGATGAATGGGCTGCGGTTGCATGAAGGATCATTTTGTCAAATTTTCATGATTCCTTATCGATCCGGCAAGCTAAATATAAAATTAAATTTGCGTGTTCAGGCTGGACGCCAGCCGGTATCCTCTGCTAAGATTAAATTATATTATAGAATCGAGTTTTATAATATAGTACACAAGAAAAGGCTGATCATTGTGCCCATCATTCAGGCTCTGGACCGTGCATTGAAAATTATCGATTTGTTTGACGATCAGAACAAGGAATTGAAAATCACCGAAATCAGCGAACAGATCAACCTGCACAAAAGTACCGTTCATTCTCTGCTCAAGACCTTGAAGCTGCATGATTATATCGACCAGGATGAGGAATCGGGCAAATACCGGCTGGGTATGAGGCTTGTAGAGAAGGGGCAGCTGGTGCTGCAGGGTCTGGATATTCGCGGAACGGCAAGGCCGCATCTGATCAGACTGTCGGAGCTGACGGGGCAAACCGCCCATCTGGTCGTGCTGGACAGAGCGGAAGGGGTTTATATCGACAAGGTGGAAGGCGAGAAAGCGGTGATTCGTTATTCCCGGATCGGACGCAGGGTTCCGCTTCACAGCAGCGCAGTCGGCAAAGTTCTTGCGGCCTTCCAGCCGCCGGGCATACTGGCCAAACTGATGAAGGGATATTCCTTCAACCGGCACACGCCTCTCACGATCGTGGATGAGGAAGCTTTCATGGCGGAAATCGCCAAGGTGAAGGAGGAAGGGATCGGGTACGACCGCGAAGAGAATGAGCCGGGCGTACGCTGCGCCGCAGTTCCGGTATTCGACCACAGCGGCCACGCCGTTGCATCTCTAAGCATCTCCACGCTTGTATCTCATGTTGATGAGGCGAAGCTGTCGGAATTCGTCGCCCTTTTGCTGGAAGAAGCCAGGCAGATCTCGGTTCAGCTGGGTTACCGCTCCTAGACATCGCATGTGTAGGAGCATCTTGCGGGGTTGGAAGAGATTTATGATAGCCGGTATCTTTTCTGAAAACGCTTCATATGATTCTTGAGATTTTTGACGGTTGTTTGCTTGCAATTCGATTCAGGGGAATTCATTGGCGAAGTCATCAGGAAGGAACTATTTTCCCTATACTATAGAATCGAGTTTTATAATATAAAACAAAGGAGCTGGATGTATGAGAATCATCCGTTTTATGAAAGAAGGAGTTCCGGCGCTTGCCGCTGTGACAGACGAGAATAAAGTGTACCCTTTGCCGGACCCTGATTTTATGGCATTGGTTCGCCGGGCGGACCGGGAGGGGGCAGGGTTATCCGAAGCGGTAAACCGGAATATTGCGGGAGCTTCGCCGCTGAATGTGGAATTCGCCTCTCTGGAGCTGATTGTGCCGATCGAGGCTCCGGAGGTATGGGCAGCCGGCGTCACTTACGAGCGGAGCAAGGAAGCGCGCAATTATGAAGCGACTGGCGGGCGGATGGATGCGTCAACATTCTACGATAAAGTGTATGACGCGGAGCGGCCGGAGCTGTTTATGAAGTCGACGGCCGCGCGGACGGTTGGGCCGGGGGACAATGTATGCCTGCGGAGCGACTCATCCTGGCAGGTGCCTGAGCCTGAGCTTGCTCTTGTGCTGGACAGCGGCGGACGGATTGTCGGGTATACGGCCGGCAATGATATGAGCTGCCGCGACATCGAAGGCGAGAACCCGCTTTATTTGCCGCAGGCGAAAATATGGCGCCAATCCTGCTCCATCGGCCCGGCGATACGTCTTGTTGAAACGCTGCCGGATCCCTACAATCTGACCCTTACATGCCGGATTTACCGGGATGGGGCCAAGGTCGTCGAGGAATCGGCAAGCACGGGCCAACTGAAGCGCAGGCTTGATGAACTGGTTGGATATTTGGCCAAGGACAATGTGCTGTTCGACGGAACCGTTCTGCTGACGGGCACTTGCATCGTCCCGCCTAACCAGTTTACGCTGGCTGCCGGCGACAGGATTGAAATTGAGATTACAGGCATCGGTACGCTTGTGAATACGGCAATCGCCGCGTCTTAATATGTTATCCTAAATGATCTTCATACTTTTATCCTAAAACTATGATTCGAGGAGATGGATACGATGAGCTCCAATCAAGACGCAAAGAATATTGGCAATTATATTAACGGACAATGGAAACCGTCTGTCGGCGGCGGAAGTCAAGCCAGCATTAATCCTGCACGGAAGAGCGAAGTCGTCGGATATGTGCCCGATTCGCAGACCGCGGATCTGAATGAAGCTGTGGAAGCGGCCCAAGCAGCCAAGCGGCCATGGAGAAAGCTCGCAGGATCACAGCGGGGAGCGTTGCTGTTCAAAGCCGCGGATATCATGGAGAGCCGGCTTGACGAGATCGGGGAGACGATGTCGCGGGAGATGGGCAAGACATTCCCCGAGGCGAAAGGCGAGACGGCGCGCGGCGTGGCGATACTCCGCTATTACGCCGGAGAGGGGATGCGGAAGATCGGCGACGTCATTCCTTCGACCGACGCGGATGCATTCATGTTCACGACACGCATGCCGCTCGGAGTCGTGGGTGTTATCTCGCCGTGGAACTTCCCGGTGGCTATTCCCGTCTGGAAGATCGCCCCGGCGCTGATCTACGGCAATTCGGTTGTATGGAAGCCTGCAACCGAGACGGCGGTGACCGCTTCGAAGATCGCGGAATGCTTCCATGACGCGGGATTTCCTGCGGGTGTGCTGAATATGGTCGTCGGCAGCGGCGGTACGATCGGGCAGGGCATTGCCTCCCATCCCGGCATCCACGGCCTAACGTTCACCGGGTCCAACGAAGTCGGCAAGCAGGTCGGCCAATCCGCACTGAAGAGAGGCGCCAAATATCAGCTGGAGATGGGCGGTAAGAATCCGATCATCATCGCCGCGGATGCCGATCTCGATCTGGCTGTGGAAGCGACAATCAGCGGCGGGCTTCGCTCCACCGGGCAGAAATGTACGGCAACAAGCCGTGTGATTGTGGTTCGCGACGTGTACGAAGCCTTCAAGGAGAAGCTGCTGGAGAAGGTCAAATCGCTCAAGGTCGGGGACGGCATGGATGCTTCCACATGGCTTGGACCATGCGCGAACGAGAAGCAGCTCGAAACTGTTCTTTCCTATATCAAGAAGGGCAAGGAAGAGGGAGCTGTGCTGCTGTACGGCGGAGACCGCCCGGATGAAGCCGGACTGGCGGACGGCTTCTATGTCACTCCGGCCGTATTTGACCGGGTGACCAGCCGGATGGCGATCGCCCAGGAAGAAATCTTCGGTCCAGTGCTGACGCTTATCGAAGCGGCTGATTTCGTGTCTGCGGTTGACCTTGCGAATGATACGGACTTTGGGCTCAGCGCTTCCATTTATACACGGGATATCGGCAACATCCTGAACTTCGTCCAGGAGATGGACGCGGGGCTTGTCCGGGTCAATGCCGAGACGGCTGGCGTGGAGCTGCAGGCTCCGTTCGGCGGCATGAAGCAGTCGAGCTCGCATTCCAGAGAGCAGGGGCAAGCGGCAATTGAATTTTTCACCTCAATCAAGACGGTGTTTATCAAGCCGTAATAAGGCCATAGGGGGAATGAAGAATGGCTGTGGATTCAAATTTTGCACATATAATGGGCGATCAGAAGCAGCATTTTCGCGTGCAGACTCATGCTCCGGGACCGGCAGGCTCGCTGCCGCTGACCCCTGAGCTGCTCCGGGAATCGCCGAGCGGCGATCTGTTCGGCTGGACGCAAAATGTCGGGATGGGCTGGAGCCCGTCCCGGCTGCTCGGCAAGCAGGTGCTGATACTCGGCACGCAGGGCGGTATCCGCAATGAAGACGGGACGCCGGCGGCGCTTGGTTACCATACCGGACATTGGGAGGTCGGCCTCTTAATGAAGGAGGCCGCGGATGAAATTACCGCCGCTGGCGGCATTCCGTTCGCAGGCTATGTCAGCGATCCCTGCGACGGGCGCTCCCAGGGGACGAGCGGCATGTTCGACTCGCTGCCGTACCGCAACGATGCGGCGATTGTCATGCGGCGGCTGATTCGCTCGCTGCCGACAAGATCGGCGGTGGTCGGTGTCGCCACCTGCGACAAGGGATTGCCGGCGTCGATGATTGCCTTGGCCGGGATGCGCGGGCTCCCGGTTGTTGTGGTGCCAGGCGGCGTGACGCTGCCGCCGGAGAATGGCGAGGATGCCGGTAAAATCCAGACGATCGGCGCCCGTTATTCGAACGGGGAGCTGTCGCTGGCGGAAGCGGCCGATCTCGGCTGCAGGGCATGCGCCACACCAGGCGGCGGCTGCCAGTTTCTCGGCACGGCCGGAACGGCCCAGGTCGTTGCCGAGGCGCTTGGCTTGACCGTACCGCATGCGGCGCTTGCCCCGTCCGGGCAGCCGGTCTGGCTGGAGATGGCCCGCCAGTCGGCGCGGGCCGCGCTGCATCTCGCGGAGGCGGGGCTGACCTCCGCAGCGATATTGACGGATGCCGCCATCCGCAACGCGATGGTCGTACACGCGGCGTTCGGCGGCTCGACGAACCTGCTGCTGCACGTTCCGGCAATTGCCCATGCCGCAGGGCTCACGGTGCCGACCGCAGAAGATTGGGCGGAGGTGAACCGTGCCGTACCGCGCCTCGTGAGCGTACTGCCTAACGGGCCGGTATATCATCCGACCGTCATGGTGTTTCTGGCAGGCGGAGTGCCCGAGGTTATGCTGCATCTGCGCAAGCTCGGACTGCTGGATGAGCAGGTGCTCACGGTTACGGGACAGACGCTCGGAGCGGTGCTCGACTGGTGGGAGACATCGGAGAGGCGCGCCAGGATGAGGCGCTACCTGCTCGAGTCGGAGGGAATCGACCCCGACACCGTCATTTATACTCCAGAGCGGGCGCGCGCTGCCGGCATGATGTCGACGGTGACATTCCCGACCGGCAACCTCGCTCCGGAAGGCTCCGTGATCAAGTCTGCGGCAATCGATCCGTCTGTGGTGGACGGCAACGGCGTCTTCCGGCATATCGGAAGAGCCAAAGTATTCACGACGGAACGGGCGGCCATCCGGGCGATCAAGACGGGCGGCATTGAGGCTGGAGACGTGCTGGCGCTGATCGGACGGGGCCCGCTGGGAACGGGTATGGAAGAGACCTACCAGCTGACCTCGGCGCTGAAGCATCTTTCCTACGGGAATCAGGTGTCGCTGCTGACGGATGCCCGTTTCTCAGGCGTATCCACCGGCGCATGCATCGGCCACATCGGTCCCGAGGCGCTGGCGGGCGGTCCGGTCGGCAAATTGAGAGATGGCGACTGGATCGATATCCGGGTCGATTTGCAAAATCTTGAGGCGTCCATTCATATGGTTGGCAGCGCCGAAAATCCCGGAACGCCCGAACAGGGGGCAGCCGAGCTTGCCTCCAGAACCCCGCATCCCGGGCTTGCGGAGGACCCGGATCTGCCGGACGATACCAGGCTGTGGGCGGCGCTTCAGTCTGTCAGCGGAGGAACCTGGGGAGGCTGTGTTTACGATACGGAGCTCATACTGCGTACACTGGAGGCCGGCAAGCGGGCATTGGCCGCTGAAGAGCCGGCGCTATAACCGTCAGCCAGGCTTTTTTCTCCCGCCGTCAGAGATTTTCAACAGTGGAATGCACGCATGATCATTTTTTGGTAAAGCAAATCCAAATTGTTTACTGAGGATGAGGGTGTATGAAAGCAATCTATGAAAATCAAAGCAGCTACGAATTAATTCCTTTGAATGCCATCAAGATGCAAAACTTAAATTTTCTGGCGCACTGGCATGTCGATGTCGAATTCATGCTGGTTCTGGAAGGCTCGCTTCAAGTGGGAATCGATACGGAGAGACGGACTCTGCACGCAGGGGATATCGCCATTTGCGGCAGCAACAGCATGCATTATTATACTTCTGAAAGCGCTAACTCCGTCATTCTGATCAAATTCTTACCCGACAGCATCGACAATCAGGGGACCTGGCAAAAAAATATGTTATGCCCGTTTATCGAGAAAAAGTCCATTTTGCAAACGGGAGACCAGGGTCAGAAGCTGTACGATGAGATCGCGGCGCTCTTTCATTGTCTCTATAATGAAGTGACGCGGCAGGAGGATTACTACAAGCTTTATATCCAGGGGAAGTTTCTGGAGCTGTGCGGCCTTTTTCTCAGGCATCTACCCAGACAGGATGGCGATCTGAAATTGGAGCAAAGCTCTCCCAGCATTCAGCTGATCAAGGATTCACTCCTATTTATTGAAGAAAACTACATGAACCATATATCGCTGGATGAAATCGCCGGTAAAATGAACGTCAGTCCGTATTATTATTCGCGGATATTCAATAAGGTTATGGGAATGAATCTCAAAACCTATCAGAACATACTCAGGATCAATAAAGCGAAGGACATGATTATCAGCGACGAAATGCCGATTGCCGAAATTGCGTATGAGTGCGGCTTCAACAGCGTCAGAACCTTCAACCGTTTTTTCCGGCTGGCCAAGGGATACTCACCTTCCCATCTGCGCAAAACCTTATATCATTAACCGGGCTCCGACCTCCATATCCGAAAGCTTGAACAGCTTCCTCTGCCATGCCGGATATGGAGTTTTTGTGCATTTTACGTTCCTGATACAGCAAATTATGTCCATAATCAAACAAGGACTGGCGAGTAATCATGCCTGACTTCTTTATAATTAACACATAAGGGAGAATACGTTTTTTAATCAAGCAAATATTGACAAGAAAAGGGGGTTGAGCTGATGATTCGCATAGCCGTAATCGGAGTTGGCGGGATAGCCGAGACACATTTGAAGGCTTATATATCGCTTGGCGACCGCTGTGAGATCGTTGCTTTAAGCGATATCTATCCTCAAAAAGCGCAGGCGCTTGGAGAAAAGTACGGTCTTGTTTGCAGAGTTGAGAGCGATTACAAGGAGCTGCTGAAAAGCCCGGATATCGACATGGTTTCAATCTGCACGCCGCCGTATACCCATGCCGACATTACGATAGATGCGCTTGAAGCCGGCAAGCATGTTCTGGTGGAGAAGCCGATGGCTTCGTCGCTGGAGGAATGCGACCGGATGCTTGAGGCGGCCCGGAAATCCGGGAAGATTCTGTCTGTCGTCGGCCAGAACCGCTTCAATGATTCCATACAGAAGCTGAAGCAGGTGCTGGATTCGGGAATGCTGGGCAAGGTCGTGCATGCGCAGATCGAATCGTATTGGTGGAGAGGTTACGTCTATTACGATCTATGGTGGAGAGGGACGTGGGAGAAGGAGGGCGGCGGCTGCACACTCAACCATGCGGTTCATCACATCGACATGTTCCAGTGGATGATGGGGATGCCGGAGAAGGTACAGGCCGTCATGAGCAATACCTCCCATGACAATGCCGAGGTGGAGGATCTGTCGATCGCCATCCTCACCTATCCGAACGGGGCACTGGGACAAATCACCAGCTCCGTCGTGCATCACGGACAGGAGCAGCAGCTGATTTTCCAGACGGAGAAGGCCCGGGTGTCGGCGCCGTGGAAGCTGTATGCCTCGTTGTCAAAGGAGAACGGATTCCCGGTGAGAAACGAAGAGCTCGAGCAGCAGATCGAACGGTTCTACCAGGCGATACCGGAGCTTGCTTACAGAGGTCACGCAGGTCAGATCGACAACATCTTTACGGCAATCGGGAACGGGACGCATGAAGTGCTGGTTGACGGGCATGAAGGGCGGAAAACGCTGGAGCTGATTACGGCGATTTATCAGGCGGCATCGACAGGCCAGACGGTTTCCCTGCCGCTTGGTCCGGACAGCCTGTTCTATACAAGGGAAGGCATTCTGGCCAATGCGCCGCATTATTATGAGAAGAAAAATTCAGTAACCGGGTTCGCGCAGAATGCGATCACACTCGGCAGCGATTATGCCCAATCAGGCGATGGCCGCGCATAACGGAACCAATCGATGAGACAAGGAGGGACTTTACAAATGAATCCCGTGAACGGCACGACCGAATCCGGACTGGAATACCGGTTTGTACTGAGCGGCGCGGAGCTTGCGATGCAGCCGACCGTATTGGAAATTCCTCTGGAAGAGAACGATTATGAGAAGCTGCTGCAATGGCAGGGTGAAGGAGGAGCGCTCTCAGCCGTTGCAAGCGCAGGCGGCTTCTCGCTCCCCTGCCAGCTGTCAGGCTTCGGCCTCGACGGAAATGCGGAGACGCTGACGCCGCGCCGCTCTCTGTTTGTATTGGTGCAGAATGTCCCGGATGCGGGAACAGACGGGCATCTCTTCCAGCTTGAACGGCATGAGGAGCCGGATGACGCGGATGAGCCCCTATCCCGGAAAAAAGGCGTCTATCTGGACCATCAGCCGGAGAATGCCAGGGTCATGGTGCGGATCGAAGGCAAATTATTTACGCGGTATCTGTATTCCCGGGATATGATGAAGCCTTATTTCTACCCGATGATCGGACCACATGCGAAGACGCTGATTCAGGACGCTCCCGACGATCATCTGCATCATCATGGCTTGTGGTGGGGCCATGACCAGGTGAACGGCCACCAGGCCTACCATGAATTTGCCAAGGAAGGCAGGCAATCCCACAGCCGTTTCCTGCATCTGACGGGAGGGCCGGTATTCGGTCAGCTGTCAGTCTGCATTGACTGGCTGTCCAATAAAGGCGAGCGGCTGCTGCAGGAGGTCAGGACGATGCGTATCTTCAATCTTCCTCCGGAGCAGCGGTATGTCGATGTGCACAGCGAGCTCCTTGCAACCGACGGTACGGTCGTATTCGGGCCGACCAAGGAGGGCGGATTTCCTTTCATCCGTGTCAATGAGCAAATGTGCGCCTTCCTGTCGGGTACTATAACTTCCTCGACCGGCAAGAAAGGCGAAGGGGAGATTTTCGGCACCGAGGCGGATTGGGTGGATTACAGCGGCAGCATTCTCAATGTGTCCTGGAATAACGGCATACCGGACAAAGGATTTTTCAACGGCGGAATCGCCATAATGGTCCACCCGGATTACCGGGCGTTCTCGACCAAATGGTTTGTGCGGGATGCGGGTGCATTCACACCCTCAAACTTTCATTTCTGGGGCGGCCATACCCTTCCATCGGGCGATTCGCTCGGGTTCCGGCAGCGCATCTATCTGCATCTGGGAGATGTGGAGGCAGGCAAAGTGAAGGATCGCTACCGGGAGTACGCCAACCCGGAAGTGCCGGAGTGGTGCTAGTCAAGGGAAACAAGCCATTCTATTGAAGCGGCACAGCGCACGTTATCGGACTATCAAGTATGGAGCACTGCAAGACGAGGAGGAATTGACATGGGAATCATCAATAAAGATGCCGTATGCCAGATTGCGCTGGTCGTGAAGGATATCGAGCGGACAGCCGCCAACTATGCCGAGCTGTTCGGCATAGAGGTGCCGCAAATTTTCAGCACGCTGCCGGAGGAAGAATCGCACACGCAGTATAGAGGCAACCCGACCAAGACCCGCGCTAAATTGGCCGTCATTGATTTGGGTCAAATCGTGCTTGAGCTGACCGAGCCTGACGATGAACCAAGCTCCTGGAAGGAATTTCTGGAGACGAACGGCGAAGGGGTGCACCATATCGGGTTTACGGTCAGCGACCGGGAGAAGGTCATCGAATATTTTGCCCGCAAGGGCGTCCCGATCAGACATTACGGCGAATACCCGGGGGGCAACTATACGTTTATGGACAGCGTGAAGGAGCTTGGCGTCATTCTCAATATCAAGCCCGGCGCGCAATCATAAGTCCATTGACGGGCAAGCGTCTGAAAGTTTTTGGATTCACCGGATTTTGGCGCTTATTAATCATCGGATCTTGAATAAGACCAATAAAAGGAGACTGAGCTTATTATGGGAAATCCACTTATCGGAACAAACACGGTGACACAAATCGGTATTCTGGTGCATGATATCGAGAAGACGGCAGCGGCCTATTCCAAATTTCTGGGAATCGAACCCCGTTTCGTTACAACAGGGACGTATGAGGAAGCGCAGACGGAGTACTTGGGCAAACCGTCGCAGGCCCGGTCGAGACTTTGTTTTTTCAAGGTGGGTCCATCCCTTGAGCTTGAGCTGATTCAGCCGGATCTTGAGCCGAGCACGTGGAGGAACGACCTGGATCAGAACGGGGAAGGCGTTCATCATATTGCTTTTGTGGTGGAAGGAATGAAGGAAAAGATACTTGTGCTGGAGAGAAATAATATGCCGCTTCTGCAAAAAGGCGAGTATACCGGGGGCAGATATGCATATATCGATGCCAATGAGGATTTGAAAGTCGTGCTGGAGCTGCTGGAAAACGACAAGTAAGGTGTTTTGCAAATATAAGAAAGGTTAAAATTCCTCTGTACTTTGCTTCTATTTCGGAGGGAAGAAACTAGCTTTGCCGCCATAGGACGGCGAAGCCGTTTCTTCTTGTTGATCGCATATATCGGCATGGAAGAGGGGTGAATCCGTCATGGAGAAGAGAAGATACGGCAATACGGACATGGACGTCAGCGTGCTCGGATTCGGCGGCGGCGAGATCGGCGGGCTGGGCGGTCCTGAGCGGGGATCGCCTGGAGCAACCGTCGAACAGGTGGGGAAGCTGCTGGGCATCGCGCTCGATTCGGGCTTGAACGTGATCGATACGGCGGAATGCTACAATAACAGCGAAGAGCTTATTGGCAGCGCGGTGTCGCACAGGCGCGGGGATTATTACTTGTTTACAAAATGCGGCCACAGCAGCGGCTTCGACCTCCCGCATTGGGACCCGAAGCTGCTGGAGCTCAGCATTGACCGGAGCCTTCGGCGTCTGCGGACAGACTACATCGATTTGATCCATCTGCATACCTGCTCGGAGGAGCTGCTGCGCAGCGGTGAAGTGATCGAAGTGCTGCAGCGGGCAAAGGAGAAAGGGAAAATCAGGTATATGGGCTACAGCGGAGACCAGGATGCCGCTTTGTATGCCGTCAAGTGCGGCGCGTTTGACTCGCTCATGACCTCGGTCAATATCGCAGATCAGGAAGCGGTCCAGCTGACCATTCCGGAAGCGTTGAAACGCGGTCTCGGCGTTACCGCCAAAAGGCCGATTGCCAATGCCGTATGGAAATTCGCCAATCAGCCGGATAATCCGTATCTTCACGCCTACTGGGAGCGGATGCGGCAGCTGGACTATGACTTTCTCGAAGCGGATGAGCAGGAATCCATTGGAGCCGCGCTTCGGTTCACGCTGTCTGTACCCGGCGTTCATACCGCTATTGTCGGTACCGTCAATCCTGCACGGTGGGCTGTGAATGCAGCTCTTGCCAGGCGGGGGGAATTGCCGGAGAATCAGTTCCAGTCTATTCGCAGCAAGTGGGAAGAGACAGCGGTTGGCGCCGGCTGGCGCGGATTGGAGTGAAATAAGCGAAGGCAAGCAGCATATCGGAATTGTACGATGAGATACAAAATGCCGGGCAGGACGAAGAGCGCGCATCCGCGAGCTTCCGTCCTGCCCGGCATTTTTCGGCAATAGCACCGGTAAAAAGGACAATATACGGGTTCATCGGTCATGACAGGAATCCTGATAGCAGCTGCCTGCTATCCGGATAGCTTATCCGCGGCGTTAAGGCCCATTTTTTTCAGCAATTCGGTCAGCTGATGTTTTTCCTCACCCGTCAAGACCGAGAACACGTTGGCAATTGAATCTGTATGTCTGGGAAAGATATCATCGAATAGAGACTGCCCGGCATCCGTCAGCTTGGCAATGATGACTCTTCGGTCACATGGACTTGGCTCTCTGCGGATGAGGCCTTTTTTCTCAAGCTTATCGACTACATAAGTTACACTGCCGCTTGGAATTGCGAACTTCTCGCCTATTTTTTGAATGGGATGAGGGCCTTTATTATAAAGAAATTCCAGTATTTGAAACGTATCGAGATCAAGACCATAGTTGTTGACGTCAGACTTTATTAATTCGAACAAGGATTTTGATGAATTCATTAATACCCGAAGCAACCGCAGGTCAAGCTCAGTTTGCTTACCGCTTTGATTCATTTCGTACACCGCCTCTGCCAGGAGCTAAAGGGGCAAATTAAGCTTCGATTAGCCGAATAAAGCACCCCAATTTAAAAATAATACCACAAGTGCGAGAATGAGCAAAATAATGGGCATTCCTGTTTTGGACGCAGGATCCTTAACGCGCAGATGGGTAATAATTGCACCGATCATCGTGACGGCCAGAACCAGTCCGCCTATCGCAGCGATCTGATCGTACCAGATGCCGATAATCATCAGCGCCGCGCCTGCAACCTCAACCAGCCCCGTAAATACACGGAATCCGGACGACAGCTGATAGCGTGCGAATTCATCCACCATTTGCTTCGAACCAAATTTCATAAAACCAAACATGAGAAAACCCAATGCCAGAACGATCTGCAGTACGATTGATAAAGTATCCATCCTAAAACTCTCCTCCATATCGGTAATGTTATTTAAAATATATTTATTTATAATAATATTAGTGTAATGGACAGAAGTCAATTGTTTTATTTTGAAGGGATGGCGCAGGAATCCGACGACAGGTATGGAATACATTTTAAAACCTGCATGTGGTAAAATACAGGAAATTAGATCCGCCATTCATGATTTCAACGGAAGAACGCATGATTGAACACTGATTTGACACCCATTTGCAAATAAGCGCTCCAAGGAGGAATCCTATGAATACAGCCAATAAAATTACGATTGCCAGAATTTTATTAATTCCTGTTTTTATCTTGTTTTTTCCCTTGTATCCGGATTGGCTTGCCCAAAAAGCGGATTTCATCCAGCATATTGATTCCTATGGGTTATATTATGCCTCAGCCGTATTTATACTCGCCTCGGCAACGGATAAGCTGGATGGGCATATTGCCAGAAAATATAATCAGATCACCAACCTCGGAAAGCTATTGGATCCTTTGGCGGACAAGCTGCTCATCTCGGCAGCTTTGATCCTGATGGTCAGCCAGCATCTGGTTTATTCCTGGATTGCGTTTGCGATTATAGCGAGGGAGATTATAATTAACGGAATCCGGATTGTGGCCTCCTCCCGGAAGATCGCTCTGCAGGCGGATCAATACGGGAAAATAAAGATGGTATTTCAAGTCGCAGCCATTGCAGCTGTATTGTTGAATAACCGTCCATTCAGCTTTTTCACAGACATTCCCATAGACCAGATCCTTATGTACGCCGCGTTAATCCTTACCCTGTATTCGGGCTATAACTATATCAAAAATAATTATCGCATTCTGGAATAAACAAATGATCAGCTGCAGGCTCCAATAAATGCGGAATAAGGAGACCCAATGAAAGATACCTCTGGCATCATCAGTGATCTCATTAAAAAGGGTGTGATAGATAACACTCTCTATGCTGCCAACATTGTGGCTGGAACAACGGAGGGGCTTGTCTATATGCTCACAGCAAATAAGGTGACTAAATATGTGTTGAAGCTTGATCTTCCACAGCAAATCATCCCGGTTGAACAATTATTCCAAACCTACCGGAGCAGCCCGCTGCTTCCTAAACTTCTCTACACCGATCCTGCTAAAGACTATATTGTCTATACCTACATCGAGGGTACGACGCATTATGAAAGAGGAGCAAAATTAAACTGGCTGACAATATTAATCAACGGTCTACTTAATCATTATGAGAACAATCTGCAAATGAAAGGATGGGGCTTCTGGCTGGAGGATCCTTGTTTGACCTGGCGGGATTTTATAGATAAAGGCGTGGAATATGCCCGGACTGCTATTGGAAACCTGCTGCCGATTGAGGATTATAATCAAGTGAAGGCTTTGGTTGGGAATATTGCGGAAGGTGAGGATGGACAACGGTTCCTGCTTCACGGTGATTGTGGCGTGCATAATTTCGTGTTTCATAGGAATGCATTGACTGGGGTTATCGATCCATCCCCGATTGCCGGACCTGTAATCTATGATTTTATTTTTGCTTTTTGCTCCTCGCCGGATGATTTGAACCTGGAGACTCTGCTGCCTGCATTCGAGCTGCTGAATCATAGACAAATAGAAAGATCGGGCCTTATTGAAGAGGTGATTATCCAGCTTTATTGCCGTATCGGAGTCTGTTTGAAACACCATCCGCATGACCTGAAGGAGTACCTGCAAGCATGGGATTACTGGAAAGCCCTTGCGCCTGAAAACTAGTCTGAATGCGTTCTCACTAACCTTTAGGTAACTTACGCTAAAGCATTTCAGTACTTACCAGAAGCAGGATTCTATTCTATACTATCGAGGGATGGATACTATGCAAAAGGATTCGAAAATTATCTGGAGGTGTTTTTCTTGAAATACCGGAAATTGGGGAAAAGCGGGTTAAAGGTAAGCGAGATAAGCCTCGGCAGCTGGATGACTTACGGCGGATATGTGGAAAATGAAAAATCAATTCGATCGATCGAACAAGCTTATGATCTCGGTGTAAATTTCTTTGATACCGCCAATGTGTATGAACGCGGCGAAGCGGAAAAGGTCATGGGCGAAGTGCTTAAAGCTTATCCGCGCGAATCCTATGTGCTGGCTACGAAAGTATTTGGGCAGATGGGCGATGGCCCGAATGACCGCGGATTATCCCGCAAGCATATCTTTGAGCAATGCCACGCCAGCTTGAAACGCCTGCAAACCGATTATGTGGATCTCTATTATTGCCATAGATTTGATACCGAAACTCCGCTGGAAGAAACGCTTCGCGCGTTGGACGACCTGGTTACACAAGGTAAAGTACTGTATGTAGGCGTAAGCGAATGGACGGCGGCGCAGATGGTCGAAGCTCTGGCTATTGCCGACAAATACCTGCTGGACCGGATCGTCGTCAACCAGCCGATATACAATATGTTCAACCGTTACATTGAAAAGGAAGTCATCCCGACCGGTATTGAAAAAGGGATCAGCCAGGTCGTTTTCTCACCACTGGCTCAAGGCGTACTTACGGGCAAATACCGGAGAGGGCAATCCATTCCATCCGATAGCCGCGCGGCCAGCAAAAGCTGGGGCGAGGAACGCCTCAAGGAAAGCCAGCTGATCCAGGTCGAGGAGCTGGAAAAAATCGCAGGCGAGCTTGGCATCAAGATTTCCCAATTGGCGCTTGCCTGGATCTTGCAGCAGGACAATGTGGCCAGCGCGCTTGTGGGTGCGAGTCGCCCCGAGCAGGTCATTGAGAACTGCGCCGCTTCCGATGTTGTCTTGTCGGCCGATGTTCTCGGTTCGATAGAGGCTATATTAAAGGCGTAAACGCAAAAAAACATTTGATTGACCTTAGAGCGCTTCACCGCTCTAAGGTCTTTTTCATATCCTCCTGGAACGGATGACCTCCAATTTTTTCAATCTTATACTGGAATGGCCTTTTTTTATATTCGATTGCCTTCACCAAGAATAGCATTCTATGAAAATAGAGAGAAATTTGAACGTCGGCATAGATTATTTTATGTTTTGCGGACAACGAAGCATCTACAATGATAGTTGTCAGACCATTTGCAGGAAACGGGGGAAGAATGTTCATGAAGAAGACGTTAATGAAGACGGTCAGTATGGCGATCTCAATCGCGATATTGTTGTCGCTCGTACCTTTCCGGCATGCCAGTGCAGACGCGGCACAGCCAGTATACGACGTCAACATTTCGGATGTCGATCAGCAGACAGTTAAGGGGTGGGGGATATTCCCGTCCTGGAACCGAGCGGACTGGAACCGGAGTTTTATTGATAAGACCGGAGCGCAGCAGGCGCTGTTCAATGATTTGGGAGCCACGATGTTCAGGGTAATGATCCCCGCCGTTACCGGCGACGGAAACGGGAATTTGATCGATGCGAAAATGCAGGAAATTTATGATCTCGTCCATGTCGGCGAAACAAAAGGAATGCATGATTATATCATCTCGGTCTGGTCTCCTCCGATTGGAATGAAAACGCTTCCGACTGTAAACGGGTGGACAGGCAGCGAGCATGTGAGGCTTCGTACTGATAAAGAAAGCGCATACACCACTTATCTTGTCGATGCGATTCATTGGCTGACGGATAAGGGAGCAAGTGTGCCCAAAGCGATAAGCTTTCAGAATGAGCCCTTGTCGCAAATCATCAGCGAGTGGTGCTACTGGGGAGGCGACAACGGAACCCAGTACCAGCGCGTAGCCAAGCTGCTGCGCTCCAAGCTGGATGCAGCCGGACTCGCCGACGTTCAAATTCTCGGTCCGGAGGGTGCAGCCTATCACGAGAATGAGCTGCTGATCGGTCAGAATTTTTCTGCGCTCAATCAGGATCCGGAATTGAATGAGGCCATTGACGGGCTGGCATCGCACAGTTATTTTGCCAAAGGCTACGATAACGACGGCGTGTACCAGGCCTATAAGCAGGTTGTTGATCTTTTCCCGGAGAAGGATAAATGGCAAACGGAGTACAGCACGCTGATAAGCGGCATATCCGAAATGGATATGGCGATCAACGCTGCCCAGCGTCTTGCCGGCGATATGGCGCTGATCGGGAACAATTACTGGTTCTGGTGGCTGGGCTGGGCCAACGGACGGCATCCGACCGATGTCGGCGAGGTGCTGCTTGACGGAGACGGATATACCGTAACGAAATCGAAAGCATTCTATGCGCTGAGCAATGTTTTCAATAATGTTCCCGTCGGCTCCAAAGTAAGACGGGTCAGCGCAGATCCTGCTTCCGGACTCACTACGTCGGATGCGGTATGGATGGATGCGGTCGCTTTTGTGGACGGCGATTCCACTGTTGCCATGCTCGTTAACCCGACTGGTGAATCCAAGACGGTGAATGTGAAGGGTCTGACTGGAACAACCGCAAGCGTTCATCAGCTCACCTCGGATATCCCGCTCGGACAGGATATGAAGCTTGCCGGTCTGAGAAATATCCAGAACGGAACGGCTTCGGCAATCAATCTGCCGGCGAAAAGCGTATCCGTTATCGTGACCACCAATTCGGATACTTCACCACCGCATATTACGTTCGATCAATCGGCCAGTACATCCACGCCTGATGCCGATTACGCGGTGCGCAGTTCGCAGTTTACGGTTTCCGGCCGCCTGGATGAAGCAGGTACACTGCTGATCAACGGGCAGCCGGCAGCTATTGCGGCCGATCTGAGCTTCAGCACGACGGTTGCCCTGCAGCCTGGCAGCAATACGATTACGGCAGTCGCCACGGATGAACTCGGAAATGAAGGCGACCCAGTGCAGCTGATCATCCGGCATGACCCGGCTTATTTGGGCCTGACGCTGGATCAGGATAGCCTGACTTACGTCAGGGAGACCCCCTTTACCGTTTCGGGCAGGACGAACGGCTCCGCCGCGGTAACGATCAAGCAGCAGCATAACGGCGAGACGGTGACAGAAGCAACCTACCCTGTCACAGGCGGGCATGAGAGCGGCCATCAGGCAGGAGATATTATCCGGGCCATCATTGATGACAATTATGTCTCCACGACAACCGGACTCACAAGCGCTCAAGGCGGCTTCACCACCAACGCGCAGGTCGTTTGGGACAACAGCGCCACCTTTGCGCCTGCCGAAGGAGCCAGATCATTGCGATTGAAGCTATCGCCGGGATTTGCCCGCGTCGGATTCAATTTTGTCGATGCTGCGAACCGCGCCGCATTGGAGAACTTCTCCGCCAGTTCGTCCGATGCCGGACTTCAATTCTGGATTTACACCAAAAACCGGGAGGACAGCTTGTCCGCGGTTGTGCAGTCGGATAATAACGGGACGGTTGTGGAATCCAGAGTTCCGCTGTCGAATTATATCGCGGCGGCCGATTACGGGGCGAAGTGGGTGAAAGTGACGGTTCCGCTCTCCGATTTTGATGCGGCCCCGCATATCAATGCCGCAACGAACGAGGCCACCGATCTGCCGGTCGCGTGGAGCCGGATCAAGGGATTCGGGCTTTCCAGCTCGGCAGCCGCTTACTATGATCCCCATATAGACAGCATGCAAATTGTATATACCAATACTTCAGAGGAGTCCGGCGATCCTTCGGCACAGCCTCTGTTCAGCAGACAATTGAATTTGAGCGTCGGCGAGAATACCGTTACGGCGTCGGCTTACAACGATTATGGCCAACAGGCTGTACCTGCGACAATCGTGGTGATGTATGATCCCGATGCTCCGGTGTTGAGCGTACCTTCCGACGGAGAGACAACAGGCACCAGCTATGTATTGAACGGCAGCGTAAATGAAGATGCCGCGGTCACCGTTAACGGAGTTGCTGTCACACTGAAGCCTGACCGTACATTTACTGCCGTTGTACCGGTCGTTAAAGGAGTGAACGCGATTACCGTTGCGGCAAAGGATCCTGCCGGAAACGTATCGCAATCCGTCGTAAACGTGACTTCCAATCCTGTCGAGGACGGCTCGCTGTCTCCGGGAGTGACGACTGCCGACCAAACGGCGGCTGCCCCCGCGATTGACGGGGAGCTGACGGAATCGGGCTGGAGCATCGATAACCGGGTGGAAAGAAGGATTACCGGCACCTCCGACAACAATATTACGTTCGGAACAATGTGGGATGCCGATAAGCTGTACGTGGCAGTGAAGGTGCTGGACGCCAATCTGGTCAACGATTCGGACCCGGCACAAACCCATCAGGACGATTCCGTGGAAATATATGTCGATGGCGATAACAGCAGGAGTGCGGTGTACGGTACGGATGATCATCAAATCACCTTGGGCTGGCATGACCAGCAGCTCTCTGTGGGCGGCGGTATCGCCGGAATCCAGTACGCCCAGCATGATATCGAAGGCGGATTTACGGTGGAGATGGCCATCCCCTGGAGCGGCATGGGCATTGAACCGCCTGCAGCCAATACAGTAATTGGTTTCGACGCCGCATATAACGACGATGACGGCCACAATAACGGTTCCCGCGAAAGTCAATTAATGTGGCGCGGCAACGGGGACAACTGGCGCAGCACCGCCGCATTCGGAAGCCTTTATTTGAACGACGGCAAGAATACGGCTGTTGCTCTGGAGCCCTCCGGCGCATTGACGGTGGACGGCGCGCTTGACGAACCGTATTGGGCGCTTAGAAGCCAGGTAACCAAAGCGATTACCGGCCCGTCCAACAACAGCGTCAGATTCGGTACGCTCAGCGATACTCAGAATCTGTATGTCGGCGTTGAGGTGCTGGATGCAGACCTCCATAATGATTCGGCGCTCAGCTACCAGGACGATTCGGTGGAGGTCTACCTGGATGCCGACCATAATCAAGGCACGGCTTATGATGCGAAGGATCACCAGATCACGTTAGGCTGGCATGATACCCAGCTTTCCATAATCGGCGATCTGGCGAATATTCAATTTGCACAAAAAGATATCGCCGGAGGCTATACGGTGGAGATGGCTATTCCCTGGTCCAGTCTGGCGGTTGCGCCGGCCCGCGATATTACGCTGGGGCTGGATGTGGGCGTCAACGACGATGACGGTCATAACGCCGGAAACCGCGAAAGCCAGATGATGTGGAATGGAACAGGAGATAACTGGAGAGATACGTCCGGCTTCGGAAACTTGTTGAACCACAACCTGAGTCTTTCTCTGCCGGATGAGACGGATCCGGAACCGGATGGGCTGACGGCGTTTACGGATACGGCGCAAGACTTGTCCAAGCTGTTCGCAAAATCGGAGCATATCGTTAATTCCAGCGGGCACCCGGAGAATTTTGCCGACGATTCCGGCAGAATGACGCATAGCAACGACGTCGTAACAAGTCCGGAATATGTTGTCTATCAATCGCCGGTCGGAGACATCTATTCCTTCGATATTACAACGGGATTGTTCTCGGGCACACCGCAATTCACCATTTACGGCTCGGCCGATGGCGAGAATTTTGCGAAAATAACAACGAAAACCACGCTCACGGGCGGGGCAAACGGATATTCCGTCTTCAGCAATACGGCCAGCGGTCTGGCAGCGGGAACCAGATACCTGAAAATCGAATTCCCTGGTCTGGAAAACTGGAAGGAACAACTGCTCCATACTTCCTTTAAGTATTTCGGGGATACGACAGTACCGCCTGAAGAAGGTGAGACAGCGGTATTTACGGATGAAGCGGGAGACTTGTCCAAGCTTCACGCCAAATCGGGACATATCGGGAATTCGCTTGGCGGGCAGCTGGACAAATACGCCGGCGACGGCACCCGGATTATTCACACCAATGACGACAGTCTGGAGCCGGAATACATCGTTTACAAGTCTCCGGATGGCGACATCCGCTCGTTCGATGTTAACGTAACCGCCTGGACCGGATTGCCTGCAACCGTGGATTTTGCCGTATACGGCTCAGCCGATGGGACGAATTTCACCAATATTCCGGTAAGTCCGGCCTTCCTGAGCACCTCGTCGGGTTATGATACGCTCAGCATCAAGGCAGACAGCCTGGCTGGCGGCATCAAATATTTGAAAATTGAATTCCCTTACGGGGACCCGGCCTGCGACAATTGGACCAGCACGATCAATAAGGTAACGTACACCTATGGCGTTACGGATACTGATCCGGAGGAAGGGCAGTTGTCGGCATCAGCCACATTGACCGGACAGCCGACCGCTGCCGCAGGGCAGCCCTATGAGCTGACGTTCGGACTTGCTGATGTTGCGGGCCGGATTGTTGCAGAAGATTTGAAGCTTCTCTACAATCCTGACGTATTTGAGTTCGTTTCGGTGAATGAATTGAAGGATGGATTCAGCGTTATCGGCCAAACTCAAGCTCCGGGAGTTGTCCATCTCATATTGGCCGGACCCGAAGCTGCCGATGCGGTAAGCGGAGATGGCGATCTGCTGTCGTTCAGCCTAAAAGCCAAACCGCTTGCCGAGCCGGCCGATTCAACCCTGTCGATTACGGACAATGTGATCTCCGATATCGAAGGAACCGAAGCACAGGTTCAGGCGGCAGCGCTTTCTGTTCATGTTGCTACAACCGACAAATCCATACTGACAGAGCTGATTACGGCGGCGCAAAGCACATTCGCAGCTGCCGTTGAAGGAACGCAGCCGGGCCAATATCCGGCAAGCGCCAAGTCTGCGCTGCAGACGGCAATCCAAGCAGCGCAGTCTGTCAAGGAAAGCGCTGCTGCCGATCAGCAGCAGGTAGATCAGGCTGTAGAGACGCTTCAAGCAGCTGTCGGCGTTTTCGCCCAATCGGTGATTCAGCTGGGAGATCTGAATGGAGACGGAAGCTTCAGCGTCGGTGATCTGGGCAGACTTATCGGCTATTACGGCAAACAATCGACAGATCCTGACTGGGATGCATATAAAGGTGCGGATATCAATCAGGATGGCGTGATTGACGTCATTGATTTGGCCGCGCTGGCAAGTAAAATATTGGATTAGTCATATTGGCGGCAGGGAGGGCGGGCGGTTCGATGCGACATGGGCCGTCCCTCCCTTTCATTTTATGGAGGTTGTGAAGGATGACAGGTAAAATGATAGGGGTTCTATTACTGCTGGTTCTAATTCCGCTATGGCATCCGCAATCCGCACAAGCGGCGGTTACACCGATGTTTTCATTGACAAGCGATGATACGAATTTGACACCAGTGGGCGGGAATAAGATAGTCGATATCGACGTAGACGGGGCAAGCGGCTTGATCGCGTACGAATTTACGCTCGAATATGACCCTGCGATGTGGGAGTTTGTCGCGGCCACCACGGACCTTGCCGGCTACAAGGCAACGCCGCTCAAGGAGTTGCAGGCAGACGGCATCGTTACATTTGCTTTTGCGAAAATTGGAAAGTCGGCTGGAGAGAACGGCAGCGTCCATCTGGGCCACGTGACTTTGAGAGCGAAGGCACCCGGAAACGACCGGATTCAATTGACAGGCATCCGCCTGGTGGATTCCCGTTTTGCAGCCTCGAATTATACGCCGGACACGGAACTTGCGGCAGCGGTTGACGCGATTGGCAATGGGAACGGGAACGATGGAAGCAGCGGTGATAACGGCAGCAGCAGCGGGAACGAAGGATCCAGCGGCAGTAACGGCAGCAGCAACGGAAACGAAGGAACCAGCGGCAATAACGGAAGCAGCAGCGGGAACGATGAGACCAGCGGCAGCAACAGCGGGAACGATGGATCCAGCGGTAGTAACAGCAATGAGGATGGTGCAGGCAATGACAATAGCCAAGGCAGCCCGGACGGCAGCGGAAATAACATCGGCAATGGCAGCAGCGACGGCAGCAATGGCGAACAAAATCCGCCTCCAAGGCCGCCGGTTAGCAGTGAAATTACCGCTGACGGTAAAAGCGGTCAATCAGATGAAGCACATCAGCAAGCTGTAACAGAGGCAAGCATGAAGCCGGATGAAGAGGGCAGCACCGTTGTCAAGATTGCAGACGGAATCAAGGAAATATTGCTTCCGGCCAATACTGCAGACATCGCGGGAATAAAGAAGCTTGAGCTGAGAAGCGGGATGTTCTCCCTCGCAATTGACCCGGTTGTGCTGAAAGAGCTGACGAAGCTGGTCGGCGGCGGCGAGTTAAGCGATGCCGCTATATCGATAACGATTGAGCAGGCTTCGCAGGAGGAGGCAGTTTCTTTGCTTGCCGGAACGGAAGAAGGCATGGGAACGTTGAAAGCAGCCGGGACAATCTATCATTTTGGCTTGTCGATTGTCACGAAGGACGGGGCAGCGAGAAAGCTTGCCGTGTTTGAACAACCGGTTGAGCTGGTCTTGCCTTACGATGACGAAGCGGACGAAAGCACGCTGGGCGTTTATTTATTGAACGAGAACGACAAAGTCTGGGAATATGCAGGAGGAACTGTCGACGGGGCCGGCAAAGTGATCAAGGTGAAGCTGAGCCATTTCAGCACTTATGCCGTGCTTGAATACGATAAAGCATTCCAAGACCTGCCTGCAGCCCATTGGGCCTTCAATGCGGTCCGGACGCTGTCTGCCAAGCATGTGGTGAATGGTGTTTCAGCAACGAAGTTTGGTCCGGGCATCGAGGTGTCCCGGGCGGAATTTGCGGCGCTTTTGTCGCGCGCGCTTGGCTTGAAGCCGGCAACCCCCGTATCATTCGTTGATGTTGACGATAAGGCGTGGTATGCGCAAGAAATTGCGGCCGCCTACGATGCGAAGCTGATTCAAGGCAGATCTGCTGAGGTTTTCGCCCCAAATGAACGCATCACCCGCGAAGAAATAGCCGTCATGATCGTTCGCGCTTTTGAATACGGATCAGGCAAAGTCACAAGTGACACGATGTCATCTTTTGACGATTCCGGTTCCGTCTCTCTCTGGGCGGCCAAGGATGTCCGTACAGCAGTCAGCTCCGGCCTCATGAACGGAATCGGGGGTGGAAAATTCGCTCCCGGCATGTTCACCACCCGGGCTGAAGCAGCCAATGTCATCTATAAGCTGCTGACAATGACCGGATCATAAACAAAACGGATCAATCAGGACAAAGAGAAGACTTATAGAGATGACTTTCCGGGCGTTTCAGGAGTCATCTCTTTTGTATTTTCACTAATTCCGGCGTCCGGCTTCCGTCTAATCCCAATAATATCCTCATATTATCATTATGTTATGATTCTTTCTCCATTGAACGAAGAGACTGGCTGCACTATGATAGGTTGAACAAAATGACCGGGGGCTTCATTCCGGGAATACCTTTTAACCTTAGAACCTGGCGGGCAGACAGTGAACAACATTATTCCAATCCTTCAGGATATGAAAGAGGAGAATTCAAATATGGGAAAATATTTTGGAACAGACGGGGTGCGGTTTGTGGCGAACGGGGTGTTAACCCCGGAGTTGGCTTTTAAAATAGGCCGCTGCGGCGGTTATGTGCTGACGAAGCAATCCAGCGCGCCGAAGGTCGTCATTGGGCTTGATACCCGGATTTCCGGGCATATGCTGGAGGCTGCATTAACTGCGGGACTGCTGTCCATTGGGGTGGACGTGGTCAAATTGGGCGTCATTACATCACCGGGTGTGGCGTATTTAACGCGGCAGCTGAAAGCCGATGCAGGCATTATGGTATCCGCTTCACATAATCCTTTTCAGGATAACGGGATCAAGTACTTTACGGGCGATGGCTATAAGCTGTCCGACGAGACGGAGCTTGAGATCGAGCGTCTGATGGACGCAGCGGCAGATGAGCTGCCGCGTCCGACAGGCAGGGCAATCGGCAGAGCAACAGAGCTTCCTGAGGCGAAGTGGCAGTATGGCGACTACTTGAGGATGACGATCGGAAGCCGGTTCGAGGGTTTGCGGGTGGTCCTGGATTGTGCAAACGGAGCTGCATTTGAGATCGCTCCGCAGCTGTTCAGAGAACTGGGGGCGGAGATTGTCACAATCGGTGCAAGCCCGGATGGATATAACATCAATGAGAATTGCGGCTCCACTCATCCGGAGGTGCTGCAGGCGGTTGTGTTGAGCTGCAATGCTGATCTTGGACTGTCCTTTGACGGAGACGCCGACCGACTGGTCACTATAGATGATAAGGGCGAAGTGTTGGATGGGGATTTTATTCTCAGTATTCTTGGGAGTGCTTTGAACGAAGCCGGCAAGCTGAATCACAGCACCATTGTAACGACCGTAATGAGTAATTTGGGATTCCTCAAAGGCCTGGATAAAGCTGGACTGAAAGGCAAGCAAACAGCCGTGGGCGACCGCTACGTCATGGAAGAGATGCGAAGGGGCGGCTACAATCTGGGCGGAGAGCAATCCGGACATGTCATTTTCCTGGACCATAGTACAACCGGTGACGGGATGCTAACCGCCCTGCATTTGATGGAGACGATCGTTCAGACCAGACGCAAGCTCAGCGAATTGAAAGGAATCATGCGCAAATATCCGCAAATACTCGTGAATGTTCAAGCAGCGGACAAAAGCAGGCTGAAAGGCAGCCTCGCGGTGAGGGAAGCGATCCGCAAGGTAGAGACGGAGCTGGGCGACAATGGCCGTGTGCTGGTTCGTCCTTCGGGGACGGAATCTCTGGTTCGGGTAATGGTTGAAGGACCGGACAAGAATCAGGTGGAGGCATACGCGAACGATATCGCAGAGGTGATCAGAAGAGAGCTGGTGTAGCAGTTGAACGGAGAGAGGCCTTCGCTGAACGAGGATTCAAGCGGAGGTCTTTTTGGAGTTGGTATGCTATGTTATGATAGAAAAAACTTGTAATTCGAAAGGGGAAATGATAATGACAACCTTGAATCACGTACCGGCTGTAAAGGCCGAAATGCTAATTAGAAAACCGGTTGAAGAGGTGTTTGAAGCATTTATCGACCCGGCGATTACTTCAAGGTTTTGGTTCACCAAGGGCAGCGGGAGACTGGAAGCGGGAAAACGCGTGCAGTGGGTCTGGGAGATGTATGGTGCTTCGACTGACGTGGATGTCAAAGAAATCAAGGAAAACAAGCGGATTCTCATCGACTTCGGAGGCACCGCGGCCGAGTGGATTTTTACTCCTCAGTCAGAGAACGAAACTTTCGTCACGATTACAAACACAGGGTTTGAGGGAGATGGCGATGATATCGTAAAACAAGCCTTGGATTCAACGGAAGGGTTTACGATCGTTCTATGCGGTCTGAAGGCTTTTCTGGAGCATGGCATCGCTCTAAATCTTGTATCGGATAAAGCTCCTTACGCCCACGTAAAACGTTAGGACTCCCCTGCAGCTCATCCTGGCAAGGCAAAGAAAGTTACATAATATCAAAATGGAGGCGGATCGGTTTATATGTATCCTACACAACAGCAATTAGAGAAATACGCGGCGCTTGCGGTCAGCGTCGGCGTCAATGTTCAGCAGGGGCAGACGGTTGTCGTCATGGCGCCGATTACCGCCGCTCCGCTTGTACGTCTTATCGCATCTAAGGCTTATGATGCGGGAGCAAAAAACGTGCATGTGGAATATAACGATGAGGAGCTGTCCCGCATTAAGTACAAGCAAGCGCCGGAGGAGGCTCTCACGGAATATCCGATGTGGCGCGCCAAGGCTTGGGAAGAATTCGCGGAGAACGGCGCAGCGTTCATCCAGATCTACTCTCCGAATCCGAACCTGCTGAATGATGTAGAGCCGGCCCGGGTCGCGGCAGCGTCCAAGGCAGCATCTGCTGCTCTCAGCGGCTACCGCGGTTTTCTGATGAATCATACCAATGCCTGGTCGCTCATTTCCTATGCGACACCGGAATGGGCGGCCAAAGTATTCCCGGACAATACGCCGGAAGAGGCCGTTCAGAAGCTGTGGAAACTGATTATCGATGCTACCCGCATCGACTTGGAGGATCCGATTCAAGCGTGGAAGGAGCATAATGCGAAGCTGCTTCAAATGGTTGAATTGCTGAACGGCAAGCGCTACAGACAGCTTCAGTACGAAGCGCCGGGAACGAGCCTGACCGTTGATCTGCCGGAAGGCCATATCTGGCTCGGGGGTTCCAAAGCGAACGCGAAGGGTGTCTTCTTCAACCCGAATATGCCGACCGAAGAGGTATTCACGATGCCCCATAGGGATGGAGTGAACGGGACTGTTCGCAGCACGAAGCCGTTAAATTACAACGGTCAGGTGATCAACGGTTTTTCCTTAACCTTCAAAGACGGCAAAGTCATCGATTATTCCGCTGAGCAGGGTTACGAGGCGCTGTCCAATCTGTTGAACACGGATGAAGGGGCAAGGCATTTGGGTGAAATCGCTCTGGTTCCTCATGACTCACCTATCTCCAATTCCAATGTGATCTTCTTTAATACGTTGTTTGACGAGAACGCCTCCTGCCATCTGGCGCTGGGTCAGGCATATCCCGTTAACATCAATGGCGGCACCGCCATGTCGCCGGAGGAGCTTCTCGCTCATGGAGCGAACAGAAGCCTGACTCATGAAGACTTCATGATCGGATCACCGGCAATGAATATTGACGGTGTGACGCAGGATGGCGCCCGAGAGCCAATCTTCCGGAACGGGAACTGGGCCATCTAGCAGGTCAAGCCATCAATCAAAGCCTTCCGGAAGCGGCAGGCTTTGATTGATGTTATCTCTTACGCCGCTTCGTTTTAACCATGCTGCGGACAAGCGAATAATAGATGCGTTCGTATGCTTCAGCTTCCTGTTCAATCGCAGGAATTTGAACCTGTTTCATATTGGCTTTAAATTCATTCAATAACAAAGGGTTATCCAGTATTTCGAGTATGCGTTCAGCAAGGTGGCCGGCATCCCCGACACGGAATGTGAAGCCGTTGATACCGTCCTTCACTTTCTCAGCCATGCCTCCTATATCGGATACCAGAGCCGGTACCCGGCTTGCAAGGGCTTCATGAAGGGCCAGCGGATAATTCTCATACCAGATCGATGGAACAACGGCGATATCCACTTCCTGATAGAGCTGCTGGATATCCTGTTCCGAATAAAGTCCGCATAAGGCGGCGCGGTCGTCCGCAGCAGCGGCCTGCTCAAGCAGTTCGGTATAATCTGAAGGTCCGGATCCATAGATCTTCAATTTGAGCCGATCAGTCGGAATCATGGACATAGCTTCGAGAATCAGGTGAACGCCTTTATGGGGGCTGAGAGATCCACCGTAAAATAAAGTAAGCGGGTCGCCGGCCTGGTATACCCGTTCATTGGCACGGATGGTTTCATATTTCATCCCATGATTCAGCACCTCCACGTTAAGATCCGGCAAGCTGTTTTGAAACAGGCTGGCCAAGGATGCGGAGGGGGAGATAATTCTGCCGGCTGATCGCAGCAGCGGGATGTGGGTGCCAAGCCGCTGCTGAACATCAGGAAGCAGGCAGTGGATGCGGCAGTTCTCGCCCATTTCGGGACCCGGGCATAGCGCGTTGCTCGTTTGCAGCAAAGTGCTCTTGGGACATATGAACCAAAAGTCGGTTAAGGTGATCACATATTTGATCCCGAGAAGCGCGCTGGTTTGCATGAATTCCATTGCCCGCATCGGATGTCCGAAATGAATAAGGTCGGGCTTTTCCGTTTCAATCATTTTTCTCGCGAATAAAGTTAAATCCGGATTGCCGGTCTCGAAAGTATCGGCAGGGTCCATATGCTTATGACGATAAGCAAGAACAGGTATCCCTTCATGGTCATACTCCCGGTAAACCACTTCACCGACAGCATGCGGGTAGCTCTCCAGAGCACCCTTACTGTAGGCGACAACTTTAACACGATGCCCCTTGCTTTGCATCGATCTGGCCATATTGAAGACGAATTTTTCGGTTCCTGTATAGGATTCGGGATAAAAGGAATGGACGATGTACAGGATGTTCAGCAGTTTTTTCCTCTCAGGCTTACCAGCCCGATTCCTTCTCATCCGACGTGGCTTTCTTCTCTTGAGAAGCCGATTGCGTACCGCCGCTTTCTTCTTTCTTGATCCGTTTCGCTTTATCTTCTTATTCCTTGCACGGCCGGGTTTTGGTTTTCTTGAAGGTTTCCTTTTTTTCCTCAGGGACACGGTTCTCCTCCTTCAACCATCCATAACAGCTTTAAAGGCATTCGTTTATGCATCATATGTCAGGAGAAGGCTAATTTCGTGGGTGAATTCATTAACTATGTGAGTTTACGCCAGTCGGGCAGAGCTTCATGCCGCAGGAGCGATTCAGAATCATTTTGCTGAAATGTAACTGGCATAAGTAGGAGAAGATGATGTATTTGAATATTATATGGTATAAATTGTATAAAAATAATAAAAATCAGGAGTGATAAAGATGGAAAATTTCTTGTTCAGCCAGCTGGCATTCGTTCGGGGCCAAACCTTGAAATTAATGGAGGGAGTCACGGAGGAGACCGCAGACCTGGTTCCTGGAGGATTCCGGAATACGATCCGCTGGAATTTGGGCCATATCTATGTGGTCCTGGAGCGGTTCGCCTTTCAACACATGAGGCTTCCGCAGCATTTGCCCGAAGGGTTCAAAGAGCAGTTCGAATATGGCACTTCACCGTTAAACACTCCGGCTGACGCAAGCGTTCCGACACTTCCCGAGCTGGAAGCTTTGCTGAAAGAGCAGCAGAAACGGATTCGCGAGGTGTTGGGAGACCGCCTGTCCGAGAAGATTGTTCCGCCTTACACGACGTCTTCCGGCATGACCCTGGAAACGCCGCAGCAATTTCTCAACTTCAATCTGTATCATGAGGGGATGCATTTGAGCGTCATCAAACTTTATAAATCTCTGTTATCCCGGTAATTATCCATGTATAATTTTGTTCCCATGACCCGGCAGACGGCTGAAATCATATCGGACTGGACCTATCCGCATCCGTACTCCATCTATAGTATGGATGCAAGTGAGGAATGCATAGGGGAATTAATGAACGGTGATTATTTTTGCGCAAAGGACATGGATACGTTCAATCCATTGATTGGTTTTGCTTGCTGCGGCCATTCCGCACGTGTACCGGGCGGGTATGCGGCAGGGATTTATAATGATCCGGACAGGCTTGATATCGGATTGGGTTTACGCCCCGATCGAACCGGAAAGGGACTCGGAAGCGATTTTCTTGCGCAAAGCGTTCAATTTATGAGCAGACAATTTGAAACCTCGAAATTTCAGCTGGTAGTCGTGGCTTTTAACGAGCGAGCCATTAAAGCCTATGAGAAGGCCGGGTTCCGGCAGGAAGAATTATTTGAAAGCGGCGCTGATGAGCATCAGATTCCTTTTGTGTTGATGAGATGTTCGATATAGAAACGGCTGCGTTATGTGGCTCAAGTTAATGAGCCATCGGAAGTTATCCTCAGGAGTATTCGCGTATATTTGGAATGATGAACAGCCCTGGCAGGCCGCTTGATGGCGTTGCCAATTGTAAACCTTGACGCCATGCGCGCCAAGGTTTATTTGCTGTGAGCGTATTGCCGAGAGTGACCACCTCCCGGGGTCGTGAACATGATTCGTATTCCATCTAAAGGATGGAAGGAAAATGGAAATGGCCAAGGAAGTCTTTAACCACTGCCTTGGCTGGGTGCTTGTGTCTGGTTTCTGCTTTGGGCGGTACGACTGGAAAGGCGGCTGCGGATAGCAGATAGCCATTTGTAATCGGTACATATAGGTATGCACATAGGAGCATGAAGGGAGTACATGAACCTGCCGCTTCGCCGTATAACGAAACTTTTCGTCGTATTATGAATGGCTCCGCGTCTGCCGCACCGTTTATACTGAGCACGTAGCCACAGGAAAGAGCATCGGCAAAGCAGAATTATGAAGTTTGACCGCAGACATTTGGAGGCAAGATGGAGCAGGATACCCCCGTACATGTATGTCAATTCGGCGCGCGCCGATATGTACGTGGCGTGCGTATTGAACGGTCAAAAATATGCAGCATGTTTCTTGTGCTGAACGGGTTATCGGCCGGCGGACTGCGCTTTTGTGAAGCTGCGGCGCAATCGTTATGAAGACGTCCGTACAAGGTACAGGCTTGATGACAACACGGCATCGGATCTTGTCTTCGAGGACGATTAAGAAAGATGGAAAGGCTGGTGCGGCCCATGCAGGCAAGCGTCGAAAGCGTTATGAAGGAGAAGCCGCGCTCGCTCAGGCGGGATTCACTGAAGAAGTATATGATTCGCAATAAATGGCTGTACATATTTCTGATCCCCGGTTTTTTATATTTGCTGGTATTCAAATACGTGCCTATGCTTGGCATTGTCATTGCTTTCAAGGAATTAAGCCTCGTCAGAGGGATTTGGGACAGTCCCTGGGTCGGATTCGGGCATTTCGAATATTTATTCCAGGCCAAAGACTTCTATAAAGTGCTGCGGAACTCGCTGCTGCTCAGCGTGTACCAGCTGCTCTGGGAATTTCCCGCGCCGATCATTCTGGCGGTTATGCTGAACGAAGTCAGGGGTATGGTGTTCAAGCGCGTATCCCAGACGATCATGTACCTGCCGCATTTCATCTCCTGGGTCGTACTCGCGGGGATGATCGTCAACTTCCTGTCCCCATCGACCGGGATGGTCAATTACGTGATCAAGTCATTGGATATGGAACCGGTCAACTTTCTGCTGGACCCTGCTTATTTTCGTTCGATCATCATTTCGGCGGAGGTGTGGAAAGGGATCGGCTGGGGCACAATCATATACTTGGCGGCCATGACGGGAATCGATCCGACGCTGTACGAATCGGCCAGGATGGATGGCGCAGGCCGGCTGCAGCAGATCCGGTTCATCACGCTGCCGGGCATTGTGACCACGATTATCGTGCTGCTTATTTTGCGGATCGGCAATATTCTCGACAATGGGTTCGAGCAGGTCTTCCTGCTGTATAATCCGCTGACGTACGATGTGGCCGATGTCTTCGAAACCTATACGTACCGGATCGGCCTGATCGACGGCAGATTGTCGTTTGCGGCTGCGGTCGGCTTGTTCAAATCACTGGTCGGATTTGTGCTGATCATCATTGCGAACCGGATCGCGCGAATATTCGGAAATCAGATATGGTAGGTGGGAATTCAATGCACAGACTCAGACGTCTTGAATGGTTCGATGGCGCAAATTATACGCTGCTGGTTATGGTTTGCATTATCATGCTGTATCCCTTCGTTAATGTGGCAGCTGTTTCGCTCAGCTCTTACAACGCCTTTGTCGAGAATCCGATGATGGTCTGGCCGCATCAGCTTAATTTCTCCGCATACGAACAAATATTGTCGCATCCAATCCTGCTGAGCAGCTATATGAACACCATTATTGTTACGATCAGCGGCGTGGCGCTCGGGATGCTTCTGTATATCATTACGGCTTATCCCTTATCGAAAAAGCATCTGAAGGGCCGCAATGCATTTCTGCTGATCGTTATCTTCACCATGCTGTTCAACGGCGGGATTATCCCGAACTTCTACCTGTTCCGGGAGCTTGGGTTGATCGATACGCTGCTGGCGCTCATTCTGCCGCTGCTGCTGTCGGGCTTCAGTCTTATTCTGATGAAAAACTTCATGGAAAGCCTGCCCGAGGAGCTGGAGGAGGCGGCCAGAATCGACGGCGCGTCCGATCCGTACATTCTGTTCCGGATTGTTGTCCCGCTGTCCAAGCCGATTATTGCCACATTATGCCTGTTTGCCGCGGTCGGCTACTGGAACAATTTTTTTAACGGCATTATTTATATACGGAGTGTGGAGAATTGGCCCCTGATGCTTTTCCTGCGTGAAATTATCGAAGGAACGCGGATGCAGGAGATTTCCGGGGGCGGGAATATGGCAGAGGCCGGGCGGAACGCGGTCGTGCCGGAAACGCTCAAATATGCAACGCTGATGGTGGTCATGATTCCGATTCTGTGCGTCTATCCCTTTGTGCAAAAATATTTCGTCAAAGGCATTATGCTCGGATCCGTGAAGGGTTAGAATGACTCCGACAGGAGTGTTCTTATATATTTTTTTCAATCAGGAGAGGGGTAATGAAAATGAACAAGACCATGAGGGGAACACTGCTTGCGCTCATCGCGGCGGTACTCCTGTTTACGGCGGCCTGCAGCGGAAGCGGCAACGGAAAAGGCGGGAACGGAACGAATGAAGGCGGCACTTCGGGAAGCAGCGGCCCGACGGAAACGGGAAGCGGCAAGGAGGAGCCGGTCAAGATCAAAATCATGGCGAATCATGAGCAGGCAAACCTGTCGGCTACGGACAAGAAATGGGTGGAGCAGGTTCAGAAGGATCTGAATGTGGAGCTGGAATTTGATATCCCGCCGGTTACCGGATACCAGGAAAGGGTGCAGCTTATGCTGGCGTCCGGAGATTACCCGGATCTGGTCTATTTCCCGGCCGCCAATGATCAAAGCTTCCTTAATGCAGTCCGGGACGGCCTGATCGTGCCTGTGAACGATTACATTAAAAATGAGGAAAGCCTGATGAAATATACCTACGATGTGTCCTGGAATGCGCTCAAAGTGCAGCAGGACGAGAAGATTTACGGCATTCCAAGAACGACGGTAATCCGTAATGACGCATATTGGGTGCGCAAGGATTGGCTAAAAAATATCGGCTTTGCCATTCCTGACAATTCGGAAATTACAATTGACCAGTTTACGGAAATTTTGACGAAATTCACGAAGAACGATCCCGATGGCAACGGCAAGGACGATACGTATGGTTATGCGGCGTTCGCCGATCCGAACAAGGTGCTGCAGCCTATTCTGACGAGCCAGTTTGGCGAGATTGGCTGGCAGAAGTCGGAGGGAGGCGATTTCGAATATATGGACGCGATGTACGACCGCAGCAGCGACGCCTACAAGAAATCGCTGGCTTATACCGCGCAGCTGAACAAGGACGGACTGCTCGATCCGGATTCCGCCGTCAATAATTCAACAACGGCGCGGGAGCGGTTCATCCGGGGTATTACAGGTGTAATGTCCGGCTTCGCCGGTCATTATGAATGGCATGCAGGCGATCTCAAGAAGGTTAATCCGGATGCGGACATCACCTATTTGTTCGTGAAGAACGAGAAAGACGGCAAAGTAGGAGGAGCCGGATACGGAGTAGGCCTGTGGGGCTTCTGGGGATTGACCAAAAATGCGAAAAATCCGCAAAAGGTAATCGATGTGCTGAACTATTATTTAAAGGATGATGTCTATCCGACGATGCTGATCGGTTACGAGGGCGTTGACTACAACAAGCAGGGTGACAAGCTGACAGCGGCTGAAGACAAGGAAGAAGCGCCGATCCGGCGCAATACGATGCGTCGCGCGGGCGACACGGAAATCTACTTCTCGCTCACGACGCCTCAGGACATTATCGACATGAGCACGCCTTGGCTGAACAAATCGGTCGAATCTGTCGTATTGTCCAAAAATCTGGATTTCACGCCGGAGGCAGCGAAGAAGCCGGATTATATGGATTACAAAAAAGTTTGGGATCAGACGATCATGAAGATTGTCCTTGGCCAAACGCCGGTCGATGAATTCGATAAGCTGCTTGCCGGATGGTATGACAACGGCGGCGGGGACTATGTGAAGGAGATGAATGAATTTATCAAAAGCACGGACAGCGGCCAATAAATCGCTTGAAGAGGGAGAAAGGGTGACGGGAGTCACCCTTTCTCTTTGTCGTATGCAGGGGGGAGGATGGAGGTTTTCACCGAGCGCCGGTATTCATTCGGTCCCATTCCTGTCATTTTCTTGAACATGGTGGAAAAATAGGAATAATGGCGGAAGCCGACCTTCTCTGCCAATTCGTAATTGCGGAACCGGGCTTCTTCCAGATATCTCTTGGCTAATTCGATCCGCTGCTCCAGCACATAATCGATCACCGAAGTGCCGACCTCCTTCTTGAACAGATGGCCGAGGTGGGATGGGCTGAGCTCCACCTCACGCGCAATTGTGTCCAGCGACAATTCATCCTGCAGATGCAGATGAATGTACTGCATGGCGCGGGCAATCTCGGGACGAATGGAGAGCTTGCTGCTCTGGATGCGCAGCATCCGCTGAAACCAGCCGTCAAGCCTCTGGATGGCGTCGAATAAGCTGCCCGCTTCCCGGAAGTCCGGCCATGGCGGAAGATGGCTGTCATTCACAAAAATCGTCTTCAGCTCTGTAAGCCAATCGGTAACATCGCCCGGCTGCTGCTTCATCTGCAGAAAAAAGGTTTTCGCTTTATTCAGAAACCGCTGGAGCGTTTTCGGATTCGGATCGGACGCGGTTTGTGCGGCCAGCCCGTTCAGCCATACGGCGTCTTCGCGTGACAAAGGCTGAAACGGGAAACAATCCTCCGCATGAATGATGCGCGGACGTTCGTGATAGAACCGGTAGATAATCAGCCTGGCGGTCTTCTGATAGACGGCTTTCAGCTTGTGCAGCTCTCTGAAAGGCGGACTGGCGGCACTTGCAAGCTGCAGCTTCAAATAATTCGACAGCGGCTCCTCCAGCCGGATCTCGATCTGCCGGCACAGCTGCTTGTAATAATCCTGGCTTGTCACTGGACCGGTAAAGGTAATCAGGATAACGAAGCGGCCGAAAAAGGCGGGAATGATTTCGAACTGCCCGGGCAGCAGCGGAAGCAGCGATTCGCGCACAATCTCCAGCATGCTGTATTCTACAAGCGACTGGTCGTTCTCGGGATATTTGGCGACAAACAGGGGCAGCGGATCGGCCTGGCACACAATCATCAGGAAATGATCGGCCGCAAGCGAAATTCCGATCGCGCTGCTGCGCTGGATAATTTCCTGCTCCTGGGTCAGCACGGAGGTGAGCAGCTGCTGGAAAAAATGTCTGCGCAGCGGGTACCGGCTCGACTCGACCAGCCGCCTTTCGCGGTCCAATGCGACAACCCATCTGCGCTCCTTCTCCAGTTCCATGGAGGCGCGCTCCAATGCAGCCATCGTCTCAGCCGGATCGATCGGCGACTTCAATATATAACCGAAGGCTCCCTTCTGTACGGCTCTTTGCGCATAGGAGAAATCCCGGTGCGCAGTGAGGATGATGCATTTTGTATCCGGGAACGAAGCGGCCATATGGTCAAGCAGCGTGAGACCGTCCATGACAGGCATCGTGATATCGATTAGTGCCATATCGGGCTTCAGGCCGCCGCATAATTCAAGCGCCTCGGCCCCGTTCCCGGCTTCTCCAACGATTTCATAGCCCCAATCCGTCCATGGAAAGCTTTCCCTCACGTGCTGTCTTGCGATTGGCTCATCGTCGACAAGAATGATTCGTTTCATGCAGGAGCCTCTCCTTTTTCATATCAAATGGGTATGCTGCTAAGGGCCGTTCGGCAATTTGATGGTGATACGGGTCCCCCGGTGCTCCTCGCTGTTTATTTCAATGCGGTATTCTGCCCCGAACATTAGCCGAAGCCGCTCATGTACATTGGTCAGACCGATATGTTCGCCCGTCTGTTCCTCACGCCCGCGGTAGTGTATGCGGGCCGTCAGCTCGTTCAGCGATTGTACGTTCATGCCAACGCCGTCATCCTCGATGAGCAGCTCCCAATAATGGTCCTCAAGGGAGGTGCTGATAAACAGCAGGCCTTCACTTTTATTTGGAACGAGGCCGTGGAAGATGGCATTTTCAACGAGGGGCTGCAAAATGAATTTGGGCAATTGCCGGTCAAGCGACAGCGGATCGATATCCATGTCGAATTCGAATTGGCCGGGATAGCGGCTTTTCATAAGCTGGACGTAGTTCCGGGCCGCATTCAATTCTTCCCGCAAGGTGACAGGAGCCGGAGACGCATCAAGCGTATAATGCAATTGATTCGTCAAAGCAGAGATCATCCGGTCCATCTGCTCGGACTTTCCCTGCCTGCCCATCATGCTGATCGTGTTCAACGTATTGTACAGGAAATGCGGTTTAATTTGCATATGCAGCGCCTTGAAATCGGATTGTTTCTTCTGTTCCTCCGTTTCCTTCAATTCATCGATGAGATCGCCGATTTTATTGGTCATTTTATTGAAATGCATGGCCAGAAACCCGATCTCGTCCTGGCGGTTCAAGCGCACCTCGGCGTTAAGGTTGCCAGAGCTTACCTCGTTGATCGAGGCGGCGATCCTGCGGATCGGACGGCTGATGAAGCTGGAGATGAAAAACGAAAGAGCAGTCGAGAGCAGCAGGGAAGCAAGCGCCAGCCACCAGGAGAGCCGGACGGAATAATCGAGGGGCTTCAGCAGATCGCTTTTGTTCATGATCCAGACAATTTGCCAGCCGGTAATGTCGTTCAGTCCACGAGTAATAATAATCTCCCGTTCTGCCGCATCCTCCGTCTCGGTCTGAATCCAATCCTGCTGGAACAAAGCCGGATCGATGCCGCTCAGCGCGAAGCTGTGCGCCCGGTAATCATACTGCATGTACGGCTTCCTGCCGAAGACCGGGCTGCGCTGGCTGTCCAGCAGTACCAGCTCGCCGCTCGCGGACGGGGTGTCGGTTGGAAGCAGCGCCTGGTACAGGCTGTCCAGATCGACGTCGAACATGAGGATATCATGATTTCCTGCGGCGGAAGGAATGGCCAGCGCAGCAGTCAGCGTATGCCGGGAGACGTTGGAGAAGTACGGCCCGATCCAGTAGATGCGGTTGAATTCCGTCATCTGTTCAAGCTGTTTCATTAAATACGCATTTTTAGGCAGCTCCCAGCTGTTTAGCGATGTGCTGGCCTGGACCTCCCGGCCGGACATGACGTGAATATTGCTTACGTTCGGAATGAAATGGATCAGATTGCCGTTCAGCCATTGATTGATTTGCTCGTACTGCGCTTCGGCAAACCTGGTATCGTGGGCGATTGTAAGCAGGTTGGTGCGGATATGCTGCATATTCATTTCCAGGTAGCTGTCCGCTTTTTGCACCATCTGCACGGCATAGTTCATTTGTGAATCGACGAGGATGGCTGAGGAATATTTGTGATAGGAATAGCCCAGCAGCAAAATGAGAGACTCGAAGCAAACGAATGTGATAAGAAACACCTTGGGCGTAATCTGCAGCTTCTTGAGCCATTTCAAGTTTAGTAGGGGCATGTTTATTCTCCTTGGATGTTCTCTTCCTATCATAATAAATAATACAGCCTGCATGGTAGAAAAAGCGGGATTGTTTAATTTTTCGTCGGATTGTGCAGGAGAAACCCGGATCTTCCAGAGCATGTGGTTTAAATACACCCGGCCTGGCTGCTTTTGCCCGATAGCCGATAGAAAATGAAATGTCGCCGTAGATTATTTTATTTACCCTTTGTTGTAAGCGGATACAATAAAGCTTGTGACGGGGAGGCTTGGTCACTTGACAAAGTTGAGAGTGGAGTGGTCTCTTGCCCGCAAAAACCGGGGTTAAGATAGACAACAACTTGCCCGTTTTTTTCTGAAAGGAGGCGATGAAGCGGATTACCGGATTGGCATGGGGCAGGGCAGTGAGGTATTCGATTCTAAAAGAAATGGGAGGAAGTTTAATGAAAAAGCGAAAACGTATCAGGTTAGCGTGGATCGGCGCGGCTGTCGTTCTGTTCTTAAGTGCACTCGGCTTACTGGATGTACAGCCGTCGCATGCCGATGGTCCGTCTGACACGCTGCGGGATATTTACAGCACGCAGGCGGGCAACGATTTATTTTATTTGACGGCTGCAGCCGGCTTCGAGAATGCCCAGTCGGTGTCGAACAGCACAACGACGTTTCACAGTGCGCCATATGCTCTGCGCTTGAAATTTACTGCGGGCTTTGACCGCGATATTGTCGGCTTACGGTTTATCAAGCCTGATTCAACGGCGGACACATTCGCTGTAACGCCGCAAATGAAAATCACCGGGGGGCTGGAGTTCTGGGTGAACCCGAAAGCGTCTCCCAGGGTGCCGGGCTTCTCGGTCGGACTCGTCAGCGACAGCAGCGGGAATCTGATCGAAACGCGGCTTCCGGTTTCAAAATATTTGAAGAGCGGCGACTATGCGGACAAATGGACGCGGATCGTCATCCCGTTCCAGGACTTTTCCGATACCGGCTTTTATTATGATCCCGTTACCCATCTGTCCACCTCCGCAGCGTTTGACTGGAGCCAAGTACGGGGATTGAATTTCTTCGCGGATACGACTGCGAGCGGGTACTATGACCCCAGCGTCGATAATATCCGTTTTATTACCTCGACTATCAAGCCGGTCACTGTTCAAGGGGAGCATATGGTGACAGATGCCGGAGATCCGGTACGCTTCTGGGGGATGAATCTGGTATCGACCTACCCGACCCACGAACAGGCGGACCATCTGGCGGCCAATCTGGATTCCCTCGGAATTAACGTCGTCCGGCTTCATCATCTGATGAGAAACAGTCTGGACTGGAACCCGATTTCCAAAATCGGCGCCCTGACGACGTATACCACGAATACGCGTGACCCGAACCTGGAAGCCTGGGACCGGTTCGATTATCTTAATGCGCAGCTGCGCGCCCGCGGCATCTATATTCAGCTGAGCCTGGATTCATCCAGAAAGTATCTGCCAGGCGATGTGGACATTATGCAAACCACCTCCCAGGACCGTACGGATTGGATGGCGGCCATGGATGCTCTGAACAAGATGCCGAGCAACGTCGATCTGGTGCGCCTTCTTCCGATGATTGACGAGCGTGCGGCGCGGCTCATGGAGGAGTTTGCGGGGAATTTGCTGACGCATGTCAATCCCTATACGGGCATTGCTTATGGCAGCGATCCGCAGGTGCTTTATCTGGAGACGATGAATGAGACCTCATCGGAATACGGCGTCACTGCCGGCAACAAGTTCGAGAGTACGGCGTTTCCGGCCGTTTCATACTGGAAAACGATTCTGAATACGAAGTGGGCGGCTTATACCGCGGCTCACGGCGTTGCGCCATGCGACTTTTATGCCCCGACGGCGACAGCGCAGAAGCTTGCACGCGGCGATTTCCTGCGGGAGCTCGATCAGAATTATTTTAACCGGATCAAAAGCTATGTGACAGGCTTGAATGTCCAGAAGCCGATGATCTTCTCCAATCTGTGGCGGGGAGAAAGCTTTCAGAAGATGCAGGCCGGCGTATCGGATTTGATTGAGGACCACAATTATGTCAACCCGCTGATTGTGAAGGATTTCGACGATGTATTCAATTCATTTACCAAATCCACAATAGCAGGCAAGCCGTTTTTTATCGGTGAAATCAACCAGCAGGAAGCGGCAGCCAGCCTGCCTGTCAATGCGCCGTACCGGAGCATGCTTTTACTGGCTGCCAGTGCATACGGATCGTTTAACGATTGGAGCGGCGTCGATTGGTTCGCATGGGAGCACGGCGACCGCATGCTCGGCAAGGACGGATGGTCGATGTGGGAGGAGCGCCAGCCCAATGTCCTTGGCGATATGGTCGGCGAAATGCAATCGGACGGCATGAATCTGGATCATCTGCGCACATCGGGCATCCTGTTCAAGCAGGGCTTGACTGCAAAAAGCACAAATCCAAAGACGATTTATGTGGATGATCCGACGGGGGCGACAGACTATAATTCGCTGATGACGCCCAAATATTCCATCAAGCCGGGATGGCAAAATATAAACAGCTTCCGGCGGACCTTTGGCCCTGTTCCAGCCTCTCAGCCCACGGCTCCTTATATGACAACTGCTCCTGCGAACCCGCTTGTTTCCGATACGGGGCAAATCGTCAAGAATACGCAGCGCAAACAGCTGACTATCGCTGCGCCGCAGGCGGAAGCGTTCAGCGGATTGCTGGACAGCCAGCCCCCCGCGCTGTTAAACCGGCTGCAAATTACAGGCAGCAGCGGGTCCGCCACGGTGATCATGGTTTCGAACGACGGGAACGATTTCCCGGATGCCCAGAAGCTGATCGTCAGCAGAACAGCTCTGGATGCGGCGAATAATGAAATTACCGGCCCGCAAATCAAGCTGAAGCAGCTTAAAGCGTCTACCGGCACCAAGGCCTGGTATATCAAACGGACGCGTCCGCGGGGCGAGACAGGCTATGAGCAGCTGGCCATGACGACACCGGGAGAGCTGAACCTTCCAGCCGACGCCTGGCATGAAATCGAGCTGGAATACGCGCCGATCGGAAGCCTGCCAACCCGTCAATCCTCCGTTCAACCCGGCGATCTGATCCGTCCGGTGTTTGACGACAGCTTTCTCATCTCCGGCGTTCTGGGGACCGCCCAAGGCGGATATTCGATGAATTCGGGATACGCGATCGACAGCAGCACCGTATTTACCCCGGCGGAAGGAACCAAGTCGCTGAGATTGAAATTTACGGCAGGCTTCGATCCTTCGCTTGTCGGCATTAATTTTACAAATTCGGCTTCCAAATCGGTTCTCATGGACTATACATCGCTCGAAAATACAGCGGGAATTCATTTCTGGGTGTACACGAAGCGAAAAGTCGAAAGCTTGTCGGTTGAGCTTACAAGCGACAATAACGGGAAGCTGGTGGAGAGCAGGGTGCCGCTTTCCAATTATTTGACAGCAGCCGATTACGGCAACAAATGGGTGGAAGTGACGATTCCGTTCTCCGCATTTCCGGATATGGGCGTTTACTATGACAGCGCGACAGGCCTGCCGACATCCATGCCTTTCCAGTGGAATCGGGTCAAGGGCATAGGATTCTATGCTTCAACCGTTACAGGCGGCTATTATGATCCATACGTCGATGATATCCGCATTGTAAATAATTAACAAGGAAAGGCCGGGTGTCGATCAATTCGACACCCGGCCTTTTTCGCTTTGAGCAAAACTGGTGACAACAGCCATTGGAAGCAGCTTCCGTACGCGCAGCCGGCCCTTGAATTTTCTCTTCTAAGGCGACTGAATAAGCGTCCGGTATTTCTGCGGATGCATACCGGTATATTTCTTGAACACGGTGCTGAAATAAGTCGCATTCTCATAGCCGACCATTTCGGCGATTTCCAGGATTTTCAGATCTGGCGACTTCATCAGCTCCTTGGCCGCTTCCATCCGCACCTTCATCACATATTCCGTAATGTTTTCACCGGTCTCCTGCTTGAAGATCAGGCTGATATAGTTCGGAGACAGGAAGACCTCCTCCGATAACCGCGCAATCGTAATGTTTTCCATATAATTTTGCGAGATGATGGCTTTAATTTTATTGATCATGTGGCTGTTCTTCTGGTTATGCTTGGCGGCAAAATAACCGGTCAATTCCCCGAACAGCGACAGCAGCATCGCACGCAGCTCCGAAACATCGCGTTTCGCATAAACCTCGCCGAATCTGGCGGAGAAGTCGGCCCCGGCCAGCTCGATGCTTTCGCCCATTTCGTAGAACGATTTGGAAGCCATATTAATCAGCTCGATACATACGCTTTGTACATATCCGACAGGGCAATTGCGGTCTGCGCATACAGAGTCGAAAATATCGTTCACCTTAAGAGTCGCCTCTTCCCGGTTGCCCAGCTTCATGGCATTGATGAGCTTGTTCTGGTCGTCGTACAGCTTGGGATATTCCACGACGAAACGGTTGGATTTGAAATCGCTGATTTGCAGAATTGAATTTTTGCCGGTAAAAAATTTGTATTCGATGGCCGAGCGGGCTTCGCGGTACGAATAGTGCAGTTCAAGCATGCTGCGCACAGGCTCGCCAATCCCTGCGGATATGGGAATTTTCAAATATTCGTTGATGGAACCGATCATCTCCTGGCAGATATCGAGATGCCGGCTGGTGCCGGGGGCGACCGGATCGAACAGGACGACAAACTCATTCTCGTTCATGCAGAATGCAATCCCCGCATCATGCCGGTTGACGATTTCCTCCATGATGTTGTTGATGGAGAAGCTCAGCAGCTGCCTGTTTTCCTCGTTGTACCGCTCGATGGCCTTCCCGTATTCGTCGATTTGGAATGCCGCCACACAGCGCATGCCGGACAAATCAAGAGGAAGCTCGAAAAAATTCAGCTTGTCAAGCACCTCCAGCTCGCTCTTGTACATGCCAAGCATCAGATTAGCGAAGAATTTCTCCCGCAGCGCAGGCATATTTTCCTGCAGCTGACGCTTGAGGCGAATGGCAAGCTCCTCCCGGCTGCGCTCGGCCGCAATGGAGGCGACGACTTTGCTGACCGTCTCCTGCAGCTCGGGAATTTTGATCGGCTTCAGGATATATCCGTCCGCCTTCAGGTTGAGAGCGGTCTGCGCATAATTAAAATCCTGCGCCCCGCTGATAATAATAATCCGGACCGGATCGCCCAGGTCCTTCAGCTTCAGCGCCGCCTCGAGACCGTCGATCATCGGCATGCGGATATCGGTGAGCAGAATGTCCGGCTTCAGCTCCAGGCACAGATCGAACGCTTCCTGGCCGTCGGCGGCGACTGCCGCGATTTCGATGCCCATCTCATCCCATGGAACGACTTCCTTCAAGCCTTCTCTCACATTGTATTCGTCATCCGCTATAATCATCTTCAGCATCTTCCACTATTCCCTCCAATGTCGTCAGACACGGAAACCTGACCGTGACGGTCACTCCCGGACCCTCATGACGGCTGTAATGAATCCCCGATTCCGCGCCGAACAGCTGTTTAATCCGGCGGTTCACATTAATCATGCCGAATGAGCTGCCGCTTCTTTTTCCGTCGTCTTCAAGCATGGCATTCAGCGCATCGACATCCGCTCCAATGCCGTTGTCGCTGATTTCGATGATGATCCAATTCTCCGACTTGCGGGCTTTAATGGCAATCATGCCTTTCCCGCGCCTTCTCTCAATGCCGTGAAGGAGAGAGTTCTCAACAAGAGGCTGCAAAATCAGCTTGACGGCATAATGGCCGTACACCTCCGGCTCCACCTCGATCGAATATTCCAGACGCTCCTTGAAGCGCACCTGCTGAATCGACAAGTAGCTCTCCACCTGGCGGAATTCATCCTCGACACGGATGACATTGCGCCCTTTGCTCAAGCTGTAACGGAAGAAATCGGAGAGGGAGGTGACCATCTGGCTGATTTCCGGCACCTTGTGACGCAGCGCGATCCAATTGATCGAGTCCAGCGTATTGTAGAGGAAATGCGGATTGATCTGCGCCTGCAGCGCCTGCAGCTCCGCTTCCTTCTTCTTGACCTCGCTTACGTACAATTTATTGATCAGTTCCTTGATTTGCTTTATCATCTTGTTATATTGACTGAATAAGTAGGTGAATTCATCCTTTCGCGAATATTGGATTTGCAGATCGAAATTGCCTTCCTGCGCATAGGACATCGATTTGATAAATTTGCGGATCGGACTCGTGATGTTATTGGACAGCAGCAGGGCGATCAGAAAGGCCAGAATCATGCACAGCGCCAATACGACATACATCACCTTGCGGAATGAGACAAGCTTGCCGTTCAAGTCGTTGATGGGGGATATGGATACGACCGTCCAGTCGAACTCTCCGATATGCCGGTAGGAGACGAGCATTGTCTTGCCGTCCATCTGCTCTTCGAAGGATTCGGACTGCTGGCCAAGCTTATCGTTCATCAGCTTGCGGATATACGGCTCGGAGGACAGGTTGCGGTTCAACTGCGACATATCGGGACTTACGACGACGCTGCCCTTGCTGTCGATGATAAGCACCGAGCTATTGACCGATGGCTTCAGCTGGTCGAGTATATGGTTGAAATCGTCTACGTCGTCTTCAATGGTAAGCAGGCCGACGTAGGGAATGATCGCATTGTTCAGGCCGAACAGCCGCTTGGCCAGCATGATCGTGTACACATTGGGCTGTGCGGGTGAATTGGCATGAAGTCCGATAATGGAATAACGCGATTTTTGAGGCAGCTTGACATACCATTGCTCCGTCTCGATTTGACTGATGATGGACACATTCCGGGAGAAATTGTACTGCAAATATTCCGGCCTGTCCATCATATACAGCTTTGATATATATTGATGCTGGTCATCTCTGGGCAAATCGTAGCTGTTGATGATTTTGTTCAAGTTGGTCAGCTCATTCAAGATCCCGACTTGATCGATGGGGCGTTCGGCGGAAAGGATGTCGGTCATATCCGGATTCAGATAAATCGAATCGGCGATGCCGTTCATCTCTTCGAATTTTTTGAGCAGCATCGTTTCGACCATGTTCAAGTTTTTTTGCACGGATACCTTGATGTTTTCCGTTATCGTCTGGTAGGATTCGTTGTAGATCGTCACGGAGATTATGGATGTCGGAAGAATGACCAGCAGCAGGAAGTACAGCAGCAGCCGGTATTTCAAGCTGATCGGGTAGAATGGATAATAGGCGGCCAATTTCCGGAACATATGTAATGCCTCCTTCGTCAGTAAATAAGCAATTTTATGCTGATTGAAAGCGTTTTACCGTCTGCTTGTCTCCATATTATAAAAGAAGGGACCGAATAAATGAACAAAAGCTTTCGTATGCGATTATCGAAATGGTTCCTTGCCGTCATTACGGCTGCTGTCTTATCGAGCGGATGCTCACAGAAGGAGAACGCCGTTCAGCCGGCAGATCAGGCAGGAGCGGACGAGCAAAGCAAAACGATTACCCTTGCCGTTCAATCAAATGTGGAGACGAAGCCGATGGAAAGCCTGATCAATCAATTCAATACGGCTCACCCCGGCTATACCGTCCAGCTATTGAAGCTTCCGCTCGACCGGTATGACGAAATCCTGAACATGCGGATGACCTCAGGCGAAGGACCGGATGTGTTTCAGCTCGATACAGGGTGGCTTGCAACGTACATTTTCAAAAACTGGCTGGTCGATTTGTCGACTATCGTAGACAGCCAATTTCTGAACCCATTCCCCAAATGGGTAGTGGATTACACAAGGGAGAACAGCCACTTCTATGCGATTCCATCGGAAATCATGACGCTCCGGCTTATTTACAATAAGGAGCTGTTGAAGAGCGCGGGTTTGAATCCGGACAGTCCCCCGACTACTTTACAACAATTGAGAAGCGATGCCAATCAAATTTCCAAGGCGGGAACAGGATACCGCAGGTATGGTTTTGCGCTCCCGGCTGGCGATGACGGGGCATTCCGCAAGGCGCTGGAAATGGCGGGCACGTACAGCGGCGTCTATCATTATGATTTCAGCAAGGGAAGCTACGACTTCACCGTTTATGAGTCCTGGTTTCAAACCATGCTGGCGATGAAAGAGGAAGGCGGTTTGTTTCCCGGGGAAACATCGCTGCAGAGCGACACCGCTTTAACCCAATTCTCGGAAGGGAATATCGGGATGATGTTCGTGACCGACCGCGACTTCGCGCTTCTAAGCGGCATGAGAACGATGAATTTTCCGCTCGGCATCGCGATGCCGCCGTTATTGACCGCGTCGGATAAAGGAAAAGGAGCCCTGATGGTCTCGCCGGAGTCGCCGTTCGTCATCAATGCGTACACGGAGCATGAGAAGGAGGCGGCTGATCTGTGGAAGCTTCTCCATTCAAGCTCGTTCATGGGCGCACAGTATAAGCAAGGCTACACGATACCGGTTTTGAAAGAAATTATCGACGACCCCGGGTACCAGCCGACACTGGACAACTTTGATCTATTTTTGCCCGGCCGTGAAGAATCGCCTTATCCGAAGGAACCGAAGTTTATTTTGCAGAATGAGCAGACTCCGTTCTCACCGAAAAATTTGGGCGACGGGCTGCGCATGAAGGCGTACAGGGATATTTTGCAGGGGATTGGTCCGCCGGAGGAAATTCTGGAGGAGCTGTCGCGGCAATATAATCATTCGCTGGACGACGCCGTCTCTAAAAATCTGATCAGCTTTAACGAATATGTGAACCCCAAGTTCGATCCACGGCAGCCATTAGGCGAAACACAATAGATTATCAAAAGTAGTCATAGATTATTTAATTCAGTTTCCGAGGAAAACAACCTATACTGAAACCGTAATCATTTACATCATAGCTGGAGGGGTTCCAATGAAACAAAGAAGAAGGCTTTTTACCAGTATGCTTGCTCTCGTAATCGTATTGACGATGGTGCTTGCAGGATGCTCGCAGAATGGCAAGTCAGGCAGCAATGCGGAAGAGAGCGGACAAAGCAATACGCCAAGCGACAATACGCAGAATAATGCTAATGCGCCAGCGGCTGAACCGGAGAAGCCGGCACTGGAGCCGGTAGAGCTGTCGATCTATTACCCGGGCACCGAGCAAAAAGACACAGCAGCAGTTGAAGAGGAATTAAACAATCAGCTGAAAGACAAAATCAACGCAACGGTCAAAATTCATGCGATCGACTGGGGCAGCTGGGCTCAGAAAATCAACCTGATGGTATCCTCCGGCGAACCGTTTGATCTGATGTTTACAGCAGGATGGGATAATTTCAGCGGTAATGTGGCCAAAGGAGCGTTCCTTGAACTGAACGACCTGATTGATCAGTACGCGCCGGAAACGAAAAAGCAAATCAATCCGTTTTATTTGACGGGCACGGCTGTAAAAGGAAAAAATTATGCGATTCCGGTTGAAAAAGAGCTTGCCAGCCAGTTCGGCATCGTTCTGAATAAATCGATGGTCGACAAATACAAATTTGATTTGACTACAATCAAAACATTTGCCGACCTTGAGCCGATGCTCCAAACGATCAAAGAAAATGAACCGGATGTAACGCCGTTCTGGGCCAACCGCAACGTTGTCGGCGATCTTCCGATTGAACCTGTCGGCAATAACCAGGTCCCGGGCGCAATAATGATCGGCGACACCAATGCGAAGATCATCAATCAGTTTGAAACGCCTGAAATGAAGGATTTACTGAACCTTATGCGCAGCTGGAACCAAAAAGGATTCTTCCAGGAGGACCCTGCTACGAAGAAGGACGCCGCAGCAGCGAATAAAGCAGGCAAAGTGTTCGCGCAGTGGCAGCAGCTCAAGCCGGGCAAAGCTGCAGAGCTCAGCACGAGCTTCGGACATGAGCTTGTACAGGTAGAGCTCACCCCTCCTTATACGACCAATGGCGACCTTAACGGATCGATGACCGCGATTTCCCGGACATCCAAAAATCCCGAACGCGCCATGATGCTCATCAACCTGCTGCATACGGACGCGAAGCTGGTAAATACACTGGTTAACGGCGTTGAAGGCAAGCACTATGTGAAGTCCAGCGACAATATTATTAAACTGCCTGATGGCGTACAGGCAGGAGGAAGCGGTTATTCACCGGGTATCAACTATATGTTCGGCAACCAGTTCCTTAATTATCTGTGGGATAATGAAGACCCGCAAAAATGGGAGAAATTCCAGGCATTCAATGACTCTGCAACGCAGTCGGCGCTGCTTGGCTTCAGCTACGATGCGGAGCCTGTAAAAAATGAAGAGTCGGCTATCGTTAATATTTTCGAAGCTTATATTGACGGATTGACGACTGGTGTCATGGACCCGGCCAAAGATCTTCCGGTTTTCCTCGATAAAATGAAAAAAGCCGGTTCGGATAAAGTGCTGGCCGAGAAACAAAAACAGGTTGACGCATTCATGGCAGCCAAATAAAATAATGCTCCATTGAACAAGCAAGCATCTCAGGCCGGCAGCCAATAGCCGGTTTGGGATGCTTGTTTTTGCATGCCCGGAAAGGCAATAGATATTTTAAAGCTTTCATAGATTGTTTTATTCAAGAAGCTGACCTTGAATTATAAAATGAAAGTACAACATATAAAAAGAGGAGAGGGCTTGACTGCATGAGACGCAATTTTCTGTTTAGAATCTTCCGATACCGCGCTTTATTTCTGATGCTGCTTCCTGCAGCGGCAATATTGATTTTCAACAATTATATACCGATGTTCGGGGTCATTGTCGCCTTCAAGAACTATAATTTCGACGGCGGCATATTGGGGAGTCCATGGGTCGGATTGGAGAACTTCAAATACCTGTTTCAGACGGAAGACGCCTGGAACGCGACCCGCAATACGGTTCTGTACAATGCGGTATTCATCTTCCTGAACACGGCAGTCGCCATTTTCCTGGCGATCGCGCTGAATGAATTAAGGAACCGCAAAATGGCCAAGTTTTTTCAAAGCAGCCTGCTGTTTCCCTACTTCCTTTCGTTCGTCGTCGTCAGCTATCTGGTATATGCCTTTATTGGCGGAGGCTTCGGCTTTCTCAACAAAGCGATCCTCGAACCGCTCGGGTTTGATTCCATCTCCTGGTACAGCGAGCCCAAATATTGGGTCTACATTTTACCGCTTGTGAATCTGTGGAAAAACGTCGGCTACACCATGGTCGTCTATCTTGCCGCAATTGTCGCAATCGATCATGAATATTATGAGGCAGCCGTCATTGATGGCGCTTCAAAATGGCAGCAGATCAAGAAAATCACAATTCCGCTCATGCTTCCGGTTATTATCGTCATGGTCATTCTGCAGGTCGGCCGGATCTTCAATGCGGATTTCGGATTGTTCTTCCAGGTTCCGCTCAACTCCGGACCGCTTTATCCGACGACCAATGTCATCGATACCTTTGTCTACCGGTCCTTCCTGCTGACCGGAAATGTAGGGATGTCGGCAGCCGCCGGATTCTACCAGTCAATCGTGGGCTTGATCATCGTCTTTGCGACCAACATGGCGGTACGTCGAATCAGCAAAGAAAACGCGATGTTTTAAATTCCGCTGAAATAGATCAGGCTGCGCATGCGGAAACGTCTTCCGCCCGCTTCGCTATCTGCTATTAGATCACAAGCTTTTAGGAGGAACAAGAGAATGTCTACCAACAGTCATGAAGCCGCAGGGCGCGTCAATGAATCGCAATCGTACAATTACAGCAACAAAATCTCGACAGGCTCGAATGTGGCGCTGAACGTTATGTTCTGGTTAATCAGCCTCGCTTGTTTGTTTCCGCTGCTGCTGGTGGTGTCCGTATCTTTTACGGACGAACGGTCCATTGTGGAATTCGGCTATAATATCATTCCAAAAGATTTCACCCTGTATGCATATGAGTACTTGTTCAAGGATGCGGAGAAGATCGTCCGCGGATACGGAATTTCGATCCTCGTGACCGTCATCGGCACGGTGATCAGCCTGATTGTTACTTCCTTGTTCGCTTATCCGATTTCCCGAAAAGATATGCCTTACCGCAACTTCCTGGCGTTTTTCGTTTTTTTCACCATGCTCTTCCACGGCGGACTTGTTCCCTGGTACCTGACGTACTCTGCTGCCGGATTGAAGGACACGTTGGCGGCGCTGATTATTCCGCTGCTCGTCGCGCCTTTTAATATCATCATTATGCGTATTTTCTTCATGAATACAATACCGGATTCGCTCATCGAATCGGCCAAAATCGACGGCGCGGGGGAATTCAGAATCTATGCCAGAATTATTCTTCCCTTGTCCCTGCCGGTTATGGCGACGATTGGTCTTTTCCAGACCTTGGCCTATTGGAACGACTGGTATACGAGCATGGTGTTCATTAACGACGACAAACTGGTCAGCCTGCAGTACCTGATGTACAAAGTAATTACACAGATCCAGTATTTGAATTCCGGCATGGTGGATGCCTCGGTAGCCGGAGGAGAGCTGGCGAAGGTGCCTACAGAAACGGTGCGGATGGCGATGGCTATCATCGGTATCGGTCCGATCATATTCGTTTATCCGTTCCTGCAAAAATATTTTGTAAAAGGATTGACGGTAGGAGCGGTGAAAGGCTAGTTCGGTGTATAGGTACACAACGATTGCGAACATTCATACGAAATGGAAAGGTGACATGATGAATTATCAATTAAATGACTTTGCTTTTGACCTGCGGGCCAGCCTGGCTCCGGAGAATCATATATGGGTTTGCAGCGGTTACAGCACCGTCGCTCCCATGGCGAATACCGTAACGGGAATTAAAGGCTTATATTCGCCTCCGTTTGCGGCTGGCGATGTGGAGCTGCTGCTGGATTTTGAAGCGGACGCCCATCTCGTCAGCGATACGGGAAATCGGGGAAAAGGGGACTGCGGCTTTCTATATTCGGGCGCGCAGTGGCGTCCCGATCGGATTGAGCGTACCGGAACCTATCACTACTTTGTCGACGGCCGGTTAATATCGCTGTCTGCGCACAGTTCTCTGGTCCCGCTGGCGGACCGGCCGGGATTTATGATGACGGTGAGGATCGGCAATCGTACCGATCGAAGTATAGAAGTGAGCGTCAAGCCGAAGCTTGTGCCCGGCCGTCTCGGCTATCAGCCGCTTGGCGATTGGGATTATGGTCATCCTTCCCCAGGTGAGCCTGTCCAGCCAGTCGATACGGGGATTTGGGAAAATGAGCAGGTGCGAATGACATTATTTAATGAAGAAATACAACCGTCATCCCTGCTTCCCGGACAAGAGGCCGTCTTCCGGCTGGCGGTCGTATTGTCGGCCTGCGGCGAAGCATGCGCTGCTCCCGACGATCTCTCCCGGTGGGAGCGGAGAACGGAATCGGTATGGCAGGAACGCATCGATCGAATGTGCGGATCCATCCCCCGGCTCACCAGCGATATTCCCGGGCTTGAGGATTATTACCGCCGTTCGCTGGTGAGCGGCCTGGTCTGCATGTGGGAGCATCCGGAATTTGCCATGCAGCCGTTTCCGGTCGTGTCGGGCATAGAGGGAGCCGGGATCTGCTGCTATCCATGGGATGCCGGAGGATATGCCGGCAGGACGCTGGCGATGATGCTGGGAAGCGATAAATTGCTGGAGTTTGCGAGGCTTATGGCTAATAGCGGGATTGCCCGGCATTCAAGATTTTCACCTGACGGCCAGGGCAGGGATGTCCCGTATGCGTACAGTCTCTGGTCGTTCTTCAATTTGGTATGGAGCAATTTGCAGCAGCATGGAGAGGGACATGAGCTCTATGATGTGCTGCGGAAGCTGCTGCTGGATGACGAAGAAAGGCTCCCTGTCTGGAATGAACTGCTGGATTACGGAAAGCAGCATAATTTGCTGGAAATGAGAAGCGCCGCACACGAGCATGTGGTCTCCAGTCCCAATGCCGAACGGGCGTGGTGCTATGACCGGTTAGCCGATCTGGCGGAAGGGCTGGACCTGGATAATAGCGAGGCCGCCCAGTGGCGTGAAAAAGCGGAACGGATCCGCAGCTCGATCAAGGAGCATCTGTGGGATGAGAAAATCGGCTGGTTCCTCTGCCGGTATCCGGATGGACATATGGAAGAAGTATATTCGATCCAGGCTTACGATACGCTAAGAATGGGGGCATGCACCGAAAATATGGCAGACGCACTGCTGACTCATCTGCGCGATGGAGCGTTTCTGGCGCCGTACGGCGTAAGCAGCATATCGGCAGAGGATACGGTTCATTACGAGCTGAATGATCCGGATTGGTCCGGCGGAGGCAGCTATACCGGAGAAAGCACCGTTCTTGCCCTTACTTTGTGGGAAATCTGCAAGCCTGAGCTGGCTTGGGATGTGCTGAAAAGATTGTTCTGGATGGGGCGGCATCTGCCCTATTACCCTCAGGAGCATTATTGCGACCGTCCTGCCGTGCCGGGTCACAAGCGTGCGAACGTCATCGCAGGGCTGGGCGGAGCTGAAGCCATTTTATTCGGTATGGCCGGCTTGACGCCCAAGCCTGACGGAACGCTCACCGTGTTCCCGCAGCCTTCTCAAGAAGGAAGCATTTCGATAACAGGCTACCGTTACCGGGGACAGCTCGTTGATGTTCATATGAGACCGGGATATTGCAAGGTCGTCAGAGACGGCGTTACAACGTATGAAGGAGCGCCTGCTCCCTGCGAGATATAGAATCCACCGATTGAAGGGATGACGCCGGTTCCGTACCGGCGTCATTTTGCTGTCCAGGAGGTTTTTCATTGTCCGCTGAATAGGTTCTTGACCATTCCGCTGATGGGGTATTTGATGTGCAACAAAAAAAAGCCCGAATAATATCAGACTTTCTTGAAATATCAGAAAGGATAAATTTGTCTTCATCTTTTCTGATATTTTATGGGAAGAAACTAACTTTGCCGCCAAGGGACAGCTTCAGCCATTTCTTCTTGGGGATCTAAATGCAGTTCAAACTAATTTACACCGCTTGCTATTTCGCTCTGTGAGTTGTCTATAACATCAGGGTCATTCGTGTTCGTGGCGCTTAGGGCGTTATTGGATATGGCCACACAGCCAGTTAAAAATGCGCCGGAACCAGCATATGACTTTGATGTACTGGATGGGGACAATTGAACAGCATCGCCGTATTGAACAACAGAACTGGAGCTTACGCTATTAATATTGGAAATTCCAATTACAACGGGCATTATTCTTCACTCCTTCTTCAACCGCTTGATATTCCATCATATGCTACAAACGCCCAGCGGTTCCGTCAGCTTCAATTCGGCTCTTCACCGAAGGCTTTCGTTATATGACATTTGTCATCCGCAAGACATTACATTCATGAATACCGGCGTGATGCTTGTTTCGGTAAGATGAAGTCAGTAGAGAGGCACCGCAAGCATTATGAAATTTTGCGGGAAACACTTAAACCGAAGGGAGATTTTCAATTATGACACAAGCATCAAGTACCATTCCCGGAGCCGCAGTACGCGGAACTGCATCGGGCGTTCTATTTATGGCGGTTTTTGGCACACTCTGGGCGTACACGGGAATTATGGGGCTGCAAGGATGGGGAATGTCTTTGGTGCTGTTAGCCGCTGCCGTAACCGTAGGCATCGTGCTCTGCGTTGGCGGCGGTTCGTTGATACGCGCCTCGTGGAAACTAACCATTCAAGTTATGAAAGGTGATTCCAGGAGAGGCAAGCGCGTAGGGATCTGGTTTAATATTATTTTCGCCGCCGAGGGTGCGGCAATAGGGATTTCGGCAGCCATCTGCAGTAATATGCATCACACGGAACTTATACCTCTTGTAACAGCCATTATTGTCGGTGTTCATTTCTTCCCGTTGGCTTCTCTTTTCAAGGTCAGACTCTATCATGTTACAGGCGCACTTCTATGCTTGCTCGCTATTGGAACCTGGCTGTTTGTGCCGGTGAACGTGATGCTGGGAGATCATCAGATCCGTGCATTTATGTCTGTGGTTGGCCTGGGCTCTGCCTTGATCCTGTGGGGAACCAGTGTGGTCATTTGGCAAATGGGAAGAAGACTGCTAGGAAGTGCTGTTTGAAACAAGAAGAAACGGCTAAGGCTTGATTTTCTTAAGAAATATGAGCAAATTAGAGGGTAAACTTTGTCTTCCATATATATATCTATTAAAAAAGGGCTCTTGTAACTCCTGAATCAGCCATGGCGCATGAAACATGCTTTTCATATATATATTATCTGATGATATTATGAAAAGGACGCTGATACTGCCATGAGTTGTCATATTGGGCTGGTGATAATCGTTAAGAACGAAGGAACGGTCGTTTTTGGAAATGTCAAAAACCTTTCTACATCTTCGAATTCCGGTTCCGATGAAGAGAATTCGGATGCAGATACGGATACAGATACGGATACGGATACGGATACAAGCAATGATCAGGATGCCTGCTGCTGCACCAGTGGAGTTCCAACAAATAAGAAGAAGTTCCGGACCAAAAGAAAATAATCTCTTTAAACTTGATTCTGCAGCATCATTTTCAAATGGCGGGATTGTAGTATGATTTAACGTAACGCTCAGCAGCTGCCCTTGTTGTTACTTCAACGGATATAGTGTGAGTCAATTGAGGCTGCCGCGAGGCAGCTTTTTGCTTCTCTCAAAACGGCAATTGCGATGCGGGAGAGACTCTTACAAAACAGGTATTGCACCATGGATATCTATCAATGGTATTATCTAATTACGTTAAAAGCTGCATGGAAGGGTGATTGCTGTTGGAATTTACGTATCTGAAAACCTTTCGCGAGGTAGCAAAATGGGGAAGTTATACACGCGCCGCCGAAGTATTGGGATACGCCCAATCGAGCATTACGATGCAGATCCAGAAGCTTGAGGAAACCTATGGGACGGTTCTGGTAGAGCGATTCGGACGAAATATGAAGCTGACGATTGCCGGAGAGGCTCTTCTGTTGTATGTGAACGATATATTAAGACTTCACGAGGAATCAAAGGAAGTTGTTTCACAACAATCCAGAGGGACACTCTCCATTGGAACGATCGAAACGTTGGCAGCTTATGTTCTTCCTCCCCATCTTCAATCGTACCGCCAGCAATATCCCGGAATCAGTGTGACGATTCAACCGGCAAACGAGCCCTTTATTATTGAAGCCGTAAAAGAAGGCGCTCTGGACATCGGAATTATTATGGATCCGCCTTTTGCCGATCCCGAGCTTCACAGCAGCATCCTGAGAGAAGAGGAACTGGTCGTAATTGTTGCTCCAACCCACAGGCTTGCCGGTAATAGCGAAATTCAGGTTCAAGATTTCGAAAGCGAATCTTTGATTTTGACCGAAGATGGCTGTACGTATCGGGCATTGCTGCTCAAAACGTTAAAAAGCAATCAGGTAAATTATACATTATCCTACGAGTTTGGTAATTTGGAGGCGATCAAGCAGTGCGTCATTTATGGACTTGGAATTGCTTTGCTGCCTCGTGTCGTGGTTGTTGAAGAGATTCAGAAGGGTCAGGTTGCGGCCATCCCATTTGTCCATCCGGATTTTAAATTCTATTCACAGCTTGTTTACTCCAAAAAAAAGTGGAAATCCAAAGCTTTTCTCGGGTTTCTGGAAATTATTTTCGGAACCAATTATCAAAATCATTGAACTATGATTTCGATTTCTATCGATAACTCCATTTGCAGGGGCTGTGCTATAGTTAATTCAAGTCATTCGCCGGCTTGAATGCAAATCCCTGACGGAGGCAACGAATATGAATAATACCCCCCATGTATCTCTTATACTTGAAACGCCCGCTGCTTTGCCGGAGGATGCTCATCGGCATTTTATGAACAAGCTATCGGTCGAAACGGACGTAGCAGATGTCCGCCATGATTTACAGCTTGGCATTAACGGCTTCCGGCTGATCGATGTCCGCAGCACCAAGGCTTATGAGGAATGCCATATTCCGGGTGCCATCAATCTTCCTTCCAACCAAATCAATGAAGAGACAACCGCATCTTTTTCCAGAGATCTGGTGATTGTTGTCTATTGCTGGAGTCCTGCTTGCAATGGCGGGACAAAAGCCGCTGCCCGCCTCTCCGGACTTGGTTTTAAAGTCAAAGAGATGCTCGGCGGAATCGAATATTGGCGGAGGGAAGGCAATGAAGTAGAAGGAAGTTTAGGACAAGCGGCTCCATTGATTGGATAGAATCAGATATAACGTTACCCGGACAAAATGGCGCACCTGGAAGGCTCTGCTCCTTATCTACTGACAAGTGCACCCCTTAGAATAGATATTGGATTAATCCCATGGGTTATCCGATGAAATCTAAGGGGCGCATTTTTAATGCCAGTGAAAAAAGAGTAGCCACTATTTATTGAAGTTCCTGATATCACTAGTTGTAAACGCTCCAAGTGAATTCAAACTAAGCCTCGCAATTATAGAAGTACCCGATGTGCCAAATAGCGGCCGCTAAATGCATTTCTCGATGGTTATGATGCAGGAGAAGCAGGCAACAGACCGTCAAGATCTGGATTCCGTAAACATAGAGCCATTCATAACCACTACAGAGTATATTGTTGTTATTCGTAAATCTCGGGGGCGGCAGTACAGCGCCAATCTGTGCATCGCGTCCAGCATATGGTAAGATTGTTATAAAATTTGATTCAGTTCAATTCATGAAAATCATTCTGATTCAAACGAAAACCTGCTGTCCTCGTGGCTGGCGAGGTTTATAAAAAAATAGGACTCAAGTCATTAACATAAACTAGGCCATGCTAGATGATTGGCTAAAATGGGGGGCTTAGAATGGGCATATCTGCAGCAATGATCGTCAGGGATTCTGAGCGCTGCCTATTAAGGGCGCTTGAAAGTATTATAGACGCTGTCGATGAAATTATTATTGTGGACACCGGATCGACCGACCGGACAACGGACATTGCACGATCCTTTGCCGAACAGCATGAAAATGTCAGGCTTTTTCATTACAAATGGATCGAGGATTTTTCCGCCGCAAGAAACTTCTCTCTCTCTCTCTGGTATCACATGACTGGGTATTCGTAGTGGATGCAGACGATTATTTGCCACTGGAGCACCGGGATAAACCAAGAGCCTACACCGAACGAATGGATCGGACTGGAGATCGGGCAGCTTTATACATCGTCTATGACAACACAGTTGGAGGGCGGATTACATCGACTTACGAGGATGCATATCTCCGGATTTTTCCGGCTGGGTTGCGGTACATCGATCCGATTCATGAGTATGTTGATACCGGGCAGATCCGAAAGATGAAATCGGACATACATCTGCTGCATGATGGCTATGATCCTGATGTTACAGATACCATGCAAAAAACTAAACGAAACCTGATTCTTATGCAAAGAGCACTCAAGGCTGATAAGGATAACGCAAGACTCTGGATGCAGCTTGGGCGTGAGATGAAGCCGTTCGACAAAGTAAAGGCCCGACGATACCTGGATATTGCAGAGGAAAAATCCAGGGGTAATGCGTGGCTCATTAATTGGATTAACAAGTCACGTGAAGGGCTTTAATAGTAACTGTTCCTCCTAATGTCAATCGGATTGACACGTTAAAGAGCAGGCCGCTGGGCTATTCACCACCGGAAATGATAAAACATTTGATTCTGCGGGATGAAATAGATTCGATGTCGTTAAATCCTGTATTCTGGTCATTGGTTCATGAGTTAGGCTTGTCTTGAATATTAAATCTTTTTTGAGCAAATACCGGCAAGGATAGGGAGGACATAATAATGACGCAATATACCGGTGTTGGAGCAACGAATGAGCATGCTCGGTTAATCATGGACAGCTATGAGAGATTAACGGGCAAATCTCTCCTGGACAAAGCACCCGAATCCGGCAAGGAATTCGATCAGCTGTATAATGGGCCGTTCGTGATATTGTCCCATGGGCTGGAGACCGATCCAATCTTGAATTTCGGCAACCTGGCGGCACAGGAGCTGTGGGAGATGGACTGGGACATGTTTACAATCACCCCGTCGAGACTGACTGCAGAGCCGATGGAGCGCGAGGAGCGGGCAAGCTTTCTTAAAGCCGTCAGTGAAAATGGCTATGTCGACAATTACACGGGAATCCGGATTTCCAGCAATGGCCGGAGATTCTACATCATGCAGGCGACTGTGTGGAATCTTATTGACGACAAGGGTATAATCCATGGGCAGGCTGCTGCTTTCCGGGAGCATCGTTTTATTTGACTTGAAGACTTGAATAAAACAGATACGATAAAAGCAGCCAAATCGGCTGCTTTTTTGCTGGCAAGCTGACAAGAAGAGTCCAGCTAACCATGGGCTTTCCGTTTTTGGATCGGCCGTATCAGCCGCCTTGTCCATCATGAGGTGGGGTCATGTTTTATACCAGGAGATATTTTGTATAATAAGAAGGAGCTGCAGCGGGCCTGCTGACACTGGAGTATAACAGCTTCCTTGTAGCGGAGGAGCCAGATCTGATGCTGACTGTTTATACACCTGATCTTCAGTCGGTTAACCAAGAGAAATTAATGAGTATGATGCAATAGAATTTCAGCTGTACGATAAGAGCAGGGGGAAAACTGATGATTCTTGTGAATGGACGAAAGAACGGTCATGAACCAATACTATTGTGCGGGAATGAGGTGCTCGCGATTGCTGGAACGTAAGGAGCGTGTAGAACGAAGGGATGCCCGGGAACGCAGGCAGCTGATCTTGCAGAAGGGTCTAAGCTGTTTGCCGAACATGGAGTCGAAAATGTCAGCATGCGGCAAATCGCAAGGGAGGCAGGAGTAGGACAAGGCACCTTGTACCGGAGCTATGCCCATAAATGCGAGCTGTGCCTGGATTTGATCAGAGGAGCAATGCATTCGCAATCATGAGAAGATGGTAGGTTACCTTAAGGAGAACAACGATGAATCTCTTCGGGTGCGACTGGAGGTTATTCTGGAATATCACCTTATATCACTTCAGGAAAATTCCCATGTGCTGGCCGCCATACAAGCGCCGACTTCCGAGGAACGGCAGAACGTGACCTTTCATACCCTGCATTATGAATTGATGCATTCAGTCATCCATGGCTTGTTTCAGGAGTATATCGAGACGGACGGCGAAAAACAGCTTGATCCCGTTTATATGGCGGACTCCATCATGGCGACGCTTCGACCGGATGTTTATCTGTTTCACCGGCAGCATCGCAACTATTCGGCGGAGGAAATCAGAAGCAAGCTGTTCCAGATTTATATTGATCCTATTTTTGGAGGGCGCCCGGACCCCAATAACAGCTGAACATATACAGAGTTTAATGAAAGTCCGCATAAATGCGGGCTTTTTTTGCGCTTAATGATCAAACTGGATCAAAAACTGTTAGAGAAGATTATTAGATATTGTAAATTCAATCATTATTATTGAACTTAATTGTTTTGTTTGATATATTCTACTCGGAATTCAGCATTTATTATAAAAAATGGAAGGTTGTGATTGATATCGATCATTTTATTCGGATGTGACACCTTGAGGAAAAGAAAGAAGGTATGGGGAAGAACTCGATTGGTGAGAAAATTCATTTATAGCGGGAGGAATCGTGAATGTTGATTAACCGGTTATTGAACTCATTAAGAAGACCTGTTATTTTCCTGGTTGTGCTTGCAGTAGGGGCAACAACCGTGCCTCTTAATGCCATGGCTTTGCAGGAGCAGGCAATGACGCAGCCGGATTTGGTAAGCTCCCAGGCAACCATCATGAATTCGCAGTGGATTGAAGTTTACCTGCGTGAGAAAGAGTATAACAGCTCCAATGTATCCAATACCGCTTATTATTCGATCAGCAGCAGCACCGACCCTGATTTTTCATCCGCGATACACCCGGCTGCCGTCCAGAATCGTTACTACCCCGAGGATGCCCCTTATCTGTCCACTACAGACACGCCGCGTCTGAACATGATCTACCGGATCTATTTGCAGATGCCAAGCGGATCGAATTTAAAGGAAGGCCATTCCTACAATGTAACGGTAAATCCTGCTGTGGTTAATGTCCCTGGTATGCCGGCCGATTTTGACTTGTCTGAACCGAATCCGGTTATTCATGTCAACCAGGTCGGTTATGGAGATGGAAGCCCGAAGGTAGCCTATATGTCCTGGTGGACCGGTCAAGGCTCCATTTCCTTCAATGACGCGATCCCGTTTCAGATCATCAATGAACAAAACGGCAGTTCTGTATACAGCGGTGACATTGAGTTGAAGAAAACAGCCGCCCAGGAAAAATGGTCCAAAAGCGATGTGTATGAAATGGATTTCTCTGATTTTCAACAGGAAGGAACCTTCCATCTGTATATTCCGGGTGTAGGCGTGTCTTTTCCTTTTGAGATCAGCAGCACCATCTATTCGGACAATATCGGTTACACCCTAATCCGCGGTTTGACCATGCAGCGTGACGGCGACCATGGCTTGGACGATCCGGCTGTCACCCATTGGACCCGTCCTGCTGCGCATCTGGACGATGCTGTCGACCAGGCAACGGGGCAGCGTGTCGATCTGGTAGGCGGTCATATGGACGCAGGAGACCGCGGCAAATATCCCATCAATGTAGCGACAACTTCCAGCACGCTGCTTGCGGCGGCCCAATTATTTCCTGATCAGATCGAAACGCTTGGCGAATCTCTGGAAATTCCGGAATCGGACAATGGCGCTCCGGACTTCCTGGATGAGCTCGTGTACGAATTGGATTATTTGAGAAAAGCCGTCATGAACACCTCCAAAGAAGGCGCACTCCCGCGTTTCCTGCGTCCGGCAGGCGGGGGATATGAACAGGGCTTAGCTCCTGAAGGCGCGACGGGCCGGGTGTTCTTCTCCGCAACCGAAGGTCCGTTGAAAGCCGAAACGTTGTACGCTGCAGGTGCCCTGGCTATGGCCTACAACACTCCGCTGCTGCATGAATATTATCCCGCTGCCAAGCTGGAAGGTTATAAACAAGCGGCCTTGAAGGCCTTTGGGGCTTTTGAAAATCATGCAAACGACAACGCATTCTGGAACAACAATCTGGGTTATGACGTCTATACCGCCGGTATTCACACCTGGTCCGATGAAATGCTGTTTGCTGCTTCCAATCTGCACAAAATAACCGGAGAGAGCAAATATTTGGCATGGATCAACAGCGAGCTTCCCGCTAATCTCGGCGCTGAACAAAAACGTTGGTCCTGGGATAATCAAGGACCGTGGTTAGTTGCTTTTCTTGGGTTGTACAACGATTCCAATTTGAGCGGCGCTGTCCGCCAGAACGCTTACAATGCCATTCTGGAATGGGCTGATACGATCATGAGTGCGAACAATCAGGCTCCATACGGAGTGCCGATGGTGGATTCCACGTATACGAGCGTAGGATGGTATTTTTCAGGCAGTCAAGTTGCTTTTCCCATGAGTGTGGCTTATGGTGTCAGCCGGCTGCAGAAATATAAAAACCAAATCGCGACGACGTGGAATTATCTGCTCGGCTCCAATCCGCTCAGCGAGTCTTTCATAAGCGGAATGGGCGACCCTGGGCACAGGCCGCGCTGGCTGGTGCATGAAATATCCCAGTACAATTATGCGCAATATTCCTTGGGCAACGGCGGATGGAGCGAGATGATTCCGGGTATTCCCAACAGCGACCTGCAGCAGGGCAATTTCCCGGCATATTTCGCTAATGACCCATGGAACAACGCGCGCCGTGAGAAATGGTTTCCGGCACTTGGAAGTTATCCTGCTCTGTACCGTTATTCCGACTCCTGGAATGTACAAAATGAATTTGTTATCGCCAATATTGCCCATAATGCGGCTTCCATTATTCCGCTTATCGCTGTTGATGGGGGAGACCCCGGAGATACGACACCTCCGGCGGTACCGACCGGACTTACGGCAGATGCTGGAGATTCCCAAATCACGCTGAGCTGGAATGCGAGCAGCGAGAGCGATCTAGAGGGATATAATGTGTATGTTAATGGTGTCAAAAAGAATGCCAGCCCGTTAACAGCAACCGGTTATACAGCTGCCGGGCTTGCTAATGGTACGACGTATGCCTTGACCATAACCGCCGTGGATCAAAGCGGCAACGAATCGGCGCATTCTGCGGCAGTACAGGCTGTACCGGAAGCGGATATTGGCGGCACGGTGTCCAGCATAGATATCGGGACAGCCGCCGCTGTGCCCGGAACGACTTTCGTGAACAGCGGCGAATACACAGTAACCGGGGGCGGGGATAGCTTCGCAACAACACCGGATGGCTTGCGCTACGTCTATCGGAATGATTTGACAGGCGCCTTCTCCATCTCGGCCAAGCTTGAATCGGTCAATGCTGACAATCCGGCGAAAGGCATCGCAGGTGTCATGATACGGCAGGGTACCGGGGTTGATGATGTGTATGCGGCACTATTCGTTCGCAATGGGCAACTCATCGCCCAGTACCGCAAAGGCGGGCCTTGGTCGGAGGAGGTACTGAACAAGGCGGTCACGGGGCCGATTTGGCTCAAAGTCGAACGTCAACCGGCATTAAATCTGATACGGACGTATACTTCTTCAGACGGAATCAACTGGACGTTGAACGTCACGACCAAGTCCGGCGAAACACAGGATACCACGGCTAACTTCTGGGCATGGCATGAAGCCGGTACGGAGCTGAATGCCGGTGTGTTCGTCTCAGCCGCGGAAGCCGGTAAATCGGTGTCGGCTGTATTCAGCAGCATTAAGGATACAGCGTCCTGGCCGAATACGCCTTGATCATCATCTCATTTTGATATCCATATGATTGCGTAATTAAGGCTTTGACCCGGGCTGCGATTTTCGCAAGCAGGCTCGGGTCAAGCTCTATATCAGGTTGGCTGCGCAAGAAAAACCGCAAATAAAAAGAGCCCGACCGGGCTCGCAAAGCGCAGGAAAACCGTATCATGCAATCAGACAAGCGTCACCGAAATGCCTCTGCTCCTGAGAGTCCGGACGTCTTCCTCAGGCGCCGAATTGTCGGTAATAATATGGCCGATTTTATCGATGCTGCAGACAAACGCGGCAGTAATAACCCCGAATTTGCTGTGATCGGCAACGAGATGCACTTTATTGGAGTGTTCAATCATGTTTTCCTTGATCCGTGCCGTCGAGAGATAGGCATCGGTAACGCCCTGTTTGATGTCGATGCCGGATGTGCCAATGAAACAAATATTGGCGCGGAACATCGAGATCATTTTTTCGGCGACAGGACCCACAATGCTGTCCATATTCGTCTCGCCAAGCGTCCCTCCGCAAATCACGACGGAAACGTCCTTCTTATTTTTAACGGAATGCAGCTTGTAGGCGATCTCCAGGCTGTTCGTTATAACGGTTATATTGGTCTTTCCTACAAGATGCTCGGCGATTTGCCGATTGGTCGAGCCTGCGTCCATAAAGATGGTGTCGCCATCCTTAACCATCTCTGCTGCAGCCCTGGCGATCCGGATTTTTTCGTTCAGGAAGGGCAGGGGAGGCTTTTTTTCTTCCAGACGGCCGTCTTCCGCCTTTTTTTTATAGATCGCCCCTCCATTGATTCGAACGATATCACCGGATTGTTCCAGTATCGTCAAGTCGCGGCGCACGGTTGCAGGTGAAACGCTCAGCTCGCTGCACAGCTCTTCAATGGTTTTGAACGGCTCATGCTTCAAAATCCCGATGATTTCTGTATGTCTGGTTCTTGTTTTCATTTCGTGGCTGCTCCTAATTCAATAAATGGATTTCAAAACGATTGATTGTTACCGAATTTACAACAGATTAATTAAATATACCATTGCCATGATGAAATTCAACTGATTTATGCCAAATCATCGAGGGAAAAATGAATTTTTTGAAAAAATGATTATTTATGATCAATAAATGAAAATATTTGACTCTTATATATCATAAAATGCATTGACTTTTGATTGGATGTTAACTAATCTAAGGATCATGCGGGGTGAAAATCTTTAGCTCAGACTCGTAACGTCCAGCAAAATACCGACGAAAGTGGTGGAGGCCATGCCGGAATTATTGATATTGGGTACAAGCGCGGGGGTGTCGACAGCCAACCGCCATCATTTCAGCATGGCGATCAAGAAGGACGGACGGCTGTATGTGATCGATTGCGGCTGCCCGGTGAGCATGCTGCTGAAGAAAATGGGAGAAGATCCGAAAAATATCGAAGCGGTGTTTCTGACGCACTGGCACCCCGATCATGCAAGCGGCCTGCCGATGCTGCTTCAGGATCTGCAGCTGACGCACCGGTCGGAGCATCTGCCGGTTTACGGCCCCGAAGGCACGATACGCAAAGTGAAATTGCTGCAGAACATATTCATCATCCCTCAGGACATTTATCCTTATCAGCTTGAGGCGGTCGAATATAATGAGGATACGCTGTTTGAGCGCGACGGGCTGAAAATCAATTTTTTCAAAACGAAGCATCTCGCTCAGGAAGCCTGGAGAAAAATAGATGATAAGCATGGCAATGAAATTGCTCCAGTCGCATACGGCCTGGTGATTCATATGGACAACAAAAAAATAGTCGTCAGCGGGGATATATTGTCCTCCCAGGATCTGGTTCACGTCCTGCATGATGCCGATCTGGTCATTCATGAGTTTGGGCATATTCATCCGGAGAAGCTGAATCATTTCCTGAAAGAACAGCAAATTTCCAATCTGCTCATCACCCATATCCACCATGAGTGGGATTTGAAGACGGAAGAGCTGCAGCGAATCGTCGGGGCGGGGCACCCAGGCGAAGTTCAAGTGGCTCATGATCTTATGAGAATCATCCTGTGACGGAGGGGAATTAATGATGATGCACGATGAGCAGACCAAGATTACTTTTTTTGGCACTTCCGGTGCTGTTCCCGAGGTTGGCGGGGACTCGCCGACCTTTCTGATCAACGACAAGTATCTGGTCGATACCGGCTGGTCGGTTATCGACAACCTGCGAAGCAGAGGCCATGACCCGCTGCAGCTGGAGTATCTGATTTTTACGCATTTTCATCATGATCACTACATGTCGCTGCCGTCCCTGCTGTTTTATTATCTGATGCGCGGCAGACCGCTGGAAGAGCTCAAAATCATCGGACCGGCGGAAGATTTGCAACTTATCGTGAGACGGGCGATCGATTTTCTGCATGCCGAACGCTATGGCTGGGCCAATCTCTCTCCGGTCTTGATCCCGCTCGCGCCGGGAGAAGCCTACGAAGAGGAGAACTTCAGGCTCGATACATGCCCGACCGCTCACCCTGTTCAGGGTTTATGCTACCGCTTCCTGGATAAGAAGAGTGGACGGATGTTCTCTTTTACCGGCGATACGGCGTTCCATCCGCCGATTATCGAACATGTAAGAGGAAGCGCCCTGCTTATTCACGAATCGGCGCTCGGACCCATTGCCGCAAACCCGGATAAAAATGACTACTTGCATTCCGGTGCTATCGATGCGGCTACGATCGCGGAAGAGGCCAAGGTCGGCAAGCTGCTGCTGCTTCATGGATCCGCCCAAATCGCGGAGCCCTGCGTTCAGGCCGCAAAGCAAATTTTTTCTGGAGAAGTGGAGTGGCCGAAGGACGGACAGACGTACATAATTTAATACGCGATAGGAAGCAGCGTGCCGCGGGGCAGCTGCTTTTTTTCTGCGTTTGCCCAATTAACGAACAAATACGTTGTTCGAGACACTGCAGGCACATGTTGGGATTCCGGCGGAAGCGAAGTTAGGTTTGTTCCCTCCGTGCGTACGTTTCTCAAGATAGGCGGCGTACTCCACTTGTCGGAGTCGCTTCAGGGGATCATCTTGTTCCAGTGTATCGTAGACCAAGACTACAAATTTTCCATTGCGCAAGATATAGCGGTTCCAACTGCGCAATCCGGTCATTCGGCGTACCAGACTCCGTCTCCAGACGGGGCACCATTCAGTACCTCAGTCTGTTTGCGCTTCCTAATAAATCATCTATCATGAAATTAACAAAAAAAGGATTTCGAATAGAAAGAGTATGCTCTTCTAGACGATTTCAAATAAATAAGTCAATCAAGGTTTAACGGCTGTCGCCGTCTTTTGGCGGGGGGCGCGTTTCATTCCGGTGAATTATAAGCAAAGTATAGGCCGAAATTTATACTTTCTTACTATTTTAAAATAAGAATGAGGGAAGGTTGGTATTCATGTTGCTACGTTTACGCAAATCCTCTTTGCAGACTGCCTGGATGATGTGGGAAAGAGGGTTCGAATGGATTTCAAATTTCCGCAGCTCGCATACATCGCACTTTGGAATTTGCAAAGTAATGATTAAGAAGCATCACGGAGAGAGTATCGTATGTGCGGACTCCACCATCATCCATAAAGGAAATTGGGTTGGGGAACTCCATCTCAATAATAAAGCGATCCTGACTCTGATCAAATCCGAAGGCTCGGACCGCGCGGCGCTCATGACGGCCCGGCTTGCACGGAAATCCATGCAGCAAATTAGTGATGCGTTTGCAAGTCAGCCGGAGTTCAATGAAGTTAAAGCGTTAATCGGAATTACGCTTCTTCACCGTGGTTTGACACATGGTCTTGGTTTTGAACAACAACCCATGAAATCCGATTTGTTCCAGAGAATCACAACCGTCTATCTTCGATTATTGTTATCCGTTATGCACCCTGAGGGCAAGAAGCGGATTGGCCGAAAGACCGAACAACTGATACCGATGATGCTGATTCATTCCCGCGCATCGCTCAAGAACCGATTTACGGCGGTGAAGAGGTTGCCCATTCAAGATGAGATAGGTTTACCCGAAGCGAGCTCCTGTTAATTGGATTACAACGACAGACACTAAAAGTATGGTGAATATATTGCCGTAGGCAACCTATTTTCATCACGCTTCTGATACGAGGGCGGGGATAAGCATCATGGATAAAATCATGGACTTTTTACAGAATTTCGGAGCGACGGGACTTTTCATTCATGCCATGCTGGATGCGATTATTTTTCCAATCCCGGCGTTCTTCCTTCAACTTTCTCTAAGCGCCATGCAGCCGGAATCGGCTTTATGGCTCGCTACCCTTGGTTTTGCCGGAAGCCTGCTTGGGACGCCAATCGGTTATGGGATCGGCAAAGTGTCGGGAAAGCATGTTCTGGGCAGGGTGATGAAGAAAAAATGGCTGGACTCGGCAGCCGAATTATTTTCCCGCCGTGGCGAGGCTGCAATATTGATCGGATCTTTTACTCCGATCCCGTTTAAAATATTCACGATTTTATCGGGATGCATGAATTATCCGTTATGGAAGCTGCTCAGTTATGCAGCGATTGGACGGTCAGTGAAGTTTTATGCAGTCGGGTTTCTTTTCTATATGTATGGCCGTGCGGCAGAGCACATGGTTGATCGCGTTCTCACGATCACGCTGGTGGCAGTTGGAATACTCATAGCGGCTGGATGGTTCTTGATACGGAAGCTGCGTGAACGGAGGAAGATGAATGACAAGAACCAACCGATCGATAAAGCAGGGGACGGAGACGGGAAACAGCATGCAGTGGATAAGGCGGTTTGATCAAACGATGTTCTTCTGGTGCAACCAGCGGCTAAGCAGTCGGGCCCTGGATCGGTTGTTCGGATGGATTACCCATTTGGGCGGAGCTTTGTTTACTATTATTTGCGCAGTTTCCCTGGCATGGTTCGCTGCGGGTGAGTTCAACGGAGCCGGGCTGCAAAGTTTGATTGCCTTGGCCGTTAGCCATATAGTTGCCGTCCTTATTAAGAAAAAGGTGCGCAGAGCCCGGCCTTTTCGCAAGCTGGAACATGTGAAGGTAGGCAAATTCCCTCTCAAGGACTATTCCTTTCCATCCGGCCATACAACCGCCATTTTCGCTCTTGTTACACCTTTTATACTGGCTTCATCGCCTGCGGTTATGCTTGTCTTGATTGGTCTGGCTTTATTAGTTGCAATATCCCGGGTTTATTGGGGCTATCATTACCCGATTGATTGTGTGGCAGGAGGGCTGGTCGGGTTTATAACCGCGCTGCTGGTTGCCTGGTTCATGAATAGTTGAAATTTCATGAAGCAGTAGATTTTTGACGAATACCGCGATGGCGGCAGAGACGTATTGATCACCAAGCCGGGCAAACTGACTTCATCAAATTTGAATATGCAGCGCAATACTCTGGAAGAAAGACGCTTCCTTCTTGCAGCAATGTGCTTAAGTTATACAACTTGCAATTCGTTCGTCTGGATGATAGGGCTTGACGAATGAAAGAGGTGACCGCAATGAGGCAGGAACAACATATTTTAATTTTAACGGCCGATTACGGCGAAGGCCACCATCAAGTGTCCAAGGTATTGAAGCAAAGCTTTGTTCACCATGGTTATAACCAGGTGGAGATTATCGACTTGTTCCGGGAAGCTTATCCTGTGCTGAACAAGCTCATCCGTTATCTGTACCGGCAAAGCCAGTATGCAGCCAGCCTTGGAATTCCGTATTACGGATGGTCCTACTATTTGACCAATCGGCTTCCCCTCAAAGGAAGGATCGCAGCCTGGATGAACAGTCTTGGCGGCGTTAGGCTCATGAAGATCATTCACCAGTACAAACCGGATGTGCTCATCTATACATTCCCATTCGGCAGTTTGCCAATCAGGGAAGATGTATCCGCAATCCGTCCCCGGACAGCTGTTGTCATCACGGACTTTGACGTTCACCTCAGATGGCTGTTCTCCAGGCCGGACCATTATTTTGTGGCTGCCAGCGACGTGAAAGAGAGGCTGGTCAGGCAGGGTGTCCCTGAGAGCTATATTGCCGTTACTGGAATTCCGGTCCGGGAATCGTTTCACGATGCGGCAGTTATCGGTTCCGGCAAAGCAACAGACGAGAATGTCATTCTGCTCATGGCTAATGTTTGCGGCACATTGCGTTCGCTCATGAATCTGATCGGGAAGCTGCTATTCTTGTCAAACGTCCGCATTCAAGTTATTTGCGGCCGACAGGAGGGTTGGCGACGGAAGCTTGCGGAAGTTTGGGCGGATGATGCAAGAGTATATGTATTCGGTTTTACCGATCAATTGCATGTGCTGATGAAGAGCGCATGCTGCATCGTCACGAAAGCTGGTGGCGTTACACTATCCGAGACGATTCAGGCCGGGGTCCCGATCTTTATATTAAAGCCGTTTCTGGGGCAGGAGAAGGAGAATGCCCTTTATTTGCAGCGCAGAGGAGCGGCAGTCGTATCCTTTACGATTCACGATTTGATCTTGCAGATCCAAACGATGATTTCCTCTGAGTCCATGAAACAGTCCATGAGGAACGGGCTGCTCTCGGCAAGACAGGATGCGGCTGCGGACCACATTGTCAGACATTTGTTTCCCGAGGCAAGCTCATTAAGAAGGAGTGGAAGATGATGAGCGGGAGGAGCGCGTTCAAGCTTTCTACTCTGACGCTGTTCACGGTTCTTTTCTGCACAGAATTTGTTCGAAGCGCTTTCTTGTTCTCGTTCCTGCCCAATTTTGCAGTCAATCAGTCAGGGCATACCGTTGCTTTGGTCGGTCTCGCCGTCTCGCTTCATTATGCAGCAGATACGTTGATTAAGGCGATTGCAGGATATTTGCTAGACAGGTTTTCGCTGCGTTGGCTGCTGCCCGCTACTTTTGTCCTGATGCTGACGGGGCTAGCTGCCGTGTTCTTCAGTCCGCATGTCTGGTGGCTGGTTGCCGGGTCCGTTATGCTTGGAATGGGGGCGTCGCCCATCTGGCTTATTTGCATGGAAAAAATCCGAATGACGGAGCGCGCGGCCCAGATGGGTGCGATCTACACGATTTGGCTGGCCTGTATGGGACTGGGTCCGGTCACAATCAATCTCACATTCGATTATGGCTTCGAACCGGCGTTCCGGCTGATGCTTGCGCTTCTCGCCGTCGGCTGTATCGCATCGTTTGCGATTAACCGAGCAACCCCGTTTCACCTCCTGAACGTCAGCTTTGCCGATCAGGCAGCAGGACTACGGAAGAAGCTCGTTCAGTTGAAATGGCTGCTGCCTGGCATGATCCTTCAGATGACCGCTGCGGGACTGCTGCTTCCGATAATGCCCGGCTTTGCCGCTGACCATCTCGGTTTAAGCCAGCCGCAATATTCTCTCATGCTGATGCTTGGCGGAGCCGGCGCGATGCTGTTTCTCGTTCCCATGGGGAAACTGGCCGATCGATGGGGACATAAGCAAATGCTGGTCGCGGGCTTCGTATCGCTTACGGCCATATTGGTTTTACTTGCCGTATCCATGCCGCCGCCTGCGTTAACGATGCTGCTTGCATTTATGTTGGGCTTGTCTTATTCAGCGGTGCTTCCGGCCTGGAATGCGGTGCTGTCGTACCTTGTCCCGGATGATCAGAAAGGTACAGGTTGGGGAGTTCTTTCCGGGATTGAAGGGCTCGGCATTATGATCGGCCCGGTCATCGGGGGATGGATCGCCAGTCAGTATACGAATGCCGCCGCCATCAGCATTAGCGCTGCTTTGCTTGCTATTCTTGCACTTTTTTATTTGATTTTACCGCAAAACAAGCTTGTCTCGGCTTACGGGACTTCGCAGCACAAGAAGGAGAATTCTCATGAGCCTGATCGGGGTAGTTGAACAGTTGTTTGCGCAGTATGGATATCTGGTCCTGCTCCTTGGCCTGCCGTTGGATTTTATCGCGCTTCCTATCCCGCCGGGAAACAGCACCTTAACCTATACCGGTTACTTATCTTATAAAGGAGTGCTGCAGGGGGGACCGGCTATTGCGATGGCTTTGGCTGGATCCATTATAGGGGTCACCATCACGTACATGATTGGGTACAAGGCAGGTATGCCTCTAATCGAGCGTTACGGAAGATGGCTTTTTCTCAAGCCGGAGCTTGTCGAGAGGACGCGACGCTACTATGACAAATATGGGGACCGATTGCTGCTGGTCAGTTTCTTCATTCCCGGAGTCCGGCAGTTTGTTGGATATTTTATCGGCATTATACGGGTGCCATATCGCAAGGTATGGATATATGGATATACCGGAGACGCTCTTTGGGTCATTGTGTTTTTTTCAATCGGCTACTTTTTTGGGGATCAGTGGGGATATATATTTCGTATCGTTGAACACTATTTAAAGTTCATCTTTATCGGATCGGCTGCCCTTGCGGTTGCGCTGTTGTTGATCAGGTATCGCATTATGAGGGGCAAACGCAAACAAGACAAAAAAAGAAGCGGAGCGGGGGACCATTACCGGAGCGAATGACTGGTTTTTAACGTTCGCATGACGTCAGTTCCGCTCCCGCTGCGAGTGCGCCAAACGCTGGCTTTGACCTCAACTGAATTCAAATGTACTTATCATTACTTAGTTATATTAAGTAATTGACTTACTAATTATACAATACTACAATTAAGTAAGTTTATGGACAGAAATGGTTTTAGCCATACTTTACCGGATGAGTGCATGAAGGAGGGAGGAAATAAATACACTCATTATCGCGGTTCACCCGCTGCGGCGGTCAACAGCTGGGAACTTGAAAAAAACACCGTGACCGATCAAAATATAGATAGCGGTTGTTGGACATAAGTCTGCTTACAAAGCTGCCGGTAAGAATGGAACATTGATTAGGAGGTATTGTAAGTGGAGATTGGGATCAGCACTTTTGTAGAAACAACGCCGGACGTGGAGACCGGAGAGGTGATCAGCCACGCGCAGCGATTGCGAGAAGTCGTCGAGGAAATTGTACTCGCGGATCAGGTCGGGCTGGATGTATTTGGCGTGGGCGAGCATCACCGCAAGGATTATGCCGCGTCTTCTCCTGCCATCGTACTGGCTGCGGCTGCGCCGCAAACCAAACGGATACGGCTGACCAGTGCGGTCACCGTGCTTTCTTCCGCAGATCCGGTGCGCGTGTTTCAGGATTTTGCCACACTTGACGGAATCTCGAATGGACGGGCAGAGATTATGGCAGGCAGAGGTTCTTTTATCGAATCCTTCCCGCTGTTCGGATATGATTTGGATCATTACGATGAGCTGTTTGATGAGAAGCTGGAGTTACTATTAAAGATACGGGAATCTGAGAAAGTTACCTGGAAAGGCGGGCATCGGCCGGCCATTCAGAATCTGGGCGTCTATCCGCGGCCCGTTCAGAATCCATTGCCAGTATGGATTGGCAGCGGGGGCAATTCGGAATCGGTGATACGCGCAGGGCTGCTTGGACTGCCCCTCGTTCTGGCTATCATTGGAGGCAGCCCCGTACAATTTGCGCCGCTTGTGGAGCTTTATAAAAAGGCGGCTGCGCACGCAGGCCACGACGCATCGCTGCTGCCGGTCGCGTCACACTCGCATGGATTCATTGCGGAGAGCACCGAGCTTGCGGCAGACCAATTTTATCCTTCCACCCGGCAGACGATGAACGCGCTGGGGAAGGAGCGCGGATGGGGACCATACGACCGCTCAAGCTTCGATTCCGCACGCAGCTTCGAAGGAGCGCTGTACGTAGGCGATCCGGAGACGGTAGCCCGAAAAATCATTCATCTGCGCAAGCAGGTGGGCGTAACCCGCTTCCTGCTGCATGTGCCGGTTGGCACCATGCCGCATGAGCAAGTCATGAGAGCCATAGAACTGCTGGGAACCAAGGTCGCACCGCTGGTTCGCGAAGAGATAGCAAGATGGGAAGCAGGGGAAGAGGCGAAGCAATAATTTCTAGGCCTTAATTGGCCGCAGGGACCATGCTGCGCAAGAGAAAAGCACCTTCAAAACCACTATTATGGTGGAGTTGAGGGTGCTTTTCGTGATTAATGGCATTCAGCGGGAAAGTGAATAAAGAAAGGCTGGCGAGCCGCATCAACATGCAAATGTGGTACACTAAAATTATGTGTGTTGTCAGTTGAACGATTAGGAAACAGGAGGATGAGAGCATGAAAATCTTGATTACCGGAGCTTCCGGCAGTGTAGCCTCCGGCGTAATCGGGCAATTGGACCGGAAGCATGAAATCACCTTGTCCGATGTTGTAGCCGTTGACACGCCGCTCCCTTTCCACCGGGCTGATGTCCGTCAGATCGGCGCATTGGATCAAGCCTCTGAAGGGATGGACGTCATCATTCATACCCCTGCCTTTCATGGCATCCATATGGGGAAGCACTCCGAGCAGGAGTTCTATGATCTGAATATTACGGGCACGTTCCAAATGTTCCAATCGGCTGTCCGCAATAAAGTCCGGCGCGTCGTATGGCTTTCGAGCATGTCCTTCTACGGGGACGATTTCTATGCCTACACCAAAAAAATCGGCGAGCAGCTATGCCGGTTCTATCATGAATCCCATGGCATTGAAGTTATCATGCTGCGTCCTGCAGACTTCACGCCTTATCCGGATATCCGGCATTATGGCGAACGATTGCTGCATGGCGGCGTTGATCGCCGGGATGTGATCGCGGCTGTTGCCTTGGCTGTGGAAGGTACGGCGGCTTTCGGAGCATACCGCATTGTCCGTGAGGATCGTTTTACCGAGGATGATGTGGAAGCCTACCCGGAATCTCCGTTGGAGGTGTGGGACAGGCTTTACCCCGGCACCAAAAAGATCATTGAAGCTTACCATTTACAGCTGCCATCCGAAATCCGGATTCCCGATTTGTCCAAGGAAAAACAGGAGCTGGGCTACTCGCCCAAGTATAATTTTGGCACTTTCATGCAGGAATACATAAGAGATGGTGTGATTGCCCCATAGGTGATAGCATCTACCGACAGCTGCAAGAGATTAATAGACAACCCGGAAGGCTGCTGATGATTGTTCCCGGCAGCCTTTGTCGTACCGGAATCCAATATATCACTTGAGGGAGTGAAAAATTTGGAGGTCAAATACCAGATCGAAGACAGCGTTCTTATGATTCACCTGAACAAAGAGTACGGCATTGAAATTGAAAGGATCGATTTTATTCCCGCAGGGGATTCGGCATACTCGTACGGGATCACCTGTGCGGACGGACAACGGTATTATATGAAACTGTTTGATCATCATCATGACCGGCAAAAGGCAGGTATGGATCGGCTGGATTACTATCTGCCGCTGACTTGGAGCATATATGAACAGAAGCTTTTCACCAATCTTACTTATCCGATCCAAACATTAAACGGTGATTTTAAAACAACGCTGTCCAATTTTACGGTGGTATTGTTTAATTTCATCGAGGGGGAGACATTGGCAGAGTCATATCCGTTCTCGAAAGAGATCCTGGAAGTGATTGCGGAGTCATTGGCTGCCATTCACCGGATTACGCCTTACATCGACCATTCCATGCTGTTGACCGAAACATTCGATATTTCCTTCGCGTCTGAACTTGAGAAGTGTCTTGCAGCGCTTGAAAGCATCCAAATCGCAGACAGCTCTATTAAACGGGATACAAGAGCGCAGGTATTGCCCAGGAAAGAGCAAATTCTTGCCCTGTTGAAGCTCGTTCGTGAACTTCGGGGCATGACAGTATCGGAGACCAAAGCAATGGTGTTATGCCACGGTGACATTTGGGGAGGCAATTTGATCCGTCATGATAACAGGCTTTATTTTCTTGATTGGGAATCCGCCATCCTGGCCCCGCCGGAATTGGATCTGATTGGCTACATTGGTGAGGAGTTCGATGTTTTCCTGGCCGCTTATGAACGGCATCTCGGTCAACAGATGACAGTAAACCTTGACTTATTACGTTTCTACTCCTACCGCCATCATCTCCGGAATTTGGCCAACTGGTTAATGAATATCCTCTATCGGAATACGGAAGAAGCCCAGAATGAGAATGATTTGGAAATGATTGTGCATCATTGTATGGACCGATGGGATAGCATTGAAACCAGGGTTCGTGCTGTGGATGTTAGGTTGAGAGCAAGAGGTTAATGGGTGAAGCATCCTGGTAATCCATGAAGCGATCTATGAAATTATGGTATCAGCCTGCCTGATCATGGTATAACAAGTAGGGATGGAAGAATATGTGCGGCGAGGAGAATGCGAGATGTCGGTACCCTTATTGTTCGGCCCATATGGAAGCGGGCAGCTGCCCGCCAACATTAAAGATTATGGTGTCAACGCCAGATGGTTTCACGGATTTAATGAAGAATCCTTCGCAGCCTGTGCGGAGCAGAAATTGGAAGCCTGCGTAGAATTCAAAACGTTCCGCGCCGATTTTGAAGAGCATCCCAAGCTCATTCCTATCGGGGTAGACGGAAAACCCATTCGATACGGCCGGTTGGTCCAGGGGATCTGTTTATCGCAAAAGGACTATTTGGACGAAATCGAAGAGCAGCTGTTGGCCGGCATGAAGCAATTCAAACCTAGAGGTATATGGCTCGATTACTTGACCTATGCAGGCTGGTTCGAAACATCCCAGCCCGATCTGCAGGAAAGCTGCTTTTGCCGGGACTGTATTGCCGATTTCTGTCATTTTGCAGATGTTGACGCCCGTACACCGGAAGAAATATTGACCGGCTATCCGGAGGAATGGAAGAATTATAAATGCCGTAAGATTGCCGGACTGGCGCTTCATTATTCAAATCTGATCAAAACCGCTAATCCGGATTGCGTAGTGGGTGCGTATATGTGTCCATGGACCCCTGATGAATTCAATGGCGCCCTGACCAGAATATTCGCTCAGCATTATGAATGGCTGGCAGAAGCTATTGATGTGTATACCCCGCTTATTTATTGTTCAAAAAGCGGCCGCAGTCCGGGCTGGGGGCGCTGGTGGCTCGAGCAGTCGGCCGGATTCGTCCCGGCACAACGCAAGGTTCAGCTGATTCTGGATGCCTTGGATTATCCAGAGAGCCTGACGGATGCTGCGGCTTCGGAGGTGCCATCATGGGGTATTCAGCTGTTTGCAGGCGCCCCGCTGTTTCATGATCCGGAGAAAGCGCTCACGTTCAAGCGTTCGGTTGAGGCTATTTCGGAAGCTTTGCAAAAATGAGGAGGTATAATAATGAATCTTTTTGAAAATCAACAGGGTGAGCAATCAGCAGCAAGCTTTCACTGGATTAATAAACCTGAATCCTGGGGATTTGACGGTGACGGCAAGCTGACAATAATCGCACCGCCTCTGGCAGATTTCTTCCGCGACCCGAAGGGAGGAAATGCGAGGGAATCGGCTCCTTACCTTTACACCGTTCTGAAGGGCGATTTTACAGTATCGACCCGGGTCGAGGTAGACATGATTGAAGATTTCGATTCCGCATGCATCATGTTCATGGTCGATGACCAAAACTGGGCAAAGCTGTGTTTTGAATATCCCAATAAAATTCCGACCATGGTAAGTGTAGTGACGAAAGGTACTTCGGATGACTGCAATTCGGAGACAGTAAGCGTGAAGAAGCCATATCTAAGAGCTACCCGGTTCGGAAACTGCTTTGCCTTCTCCTATTCAACAGATGGAAACTACTGGACTCTGGTCAGATATTTCTATATGGATGCTCCGGCCGAAATCAAGGTTGGAGTAGCGGCGCAGTCACCTGCGGGCAATGGCTGCAGAACATCCTTTGATTACCTCGAATATTCCCCTGTTCCGGTAACAAATTTAAGATCCGGGGAATGAACCAGCTTTTATGGAGATAAATGACACTGGCAAGCCGAATTTTCCTGCTCCAAGGGAAATTCGGCTTGTTGTGCTTCCATCCGCAACCTGCGTGCCGCCGCTACGTATTGCTTTGTGTGAAGGAGGCACGGCAAACGTGTTGGGAACCTTTAAGGGCTTATATGAAGCTTGGATCGACCATCCCGAACGGGAAGGGAAGCTGCTTCACGGAGGCAAATATCGGATTTGCCGATTTCTCGGGATGGGAAGCTATGGGTTGACCTACTTGTGTCATGATGTGGAGTCGGGTGAGGAGATTGCAGTCAAGCAAGCCAGACCGAGCAAGGGGCAATTGGGCCGGGAGCTCCTGCGCCGCGAGATTGAGATTATGGGACAGCTGAGGCATCCGGCCATTCCGGGCTGCCTGTCATCATTCGTCCATAACAGGCGGCTGTATATGGTGACCGAATATGTGAAGGGACGGACTGTGGAAGATTTGATTTTTGAGAAGGGAGCGGTCTTCCGGGAAAGCGAGGCGCTTGGCTTCATTCGCAGATTGATGGAGATTGTGTGCTTTATTCACGGGAAAGGAATTGTCCATCTGGACATCCGGATTCCCAACGTCATGCTGCAGGGGGAACAGATCCGCCTCATTGATTTTGGTCTGGCCTCGCGCTTGTTGGAGCCGTCCCGTGTGGAGCCCGGAGCGGATGAGGAAACAAGGCTGAGAAGAACCACCGATGTGACGAGCGATCTGTACGCCATAGGCCATTTTTTGCTCTTTATGCTGTATTCCGCCTATGAACCGGACGAACCGGACAAGGATTCTGCAGCCGGATGGGAGGAGGAGCTGAGCATATCGGCAAAGACCAAGCAGATGATCCGTAAGCTGCTCCAAATCGATCAGCCCTATGCGGATGCCCAAGCGTTTGTGCGGGAATTGGATGACTCGTTGATGACACAAGATGAAACGGCTGCGCCGTCGTGAAACTTATACATTCTATAAGGCTAGAAAAAAAGCCGCTTAGCGCGGCTTTGCATCAGGAGCTGGATCTTTTGTATCTGTTTTTGTAATAGCCTTGACCCTGATTTTTGTGTCCGTAACCAGATTGGTGACCGGATGAGTAGGAGCGGCCGCCATGGCGGTTCGTTCCACTGCTGCTGTTATAGTGTTGGTTGTGTCTGGAATGGTGAACGGAACCAAAGATTTTACTAAGCAAACGCCTGAGCATTTCTCATTCCTCCTTTGGTTTTTGTAAAATATAACAAAGTATAAGCTTCTGTCTACTTTGGCTATATTTTTTTGAAGTGAGGAAACTTGCTTCGGCCGTCAAAGGACGGCGAAAGCCGTTTCTTCTTGAAATATCAGCAGGTATAAAAGGTATCTTATCCTTTCTGATATTTTTGGGGAAGAAACTAACGATGCCGCCAGAGGACGGCGAAGCCGTTTCTTCTTACACTTTACGAAATAAAAGACGAGTGGTTTCGAAAGTATACGCCCAAAATGGACGATAACTTCAACCGCTGCATGTATTCAAGGGGGTAATCCTTAAGATGAGTCCGGATTGGATGAAGGCGGATGATCCGCTTCAATGTATAACGGTGACCGGAAGCGAGCGGAATGATATGGTCGTTATTTCCGGCTATTCGGAAGGCCTACACTGCATTGGGGTAGGAACGGATGCGGCAGTATTCACGTTTGAGCCTGCGCCGGGATTTGCATATAAAGTGTACTCGGATCTGGCGCTTGAGAAGAAAGCGGCCGAGAGGCATGTATACGAACGGCTGGAGGGGATCCCCTATTTTCCCCAGTATTACGGGGAGGGCCGGAACTACCTGGTGATCAGCCATGAACCGGGCGTCACGCTGCAGGATTGTCTGCTGCAGGGCATTCCGGTGCCGGAGCAAGTTATTCAGGATGTGGAGGAGGCGCGCGCGGAGGTGCGCCGCCGCGGGTTGAATCCGCGCGACATTCATTTGAAAAATGTCATCCTGCAGAACGGGCGCGGTAAAGTGCTGGACGTGTCCGAATACGTACTGGAGGGTGACGACAAGCGCTGGGAGCACCTGGTGTGGGCATACCGCGTCTGTTATTCAGGCTTTGAAGGCAAGAAAATTCCGGCCTGGCTGCTTGATGCGATCAAGAACGGATATGCCAGACTGGATCAGGCGAACCTTAGTCTTGACGATTTCGCGCAGCGAATCAGCCAGCTGTTCTCCAAATTTCTGAAATAAGTCCGGGAAAATACGGAAACTGCTTCTCAGTTCCGTAAGAAATCATAGTACCCATGTACGGCAGGCAATGTTAATGGAATTTCCGCAAATTTTGTTCTTCCCCGTTTGATATTCATTCTTCCTGTTTTTTTAGGAATATCTTAAGGAAACGGGTCTGCTTCGAGTCGTACTAACTTTATATAGTACAGGCTGAACATGCCAAACAAAACGAGCCTTTCGGAGTTAGTCCCCGGCTCGTTTTGTTTGTTTCAGGAATTCCCGGAATTCCAATTTCGTTATTTTCCCGACAGCCGGTTCTCCAGGCGAAGCTTCCTCTGCAGTATGCCGAGAATGATGTCCGCCACAATGGCAAGCAGAGCGGCAGGTATCGCTCCGGCGAATATCCGCAGCGGATTTTGGCCGTTAAGGCCGGCATATATTTCGCGTCCCAAGCCTTCGCCGCCGATCAGCGGCGCGATGGTCACGACCCCGATGGCGATGACTGCGGCAATTCGGAGTCCGCTCATGATATAAGCGAGCGAGAGCGGCAGCCGTACTTTGAGCAGGATTTGCAAGGCGCTCATGCCGACGCCCTGTCCGGCTTCCACATAGCTCGGATTGACCTGCTTCATGCCCACGTAAGTATTGCGCACGATCGGGTTGAGCGAATAGAGGAACAAGCCCACGATGACGGTATCCGATCCCAGGCCTAGCCAAAGCATCAGGAGCACAAGCATCGCCAGACTGGGCAGAACCTGAAGAACTTTGGTTATCGTAAGTACAATTCTCGCCAGAATCTCGTTTCCCGCGCATAACACGCCGAGCGGAACGCCGACGACGAAAGCGAGCCCTACCCCTGTAAGCACCATGCTGATATGCTGAAGCAGATATTCCCACAGCAAGCCGATGTTGCGTCCCATATAATCAAGCAGATCGACGATGGTCAAGTGGTTGTCTTCCATGTCAGTTCCCCCCTATTTCAGCAGACCGGTCTGTTTCAGGTATGCCAGCGCGACTTCGCGTTCGCTTTTTTTCTCGATGTCCATCTGGTAGTTCAAATCGATCATCTTCTCCACGCTGAGGGTGCCGATCAGAACGGACACGGCTTCAACCACGTCAGGATGCTTTTCGGCCAAATCATTGCGCATAATGGTTGATGCGTCGTACGGCGGGAAAAACTGCTTGTCGTCCGCAAGCGTCTGCAGGTTGTAATATTTCAGATGCGGATCGGTGGAATACGCCAGGACGATGTCAACCTGATTATTCGCTGCCGCCTGATAAACGAGACTTTGCTCCATTGGGAAAGTACTCCCGAACTTGAAACCGTAGGTTCTGGTAAAGCTTCCGTAGCCGTCCTCGTCGCGCTCCAGCCATGTGGTGTCGACGCCGAGACGGAGTTTGGAGGCATCCGGGCCGACGTCGGATATTTTCTCATAACCGTTCTCATCGGCCAGCTTTTTGGAGACAGTAAACGCATAAGTGTTTTCGAACCCGAGGGGATCGAGCCACTTGAAATGAAAATATTTGTCAAAACCCTGCTTGGCCTGCTCCAGGACCTTCGCGCGGTCCTTTGTCTGCTCGATCGGAAAATGATTATTGAAAATTTCCCCCGTGTACAAAGTAGCCATCTGCAGCTCGTTTCGTTTCATCGCCTGTATGACGACAGGGCTCGCTGCCAAATCGGGTATGACCTCAGCACTGAGATCAGTGCGGTCTTCAATTAGCGCCTTATACATCTCCGCCAGGATCTTGGCTTCCGAATAGGTCTGCGCGCCGATAACGACCGTATTGCGGCTTGTGCACGCGCTTGCCAGCGTACCCAGAAGAAGCAGGCAGGCCAAGGCTGCGGACGCTCTTGCTATTCTCATTTGCCATACTCCCTTCACACCGTTATCCGCCCTGTTGACCGGTAGCGCTTCGTCAGCCATTTCTCCAATAGCCCCAGCAGCACATCGGCGACGAGCGCGAGCAGGATTGCCCCAAGCGCACCGGTCACGATCAGCTCCGGTTTGTTGACGCCGAGGCCCGATACGATCAGCTGGCCGAGCCCGCCGGCGCCGATAAGGGTGGCGAGCGTTGCCCAGCTGATGATATATACCGTCGTTACCCGGATTCCCGACATGATGTAAGGCAGCGACAACGGCAGTTGAATGCTCAAAACGCGCTGAAGCGTGCCATAGCCCATCCCCCGGGCCGATTCGAGGACGTTTGGATCGACCGAATGAAACCCGTCATAGGTGTTGCGGAGAATCGGCATGATCGCATAAAGCAGCAGGGCAAAGACCGCCGGCTTCGTACCGATGCCCATCAGCGGGATCAGGATGGCCAGCAGGGCCAGGCTTGGCACCGTCTGCAGAATGTTGGCGATAAAGAAAACGATGCTGTTGATCCACGAAATCCTGTTATAAACAAGCACGATGCCGAGCGGTATGGCGACCACACTTCCCAGGACGACGGCAAGCGCCGAAATAGTCAGATGCTCCTGTAAGGCAGTGGCAATTTGAGCCCATCTCTCATCGAAAAAAGCGATCAAGTCGTTCACCTGTTATACCTCCTCTACCGGCGATTCGGCTGCTTCCTGAAGATAGCCGTCAGCCAGATGGCGAACGACGCTGCCCCTTGTGATCAGACCCGCCAAACGGTTGTTATCGTCGACTACCGCGAGGTTGGACAGCTGGTGACGGCTGAGCAGCTCGACGGCAGCGGGCAGCGGAGTTCCCGTACGGACAGAGTACAGCACCGGCTGCATGACATCGGACACCGTCTTGTTCTCCTCGCCGTATTGATCGAGCACGCGGTAAATGGAGACAATGCCCTGCAGCCGGTTATCCCTGTCCACGATAAAGAGGGAGTCAACCCTGCGCCGTTCCATCATTGCGATGGCTTCGGCCAGCCCTCGTTTGGGCAGCGCCGTCACCGGTCTTGTGACCATCACCTCGTCGACGAGCGGGATATCATTCATACTTTCGGCATGGAGCCGCTTTTGGCCGATGAAGGAACGGACGAAGTCGTTCGCCGGATGGCGGAGAATGGCTTCCGGCTTGCCGGTCTGAACCACTTCGCCATCCTTCATAAGTACGATGGTATCGGCTATTTTAATCGCTTCGTCCATATCATGCGTGACAAAGATAATCGTCTTGTGCAGCTCCTGCTGGAGCCGGATAAGCTCGTCCTGCAGCTGCTCGCGGCTGATCGGGTCGAGCGCGCTGAACGGCTCATCCATCAGAATGACGTCGGGATCGGCAGCGAGCGCGCGGATAACGCCGATCCGCTGCTGCTGCCCGCCGCTCAGCTCCGACGGGTAGCGTTCCCGGTACATTTCCGGCGGCAGCCCGACAAGCCCAAGAAGCTCATCCACACGCCGGTTGATTCTGGCGGTGTCCCATTTATTCAGCCGGGGGACGACGGCAACATTCCTGCCTATCGTCATATGCGGGAACAGCCCGATGCTCTGGATGACATATCCGATACTGCGGCGCAGCTGCACGGGATCAATTTCCTTAACATCCTGCCCGTTGATCAGCACCGAGCCGCTGGAAGGGGAGATGAGGCGGTTGATCAGCTTCATCGTCGTCGATTTGCCGCAGCCGCTCGGACCGATCAGGACCGAAATTTCTCCTTTTTGAAACTCCAGATTAATATTTTTGAGGGCTTGAAAATCATCGTCGTATACCTTGTGAATATTTTTCAGAATAATCATGCCGTTCCCACCTTTCCTAAAATTTAGCATTTCCATTTCCGTATATTTTTACCCGGAATCCTTACATTCAGATTAAACGGCTCCAAATTTCGATTAAAACGCCAATTCATGCTGTATAATGGTTGCAAACAACATGGTGAGGGAGTTATGGATAATGGAAATTCGGGTGCTGGAACCAGCAGATGCAGAGATCTACCGTGAGCTGCGGCTCAATTCCTTAGTGGAAAGTCCGGAATCATTTTTAACCACATATGAAATCGAGGGAGAAAGACCCATTGAACAAACCCGGCAAAGGCTTCAGGCAGCGGATAGCATATTTACGTTGGGCGCATTTAAGAATCACGATCTGATCGGGGTAGTCACCTTTGTGCGGGAAAGCCATATAAAAACAGCTCATAAGGGAAATGTTTACGCGATGTATGTCTCGCCTGAATATCGCGGGCAAGGAATCGGCAAGGCTTTGTTGAACGAACTACTCAGAAAGGCGAAAAATTGCGACGGTCTGGAGCAAGTTAATTTAACCGTGAATTCATCCAATACGCAGGCAAAAAGGATGTATGAATCAATAGGATTTGCTACATACGGAACGGAAAGGAACGCCTCAAAATGGAAGGGTCAATATTGGGATGAGGATTTGATGGTGATCAAATTTGACGGCCATTGATCCGGTTAACCAGACAGGAACACAGAGATTGGACATGACAGTTGGCAAAAGACGCGGATCCCCTGTGGTCCGCGTCTTTTGTTTCGAAAATAATGATGTTCAGAGCGGGAGAATGCCGTACCCTTCTCCCCGAAAAAGGAAGAAGCAGTCTTTTCCATTTTCATAGACCCTTACACGAACTTAAGCAAACCTTAACACGCGCTACATATCGACAAGATAAGCTTGATTACAGGACGGAATGAGAGGAGAGAAACAGCTATGACGCTTACTTACATTAATCAAGAAGCGCGAAAGCGCAAGCCATTGTCCCCGGAGCCGGTTATCGATGAGACAGCGGTCGTCCAGCGCAGCCGTCTGGGAGAGTGGACAGCTGTCGGCGCCAGAAGCCGCATGATGGAGAGCACGATGGATGACTACAGCTACTGCGTAGATGAGGCGATTATCCATTACGCGAAGATCGGCAAATTCTGCAATATCGCCTCCCATGTCTGCATCAATCCGGGCAACCATCCGATGTGGCGCGTCACGCTGCACCATGCGACCTACCGCCGCGTTTCCTACGGCTTCGCCGAGACGGACGACGAGCAGTTCTTCGACTGGCGCCGCTCGCATCCTGTCCATATTGGCCATGATGTGTGGATCGGCCACGGCGCCACGATCATGCCCGGCGTCACCATCGGCAATGGCGCAGTGGTCGGATCGGGGGCGGTTGTGACGAAAGATGTACCGGCGTTCACAATTGTTGCGGGTGTTCCCGCCAAGCCTATCCGCGAGCGTTTTCCGAAGGAAATTGTTGAAAAATTGGAGCGAATCGCCTGGTGGGACTGGACCAGAGAACAGCTGGAGGAGCGCTTTGCCGACTTTTATGACCTCGAACAATTTCTCGGAAAATATGCATCTTCATAAAAACGATATAAACATTTAACATTCACATGATGTTTACAAGTTAGGTTCAATGAAACAAGTCGTATCAAAAGGAGGTGAAACGCCAATCATGCAACGATTCGTTAAGCAGCAGGTTCCCGAATACCAGATCATTGCCGACAGGCTGTTCGCGGAAATTCAGGCCGGCCAATACCGCGAAGAGGGAAGGATGCCTTCCGAGCAGGTGCTCTGCAAGAGATTCCGCGCCAACCGTTATACGATCCGCCAGTCGCTTGATCTGCTCGTTCATACCGGAGTCCTGCGTCCTCATCAGGGAAAAGGCTACTTCCTGTGCGAGAAACCGCTGGACATTCAATATACGATTACTCCGGCGATGCGCTTCTCTGACGTTATCCGCCAGCTTGGCCGCCGTCCGGAAGCGCAGCTGCTGAACCGCGAATGGATGGCAGCACCGGCGGTTGTTGCCGAGGGACTTGATCTGCAGGAGGGTGATCCGGTATACCGCTTGCAAATATTGCGGCTTGCGGACGATGTGCCGCTGTCATGGAATGAAACATGGCTGCCGGCCGCTTATTTCCCGGAGCTGCTGGAGACGCTCGCCAATATGACTTCTTTGTATTACTTGCTGGAGCAGCAGTATGGCATGCAGCTCTTCCGCATCTGCTCCTCATTCCGTTCGGGGAACCCGACCTTGGCTGAAGCAGGCATGCTGCAAATTTCGCCCAACACAAGCATCCTTCATATCGAAAGCGTCATGAGAGATCAGCACGGCCGCCGGGTCGAATTGACCTCCGCCAAATATCGCGGCGATTTATGCAAGGTATCGATACAGTTTGAAGAGTAAGGATTGGTCCAAAAATTCGGAGGTGCTTATAAAGTGAAAAAGCGTTATACGAATATTTTTCTGACTATTCTGACGATTATGTCCATTTTATTGATGATAGCCGGCTGCGGCAAGGCCGATTCCACGGCAGATGCTGCAAACAGCGGCGGTCAGAACGCGGCGCCTGCTGCAGAAGACAGCAAGAAGGACTGGCCGGAGGTACTTCGTCTGGGCGTGCTCCCCGGCGAGGAAGAAGGCAAATTGTCGCGGGGCAACAAGCAGTTTGCCGAGGATATGGGCAAAGCGCTAGGCATCAAGACGGAGCTGTATGTGGGCGAGGATTACACGGCGGTTATTGAAGCGATGCGCACGAAAAAAATCGATATCGCCGGATTCGGCCCGTTCTCGTACATCATTGCCGCCGAGCGCAGCGGCGCGATTCCATTCGCCGTGAAGGCTCTCAGCAAGGAATCAGCGTTTTATCACAGCCAGATCGTGGTTCCCGCTAACTCCCCGGCAAAGTCAATCGCGGATCTGAAAGGCAAGACGTTCCTGTTTGCCGACGCGGCATCGACCTCGGGCCATTTGTTCCCGCGGATGATGATGATTAAAGAGCTTGGCATTACCAATGATCAGGTTGAGTCCTATTTCTCCAATGTATCGTTCTCCGGTGGTCACGACAAATCGATTATTGCCATTGCCAAAGGACAAGCCGATGGCGCCGGCGTATGCGATACCTGTATTCAACGCGTTGTCGACGCAGGCTTGGTCAAGGCGACGGATTACCGCGTCATCGGGACATCCGATCCGATTCCAGGCTCTCCGCTTGCGTATCGCGGCGATCTGCCGGCTGATCTGGTGCAGAAGATCAAAGACTTTGTGTTCGGCTATGACAAACAGAATCCGGATTTCTTCAAGGACAGCAACACCACTGCCTATTTCCCGGTGGATGACTCGGACTACCAGGTTGTCAAGGATACGGCAAAGGCGCTGAATATGAGCCCCGAAGAGCTGCTGAAATAGAATGAGGTTTTGCCTGGCGGCGAGGTTAGTCTCACTTTAAAAAGGTTCAGATTTGACGTCTTGATCGATCTGGGCTTTTAAAAAAGGGCGGTGTGCGAAAGAATGTCTTCTTTACTGGAAATCAAAGAGCTGAGCAAGGTATATGCGGACGGAACGGCCGCGCTGAAGAGCGTCAGCTTCTCCGTAAGCAGTGGAGAGTTCGTGGCCATTATCGGTCCAAGCGGCGCGGGCAAAAGCACGCTGCTGCGCTGCATCAACCGGCTGGTCAAGCCAAGCGGGGGCGCGATCCGGTTCCAGGATATCGACGCCGCCGGGGCAACCCGCCGGCAGGTGCGCAATTTGCGGCGCCAGACGGGAATGATCTTTCAAGGCTACAATCTGATCGAGCGGGTTACGGTGCTGCGCAATGTGCTGCACGGACGGCTCGGCTATATGAACGCGGTCAGCGGATCGCTCGGCCTTTTCTCCAGGAAGGACGTGGAGGATGCCAAAGCGATTTTGCACCGGCTCGGCCTGTCGCAGCAGATCTACAAGCGGGCCGACGAGCTTAGCGGCGGACAGCAGCAGCGGGTCGGCATCGCCCGGGCGCTGTCGCAGAAGCCGCAGCTTATATTGGCCGACGAGCCGATTGCAAGCCTTGATCCGGTGACGTCCAAGACGATCATGGAGCATCTGAGCGCGATTTGCCGGGAGGACGGCATCACCTGTATCGTAAATCTCCATCAGGTAGAGATCGCCCGCGATTACGCGACAAGAATTATCGGCATCCACAAGGGCGAGGTCGTGTTCGACGGTGCTCCTTCCGCACTGACGGAGGATGTGATTCACCGCATTTACGGCGCTGCGCCGGATCGGAGGGAGCAGGATGGAGAAGCGCTTGCTCGAGCTTAGACGCCAAAAGAAGCTGCAGACGCTGATAGCCATCGCTATTGGTCTGGCGCTTGTGATCGGCTCGGCCGTGCGCACCCATTTTACGGCGTTTACGCTGTTCGAAGGGATCGGCGAAATGTTCAAGTTCGTTTTCAACGACTTTTTACCGCCCGATCTTTCGACACTGCATGAGCTGCTCGGTCCTGCGCTCGATACGATATATATGAGCTATATCGGCATGGTTATCGGTGCGGTCATCTCGCTTGTGCTCGCTTTTCTGGCTGCGCAGACGACTTCGCCGCATCGCGGCATTCAGGTGGCGACGCGGGCTTTCGCCTCGGTCATGCGCAATATTCCGACTTTGATCTGGGCCATCGTGCTTGTCGCCGCCTACGGGCTCGGTACGCTCGTCGGCACAATGGCGCTTATTATTACGGCTATCGGCACGCTGACGCGGGCCTACGCGGAAATCCTGGAAGAGATCGATATGGGCCAGGTGGAGGCGGTGCGCGCGACGGGCGCCTCGTATTTTCAAGTGCTGTCGCAGGCGGTATTTCCGCAGTTTTTTCCCGGTTTCATCGCCTGGTCGCTGTACAAGCTGGAGCTTAACGTGCGGTCCTCGACGATCATCGGCATGGTTGGGGGCGGCGGACTGGGCTTTGTCATACAGAAGGGACTGAAGCTGTTTCAGTTCAAGGAAGTGAGTCTGGCTATCATCCTGGTGCTGCTTCTTGTGGCCGGTACGGAATTTGTGACCAGTAAAATCAGGGAGAGGATCATATGAATACGGAATATGTGACAGGACCGAAGCTGCTGGAGCGGGAAGGACGGCTGGCTTCACAGCAGGAAAGCAAGCCAACGCGCAAGAAACGCGATCCCGTGCTGGTGGCGGCGGCAGTGTTCGGCGCAGTGTTCTTCGTCTTCTGCCTGGTGCAGATGAATTTCGACTACTCGCTGCTGATGCATGGGACGGGCAAGCTGTTCTCGCTTCTTGGCCAGATGTTCCCGCCCAACGCGGCAGACTGGAATTATGTACTCGCAGCGGCGTTGGAGTCGCTGGAGATTGCGCTGGTCGGTACGGCGCTCGCAGTCGTTCTGGCTTTCTTCCTGTCTTTTGCCGCAGCGGCCAATGTGTCGCCGCGCACAGCGTGGGCGGTCAAGGGCGCGGCCTCGCTCATCCGGGCGATTCCGACGCTGGTCTGGGCGCTCCTGTATATCGTCGCCGTTGGCATGGGACCGCTCCCGGGCATTCTGGCAATCGGGACCCATGCGGTCGGAATGCTGGTGAAAATGTTCGCGCAGTCAATCGAAGAGGTCAATCCCGGCGTCATCGAGGCGCTTGAGGCGACCGGAGCGGGGAAGCTGCAAATCATCGCCCAGGGCATTCTGCCGAGCGTTGCGACTTCGTTCGTGGCGTGGAGCGTGTTCCGGCTGGAAATCGATATCGGGGAGTCGACGATTCTTGGAGCGGTGGGAGCCGGCGGGATCGGCTTTGAAATCGCCAATGCGATGCGGATGTACGAATTCGACAAAACCTTTTTTGCGGCGCTGGTCATCTTCGTGATGGTATTCAGCGTGGAATGGCTGAGCAATCGGATGAAACTGAACGTCAAGTAGGAAAGTGGGGAGCAGGCATGAAAAAATCGCAAATTACCCGCATTTTGATTGAGGGCTCGGCGCTGCTGCCGGAGAAGCTGGCTAAGTACGTGGAGGAGCGCTACGCGGTTGCCGTCGTGAAGACGCCGGAGAACAGTCTGGTGCTGGCCAAGGCGCGGGATTCGGTCTCGCAGGAGCCGTTTTATCTGACAGAGGTGCTGGTGACGGAATGCACGGTGTCGATCGAGGGTACGTTCGGCTACGGAATTCTGATGGGCGACCGCCCTGAGCTGGCTTATTATCTGGCGATCGTGGACGCGGCGTTCAACAGGCAGCTGCCGGAAACGGAAGGATGGGAGGCGCTGCTGCTGGAAGAGGAGCGGGCGCTATTGGACCGCAGGCTGCGCGAGCAGGAGCTGGCCATGGCTACGAAGGTGCAATTTGAGACGATGGAGGAATCGTATGACCGCGCAAAATGAGACGCTGTTCGATCCCGTTCATGATACGCAGCAGCTGTACCGCGAGCTGCTGGATGCATTTGCCGAACCCGGCAAGGTGAAGAAGGCCGCCCGGCTGACGGCCGGCGAGGCGGAGCTGAAGCCCGGCAGCCGCATGATCGCTGCGCTCGCGCTGACATTGCTGGACAGCGAGGTTCGCTTCGCGGTGGACAATGACGATGCGCAGCAATCGAGCGCTTTTATCCGCATGCATACTTTTGCAAGGGCGGTGCTGCCAGCTGAAGCGGATTATCTATTCGCTGACGGACGCGGCGCGCTGCCTGACTGGACAGCCCATGTCATGCTCGGCACGCTTCTGGAGCCGGAGCATGGAGCTACACTGTTTCTGCAGGTGGATGAACTGGCAGAGGATGAGGGAACCGGGCATGCCGCCGATATGCAGATGCTTACGCTGTCCGGACCTGGTGTGCCGGGAGAACGGAAGATGCTTGCCGCCGGGCTTGCAGCAGAGTGGCTGGAGCAGCGCCGGCTGTGGAATGCCGAGTACCCGCTTGGAGCCGACGTGGTGCTGTACACGGAATCGGGCAAGCTTGCCGCGCTGCCGCGGACGACGAAAGTCAGATAAGGAAAGTTCCGATATGGGAGGTTGAGACCGCATGGCTTATGTTGCCGTAACGGGCGGAAGAGAAGCAATCGAGAAAGCAAACGAGTTGAATCATTATTACCGGCTGAAGGAATCGGAGACCGCGCTGACTCTCGGCATGATTGAGAAGCAGATGCGCCTCTTGATCGACCGGATCATGGGCGAAGCCGGTCTGTATGCGCCGGAATACGCGGCGCTTGCGCTAAAGCAGGCGGAAGGCGATCCCGCCGAGGCGGTATTTCTGCTCAGGGCGTACCGCTCCACCCTGGCGCGCAATCATGTGTCGCGTGTGACGGACACGTCGGAGATGCGGATTATCCGCCGTATTTCCTCGTCGTTCCGGGATTTGCCCGGCGGACAGGTGCTTGGACCGACCTACGATTATACGCACCGGCTGCTTAATTTCACGCTGCGGCAGGAGAGCAGCGAGGATATTCAAGCGTTTCTCGAGGATTTCGTGCAATCGGAGACCAGAGAACGTCTGACCGAGGTGCCGACCTTCCGCAAGGTCGCCGATCTGCTCCGCGAGCAGGGGCTGATGCCGGAGATGAAGGAGCGTCGCGACAGCGAGCCATTCGATATTACGAGGCGGAAGGTGATCCTTCCTGCTACGCGCTCGGCGAGGCTGCAGATGCTGGCCCGCGGCGAGACGGGGGCGATGACGGCGCTCGCTTACAGCTCGATGCGCGGTTATGGCGCGGTGCATCCGACGATCGGCGAGCTGCGCGTCGGTTACGCCGAGGTGACAATTGCCCATCCATATGGGGCAGGCGATCCGGATGACAGCCTGTATCTGGGCGAAATGATGGTAACCGAGGTCGAGTCGATCAATTCCTTCAAGCAAAACGCAGAGACGGGCGAGATTCATTTTGTGATGGGCTACGGGCTGGTTCTGGGACAAAACGAGCTGAAGGCGATCTCCATGTCGATTCTGGAGCGCAGTCTGGAGACGGAAGGCACCTCGCCGACGCAGGACGAGGAATTCGTCCTTACGCATATCGACAGCCTGGAATCAACTGGCTTCGTATCGCATCTGAAGCTTCCGCATTACATCACCTTCCAGTCGTCGCTGGACCGGATCCGAAAGGCTCAGAATGAGAATCCAACGTCAACGAAGAGTACGGAGGTCAAAGATGGACAAACAGAGCATAAAGCAGCCGTCGAAGTATAATTTTGCTTTTCTGGACGAAGGCTCGAAGCGCGAAATCCGCCGCAAGACGCTGAAGGCAGTCGCCATTCCCGGCTACCAGGTGCCGTTCGCATCCCGCGAGCTGCCGATCGGCCGGGGCTGGGGCACCGGCGGGCTGCAGCTGACGCTGTCGTTGATCGGCCGGGGCGATACCGTCAAGGTTATTGATCAAGGCAACGACGACAGCGTCAACGCCGTCAGCATACGCAAATTGATCGAGGATACGAGCGATATCGCAACAACCGAGGATACGGAGGAGGCGACGCTCATTCAATCGCGCCACCGTGTACCCGAGGAGAAGCTGAAGAACGGTCAGGTGCTGGTGCTGCAGGTGCCGCAGCCGGAGCCGCTGCGCAAGGTGGAGCGGAAGGAGCAGCTCACCCGCAGGCTGCATGCGGAGATGGATTACAGCGCGATCTGGCTGACGCTGTACGAGAGCGTCGTCAAGTGGGGCAGCATTACGCTCGGCGCCGATTATCCCGTACTCGTGCATGACCGCTACATTATGGCCCCGAGCCCGATTCCACGCTGGGACAATCCGAAGCTGCACCAGGCCGAGCATCTGACTTTGCTCGGAGCGGGCCGGGAGAAGAAGATTTATGCCGTGCCGCCTTATACGAATGTCGTACCGCTGCAGTTCGAGGACTATCCGTTCGAGGTCGAGAGCTTCGCGGGCAAAGCATGCTGCCGCTGCGGCAGCGTTCATTCCTTCCTCGACGAGGTGACGGACGGCGCGACAGGGCAGATTCTGCACCAATGCTCGGATACGGCATTTTGCCGGAAAACGATAGAAAGAGGGGGATCCCATGCCGCTTCCATCCACGCTTGAAATGAATCAGGACACTGATGCAATCGCCGCCGCCAGTGAGCGGCCGATGCTGCGGGTGCGGAATATGAATAAACGTTTCGGAAGCGGCTGTGACCGCTGCAGGGACGCAGGCCCTGAAGACAAGAGCAACCGCTGCGAGCATTGCGGCTCGGTCATGGCCTGCATCGATCTTAATTTCGACCTGTATCCGGGAGAAATTCTCGGGGTTGTCGGAGAGAGCGGCTCGGGCAAGAGCACGATGGTGCGCAGCCTCTACTTCGATGAGGATGCGACATCCGGGGAGATGTTCGTGGATTCCTATAAGCGCGGGGAAGCCAATCTGCTGACTGAATCGGCGCAGCAGAAGCGTTATATCCGCAACCACGTTATGGGCATGGTCTATCAGAACCCTTATCTCGGGCTGCGCATGAACTACTCCAGCTCCGGCAATATCGCCGAGAAGCTGTTTGCCGCCGACTATTTCCACGTCGGCAAAATTCGCGAGCGGGCTGCCGAGCTGCTTGGACGGGTGGAAATTCCGCTTGGCCGGATGGACGAGCCGCCGAAGCATTTCAGCGGCGGGATGCAGCAGCGCGTGCAGATTTCCAAGGCGCTGGCGAATAACCCGCCATTGCTGCTGCTTGATGAAGTAACAACGGGACTCGACCTGTCCGTTCAGGCGCGCGTGCTCGATCTGATCCGCAGCCTGCGCCGCGAGCTGAAGGTCGCGATGATTGTCGTCTCGCATGATCTGGGCGTTATCCGCATGCTGGCGGACCGGACGATGGTGCTGCGTCAGGGAAGAATGATCGAGATGGGCTTGACTGATCAAATTTTGGAGGACCCGCAGCATCCGTACACGCAGCTGCTGGTTCATTCCTTGCTGTAAGGGAGGGCATCACAGATGCTGGAGGTTATCAACCTGACCAAGTCCTTCGAGCTTCACGTCTCGCAAGTCGGCAAGGTCTATCCGATCCGGGAATTGTCGTTCAATGTCCGCCAGAGCCGTTTTCTAGGCATTGCCGGTCCGAGCGGCGTCGGCAAATCAACGATTCTCAAATGCATATACCGCACATATGTTCCAAGCTCCGGCCAAATCTGGTACGACTCGCTGCAGGAAGGCCGCATCGATCTGGCGCAGGCCGACGACCGCACAATGATCCGGCTGCGCGAGCGGGAGCTTGGCTATGTCTCGCAATTTCTCAAGGTCATTCCCCGCGTTCCCGCGCTTGACGTGGTCGCGGAGAAGCTGCTTCCTCTTGGATGGTCGCAGACCGATGCCCGCAAGGAAGCGGAGCAGATGCTGGAACGGCTTCGCATTCCGCAGAAGCTGTGGCAGGCTTTTCCCGCCACCTTCAGCGGCGGCGAGCAGCAGCGGGTCAATCTGGCGCGGGCGTTTATCGTCCGGCCGCGGCTGATGATCCTCGACGAGCCGACCGCTTCTCTTGACCGCGAGACCACTACGGCGGTCATAGAGATGCTGCAGGCGATGAAGCAGGAAGGCACGACGATGGTCGGTATTTTTCACGATTGGGATGTTATGGAGCAGGTGGCCGATGACATTCTGGATATTAGCCGCTCCGCTGGCGATGACGCCGTGCCGGATGCGGTAACCGCGGCTGCCGGGGCGGAGTAGAAGCCCCGCTGCCCAGGCGGACAGGGTGGAGTTTTATGCCCTTGCCGTTACGGCGAGCCGTACGTGAACCGACTGACACTGGAGAGGAGATCTGGCAATGAAGCGAACGCAACGGATTTACGGCGGAAACATCGTGACGCCGCAGGGTGTCATTCATGGAGGCACCATCACAATCGAGGACGATACGATCACCGAGGTGCGTGCCGGCTCGGGAGGTCTGCCGCTTCCGGGCGATGTCGACGCCACGGGGCTGTGGGTGCTTCCGGGCATGATTGACTCGCACAGCGATGCTATCGAGCATGAAATTTTTCCCCGTCCGACGAGCTGTCTGCCCGTAGACATCTCATTTTATGAGCTGGAACGCAAGCTGGCCGGACAAGGCGTGACGACGATTTACCATTCGTTCAGCCTATGGGGCGACGAGCGCAATAACGAAGCGCGGAAGAATGCCAGCGTCCAGCAATATATCCGTAATATACGCGAGCTGCGCGAGGAGAAGCATATGCTCCGGCACTGCATCCACGTGCGCTACGAAATGACGAATCTGGCCGGTGTTCCCTTCGTAGAGGAGTTTCTGAACAATGGGGAGATCGAGCAGCTGTCCTTCATGGATCATACGCCTGGTCAGGGGCAATACCGCCAGCCTGACATTCAGGTCAAATATATCATGGGCAAGCAGAACAAGACCGAGGAGGAAGTGCTCCGCCAGCTGGAGGAGAGAAAAAAATTCCCCAAAGCCGATCCTGCGGATTTGCAGCGGCTGGCTGATTTGGCCCGCAGCCAGGGTATTCCGCTCGCTTCCCACGATGACGACACGCTGGAGAAGCTGGACCGCGTTGCAGGCTGGGGCGCGACGATCAGCGAGTTCCCGATCACGCTGGAAGTAGCGGTGGAAGCGAAGCGCCGCGGCCTGCATGTTGTCATGGGAGCGCCTAATGTACTGCTTGGCCGCTCCCACAGCAACAATCTGTCGGCACTTGATGCGATCCGTGAAGGCGTGGTCGATATGCTGTGCTCGGACTATTATCCGCCGTCGCTGCTGCAGTCGGTCTTTCTGCTTCACAGCCTGGGCTATGAGCTGCCTTACGCCGTCAATCTGGTATCGCGCAACCCGGCCGTCGCGCTTGGCATCGACAACCGGACCGGATCGCTTGAGCCGGGCAAGTCGGCGGATATTCTGCTTGTCGGCCTGCATCGCGACCGTCCGATGATTGAGAAGGTGTTTGTCGAGGGCAATATTGTGTGTCAGATGTCTTATCGCCAGGGACTGGCAGTCTCTTCACTGTAGGGAAGGAAGTGCATGAAGATGCATATAGAAGCGATGGGCGTCAGCCTGCTGTCCAATGATACGGTGAACGCTCCGGACCGCTTGGAGGCAAAGCTGGCGAAAATTCAGGAGCTCGGCTTCGGGGCCGTTGAGGTGCCCATTCATGGAATGAACATTATCGTCAACGGCCGGCTCAATACAGACAGATTGGACCGTTATGTCCGGCTGTTCAGGCAATTCTCCCTGCAGGTTACAACCCATGCCCCGTTCGAAATTAATTTGTTCCGCAGGGGCGAACTGCTCAAGGAGCGGCAGGTGCTGCATGCTGCGATTGAGATCAGCGGCGCTCTGGGAGCTTCGGCGATGGCCTACCATCCCGCCCGGTTTGTCGGCGAGGAAGAGCTGGTATACCGGCATGAATGGCCGGCTTATACAGCGGGGGAGCAGGAGCTGCTGCTGGAGCGGGAGCGGGAGGAGCTGCGGATAGCCGGCGATCTGGCCCGCTCGAACGGCGTGAGAATCGGGATGGAGAATATGCGGCCGTATCTGGATTGCCCGCATTATTGCTATGCGGTGCGGCCTGCACTGCTGGCTGAGCAGATGAAGCTTATCGATCATGCCAGCGTCGGTCTTACATTGGACACGGGACATCTGCTGCTGGCAGAACGGATGTATGGGCTTGACCGGCAGAAGGAGCTTGAGGCGATGGCGCCTTACGTATTCCATCTGCATGTCCACGACAACTTCGGAGAGCCGAATTTCTCGCTGGAGAAGAACCAGTATGATCTGATTCCGCATGGCCGCGGCGATATGCATATGCCGATCGGCAGCGGCGAGGTGCCGTTCCGTGAAATTGCGTCGCATCTGGCTCCGTACTTCAAGGGCTTCCTGATGCATGAGGTGCGCGAAGTGTATGAACAGGAATGGCCGCAGCTGATCGGACGGGTGGAGCGGCTGCTGCCCCAGGCGGAGCAAATGCCGGACCGCAATACGGCAATCGGCTGAAAAGGAGACTGTGATTCGCTTATGATAAAGGCAACGACGGGTATAACGGACCTGCACTGCCACACCAACGCCTCGGATAATACTTATTCCGTGGAGGAAGTGGTCCGGCAGGCTGCGGAAGCGGGGGTCGCGACACTCGCGATCACCGACCATGATACGACGGCCGCGGTTCCGGCCGCGCTTCGTCTTGGCGCGGAGCTTGGCGTGGAAATCGTGCCGGGCATTGAAATATCCGCCTACGACTTCGACCGCAAGCGGCGGGCTCATATTCTCGGCCTGTTCGTCCGGCCGGAGCATTCTTCGCTCAATCAGCTGTGCGCTCCGACCGTGGAGCTGCGCAGCCGGCTGTCCCAGGAGATGACGCAAAGGCTGGCCGCTGCGGGCTACCGCATCACGTGGGAGGGCGTCCGCCGTTATGCGGCGGACGGCTCGTCCGTCTACAAACAGCATATTATGAATGCGCTGGTGGATCTGGGCTATGCGGACGAGCTGTTCGGCGACCTGTACCGCAAGCTGTTCTCCCGCGGCGAGCGGGGCGAGCCCGGCATTGCTTATATGCCGATGCGCTACGTCGATGCGCGGGACGCAATCCGCGCCGTGCTGGAGGCGGGCGGGGTGCCAGTGCTCGCTCATCCGGGCCAGCTGGGCAATTTCGAGGCAATCCCCGGCTGGGTTGACTGCGGCCTGCAGGGCATCGAGGTCTATCATCCATCGCACAACGTGGAGGACCGGGGCAGGGCGCTTCACGCTGCTGCCGAGCATGGCTTGATAGTCACCGGCGGAGCGGATTTTCATGGCGGCTACGGCGATTCGGGATGGCCGCTTGGCAGCATCGACGCGGGTCCGGAATGTATGGCGGCGCTGCGCGGACAAGTGCAGCTGAATAAGGCTCGCTAGAATAGCGCATAAGGCATCGGCAAACAGGAGGGAGGCAATCAAGCCCTCCTGTTTGTTGATTTTTGCCATCGGCTGCAAGCAATATTCTATCCGTGATTGGTGTTCCCCAGGAATGCTGATACCGAGATAATATTCTTTCCTCCCAGCAGAGAGTCTACAATCTTTCCCAGAGCTTTATACTTCTTTGCTATTTCCTCATCGGACCATTTGAAGACACCGCGATCGAATAAAAAGGATATCCCAACCAACAGAAACTCCGTAACCTCAACCGGAGGGTCAAGCTGAAAAACACCTTGGCTTTTGCGCGGCTATCGTATCTTTGGCCCGGAACCTGTATGTTCCGCTTCCTTTCTGCATTAGAAATGATAATGCCGACAATCCCGGGAAGCAAGAATTGTCGGCATCAGGTCATCACAAAAGATTAATTTACAACAAATTCGATTACTACAGGTGTTCCAGGATTAAGCGCATCACCGCCAGGAATGGTGATCGCAGTAACGGTAACGCTTGAAGTATCAGCTGTTTGAATCTGCGCATTGATGTAAAGATTGTAATAGGCCGGTGCAGTTGGGAAAGCTGTTGCAGCAACTCCTTTGTCATCAATAGTGGCCGTTGCCAGAATATTGTAGGCTGCGCCTACCCCGGTTCCGTCTCCTATTGTGGCACTGAATCTTCTTGCCGCCATAAATGGTTTTGTAATTGGCATCAATATCACCTCCTTCATCACCTCTATCAATAAATGTCAGAGTTAGAATTTAAGGAAGTTCTAATGATGAGGGAGGACTACTTGATTTTAAGAGATTATCCGGGCAAAGAACCGAATGATTTCAAGAAGGATGGGCGTACCTGCAAAAATTGTCTGATTATCCGCTTCTATACGCAAATCTATTTGGTTTGCATTATACATACTGCTTTCCTGGATGAGGCCGTTGATGTAGAGGTTAGCGTAGCCATTTTGACCCGCTTCAACAAATGCCGTCACGGGCTCCTGATTGTCGTTTGTGAACAGAGTGGCTGGAAAAATCACTGGAAGACCAGTATCCGTCTGCACAATATAAAAATATCGTTCAACGAGCGGAGTTATCGTGACACCTGGAATAGTTCCCGACCCGGGAGGTCCCTGGGGCCCGGTTGCCCCTTGAGGTCCAGGCGGCCCTTGAAGTCCTGGCGGACCCTGAAGTCCAGGAGGTCCTTGAAGCCCAGGAGACCCCTGAAGCCCCGAAGGTCCTTGAAGTCCTCGAAGTCCCTGAAGTCCCTGAAGTCCCTGAAGTCCCTGAAGTCCCTGAAGTCCCTGAAGTCCCTGAAGTCCCCGGGGTCCTTGAAGTCCCTGAGGCCCAGAAGATCCTTGAAGTCCAGGAAGTCCCTGATGTTTGGCTGGGCCGGAAGTCCAGCTGACTTTTGAGGTTCCGGAGGCTTTGGATGATCGTGATTTTCCTGACAGCCTTGGGCATGATGTACCTGCAGAATTTCTTTTCTTCCTTTTTGCAATAGCTTTTTTGCGTTCTTTTTTTTTCTTTCCAGGATGAGTGGTAACGGAGCTATGATCATCTTTCCATTTGTGAGAAATGGGAAGTACCTTTTGCGCTGAAGGCATCCTGTCTGCGATTGGCGTCATGATGAAAACCTTATTTTTTCCTGTTCTTTTCGGAGTGAAGATTTTGGACTTCAATTTCAGGGCACCTCCCTAAAGGATCTTGATGACTCCTAGAATTAAGATTCCATTCCTGTCCTTGATTCGGATCCAGAACTGGCCAAAACTCCCATATATTTTTATACTATGTCATTTGCGGAATAAAGGGATGTACATCCACCTAACAGAGCTTAACTTTCTTTATTCATTTATTGGCCTTGCGTACCTGAACAGAGATATCAAAATACCATAAGTTGCATCAAAGTTATAGAAGAATTTTAATTAGAAAGATTATAGAATGAAAGCAATCCGACATTTATCAAATGAGAGTTCGAAGGGGAGGATGCCCGTAGAGAATGACAAGCCTGCCGTTATTGAAAGCGTATTCAATATGGATCGCAACGATTGCCGGCTCTCATTTTGAATTGCGCCATGTTTTATCAAATGCACCATCCTGTTTTGAAACGTTCCGGGAATAAGGGGGGAATGGGTCCTTGAATAACTTACGATTGATGAGAAAGCACTGGCACTTTTATGTCCTGGTCTTTCCGCCCGTGCTGTACATTATTATTTTTAAATATCTCCCCATTGTGGGCATGCAGATGGCCTTTCGCGACTACAACGTCCGGGATGGCATGTGGGGAAGCGAATGGGTAGGCCTGCATTATTTCATCAGCTTTTTCAATTCTCCGCTCTTCTGGGATATATTTGGCAACACCATTAATATCAGCGTCACAACCTTGATCTTTACGTTTCCGGCTCCGATCGTTCTGGCATTGATTTTGAACGAAATACGGGATGGACTTTTCAAGCGGTTCAGTCAGACCATCACGCTTGCGCCGCATTTTATTTCCGTCGTCGTCATGGCCGGGATGATTATTTTGTTCCTGGATCCCCGAAACGGGATGATTCCGAATATTCTGCAGTTTTTCGGATTCGATCCGGTCAACTATTTGGCAAGCACCGTCGGCTTCAAATATGTTTATGCGCTGTCCGAGGTATGGCAAAATGCCGGTTATGCCTCGATCATCTATTTGGCCGCCCTGGCCGGAATTAATCCGGAGCTGTATGAGGCTGCAAAAATTGACGGCGCTTCCAGGCTGAAGAAAATCCTGCATATCGATATTCCGGGAATCGCTCTTGTCATCACCATACTTCTGATTTTGCAGATCGGCGAGCTGACCGGCGTCGGATTCGAAAAAATATTATTGCTCCAGAATCCAATCAATCAGCCGGGTTCTCAAGTGATCGCGACCTATGTCTATCAAGTCGGACTTGTGAATGCCAATTACAGCTTTGGCACAGCCATAGGCATTTTTAATTCGGTTGTTAATTTCATTTTATTGGTTGCGGTGAATTGGGTTTCCCGCAGGGTTTCGAATAACAGTCTATGGTAATTACGCATCGAAAGGAAAATGCCAGATGATAAAACGTCATGTTATTCGTGAATCGCCAGGCGACCGGTTTTTTATGGCTGTATTGTACGTGATTTTAGCGTTCATATTGATCGTGGTTCTGTATCCTTTGCTTCATATTGTAGCCGCATCCTTCAGCAGCTCGCAGGATGTGATCCAGGGCAAAGTGACGATTTTTCCGGTAAACCCGACGCTTGTTGCCTATAAAACGCTTTTTTCCAACAAGCAGATTTATATTGGCTTTGGCAACACGCTTTTCTACACCGTAGTCGGAACGCTTGTCCAGGTAACGCTGACGATTTTGCTCGCTTTTCCACTCTCCAGGAAGGAGTTCGTCGGGAGAACCTTTCTCATGATGGCCATACTGCTGACCATGTTCTTCGAGGGGGGACTTATTCCTTCCTATCTGATCGTCAAGGAATTGGGAATTCTGGATACCCGCTGGGCGCTTATTATTCCGAAGGCCCTATTCGTCTGGCAGGTCATTATCGCAGTCACCTTCTTCAAAACCACAATCCCGGATGAAATCTATGAAAGCGCCCAATTGGATGGCTGCAGCGATTCCGGATTTTTGTGGCGTGTGGTGCTGCCCTTGTCCAAACCGATTATCGCCGTATTGATTCTGATGTATGCGGTTTCGAACTGGAACTCCTATTTTGACGCCCTGATTTATCTGCAATCCTCCAAACTCTATCCTCTGCAATTGGTGCTTCGCAATATTCTGGTCATGAATGAGACGTCCAATCTGTCACCGTCTGTCGTGTACCGGATGCGGAAGATGCAGGGACTCAGCGATTTATTGAAATATGCCCTGATTGTTGTATCGAGCGTTCCGATCCTGGCCTTTTACCCTTTTATCCAGAAGCATTTTGTCAAAGGGATGATGATCGGTTCCTTGAAAGGATAGTTTAGTGAAGTATAAAAAAATAGAAAAAGGGAGCGATTCTGAATGAAGCAAAATCTGCCTAAATGGATGTTCGTATGGATGGCCTTGATTATCGTGCTCGCGGGCTGCAGCAAGAACACAGAGAATAATGCAGGGAATCCATCAGGCGAGCAGACGGATGGAGAGTCGGCAGGGCAGGAAGTCGAGGTCACCGCATTTTCGAGCCAGGGGCCGCGTATTGAAAGCTTTAATGATAATGCGCTGACGCAAAAAATAGAGAAGAAGCTCGGCATTAAAATCAATTTCCAAACCGCCCCCACGGACGGGGCCAAGGATAAGCAGAACCTGCTGCTGGCAAGCGGCGATTATCCTTCAGCCTTCATCGGCGGCGATTTCTCCAAAGTCGACCAGCTGAAATACGGCAAATTGGGCGTGTTTGTTCCGCTGAATGACCTGATCGACAAATACGCGCCGAATATCCAGAAGGCATTCGACGAGAACCCTTGGCTGAAAGACAGCATTACCGCTCCTGACGGCAATATTTATGCTTTGCCGGGCCTTGATGGCTGCTCCCACTGCATGTATCCTGCAAAAATGTGGATCAATGAAGAATGGCTGAAAAAGGTGAATATGGAGCTGCCGACGACAACGGACGATTTTGAGAAGGTATTATCCGCTTTCAAGAACAATGATCCGAACGGCAACGGGAAAGCGGATGAAATTCCACTGAGCGGGTATTCGGAAACAGGCAATGAATACGGCAACATCCTGCTTTTCCTGATGAACGCGTTTGTGTATACGGATCCATCCAATTATCTGGAGGTTGCCGGTGGGAAAGTCGACCTGGTGGCGGATAATCCGGAGTGGAAAGAAGGACTTGCATACCTGCAGAAATTATATTCAGAAGGGCTGATCGATCAGCAGGCCTTTACCCAGAACATGAGCGGCATTCAGCAGCTCGCCATGAACGAGAATGATATCGTCCTGGGAAGCTACGCGAATCTGTGGAACGGCGATGTGATGACGATCTTCGGCGAGGCAGCGGACCAGCGCTGGAACCAATATGTGGCCGTTCCGCCTCTTAAGGGACCCGGCGGCGCCCAATTCGCAACGTATACGGAAGACAGGGTGCCTAACGGCGCGTTTACGATTACGGACAAAGCATCGGCAGACCAGCAGGTCGCCGCCATCCAAATTGCTGATTATTTGTATTCCCAGGAGGGCGCCTTGGATGCGTTCCTCGGTGTCAACTCGTGGGTCAATGGCAAAGAGGGGCAGCAGGGGATCAACGGCAAACCGGCTGTCTTCGATACGACCCCGGCCTCTGACGACTGGGATGCGCCGACCAAAGCGCTGTGGGAAAACGGTTTTTATTATATGAGCAAGGACTTGTACCTCGGTCAGGCTGTTTCACAGGACACAATGACGCAGGACGGCAACGAAACGCGCCTGTACCAGGAAAATCAGAAATACGCCGGGCATGAGCCGAAAGCCGATGAGAAGCTGCCCGACCTGTTTATCGATCCGGAGGATGCGCAGACCGTTTCGGAATTGTCTACCGTTATCGACAACTACATCAAGCAGAATGCGGTTCAATTCATTATCGGCAAGAAAAATCTCGATAAGGACTGGGATGGCTATGTGAAGGGGATCAAGGACCTGAACGTGGACCAGTATATGCAAATATACCAGAAGGCTTTTGAAGCGAATAAATAAGAATAGAAAAATAATAAGCGGGAGCGGCAACCAGGTGATCACCTGATTGCCGCTCCCGCCTGGTTGTTTATTCGCCTATCCCACGAATGCGCCGCAAGGCTTCCCACTGAACTTAAACATTCTCACAAGGGTTTCCGGCAATGTTCCTTCCGCGGGCGAGCCAAAACTTCCAGCCCTGATTTCGTTCCGGGTTTATTTTCGTTGAAGCTGAAATATACCGCATCGTATAACCGCATCGGCGGTACGGACTTTTATTGGCCGCAGCTCCGTGAATGATGCGGGAATCATGGATGGAGCATTCGCCCTTTTCCAGCTCGAAATAAACGGCCTTGGACTCGTCCAGATTTTTGATTTGGGCATGGAATGTATTTATTTTCTTATCGACGCTTTCATATTCCGAAAATCCGTTATGATGCGTGCCCGGGATAACTCTCATACACCCATTTTCCTTGCTGCTGCGGTCCAGTGCAAGCCAGATGGTGGCAATGTCATCGTACTTGTCGAAGCGACCTTCCCAATAGGCCGAGTCTTCATGCCAAGGGGTTTGTCGTCCTGTGAAGGCATCCTTGCAAATAAAATGGCTGGACCATAAAATAATGTCCGGTCCGATAAGCCCTTCAACAAGATCAAGAGCTTCCTTGCTTAATAAAAAGTCCAACAGACGCTCATCGCGAAAATGCGGGGTATCCAGCTCATCCGACAATTTATCGCCCTTCAAGGCCAGCTGATCTTCGAAAATCTCTGTTAATTTGCTCATTTTTTCAACAGGGAACAGGCTTTTTTTGTAAAGATAATAGCCATTCTCGCGATAAAAAGCAATTTCCTCGTTCGTTAACGCTGCCATGATATATCCCTCCTTGTCGTTAGTGGTGAAACTACCATAATTATAAAAAAACAATGCCTTTCGTTCTTCCTGTATATTGAGATGATTTTGTTTCATTTTGATAAAAGCTGGAGAAAAATGCCGTCCTCCGCAAGTCTGGCTGGCGTTTCTATTCTTATGATTCCTATCCCCTAAATGTTCTGGTAAAATAGCAGGTAACCGTTTACAACAAGCAAAGGCATGCTGCTTTGAAAAATATTCTATATTGATATTCAACCTCGCTGCAGGGAGACGATGCCCCATGATCAGACTGCTCGAAAAAGACTTGCTGGATAATGGAACAGAAGCGCATTATGCCTATCACAAATCGCTGAAGACCGTGACAGGCAAGCATACTCATGACTTTTATGAATTTTTCCTGATCACGAAGGGCTCGCTGTATCATCAGATTAATGAGAAAAGGGTGCTGCTGCGCGAGGGAACGCTTGTATTTATCCGTCCCCACGACGTTCATTTCTATGAAAACGACGGGGATTCCGAAGGAGAGCTGCTCAATCTGGCTTTTACCTCCTCCACCATGGAGGCGCTGGCTCAATATCTTGGAGACGGGTTTGATGCCGACAGCCTGCTGTCAGCTGAGGATCCGCCAAGCACCTTTGTCGACAAGAATGAAATCGACGGGGTAAAAGAGAGATTTCAGGTACTGACGCTCATCCCGTCCGACGAGAAGCTGAAAATCAAGACAGAGGTCAGAGCGCTGCTGGCAGAAATATTCGTCCGGTATATTTCGCAATACCCGCTTCAAGCCGTATCCTCCATTCCCGATTGGCTGGAAAATCTGCAAAGAATGATGAAGAACAAGGAGCATTTTACCGTGGGATTAAGCAGATTATACGAAATTTCCCCCAAATCTCCCGAGCATCTGAGCAGAATGATCAAGAAGCATTACGGACGAACCGCCACGGAGTGGATCAATGAGATGAGGCTGCAGTATTCCGCCAACCTTCTCGTTCATACGGATGACCCCATTATCAGCGTCAGCATGGAGGTCGGCTTTGAGAATCTCAGTCATTTCTATCACCGGTTCAAGGAGTACTTCGGCTCCTCGCCGGCCCAGTACCGGAAGCTGCACCGCAAGATCATTATTCCCAGATAGTTTTCCCTAGGAACGGATCAGAATAGAACAAAAAAGATCAATCAGAACGAAGACGCAGCAGAGCCGCCCGGGATATATTTATGGAAGCGGCCCGCACTTGCTTGTAAGCGTTTCCCTGAAAGCCGGGGGATTGCTGCAGCATCAGACAGCAGAGGCTGGCTGCTTGATAAAATAACCAATAAAGGAGGTCGCAAGCATGATCCCGGCATTGAATCCGGTGACAACCGGCAGAAACGTGCCTTTCCTGGAATTCCTGGACGCGGCTTGCACAGCAGGCTTTCCATCGCTCGATTATTACATCGCGCCTTTTGCCCTGATGGCAAAAGAGAAGTCGGTCGATGCGGCCATCCAGCTGCTGGAGGAGAGGAAATTAACGCTGGGCTCCTTTGAATTGCCCGTTGAATTCCGCAAGGACGAAGGCATATTTCAGGAGCAATTGCGTGAGCTCCCGGCCATGGCGGATTTGGCGCGGCGCATGGGGGTTACACGCTGCTGCACATGGCTGTATCCGGCGACGGACGAGCCTGTTGCCGAATACACAAGCAGATTCATCAGAAGGCTCCGCGAGTGCGCCAAGATATTGAATGTGTATGGCATACGGTTTGGCATAGAATGGGTGGGACCGAAGACGCTCCGGACTATGAAGCATGAATTTATTCATACGATTCCCGGGGCGCTCGAGCTGATTGGAGCCATTGACCAGCCTAATGTCGGACTGCTGTTCGACAGCTTCCATTGGTTCACCTCCAAGGCAACGAGAGAGGATATATTGGCGCTTGACGCGGACCAGATCGTGCTGGTTCATATTAACGACGCTCCGGACCTTCCGGCAGACGAGCAGATGGATGATCAGCGGCTTCTGCCGGGGGAGGGCATTATCGACCTGGGCGGCATGCTGTCCGCTCTGAAGGAAATTGGCTACGACAGCTATGTGTCCGTCGAGACGTTCAGCGACGATCTGCCCCTGCTTGGTGCCCGGGCAGCGGCAGTGAAAACAAAACAAGCGGTTGACCGTGTCTTGAATCCTTTCATCTAATTAGCATTGGGGGACCCGTCCATGAAGCAAGTCGTTATTACCGGTGAACGCAAGGCCGCATTATCGGAGGTTGCTATCCCTAAGCCGGCAGGCAACCAGGTTCTTGTGAAAATTCATGTGGCTCCGATGTGCACGGAATTCAAGCACTTCCTGGATGGCACCCCACGGGACTGCCTGGGGCATGAAGCCGCAGGGGAAGTGGTGGAGATCGCCCGTCCAGGACCGCTTAAAGTGGGCGACCGTGTAGTGGCTATGCCGCTCGATGGCTGCGGCAAATGCCCATTATGCCTGTCGGGCGATTACATCCACTGCGAGCGCAATGAGATGAAGGATGCGACGATGGCGCAATACGTGCTCAAGCCTGCATTCCTGCTGCAGAAAATACCCGATGACGTATCCTACGAGAAGGCGTCGCTTGCATGCTGCGGTCTGGGCGCATCCTTCGGAGCCATGCAGATACTGGGGCTGACGGCATATGACACGCTCCTCATTACGGGGCTCGGTCCCGTTGGGCTGGGGGCTGTAATCAATGCCAGATTCCGGGGAGCCCGGGTTATCGCGGTGGAATCAAATGAGTACCGGATCGCGCTGGCGAAGGAGCTGGGCGTGGAAGCCATTATCGACCCTGCCGATCCTGATGCCGCAGGTAAAATCAAAGCGCTCTGCGGCGGCCGCGGTCCTGACGCGGCACTGGATTGCTCCGGCGCTGTTCCGGCCCACAGACTTTGCATAGACGCCGTAAGGAACAAGGGGAAAGTAGCCTTTGTCGGAGAAAGCCACAAGGAAACACCTGTAATCATAAGCAATGACCTGCTCCGCAAAGGGATTCATTTGATCGGCTCCTGGCATTACAATCTGAACGATTTTCCCAAGCTGATGCGGGTCATTCAGACATCGCCGCTGGTCGACAAGCTGATTACACACGAATTTCCGATGAGCCATATCGAGGACGCCTTTACCCAATCCGTCTCTCAAATGAGCGGCAAAATCATTTTGAAGCCATGGGAATAAAAAACGAGGAGATGCCGCAATGAAAAAAGTCAAAGTCGGATTGATCGGACTCGGAGAGGTCGCCCAAATCATTCATCTTCCTATCCTGAAATCATTATGCGACCGCTACGAAATATCGGCATTATGCGATATCTCGCCATCGCTGCTGGCATGGGCAGGCGACCATTACGGCGTGGCCAATCTGTATCTGGATGCCGCCGAGCTTGTGCGGCAGGAGGATCTGGACGCCGTATTCGTCCTGAACAGCGATGAATACCACGCGGAATGCGCCATTGCCGCTGTCAGAAACCATAAGCATGTTCTGATCGAAAAGCCGATGACGCTGACCCCATCGGATGCGGATGCGCTCATACAGGCGAGAGATGAAGCAGGCGTTCAGGTGATGGTCGGCTATATGCGCCGCTATGCCCCCGCTTTCACCAAGGCGCTGGAGGAGATCCCGACGCTGGGTACGATCCAGTATGCAAAGGTCCGCGATATTATCGGGCAGAACCGTCTCATTATTGAGCAGTCCAGCGTTGTGCAGCGATTTCAGGATATACCGGGCGAGGCCATGGAAGACCGCAGCGCGCGCGCAAAACGGATGGTCGACGAGGTGCTCCCGGACGCGCCGCAGAAGGTTAAAAATTCGTACCGGTTATTATGCGGCCTGAACAGCCATGATCTCTCGGCGATGCGCGAGCTGCTCGGCATGCCCAGGCGTGTGATCTCCGCCTCCCATTGGAATGACGGATATTATATAACCGCCACATTTGAATACGAAGGCTACCATGCCACGTTCGAGACGGGCGTGGATCATCAAAGGAGATTTGACGCCCATATCGAGGTCTTCGGACAATCGAAGCAGATCAAAGTTCAATACGATACGCCGTATATCCGACATCTTCCCACTACTCTGGAGATTACCGAGACCATAGGGGAGGAGTTTCAGGAGTCCGTCCACCGTCCAACCTTCAAGGACCCGTATACGGTGGAGCTTGAGGAATTTTACAAGGTTGTGACTGAAGGCAAGGCGGTTAAGACGACACCGGAGGATTACAAGGAGGATTTAACGATCTTTAAAATGATTTGTGATGCATTGATGAAAAACAGTCAATAAGTAGTCAACGAAGCATATGCGGAAATGAGGTCATTCGATGACGATGAAAGCCAGTGTGATGTTGGGGCCGCAGAAAAGCGAGGTTATGGATGTAGCTGTTCCTGCCATAGGCGACGAAGAGGTGCTGATCCGCATCAGGTACTGCGGCGTATGCGCTTCCGAGCTCCATCCGTGGATGGACGAATCTGGCCGGATCAAGTCTTCGGGACACCGGACCGTCTTTGGCCATGAACCGGTGGGCATCGTTGAGAAGACGGGCATTCTGGTTCAGGGCTTCAAGGCGGGCGACCGCGTAACCGGACTGATTCAGAACGCTTTTGCCCAATATGCGAAGGCAGACTACAGGAAGATTGTCAAGGTGCCAGAGGTGCTGGATGATCTTGAAGCGCTGGGAGAGCCCCTTGCCTGTCTGATGAGCGGAGCCGATCGTACCCCGGTAGCGCTGGGAGACGACGCTGCTCTGGTCGGTGCCGGCTATATGGGGCTTGGTTTCCTGCAGCTCATGCGTTTGAAGGGCGCAGGCCGTATTATGGCCGTGGATATGCGCGAGGAAAGTTTGGAGCATGCCAAACGCTTCGGTGCCGACGAGATCTATATGCCGCAGCATGTAAAAGCGGAACATAAAGTGACAGAGTGGGGCCATATGGGGCAAGGCATCAAGGGCGTTCAGGTAGTAGTTGAAGCTACGGGATCGCAGGGCGGTCTGCAGCTGGCGGGAGACATGACAGCCGTACATGGGGTGCTCTCCGTTGTTGGCTATCATCAGGGGCATGGCGGAATGCGCAATGTGAATATGGAATTATGGAATTGGAAGGCAATTAGCGTTATTAATGCGCATGAACGCAGGGACCACGTCCTGATCAGGCAGATGGAAGCGGGACTCAAGCTTATTGCTGGCGGCAAGCTGAACATGAGGGATTTGGTTACCCATGTTTACGGGTTGGACGAGGTCGATCAAGCCTTCGAAGCGATAAGAACGAAGCCGGAAGGCTTTATCAAATCGGTTGTGAAAATGGACGAGTAAAGGGAAGCTCCAGCCGTATTGTCCATTCCAGGCTATGATTCCATGCGAGAACACAAGCTTAACAGAGCCTTCTGATGGCTGCCGGAGATTTCTTGCCGGCAGCCATTGCTGCGGGCGGACAGGGCAGCCATTTCATTGATTTCGGAGAACGGCTCCTTTATACCACTGATAGCAAAAAATCGTGATCATCAGCAATTCGATGGCGTCGCCGCCGAAATACATGAATTGCGCGCCCGTTTTGACCTGCTCAATCGGCACTCCCTCCTGAGGGGAAGCATATATGATTTTCGATAGTATACTATGTCCGGCAAACGCCATAATCAGCACGGCTGCCCGGTATTTAAAGCTGAAACGATGCGAAACGGGATTCATATAAATAATCGACGCGGTAAACAGATAACCGGCCAGAAAAACATGGAAATGTACGGCTATATTAATAAGCATATTTTTATGCATGGCCTCGTACAAGCCGGTTGTATAAAGCACCCATAGTCCTCCAATGTCGAGGAGGGAAGCAGTAAAAGGATGCATAAAAAAATGCATAAACCGGCTTTTCATTATACGGGAGAACCGCCGGGCTGACGATATTTTTATAGAACGCAATACCAATGCAGCGGGAGCGGCCAGTACCATAAGCAGGGGAGCCAGCATGCCCAGCAGCAGATGACCCGACATATGTGCCGTAAAATCCGTATGCCCGCGATCAGCCAAAGGTCCGGTAATAGCCAATGCTGCACACCATACACCCGCACACCAGCAATAAGTACGGTACCTCGGCCATTTGCGATAATGGCGATTGGAAACAACAACAGCTCCGATATACAGGATCGTAATGGCGAAAAAAATCAAGGCGAAGAGCATCGGTTTATACGAAAAATCTCCGCTTTGCTCATGATGTTTGATCATATTGTACATATTAGCATCATCCCTCCGGAGCATGGGAGGTGTTTCTTGTTCGGACAATAAGCAGAATGCCGGTTACTATCAACAGCGCGGCAATGATGTTCCATGTCAAATCGTAAGGAGCAATGTCAACGTTATACCGGATTTGATGCAGTTTCATAAGTTTGTGCTGAATCAGTCCATCATAGAGTTGGAAAATCCCCGCACCCAGGAACACGCCGCCCCACCAGCGTTTGGCCCGCAAGGCTTGATGCCGCCTGAGATCGGCCAGCATAAACAAAGAGGCAATCGTTGCGAACCAGCTGAATGCATGAAAGAAACCGTCTGAAACCAGACCGGCCCCCGTCGTCGATTTATCGTAAAAATGATGCCAGTGGAGGAGTTGATGAAATACAGTCTCATCCATAAAAGCGACAATGCCAAAACCGAATAAAACACCTGACCATAAATTACGGGCAGAACGTGCCGCATATGTTTTATCCTTTGAACGGGACGGTGCAGGACCCATAGACATGATGTAAACAAGCTCCTTTATTTGTTGATATTTTACTTTCCTATCCTCTTTTATTGCCCTTAATCCATCCACCTATCCATAAAAGGGAAGCAGGGTTTGCAAATTCAATATTGAATTTTGTATAAATCACAAAATTACATTTACGATCCATGATCGGAGGAAGCCATGCGGGAAATACAATATGAAGGTTATTTTTGGCAGGATGAGGAAATCAGATTGCGCGGCATAGAGCCTGAAGACTGGGAAGGGCATTATATCAACCGGTTTGATACCAGGGCCAGGCGTCTGATTGAGTGTGCCGTCGAGCTGCCGCCGACGATTGCCGAGGCTAGGAAATTCGCGGATTCCAACGCCGATTTCTCCCCGGACAATCAACGCATCATGTTTACGATTGAAACCTTGAACAATGAAAATGTTGGCGGCATCAACCTGAACAGCATCGACGAGCGAAACGGGACATTCAGTATCGGCATCCAGATTGACCGGGATCACCGCGGCAAAGGCTACGGCACGAGGGCGTTGATCATTCTTCTGCGGTATGCCTTTCTCGAACGGAGGCTGAATAAATTCAACGATTATGTGCTTCAGGGAAACGAAGCTTCAATCAAAATGATGACGAAGCTGGGCTGCTCGCAGGAAGGCATACGGAGGCAGGCCATCTATTCAAACGGCCAATACCTGGATGTCATTTTGTTCGGACTGACGAAGGATGAATTTATCGGGAAGCACGAGGACGGCCTTTATTGAAGTTCGGTCATCGATGGAGGGTGAATGCAATGAGAAGTGAACAAGAAATGATGAATATGCTTGTTGATTATGCTGCGAATGATAACAGAATCCGACTGGTGACGCTGGAAGGATCGCGTACGAACAAAAACATTCCACTCGATACCTTCCAGGATTATGATATTTCATATTTTGTGACGGATATGGAAGCTTTCAAAGAAGATGATCAATGGCTGAATATATTCGGAAATCGCGCCATGATGCAAAAACCCGAGGATATGGAGCTTTTTCCCGCAGAATTAGGCAATTGGTTTTCGTATATCATTCTTTTTGAAGACGGCAACAAATTAGATCTGACCCTGATTCCAATAAACGAAGCCGAGGGTTATTTTACCAATGGCGACGGTTTAGCAGAGGTTCTGCTTGATAAGGATGGTGTCGTCCAAATGGGAGCGCCGCCCGTAAGTGACCGTCAATATTGGATCAAGAAGCCCACCGCAAGAGAATTTGATGATTGCTGTAATGAATTCTGGATGGTTTCGACTTACGTTGTAAAAGGTTTGGCGCGAAAAGAAATCCTTTTTGCCATTGACCACTTAAACGGGATTGCCCGGCCTAATTTGTTAAGAATGATGTCCTGGCAAATCGGTTCGGAGCAAGGTTACTCCTTCAGCGTGGGGAAAAACTATAAATTTATTGACCGTTATCTTCCCAAAGAAGATTGGGAAGCTTTGCTGTCCACTTATTCCGGGAACGGCTGCCAAAACATGTGGAAGTCTTTATTCACTTGTTACGGGTTGTTCAGAAAATACTCAAAAGCCGTGGGGGAAAGTCTCGGATATAAGTATCCGGATTATGATGAAGCCATTACCAGGTATACTGAACATATTTATCATTCATTGAACGAATAAAAACCATTTATGGACGGGAGTACCCGCCTCTTTCAGCAGGCGGTGTAGAATGGAGCTGATTTGCAATGTCCATGAAGCAGATGGAATGGCTGCAGGGACCCTGGTCTGTGAAGCTTTATTCCGTCAATACCGCCTCTTATTCGAGTCTGGATTTGATTGACCGCCAATTTCCCAATTGGATCATCAGTTATATCAAGGAAGGCGGCGTCATCACGGGAACAGGAGCCGAATCGTATCCGGCACGCGCGGGAGATGTGATGCTCCATCCGCCCGATCTGCCGTTTTCGGAGAAGGCGGAGACAAAAGGGACTCATTTGTGGATGCAGGCCGCTGTTTTCTGTTCGCATCATTTGGATCTGCTGCAGTTGTCCCGGATTGCGCCGGTCATCACCCTGTCCGATCCCGGGCGGTTCGAAGCGCTGTTCCACCGGATTCAGCAGATCTGGGACAAGAAGGATCAGGCGTTCTGGGAGCTGAAGCTGTCTTCCTGCATGCTGCAGCTGACAGAGTTGATTCTGGCCGGCTGGGAGCGGGCCGGCTGTCCGGAGCGTCCCGAGGCTTACGATTCCGTGAGGGACCGGTTCGGCCGGCTCATCGGGCTGATGACGCACCGGCTGCATGAGAAGCTCGGGCGCGAGGAGCTGGCCGCGGTGGTACGTCTCAGTCCCAATTATCTGGATAAGGCTTTCGGGCAGCAGTATGGCTTGACGCCGATGCAGATGCTCCGCGACATGAGATTGAAACGGTCCAGGCAGCTGCTGGAACGGACCGAAGCCACGCTTGAATCCATCGCATCGCAATGCGGAATGACAGACGCATCATATTTGTCCAGACAGTTCAAGCGCGCATATGGGGTACAGCCCGGCGAGTACCGTGAATCCGTCCGCAGTTTGCAGGCGGAGAATCCATACGGGACTACGGGCGGGGGAGGCATGTAAAAGGAGGAAAAAATACAAGAAGAGGCGGAACCGCTTCATTGAGAACAAAGAGGCAGGGGGGGATAATGAGGACATGAAACAAATTCTATCCATGACAAGGGAGCGAGCGCGCAATGGCATCAGTCGATCCAGGCAGGACCGTCAGCATTACGGAAGAGCAGATGAAGCAGTACGAGGAGAAAGGCTTTATCATTTTCGACCAATTATTCTCCGGTAATGAAATGGATGAGATCCGCGGCATTATCGATGAGCTCGATGCGGAATCGGAGAAGGCGCTGCTCGAGAAGGGGCAGGACTTTATCAATGTGGCAGGCAAGATCAACTTTAATGGAAATATCAATTTTCTCCGCCCTGAGCTGCAGCGCTTCACAGCCGATCAACGGTTCGTCGATATTACAACAACGATTCTCGGGCCTGACACGAAGCTGTACTGGGATCAATCCGTCTACAAAAGGCCGGAAGCCGACAAAGATTTTCCCTGGCATCAGGACAACGGGTACGTCCCGACCGATCCCGTTCATTATGTAACCTGCTGGCTTGCGCTCGATGACGCGACGATTGAGAACGGCTGCATCTGGATACAGCCGGGTACGCATAAGAAAGGCTTTGTGCCCCATATCAAAACAGATCTCGGCTGGATTTGCTACTATGGCGATATTGAAGGCGAACCGGTCGAATTGAAGAAGGGCAGCATGGTGGTGTTCCATTCCCTATTGTTCCACCGCAGCAGGCCCAATCTCAGCAGCGCAACCCGTAAAGCCTATGTCGTCCAATACTCGGTTGACGGCGCGAAGAATCCGAAAACAGGCCATGTGTTTAATAACGGTCCGCTGATAGCCAAGGACGGCAAATCCGTCTATACCGGTTTCGTTCCCCGCGAGCATTGCTAGAACCGGTGCTCGGAGCATTTGATCCCTGAATCATGTCAAACAAGACTTGGCGGCAAGGTCTTGTTTGACATTTTCAGCGGATCCGAATACTAGCCTTGATTCATGGGAGTCGGCATCTCATTGTAGGTCTTCTGACAAACCATATGGGAGATGCGGGGGATATTCACCATTTCGCCGGCCTGCAATTGGTTAGGATTGGTAATATGCGGGTTGGCTTCCTCCATAATGGAATGAGGCATGTTGTATTTGTGGCCGACAGCGGCTAATGTGTCTCCAGGCTGAGCCTGGTGCTGCGCGAACAACATGTCATCCGGGTTACCGTCCCTGAAGAAAGGAAAGATGAACGGAGACAGGAAGAAGAACGGAAACAGGGAACGTCCAGGGAAAAAGGGATGAGGAAACGGACGAAAGAAAGGACGACGGCCAAAGCCTCCACCAAAACCACCACCAGGAAAAAATCCACGATCCATTAAGATAACCTCCAAAAAATAGTCATTTGACTATATAAGATATTACCCTGGAAGCGATTCGTGACAATATTTTCGAAAATGGGCTTGTTCGGGCCAAGTCTTGCAGGAACCGCAGCCGGATGCATAGGCTACTCTGTATCAACAGGATTCTTAATACCGTCCCGATAGACATCCCAATAGAAATTTCCGCTAGAGCTCTTCACGGCATAGAAAATATCGGGGATTTTCAGCTTACGCTTCTTCAGCTCCTGATCCAGCCATGCCTTTAAGTCATTCTCCTTCAGGTTCTGCCCGATCAGTTCCCCATCCATAATCAATTCAATGGGGAAGTTTGCAGTCGGCTGTGGAGCAAGGGATAAATCCTTTTGGACAACCTGGCGGAATTCCGGCTTCTTCAGGACGGACAGCTCCCCGTTCAATTCAAGGACCGCGTACTCCACCTCCTCGATATTGAAGATATCCTTCAGTCTTAATTCCTGGCTCAACGTGTCCAATGAATAATAGATTTTTTTCAGATTTTGTTCGAGAATCTTACCTCGCTCAATGACAACGGTCGGTTGTCCGGATATCCATTTTCTTACAGTTCTTGATTTGATGATCCATAATGACAGCAGAAAGGACGCTGCGCCAAATGTGATCAAGGAAACAACAAAATACCATGTGCCTATTTTGAGGTTGAAGGCCAGGTTGCCCGCAATCGATCCCAATATAATGACAAAGGCAAAATCATAAGAGCCCATCTGGGAAATGGCCTGTTTCCCCACGACCCGGGCTATCACGATGACGATAACAACGGTGAGGATGGTTCTTAAAATAACTTCAATGCTTGCCGGCAATTCCCGCTCACTCCTTGACAATCTTCTTAGAGGCTGCGGATACCAAAAATGCAGACGCAGATACCTCATACCCTATATACAACATTTCCACTTGCACTTGGTTTCAGACCTCGACAGACATAATACGCTGACCGTTACAAAGAAACCGGGCTGCCTCCATTTCCGAAAATGATCTGCTGCTGCCGGACCCTGCTCGAGCTCCAGGGATATTTTTGCCAAATTGTTAAGCGGCGGAAATCGGTTTGTTTGCCAGGGGAAAGCCTTGCGCGGCAAGGTTTTGACTAATAGATTCGAAACAGAAAATTGATAATTGTTTTTATGCGGAGCTTCCCACTATACTCAATCTGCAAGCGGTTACAACGATATATAGGACTGGGGATGAGCGAATGCGATTAGGCGGTCCAATCTTCAAGCATGAAGAAAGAGATCCGGCCAGGCTTGTGAAGATTCACCAGCGGCTGGGCTATTCCGCCGCATACTGCAGCTACATTGCAGACGGTAACGAACGGGAAGAGTACAAACAGGCGTTTAGAGAGGCGGATATCGTGCTGGCGGAGTTAGGTGCGTATTGCATCAATATTTCCGATCCCGATATTGCCAGACAGGAGAAGAACATTGCCGAAATCATGACCCGCCTCCGTGAGGCGGAGGAAATGGAAACGGTTTGCTGTGTCATGCACGGGGGCAGCTACAACAATATGGGATGCGTAATGAGCCACAAGGACAATTTCGCGGAGGCGAACATTGAGCATAACATTCGGGTGATCCAGCGCATCATCGATGAAGTGCAGCCCCGCCGGACCAAGCTGGTTCTGGAGACGGAGTCCTACGTGCTGCCGGATAATCCGGATTTGTACTTGCGGATGATGAAAGAAATTAACCGCGACGCATTTGCCGTTCATCTGGATCCGGTTAATATGACCTCCGACCCGAGAAGAGTTTATTACAATGGAGATTTTATCCGCGGATGCTTCGAAAAGCTTGGCCCTTACATCGTCAGCTGCCATGCCAAAGACACCAACCTGGTCCATCATGCCACAACTCAGATCACGGAAACGTATTTGGGAAACGGGACATTGGATTATGATGAATATTTAACGCAGCTGAGCAGGCTGCCGCAGGAGCCGCCGCTCATGATCGAGCATTTAAGCGAAGATGAGCTCCCTGCTGCATTGGACTATATTTTCGGCAAAGCAAAGAAGCTCGGACTCACATTCAAGTACGGGGAGAAGCGGGAGCTCTTCGGCCAAACGATAACACGCGATGAACCTAACCGACATGAGGGGGAGTGAGCAAAGATGAAACAAGCGGCAATCATAAGTGAAAGGCAAGCGGTACTGGTGGATAAGGAAATGCCTGAGCTCCGTGAGGGGTGGGCGCTGGTCAAAATTCACGCCGCGCCGATGTGCGCCGAGTACAAGAGCTTCGTGCATGGGCATGAGAGCGATTGTCTTGGCCACGAAGCTGCGGGCGAGGTCGTTCAGGCAGCTCCGGGGAGTACGGTGAAGCCGGGCGACCGTGTCGTCGTCATGCCGCAGTATCCATGCGGAGAATGCGGGCTTTGCGTGCAGGGGGATTACATTCATTGCGAGCATAATCTGGATGTCCATGCGGCAACCATGAGCCAGTATATCGCCAAGCCTTCCGCGCTGCTGCCCAAAATCCCGGACGGCGTTTCTTACGAAAAGGCAAGTCTCGCCTGCTGCGGGCTGGGCCCGTCTCACGGCGCGTTCGAGCGCATGGGTGTGGATGCGTTCACAACGGTATTGATAACGGGGCTTGGTCCGGTAGGCTTGGGTTCTGTCCTGAACGCCAAGTACCGCGGGGCGACCGCCATTGCCGTTGAAATGCAGGAATACCGGATCAATCTGGCCAGAGAACTGGGCGTCGATCACATTATCGATCCGCGCGATCCTGAAGCTGTGCAGAAGATTAAAGCGTTAACCGGCGGCAGAGGGCCTGATTGTGGAATTGAATGCTCCGGCGTTGTCGCGGCGCACCGCCTGCAGATCGACGCCGTCAAGAGAATGGGCCAGGTCTGCTTTGTCGGGGAATGCGGGGCGGAGACACCGATCCGGATCAGTCCCGACCTGATTCGCAAGGGCATTTCCCTAACGGGCTCCTGGCACTACAACATCAATCATTTCCCGAAAATCATGCAGGTGATTCAAAACTCGCCGCTGCTGGATACATTCATTACCCATGTCATTCCGATGAGCAATATCCAGGAAGCCTTCGAAGTGTCGGCTTCCCAGCTTAACGGCAAAATCATCCTGAAGCCCTGGGAGTGATTCGATGAAAATCGGCGTCAATTTGCTGCTGTGGACAGATTCACCCGATGCGGTCCGGCATGCCGCATTATTTCGCCAAATCAAGGAATGGGGCTTCGACGGCGTCGAAATCCCGGTCGACGGATTGACTGATGAGACCGCCATCGCATTGGGTGCAGCGCTGGATGAGCTGGACTTGAAGCGGACCACGATCTCCGCTCTGGATGCGGCAGAGGCCGATCCGGCAAGCCGGGCTGCGCCACTCAGGCAGGCTGCTGTGGATGCCTTGAAGCGAAGCATCGATCATACGAAAGCCGCCGGTGCGGATTTGATGTGCGGCCCTCTGTTTCAAGGGCTCGGACGCTTTACCGGACGCACTCCGGAGAAGGACGAATGGGGCTTCGCAGTGGAGACGCTGCGGGAAGCCGGCGAGTATGCCGATTCCCTTGGGATTACGCTCGCCCTGGAGCCGCTTAACCGTTTTGAAATGTATCTGGTCAATACAATGGCGGAGGGAGCCCGGTTCGTCCGTGAGGTGGGTCTTCCGAATGTAGGCTTGCTGGCGGATACCCATCACGGCAATATCGAAGAGAATGACGTAGCCGAAGCCTGGCGAAACACGGGGCCGTCGATCAAACATGTCCATATATCGGAGAACAACCGCGGTGTACCCGGGAGCGGTCACGCCATCAGACCGGAGGTCTTCCAGGCGCTTGAACAGATTGGATACGATGGCTGGCTGACGATTGAAGCATTCGGGATGACCGTGCCCGGATTGATCTCCAGACTGCATCTGTGGCGCTCCTTCTCCGAGCATAACGATGACGCGGCAAGACTCGGAATTGACTTTATCCGCAATCAATTGAAAGCGAGGTGAACGGTTATGCCCAGCGTGAGAACGAATGGCATCGATATGCATTACGAGGAGCGGGGAAGCGGCGAGCCGCTGATTCTGCTTATGGGCCTGGGTGCGGACGGATCGGTCTGGGAGGATCATGTGAAGGCTTACGAACGCCATTTCCGCTGCATCCTCGTGGATAACCGCGGGGCAGGCCGGTCCGGCAATCCGGAAGGTCCATACAGTACCCGGATGATGGCGGAGGATACCGCCGGTCTGATGAAGGCGCTGCAGATCGGGAAAGCGCATGTATCCGGCATTTCGATGGGCAGCGGAATTGCCCAGGAGCTGGCTCTGCTCGAGCCTGGCAGAATTCGCTCGCTTACGCTTATCGCATCCTGGGACCGTTGCGACGTCTACACCCGACGGATCTTCGAAGCCTTCCGCTCGCTTCGGGCCGCTTGCGATCCGGTCGCTTTCAATCGTCTGCTGCAGCTTTGGATCTTTACGCCTGAGTGGCATAATAACAGGCTTTACGATCTGCTGCAAAGAGAGAAGGCGGGCTTGACCGATCCCAATCCCATGCCGCTTCACTCGTTTCAGGCCCAATGCGACGCTTGTATCGCCCACGACACCCGGGACCGCCTGCATGCGATTGAGGCTCCCGTGCTGGTCACTTCGGGTGATATCGACCTGTTCACACCGCTTCATTATTCCGCAGCGATTGCATCGGGCATTCCCGGCGCCGAGCTCGCCGTATTCGCAGGCGCCGGCCACACCCACCACTGGGAGAAGCTGGACGAATTCAACCGGACCACGCTGGCATTTCTTCTCAAGCACAAAGTATAACGGCAAAGGAGGTTAAGCTCTTGCATCCCAAACTATCAATCGGCTCATGGGCATTCGCGTTCGGACCGTTCGCGTCGTCGCCCTGGCCGTTCAGCAGAATTCTGCAGTATGCCCGAGAAGCCGGCTTCGACGGCGTGGAAATCAACGGCTTCGCTCCCCATCCGACACCTGAGAGTCACCCCACCCGCGGGAGCCGGCTTGAACTGCTCGATGAAATCGAAGCTTGCGGATTGGGTATCTCCGGCTATGCGCCCGATTTTACCAAGGTTTCCCCGGCGCTTGTCTCGAGAGAGTCATACCTTGAGCGTTTGAAGAGCTATATTGATTTCTCCGGAGATTTGGGGATTTCGACCATCCGGGTCGATACGGTCAGCCCTCCCGGTACTCTTGACGAGCGGGAATATGAGGAGCGGTTTCAGCGGCTTGCCGGGACATGGCGTGATTCGGGGGCACTAGCAGAGGAAGCGGGCATGCGGATCGTCTGGGAATTCGAGCCCGGCTTCTGGTTGAACAAGCCAAGCGAAGTCAGGCGGCTGGTGGAGATGGTGGATCACCCGGCCTTCAAGGTCCTGTTTGACACGAGTCATGCTTATATGAGCGGCACAGTTGGAGCCAGGCACGCTGGAGCGAAGGAGCTTCTTCCCGGCGGGATAGCCGAATATGCCCGGTTATTGAAAGGCCATATCGGACATTTTCACCTGATCGACTCGGACGGCACTCTGCATGACGATGAGACCAGTACGCATGCCGCCTTCGGCGCAGGCCTGATTTACTTCCCCGAAATCCTCGCTGAACTGAAGCCTGCCATTGAGACTATGGAATGGTGGTGCGTGGACTTTTGCTTTAATGCGGAAGTGGAAGAGTGGGGAAGGCAGGCAATAGCCTTCATCCGGGAACGTATCAGGGAGGCGGGATAAGATGCCGGTTCAATTCGGATGCCAGACCTATACCTGGCAGATGTCGTATGACAGATACAAGAATTCATTCGCCGAGATTTTGGATACCATCCAGAAATCCGGCTTCAGCGGAGTCGAAGCGGAGGTCTGTATGCTCGGTTCGTTCTATGAGGACCCGGGGCTGCTTCAAGAGGCATTGGGGAACAGAGGGCTTAAGCTCGCGGCTCTCACGCTGGCGCTTCCCTGGCTTCACCCCGAAGAGACGGAGGAGGAAGCAGCGGAGACGGAGAGGCTGCTTGATTATTTGGACCATTTTCCGCAGGCCAAACTCATTCTCGTTCAGCTTCCCGGCACTGACCGCTCCAACCTCGACGAACGGCGCCATAATGCGCTCCAGTGCATCAACGCTGTGGCCAAACGGGCCAGCGGCAGAGGAATTATCTGCGCGTTCCATCCCAATTCTCCGCCTAGCTCGGTCTTTATCACGGAAGCGGATTATGCGGTCATGTTTGCCGGCCTGGATACCCGCTATGTGGGATATTGTCCGGATTCCGGTCATATTGCCAATGGCGGAATGGAGGTATTGGACGTATTCCGCGCACATGCTTCTCTGATCCGCCATGTGCATTTCAAGGATATTTCCCGGGGCAGGCAGTGGCGGGCCATGGGAGAGGGCGTTATTGACCATCCCGGAATCACGTCTTTCCTGAGAGAGATCGGGTATGACGGCTGGATTATGGTTGAAGAAGAATCCGGACAGGCGGAAGCAGATCCGGACAGGGCCGCTGTCCAGAATGGAAGATATATGCAAGAGGCGCTTCGCTAGGCAGGCCGCACAAGAAATTCTTCGAGGGGAGGAGCAGCGATGGCAGCAAATGCGGACCATGCCGGCATCACCGCCGTTAATCCCGGCACCGGGAAGACCAATCTGATCCAGAAAAGGCTTGCGAGGTACTGGCAGCTATATCTGCTTGTGCTTTTGCCGCTGGCTTATATTATCATCTTCAAATATATTCCCATGCTGGGCGTACAAATCGCTTTCAAAAACTACAATATCGCCAAGGGGATGTGGGGGAGCGATTGGGTAGGGCTGCAGCACTTTCAGCAGTTCTTTGGTTCCCCCAATTTCTGGCCGATTCTGAGGAACACCATGCAGATCAGCCTGGTCACCTTGCTGTTCAATTTTCCGGCACCGATTATCCTGGCCTTATTTCTGAATGAAATCCGGACCGGTTTTTTCAAGAAAACCGTTCAAATGGTCACATATGCCCCCCATTTTATCTCAACGGTCGTCATGTCCGGCATGATTCTGCTCTTCCTTGCGCCAACGGGAGAGATTGGCAAGCTGTTCAAGCTGCTTGGCATGAAGGCGGTCAATTATTTGGGGCTGGCCCAGGATTTCAAATATGTCTATGCCCTCACGGATATGTGGCAGCATATGGGCTATGCCTCCATTATCTACCTGGCGGCACTATCGGGCATCAATCCCGATCTGTATGAGGCGGCGAGAGTGGATGGGGCGTCGCGTTTCAAAAAAATGCTTCATGTGGATATTCCGGGGATCATGCCGGCGATCATCGTCCTCCTGATTCTCAGTACGGGGGATGTGCTGAATGTCGGTTTCGAGAAGACATATCTGCTGCAAAACTCGCTTAATCTTCCAGGCTCGGAAGTGATCGCAACCTACGTCTACAAAGTAGGATTAATGAATGCCAATTACAGCTATTCCACGGCAATCGGCGTTTTCAACTCGGTCATTACATTCATTCTTCTTATTCTGGTTAACTGGATCGCCCGGCGGTTCTCGGAGCACAGTTTATGGTAGATGGTGAAGGGAGGCGCATCGATGTCTGGCATTAAAATCAAGGAAAGCCCGTCTGACCGGATCTTTCTGGGACTTATCTATGCCGTGTTGATTCTGATTCTGATTATTATTGCTTATCCGCTGCTCAATGTTCTCAGCTCATCGTTCAGCGATTCCAATGCGGTTGTTGCCGGAAGGGTCTCCATTTTCCCGGTTGAGCCCACACTTGCCGCGTACAAAGCGATCTTTGCAAGCTCACAGCTGCTGACGGGTTATCTGAATTCTATTTTTTACACCATAGCCGGTTTGCTGTTTCAGGTTTCCCTGACCGTCATGGTCGCTTATCCGCTGGCACGCAAGCAGCTTTATGGAAGGGGACTGATCACGGGCTTGCTGGTGTTCACCATGTTTTTCGGCGGCGGCCTGATCCCGACGTACCTGGTTGTCAAGTCACTTGGCATACTCGATACGAGATGGGCGCTTATTCTTCCGGGAGCGCTTGCGGTGTTCCAGGTTATCGTCGCCCGGACCTTCTTCCAGACGAGCGTTCCGGATGAACTATATGAAGCCGCTGAACTGGATGGATGCAGTGAAATCGGCATATTCCGGCGCATTGTGCTGCCTCTTGCGAAGCCCATTCTTGCCGTGCTCGTCCTGATTTACGGGGTAAATAACTGGAACGCCTATTTCGATGCGATGATCTATCTGAATTCGGATCATTTGTTTCCGCTCCAGCTGATTCTGCGGAATATTCTGATTCTGAACACGCAGCCCGGGAAGATAATTGCTGATCCCGAACGCATGATGGCTCTGCAGGAGATCGCGGCACTGCTTAAATATGCGCTGATTGTAGTGGCAAGCCTGCCCGTCCTGATCTTCTATCCGTTTATCCAGAAATATTTCGTCAAAGGCATGATGATCGGCTCTTTGAAGGGTTAATTTGAGAGGGAGGGTTACAGTTCATGACCAAAATATTCGGATTGTTACTGGCTGCCATTCTGGTCTTAAGCGCATGCTCAAATTCAGGAGCCGGCACCGGCGAGGACACAGGAGGCAACGCTCCGGCTTCTGCAGAGGGCAGGATTTCGCTTCCCGCGTTTACATTGCAGTCCTCCGCCATTCAGGATTATGATGATAATGACTTGACGAAGCTGATTGCGGAAAAATTCAATGTGGATATCAATTGGACCCTTGCGCCGGCCGATGCGGTGCTAGAGAAACAAAATGTGCTGCTGGCCAGCGGCAACTACCCGCCGATTTTCTTCGGAGGCCAATTTAACCAGAACGATCAAATCAAGTATGGCCAAAGCGGTATCCTGCTTCCGTTAAACAAGCTGATTGAGCAGTATGGACCTAACATCCAGGCCGCATTCGAGAAATCGCCTTATCTGCTTAAGGGCGTGACCGCTCCGGACGGAAATATCTATGCTTTGCCGGGACTCGAGGAATGCTACCACTGCGATTACTCGCAGAAAATGTATATCAATAAAGAGTGGCTTCAGAAACTGAATCTGCAAATGCCGACGACAACCGATGAGCTGTACAAGGTATTGAAAGCGTTTCAAGAGCAGGACCCGAACGGCAATGGGCTCCAAGACGAAATCCCGCTTACGGGTGCCACGAAGTGGTGGCATGGCGAGCCTACCTATTACCTGATGAATGCATTCATCTATGCGACGGATGAGAACTTCCTGACCCTCAATGATGGAGTCGTGGATATCTCCGCCAACAAGCCGGAGTGGAAAGAAGGCTTGGCCTATGTCAGGAAGCTTTACCAGGAAGGCTTGATCGACCCGCAGGCGTATACGCAGAATTTGGAAGGCCTGCAGAAGGTGGCAGACAATCCCGACACGATAATTTTAGGCGCGTTCACCGGCGGGTGCTGCGTTCCTACCATAACGGATGACGCCAGATGGACGCAGTATGAAGTCGTTCCTCCGATCAAGGGGCCGGGCGGCGTTCAGCTCACCGGTTATTTTGGCGGAAGTGTCGGTGACGCGCAGTTTGCGGTCACGAATATTGCCAGTGAAGAGCAGCAGATTGCCGCCATCAAAATCGTGGATTACTTCTACTCGCAGGAAGGCGCGCTTGATTCCATGTACGGTCCCAAGGATATCGGCTGGTTCGACGCCAAGCCGGATGAGAAGGGAATTGACGGCAACCCCGCCATTTATCAAGGAATCGAGGCTTACACGCGCAAGGATAAACGCAGCGTAACCTGGGATAACAACTTGAAGTATACGCCTGCCGATCTCTTCAATGCCAACGTTCAGGGGCAGGATATCACCAAGCCGGACGGTTTCGAGAAATATCTCGCCCTTCAGACCGACAAGCTCGTGCCGTTCAAGCCGAAGGAGACCTTCCCGCAAGCGATTTGGTACAATCCTGAGGAAGCGCAGAATATTGCACAGATGAAGACCGATATCATGAGCTATATCAGCACGAATGCGCTTCAATTTATTACGGGCAATAAGGATCTGGATAAAAGCTGGGACGACTACGTGAAAGGCTTCGATGGTCTCGGACTGGAGAAATATATCGAGGCCAATCAAAAAGCATATGATGAGCAGTATAAATCATAACAGCAAAAAATAGAGATAACGGGTCTGCCGCGCGACAGACTCGTTATCCGCATTCATTCCCTTATGAGGTGCGCCGATGAAACGACCCTGGTATTACCGCATGCTCTTATCGTATTTGCCGATCCTTCTCTTCATCTCATCCTTCCTGTTTTTTATCTTTTTTCAGGAACTGGGCGCGCAATCGAAGAGGGATGCAGTAAAGGCGAACCATGTGTTGAATCTGCTGGCGATGAATAAAGTCGAGAATTCGCTCAATGGAATCGATTATGCGCTTGTTGACTTTACGCTCAACAATAAGGTATTGAATCTGTTCTTTCAGTCGAAGAGCAAGCAGAATGTGGTGCTGAATAAGGACATGCTGAAGGAAATCGAGACGTTCAAAAGGCAGAATCCCCTTGTTGATTCGATTTATCTGGTCCGCTCCCAGGATGAAATCGTTCTGACGGAGCGATATATGTTCCGTCAGGATGATTTCCCGGAAAACGCGTACATTCGTGAGATGGAGCAGTCCACAGGCTCCATGAAATGGACATCTCCCCACAGCTACCAGGAGTTTGCCCAGTCCACGCCGAAAAATATGGTTACACTGGCAAGAAGCTATTTTACTCCTCTTGGAGAGCGTTGTCTCGTCGTCGCCAATGTGAAGGTGGATACGCTGCGCTCACTGGTGGAGCAAACCTATAACCCAGAGGTCAGCTTCGTGTCCGTCACCGGCGCCGACGATACGGACATCCTTGGGAACGGCGGCAATCTGAATGATCACCAGATGTTGTCGGAAACCAGGTCCGACTATCTGAATTGGACATTCCGCAGCGGATTGGTGAACGGCGCTTTTAGCAAATTTGCTTTCGAGGCATCGAAATTCTGGATTATCCTGGGTGCGATTACGGTCATTCTCGGGCTCGTTGCGATTGTCTATGTAACCCGGCGCAATTACCGGCCGCTGGAGAATGTCGTATCCCAAATCCAATCTCTTGGCACCGGCAAGCCGATCAAAACAGGAACCAATGAGTTTATGCTGATCGAATCCGCCATTGAAGATTTAAAGAAACGTTCCACAATAATGGAGAAGCAGCAGGAAGAAGAGATTACACTCCGCAAGAAACATTTTCTATATGAAGTGATTGAAGGGATCCGCCACATCCGTGAAGACGAATGGGCTGACGAGATGGCCAAGTACAATCTGCCGGAGGCGCTCCAGGGAGCCCAGGTGCTCGCCATTGAGATCGACAACTATGCCGTATTCAACCACAGCTTTACCAAACGGGATCAATTTCTGTTTAAATACGCCATTCATAACAGCGCCACCGAGATCTTCTATAATTATTCCTTGTCCTGCTGGAGTGAATGGGTATCCGGCAAAAGGCTGATCTGCATCGTGCTCCAGTCCGAGCATGCGGGCACGGAGAGAACCCGGCAGGCCTGCGGGGAATTCCTCGAGTGGGTGACCCATCATCTGCCCTTAACCGTTACGGTAGGCATGGGCGCTATGGTGAGTCATCATGATCAAATCGCGGAATCGTACCAGGAAGCGCTCCAGGCGCTCAAAACCAAATTTTTCAGAGGGCTGGGCACGGTCATTCTGCTTGCGGAAACGAATGTCAGGCAGGGTGCCGAGCTGTTCTCCTATTTGCAGCCGATCCGCTCGCTGGCCCAGGACTTTCGAATTGGCGCGGCCGGATGGGGCCAGACCTTCAAGCAGCTTTTTGATGATTTCCATTCTGATCACTTGTCGGCGGATGATGTGATCAGCCTGCTGAACTATCTGATTTTCCAGCTGGACAGAACAATCAGCGAGCTATCTCCGGAATATCAGAAGCCATGGAGAGACAAGGGAATGTCGCTCCTTACGGATGTACTCGATACGGCAGAGACGCTGCAGGATATCCAGCTTCCGTTCTTCAGTATTTTATATGAGATCGGAGAGAAGATTGGCAGCGCCCACAGCGCGAACAATCATCATCATCTTCTGCTGGAGATGCGGGTATATATAGAAATGAATTTCACCAATCCGGATCTTTCCCTTGAGCGTCTCAAAGAAGAGTTCGGCTTGAATCCGAAATACCTCAGCCAATTGTTCAAAGAAAAGTTCGGTGAAGGCTTCATGGATTTCTTGATCCGCCTGCGGATTGAATATGCCAAGCAGCTGCTTCGGACTACGCCCGAACCGATCCAGTCCATCGCGGGAAAAGCCGGCTATCAGAGCGTCATTTCCTTTACGCGGGCTTTCAAAAAAGTGACATCGGTGTCGCCGGGTGATTACCGTAAACAGAAGGAGCAATAGCGGAGGTTCTGATTTATTAGAAATGGATGATACCAATCTGGTAATTGGGAAGGGAGCAGGACAAACATGAATAAATTAACTGCGTCTGTTGTCGGAGGGGGGCAGGGCGGACAGCTGAGTATGAAGGCGCTGGAATCGTCGGACAGATTCGAGCTCAAGGCGGCGGCCGATCTGAGGCCGGATGTCTGCGAGCGGTTGAAGGAGAAGTATCCGGGAATTCTTACGTTCACGAATCACAAGGAGATGTTCGAAGCATGCAAAACGGATATCGTCTGTGTCAGCACATTCCCGCCCTCCCATGAAGAGGTTGCGATGGATGCGCTGGCCATGCTGCCGTTAAGAGGGATTCTGGTTGAAAAGCCGCTCGGCCACACGGCGGCTTCGGGCCGCCGGATTCTCGAGGCAATCAAGTCCCGGAGACTTCCTGTCGCGGTGCCGCATGGGCTGCTGGCGAAGGCGACGCCAGTTGCGATTATCGAGCGGGTGCAGAAAGGGGAGATCGGAGCCCTTAAGCTGGTGGAAATCCAGAATGCCAAATGGGATATAATCAACGCCGGAATTCATTGGCTCAATTTCTTCGTCAAGCTGACTGGCAACGAGCCGATGGACTGGGTGATGGGCCAATGCGACACCTCCACACGCACTTACCGGGACGGCATGCAGGTGGAGACAGCTGCAATTACTTATGCGCAGACGCGCAGCGGCATCCGTGTTGTGATGAACACAGGCGATGATGTGCTCGTGGCCCGTGAAGGCAAAGAGACATTGTTCCGGCTTGTCGGTACGCATGGACTGATCGAATTCTGGGGCTGGGAAAACGGCTATTGGCTCCTCAACCATGAGCATCCTGCCGGGGAGCTGATTGAGCCCCATGAGTTTCCGGTAACGGGACATCAGCTTCATCTGGAGAATATGGCGGATTTGATCGCTGCTGGCAAGTCCGATTTCACCTTGGCGGACAGCTCGCTGGCCGCGCTGGAAATCGTCGAAGGGGCATATCTGTCCGCCCGGACCGGATGCCGGGTCACGTTCCCCGTCGATGACTTTGAAGTTCCGGCTGGCGCCCGCGATTGGGAAGCGGGAATTCCTTATTCAGGAACAGGAGGCGGCCGGGACGGAAGATTGCTGTGAGAGCCCTCTGGATCCGTATCGACTGCGGGAGCTCCCGACCATCTTTTTGCGTATAGCGGCCAGGCGTTATAAACAATCAGGATTCACGATTCTTAATCGGGAAACAGGCTGCCGTGGCAGCCTGGGGGTAGAATATCATTGTCTGCAAACAAGGAAGACTGCTGAACCAACCTTTGGCAATCTTCCTTGTTTACTCTGCGAGTGAAAAATGAAACACATCCTGCAGAAGAACGGAGGCAGCAGCAATCAGCTTGGCTTCCTGGCCGAGGGAAGAAGTGCAGATTTGAAGCTTGTCCGAAAGTGCATAAAGCGCGTGCTTGGATACATAGGCCTTGAGCTTTTCGAACAGGACACCGGAATTATCGATCAGCTCGCCGCCGGTAATGATTACCTCGGGGTTGAGCAGGTTTACGAGATTAACGATACCTGCACCCAAATAACCCGTGATTTCGTCAGCGATATCGGATGCCAGAGCATCCCCGGCATCAAGCGCCTGATTGAAGATGACAGGTGTAATGGCATTGCGGTCGCCGCCTGCCATCTCCATCATTGACGTTGCCCTCCCCCTTGATATCGACGTCACGATCCTCCAGTATACCGCTGGCCAGCTCACGTAATTCTCAAGGCAGCCGACATTGCCGCATTCGCATCGGATTCCGCTCCGGTCCACGCTGGTATGACCAAATTCCCCGGCGCCACCGCGCGCTCCGCTAAGCAATGTATCGTTAAGAATAATACCCGCACCGACTCCATCACCGATGGTTATATACAACAGGTCACGGGCTCCGCCATATTTTCCTGTTTTTTTCTCCGCGAGCACAGTGGCATTCGTGTCATTCTCCACCCACACCTTGAGTCTGTAACGTTCCTCCAGAGAGGCTTTAAGATGAACGTTCATCAGACTCAATTTAGCATTATAATGAATAACTCCAGTACCCTTGTCGACAATGCCCGGTGTAACGACGGAAAGACCAATGCATTTTTGCATATCGGGGATGTTTGCGATTACACGGTCAATCATTTCATGCATTGCCGAGATCACCTTATCACCTTGAAGCTCCCGGCTTGGCATCGTTTGTTTTTCGATAATTTTGAAGGCCAGATTCATCTTGGCAACCTCAATTTGCGAGTTCGCAATCGATACGCATATCATAAAATGATTGTCAGGCGAGAAGGTGAGAAGAATTGGTTTTCTCCCTCCGTTGGACACGCCGACGCCGATCTCGTTCACGAAGCCTTCCTTGATCAGCTCCTGAACTGCCGAAGCAACGGTAGTCGGGCTGATCTTATTACGTTTGGCAATCTCGCTTCTCGAGATCGGGCCATGCTCCCGAATCATATTCAGGATAATAAAGCGATTCAATTCCTGAATTAGTTTTAAATCGCCCGTTCGGATTTTCTTCAATGGCAGTACCTCCGGAATATGAGTGTATAGTGAAAATGCTGCATTCGTGTTACAGCCAATAGTAGCCGATAGGGAAGAATATCGGCAATAACAAATTGAAACTGGATGGAAATCAAAATATTGACAATAGAGGGAATTGCCGATAAAATATCTTGCAAGCGCTTTATTTTTTTTAAATACATAATCCAATGAATGGATTAACTTATGCTGTTTCATAATTTGTCTGCTTATCTTACTCCATAGAGTTCCCGTATCTTTTTTACTTTTTCTATCGTTTGTATCCTATCTATTAGCATGTTAAAGGGAAAATATTCAATGGCTTGACTCCCGTCCAGACCATATACATGACATTTACCTACGAAACCTGGCAGAACTTCAGGATAGAAACAGAAGTTTTCAATGTCAATTATATGTGAACTATATCTTAAAAAAAAGCTTATAAGGGTATTTATGTAAAATATATTGACATGAATTTCCTGAAAGGCATATAATTCAGCTAAGCTCTTCATGATGCGACGATAGAATCCCGGCTGGCATAAATGTGACGGCAAGCTGCCATTTTCTTAGTTTTCCGAATAATGAAATTATTTTAGGATCAATTACATTCTTCCGCAATCGAAGTGAAGTATTTGCTCGTTATTTGTTTACAACCACCCACTTAATCCAATGGGAGGATAAAGATATGATTTCATCCTTTTTAAGGAGGTGAAAATCCGGCATACATCGGGTGCAGCAACTTTTTTTCTCATTAGCTTTCAACTGCCTTAATTCTATTTTATAGGAGGTATTCAAATGAGTAAGAAAGCAATTTCTTTATTGGTCATGCTTGTGATGGCGGGTTCTATTCTTGCTGCCTGCAGCGGTAACGGCTCCAGCGGCAGTTCCAGTGGAACCGATGGCAAAAAGACGCTTAACGTTGCACTGTGGGATGAGAATGCCAAAGGCTTCATCGACAAGACTATCGCCCTCTATAAGAAAGACCATCCTAATGTCGACGTCAAAGTGACATATACGCCATTTGCCGATTATTGGACAAAGCTGAAAACCAGTCTGGCTGGCAAGGGCGGCCCCGATGTCTTCTGGATGAATGGTCCGAACATCTATGCCTATGCCTCCGCCGGCCTTATTAAAGACTTGAAGCCTTTGATCGAAAAAGATAGTTTCGATACTTCCGTTTACACGCCTGCACTGGTAGATCTATACACGTACAGCGGCGATCTTTATGGCGTTCCTTACTTCCTGGATTCCGTAGGCCTCTATTACAACAAAGAAATCTTCGACAAAGCAGGAGTCAAATATCCAGATGAAACCTGGACATGGGACACTATTACGGAGAACGCCCCGAAGCTGACGGATAAAGCGAACGGCATTTACGGCTTTATCGCACCTGCCTCCAGCCAGAACGGTTACTACAACTTTATCTCCCAGGCAGGAGGTTATGTGCTGAATCCCGACAAAACCAAATCCGGCTTTGATACGCCCGAAGCCCTATCCGCCTTTGAATGGATGGACAGCTTCATGAAGAACGGTTACTCGCCGAACCAACAGCAGCAATTGGAGACGGAGGCCATCCAGCTCTTCGGATCCGGCAAGGCGGCTATGTACCCGGGGCTGTCCGTTAATGGTCCCGAGCTTTACGAGCTGCTTGGCGACAAGCTGGCGGTTGCTGCACTGCCCGCCGGCAAACAAAAGGCTTCCATCGTGCACGGTCTAAGCTGGACCATCAACAATAACACCAAGAATGAATCGGATGCATGGGATCTCATTAAAGTCCTGACCGGTAAAGAAGGAAATACGAATCTTGCCGATTCCGGCTTCAGTATCCCCGCTCTCAAGGGAACGGAAGAAGGCTGGTTGAAGTCGATTCCTTCCCTGGACCTTAAGGTATTCGTCGACTCCCTGACCTTCGGTGTGCCTTATCCCGTATCGGAGAAAACAGCCGAGTGGCAGGCAATTGAAACCAAGGAAATCCAGGATGCTTTCCTCGGCAAGAAATCCATGGCAGACGCGTTGAAGGCCATCGGTCAGGGTATGGACAAGATTCTCTCCGAAGAAAAGAAACAATGATACTGCTGTCGGACAGGTGAAAGGACCTCTCTTTTCACCTGTTTCACCACAAACGGAAAGGTGGCGATTGCATGATGGAATTGGACGCGCAGGCAAAGGGCCACGTGCGGGAAAGCATGCGCCGGAAGCGCGGATTCTCCGGACTGGCGTTACATGAAGCCATGTGGGCGTATTTATTCATTGCACCGGTTGTGCTGGGACTTGGCATCTTCTATATTGCGCCCTCTCTGGTATCGCTCTATCTGTCCTTCACGCAGTGGGACGGATTGTCGACGCCGGTGTTTATCGGAATCGATAACTTCACGGCGCTTGCGCATGATGAGGTGTTCCTGCGAGCAATGCTGAATACGCTGCTGTATACGATCGGGACTGTACCGCTTACCTGTGCCTTTGCGGTTGTTCTCGCCGCATTGCTGAATTCGCAGATCCGCGGCATGATCGCCTATCGTACGATTTATTTCATCCCTGTCATCACCATGCCGATTGCCGTCGGCATGGTCTGGAAATGGCTGTACAACTCGGAGTACGGACTGATTAACTATGTGCTCGGCAGCCTGCATCTTCCGCAGCCGAACTGGCTGTTCGATGATAAGATCGCATTATTCTCGATTATCATGATCAGTGTATGGAGCGGAATCGGATACAGCGCCGTTATTCTGCTTGCGGGCCTGCAGGGCATCTCCGCCTCTTACTACGAAGCGGCCTCTCTTGATGGAGCCAGCAAGGTGTATCAATTCTTCCGTATTACCATCCCGCTGCTCGGACCGAGTCTCTTCTTCGTCACGGTCATTTCGTTTATCAACTCGTTTCAGGTATTCGATCTGATCTTTATTCTTGTTGGAAAGAACGATTCCATGCTCGATTCCACGCGGACGATCGTCTATAGCATATGGGAGAACGGCTTCAAGTTTTTCAACATGGGTTACGCATCTGCTGAAGCATTCATCCTGTTTTTTGTCATTCTGATTTTCACCATTGTCCAGATGTATCTTCAGAAGAAATGGGTTCATTACCAATAAAGGAGGGGATCGAAATGGCTCTGGCCCAAACGGCTGTTCAATCCCAAGCCAAACCCCGGCGTTCCGGACATTTGGCCGTTCATATTGTGCTAATCATCGGTGCGGTGTTCATGATACTCCCTTTTCTATGGATGATCTCCACTTCAGTCAAATCGTTTGCGGAATCCATGCAGGTTCCTCCGGTATGGTTCCCTTTCAAATTGCATATCGAAAATTACGCGAACGTCATGGATAAGGTGAACTTTGGCCGCTATTATCTCAATACCTTTCTGATGACGACTGGAAGAACCGCTGGCCAGCTCGTATTGTGCTCTCTGGCCGCCTATGCGTTCGCCTGCATGAGATTCCCCGGCAAATCCGTCATTTTCGTTATCATGCTGTCGGTTCTCATGATTCCTTCCCAGGTTATCATGATTCCAAGCTTTGTTATCATGCGCAATTTGAACTGGCTGGACAGCTTCTACGTGCTGATTATTCCAGGCATCTTCAGCGCCTTCGGTACCTTCCTGCTGCGCCAGTTCTTCATGGGTCTTCCCCGCGAGCTGGAAGAAGCTGCGAAGATTGACGGCTGCAGCTATTTCGGTATTTACAGCAGAGTCTATCTGCCGCTGTCAACGTCGGCACTCGTATCACTGGCGATCTTCACGATTCTGAACTCCTGGAATGATCTGCAGTGGCCGCTGATTATGACCAGTCAGGATGAAATGCGGGTGCTCTCGATAGGAATCTCAACGTTTCAAGGACAGCATTCAACGGATTATCCGCTGCTGATGGCCGCGGCCGTAATGGCAACCATCCCCATTATCCTGATATTTATATTCTTCCAGCGTTATTTCATTGAAGGGATTGCCATGAGCGGTATTAAAGGATAAAATCCTATCTACTGCTGGAAAAGCAGTCTCATCTGACCATAAAGGAGACAAGGGCAATGATGCATATATTATTAATCGGGGCGGGCTCCATGGGCGGCAACCATGCGATTTGTTACTCGCAGATGCAGAGCGTAACGCTTGCCGGTATCGTGGAAATAAGGCCGCAGAGAGGCGAGGAGCTTGCAGCACGTGTCGGTACCAGGGTATTCCCTTCACTGGAAGAGGCGCTCAATCACTTGGACAAGGTTGATGTTATTGACGTTTGCCTGCCTACTTTTCTCCATAAAGAATATGTGATGAAAGCGGCGGATGCAGGCAAGCATGTCATCTGTGAGAAGCCGCTGTCGGGTACGCTCGAGTCTGCGCGAGAGATGATCGACTACTGCAAGGGCAAGGGCGTCAGACTGTTCGTCGGCCATGTGCTGCGCTTTTTCCATGAATATGAAAGGGCCAAGGAATTGCTCGATGCAGGCACCGTCGGTCCTGTGGCCGTAGCCCGGACGAGCAGGGGCGGCGGCTTCCCTGCGGGTTGGAACAACTGGTATAACGATTTCTCTTTCAGCGGAGGATTGACGCTTGATTTGATCATTCATGATTTTGATATTCTGCGATGGTATTTTGGCGAGGTTGAGCGGGTATACGCGAAGGGCCTTTATCCCACAGCGCCGGATAAGCTGGATTATTCGCTCGTAACGCTGCGGTTTAAGAACGGCACAATCGCCCATGTTGAGGGGTCCTGGGCCCATGACGGCTTCGCGATGAAGTTCGAACTGGCGGGCAAAACAGGCGTCATCGACTATGACAGCTCAAGGGATAAGCCAATTATCGCTTTAAGCCGCGTGGCTAAGGAAGGCATCGGTGGCGTTGCCGTGCCGGAAAGCCCTGTCAAAGAAAGTCCTTATTATAAAGAATTGAAGCATTTCCTGGCTTGTATTGCGAACAACGACGAGCCGCGTGTGTCGGCCGAGGATGCCTTCAAGGCGATGGAAATCGCGCTTGCAGCTATCGAATCCATGAAATCAGGCAAACCGGTTAAGCTTGGTGCTGAGTCGGCAATCAACATCCGGAACGGGGAGGGTTCACGATGAAGATAGGGATTATCAGCTTCGCCCATATGCATGCCTACAGCTACGCACACGCCCTTAAAGGCATAGAGGGTGTCAATCTGGCGGGGATTGCAGATGACAATAGGGAGCGCGGCGAGAAATACGCGGCCGAGTTCGGGACTGTCTATTATTCCGATTACAAGCAGCTTCTGAAGCAGGGGCTGGACGGCGTTATCGTAACTTCGGAGAATATCCGTCACAAGGAGCATGTGGTGTCGGCGGCTGCAGCCGGTATTCACGTCATGTGCGAGAAGCCGATTGCCACCACACTGGAGGATGCCCGCGAGATGATTGCGGTCTGTGAGGAGAATGGCGTCATGCTCCAGACGGCCTTCCCGGTCCGATTCAGCACGTCAGTCCGGCGGGCCAAGGAGATTGTCGACTCCGGCAGCTTGGGTGACATTATTGCCATGAAGGGCACCAACCGGGGACAGAATCCCGGCGGCTGGTTCATCGACCCTGCCTTGTCCGGCGGCGGCGCCGTTATCGATCATACCGTTCATGTCGTTGATATCATGCGCTGGTTTACCGGTGCAGAGATCACAGAGGTCTATGCTGAAATTGACAATCTCGTATACGATACGCCGATTGACGATACCGGAATCATTACTATGACCTTCAATAACGGCATATTTGCGACGCTTGATTGCAGCTGGAACCGCAATCGCAGCTACCCCACCTGGGGGGATGTCACACTGGAGATCGTTGGTACGGTAGGCACGCTTTCCCTCGATGCAATGAACCAGAAAATCAACGTATTCTCGGATAATAACGGCTTTAAGCATGCATTCTGGGGTGACGACATGGATACAGGCCTTGTCGAGGATTTCATAACCGGAATCGGAGAAGGGCGCAAGCAGGCTTCCGTGACCGGCGTTGACGGGATGCGCGCCATTGAGGTTGCGCTTGCAGCCTATGCTTCGGCGAAGCAGAAGGATACCGTCACGTTGGGTGCCGATGGGGCTGTACCGGGAAACCATTCATAAAAAAGCTGGATGAAAAATAAAGTATCTGGGAACATAGGCTTCCGCTGGGCTTGGCATAACTACGTTCCTTGCTGGGCCGACGGGACATGAGATCAAGATGACAATTTAATAAAATAAATGGTCCCTGTATCTTTCGGATACAGGGATATTTGTCGTACGTTTATTTTCACATCAACTCGATCAATGTGAAGGAAAAAACATATTTTTGCCCCATTAAAGCCGCCAGCGGCTTTTTTAGCCGGTCCTGCCAAACAGGTTACCAGATGATTATTGACGATAATTTGGCATATTGACTATGATGGACCAAATTCTTCCTTCAAGCAAAGCCCAGCTGTTCATTAGAAAGGGGGACCCGTATTGAAGAACGAAGCCGCCAATTTATCCTCGCAAGCTGCAGCTGTTTACGGCGGGGGACCGCAGCGTACTACCGGAAGAAAGCTCGCTGCCTTTAAGAAGTATTTTTGGCTTTACACCATGATTCTGCCGGGGTTGATCTATTTTCTGATCTTCAAGTATTTGCCGATGTGGGGGATGGTCATCGCCTTCCAGGACTATATCGCATTCCTCGGCGTAACGGGCAGCAAGTGGGTCGGATTCAAGCATTTTGTCAACTTCTTCAATGATCCCGATTTCATGCTGCTGTTCCGCAATACGATTCTGCTTGCCCTGTATAATCTGTTTTTCTTCTTTCCGCTGCCGATTCTGATTGCTTTGATGCTGAATGAGCTGAGGAATCAGATTCTCAAGCGCTGGGTGCAAAGTCTGATTTACATTCCCCATTTCATGTCATGGGTCGTTATTTCTGGAATCGTATACATTTTATTGACACCCGAGGCGGGAATTGTGAATGAGCTGATTGCCTCCATGGGCTGGAACAAAATCAATTTTCTCGCCAGCTCCGACTGGTTTCGTTCTCTAATTATATTGGAGGTGATCTGGCGCGAAACAGGATGGGGAACGATTATCTTTCTGGCCGCTCTTGCCGGAGTTGACCCTCAGCTCTACGAGGCGTCAAGGATCGACGGGGCGGGCAGGATGCGCCAGCTATGGCATATCACCCTGCCCTGCATACGCAGCACCATTGTGATTCTGCTTATTCTGAGGCTTGGGAATTTCATGGACTCCGGCTTCGAGCAAATCTTCCTGATGATGAATGCGATGAATCGGGAGGTGGCAGAAGTCTTCGATACTTATGTGTATACGTACGGCATCGTTCAAGGGCAGTTCAGCTACAGCACGGCTGTCGGCTTGTTCAAATCTTTGATTGCTTTGATTCTCGTCATTGGCGCCAATTATGCCGCCAAGAAGTTTGGTGAAGAAGGCATTTATTAATCTTCCCGCTGCCTGTCGAAAGGAGGTCGCCGCAGTTGATCGAAAACAAGAACTGGAGCAGCCGGCTGTTTAATGCCGCGAACCAGACGCTGTTGATTCTCATCTCCCTGATTACGATCATCCCGTTTATTCATGTATTGGCGGTTTCGTTCTCGGACGAGAACGCCATCATTGACCGCAAATTCGTCTTATTCCCGGTTGATTTCTCGCTGGACGCCTTCCGGTATATATTTTCCACCGATACGGTGTTCACCAGCCTGATCAACACCATTCTGATTACCGTGGTCGGCACGTTTGTCAATATTCTATTGACATCGCTTATGGCTTACCCGCTTGCCCGCAAGGACCTTCCCTTGCGCAGCACCATCCTGTTTCTTGTGACCTTCACCATGCTGTTCGGGGGCGGGATAGTTCCGACCTTCCTGATCGTCAAATGGCTGGGGCTGCTGAATTCATACTGGTCACTGATCATTCCTACAGCCATCAGCGCCTTTAATCTGATCGTGCTCAAGAACTTCTTTCAGCAGCTGCCCGAAAGCCTGGAGGAATCGGCCAAAATAGATGGCTGCCATGATTACGGCATTTTATTCCGGATTGTCATTCCGCTGTCGATGCCGGCGCTGACCACCTTTTCTCTCTTCTATGCCGTAGCGCATTGGAATTCCTTTTTTCAGGCGATTTTGTATGTCAACGATTCGTCCAAATGGCCGATACAGGTGCTGCTCAGGCAGATCGTCCTTCTCTCTCAGGGAGGGATTGGGGATTCGGTCGCGACGACCAATGTCATGTATACGCTTCCGGATACCGTCAAGACGGCTGTCATTGTCGTAGCCACAGTTCCTATTTTGTGCGTGTATCCGTTTTTGCAGAAGCATTTTGCCAAAGGCGTCATGTTAGGCTCGGTAAAAGGATGACGTTGCTTGCGGACGGCATCATCTTTACGCATATCAATTAGGGAGGTTGTTCGTATGCCACGAAAATTCATGAGGAGTATTTGTTTGTTCATGCTGGCTGTCACGATGATGATTGCAGGCTGTTCAAGCGGGAACGGCAATGCGCCTGCGGAGGGGAACCAGCCCGCCGGAGAGAAAGGCCCGACGAAGATCAGCATGATGGTCATCTATTACGCGGCCGAACCGCCCAAGCCCGACGCAGCTGTATTCAAGAAGCTGCAGGAGCTGACAAACACTGAGCTGGATATCACTTGGATTCCAAGCTCCGCTTATTCCGAAAAGCTGAATGTGTCCGTCACATCAGGGGATATGCCGATGGCGATGTTCGTCAGCCAGCCGATGAATGCAACCATCGTCAGCAGCGCGCGAAGCGGGATGTTTTGGGAGATCGGACCCCTGTTGAAGGATTATCCCCTGCTGAGCAAGATCGATCCGCTGGCTTATCATAATTTGAAGATCGACGGAAAGGATTACGGCCTTCCGCGCCCGCAGCCCATTGGGGTTGATACGGTCATTTACCGCAAGGACTGGATGAAGAATCTGGGGCTTTCGGAGCCGAAGACGATCGAGGATGTCTATCAGATGGCCAAAGCGTTTCAAACGGGTGATCCTGACGGGAATGGCAAGGACGACACGATCGGGTTTGCCACGGATACTTCGCTTGCCGGTTTGAATATTGTGCTTGCCTGGTACGGAGCGCCCAACAAGTTCAACAGGGAAGAGAGCGGCAAATTCACGACAGATTTTATGACCCCGGAATATGTGGAAGCCTTGAAATTCTTCAAACGCATGTATGACGATAAAGTGATGAATACGGATTTTGTGCTGACTCAAACGGCGCAGAAGGTCGACTTGATCAGGAAGGGCATAGCGGGGATGTATTTTGAGGCCAACTTCAACTCCGCCGAGCGCCAGCTCGATATCAGAACCCATACGCCGGAGGCGGAGATCGACATCGCTTATCGCATCCAGGGCCCCAAGGGAGAACGGCTGCTCGCCGCGCTCGGCTACAACGCCAGATATATGTTTTCCAAAACAAGCGTGAAGACGGAGGCGCAGCTGCGGGATATTCTTGCCTTCTTCGAAAAGATGCAGACTCCGGAAGTGGTAACGCTGCTGAAGTGGGGCATCGAGGGTGTCCATTACAAGGTTGAGAACGGCAAGAACGTCAGCATTGATGAAGTGCTGTATAATAAAGAGGTCGAACCGCTCAAGTTTCTCAGGCTCGACAGCGAGAATGCCGATTTGACGGGCAATTCCCCGCTGGATACGAAGGTGAACGAGACCTATGCCGATATGGCGAGCATATCCGTGCAGGACCCGGCAATTGCGTTAATCTCGCAAACCATGACGGAAAAAGGAGCGCAGTTAACCAAAATTATCGATGATGCGAAGATTAAATTTATTCTCGGCGAGCTGGATGAAGCAGGATTTAAGCAGGAAGTGGATAAATGGTTAAAGAGCGGCGGACAAAATATACTTGACGAATATGCCGCTGAATACGCCAAAGAGAACAATAAAGGCTGATCAATGAAGGAAGAAGGGACGTACCGGTATGAATCAGCAAACCGCTCATGAGCCTTCCGCGCCAGAGACCGTTTCTCCGAAGAAGCAGGGAATAATCGATTGTGATGTACATGTTTCACCGCAGCATCCCGATCAAATCCGCAGGCATATTGCACCCGGATGGCAGGACCGCTTTGCCATGAGCGGACGGGATCTGTACGGACATCCCACCTATGTCAACCGGACGGATGCCAATCCGCCAAGCGGACTGCCAGTCGGCTCGGACCCGGATTTTCTGCGGAAGCAGCTGGTTGACGAATATGGGATGGATCATTTGATTCTGATCCAGCGACCGTTCACCAATCCGCAGCCGAATCCCGAATTCGCCACTGCGCTTGCGGCGGCATGGAACGGCTGGATTGCCGAGACCTGGCTTGATGCCTACAATCATGATCATGTGTTTAAGGGATCGATCTGTGTCTCGACTCAAGATCCGGCCGGAGCCGCGAGGGAAATCGATCGATGGGCGGGCCACCCGCATTTCGTGCAGGTTGTCACCGATTCCGCATCGGCAGCCGCATACGGGCAGCGGCAGTTCGATCCTATCTATGAAGCGTGCCAGCGGCAGGGTCTGCCGTTTGCCATGCATGCGGGCGCTGACGGAACCGGCATCACCTCCATCCCCTCATCGGGGTATCCGACGCATTATATCGAATGGAGCACTTTGCATGTTCTGTCCTATCAGACGCATCTTGTCAGTATGCTGGTAGAAGGCGTGTTCGAACGCTTCCCGGAATTGAAAGTCGTATTGGTCGAAGGCGGCGTGTCCTGGCTTCCAACCTTGCTTTGGCGCCTCGACACGCAGTATGGGCGCTTCAAGAAGGAGCTTCCCTGGCTGAGCAGGAAACCAAGCGAGTATATACGCGATCATGTGCGCATCACCTCGCAGCCGATTGAACGGCCGGAACAGGACCGCCATTTGCTGAAGATGCTGGAGCTCATGGACGCCGAGCATATACTGATGTTCTCCAGCGATTACCCGCATTGGGATTTCGACAGCCCGCGGCTTGCGTTCCCGAAGCTGCCTGAACCGTTGCGGAGCCGCATTTATCATGAAAATGCCCGTGAGCTTTATCGCTTGTAGGCAAGTGAAGGAGGGAGAACCAGCTATGAGCAGCAGCCCGTTGAAATTGATCGATTGCGACGTCCATGTCTGTCCGCGCAGCGCGGACGAGATCAAAGCGTATCTGGAGCAGCCATGGAAGCACCGATTCAGCATCCGTAAAAACACTTACTACAAGAACCCAAACCCGCCTGTCGATAAGATGCCCCCGGGGGGAGGCGCTGCGGGCAGCGATCCCGAGTTTCTGAGGAGCCAGCTGATTGACCGGATGGGCATCTACCGGGCTATTATCATGACACAGGCGCATCTGACGGCGGATCATGATCCGGACTACTCAAGCGCGGTTGCAACCGCATACAACAGCTGGCTGGCCGATACCTGGCTGGGTGAGTACAATGCAGACGGCGTATTTAAAGGCTCCATTGTCATCAACCACCGGGACCCCGCGGCGGCGGCCAGGGAAATCGACCGTTGGGCGGATCATCCGCATTTCGTTCAGATCCAGATGGACACCGGCGCGATGGCACCGTTCGGACAAAGGCAGTATCACCCGATCTTTGAAGCGGCAGAGCGGAATGGACTGCCGGTGGCGATCCATCCCGGAGGAGAGTCCATTGGTGTCAACAAGCCCGTATGGATCGGGTATCCCGCGCATTACACGGAATATTACACGGGTTTCAGCTTTGCGGTACAGTCCCATCTGGTCAGCCTGCTGACGGAAGGTATCTTCGAACGCTTCCCGAAGCTAAAGATCGTCATTGCCGAGGGAGGAGTCACCTGGCTGCCGGCTTTGCTGTGGAGGCTGGATCAGGAGTGGAAGGGGCTTCGTACGGAGGTGCCCTGGGTGATGAAGGCGCCTTCGGAATATGTGCGGGATCATGTCCGGTTCACGACGCAGCCATTGGAGCGGCCTGAAAAGGACGAGGATTTGCTCGCGGTGCTGGACATGATGGATGCGCATAATCTGCTGATGTTTTCCTCCGATTATCCGGAAAGCGACTTCGTATCGCCTGAAGCCTCGCTGCCGCGCTTGCCGGCCGAGTGGGAATCGAAGATGCTGTTCGAGAACGCAAGGCAATGGTATTCGTTGTGATTCATTTTGTTGGTACACGCTTGCAAGATTGTGGATGAACCCTATTTTGATCAGGAGGTTGGGAATTCAATGGAGCAGCAGGTAGAGACCGGTGTGACGAAGAGGACAGAGAACAAGAAGTATGGCGTGATTGATTGTGACGTACATCCTTCTCCCAGAAATACAGAAGAGATTCGTTCTTACATGGCCCAGCCATGGAGGGACCGCTATCATGGAAGCACGCGCGGTTTCTTCGGCAATCCTGTACATGGCGCCCGCCTGGACGCTACCCCGCCGCAGGGGGGCCCAACGGGATCGGATCCCGATTTCCTGCGGGAGCAGTTAATCGATAAATATGGTCACGCACATGCCATTCTGCTGCCGCGGGCTTTTTGCAACCTGCAGCCTGACCCTGATTTTGGAACCGCTATCGCGGCTGCTTATAATGACTGGCTGGCCGATACCTGGCTTAGCAAATACAATCATGACGGCGTATTCAAAGGCTCGATTACAGTCAATCACCAGGACCCGCAGGCGGCGGCACGGGAAATCGAGCGCTGGGCAGGTCATCCGCATTTTGTCCAGGTCATGACTGATTCCGGTGCGCGGGCGCCGTTCGGCCAGCGGCAGTATTATCCGATTTATGAGGCGTGCGCACGCCACGGCCTACCGTTCGCCATCCATCCGGGTACGGACGGAATGGGCATTAATATTCAGCCTACCCCCGGATATCCGACTCATTATATCGAATGGCATACCTGCCTGTCCCTGGGCTTTCAAGCCCATCTCGTCAGCTTTCTGACGGAGGGCGTATTCGAGAGATTTCCGAACTTCAAGATCGTCCTGACAGAGGGCGGCGTCTCATGGCTGCCCGGCTTAATCTGGCGTCTGAATGCCGAATACAAGGCGCTGCGGTTCGAAGTGCCATGGATGAAGCGCCGCCCCAGCGATTATTTGCGGGATCATGTACGGCTCTCCTCCCAGCCGCTGGAGCGTCCTGACGACGACAAGGAGCTTCTTCAAATGCTGCAGATGATGGATGCCGAGCATATTCTGATGTTTGCCAGCGATTATCCGCATTGGGATTTCGATTCGCCGACGCACGCTTTTCCAAAGCTGCCTGAAGCGATGCACAGACGGATATTTTTCGAAAATGCCAGAGAGCTGTACAATTTATAATCAAACTGCAGGGAGGACGTTCAGAGATGGGAAGACATGTGATTGGAGCAGCAGCGGATTTGCCGCCGGGCACGAACAGGATTCTGACGGTAGAGGGACGCTCGGTTGGCGTGTTTAATGTGAGCGGTACGTATTACGCGCTCAAAAACAGCTGCCCGCATCAAGGCGCTCCGCTGTGCGCGGGCAAGGTAACGGGAATGACATTGCCGTCTGAGCCGGGACAATATCTGTACGGCCGGGAAGGCGAGATCCTGCGCTGCCCCTGGCATGGCTGGGAGTTTGATATTCAGAACGGCAAGTCCATTTTTGACCCGCATAAATGTCTGGTCAAGACCTATCAGGTTGCCGTCGAAGCAGACGCGGATGCGGCTGCGGAAGAGGAATCCCCTTCTGTAGAGACATACGAGGTGAAGGTCGAAGAAGCGAAAGTGGTCGTGTATATCTAGTAGATGTATATAATTAGACTAAAATTCAGTGATATACCTGCGGAGCTGGCGGAAATAGCCTGGAGAAGCGCAGGCTGAAAGCTATCGTAAGAAAGCTGCTTCGGAAGCCGCACTTACGACCTTTGTACCCCGAATTTAACAGCTAAAGGTGCAAAACCAACCACATCCATACCGTGGTTTTGCACCGAGGTGACAATGCTACCCGCGGTGTTTATTGTGGGCAGCATTGCACCAAAGGTATCCAAAGTAAAAAGATCAGGGGTACAACAGCGTCTCCGACAAGTGACAAGCGGTATAACACGCTTGTAACACTTGCGGGTATCGGAAGACGCTTCCGCATGCGCAGCCGGATCTTTTATTGAATAATAATGTCTGAAACAGCTACGAACTTGTCATGAGCAATATAAACAGGAAGATCAATGTCCAATGAGAAATTCTCATAATCGGAGACAATTATGAAAACAAGATCCAAATATCTCGTGAACATTTTTTTATTCAGTCTGTTTATAGGCATGACTCCGGTATTGATGCTCGGCTTCTTCTCTTATTCCAAGGCATCCGTGGAAATTCAAAGGAAGGTGAACGAAGGGAATAGCCGGATACTCGAGCAAACGCAGTTCCGGGTGGAGCAGGTGTTGAAAACCGTCGATACGGTGACCAACCAGTTTATCCATTCTCCGCTGACGATTTCCGTCATGGAGCTGGAAATGGAGAAGGAGCGGTATCAGGATTTTCAGCAAATCAGAGACGGATTATACAAGCTGCAGGCACAGGGGCTCGGAATCTTTGATGTCTTTCTATACAATATCGAGAAGAATTGGTTGATCAATAACAGCGGCTTCTTCTACAAGATCGATAAAGAAAGCCTGGATCTGCTGCAGGATTATGCACAAATGCCGGCGATTTCGCAGTGGACGATTAACAGAGAGCCCGTTTCCGGAGACGGTGACGATCTGGACAGCGTGAAGACCGTAAATTTGATAAAGCGGATGCCGATCATCTCATCGAATCCGGATGGCTTCCTGGTCAGCAAAATCCCCATCCATGAGATCCGCAAGCTTCTGTCCAAGAATGTAATGCCCGGGGCAATGATGATCCTGGATGCGGATAAACGGGTCATTGCGCTTGACGGGGAGGATGTGGAGGATGCGGATATGCAGCCCGGACAGATTACGGAGCTGCTGCAAAGCCATACGGAGGAAATCGGCTCCTTCGAAACAGAGCTGGGACAAGGGAACGTGATGCTCTCGTACCGCCAGTCCTCTTATAACGGATGGGTATATGTATCCTCGGTCTCCATCGCGCAGTCAACCCGGGATTCCAAGGCCATCGGGTGGTTTACCCTGGTCGCGTGTCTGACGATCTGCGCCCTGACTTTAATTATTGCCTGGCTGGGCTCGCGCCGGATCTACCGTCCGGTTAGAAAGCTGTATACCTCTGTCCTTGCGGATTCGGGCGAAGATTCGCTGCTCCACAAGAACGAATTTGAATCGATTGAACTAAGCGTCCAGCGGCTCACGCAGTCCACATTCAGAATGGGGAATCAAATTGAAGGACAAATCAAGCTGCTGAAGGAATATTTCTTTTTCAAGCTTTTCCAGGGGGACTTGAGGCGTAAAGAAATGGAAGAGGGCCTGGTGTTTCATGGACTCCCGGCGGAGCTTGAGCGTTCAATCGTACTGGCGGTTGAGATCGATACGCTGGAAGGCACCCGCTATAAGGAGCAGGACCGCAGCCTGCTGTTGTTTGCGATCGATAATATTTTGCGGGAAATTGTAGCGGAGCGGCAACGAATCGGCTCCGTCATTATTCAGGACACGGTTGGGGTGCTCATAGACAGCGCCAAGCCGGGCGACGGGGCTTTCAAGGACTGGATATTCGGGCTGGCGGTGAAAATTCAACAAGCGGTCCGCTCCTATTTGCATATTAAAATCAGTATAGGCGTAAGCCGCGAGATCCGCTCGCCGGGGGCAGCCCCGGCAGCCTTCAAGGAAAGCCGGGAGGCTTTGAAATACAGGCTTCAGCTTGGGCAGGAGGTGATCCTGTTCATCGAGGATGTGCAGCTCCGCTCCAGCGGCTCCATCCAATATCCGCAGGAGACGGAGAAGGAGCTCGTTGAGGCGGTCAAGAGCATGGATGCCGGCAGGGCGCAGGAGATCCTGCACCGGTTTATCGCGGAGGTAACGGATAACAAGATCGGCTGCAACCAATACGAAATTTCCTTGTCTCTGCTGCTCGGCGAAATGGTCCGGATTGCGAAGGATTCCGGATTGCCGTGGAATCTGATTGACGACAAGAACCGTTCATTATTCGGCGAGCTGCTGCATCTGAAGACCGGACTCGCGGTGGAGAACTGGTTTTGCGACAACATCATTTTCCCGGTAATCCAGTTCTTGACGCAGCGGGAGGAAACGCAATACCGGAGGATATCGGATGAGATTATCAAGATCATCCACGTCGACTATGATAAAATGCTGACCCTGGATGCATGCGCGGCCAGGGTGAATTACCATCCCCATTATGTGAGCAGGGTGTTCTCCCGGGAAATGGGCACGAGCTTCGCCGATTACTTGTCCCAATACCGGCTGCTCAAGGCCAAGGAGTGGCTGCAATCAACCGACTTGAAGATTGTTGAAATCGCTTTAAAGCTGCATTATACAAACCCTCAGAATTTTATCCGGTCTTTCCGCAAAATCGTTGGCATGACCCCGGGGCAATACCGGACGTTGTTCAGGTAAGGGATTAAAAATTTAGCCAGGAAGCAGGTTTTCCAAAATGAAAATTGCCAGTATTGAGACCTTCACGACAAAGGAAATCAGCATTGTCAGAGTCCGGACGGACGACGGAAGAGAAGGCTACGGGCAGACGGCCCCCTATATTCATGCCAATATCGCCGCCCTGGTGCTTCACCAGCAAGTCAGTCCCTATGTATTGGGAGCGGATGTGAGCCGGGTGGAGGATATCGCTCCGCTGGCCGAGAAGTGCATTGAGGGCGAGCATAAGTTTCCGGGATCTTATATATGCCGTGCGGTAGGCGGGATCGATACGGCCCTGTGGGATCTTCATGGGAAAATCCAGAATAAAAGCGTGCGGGAGCTGCTGGGCGGCCAAAAAACAGCTGTCGAGGTGTATGGCTCCAGCATGAGCCGGTCCATCACCCCCGAGCAGGAAGCCGAGAGGCTGAAGCGGTTAAAGCAATCCCATGGCTTCAAAGCGTTCAAAATCCGCATCGGCAATCCCTTCGGGCATGATGTTGACGCCTGGCCTGGCAGAACGGAAGCCATTGTTCCGGCAGTGCGCGAAGCGATCGGTCCGGATACCCTGCTGTATGTGGACGCAAACAGCGGTTTCTCCCCTGAGCGGGCTATCGAGGTAGGGCATATGCTGGAGCAGTACGGCGTTTGCCACTATGAGGAGCCATGTCCTTATCCCGAGCTGGAATGGACACAGCAGGTGAATCAGGCTTTGAGCCTGGCAGTGACCGGAGGAGAGCAGGATACGGATCTGGCCCAGTTCCGGCGCATGATTGCCATGCGGGCCGTCGATATTGTACAGCCCGATGTTTGTTATGTGGGCGGATTGAGCCGCGCTCTGAAGGTGGCGAAGATGGCAGAGGAAGCGGGAATCCCGTGTACGCCGCATTCATCGAATCTCTCGATGGTCACGGTATTTACTTTGCATATGCTGGGAGCCATTCCCAATGCCGGCCGGTTTATGGAATATACGATAGAGTGGAACAACGCCTGGACAGACGGGCTTTTCAGCCCTCCGCTTAAGGTGGTTGACGGCTCGGTTGAGATTCCCAAGGGTCCTGGCTGGGGTGTTGAGATCAATCAGCAGTGGCTGGATAAGGCTGATTATCAGATTAGCCGGCTATAAACCTGAGCCTGCAGAAGAATAGTTTTGGCTGCTGTGCGGTAAGGGCGCATCCTTAAAGGGTGTGCCCTTTGCTGTTATCTGCCCATGCCGCAGGTCGAAGGACGCTTGGCAAACGCCCGGCAGTATGCGATTATGAGAGCAGATCCGGTTGGGAAGGGGTAATATGAAATGAAATGCGCTGTGCTTGACGATTATCAGCAGGTTGCCATGTCCATGACGGATTGGACGGGGCTTGCCGATCGAGTGGATGTTAAAGTATTCCATACCCATTTCGAGAATGAGGACGAGCTGGCAGCTGCTATCGAAGATTGCGAGATTGTGGTCATAATGCGGGAGCGCACTCCTTTTCGGAGCGGACTCTTCAAGCGTCTGCCCCGTCTGAAGCTGCTGGTGACGACGGGAATGCGCAATGCTTCAATCGATCTGGCCGCCGCGGCGGACAACGGCGTAGTCGTATGCGGGACGCGCGGGGGAGGCGAAGGCACAACGGAGCTGACATGGACGCTTATTCTGGGACTGGCGAGGAAACTTGTGCAGGAGAATGAGGCGCTTCGTTCCGGCGGACATTGGCAGAGTACGGTCGGCATCGACCTTCTCGGCAAGCGTCTCGGCCTGCTGGGTCTCGGTCATATCGGGAGCAATGTCGCGCGGATCGGACAAGCGTTCGGCATGGAGGTTTCGGCATGGAGCCAAAATCTGACCGCGGAAAAAGCTGCCGCCGCGGGTGTGAAGCTGGCTTCCTCGAAGGAGGAGCTGCTCGAGGGCAGCGACTTTGTCTCGATTCATCTCGTGCTTGGTGATCGCACAAGAGGACTTCTCGGAGCACGGGAGCTCGGGCTCATGCGGCCGTCAGCCTACCTCATCAACACCTCGCGCGCGCCGATCGTTGACCGGGATGCGCTGATTGAAGCGCTGCGCAGCGGCACAATTGCCGGGGCCGGACTGGACGTGTTCGAGCAGGAGCCTCTGCCTGCGGATGATCCGCTCCGCACACTGCCCAATGTGCTGGCGACGCCGCATATCGGGTATGTCACTGAAGCGGCTTACCGCGGCTTCTTCCGCGGAATCGTCGAGGACATTGATGCTTATTTGAATGGATCGCCCGTGAACGTTCTCGGCTAGCGGGAATTCATTCCTCTCATCCGCCGAACAAGCGGCTGCTGCCGGTTCCGGGGAATTGCCCTGAACGCCGGCGGGCAGCCGCTTTTTCGGATGGTCTGAACGGTCGCAGCCTGGGAGGATTGGATATTTCTTATTCTTTATCGATCGTTCTATATTGGGTATAATGGCAGTAAAGGAGCTGTTGGTATGTCCAGAAACAGAGAGTTTGAAGTTAACGATGTGCTTAATAAGGCAATGGGTCTTTTTTGGTTTCAAGGATATGAAAAAACATCGATGAGCAATCTGGTGGAGACCATGGGCGTCCACAGGAAGAGCATTTATAATACCTTTGGCGACAAGCATTCTTTGTACATGAAAGCAATGGAACACTATGATCAAGCTATAGGAGCAGAAACAAGATCATTGATCAAAAATACTTCTTCCGCCAAACAGGCTATCCGGCAGTTGTTTGAATTTAGCGCGATGGCAGAAGCAGGGCCCAAAGGCTGCTTGACGGTCAATTCTGCCGTAGAACTTGCCCAGCATGATTCTGAAGTGGCAATCAAAGTGAATGAGAGCTTTGCCAATGGCGAGAAGCTGCTGCTCGAGCTAGTCACACTCGGCCAGAATACAGGCGAAATTGCTGATCATCACAATGCCGAATCACTGGCTTATTACTTGAACAATGCGTGGATAGGCATGCGCGTTCTGGTTAAGACAACGGATGATAAAGAGAAATTGAAAGGGATTATCGACACAACCCTTGCTATATTGGAAAGATAAGAGGCTTTGATGCTTGCAGCAGCCCGTCCTTGAATATCTAAATTAAGTGTGCTGCAATTTGCCTATTAAATCAAAGAAAGGGGCAGTAGCCCGATGGCTCAGTTGACCCGCTTCGGATTCGGGGTGCAGGCTCTTATCGCGCTGGCGTCGCGTCGGGACCAATGGTCCAGCGCCGAGATCGCCGGCCTTATCAGCTGCGAGCCGACGGCGCTCCGCAAGATTTTATCGCAGCTGGCGGATGCGGGCCTGATTGATGTGAAGCAGGGCCGGTCCGGAGGCTACCGCCTGGCCAAACGGCCGGAGGAGATCACCCTGTTCGAAGTATACCAGTCCCTTCATAATGAAGACCCGCAATGGGGACGGATGGCCGACACGACCGGAGCAGGCTTGTTTGGCGCGAAAGTCCGGGAATCCTTCACACGGATCATGACCGATATCAACGTTCAGGTTACGCAGGTGCTTGGGAACTATACGATCGCGGATTTGGTGGAGTAAATTTTTTTTACTGAAAATGTGCAAATTATTACACAAATAATTTCTTCCAGAAAGGTGAATGACTAATGAAGATCTCAGGGTACGGCCAATCGGCATTATTGTTGAGCGAATTATCGATTACGCGGGCGTGGTGACGTTTCAATACGTGCCATCGCGAACAAGCGGAAGCGATTAACGGCGGAGCGGCTGTGTCCGCCTGATTTTTTATATTTTCAGTGTACTCCGGTGCAGTATTGCTTTGAGCTTGGCAGCCATACTATGATGGCATCATACAGAAAAAGGAAGTCAATTTCGACGAAAAGTTGGGGATCGGCATGGAATTCAAATACGAGTTTGAAAAAGACCTTCCCATTATGTTCCAGGAGTGGACTCCAAGCACGATGGTCGAGACTTTTCATTGGCACACGCCGCTTGAGATCGGATACTGTCATACGGGTAAAGGCTGGTTTTATTTCGGCGAGAAAAAATTCCGCGTCATGCCCGGCGATGTGTTCGTCGTCAATAATATGGAACGGCATATCGCCCAGTCCGATGGGGACGACCCCAGCCATTTTTCCTTTATGTATTTCGATCCCGAATTCATTGAACAGGGCGAGAAGGAGCTGCTCCTTCCTTTCGTATACAACCCGACCCAGTTCCATAACCACATTCCGGCCCATTCACCCGCAGCCAAAGAAATCGGCGGCTTGCTCCTGTCGATGGAGAGGGAGTACGGCGAGCGGAGGACAGGCTACAAAAATATGCTCCGCGGCGGCTTGCTCCAAATCTGTACGCTGCTGCTGAGGCACTATGGCAGCGACACGCCCAAGAGCGAGATTAACCGGGTCGTTAATCTGTATCATAAACTGAATCCCGCATTATCCTTCATGAAGGAGAACTTCCGTGATCCCATAGAGCTGGAGGATGTCGCGCGCGTGCTTATGCTCAGTCCGTCGCGGACGCGCCACCTATTCAAGGAAATGCTCGGCGAGGGCTTCAAGGAATACCTGACCCAGCTGCGCATCAATGAAGCCAAACGGCTGTTGATCACCTCGGACATGCAGGTGATGACGATTTGTCTGCAATGCGGGTTTCAGAGCCTGACTCCGTTCTACCGGGCTTTCAGGCAGATAGTCGGAATGACCCCGCAGGAGTACCGGGCTGAGGCGTCCGTGCTTGCCCTGACCAGAGAGAGGGCAATGGCGCTTTCCGCTGAATCCGATAAATGATGAACCCTTCTAAAGTTCCTGCAGGGAGGGTTATTTTTTTGAGGGATCCAAAACGGCAGGTCAAACATACAGCGTATATGAAATCCAGCCGTTTTTGACAAGGGAAGTGTGCTTATTAGCAAGACGGCCGATCAGCAGCGGTGGTATGATGGAAATGCAAAATGAAAGCGCTTTAATTAAAGATATGCAGGTGACAAGCGGAGTAAAGAAGGAAGCAGCACACTCTTTAAAAAGGGGTTGAGGTTCATGGTGAGGAAAACAAACATTCATCTATTGATCGTATGTTTACTGGTGCTGGGACTGCTGGCAGGCTGTACGAAGGACTCCAATGGAAGCGGCTCGGGAGGGAAGACGGAAATCGTATTCTGGCAGCCGGACCTGGCGAACTGGCAGCCGCTGTACGAGAAGCTGGTCAAGAAATTCGAGGAGAGCCATCCGGATATCCGGATCAAGATGGCCAATATTCCGGAGGAAGGCTATTTTGAGAAGCTGAACACGGCGTTCGCCGCAGGCAAGGGTCCCGATATGTGGGTAGGCTGGTACCCTGGCAACGAATTCGACCGGGGCTACATTCAGCCTATCGACGAGTTCATCGAAGCGAGCGGGTGGGATATGAACCAATATTTTCAGCCGATAACGGATCTTAGACTGAAGGGCGCGGACGGCCATTATTACGGACTGCCGCGCGACTATTCCAGCTCTGTTGTCCTGTACAACAATGATCTGTTCGATGCGGCGCAGGTGCCTTATCCGACGGAGGACTGGACGGTTGATGATTTCCGCAGCATCGCGAAGTCCGTGACGAACGAGGAGAAGAAAGTGTTCGGCACCGATATCGCAACAGGCGACTCGCTGCTAACGGGTACGCCGCTCGTGTGGAATTATGGCGGCGATATGATCAGCGAAGACGGGCTTACGGTGAAGGGCGTGCTGGATTCGCCGGAAACGATGAAGGCCTACGAGCTTGGCCAGCAGCTGATGAAGGATGGGAGCGTGCTTCCGTCGTCCATCTCGGAGACGATGTCCGGCGACAACGGCGCGTTCGGCTCGGGTACGGTGGGCATGACAATGGGGACGCTGTGGGGCTATAACTCGCTGAAGGATGTCACGTTCAAATGGGGAGCCGTATCGTTTCCGAAAGTACCTGGCGGAGAGGATTACGCCTGGGCCGACATCGTCAGCTGGTTTATGAATGCCAAATCGAAACATAAGGAAGCGACATGGGAATTCATGAAGTTCATGTCGAGCACGGAGATCGGCCAGGATGTGGCGGAGGAGCTGACATGGGGGCCGCCGATTCCGAAGATCTGGGAGGATCAGAAGCTGCTCGACAACGAGGCGCTGAAGGTGTTCTATGATCAGGGCGCGAAGCCGACGAAGAAACCGGTCTATGTCCGCAATAACGCCTACGATGATATTACTTCAGACATGACCCAGACCTATACGGATATCGTGAATCCGCTGAAGGGCGTCGAGATGAAATCGCCGGGCGACGTGCTTCCGCAAGCAGCCGAAGAGATGCAGAAAAAGCTGGATGAAGCCCAAACAGTCAAGTAACGAATCGGAGGTGGACATATCATGGTGAAGCTATCCAAAAGCGCCCGGCGGGAAGAAAGGCTCGGCTACTTGTTTATATCTCCCTGGATCCTCGGGTTTCTGGCATTCGCCGCCTTCCCGATCCTCGCGTCCCTGGCGCTGAGCTTCATGCACTGGGATATCTACGCCAGCCCTTCCTGGATAGGGCTGGACAACTTCAACCGCCTGTTCCGCGATCCGCTGTTTTACAAATCGATGAAGGTTACGCTCACATACAGCGCGATGGCCATTCCGCTAGGTCTTGTGATCGGCCTGCTGCTGTCGCTGATGCTGAATCTTAAAGTAAAGGGCATCAATTTCTTCCGGACGTTGTTCTACCTGCCTTCGGTGCTTACCGGCGTGGCCGTCTCCATGCTGTGGCTGTGGATCTTCAATGCCGATTACGGGCTGCTGAATTATATGCTGTCCTGGATCGGCATCGATGGGCCTCAGTGGCTCAAGGATCCAAGCTGGATACTCACGAGCTACGTCATCATGAGCCTGTGGGGGGTTGGAGGGAACGCCATCCTGTTTCTGGGCGGCCTCCAGAATATTCCGGAGCAGCTGTACGAAGCCGCCAAAATTGACGGCGCAGGCATGTTCCGGCGGTTCTGGCGGATCACGATCCCGCTGCTGACGCCGACGCTCTTTTTCCTCCTGCTCATGGGCATCATCGGTTCCTTCCAGGTCTTCACGCAGGCGTATATCATCAACGGCCGGGGCGGGGGCGGTCCTGACAATGCAGGCTTGTTCTATATGCTTTATCTGTACCAGAAGGCCTTCAAATCATTCGATATGGGCTATGCTTCGGCCATGGCATGGATTGGCGGCCTCCTGTCGCTTGTGCTTGCGCTGATTGTATATGCGACGCAAAACAGGTGGGTCTATTATGAGGCGGATGAGACGCAGGGAAGGAAGGCGGTGGTGAAATGACGAATGTGAATGTGTCGGCGAGAAAGCCTTTTGGCAAAATTGCCGCTTACTGCTTCCTTATCATCCTGTCGTTCGCCTGCATGGTGCCCTTCTTCTGGATGATATCGACATCGCTGAAGACCAAAGCGACCACGTTTCAATTTCCGCCGCAGTGGATTCCGGCAGACCCGCAGTGGGCGAACTATGCGAACGCATTTTCGTTTGCTCCGTTCGCTACCTACATCACGAATACGCTTACGATTGAGCTCTTCGTCATTATTGGCCAGGTCGTGTCCTGCACGCTGGTCGCATACGGCTTCTCCCGGTTCCGCTTCCGCGGACGCGAGGTGCTGTTCATGATCATGCTCGCCACCATGCTCATACCGGAGCAGGTGACGATGATCCCGACCTTCCTCATGTTCAGCAAGCTGAATTGGGTGGATACCTACCTGCCGCTGACGGTCCCGGCTTACTTCGCGAATCCGTTCTTCGTCTTCCTGATGCGGCAGTACCTGCTCACGATCCCGAAGGACCTCGACGAGGCGGCCAAGATCGACGGAGCGAATGAATTGCAAATCCTGTGGAAGGTGCTTGTCCCGGTCCTGCGTCCCTCCATGACCATCATTGTCGTGTTTACATTCACTAATGTGTACAACGATTTCATGGGGCCGCTCATTTATTTGAATTCAACGGAGAAATTCACCTTGGCCGTCGGCCTTGCCAACTTCGTTTCCAGCAGAGGCTCCGAGTGGAACCTGCTCATGGCGGCTTCGACTGTCGTCGTCGTGCCGCTGCTGCTCATCTACTATTTTGCGCAGCGCAATCTGATCGGCGGAATTGCCAGCATGGGGATCAAGGGATAAAAACAAGCAACATAACCGAGAGGAGAATGGATTCATCATGAATAATCAGATCCTGCCTGCAGATTATCCGGAACGCGTCTACGCGGGATGGCTGGGGAAAGTAATAGGCGTCCGTCATGGAGGCAATATCGAGCAGTGGACGTACGAACGGATCGCAAGAACATTCGGCGAAATCACGGGCTATCTTCATACGTTTAAAAATTTCGCGGCGGATGACGACACGAACGGACCCATGTTTTTTCTCCGCGCGCTGGAGGATTACACGCATACAAGCGAGATTACTGCCGAGCAGATGGGGCTGACCTGGCTTAATTATGCGCCCGATGGCCACGGCTTCTATTGGTGGGGCGGCTATGGCAAATCGACCGAGCATACCGCCTATCAGAACCTGAAAAACGGGATCATGGCGCCGCGCTCGGGATCGATCGAGCAGAATGGGGCTGCGGTGGCGGAGCAGATCGGAGGGCAGATTTTCATTGATGTATGGGGATTGATCGCACCGGGCAAACCGGGGCTTGCGGCAGAGTATGCGGAGAAAATCGCCAGCGTGTCGCATGACGGCAACGGGAAGTATGGCGGCATGTTTATCGCGGCCTGCATCGCAGCCGCATTCGACCGCCAGGATATGCATGAGATTCTGGAAGCGGGGCTGTCCGTGATCCCGGAGGATTGCGAATTCGCACGAATGACCCGAACGGTTATCGAATATCATGGGGGTCAACCGGAGGATTGGAGGGAGGCATTCCTCTTCGTGCGGGAGAAGTTCGGCTACCATCTGTATCCTGGCGAATGCCATATCATCCCGAACGCGGCGGTCATTGTGCTGTCGCTGCTGTACGGCGGAGGAGACTTCTCTCGCTCGATCAATATCTGCAACATGTGCGGTTGGGATACGGATTGCAATGTCGCAAATGTCGGGACCATCATGGGCGTGCGGAATGGCCTTGACGGCATTGATGATGCATGGCGGAAGCCGATCAACGATTTCCTGTGCTGCTCCAGCGTCATCGGAACGCTGAACATACTGGATATTCCCTGGTGCGCTTCCTATATCGCAAGCTTCGGTTATAAAATCGCGAACGCGGACATTCCGGCCAAATGGCGTCCGATCCTCACCGGCGAATCGCCGCGTTTTCACTTCGAATATCCGGGATCGACGCATGCATTCCGCACGGACGCAGATGCAAGCGGAGCGCATGTTACCGGCGTCGTCTCGAACGCGCCGGAAGCGGCGGCAAGCGGCGGACGTTCCCTGAAGGTGCTGTTCGACCGGGTGAGCGGCGGGTATGGCTATCGTGTCTATTACCAGACCTACTACCGCCCTCATGATTTCAACGACAGCAGGTACGACCCGAGCTTCTCGCCGCTGCTCTATCCCGGGCAGACCATCGAAGCCCAAGTCATGATCCCTGAATTTGTGAACATCGGAGTGATTGCAAGGCTGTACATCAAGGATGTCAATGCCGATGTGCGCCACTATGCCGACAGCATCGAGCCCGTGAAAGGCGAGTGGACCACTCTGCGCTATGAGCTGCCTTCGATGGAAAATGTATGCATCGGCGAAGCGGGCATCGAGTTCGTGCCTGCCGAAGGCTGGTCCGCGAATCTCGTAGCCTATGTGGATGACTTCCAGTTCTCGGGCGCGCCTGATTACGCCATAGATTTTGGCTTCGAGCGCATAGAGCGCTGGCACGGACTGCATCAGGAGGTCAGCCAATTTACTTATTTGCGCGGATTATGGACACTGGAGCAGGGCGAATTGTCCGGCAGCTACAGCGGCGAATCCGCAGAATGCTATACCGGAGATCTGAAGTGGCGGGATTATGCGTTTGAAGCGGTCGTTCGGCCCGTATCCGGAAGCCATCACAGGATGCTGGTCAGGGTGCAGGGCGGTATCCGTTCTTATGCCGCGGGTCTTGCCCCCGGCAATAAAGTGAGCTTTTACAAGAATGCTAACGGCTGTACGGAGCTCGCATCTGCCGACTTCGAATGGGAGCATGGCCGGGACTATACGATTGCCGTCGAAGCAGTGGGGAACCGGTTTACAGTAAGCGTGAACGGACAGCTTGCGCTTGAAGTGGAGGATGCGGGAGATAACGGCCTTCCTTATTGGACGGGTCAGGTGGGATTGTCCAATACGGCCGGCAGCCATACCCATTATAAGCAATATCGCGTGTCAAGCCGCTGACGGGAAACCAGGGGCGCAGCCGGGCCAGAGGATGAGAATGCAGAATTGTTCATCAAATCTGATTGGCGCGGATATATTTGGAGATGAGGCATGTCAGCATGGGTTATAGTGGATATCCGGACTATAAATTCAAAGCAGGAGGATAATTGATGACCCAAAAAATTCGTGTAGCCATTGTCGGTTTGGGATTTGGAGCCGAGTTTATTCCCATTTATCAAAATCACCCGCACGCAGAGATGTATGCGATCTGCCAGCGGTCGGAGGATAGCCTGCATCGGATCGGCGATCATTTTGGGATCCATGTAAGATACAGCAGCTTTGAGGAACTGCTTGAGGATCCGGATGTGGACGCCGTCCATATCAATACCCCGATTCCCTTTCACGCCCGGCAATCTGTCGCAGCACTGCTTGCCGGCAAGCATGTGGCCTGCACGGTGCCGATGGCCACCTCAGTGGAGGATTGCAGACGGATTGTCGAGGCGCAGAAAGTCTCCGGCAAGCACTACATGATGATGGAAACAGCCGTGTATACGCGCGAGTTTCTGTATGTGAAGGAGCTGCGCGACAGCGGGAAGCTGGGCAGGCTGCAGTTTCTGCGGGGCGCTCATCAGCAGGAGATGTCCGGATGGCCGGGTTATTGGGAAGGGCTGCCGCCCATGCATTACGCAACCCATGCGGTAAGTCCGCTTCTTGCATTGGCCGGAAAAGAAGCTGACACGGTGGTATGCTTCGGTTCGGGGCAAATTGCCGGGAACCTTGCGGCCAAGTACGGCTCGCCTTTTGCTGCCGAGTCGGCTCTCGTGCGTCTCCGCGATTCCGGCCTGGCGATGGAAGTAACCCGGTCCTTATTCGAAATTTCCCGTGAGTATATCGAGAGCTTTAATGTTTATGCGGACAAGATGAGCTTCGAGTGGCAGCAGCTGGAAAGGGAAGAACCGCTGGTATTCCGCGGGGAGGACGGCGAGCGTGTGAAGATCCCGGATTATGCCCACCTGCTTCCGGAGGGCATCCGTAAATATACGGCCGAGGGCGTCTACAATGCAGACGAGAATCAGCATCTTTCGTTCAAGCAGGGAAATGGCCATGGCGGATCCCATCCTCATTTGGCGCATGAGTTTATTATGAGTCTCGTAGAGGACCGTCCGCCGTTTCCGGATGTGTTCGCATCCGCAAACTGGACGTGTACGGGACTTGTTGCGCATGAATCCGCCATGCAGGGCGGAATCCCCCTCAAATTGCCTGTTTTCCGCTAAACCAAAAACTGAAGGACGGAGGCATGCCCATCATGAAATCTTGCGAAGCTGCGCTTCATGCCGTTAGTACCCCGCATTCTATTGAAATCTTCCGGGCGGGCGGAACGCGGCCGGTTCTCGTGCAAAACGCTGCAGCCAACAGCCGCCCCTATATTCATCCAATTCTGTCGCCCGACGGGATTGGCGAGCTTACCGAAAATGCTCCCGCCCATCATCCGTGGCAGCATGGGTTGTATACGGGGCTCAATAAGGTCAACGGCGCCGGTTTCTGGGAGGAGGGCTTGCGGAATGATCCGATGGATGGAACCTTTCACCCGAAGCCTCTCCGGCCTCCTGTAGTAACCGGGAGTAAAGCGGAATGGGCAGTGGAGACCGGCTGGCGTTCGCCTGACGGTACTCCCCTCCTTGCCGAGGAGCAGCGGTGGACCTTCTGCGACCGCGGGAACATCTATGAGCTGGACCTGGAATGGACGCTCAAGGCTCATACCGCCTTAACGTTCGAACGTTACGATTACGGCGGATTATTTATCAGAATGCCATACCGCGAGGCATTCGGCGGGAGCAGCATAAGCAGCGAGGGGCTCGCAAGGGAAGAGGCTGACGGCAAGCCTGCCCGCTGGATGGCTATTTCCATGCCGATAGAAGGCCGTGAATCGGCAGCCGGCATAGCGGTAATGGACCATCCTGCTAATCCTGGCTATCCGGTTCCATGGCGCGTGGACGGCCAATTCGGGGCTGCCCCAAGCCTGTGCATAGCCGGAGATTGGCAGCTCGAAGCGGGCAGTACGCAATCGTTCAGACATCGGGTCTTCGTCTATACGGGTGAAATCGACGCAGCGCAAATTGAAGCGAATTGGAATGAATTTCGTAATGGGAGGAACAATTGACGATGAAAAGCGCTGTTGTCGTGCATCCGAATTTTGATACCGTATGGCCGTTTGCTGCAAATCATTTGCACAGGATGTGGAGCGGTCAAGGGGACACGCAGCTCATTCGGCTCCTGACTGGAAGTGAGGAAAAGCTCGGAGAGGTTGTCCGGAGCCCAGCTGAGATCACCCGCCTGGCAGTGCTTGGTGTAGACATTACAGGAGATTGCCTGGGGGCATTCACATCGCTTAGGGAAGCAGCAATCTGTACCGATGGATACAGTGAAGAGCTGGAGCCGGAAATTCGAGATGCTTGGGAGCGGGCCGGGGTTCAGATCTACAAGCATCCCTCGGAGGGCTTCTGGGGCCAATCCGTGTCGGAATTCGGCCTTGCTCTGACGCTTTGCGGCCTTCGGCGTATTCCGCAGTCCCATCATGCCATCATTTCCAGCCTGGCGCCATGGGATTATAATCCTCCGGGAAATATGGGGATGCCGGAAGCACGGGGCCACCAATTCGGCGACGATCCGAACTTCACGAACGGTACCGTGTTCGGGAAGAAGGTACGGATTATAGGAGCAGGCAATATCGCCAGCCGTTATGCCAGTTTTGTGAGCATGCTTGGAGCGGATGCAGCGGCATGGGATCCATTCGCGTCCGAACCGTCGTTTCACCGCGCGGGCGCCCGCAAAGTGTGGCATCTGGATGAGCTCGTCAAGGATGCGGATATCTTCGTGCCGATGGTGCCTTTGACCGCCAAGACACAGGGAATTATCACCGCCGATCATATTCATGCACTTCCCAAGGGGTGTCTGGTCGTTCTGGCGACTAGAGCATTAATTTGCGACATGGCAGCGGTCAGGGAAAGGGTTTTGGCCGATGAGATCAGTCTTGCCGCCGACGTATTCGATATTGAACCGCTGCCGCTGGACGATCCTTTGCTCGGCAGGCATAACGTCGTACACACTCCCCATAATGCCGGACGTACGATACACGCGAACGAGCAGTGGGCGGAGATGCTGATGGCGCAATTTCGTCCGGTGCATTCGATTAAAACGAGCTAAAGATGTGACCAGAAGCCGCTGTGCAGGAGGAATGCTCTACCAATCGCTGTTGTTCCCGGATTCCCTGAATATAAGGTTTATGGTCGAAATCAGGGAACCAGGACGAACACAAACCCTTTTGCACAAGCATTCTGCCTGCCTTGCCACTTGTTCGTTTCTATAGTGCGTTTTAGTTACAAACATACGAAGAGGGGGGCAGATGTCCCCTTCTATTTGTTTGCGTCGTTTTAAGTGCGGCTTTATTTTACGATATCAATGGTGACAATTGGCTATCCTAAGGCGGCCACCCAATGACGGCTGAACCGGATTTTTATTGATGGACTGCATCCATCAGGTGCCCTGGGCGTAGATGGAAATTCGCTTGCTACATTAACTTCAATCCAAAATCTCCATGCTCCCGGCTTGGTTAATAAACGAATAAATCAACAAAACAGGTATAATATGTTACGATTAGAAGTATTCACAAAGGGAGGGATTGAAGTGAAAATAACGAAAAGCTTTATCCTTGTGGTCGTGAATTTGATCGGTGACTTATGGTTGGGGACGATGAGAAAGCCGGAATTTTATGATAAACAGACCGCTGCGGTGCGTACCAGACTGGGTTATGCTGGATTTGTTGCTGCGGCCGCGATCATGGCGGCAGGGGCGGTTACATGGTTATCTGAACATATATTGAGTAACCAGAAGGGAATGGGAATCAGGAGGTGAAAAATGATAAATGAGTTCTCTTGGATCATGATCATTTTCCCCATTATTTTCATTCTGCTTGGCTTTGTTGGGTACATCGTTCTAAAAAATATATTCATTGCTCCAACACTGACGTTTGGGGTTACTGTTGTGTTGACTTTTACCGTATATAATACGACATTCCTCATTTGGTTGATGATTTACACATTGTTGTCTTTTGCTTCCAGTATGATTGCAAGGCAATTCGTCTATATGATCCAAAAATTTAAAATAGCCAATAAATAACAAAAACCGGCTGTCGACGACTAAGGAGATGGGGTATTTGTCGATATTCGTATACATAGGTATTATTTCATTATTTCTGGCGGGTATTTTAGTTGGAGCATGGACGGATGGAAACAGGCAGAGAGGAAACTATTATTCCCAGAATCCGGATCCCAAAGAACGGAGATTAAAAGCGAAATTATCTACATGGTTTTTTCTGATTTCGCTGGTATCGTTTGCAATCGCAGCTATCTATTACTTTTGGATAAAAGGTTCCTAAACAGTACTAGCCTGCTTTTCGAATTTGGGACGATCAAGCAAAAAGGGCGGCGGACCGCCTCTTTTTTTATTTCAAGCGATGCTCGGTCGATCCACGCAGGATCAATTCGGAATCGACCTTGAACACGCATTTGGCCGCGAACTCGTCGGCGTTCATCTGATCGATCAGCTTCTCGGCAATGATCGCGCCCATCGCGTATTTGGGCTGGTTGACCGTAGTCAACGTCGGCGTCAAATACTTGCTGATCCGGTTGTTGTCGACACCCACAACGGCCAGCTGCTCCGGGATGCGGATGCCGGTTTCCCGGCAGGCCTTGTATACGCCTAGAGCCATCTCATCATTTGCCGCATATACGGCAGTGAAGGGGATATTTTTGGCAAAAAGCCTCATCATGGCTTCATATCCGCCGTTCTCATTGAAGTTGCCGTTCTCGACGAGCTCCGGACGGAACGGGATCTGATATTCCTTCAACCCCTTCAAGTACCCTTCAAGCCTCTCGAAGCTGTCCACCGCTTCGGCGTAGCCGCTCAGGAACACGATATTGCGGTGACCGAGGCCAACCAGGTGGTCGACGACCTCCTTCGAGAACTTTACGTTGTCCGTGTAGATGCAGGGCACCTTCGGATGCTCGATATGTCTGCCAATCACGGCGATTGCATACCCCTTGTCCGAGAAGCGGACGATCTCCTCATCCGCAGTGGCGGGAGTCGCCAGGATCATGCCATCCACGGTGCGGCTCATAAGCAGACCCAGATAATCCAGTTCCTTGTCGGGCTGATTCTCCACATCGCAGATAATGACCTTATAGCTGCGGGAATAGGCCATGTTCTCGATGCCCTTGATGATCTCAGCAAAATAAGAAGCGTTAATATCCGGGACGATGACCCCGATTGTCATCGTTTTCTGTGACCGCAAATTCTTGGCCACCGCGTTCCGGTGATAGCCGAGGTCGGCGATCACCTTATTTACTTTGTCTTTGGTCTTCGCCTTGACGTAGGAATTGCCGTTCAATACACGGGATACCGTTGCAGGGGAGACGCCGGCCTTGTTCGCAACATCGATGATCTTGATATCCATAGTCATCCTCAACTTTGCTCTAAAAATTTGTTTGACAGAAGCTCGATATCAACACTATAATTCAAAATGAAATCGATTTCAATACTGAGACCGGACAAATCAATCCGCTTGTAACGAAAGTTTTTGTTGAAAGCGTATTTTATGAATGCGAGGCGGGAGATCGGCCCCATATCAGCGTTTTGTGCTCAGATAGGTTAAGGAAACCTGAAACGGAACGACGTCATTTCATTTAGGAAATCGATTTCATAAATTGATGTGGGAGTGATGCATTTTTACAGTTAGTCAGTCCGCTTTGTCCATTACTCATTCATTCCGGTACGGAGGTGCACGATGGTCGGATTTTTCAGAGAACTGGGGAAGAATCGGGTCATGTTCCTCATGATCGCGCCCGCGCTGTTGTTCTTTGCCCTGTTCAGCTACGTCCCCATGGTAGGCGTCTATTACGCTTTTACCAATTACAGTTTTGACGGCGGCTTGTTCGGAAGCCAGTTCGTCGGCTTCGACAACTTTCAGTTCCTGTTCAGTTCCGGACAATTGGCCACGCTTACAAGAAACACAATTTTGTACAATATTGTCTTCATTCTGCTTGGCAATACGCTTCAGCTGTTTTGCGCAATCTTCCTGGCGGAGCTGCCCGGCAAATGGTTCAAGAAATCTGCGCAGTCCGTCATGTTTCTCCCGTTTTTCATTTCTTTCGTTCTTATAGGCGCTTTCGTTCTGAATCTGTTCAGCTCGCAGACCGGAGTTATCCCGACGCTGCTTGCGCAGATGGGCTTTCCAAGATACGACTTCTACATGCATACCGCACCGTGGAAATACATTATCGTGTTTTTTCATGTGTGGAAAGGCCTCGGATACGGCACGGTCATCTACCTGGCCGCGATTATGAGCATCAGCGACGAATATTACGAGGCTGCTAAGATCGATGGTGCGAACATTTTCCAGCGGATCCGGAGAATTACGATCCCGATGCTGGTGCCGACATTCATTCTGCTGATTCTGCTCAGTCTGGGCGGCATCCTGAAGGGCCAGTTCGATCTGTTCTACCAGATCGTCGGCCAGAACGGCATTCTCTTCGAATCGACGGACATCATTGATACGTATGTGTACCGCTCTCTCGCCGTCAATTTCGATATCGGCATGGGGACCGCGGCAGGGTTGTACCAATCCTTGTTCGGACTCTTGCTCGTCCTTGGCGTGAACTATGTCATTCGCAGGACGCGCGAAGATTACGCTTTATTCTAGGAGGAGCCTACATCCGATGAAAATGGAAAGATCTACACTGGTATTCAACGTGGCCGGCTATTCGTTTCTGACGCTCCTGTCGGTAATGTGCCTGCTGCCCTTCCTGGTCATTATTACAGGCTCGCTCAGCTCGGAGACGGAGATCATCTCGGAGGGCTTCAAGCTCATTCCGGACCAATTCTCGCTGGACGCCTACCGGGCCATGTTCACGAACCCGATCCAGATCTACAAGGCGTACGAAGTAACGATCCTGATTACGCTGATCGGCACGGCGCTGGGCCTGTTCATGACCTCCATGGCCGGCTATGTTCTATCACGCAAGGAGTTCAAGTACCGCAACGGCCTGTCGTTCTTTATCTACTTCACCACCTTGTTCAGCGGCGGGCTGATTCCGTGGTATATACTGATCGTCAACTATTTGAGCCTGAAGGACAACTATATGGCGCTCGTCATCCCGAGCCTGCTCAGTGCGTGGAATATCATTTTAATGAAAAATTTCATGAAATCGATTCCAGATTCAATTGTCGAATCAGCCAAGATCGACGGCGCCGGCGACTTCAAGATTTACCTGAAGCTGATCCTGCCGCTCTCCACACCGGGTCTGGCAACGATCGGGCTGTTCATGGCGCTGGCATACTGGAACGATTGGTTTACCGCCAATCTGTTCATCACCACGGAGAGTAAGTTCCCGCTGCAGTTCCTGCTGTACAAGATTCTGGCAAGCGCCTCGGTACTGAAGACCAGCATCGCGGGAAATCTGTCTCCGAATTTCAAGCCGCCGACTGAGACGCTCAAGATGGCGGCTGCGGTTGTCGTCACAGGACCCATCATTCTGCTTTATCCGTTCCTGCAGCGCTACTTCGTCAAAGGTCTGACGATCGGCGCGGTCAAAGGTTAGAACCGGATTGCCGGCTAACATACATTCAAGCCAATCAAAAGGGGGATATTACATGTTCTTCAAACGCATGAAATGGGCGACGGCTGCCATTTCGCTGACATTGACAGCGGCTCTTCTCGCCGCGTGCAGCAACGGCGGCTCAAACAATGGCGGTTCGAATGCCGCCGCAGGCGAGCCGCCTGGCGGCAATGCTTCCACGACCAACGCCCAAAGCCAGGACCCGGCCAAGCCGGATACATCGAAGAAGGTTGAACTCATATGGTATCTGCTTGGAGACGCTCATGCGGATACGCCGAAGGTTCTGGATGAATGGAACAAAATGCTGGAGAAGGATCTGAATACGACGGTCAAATTGAACTTTACCTCCTGGAACGAATGGCAGAGCAAATATAATCTGCTGCTCGCCTCAGGCGAGAAAGTGGATATGCTGTTTGCTTCAAGCTGGGCGGATTTCTACAAATATTCCAAACAAGGCGCATTTATGGATCTGACCGACCTGCTGCCCACCTATATGCCGCAAACCTGGGAGCAAGTGCCCAAGGAGGATTGGGACACGGCAACCGTAGGGGGCAAAATCTACGCCGTGCCGAACACGAATCCGGAGTATACGCCGAACGGCCTCGTCTACCGTGAAGACTGGCGGGAAGAACTGAACCTGCCGGAGATTACGGATCTGGATTCGATTGAAGCTTATCTGGACGGCGTGAAGGCGAACAAGAAAGGCGTCACGCCGATCGGAGGGAAAGCCTGGAACGAAGTCTACACTCTGTTCCAGGATTACTATGACTTCAAGATTTATGGCGGCGAGAGCAGCGTCATTGCTTCCTCTTCCTACGACAATCCGCGGGATATCGTTGCCTATCCATTCACGACGCAGTTCGAGGAATACGTCAAACGCATGAAAACCTGGGCGGATAAAGGCTTCTGGGCTTCCAACACGCTGTCTTCCCAGACGGAAGCAGGGGACTTGATCAAGGCAGGCACGGGCGCCGTCTATTGGCGGAATGCTCCGGGAGCCGGGGGTTTTATTACGGACGTATCCAAAACAAATCCGGACTACAAGCTTGGCTACTTCCCGTTCACCAGATTCCATAACTATTCGATTCCGACGCTGCCAATGGCCAACGCCATGGCGATTCCGAAGAGCGCCCAGAACGCTGAGCGTTCGCTTATGGTGCTCGACAAGCTGCGGAACGATCCCACTTATTTCCGTCTGATGACATACGGCATCGAGGGCACGCATTATTCAATCGAGGCCGATGGCAAAACATTCGTCTCGCCTCCTGCGGGAGTAGCGGTGACCAAGGACTGGAAGAATTATGACATTACAAGCTGGGGCTGGCGCAACAAAGACAACATGCTGGCACAAAAAGGCGGCTGGGACGGCATGCAGGCGCTGAATGAGGAGTTCGAGGCGGAAAGCAAGCCTAACATCTTCGAGCCGATCACCATGGACTATGAACCGGTGAAGGCGCAGCAGGCTGCCGTGAACCAGGTGATCAAGCAATATGGCCAGCCGCTCATGATGGGTCTTGTGGCCGACCCGGTGAAGGCGCTTGAGACATACCGCAGCAAGCTGAAAGCGGCGGGCGTGGATAAAATTCTGGAGTATGTGAAAGAGCAGGCAACCGCTTATTTCGACGAAAAAGGCATTCAATAAGAAAAAGAGCTGATGCTCCGCAAGAGTTCTGAAATCATAATCAGTCTAAACCTGTGTTTTTCAAGGTTTAGACTTTTTTTTGGTGCAGAGCAAAAAAATCGAAGCTTTCTTCTGTTCTAGCTGCTGCCGCCGTTTTCCTTGACGGCGACCGGTTTTCCGCGTTTTTTACGAATTACCGCAATGAGCAGCAGCAGGATAGGGTAGCAGATCGTAATAAACAACCCTATCTTCCCGAAGAATTCGACGAACTCATACATTTGAAGCACGCTTTGCGGCAGCATGGCAATCAGAAAGATAAAAGGAAGCAAGAAAAAAGCGAACATTTTATGATCCTGCAAATGAAACATTTGGGTTATCGATTTAATCGTAAGGTAAAAAATCGACAGCAGTGTCGTGAACACATTGGTCACCCATACCGCCAGAATCGCTGCATCCAGCCGTTCCAAAATGTTAGCTGGGAGTGCGGTTGTTTTCGCCAATTCCAATGTCGGCCACATCAATAATTTGATTTCCTCAGGTCCAAATACGGCCACAGCGGAAATGACAGTGAGTACAAAGAAAAAGCTCGGCATAAACCAGCCCCAAATCATTGATAAATAGGCTTTCCTTGGTTTTTTCATGAACGGGATGACCATCGTGATGATGAAGGAGCCTTGAAACAAGGCAGCAATCGTTAATATTCCGAAGAACAGCTCATGATGCTCATTTCCCCATACAGGCAGCAGGTTCAGAGCACGGGAGTTTTTCAGAGACAACAATACAATGATCCAGCCTGGCACCATAATAAAAGGCAGGTAAAATAGATGGATACTGGCGAACGTCACGATATCCGTTCTGGCGAACACGGCCGCAAGCAGCAGCATCGCAAGGACGGTCACTTCCAATGGAGTCCTTTTCAATATGGAGGTGATGACTACTTCCCCAAATTCCCGGGAGATGAGTGCCATTAATATACTAAAGAAGGAGACAATGCTCAAGCTGGCCACAAACGCGATGCCTCTTCCAATAATATCCTCGCTGTACTGGATGATCGATTGGTCGGGAAAACGGACGCCGAGTACCGTAACAAGAAAAAGCCCGAATAATGCGACCAGCGTTCCGAGCAAAGTGACAAGCGGAGCTCCAGTATCTGCTGTGCGAACAGCCAGAAGGGGAACTGCGAGAACGCCGACTCCAATCGTGGAACTAGTCACAATTGCTGCTACCTGAACCGCGGTAATTGGACGCATTTGATCTTCTCCTCTCTGAATAAGCGATGATATAGATAAGCTTCCATTTTTTTCATTCATTTATGTATCGCATTCCTTCCAAATTGAAGTTGTGACAGGCATTTCGTGCAAATAATGATTGCGGTATGAATGGTTGAATGGGTTTCCCGGTCTTATAATGGAGTCAACTTTCAAAACAGGAGGGTGGCGGCTATGAGCTTATGGACATTCCTGGACGGGGCGTACAGCATGCCCGATAAACAAACGCTGGGACGCAGAATCAGCTGCAAGGTGGGATACTGGCTCGCAAACCGGCATCGCAATGCGGTCATCCACCGTACCTGCCTGATTAGCCCCGAAGCCAAAATAAATCCGCGTGAAGGCAGGCTCGAAATCGGTGAAGAGTCCACCATCGCCCTTGGTGTGCTGCTTCAAGGAAACGTAACCGTCGGCAAACGCAGCTCCATTCAGGCGTATTCCAACATTGTCGGATATGGCATGCCGGACGAGCAGCAGGGGAGGGTAATCATCGGCGATGACGTCCGCATTGCTTCACATGCCATCATCATTGCCGGCAACCATCGCTTCGACGATCCAGGCCGTCCAATACGGGAGCAAGGACATGAGCTGCTGCCCATTACGATTGAAAATGATGTATGGATCGCGGGGCGGGTCAGCATAACCGCAGGAGTAACTATTGGCAGAGGCTGCGTCATTGGCGGAGGATCGGTCGTCACAAGAGATATTCCTCCCTACAGTATTGCGGTAGGGGTTCCGGCCAAAGTCGTCAAAAGCAGGAAATAAACAAATGAGCAGCGCGGCCCGAAGTTGAAAATATAATAGGAGTTAAAAACATAATATGGGAAACTTTTTCATTCCTGTTGGCGTCTAAAAATGTAAAGAAGGTTCTGAAAAATTCCAGTGAGGCAGGTGTGATTTCATGGGGAATGAACGGATACGGCTGATTACAAGAGGCGACGATTGCGGAAGCAGCAAATCTGCAAATCGCGGTATATGGGAAGCATATAAAGAAGGTATTCTGAAAAATACATCAGTGATGGCGGTCTGCCCCGCGCTTGAGGATGCGGCGGAGCTTTTGGCTGGCGAACGGGAATTATGCTTCGGCCTGCATGCCGTGCTGAATGCGGAATGGGACCGGGTCCGGTGGGGTCCGGTACTGTCACCCGAAGAGGTGCCGACCCTTGTTGCTGCAGACGGCACCTTCTTCCAGACGACAAGGGAGCTCTGCGATCACGGGCCGCGGGTTGAGGAAATGATGGCCGAGCTTCAGGCTCAGCTCGATAAAGTGAGGCGGGCGGGATTCGACGTCCGGTATTCGGATCTGCATATGGGTTTTGATTGGGTGAATGACGGTTTCCGGGAAGCCTTCGCGATGTGGTGCGGTGCGGAAGGGCTGCTTAACGATTTGGAGCTGCACCGCAGGCTGCCCAAGGTCGATTCCGTGCCTGGCGATCCCGTTGATCAGCTGATTGCCAAGCTCGCGGCGGCGGAGCCGGGGACCTATGTGCTGGTCGGTCATCCGGCGTATGACAACGAGGAGATGCGGACACTCGGACATTTTGGATATGATGGAGAGACTGTAGCGCGTGAGCGGGAATGGGAAAGACGAATATTCACCGATCCGCGGGTTCTTTCATTCTGCCGGCTCAATGGTATCGTGCCGGCCCGGTATGATGAAGTGCATGTACTATCATCAGAATGATAAGCAGGCTTCCGTTCTGGTTCAGCGTTTAACAACATTGGAAGGGGAGCATCGTGCTTCGGCAGCTGCTCCATTCAATTCGATCGGCAGAGAGACCGCCGAAATTTCTGATTCCAGGGAGCGTGGTTGTTCCAATGAAAAGATTAACTTTATCGATAGTGTTATTGTCATTTTGGTGTCTGACGCTTAGTTTTCCCGTACATGCCGATCAAGCCGCAGCAGAAGATGGAATCATACATACTTTAATCAGAGGGGATAAGTCGATTGGGGGCAAGCTCATAGACGGTCATATGTATGCGGATTCATTGGGTTTGCAGAGCTGTTTACCTTTTCTCGTCAATTCCAGGGGAGTGTCGTGGAACCCGGATTTGAAGACAGTATCTTATGACAGTGACATCGGGGAGGGAGAGGAGCATCTGAAATTCCAGTTGGGAAACAATTATTTTACGGATCATGGAGAAAAGGTCATGCTTGCTTCTGCAATCATTTCAATGAACGGGAAAATCTATATTCCTATCAAAGAGGTGGCCCAATATTATGGGCACAGCCTGAAATGGGATAATCGGAGCATGACCCTGACGATCACCCCGGATATTAATTATGATGTACCGCCCGAAACCGGTGAGGTTCAGTTTGAGCATTTTACCGTGCTCCGCGAATTTGAAACCGATCTGAACCTGGATGGAGTGAACGATGAAGCAAGGATGGTCACGAATTACTATGAGAACAATCCGGATTATTTCACAGCTCCTGTCTATTTCGAATATCGAACGAATGATCATGATCCGTTTCACCGGATCGCTTTGGATGTTCCTCCCATCGATTTGACCAAAGATAATTTAAAGGTCCGGACTGGTGATCTGGATGGCGACAGCAGAATTGAAATCGGTTATTCCATTGACTATCCCCAGATGGAGCATACCGAAAGATGGCCTCATATTCTGCAGTACCGGAATGATCGATTTGTCGACAGCAATCTCGCCAAAGAATATGATCTGCTCCTGGACAATTGGGATATTACCCCTACAGACACAGGTGATGCGCAATTAGCTTTATATGAAAAGAATGGGGTGTTCGACGATAATCCCGCCATTCATTATTATAGGCTTGGACAGAACGGTGAGCTTGAACGAAATTAGTTCGCGGCAAGAGCAGGGAGTATGAAGGGGAAGGAGAAGCAGCGCTATGTTTATCCGAATGACTATCCTCGCTGGCTTAATTATTTTGATTACCGCATGTTCTGCTTCAAACGATGATCGGAAATGGGAACCAAGCGGAACCTTTGAAGCCGGCGGAATGACCATGTACGGAAAAGAAAACCGGTTGGGATTTGATCCTCAAGGCAATAGCGTTATATCAAAAGGCGGACACTTCACTATTTATTTTTGGGGAAAGCCGGAAGAAATAGCAGATACGTTCAAGTTGATGGGTGTGCACCAGAAGACGGGGGCAATAGAGACATTGTACGCCGACTGGGAGGTCACAAGGACAGAAAATAAGGTTGGAGCAGACGCGCAGGGCGGCGCCAAGTTCATTCTTAACCAGGATGGAACCAAAAAGGGAAAGTGGCGGCTTGAGGTATACATGGGTGACACGTATTTTGACAGTATTGTTGTAGAAGCCGCATGATTTCACTCAAATAAACACGCAGGCGGTTGCTTCGCGGCAGACTTGCATCGTTCGAATGAATCAAAAAGCCATGTTTCTCTACTCATTGGTAGAAAACATGGCTTTTAGCTATTGGCTGGCAGCCCGTGATCTAACTGAAATTGTTACAGTTCGGCAAGAATCATTCACAACGTCTTGGTTCCCGGCTTCGTCATCACATGATCGCCGGGCTTTAACGGATCTAACGGCTGCTTGTTCTCGATCGGCGCAATTGAGGGCTCTGCGCTTTCATCCAGCGGGTCCCAAATCCGCAGCGCCGGGCGGAATGCCAGCAGCAAAGCGGCTGCAACGATCATAAGCATCCCATTGGTCCTTATGACATACGAAGAGCCAACGAGTTGAGCGACAAATCCAACCGTTAATGAGGATATGGGCTGTGTGCCTACGGCGATCATGACCTGAAGGCTCAATACCCGGGCCCGCATGTTCGAAGGGGCCAATACCTGAATCAGCCCCTTGACCGTAGTCAATACGACAGGCTGGGCGAAAGCCGCGCAGAAGATGGCCAGCAAGGAGAAAGGCAGCCAGCCGGAAAGCGAAAACGCGCCGAACCAAAAGCCGGACCAGGCAATGATGGCTGCAAGCGCCAGTCCGGTCCGCCGCACCCGCTGCAGGATTGGCGTCAGGAGCAGTGCGCTGAAGAATGAGCCTGCTCCGAAAGCCCCCATCATCGTACCCAGCGTTTCCGGTCCGCCGCGCAGCAGATGATCGGCGATTTCCGGGAAAAGCTGCGTATTGACGAAACCAAACAGGGTTGTCATCGCCGTGAACAGAATTAAATCCTGAATCCGCGGCTTCCTTCGGACGAAGCTGAGACCTTCCCGAAAATCCATCAGCGGATTGCTTGCGCTGATCTGCCGCTCTTGGGTGGCTTTTACCGAGAACAAGCTCGCAATCACCGCCACATAGCTAAGTCCATTCAGCCAGAACGCCGGGGCTTCTCCGAAACCGCCTATCATCAAGCCTGCCACCGATGGCCCGATCATCCGCATGACCTGTTCCATGATCGCGTTGAGGGTAAATCCCTTGCGGACATGCTCAACACCGGACAGATCGCCGATGAAGGCTTGCTGGGAAGGGATATCCAGGGCGTTCACGCATCCGAGAATACCCGCGAGAATATAGACATGCCAGATACGCACCTCACCCGTATATACCAGCCCGCCCATGATAACAGCGAGGGTCATAGCCAGAATATTGGTGTAAATCAGCAGTTTTCGGCGGTCGAGCCGGTCTGCCCATACGCCGGAGAACGGGCCGAGCAGAAGGACGGGAAGCGTATTCAGCATGGCAACGATTCCAAGTGCGGCCGTTGAGCCGGTCAACCGCCATACCACCCAGGCCTGGGCAGTGCCCTGCATCCAGTTTCCGAGCATCGATACGCCCTGACCGCCCAGATAGATCCGGAAATTTCGGCTGCGTAGGGGAGATAGAGTATCCATCAGAGAACGAAACAATTTGTCACCTCAGTATCCCATGTAATGGTATTGAAATCGCGCTTTCATTTTGTCTATCGTCATCATAACATCATTGATGTCCGCTGAAAATAAAGCTCAAGGCGCATGAAGGATTCGCCATCGCCGAACTATCACTGTTTTTTTTAAGTTTATCACTGTTTTTTCTATTTTGAGGCTCCCGTTGAAAATCTATAATGGAAACAAATCTCCTCGATTGTGGCGGTTAAATTTTTTGACAAGGGGTGAAAGCGGTTTCTTGGAGTTTGTAACCTGTTATAATCGTCTTCTCATCTATGCTTCGAAATTGAAGGGAGTATTTTGCAACCGCTTTATTGCAGGTATTCAATTAAAAAGATGGGCAGGTGATCGCTATGGTTTCAAGGAAATTCTCCTTCATCAAAAAAACGCTGACGGCAGCTTTGGGGGCATCATTGATTTTGTCCAGCATCTCCGGCATTGCGGCAGCCAGTACACAAGCCAGCCAATCATCAGTCAAAAACGGGTATCAGCTGGAGTATCTGGATCGCGGACTGACTGCTGCCAAAGTATCCAATGGCGTGTTTTTGAGCTGGAGGCTGCTGGGTCATGAGGTAACCGGATATTCGGACAAGGGTCTGACAGGGACGAACTTCAACGTCTACCGGAGCGGTGAGAAGATCGCCACTGTCACAGAGAGCACGAACTATCTGGATGCTGCCGGAACGGCGGCAAGCGAGTATTCTGTCGTTGCCGTCGTTGATGGCGAAGAGACGGATGCGAGCGGTATCGTAAAGCCGTGGGCAGGCAATTATCTGGATGTTCCGCTTAAAGTTCCGGCACCCGGCACGACGCCGAAAGGCGAAAACTATACGTATTCGGCAAATGATACAAGCGTCGGCGACGTTGACGGCGACGGCCAATACGAGCTTTTCGTCAAATGGGACCCCTCGAACTCGAAGGACGTCTCCCAAAAAGGCTACACGGGAAAGACATACATCGATTGTTATACGCTGGAAGGCAAGCTGCTCTACAGAATTGACCTTGGCGTCAATATTCGGTCAGGTGCCCATTACACCCAATTCAACGTCTATGACTTTGATGGCGACGGCAAAGCGGAAATTATGTTTAAGACGGCTCCCGGCACAAAAGTCATCAAATATGACGATGCGGGCAATGTCGCTTCGGAGAAATACATTACCATTCTGCCGGAAGATATCGCTGCCGGCTACAGCAATACGGACGACTACCGCTACAGCGCAGCTGACTATTACGACCATCTTGTCCGGATGTTCCAGGATTACCAGAACCATCCGGAGGTTGTCGCAGGCCACTGGCCGGCAACCATTGAAGAGGCATTCCGCCCGTTGGAAGCGCTCTTCACCGGCAGCCAGGCGCTGCCTCCTATGCCAATCCATCCATATCCGTTGTCAGTTGAAGATGCGCGGACCCTGGCGGATTATTATATCGATGTTCTTGCCCCTAAACGGAGTGCGAACAATCAATTGCGGACATTCGATGGCTTCATCATGACAGGACCGGAATATTTGTCCGTCTTCAATGGCGCAACCGGCGACGAAATGGAGTCCATCCGGTTCAAGACGGGACGCACGGACGACGGTCTCATGTGGGGAGACTATGCGCTTGGCAGAGTTGAACCAGGCAATCGCGTAGACCGTTTCATGAGCGGTATTGCGTTCCTGGATGGCAAAAAACCTTATTCCATTATGGTCAGAGGCGTATACACCAGAGTGACCATGGTTGCTTACAGCTGGAATGGCCAGCATCTGGAGGAGTATTGGAACGTTGACAGCGGCTGGGTGCCGATGACGAATCCATTCTTCGATACTCCGCATGGCAGACCGGGCACGAATCCCGGCTATGAAGGCTTGACGACGCAGGGCGGTCACTCCATGAGCGTTGCGGATGTAGATTTCGACGGCAAGCAGGAAATCATCTACGCCGCGTCGACCATTGATGACGACGGTACGGTCATGTACAATTCATCAGGCGCTATGCCTCCAGCAAGCGAGGCGCCGGGCGAGATTCGCAGAATTGGACATGGCGATATGCTGCATGTCGCGGATATCGATCCGGATCGTGCGGGACTCGAGATTTTCATGGTGCATGAAGGGGCAACGAGCGTGCCTTACGGTTATACCATGCGCGATGCCCGGACCGGTGAAGTTATTTATGGCGCTTATACGGGCAGAGACACGGGCCGCGGCATGATCGGCGACGTTAATCCCGATGTCAGAGGCTTGGAAACGTGGGCGGTATCATTATTGAGCGCGACTGGCGCTCCCGTGAGCGGGGGGATGCCAGGAACGAACATGAGCATTAAATGGAATGCGGATATGACAACGCAGCTTATTGACGGCTCAGGGAACTCGACGCCGACCATCCAGCAGCGCTATCCATCCGTCTCCACCGTACTGACAGCAACAGGCACGAGAACGAACAACTCGACCAAAGGCAATCCAAACCTCGTTGCCGATATTTTTGGCGATTGGAGAGAGGAGCTGCTTGTCAGAACGACAGACAGCTCTGCTCTGAGGATCTATATGAGCACAAGCGTAACCGATCACAAGCTTCATACGCTGATGCATGACGCTCAATACAGACTGCAGGTTGCCGGGCAGCAAACCGTCTATAACCAGGCGGATTACACCAGCTACTATTTTGCAGGCGATACGGATTTCTCCAAAGTCAAGGTACTCGATTTCTGGACCCCGGTGGTGAATGAAGTGTCCAGCGGCGGTGTGCTGAGCGGTGTTGACGCTGCAGTGGCGGGTCAGCCATTCGATATTACGTTCAGCTTAAATAACGTCCAGGATGAGGTTGTCGCGCAGGATATCACCATTGCCTATGATTCAGATAAGCTGGAGGTTACTGCGCCGCCGGTTTCGCTGGACGAGCAGAAGGTTGTTATAGCAGGTTATGATGATAAGCCTGGATCACTCCGGATATTAGCCGTTCATCTTGGCGATAAACAAACGAATCCGAACGGTGATTTGATCAAGCTGAGCTTCAAAGCCGGGCAAACAGCGGGTGCGGGAATGACCAGCATTGCTGTCAGCAAGCTGGTCAACTCGAACAGCTCGGGCGAGGAATCGATACTCAGCGGATTCTCGCATGAGATTCAAATTTCTGTCATTGACAAGTCTGCGCTGACCACTCTCATTGCGGAAGCGCAAAATGTGAAGGACAATGCGGTTGAAGGCAGCATGGCCGGTCAATATCCTGCAGGCTCCAAAGCAACCTTGCAGTCCGCGATTGACAAGGCAGCGCAAGCTGCTGCTGACGCCGCATCGACGCAAGCGCAGATTGAGCAGGCTGTGAGTAAGCTTAGCGAAGCTCTGCAAGCCTTCAAGGCAAGCGTTGTAGTCGCAGCCCCAGGCGATTACAACAATGACGCACAAGTTAGCATCGGCGACCTGGCTATTATGGCCAAGGCTTACGGTGCGACATCGGCTGACGCGAATTGGAATCAAGTGAAGCACCTTGATATGAATCATGACGGCGTGATCGATATCGCCGACCTGGTCGCACTCGCTGTGCTTATCTTTAACTGGAAATAAGCCGGGGAATAAGTCCGGCCGGGAGGGGAAGCCGCCGTTTCTATCCTCCCGGCCGCTTCCTGAAAGGACTGCTGCATGATAAATCGAAGATGGATTCATTTCAGTTTGATACTTCTGCTGGGTCTCTCTATGTTTCCATTCACAGCTGTGGGCGCGGGCAAGCCTGCTTTTGCATTGTCATTGAACCATTCTACGCTGGAAACCGGTGAGGAAGTGCTGGTTACGGTGAAAGGCGGGCAGCTCGAGGATTTGTTCGGTTATGAAATTCGTCTGACCTATGATCCCGGTCGCATCCGGTTCAAGAGCGCTTCTGCCCTTTGGCCAGGCTTTTCTGTCCCGGATTCGGACGATGATGGCGAGGTCATTTTCGCGCACACGAAGCTCGGCAAATCACAAGGTGAGAAAGGCGCCGCCGATATTGCCTCATTCTCATTCGAAGCCAAAGGCGCGGGCGATGCAGCTATCACCCTGACAAGAATCAAGCTCGTCGATTCGCAGGTCCAATCTGTCGTAGAAACACCGCAGACCAGAGCCGTGCTGCATATCACATCTGCACAGACCAGGTTCTTCAGCGACCTTGACGGCCATTGGGCAAAATCAGCCGTAGAGGAGGCAGCCGGTATCGGCTTTGTCAATGGCTATCCGGACAATACCTTCCGTCCTGACGCCAAGATCAACAGAGCCGAATTTGCCGCCATGCTGGCGCGTGCTGCTCCGTTGTCTGCCGAAGGGGAGACGATGCTGAGCTATGCCGATGCCGGTCAAATTCCTGAATGGGCAGCACCGCATATTGCGGCTGCAACGGCTTCAGGCATCCTTATCGGTTATTCGGATCGCACGTTCCGTTGGAACAGCAGCATTACCCGGGCAGAGATGACGGTTATGATCGCCCGAACCGCGCATCTCGAGTTGTCGGAAGGTACTCCGGCGGGCTTTGCGGATGACAGTGAAATTCCTGCATGGGCTTACCGGGAAGTGTCTGCGGCCAAGGCTAGCGGCTTGATTCAAGGCAAGAACAACAATCTGTTTGATTCCTCCGGCAGCGCTACACGTGCTGAAGCCGTGACGATTATCTTGAATCTGCTGCATAAGTCGGAAGGGCAGCTGTTTGATTAATTCGCGGGGGAAAGTCGAGATAATAAAACAAGAGGCCGCTTGCACGATGGTATTCATCGTGCAAGCGGCTTTTTTCCGGAACTATGAGTGAAGAAACTTGCTGCGCCGCTAGGACGGCGACAGCCGTTTATTCTTTCCGAATCGGAAACAAAGTATGGGTGATGTCCAGGCAGATGTGATCGCTATCACGGAATCAGGATCGTGACAGTCGTTCCTTCTCCCAAGCGGGATTGCAGGGTGACGCCATATTCCCTGCCGTAATACAGCTTCAAGCGGTCGTCCACATTGTTGATGCCGACGCCGCCCAATTTGGGCAGGGAAGCCGACGTTCCGATGCCTGCGGCCTCTTTGCGCGAGTCCGGATCGAAGCCGACTCCGTCATCCTTCACAACGAATATTACATTCCCGTCAGCCGTGCTGCCGCATGTAATTTGCAGGAAGCCGGGGCCATCTTTTTCCCGGATGCCATGATAAATCGCGTTTTCGACGAGAGGCTGCAAAATGATTTTCGGAATTACCTTTGCGGATAATGCCGGGTCAAAATGAATATCGTAATGAAGCTTCTCGCCATACCGTTCCTTCTGGATAAATAAATATTGGGCGACATGGTTCATTTCATTTTCAATCGTCGTCATTTCACTTCCGCCGCTCAACGACAATTGAAAAAATTTGGCCAGCGCTTTGGTCGTCGAAATCACGCGTTCGCTCTCGTTGAATTCCGCCATCCAGACAATCGTGTCCAAGGTGTTATACAAAAAATGCGGGTTGATCTGGCTGTGCAGCACGCTGAGCTCGTAGGCATGCAGCGCCTTTTCCTTCGTTTCGATCTCCTGCATCAATCGCCGTACCTCCGACACCATCGTGTTGAAATGCTGGGCAAGCCCCTGGACCTCCGTCACTCCGGTCTCCGGTACGCTCACCTCCAGCGTGCCCGTCTCCACCTTCTGCATGGCCTGCTCCAGCCGGTGGATCGGACGGGTAATGCTCTTCGCGATGAAGGGGGATACCACGACTATAAGCAGCAGCAGTCCCAGCCCGACAATGGCGAACGAACGCAGCAGCTGGTTGCGGACCTGCTGCAGGCCGTCCAGGGAACTGACGCCGACCAGCGTCCAGTCGGAATTTCGCAGCTTCGTTTTGTAAACGAGCAAATTTTGCGTCTGATCAAAGCCCTGCGCCGACATGCTGATCTTCCTTAGCTGCTCCTGCTTGTTCTGATCGGTGAAATAAGCGGGATCCTTGTGATAAACAATCTCGCCTTTACTATTGATAATAAAAGCAAAGCCTTTGCTTCCAAGCTTCAAATCGTTCAAATAATCCTCGATGCCTTTATATTCGATGTCCAGAAGGACAACGCCGAGATTGCGGTTGTCCGCATCTTTAATTTCCTGGCTCATCGAGATGACCCAATTATTCTTGTCCATCGAAAATTTCTGCATCCGGGCAGAGGTGAGCGCCGGGTTCGTGCTGTTGATCGCCGCGACGTACCAAGGCTCGTTCATCATATCGGAAGAACGCCGCATATTCAGCTTTTTCTCATTGGACAGCACATACCCGTCCTTGCCGATGACCACGACGGACTTGATATAGGAATCGGACAGCAGCACATTATTGATAAACTGCAGCTCGTCCTTCTCTCCGGTTTTCGTTTGCGAGGAGAGGGTCTGGATCGTTTGGGGACTGCGGGCAAGCAGGGTGGAGAGCACCTTCAGCCGGTCGATATACATTTCAACCAAAGTGCCGCTTTTTGAAATTGCCATATTGGATGATTGAATGGAATCATTCAGCACCACCCGCGAGATGCCAAAGTACAGAACGGCCCCGATGATTCCAATCGTCACGAAGCTGATCAGCATATAGATCCAGGATATTCTAAACTGGAGGGAGCGGGGAAATCGCTTCACGAGTGTTTGGTCCTTTCCCGGTATTGCAGGGGAGAGAGCCCGAATTTCTTCTTGAAGGCGGCGCTGAAATAATTCGGGTTGTCGAAGCCTACGGCCGATGAGATTTCATACACTTTCAAGTCGGATATAAGCAGCTGCAGCTTGGAGCGCTCCAGACGGGCAGCCAGCAGGTAATCCTGAAAAGACACATTAAACAGCCTTTTGAACAGGACGCTCATGTACCCGGAGCTAAATCCTTTCTGACCGGCCAGCATGGCCAGCGAGAAATCCGGATTGGCTACATTATCCTCGATGATTTGGGCGATGGATGCTTTGCTGTCGGATTCGTCCGTCATTTGCAGCGTCGTTTTATACTCGGTGACCAGATGCTGCAGCTCGGATTGCTGCTGCTCGTTCTGGAGCTTTGCCACCAATTTGCGCAGCACCTCGTATACGTCGCTTTTTGAGACCGGTTTCAGCACATAGTCATCAATGCCGATTTTCAAGGCGGCAACCGCGTAATCGTAATAATCATAACCCGTAATGACGGCGATTTTGACATTTGGCTTCAGTTCCTTGGCTTTTCTGGCAAAATCCAATCCGTTCATCTTGGGAATGTTAATATCCAGCAGTACGATGTCGGGACGGTGGGCGAGGAAGAGCATAAGCCCTTTCTCGCCATTATCCGCTTCCATGATTTCCGTAATGCTGAACGTCTCGAACGGCACGAGCCGTTTGATTCCATTCCTGACCAGTTCCTCGTCCTCCACGATCAGCAGCTTATACATCGGTTTCAGACTCCTTGAATTTTATTCGACTTCAGATTGCAAATATCCGTAGCCTTCTTTTTGCATATCATCGAGCGGCACAAACCGGATGGAGGCGCTGTTGATGCAAAATCGTTTCCCGCCCGATTCCTTTGGCCCATCATCGAACACATGGCCCAGATGGATGTCGCCGACGCGGCTCCTGGCCTCCGTGCGGACCATATTGAAGCTCGTATCTTCATCATACGTTACCACATCCGGATCGATTGGCTTCGTGAAGCTGGGCCATCCGCAGCCCGCATCGTACTTGTCGCGGCTGGAGAACAGCGGCTCTCCCGTTGCGACATCGACGTAGATGCCGGGATCGAATGTATCCCAGTATTCGTTGGAGTAGGCAGTCTCCGTATCCTCGAGAACCGCGACCTTGTACTGAATATCCGTCAGTTTTGTTTTCAGTACATCGTCGCTTGGACGGGAATATAGAGAAGGATCGACTTTTACCGGTTCATCCAGAATGCTGAGTTCCACATGGCAGTATCCGTCCGGGTTTTTCTCCAGATAATCCTGATGGTAGTCTTCAGCCAAATAGTAATTCGTTAACGGCAGCACTTCGGTGACGATTTTTTTATCGTATTTTTTCTGTTCCTTGGCTACGACTGCGTTGATGACGGATGCGTCGGCGTCATTGACATAGTAGATTCCCGAGCGGTAATTGATGCCTGCGTCGTTCCCCTGTTTGTTCACGCTCGTCGGGTTGATGACTTTGAAGAAATCGGTCAACAGGTCGGACAATTGAATGCGTTTGGGATCATATTTCACTTCTACCGTTTCGGCAAACCCTCGGTCACCGCGAACCACATCTTCATAGGTCGGGTTCTCGCCTGTTCCGTTAGCATATCCCGAGGTTGCGTCCTGTACGCCGATAATGCGGGAAATGTAGGCTTCGATTCCCCAGAAGCAGCCTCCCGCCAAATAGATGGTTTGCAGATCGCTTTGGGAGTAATCGATCTTGTCATTCGGGTTTGCGGATCTGGTCGTTGTTGGTCCTGTCTCCGGAGCAGACGCGGTTGTAATGGAAGAATCCGCAGCCCCCGCCGCTTGCGAGGCGGATGGGCTGATCAATTCCTTCGGACTGCCGCAGGCTGTAACAAACAGAAACATCAGCAGTGAGACTGCACATAAAAGTCGTTTCAAGTTATTCCCTCCCTTTGAATTTTGACAAGTCTTTAAGCGACACGCTAGGAAATCGCTTTAAATGTATTGGTGATGATGTCATTGGAATTTTGTCCCGGTGCTGTTTTGACGAGAACGCCGTCTGAGCCGATATAAAGTGAAGTGGGATATCCTCGTATCCCGAACTTCTGGGCCCATTTTCCGCCTTCATCCAGCAGCACGGTGATGTTCCTGCCCGTTTCCTCAGACTGAAGCCCCTTGAACCACTGCGTAAAATCCTCCGTTGATTGCTCTCCTTTAAAATTAGGGCTGACGATCGTGATCACCTTGAAATCATTGCTCTGGCCGGCCAATGTGTTCAATTCGTCCATCCCGGCCAGGCAAATCGGACACCAGGAAGCCCAATATTTCACATACACCTTTTGCCCGGAAAGGCTGGCCAATGTGACCTCGTTCCCGTCGAGATCCTTAAGATCGAACATCGGCGCAGCAGATCCTTTGTTCAATACCGTCTGCGCTGCTTGTGCCGTCTGCGCATTCGGCGCATTGTCCTTATTCCCGCAAGCCGCAAGGATCAGCAGCATGGAGAGCAGGGCCATGACGGCCGCCGGCCATTTTCCTGTATTCATGGATAAAACCTCCTTCTGTTTGTGCGTACTGCCATTAAAACATCGTTGCAATCATGTTCAATTTATTCGTCATAAGCAGAACCCCCATTACAATTAGCAGGATGCCGGAGACCACTTTTAACATCGGCATATGCTTATTGAGCGATCTCAGCCTTCCTATCAACAGATCCGAGAAGACCGAAAGGACCAGGAACGGAATTGCCAAGCCAAGCGCATAAATGAGCATATAGCCTCCGCCTTGTGCGGACGAGCCTTCGCTGGCAGAAAGGCTGAGCACAGCCGCGAGTATCGGGCCGATGCAAGGTGTCCAGCCGAAGCTGAACGTGAAACCGAGCAGAAAGGAGGCGGCAAAGCCCTTTTTCCCACTTCGCCCAAGCGTCAGTTTCTTCTCGCGCTGCATGAAAAGCAGCTTGATAACACCCGTTTGAAAGATCCCGAAGACAATGACAATGATTCCGCAGATGACGATAAACCAGGAAGTATTAATGATGCTTCCTAGCGCCCCTGCGCCGAAACCAAGGAGCACAAAAACGAAGGATATTCCGAGAATAAAAAACAGCGTGTTTCCGATCAGGAGGGGATGAATCCGCAGCTTTCCCCATTTGACCTCATTCATCCCGTTTCCCGGGACAGCGCCTCCGAGCTGGGCGATATAAACAGGCAATAACGGCAAAATGCACGGTGAGAAAAAGGAAAGCAGACCTGCAATAAACACACTTCCAATGAATACCTGCTCCGTCAACACGGCAACGACCTCCTTGCTGCTTCCAGTTTACGACTTTTCCAGCATGATTGGTATGTGCTCTGATGATTAGTTTCTGTGAAATAATAATGTCATGCTGTCATGAAAGACACTTAATTGACAATAAAACATCTTAGAATGCAGGATAAATGATCTTATTAAGGTTTATAATCTTAAGGTATTTGATAGATGGAAATAACCAGGGAGGGGAAAACCATGAGCGCATCAAAACAAGACGAAACGCTTCTCTGGACACCCGGGGAGCCGCAAAATTATCCGGAGAGCCCGCTGTCAAAGGCTTTCGCCCAACCGCTGATGCTGGGGCTTTTTCTGCCGCTTCAAACCGGAGGTTGGTCGCAGTCGACGCTGCCACGGGGAACCGATTGGTCATTTGACTATAATGCCAGATTGACGCAGCAGGCAGAGGAGCTGGGGTTTGACGTGGTTTTCGGTCTTTCTCAGTGGCTTCCGAAGGGCGGCTTCGGCGGTGAAACCGGATACCGGGAGAATTTTCTTGATCCTTTCGTGTCAACGGTCGCGCTTGCAGCCGTAACGAAGCGGATTCTTCTTCTGGGTACGATTCATATTCTCTACGGTCCATGGCATCCGATGCACCTGGCCCGTTTTTTGGCAACAGCGGATCATATCTCGCAGGGTCGTTTTGGCGCAAACATCGTGACAGGCTACGCAGAGAATGAGCCGCGCATGTTTGGGTCGACCAAGGCCGATCACGATAAACGCTATGTACAATCGGCCGAGTTCATACGAATCTGCAACGCCCTTTGGGCCGGCACCGACAATCTGACCTATCAGGGGGAATTTTATTCTCTCGAAGAGGCTTACGTTTCGCCCCGGCCGCGTTATGGCAGGCCCGTTCTGGCTTCAGCATCGGGGTCGCCGGCAGGCTTCGGCTACGCGGCCAAATATTCCGACATCGCGTTCATCTCGAGTCCCGCAGGGGAAAAGCTCGCGGATGCGCTGCCGAAGCTTCCCGCTCACGTTTCGGCTGTCAAGAACGCCGCCGCCGCCGAAAACCGTCAGGTGCGCGTCATCATCAATCCGACCATCATTGTGCGTCCGACAAGCGAAGAGGCATTCGCATACTATCGTGCGATCATGGATCATGCCGATCTTGGCTCAATCCGCAATTTCTCTGCCCGCCATGCCGCAGGAGACAGCCAATCATGGCTGGAGCACTCGGACAAAGGCCGCGCGGTCGGCGGCCATCTCCATATTGTGGGCTCGCCCGCAGAAGTCGTGGAACAGCTGAAGCAGCTGCAAGCGACCGGCGTCGACGGGATTCAGATCACCTTCTATGACTATGAACCGGAGCTGGCCTATTTTGGCGAAAGCGTCATACCCCTATTGGAACAGGCGGGACTCCGGCTGCCTCAAGAACAACTGTGATTTAGCGCTGACCGACATGAAACAAAGGACAGTGTTCTTCCAAAGCCGCATAGCTGCGGCTTTTTTCTTTATAAGAAAGGCCGGCTGTAATCCAGGCGCAGCGGCACCTCCAAACACAGCAATCCATAAGAAATCCCGCCTGATGCGGTTTGCTATAATGAGAACGAACATAACAATAATTGGATGGAAGGATGATGGAGAATGGCAACGCTTAAACCTTTCCTGATTTCGGAGGACTCCAGAGCTCAAGCGGATTTCTATGTTGGAGCGCTTGGAGGGACAATCAATTCTGTCATGACGCATGCACAGGCTCCGGAGCCTAATAATGCGATTAAAGACAAAGTCATGCATTTATGCCTGGAGGCCGCAGGGGTAACGATCTTCATGGCCGATTCCCTAGGTCCTCTTACGCACGGGAACGGAATCAGTCTGAACCTGGAGTTCGAATCCGCGGCAGAAGGCCGGGAAGCGTTCGATAACCTGGCAGCAGGCGGCAAAGTGATTGAACCGCTCGAGCCGGTATTCTGGGGCGGCATGTACGGGCAGCTGGAAGATAAATATGGCGTCTATTGGATGATCAGCTGCGGAAGCTGAAGAAGGCGTAACCCGACCGGAGCTGTGTAACTTAAATGAGGAAGAGCAGGGCTGGTGCAGTCTTGCTCTTTTTGCATTTTATACGATATACAGATTTCTTCCCGATTCCTATTCACAAGTTCCCGATACTATGTCTTGACTTGTACTGCTTCGTATCGGTATGATAAACAGAGTTGAATGCAGTTACACAGGAGATAAATAATATGATGGATTTAGGGAATAAAATCAAGAAATTGCGTATCGAGCAAAACCGGAGTCTAAGCGATATAGCCGCCGTTTGCGGATTCTCAAAAAGCCTGCTGTCGAAAATAGAAAACGGCAAGACCGTTCCCCCGATCTCCACATTGATCAAGATTGCTGATGCGCTGGGTACGAAGGTATCCATCCTGCTCGATGATCATCAGCAGTCGGGAACGATTTATACAACCAAAGAAACGAGTGAATCCAGATTAGTCAAGACAGATAAAGGCTACTCCTTTTTCACCTTTGCCGTTGAGCGCAGCGAGAAGCTGATGCAGCCGTTTCTTTTTGTATCCAGAAAAGAAGAGAGCGACAACAGAAATATATACAGCCATAACGGGGAAGAGTTTATCTATATTCTGGAAGGCGAAATGCGCTACAAAGTAGGCAATGTGGAATACACCCTGAAGCCGGGGGACAGTTTGTACTTCGATTCCATTGAAAAGCATAAATTAACCTCGATCACTAATGAAGTAAAATACATTGCTGTATTCACCCAATCGAAGCTGAACGAAGGATAGCATCCGCAGTGAACGGTCGGCTTCAGTCCTCAAATACCCCCGTCTTCTCCATAGTTAGTCAGATAACATGATGATTTTATCCTCATGTTATTTCCTCTGCCGTCCCACTTTACAGTATCGCTTTACAGTCCTGCTTGACTAAAGTCAATCGCTGTACGGATCAGGGTTCTCAAGAGAGAGCCCTGTTTCGGTTGTCTCTAAAATCCAGGCGATAATTTTTTGAAATTTTGCTTAGAAAGCGATTGCAAACCAGGAAATAGTGTTATACAATGATCTCAATTCAACTGAGTTGAATAAAATACAACTTAGTTAATTATAATTCCATAAAATTGAAGGATATTGAACAGATTATCAAAATCCTCTCAATGGAAAGGAGATGAAATCAGCAGGAAGCGGCTGACAAGGCTGCAGCTTGGAAGAAATTAAGTAACCGCTTTCAAAGTTTTCGGGGATTTATGGCAGCTATTAATCTCAATTCCAAACTTAGAGGAGTGACAATGAAGAATGAAAAAGTACAAAGTGGGTATTGTTGGTGCTGGCGGCGTAACCGAATTGCATTTTGTGGGATACAAGGATCATCCGGAACGTATCGAGGTTGTGGCTTTATGCGACAAGGATGCGGAAGCGCTCCACGCCAAGGCTGACAAATACGGCGTGCCGCAGCGGTTTACGGATTTGCAGGATTTTATCCAAAACAGCGGCATCGATGTGGCTGTCGTCTGTACGCCAACCTCCATCCGCAAGCAAATCGTATTTCCGCTCATAGAAGCCGGCATTCCGGTATTTGTGGAGAAGCCGTTCTCCGACACGCTTGCCGAAGCGGCAGAAATCACGAACAAAGCGAAGCAGTTCGACGTACCGATATCGGTTAACCAGAACTTCCGCGGCCATTTTCCTTTCAAGCTGGTTAAGGAGAAGGTGGCGGCGGGTTTGATCGGCGGCGTTACCTCCATCTTGTTCTCCAATCTGTTCTTCCGGCAGGACGCAGGCTGGCGGCTGGATTGCGAGCGCCATGCGCTTTCGGTAATGGGGATTCACTGGTTTGACGGATTCCGGCAGATTCTGGGCAGCGAGGCCGTATCGGTTGTCTGTCAGACGCGTTCCTCCTCCGCCATTAACTGCGCGGGCGAGACTGATGCCACTGTGCAGATTGTCTTCGAGAACAATGCGGTAGCCACGTATGTGCAGAGCTTCTCCTCCACATTCAACAAAACGGAAATGATTGTCATTGGCGAGACGGGGACGATCGTAACCAGCCACAACAAGGCGGAACTGTATCGCAAAGGCGACAAGACTCCGTCCGAAGCATGGGACAACTACATATCAAGGGAGGTACAGACGTACGAGGGGCTGAATCAGCTTCTGACCAGTCTGGAAACCGGAGAGGAACCGTCCAACAGCTCAAGCGATAATTTGAAAATCGTATCCATGCTGGACGCCGCTTATGTCTCCGCCAAGGAGAACCGCATCGTTCAATTGCAGCAAGGCGCTTTCGTGTAAAGTGGTTCACTTACGTTTGAGCATCAAAAAATCGATTGAAGTGGAAGGTAACGAACATGCGCGAACAATCTGCTGTTTTGCAGTCGTCCGTTTCCGTAGGTGAAAAGAGCAAATGGCATTCTCTCAAATCTGATCTCAAACGCGATAAATATCTTTATTTTCTCGTGCTGCCGGGTGTTCTCTTTTTTATCCTTTTCAAATATGTCCCCATGTGGGGAGTTATCATTGCCTTTCAGGAGTATTCACCCTATCTCGGTATTCTGAAAAGCGAGTGGGTCGGTTTGGAGCATTTTATCCGATTCTTCTCCAATCCCGATTTCACGCTGCTGTTCCGCAATACGATGATGATCAGTTTCTTGAATCTGGTGTTCTTCTTTCCTCTGCCGATTGTATTGTCTCTGCTGCTCAATGAAGTCAAGAGTCAGGGCTTCAAAAGAGTCATTCAATCGGTTGTATATCTTCCGCACTTTTTCTCCTGGGTCATTATAGCCGGGATATCGTTCCTATTGCTGTCGGAGTCGACTGGCATCATCAATATGATGATGGCCGCGCTGGGGCTGCCCAAGTACGATTTCCTGACCAACACGGACACGTTCTGGGGCCTCCTGGTGCTGCAGAATATTTGGAAGGAGACCGGCTGGGGAACGATCATTATACTGGCAGCCATTACGTCCGTTGATCCGCAGCTGTACGAGGCGGCCAAAATAGACGGAGCCAACCGGCTGCTGCAGGCCTGGCATGTCACACTGCCCTCGATCCGCAGCGTCATTCTTGTCCTGCTGATCCTCCGGCTGGGCCATATTATGGATGTCGGCTTCGAGCAGCTATTCCTGATGGATAACGGGGCCGTAGCGAAATTTGCGGATGTATTTGAAACCTATGTCTACCGCAACGGGATTCAGCAGGGACAGTTCAGCTACAGCACGGCTGTCGGATTATTCAAATCCGTAGTCGGCCTTGTGCTGGTCGTCCTTGCCAACAAGCTGGCCAAACGGTTTGGCGAGGATGGAGTTTATTAAGGACAAGACGACAAGGAGGCGGAATATGAAAGAGAGCTTTGGAGGCCGGCTGTTTAACGGAGTGAACGCCTTCGTACTGATTATAGTCGGCCTCGTCACATTGTTCCCGCTGTATTATGTGTTTATCGTTTCGTTCACCGATTCGCATGAATATTTGCAAAAAAACGGCTTCGTGCTGTTCCCCCAAGACTGGACGCTGGCATCTTACAAGTATTTGCTGGGTACCTCGGCTTTTATGGACGCCACCCTGGTCAGCACATTTCTGGCAACGGTGGGAACTGCTTTGAGCCTGATTTTCACCTCGGCCATGGCCTTCGGGATGTCCCGCAAACGATTGCGGGGAAGAAGAATCATGATGCTGATGATTCTGCTGACGATCCTGTTCAATCCGGGCATTATTCCCAATTATATCGTCGTCCGTGACTTTGGCCTGATCAACAGTGTATGGTCGCTCATCATTCCCGTGCTTATCAGCGGCTGGAACGTCATATTGATGAAAAGCTTTTTTGACAGCATCCCTGTTGAGCTTGAAGAAGCGGCCATGATTGATGGCTGCAACGATCTGGGGACGTTTTTCCGGATTGTGCTGCCATTATCGGCTCCGGCGCTCGCCGCATTCGGATTGTTCTACGCCGTCGCGTACTGGAACACATTCTTCAATGCCGTCCTGTACATTAATGATTTCGCCAAAGTCCCCCTTCAGATTGTGCTGAGGAATATGCTGATCGATTCGGACACCACCACCGGGGGCGCGGCAGCGGTCGAAATGATGTCGGATAATCAAATCCCGACCCAAACGATAAAAATGGCGGCTGTCGTCATTGCGACCTTTCCTATTTTGCTGGTTTATCCGTTCCTGCAAAAGCATTTTGCCAAAGGAGTCATGCTTGGTTCGGTCAAAGGTTAACAAGGGATATAAATCGCTAAGGAGGTTAAGGTGTGAAAAAAGCGTCTGTTCGGTTGTCCCTGGCTGCGCTTCTGGCTTTGAGCCTGGTGACGTTAGCAGCCTGCTCCAGTGAACCGCAGGGCGGAGCAGCAGCAAACAAGCCGGTTGAAGGCCAGTCGGAGGAGACCGTCACTCTGAATATTTTAAGCAATTTTTCTATTGCCCAGCCGCCTGGACCGGATAATCCGGTTACCAAGGAATTTGAAAAACGGACGAATACGAAGCTTAACATTACCTGGGTGTCCGACGGTGTATATAATGACAAATTGAACGTATTGCTGGCTTCGGGCGATCTGCCGGATCTGATTAAGCTGCCGGATACGACGACGATTCCACAGTTCAGCACGATGGTCAAGCAAGGCGCCTTCTGGGATTTGACGCCACTGCTCAAGGATTACAAAAATTTGATGGATTCGCCTGCGCAAATCTGGGAAAATACCAAAATGGACGGGAAAAATTTCGTCGTTCCCATTGTACGGCCACTGGAGGGGGGAGCCACCCTCGCCATCCGCCGGGATTGGCTCGACAAACTGCATCTGGAGATGCCGACAACGATGGATGAGTTGTACACGGTCATGAAAGCGTTCAAAGAGAACGCGCCTGACGGCAAACAAAATACCTACGGGTATACGATGCGTACCAACGAGATTATTGATAATACGTTCAACGGATCGAACGGCAAGTGGAAGGAAGTGGATGGCAAGCTTATTGATGTTACCCTGGAGCCCACGATGAGGGAGGCCATCCTGTACAAGAAGAAATTATTTGACGAGGGGCTTATCCCGCCCGATTTTGCCATTATGAAAGACGACCAGTTCTGGGACCTGGCAACGGGCGGGAGCGCCGGAGTGACGGGGGAAACGATTGAAGCCTTGTGGAGATGGACCTACGACCAGTGGAAACGCGATCCTTCTGTCGTCTGGGAGCCACTGGTTTCGATAGCGGCTTCGCAGGGTCAATTTAACGCCCAAAACTCGGGATTTATCGGCGTGGCGGCCATTCCCAAAAGCGTTCCCGAAGCGAAGGTAAAGAAGATTTTGTCCCTGCTCGATTATGGAGCGTCGCTGGAGGGAAGCACGCTGTCCCAATACGGCATCGAGGGCGTGCATTACACCAAAGAGGATGGTTATTTTGTGACGAACGAGCAATCGGTCAAGGACAGTCTGGGTACGGGATCGTTCGGCAAGCTGTTCATGAAGCATGATCCCTATATGTATGCATTTGCTCCCGGAATGCCCAAGGATGTATTCGAGAGAAACAAGAAAATCATCGACGCCAAATCCAAGGTCAGCACACCGAATCCTGCCATTGGCCTGGCTTCCGAAACCAACGTGAAGCTCGGCGCCGAATATACGAAGAAGATCGACGACTTGAAAGTACAGGTCATCATGGGCAAAGCGGGCATTGACGCCTGGGACAAACTTGTGGCCGATCTGAAGCAGGACGCCAACTATCAGAAGATTATTCAGGAAATGAATTCCGCCTATAAAGAGCGTCTGGCATCCAAGTAAATATAAACAAAGGAGAATGAGAGAATGGCTACCATAACTGACTTAAGGAATCAAGATCCATCCCGCATACTGAACGAAAGCTGGGGTAAAATTCAATGGCTATGCGGGAAGGAGATTGACGAGGAAAGCGAAATGACCTTCGGCATGGTGTATATCAACGCGGGAGATGCCAATCCCAGGCATGTGCATCCCAACTGCGAGGAGATTATTTTCATCCTGTCGGGAGAGTGCGACCATACGCTGGGGGCAGAGACGTTTCATCTGGAGCCGGGCATGATGCTGCGCATTCCGCGCAATGTCCCGCATAATGCGACAACTACCAGCTGGGAGCCATGCCGGATGATAATTGCTTACTCCTCGGGCGACCGGCAGACTATTGGAGAGTAGGCGGGGATTCCGGTTCATCATCACGTCCCGCTCCATGAGGTATACCTATGCTTGAGCTGAATGCTTTGCAAATCACCATTATCGTCGGAGTAAGCGTCCTGATCGGCTTTGCCAAAACGGGCGTGTCCACCATGGGCATATTTAACGCCATGCTCATGACGCTTGTTTTTCCGGCCAAATTATCCGTAGGCATCATGCTGCCCATGTTAATCGCGGGAGATATAATAGCCGTTGCCTATTACCGGAAAAACGTTATCTGGAAGCATTTGATCAGCCTGATTCCATGGGTGCTGCTGGGCATTCTTGGCGGCTATTATGTGCTGCTGCTCGTGGATGATAACCAATTAAAGCTGCTCCTGGGAGCACTCATCGTCGGTCTGATCCTCCTTCAATTCATTAGAGAACGGCTGGGAACGAAGCTGGATTCCAGGTTTCCTTCCTCGCTGTGGTTTATTGGCACGATGGGGTTCCTGGCCGGCTTCGCGACGATGGTCGGCAACGTGTCCGGTTCGATTATGGCGATTTATCTGTTTGCCAAGAGAGTCCCCAAGCAGGAATTTGTCGGTACCGGGGCATGGTTTTTCCTGCTGGTCAATCTGGTCAAGGTGCCTTTTTGTATCCATCTGGGGATGATTACCTCCGAGTCCCTGCTCTTTAATGTCTGGATGATTCCGCTTATTGCTCTGGGCGCTTACGCGGGGATCAGGCTGCTTCCATTAATACCGCAGGCCCACTTTCAACGGATTATCCTGTGGCTCGGAGCCATCGGGGGCTTGAATCTTCTGGGGGAGAGCCTGATTGCGTATCTTCATCAATAGATGGTAAAGGAGAGTTATTATGGGCATCAAGCTTGCGTTTTCAAGACCTACAGCCGACGCAGAGGAGCAGAAGCTGCTCTTCCGGGAGTTTCATAAGGAAGGCTATGACGGTCTGCAATTGAAAAGCGGACAGTACGCGGCTTATCTGGGAGAGCCGGCCGGGTTCACAGCAGAATGGGGAGAACTGCCGGGCATCGCCTCGGCGCTGATCACAGGCGGGAGACTGGAAGAAGCGGATATAGAGCAGCTTCGCAAAGTTTTCAGCTTTGCTGCCCATGCGGGTACGGAGCTTATCGTCTACTGCCATGGAATCGGACGCGCAGAGGTTACGGAAGCGGATATCCGGCGCTATGCCGATGTATTGTCGGAGCTGGGCAATGAAGCGCAGCAGCAGTACGGCGTCAAGCTGTCGCTCCATCATCATCATAATAATCCGGTCATGTACCGTGAGGATTTCGATATCTTTTTTGACAGCGCCAGAGAAGGCTCCGTAGGATTGACGGTGGACACGGCGCATCTCGTCAAGTCCGGCATCACCGACATCGCAGAAGTTATCCGCAGCTTCGGCCGCGTAATCGACAACTTTCATATGAAGGATTTTGAGCAGGGCGAATGGAGGGTGTTGGGTCAGGGCGCTATCGACTTCGGGCCCGTCTTCGGGGCTATTCGGGAAATCGGCTATAGCGGCTGGATCTCGGCCGATGAGGAGAGCGGAGGCGGAGTAATGGAAGGAATGAAGACCTGTTATTCGTATCTGCGCGACGGGCTGAAATCATAGGTTTGATTCGTCAAATGCAAGTTCAAAAAGTATGATTCTCAACCGCTTAAAAGGAGCTGGTACTTATGGGAAAAAAGCAGTATTGATTGGTGCCCTGGATACGAAGGGGCAGGAATACCGGTTTGTACGGGATACCCTCGAAGCTTGCGGATTGGAGACCTATGTCATTGATACGGGAGTGCTCGGGGAGCCAGCGTTCCCGCCGGATGTGTCTGCCGGTGAAGTGGCGAGGGCAGGCGGCTCGAGCATGGAGGAGCTGCGGAGCGGGAACGACCGCGGCAGGGCCGTTGCCGTCATGACGCGGGGAGCGGCCAATATTGCAGCGGAGCTCGAGCGGCAGGGGTTGATTGGAGGCATGCTGGGGATGGGCGGTACGGCGGGTACGACTGTTGCCGCTTCCGCACTGCAGGCGCTGCCGATCGGGATTCCGAAGCTGCTGGTATCTACCGTCGCATCGGGAAATACGAGGCCTTATGTAGGCGTGAAGGATATTATGATGTTGTATTCCGTTGTCGATATTGCCGGGATCAACCGGCTGTCCCGACGGATTCTGAGCAATGCGGCCTACGCGCTCGCGGGAATGATTAACCGTCAGCAGCTTGAGCAGCAGCAAGGAGCGGACGTTGACGACAAAGTGACACTCGGCATTACCATGTTCGGGGTTACGACACCCTGCGCGACCCGGGTCCGCGAATTATTAGAGGATCGGGGATATGATCTGCTCGTATTCCATGCTACCGGAGCAGGCGGCCAGGCGATGGAAGAGCTGATCCGGGCGGGCTATATCAAGGGCGTCGCCGATATTACGACAACGGAGCTTGCCGACGAGCTAGTCGGGGGTATCTTCAGCGCGGGAGCAGGCAGGCTGGAAGCGGCAGGCGCAGCCGGCATCCCGCAGGTAGTCTCAGTGGGGGCGCTGGATATGGTCAATTTCGGTCCGCCGGAGACGGTACCGGGCAAGTTCAAGGAGCGGCTGTTCTACCAGCATAATCCTACAACTACGCTTATGCGCACAACAGCCGCGGAGAACCGCGAGCTGGGGCGGATTTTGGCGGAAAAGCTGAATCACAGCGCTGCCCCAACCGTTGTTGTGTTTCCCCGAGGCGGAGTATCTTTGTTGGATATGAAGGATGGTGCGTTTGAGGGCACGCAGGAGCGGCAAGCTTTATATGAGGGAATGAAACAGCATCTTCGGGCAGATATTGCCATAATTGAAATGGAAGAGGATATCAATCACACAGCGGTCGCTGACATCATCGCCGGCCAGCTGCTCAATCTGCTGGAACTGACCAGGAAAGGATAGATCCAATAATGGCTATAGCGAGACAGGAAATAGTAGGACGGCTGCGTTCCCAACTGGAGCAGGGCCGTTTCATCGTAGGCGCGGGAGCCGGAACCGGCCTGTCTGCCAAGTGTGCGGAAGCCGGCGGCGCCGATATGATCATCATCTATAACTCGGGCCGGTACAGAATGGCAGGCCGGGGTTCTCTGGCCGGATTAATGCCGTACGGAGACGCCAATCAGATTGTGGTTGAGATGGGCGGGGAGGTGCTTCCCATTGTCAAGGATACGCCGGTGCTGGCGGGAGTGTGCGGTACGGACCCGTTCCGGCTGATGGATGTCTATCTGAAGCAGCTGAAGGAGCAGGGCTTCTCCGGGGTGCAGAATTTCCCCACCGTGGGACTGATTGATGGTGTGTTCAGACAAAATCTGGAGGAAACCGGAATGGGGTATGCTTTGGAGGTCGAGATGATCCGCCAAGCGCATGAGCTGGATTTATTGACGACTCCTTATGTGTTTAACGAAGAGGATGCCGTGGCCATGGCACAAGCGGGGGCGGATGTCCTGGTTGCCCATGTCGGTCTGACAACCAAGGGGAGCATCGGGGCCAAGACCGCGCTCACGCTCGATGAGTCGGCGGAGCTTATCCAACGCATTCATGATGCGGGCAAAAGCGTGAATCCCGGGATTCTCGTCATTTGTCACGGTGGGCCGATCTCGGAGCCGGAAGACGTCGACTATGTGCTGGCGCGCACGCATGGCATCGCAGGCTTCTTCGGAGCATCCAGCGTGGAGCGGCTGCCAACGGAAGTTGCCATTACGGAGCAGGTGAGGAAGTTCAAGAAGCAGGGTGTACGGAAGGCTGCGCAGGAGTTATAAAAGAAAGTAGGCATCCCGTATCTGCCTCTGGAGAGGTTCAGGTACGGGATTTTTGGTTTTGCAGGCTGCTGCTGAGGCGCTTTGATAATTATCATGCTGCTATGATTCTTTTTCTATTGAACGAAGGATGCTTGCTGCACTATGATAAGTGTGAACAAAAGCATTTATCCATCAAGTATACGGAATAAAAAGGTGATCAGCATGCAGTTTGAATATACGGTTTTAAAAAAGAAGGTTGATATTTATGGTGTCAAATATTTTCTGGACGAGAGGGATCACCTTCCAAAATTCAACGATATATCCTTTATACGAGTTTTAAATATTCTTGGAGATCAGGGATGGGAGCTTGCGGTTAAAGAAAGCCAAAATACATATATTCTTAAACGTCAGGTGACATCATAAAAGAATGATTCAAATCATACGCTAATATTCATAATCTGTGGTAGGATATGGAGTATAGGCTCACGCTTATGCCGCAGTTTTACTGCGATATAATAAAAGATGACAGGAAGGGTGTTAAAAATGAAAAATACATTCAACGCAACTATAAACATGAATATAATCCGGAGGGTGACTCATGTTTAGCCCTCCAAAATAATGGAGGAGAACATATTTGAATTCCAGAATCAAGAAATTTTTATCTTATTACAAACCTTATTTAGGATTATTTTATGCAGATATGGCATGTGCGTTTATGATATCGGCCGTTACTCTGGTGCTCCCGTTATGCATAAGATATGTCACTAAAAATATATTGGACGGAAATATGGCCAATGCGCATCAGCAGCTTTATGTAATGGGAGCTGTTATGCTCGTATTGGTTGCCATACATACCATCTGCAATATGTTTGTGGATTACCAGGGGCATACGATGGGTGCTATGATGGAACGCGATATGCGCAGGGAATTATTCGAACATTATCAGAAACTATCGAACCGCTTTTATGATGAACAAAAAACAGGTCAGCTGATGACACGGATCACCAATGATTCCTTTTCGCTTTCTGAATTGTATCATCATGGTCCTGAAGATATCGTCATTTCCATGTTGAAATTTGTCGGTGCCTTCATCATCCTGATCAATATTGACGTCAAGCTGACTTTAATTGTCTTTCTTTTCTTGCCGGTGATGGCCGTTTATTCCTTTTATTTTAATAAGAGAATGAACATTGCGTTAAGAAAAAGCAAGGATAGAATCGGTGACATCAACGCGCAGGTCGAGGATACACTTTCTGGCATCAGAGTCGTCAAATCATTTACGAACGAGCCGGTAGAAGAGCGGAAATTCGCCTACGAGAACAACCGTTTTGTGCAAAGCAGAAAAGAAGGCTATAAAAGTGAGGCGTACTTTTCTGCGGGTTTGATTGCGTTCACGCAGCTTATTACCATTGCCGTCATCGTCTTTGGCGGAGTCGGTATGCTTCATTCTTCTTTGGATTTGGCCGATTTGCTGACATTTATATTATGTATCGGCATCCTCATCGAGCCCATTCAGAGACTGGTTAATTTCGCCAGGCTCTATCAGGAGGGAATTACGGCATTTGACCGGTTTATGGAAATGCTGGAGATCGAGCCGGATATCCAGGACTCGGCGGACGCCATTGAGCTTGCGCATGCTCAGGGAAATGTGGAATTTAAACAGGTCAGCTTCAAGTATAACGAAAACTACGACTATGTCCTGAAGGACATATCACTGGATATAAAAGCCGGTGAATATGTTGCATTCGTAGGGGCTTCCGGCGTCGGCAAAACAACCTTATGTTCGTTGATTCCCCGTTTCTACGAAATAACCAGGGGGGCAATCCTTCTCGACGGCAAGAATATCAGCGATATCAGCTTACGCTCGTTAAGAAGGAACATAGGCATTGTCCAGCAGGATGTGTATTTGTTTGCCGGCACCATCTCCGACAACATCCGCTATGGCAAAATGGATGCAAGCGAGGAAGAAATTATGGAAGCGGCCAAAAAGGCGAACGCCCATGATTTTATCATGGAGCTGCCGGACGGGTATGATTCCGATATTGGTCAGCGCGGCGTAAAGTTATCCGGAGGGCAGAAGCAGCGCCTGAGCATTGCACGCGTTTTCTTGAAGAATCCGCCTGTTATCATTTTTGACGAAGCGACAAGCGCGCTGGATAATGAAAGTGAAAAGGCCGTTCAGGAATCATTGGAAAAGTTAACGGACAACCGGACCACGCTTGTCATTGCCCATCGTTTATCCACGGTCCGAAATGCACAGCGGATTATTGTATTAACGGATAGCGGGATTGACGAGCAGGGAACGCATGAAGAGTTGATTAAGTTGGATGGCACCTATGCGAATTTATACAATCTGCAATTAAAAATATAAGACGAGAAGTCTTAACAGATGCCATTGATGTTTACCAGTTATTTCTAAATAATAAAATATTCATGCGGTAGAGTTGTCTTTCAGGCTGTCGAGAAAGTCTCGACAGCTATCTTTTTGTTTAATTATTTGAAGAAAACAAATTAACTGCAGCACTGGCATACGAATGGGCTATCGCCATCAGTCAGACAAAAGAAAGAAGGTTGCAATCATGAAATGGATTCAGGTAGAACGGACTTCAGGCTTGAATGGAACTGTGAAAATTCCCGGTTCAAAAAACAGCTCATTAGCCTTATTGGCTGCTTCCTGCATGTCGGACGAGCCTGTGAGGTTGGCAGGCATACCGGAAATCGCAGATTTTAAAGTGATTTGTGAAATTGCAGAAGATATCGGAATCCGAATCGTACGCGAGTTTTCAGGCGAGGTGTATATCGATCCAAGCGGGGTCCGGTCTGCTTCAATTGATCCGGACAAAGCATCCCGGTTTCGAACGTCCTATTATTTTGTCGGGGCTCTGCTTGCCAAATGTGGAAAGGTCATCGTGGGGTACCCGGGCGGGGATGATTTTGTAAAACGCCCCATCGATCAGCATATTAAAGCCTTAAAAGCATTAGGCGCCAAATTTACGTTTCACAAGGAATATTATGAGGTGGAAGCAAGGGAATTATCAGGCTCGAATATATTTTTTGATGTGATTACTTCGGGGGCAACCATCAATGCTATGCTGGCTGCCGTACGCGCAAAGGGCCAAACGGTGCTGCGAAATGCAGCCAAGGATCCGGAGGTTGTCGATACCGCAAATTTATTGAACCATATGGGCGCCAAGATCAGCGGCGCCGGGACCGATACGATTCGTATTGAAGGAGTCCGGTCTCTTCGGGGCTGTACCTATACGGCTATTCCCGACCGGCTAATTGCGGGAGCCTTTCTGATCTCTGCAGGTGTGACAGGCGGGATAATTACAGTCGAAGATGTGATACCGGAGCATCTGGGCTCATGCTTGGCGAAATTAAAGGAAATCGGAGTGGATATCGAAATCAATGGCAATGCGATCACGGCCTCATCTGCGGGAGCTTTAAAAGCAACACGGGTCCGGACCTCCATGTACCCCGGTTTCGCCACAGACCTTCAGCAGCCGCTGACCGCTCTGCTTACCCAGGCGCCGGGAAGAAGCATCGTCAGCGATAAGGTATATCCGAACCGGTTCAACCATGTTTATCAATTAAGGAGAATGGGAGCGGATATCGAGCTGCGTTCGGGAACCGCCTTTATTAAAGGCGGCGCTCCTTTGCGGGGCAATTTGGTGCATGCTACCGACATCAGAGCCGGTATTTGTCTTCTGTTGGCCGGTTTAGCCGCAGAGGGAAAAACCAGCATCACCGGTATCCACCATTTTGAACGGGGCTACGAAAATATAGTTCAGGAATTCCGCTCATTGGGCGCCAGAATTGAAGAAATGGATTCCAGTGATGACGGTATGGAGATGCTGCATGTTGCAGAGAAATGAAATATCCGATAAAGGGTGATGGTTGTTGATCAAAGCTGTGCTTTTCGATTTGGATCTCACTTTGTTAGACAGAGACGTGTCGGTCAGGAAATTCGCAGCAGCGCAGCATTTGCGGCTTCATTGTTTATCCCATATCCCCATGGACACTTATGTATCCCGGTTTATTGAACTGGATGAAAGAGGATATGTCTGGAAAGACAAAGTCTATCAACGTTTAATGGATGAATTCGGCATCGCAGGTATGACGTGGGAAGAGTTGTTGGAAGATTACATATCGGAGTTTCACAAAAGCTGTATTCCTTATCCTAATCTGATTGAAATGCTGGACCGTCTAAAAAGGGAAAATTATAAATTAGGCTTAATCACCAATGCAGTGGGAGATTTTCAGTTCAGAAATATTCAAGCGATCGGAATTGACCACTACTTTGAAGTTATTCTTATTTCAGGGTGGGAAGGGATTAGAAAGCCGGATCCCGAGATTTTTTTGAGGGCGCTAAAGAAGCTTGGCGTGGAGGCAGGGGAAAGCATCTACATCGGCGATCATCCGGTTAACGATGTCCAAGCCGCACGAAATGCCGGGATGAAGGGCATATGGAAGAAAGACTCCCAATGGGAGAGGCCGCAGGATGTTGACGGGATAATCAGCGACTTATCGGAAGTACCGGACTTTATCCGGGAGTTTAACCAGGGTGGGGTCAGAATAACGGATAATGAACGCCTTGTCCGGATCATCCGTTACGGTTCAACCGAACCGCTGCCGCAGCGGCGCCTGCTTCGGGCTGGACCGCTGACCGCTGTTCTTGAAGACGGAGGATTAAGATACATCCGCTATGGCAGTCAGGAAGTCGTTAGAGGCATTTATGCCGCCGTACGGGACCGGAACTGGGGTACGATCAAGCCGGTCTTCCGAGGATTCGAGGTGTCGGAAGGATCAGACTCGTTCGAGGTCCGATTTGTCGCCGAACACCGGCAGGATGACATCGATTTCGTGTGGGATGGTTCGATAAAAGGGTCAAGGGACGGTACGGTTGCATTCTCATTTGACGGTGCGGCCCGCTCGTCCTTTCTGAAAAACCGCGTCGGGTTCTGCATTTTGCATCCTGCGGAGCTGGCAGGCGCCCAGGTGGAGGTCGAGACGACTGCCGGTACAACGGCAGGGCGGTTCCCGGACCGTATTTCGCCTCATCAGCCATTCATGGAAATGACGGGCATCCGCCACGAGATTCAACCCGGTTTGATGGCGGAGCTGCGATTTGACGGCGAGCTGTTCGAAATGGAAGACCAGCGCAATTGGACGGATGCTTCCTACAAAACATACTGTACGCCGCTCCGGCTGCCTTATCCGGTCAATATGTGGCAGGGACAGCAGGTCCGGCAAACCGTGACGCTTCGGCTGATCGGTGTGGGGACACCTGCCGGGCATCCGGAGTCCGTTTCTTCAGAAGTGAACAGGCCGCTTCAAGTGGAGCTTGAAGACCGCTCTGCCGGCCGCATCCCGCAAATTGGCCTGGCGGTAACGCCCGGGCATATGATCAAGCCGGATGAGGCGGAAGCGCTGCGGGCGCTGCGGCTATCCTTCCTGCGGGCGACGATTCGGCTAAACTTCCCGGGCTGGGAGCGGGATCTTTGCTTTGCCGCGGAAGCCGCCAGAGCACTGGGCATCGGACTGGAGCTGGAAACGGTTGGATGCGAGGATAACGGACAATTGAAAGCGCTCATTCGATCGATTGCCGAAAATCAGATTCCCCTCGAAGCCATATTTGCCTTTTCCTCCTCTGGATATGTAAGCAATCGGGACATCCTATCCTCGTTGATTACGCTCAGGGACGAGGCTAAGCTGACCTTCCGCATAGGGGGCGGCACACGGGGATATTTCGCCGAGTTCAACCGGGCGGAGCTGCCGGTCGACCGGATGGAAGCGGCGATGTACACAATCAATCCGCAGGTCCATGCTTTCGACTTATCGTCGATGGCGGAGACGGTGTCCGCACAGGCTGATACAGTGCGAAGCGCCCGTGCAATCATCGGCGGTTTGCCGCTCAGCATCGGACCAATCACGTTCAAGCCGCGCTTGAATCCGGATGCGGCAAGCGAGGAAGCGGTGCGCCGCTCGCAGGACCGCGCGAGCCATTCGGACCCGCGGCAGCAGTCCTTGTTCGGAGCGTGCTGGACGCTGGGCAGCTTGCGCAGTCTGGCCGAGGCCGGAGCCGAGCGGGCATGCTACTTTGAAACGACAGGCCTGCTGGGAGTTATGCCTGAAGGCGGAGGAGCGCCGCCCTATCCGCTTTATCATGTCCTGGCGGCTTTAGCCCCGCTCGAGGGTGCGGAATTGCTTGTCTGCCGGGTGGAGGACCGGTTAAGCTGTGATGCGCTGGCCATTCGCCGCGGCGACGGCGGGATCACGATGCTGTTCGCCAACTATACAGACGAGATAAAGCGCATCCGGGTACAGGCGCCGATGTTTCAACCAGCCCGATTCAGGGTGCTTGATGAACGGGGCATGCAGTTTGCGGACAGGGGCGGTGAACGGTTCCCGCAGCTTCAGGACCAGCCTGTTCGGGAGGTCGGGAACGGATGGTTCGAACTGGAGCTGTTTCCATTTGCCTTTGCCGCGGCCGAGGGGGAGGGTACCCGATAATCGGGTACTCTATGCGATGAAACGAAAGAAACACAGCCGGCGCAGCGGGAGTTATATTTTCACCGATTTTCTTTTGATGACCGTTATGATCCATAACAAGAGAGGAATTCCGATACCGCAAACTGGGATTACCCCGAATTCCCAATATTTCTGGAAGAAGGTCACTTTCGTTTCATTCGGGAATAAAACAACAGCTATAATAAAAATCGCCGGCGCACCGAACCAAATGAATTTGCGCCAATCTTTCACATTGAACCAGTGGGCAATTTCATAGCTGGTGATAAACAAATATAAGGATAACTTCACAAATACTCCGAAAATCCAGATAAAAATGACGAATAAATCGACATTTTGGATGAAGTCTAAAATATTGATGGATCTTACAAGCATGAAATATGGAAACCTTAGTTTGGCTGCTACATTCGGTCCAAAAACCAACAGCACCATGATTGTAGAGATAAAAACCATAAGTGCGGTAATGGCTACGCCCAGAATGGAATGAGAAAACGCTTTTTTGGGGTTATGCGTAAAAGCAAGGATAACCATTAACATGAGCGATTCTGCGAAAAAAGAAGCAGGAGCAAACGATCCTTTTATTATGTTTTTCCATCCGGAATCGGAATAGACAGGGAATACATGATTCCATTCCACATTGCCCGCGTTTAAAAAAAAGCTGAGAATTAACGTTAAAAACGTGATGGGGCCAGCTATTTCACAAAACCGGCCGATTCCCGTAATGCCCCCGGAATAAGTCAAATATGTCATTAAAATGATCATGAATGTCATAATCAGCCACACGGGTGTAGTATCGAGAAGCGTGAGATGAATAAAATCTGTGAATAAACGCAGTACATCAGCAGACAGCAAGTACCAGGTAATGAAATACGGAAGAACGACGAGTCGCCCGAACCATTTGCCCAGCAGAGCTTGACTGAATTCGGTCAGGGTTTGATTGGGATGGAGAAGGCTCAGATGTACAAAAAGAAAGGTTAAGCCTACGCCTAAAACGCCAGCGACCAATATCGAAAGCCATGCATCTTGATTCGATACTTCGATCGAAGGCGAAATTCGCAGCATGACCGCAATAACGACTTCAACCGTTGCTACGATCCAAAAAATTTGCGATCCTGACAGCTTCATAAGCTTCATACGTCTCCACCACACCCCTTCACCGATTTCTGTTTGATGACCGAAATAATCCATAATAAGATAGGGATTCCGATACCGCAAGCGGGGAAGACAACAGATGACCAATACATGTCAAATGATGTAATTGCCGCCTCGTCCGGAATCAAAATGGCCAGAATAAAAAACGCCGGCGCGGAGAACCAAATGATTTTCCGCCAATTTGTCCCATTAAACCATTGTGACATTTCATAATTGACTACAAAAAAATATAATGATAATTGGGCAGATACTCCGAAAATGAAAATAAAAATGACGAATACATCGAGGCTTTGTATGAAATCCAGGATATCAATGGCTCTAACAAACAAAAAGTAAGAAAATCTCATTTTGGCCGACAAATTCGGTCCAAAAACCAACAATACCATAAGCGTGGCAGTAAAAACCATGAAAACGGTTATACCAACGCCTATCAAGGTTCTTGAAAGCGCTTTTTGAGAGTCCTTCATAAAAGAGACGATAACCAATAAGATGAACGGACCCGGGAACCAATAAGCAGGGGCAAGCGACCCCTTTAATATGTTCACCCATCCGGAATCGGAGTAAAAAGGCAGTAAATGATTCCATTCCACGTTGGTTGCATTCAAAAGGAAACTGACAATCAGCGTAAAAATCGTAATGGGTCCCATGATTTCACAAAATCGGCCGATTCCCTTAATGCCTGAGGAATAGGTTAAATACGTCATTAAAACGATTAAGAGCAGCATGATTATCCACAAAGGTGTTACGTCAAGAAAAAGAAGATGTATAAAGTCTGCAAATGATCGCAGTAAAAAAGCGGACACCACCCACCAGGCAATGAGATACGGAAGGACAATCAATTTCCCCAACCATTTGCCCAACAGAGCTTGGCTAAATTGGAACAATGTTTGATTGGGGTGGAGAAGGCTCAGATGAACAACAAGAAAGGTTAAGGCTACACTTATAACTCCCCCGACCAGCATCGACAGCCAAGCATCTTGTTTCGATATTACGATCGCAGGCGAAATTCTTAACCCGATCATCGCGACGATTTCAGTCGTTGCAATAATCCAAATAATTTGCGTTCCTGACAGCTTCATAAGCTTCACCCCCCTTGACTAAAACATATCCAACCAGGATTAAAGCATTCCCTTCATAGATGAACTGGTTTGTCCCGGATCCTTGATTTTAAGCTTTACCTGAACGGAAACATCAAGTTGGGGAAAGGTATCTTTCCAGGATTGCCTCATGGTTTTCCACTGACTAGGGTGTTGCCGGTGCATACTTTCACCAAACCCGAAAATATCTGTCTTATACTTCTTCTGGACCTGCTCAACCAGCAGTTGTACCGATTTCTGCGTCGATTGAGTGAATTCATTTTCTATGAGACGGAGATCCTTTTTTTTGGATGGATCCAATGTTGAATTGTTTTCGACAATCGTTCCATTACCCGAGAGGCGGACGTCAATTTGTATTCGTTTACCGATTATTTTCACACGGATACGCCGCTTTAATGATTGCATGTTTAAGCTGATGTTGCCATCTCCCTGGTCGAAGGAAGAAGTGAGAATAAAACCGGTTTGTCTGTTCGTGATCCAATTGGCCAATCCAGCTTCTTTAGCATTCAGAAACCCCGCCAATTTCAAACCGTTATCTTTGTTCAGGATGGCGGATCCACTATAAATATACTGATTTGAGTTCGTTACGCTAACAGCCGGCAACAGGGGTTGCATTCCTTGACTCAGAACATCCGCCAGAAAATGCCGGTAATAATAGGGTCTCAAACGTATTGAGATTTGTTTGCGCTCAAACGTTGTACCATTAAACGGATCAAAAATCGGCTCAATAGAAAGAACGTCTTTCGCTTGAGCGTTTTTCACAACAACGATCATGGAGCGCATTTCCGACTCAGGATTACGAACGAACATGTCGATGAAGTTGCTTACTCCATGCTCAGCCATTCGTTGTCCGACGAGGATGGTCTGGCGATGACCGTAAAACAGGCTTCGCGAGAGCTGTGCCTGCATGTTTTGTCCCGCATCCATAATGTTCTTTCCAGTAGCGCTGACCACACGGAAGCCTTTTTTCGTATTGCCGCCGCCGCTATCTTGCCCGCCGCCAATACCAGCTGGTATCGCGATTTGGGAACTTAATTCAAATTGACCGTTTTTTGTGAAATCCACCCCGGCACCCACTATGAATGAGATCTGATCCGGTTCCTTGAGGTTCCAGCAACCGGTTGCGCTTAACAAAGTAAGAAGCAATACGAAACAAAGTTTACCTATCCGCATCATGGCTGATCCGCCTCACTTTTAGGTTGTGAACTGCTCCTTCGGGGCCATCGCATAAACACATCCTTAAGACGGTTGATGATCAGCGGAGCTGTCGGAGTCAAATAAGGAAGTCCGAAAGGACTTAGTTGAATCAGGTGAATTAAAATCGCAATGATCCCGATCGCTGTACCGAACAATCCAAATAATCCGGAGAGGATTAATAACGGGAATCGCAGCATCCGCAGGGGAAAACCAAATCGATACCGTGGAATCACAAACGATGAAATTCCTGCAGCCGATACGACAATGACAATAGGCGCGGAAATGATGCCGGCACGGACAGCCGCTTCCCCGATGACCAATGCCCCAACAATGCTTACGAGCGGGCCTATCTGTTTGGGCAGGCGAATTCCCGCTTCCCTTAAGCCTTCAAACATAAACTCCATTATAAAGACTTCGATCACCGTAGGGAACGGAGCCCGTTCTCGCAGCGCTGCAATGCTCATCATCAGCTTTGGAGGGACCATCTCGGGGTGAAAGTTGGTTAACGCAATAAAGATTGAAGGCAAAAAGACGGAATTAAGAGCAAATATATAGCGAATCCAACGATTCAATGATACAAACAAAAAACGTTCATAATAATCGTCAGGCGCCGTAAGTCCATCCCAGAACGTCATTGGAACTATTAGTGCGAATGGGGTTCCGTTGGTTAATATGACCACTTTTCCTTCCAGCAATCCGGCAGCAACAACGTCAGGGCGTTCACTGGTCAGTATTTGGGGGAAAGGGGAAAAAGAAGTATCTTCAATTGCTTCTTCGATATACCCCGATTCAAGTATTCCATCGATTTCGATTTTATGTATTCGGTTACGAACTTCATTCAGTACGGACACCGAAACCGTTCCTTCAATATAAGCAACAACTACATCGGTTTGCGTAAGTTCTCCGATTTTTAAGGATTCCATTTTCAGCTTTGGTGTTGCTAATATTCTGCGCACGAGCGTAAGATTCGTCCGCAGGAGCTCCGTAAAACTTTCTCTGGATCCTCGAAGGGTTTCCTCGTCAGAAGGCGCATTTATGCCCCGGGTATCAAACTGTGAGACATCGGCCAGAAGGGCAGTATTCTCTGCATCGGTTAATATAGCAACGCATCCCTTTAAAATGTGTTCAGAGATTTTTCCAAAGCTGGAAAGCTTCTCGGTATTGACAAAGGAAGAGAGCTCCTCCTCACACATTTGGGCGATGCTATCGATTGTCCCAAGACCTTGAGGCAGCCCGTTGTACATTAACGGTCTGAGAAAGTTTGAGCTAATCATATTTTCATCGACCATACCGTTTACGTAGATCAATAAAAGTCTGGTTTGGCCGTGAATCGTAATTTCGCGGAAACAAATATCCGAACAATTCAGAAATATATTTCTGAAAATCTGCTCATTTTCCAATAGATTGTTACTTAGATTTAAACCGGAATCTTCGAAGGATCGGTTGTTATGGGTTTTGTGTTTGTTATTCATAAGCTGACTCTCCCGACCATCTCATGTTTTTACCCGCTTTCGTGATGCGTATTTCTAGATACTATCCCCCAATTCATGAAAACCATACTTTATTTACCTCGGATTCTCCATTCCACCAAAAGCTTCCTTTTCAGACAGGATAAAAATAATTGAAGTATACAGGTGAACAGCATCACACTGTAGAAATACTTTATAACATTGCTGTTATTTTTCAGTAATTGTACGTATGATATGAAATTCATCATGACAAGGAGAGTCAAAAATGAATAATGAAGTGATTTGGCACGGAGATTTGGACCAGAGCTTATGCGCATTTACATTCGACGATGGGCCGCACCGCTATCCCGTTGAACTGTGGATGGACATTCTGGAGCAGGGAGGGGCGACTGGAACATTTTTCTTCACTGGGGAATGGATTGACCGTCATCCCGGGGAAGCCCGGGCGATTATTGCCCGGGGCCATGTTCTTGCGCCTCACTCCTACCATCATCGGCGCATGGCCCAGCTTCCGAGGGACGTGTTCTTCGAAGAGCTGAAGCTGACCGAGCTTGCCTATCAGGATGTTACCGGACAGCCGTGTCCGGCATTCATGCGTTTTCCCTATTGTTCATTCACGCCGGAGAATCTGGCATGGCTCGCCGAATGGGGTTATACGGATGTGGAAGGGGAAGATTCGGGTGATTGGGCGGGCATCTCCGCCGAGCAAATCATTGAGCGGATCGAGCCGCGTTTGCAAAACGGGGCAATCGTCGTTCAGCACAGCAACGACATCGCTCTCGGCACTCCGGCCGCACTGAAAGCATTAATTCGCAAAGCGTACGAAAAGAGGCTCACTCCCGTCGGTATCCCGGAGCTGCTGAGTTCGCTGGGAATCAAGGAATCGTTCCGGGCATGGAAAATTGTCATTGACGTTCCGGCTGAAATAGACGTTCCCGCAGATCATTGGGAGCCGGCTTCCAGAGAGGAGGATCTCCAACGGCTGGCCTATGAATCAGCGGACTGGCGAGTGCCGCAATTTACATCCTCGTATGCCAGCGAGCGGGACTGGTATGAGCATCTGAAGACGCCTCTGAGCCGCGGGGCTGTCATTGAGAACCGCGAGCTGCTGTCCGTAAGGCATTTCTCGGATAGCTGCTGGGGTTATGTTCGGGCAGGGGTTGACGGGGAGACGCTTGTCCTGATGGATTACGCAGCCAAGGAAACACAGGCTGATACGCTGGTGTATCTGCTTCGCTGGGCAGCGCAAGCCTCAATGCAGCTGGGCTGTACGCGAATCGAAGCGGGAAGGGATATCCGCAGGATGAGTGAAATGTGCAGACAGCTGGGGTGGAAAGCGGAGCTGGTCCAGGATAATCAAGCGGCGCCGCTTCTTGGCATCCGATAATTCACCGGGACAGGGCATTGCCCAGTGCGGCCTGTATAATCTTGACAATCGGGAGCCCTTGAGGCTCCTTCTTCTCTCACAGAAGGACGGCCTTAGCTTGGTCCTTCTCACATTTGGTCGTACCTTCGTTCAATGATAAAGTGTGACACATTGGTGCGGAAAATGCTTTCGCTGTATTCGATAGGCGTATTATCCTGCAGATAGGAAACGGTTTGAATATAAATGGAGGGGGACCCGGGATCAATATCGAGCAGCCGCGCCACATCATCGTCCGCGATGACCGGCTTCAGCGTGTCGAGGGAACGGTCTATCCGGTGCCCGTATTTGTCCTGCAGAAGCTTGAATAACGAACCGATCTGCTTCTCGTTCGAGAGTCCTGGAGCCAGAGACCAGGGCAGATAAGAGGTTTCGTAAGCGACCGGCTGATCATCCGCCAAGCGCAGCCGCACGAGCTTTGTGACGGGGGACAGCTCAGGAATTTCGAGATGCTGCTGGAACGGTGGTCCGGCCGGGACAACCGACGCTTCCAGAACCCTTGTTTCCGAACGGCGGCCAAGCTCCTGCATATGATCAGAGAAGCTGACGATCGGAGCGATCATATGATGAACGATCCCCGATTTTGCTGTGGAAATAAAAGTCCCTTTGCCTTGTATTTTGTTGATGCGGCCTTCCAATTCCAGCTGCTGAAGCGCCTGGCGAATCGTCGTCCGGCTGACATTGTACATTTTGCACAATTCATCCTCTGTCGGCAGCTGTTCCCCCGGTTGATACTGTCCTTCTTTAATGGCTTCCCGCAATTTTTGTTTCACGACTACATATAACGCAACGTTCTTGTTTGTTGACATATCGATGCTCCTCAAATGACCATTAGGCAATGAATTTAAACAAATCAGGCTGAAAACGTAATCATAATAACATATTTCCCCGAACTTCGAAAGGTAACAATTTGTGCCTTCGCTTCTTCACAGACGATATTTCGGCAAATAGGATCCCTATGTCTGTATTTTCTCCTGCTTTTCTTTGCTATTCAAACACCTGGCTTTTCAATATTCAGAATATTTCGTATTGACTATTTGTTATTATGAATTTATAATTCGTTTATAAATGTAGTAACAAATAAAACAATATGCTGCTGTAAAGGAGTGTGAGCCATGACTGACTCTATTTAAATGTCCGTCGGCATTATACCAATTCCCTACATGGAGGTTGCACAATTGTGAGAAAAGAAAAAGATCGGTTAAAAGTGGCGGTTATGGGTGGCGGGTCGTCTTATACACCGGAGCTGATCGAAGGCTTCATCAATAATCAGGACGTTCTCCCGGTCCGGGATTTATATCTGGTCGATATTGAGGCAGGGCGGAACAAGCTGGAGACGGTCGGCAATCTGGCCAGAAGAATGATTGAGAAAGCGGGAGTGCCGATTAATCTTCATACTACATTTGACCGCCGGGAAGCGATTGAAGGCGCTGACTTCGTCACCTCCCAGATGCGCATCGGCATGCTGGACGCACGCTCCAGGGATGAGAAGATTCCATTAAAGTACGGATTGATCGGCCAGGAAACAACGGGAGCAGGCGGCTTTGCCAAAGCGCTCCGTACGATTCCGGTCATTCTGGATATCGCCAAGGACATGGAGGAGCTGGCTCCGGACGCCTATATGATCAATTTTACGAATCCGGCCGGTATTGTCACGGAGGCTGTACTGAAATATTCCAGGATCCGCACGATGGGTCTATGCAATCTCCCGATCGGCACCAAGATGCAAATTGCCAGGCTATGCGATGTGGATGTGTCCAAAGTCAGCATTGAAATGGTCGGCATCAATCATTTGAACTGGACGACGCGCATCGTGGTGGATGGTGTCGACATCACCGCAGATGTATTGAATAAAGCGGCCGGAGCGAGCGGGCTTACGATGAAGAATATCCCCGATTTCGGGTGGGATGCGGAGTTCCTGCAATCCGTCGGAGCACTGCCATGCAGCTATCATCGTTATTATTATATGAAAGACCTCGTATTTGAAGATATGAACAAGGCGTTTCTGGACAAAGGAACAACCCGCGCTGACGATGTGAAACGGGTCGAAGCCGAGCTGTTCGAATTGTATAAAGATCCATCACTTACGATCAAGCCCCCTCAGCTGCAGCAGCGTGGAGGCGCCTACTATTCAGAAGCTGCCGTCAATCTGATCAAGTCGATCTACAACGATACGAAGGATATCCAGACGGTGAATGTACGCAACAACGGCATTTTGCCTTTTCTGCCGGAGGATGTATCCGTTGAGATCAACTGCGTCATCGATTCCCAGGGAGCGCATCCGGTTCAAATCGACACGCCGGTCTCGCCGCAGATCAGGGGTCTGCTGCAAATGGTGAAAGCTTATGAGGAGCTTACCGTGAAAGCGGCAGCGGAGGGGGACTATTTGGCTGGTCTGCAGGCGTTGACGCTGCATCCGCTCGTTGGCAGCGCGAAGCTGGCCAAGCAATTGCTGGATGAAATCATCGAGTCGAACAGAGAGTACCTTCCCCAATTCAAATAAAAACTCTTGAAGTAACAAGTTTTCAATCATATAGAATCATCACTATGATTTTTGTATTTACATAAAAGGTAGTAACATATATAATGAAAAAAAGGTTTTCAGCCATTTTCGTATATGCTTGCTAACCGGTTCAAACAGGAGGTGGGGGGCTGCCCGCAAGCAATGCTGAGCCGGGCATGCGGAAATCGCAAAAGTGGATTGTAAACGCTGTCAATTTTAACAGCTGCATCGATTGTTTTGAGGCAATTCCCTTTCGTACAAATATCAGAGAGTATACCATTTGGCTCCACCTTTTCTGATATTTTTGAGGAAGAAACCAACTTTGCCGCTTAAAAAACGGCGAAGCCGTTTCTTCTGAGCTGGCAGAGTTATACCTTTCGCAAGGTTACTAACGATTTAAGGGAAGGAGACCCCATATGACGGGCAAGCGTCTACGGCAAAAAGCGGACTTTCGTGAAACGAAATACTTCTACCTCTTCATTTCTCCTTGGATCATCGGACTCATACTCTTCACAGGCGGACCGATTCTGTTATCCGGCTACTATAGTTTTACACGCTACGATATCGCCCATGATCCCGTCTTCATCGGTTTGCAAAACTACACCAATCTGTTTCACAATGAACTGTTCTGGAAATCCTCAGGGGTCACCTTGTATTACACCCTGGTAGGCGTTCCGGTAGGTCTTGCGGTTTCTCTGCTGCTGGCCATGCTCTTGAATGTCCGTATCCCGGGTCAGCGCATATTCAGCACCATTATTTATCTCCCGTCGGTTGTCTCCGGCGTAGTGCTTTCCTTGTTATGGGTCTGGCTGCTGGACCCTGATTTTGGAGTCGTTAACGTGCTGTACTACAAAATAACCGGCTCGGTCGGTCCCCAATGGCTGGCGGACGAGAATTGGGTCATTCCTTCCCTGATCATGATGTCGCTATGGACACTTGGCAATAATGTGGTGATCTATCTTGCCGGCCTCAAGAGCGTTCCTGCCAATCTGTACGAAGCGTCCCAGATCGACGGGGCATCCCGCTTCAAACAAATGCTGCATATTACAATTCCGATGATTTCCCCAGTCACGCTGTTCCTTCTGATTACAGGAATTATCGGATCCTTCCAGGTGTTTGTCCAGGCGGATGTCATGACCAAGGGCGGACCGAACTATGCCTCGTACTTTTATGTGTACTATTTATACCAACAAACCTTCAGATCGTTCAACCTCGGCTACGCTTCGGCGATGGCATGGGTGCTGTTCATCGTCGTGGGGATTCTGACCTGGCTGATGATGAAGGTATCCAAACGTTGGGTTCATTACGAAGGAGGGGAATAAATTGTCCGTGCCTACCCAGGTTAAACAGCAAACAGCCTCCCGAAGCAGCTCCATTGCCTCAGGAGAGCGGGCCGTTAAAATTTTTGCCTTCAGTATTCTGATTATTCTATCAGCTTTGATGATCATGCCGCTTTATATCATGCTCAGTACCGCGCTCAAAACGCAGCAGGATGTCTTCTTGTTCCCGCCCAAGTGGATTCCAAGTCCGATGGTATGGCATAACTTCATTGATGCGTTCAATGCCAGACCGTTCGGCCAATATTTTTACAATACCGGTATGTACGCTATTGTCGGAACATTCGGAGAAGTCTTTTCTTCCGCTATTGTGGCTTACGGATTCTCGCGATACCGCGGATACGGCCGCAATGCCATGTTCCTGATTTTATTGGCCACCATGATGATCCCATACCCCGTAACGATGATTCCGCAATTCGTCCTGTTTAAAAACCTGGGTTGGATCGACAGCTATCTGCCCCTGAATGTTCCTGCTTTTCTCGGTTCGGCCTATATCATCTTCCTGCTGCGGCAATTCTTCAATTCGGTTCCCGTAGATTTGTTCGAAGCGGCAAGACTCGATGGCTGCAGCGAGCTGCGGACCTTCTGGAATATCGCGCTGCCGCTATGCAGTCCAGCATTGGCAAGCGCCGCAATCTTCGGCTTCATGTGGCGCTGGAATGATTATCTGGGCCCGTTGATCTATCTCAATACAGATTCCAAATACACCGTTTCCATCGCATTATCTTCCTTTACCAGCATGTACAACATCGTACCCTGGCATTTGCTGATGGCCGCTGCCCTGATGGCTGTTCTGCCTCCGATTATCATCTTCTTCCTGGCGCAGAAATACTTCGTGAAAGGGATTGTTGTCTCCGGGTTGAAATAGGGGACCGTCCTGAAGGGAGTTGATTCCGGCCGAGGCTAGCGGTTCATGACAGCTGTTCACATCTACAATATTATGGGAGGGTTACACATGGTGAGAAAGTGGTTAGGCGTTACAATCGTTTCGTGTATTTTGGTCGTATTGGCTCTTAGCGGCTGCAGCTCGAGCACGGACAATAATGCGGGCAACAGCCCCGAAACCGCCGGAACGAATGAACCGGCAGGCAATAGCGGCGGCAATAATGCAGGCAGCGGCGAGAAGGTCACCATCACCCTGCTTAATGCCCAGGACAACGGGATCCGCGACAAGTTTCTGCCGGACGTCATTAAGAAGAAGTTCGAAGAAGCGAATCCAAACATCACACTGGAAATTATCAGCGTACCTTATGAGCAGTTCGATTCCAAAATGAACACCATGGTTGCGGGCGGAACTCCGCCGGATGTGTGGAGCCATTGGGGGCAAAGCGGTTTCGTCGATTATAATGTCCGCGACATGGTGCTCGATCTTACTCCTTATATGTCGCAGTTCAATAATCCCAACATTTCGCAAGCCACGCTCGATATCTACAAAGTCGGCGACAAACAAATGGGCATTCCGCTTAATGTATACTCCAGCATGATCTTCTACAATAAGGCTATATTCGAGAAAGCCGGCGTTACGGTAGAGAACTACAAGCCTGGAGATGCTGCATGGACCTGGGAGAAATTAACCGAATTGGCGAAGTCGGTGAGCAAGGATTACGGCAAGCCAAGCGCCATATACGGCTTCACGTACGGCATGGGCGAGCATTTACTGACCTACAGCTGGGACTGGGGACTTGATGTTTTTGATAGCGGCTATGCGACCGGATTTGTAGACAAAGCCGACTTGACCGATCCCAAAATCGTAGACTCCACGAAGTTTTTCCAGGATCTTATTTTTAAAGACAAAATCATGCCGACGGGAGCCGTTCTGGACTCCATCAGCAAAATCGGCGATCCGATCCTAACAGGCAAGGTAGCGATGTCACTGGTCGGCAGCTGGGCGATGGGCGGCTTCAAAGAGACAAACACGAAGTTCGGCGTGCTTCCGCTTCCGACCGGACCTGCCGGAACATCGACGCCGTTCATCTATGCGGATCCGCTTATGATTTCCTCCAAATCGAAGAATCCGGATGCGGCATGGAAGCTGGTTCAATTCATGACCAGCCCCGAAATGCAGCTGGAAATGACCAAGGAAACCGGCTATCCGCCGGCTGACAGCGTGGCTTATGAAGAGTGGTTCAAGCAGTACAGCGATTTGACCGATATCCAATACCTGGAGGAAGTCAATACGGCAGCAATTGAGAAGGGCAAAGAATCGCCGAACCATCTCATTGCCGGATACGGAGATATTACCTCCTTCATGCTGAACGAGCAGCAGCCGATTTTCAACAAGGAAGAGGATCCGGCAGGTGTGCTGGAGAAGATGAATCCTAAGTTCCAAAAGCTGCTGGATGAAATCAAACAGAAGGCCGGCAAGTAAAAAGCACGGTAAATAATAAAAGGCTGGCTCCGCAGTGTAATCACCGGACTTTTAAATGAAGGCTAGTGTATTATGAAAAGCCGGGAGGGCTCGACTGTCAGTCCTCCCGGTCATAAAATCAGCATGGATAAGGAGAGTGTGCATTTTGTTGAAGGTTTCCATTGGGGCTTTTTCTTTTTTTAATACGATGCGGGCGGGGAAAATGGATATTTTCGGCTACCTCGAGTCGGTTAAATACCGGTACCGTCTGGATGCCGTCGATTTGTGGAATGGATTTTTCGCGGCGCAGGACGATAGCGGTCTGGTTATTCTGCCCGAAGAAGAGGAAATCCGCAAGATCCGGGAGGCGATCGACGAGAAAGGGTTAACCGTTGCGAACATCGCCCTTGACGGTGTGCATCTCATCGATCAGGACCCGGACCTGCGCGAGCGGCTGTATCAAAACGCGCTGCTTCACCTGCGCGCTTCCGAAATCCTGGGAGCCAAAACCGTCCGGATCGATATTTGCAACAATCGGACAGAGGAAATAAACGAGCAGGAATTCGACTATATCGTGAATCGTTATCGCGAATATTGCGACCGTGCGGCGGAGCATGGATATACGGTCGGCCCGGAGAATCACATGGGCGCGGCCTTGAACCCGCATCTGCTCAGACGGATTGCCGAGGCGGTGGACCGCCCGAACTTTGGCATCCTGCTGCATTTGAAACGCTGGAAGCCCGAATTTGCCGACGGCGATGCCATAGTGGCACCATGGGTGGTGCATACGCATATCGATGCGAAAACCGTAGCTTCGGGTGATATCGAGGTCTCGATTCGCGCCTTGGAGCAGGCGGGCTACGATGGGTACTGGGCCGTTGAATACAATGCCAAGGAAAACCAGTATGCGGAAATCGAGTGGCTGCTGTCATCGGTAAGACGGAAATTTTATCAAATGGCTGAGGCCTGAGAGGAAGCGGCTATGGAACCGGTCAGAATTGGAATTATCGGCGTCGGTTTGATAGGAAAGCATCATATTCAGCAATATTCCGCCATTGAGGGCGTTGAAATTGCCGCCGTGTGCGATATCAATGAGCAAGAAGCCCGCAAAACCGCAGAACAATACCAGATTTCCAGCGTATATTCTGATTACAGGCAGATGCTGGCACGCGATGATCTGACCGCTGTAGATGTGTGCCTGCACAATAACCTCCACGCGGAAGCGACAATCGCCGCCCTGCAGGCAGGGAAGCATGTGTACTGCGAGAAGCCCATCGCCGGAACTTACCGGGATGGCCTGGCGATGGTGGAAATGGCGCAGGAATGCGGGAAAATGCTGCATATCCAGCTGGGTACGCTGTACCGGAACGAGACGAAGGCGGCCAAAACGCTGATTGACGCCGGCAAGCTCGGCAAGCTCTACCATGCCCGGTCTACCGGTTTCCGGCGGCGGGGACGCCCTTTTGTTGACGGTTATGGCTCCAGGATGTTTACGCGTAAGGAATTTGCAAACGGCGGCGCTCTCCTGGATATGGGCGTATACCATATCGCGCAGCTGTTGTATCTGCTGGGCATGCCGGAGGTTGCACGGATCTCCGGAAAGCTGTATCAGGAGATGGACATGGACCCCAAGCGCAGGGCAGAAAGCGGCTTTGACGTAGAGGAGTCAGGCATGGGATTCGTCCGTTTTGCAGGCGGGGTCTCCATGGATATTATCGAAGCCTGGTCTCTTCATATGGACGGGTTCGAAGGCAGCAGCATATCCGGATCGCAGGGCGGCATCCGGCTGCCGGCTTATTCGGATATACATCCGAAGTCAGCCTTCAGCTATCACACGACGATCTGCGATATGGATTTCGACAGCACGCTGGACCTCAATGCCATGAGCGAGCGCCGGCACAGGCTGAATCCCGATGAGGACGCATACGATTCTTCCTCCAAGCATTGGGTCGCGGCGCTGCAGGGGAGAGTCGGGCTGCTGCCAACCGCCGAAATTGCGCTGAAGACCATGCTCATAAGCGAGGGCATATATTTGTCCAGCCGTCTGGACCGGGAAGTCGCCGCAGATGAAGTGGCGGAGCTCTCGTATTTGACTGCAGAGAAGGAGATCTAGATGATGAAATTCGAATCCTTGTTTAACCCTTATCCATCCCAACGCATGACGACGTATGGCAGCAAAGGCATGGTTGCGACTTCCCAGCCCCTCGCTGCCCAAGCGGGGCTCGACATCCTCAAGAAGGGCGGGAATGCCATCGATGCGGCAATCGCAGCGGCTGCCTGCTTGACGGTAGTGGAGCCGAATTCCAACAGCATCGGGGGCGATACATTTGCCATTGTATGGACGGAAGGGAAGCTGCACGGGCTGAATTCAAGCGGGCCGTCGCCTGCCTCGATAAGTGTGGAGAAGGTGAAGGCGGAAGGGCTGGAGCGGATTCCCGCGTACGGGATGGTCCCTGTGACGGTGCCCGGCACTCCCGGCGCATGGGCCGCATTGTCCGAGCGCTTCGGCCGCCTTCCCCTTACGGAAGTGCTGCAGCCGGCCATCGACTATGCGGAGCATGGCTTCCCCGTATCGCCGACCATCGCGAAATATTGGGCGGACGGTTTCCGGAACATCAGCGGATTGAACAGTGAGCTGTATCAGCCATGGCTGGATACTTTCGCGCCGGAGGGCAGAGCCCCTGCCGCCGGGGAATTATGGCGTTCCCCGGATCATGCCGGGACGCTCCGATCCATCGCGGAAACAAAAGCGGAATCGTTCTACAGGGGAGAGCTGGCAGACAAGATCGACCTGCACTTCCGCGAGCACGGGGGATTCCTGCGGAAAGCGGATTTGGCGGCATTTTATTCCGAGTGGGTAGACCCCATTCATGTCGCTTACAAAGGCTATGAAGTATGGGAAATTCCGCCCAACGGTCAGGGGCTGGTGGCGCTGCTCGCGCTCAATATTCTGAAGGGCTTCGACTTTGCCGCCAAGGACCTGGCCGATACCTATCACAAGCAGATCGAAGCGGTCAAACTGGCATTTGTCGACGGACTCAAATACATTACCGACCCCAGGAAAATGAACGTCTCCGTTGAAGAGCTGCTTTCGGATTCCTACGCAGATAGCAGAAGAGCACTGATCGGAGACCAGGCTGTCACCCCTCAGCCGGGCGAGCCTCCGAAGGGCGGCACGGTGTACCTTGCTGCCGCTGACGGGGAGGGGAATATGGTCTCATTCATTCAGAGCCACGCAGGCGATTTTGGAGCAGGCGTTGTTATCCCCGGAACCGGGATTTGCATGCAAAACCGGGGCACCGGCTTCTCCTTGGACCCCGGGCACCTGAATGTTCTGGAGCCGGGCAAGAAAACCTTTCACACGATTATTCCCGGTTTTCTTACCAAAGGCGGCGTTCCTGTCGGACCCTTCGGCGTCATGTGCGGCTCCATTCAGCCGCAGGCGCATGTGCAAATTCTGCTTAATACGATCGATTTCGGACTGAATCCCCAGGCTGCCCTGGACGCGCCGAGATGGAGATGGCTCCGGGACAAGATTATTGAGGTGGAGCCGCAATTTCCGGATTATCTGGCCCAGGCGCTGGCCCGCAAAGGGCATATTGTACAGCGGGCGCTGGATTCCGGCATGTTCGGCCGCGGTCAGATTATCTGGAGAGATCCGGATAGCGGCGTGCTGGCAGGCGGAACGGAACCGCGTGCTGATGGCGAAGTCGCGGCCTGGTAACCGTTTTATGCAGGGCAAGGCCTATATACAATCTGGGAGATTTCAACTGTGGGTATTTTAGCGGCTTATTATTTTTTTCTGTACCTTTCCATGTCCGTATTCATGCCGTATACGAGCCTTTATTTCAGTGAAAAAGGGTTCAGTACCTCGGAGGTCGGATTTATTCTGTCCTTATGGGCGTTGGTGAGCGTCATTGCACAGCCTGTCATGGGACTGATTAATGACCGCATCGGAAGTCCAAGAAAAATAATCATGATTTCGGTCATCGCGGCGCCGGTTATCGGTCTTGGTTTTCATTACGTGAATGAATTCGGCGCCGTTATCGCTTTATCCGTGCTTTTCACATGGTTCCATTCCTCAACAGGACCGCTCAGCGACTCCATTGCAGTAGAAATCGGCAGCCGTGCCGGATTCAGCTTTGGCAGCATCCGTCTGTGGGGGGCGCTCAGCTACTCGGTTGGAACAATCAGCACGGGATTCCTGTATGACAAGTACGGTTACGGCAGCATTTTTGCCTATTATCTTGGGTTCAGCCTCCTGGTCTTCGCCCTGCTGTTCGGATTCCCGAAGTCCAGAACCTCTTCTAGGCTTGAAATTACGCTGCTCCAGCAGGCGAAAGAGGTGCTCGGGAACAAGCCGTTTATGGCCTATCTGGGCATCTGTCTGATTCTGGTCATGTCCATGGCCAGCAGCTCCACATTTCTGCCCCTGTATTTTCAGGAAATGGGGTTTGACAAAGCACTTCTTGGCAGCGCGTTTGCAGCAGCGGCCTTGATTGAAGTCCCCATGTTCTGGGCTGCCGCCAAGCTGAGCCGGAGGATCGGGAGATTCCGGCTGCTTGCGCTTGCTGCGTTTATCTTTGCGCTCCGGTGCCTGATTCTGTTCTTATTCCACCATGTTTACCTTACGCTTGGCGTCCAGCTGCTTGACGGGATTTCCTTCGCGTTCGCTGCGGGTACCTTTGTTGAGGTCGTGGAAAGCTACGCCAGCAAAAATACGAAAGCAACGTTTCAGACGATCTTTGCGGCTGTCAGCTCGGGGATGGGGGGCGTCATCGGGATTGCCGCTGGCGGCGTTATCGTGGAGATTTGGGGAGCGCCGGCGCTGTATCTGGTTTTGTTCATCCTGAGTGCTGCGGCATCCGTTTTATTCTTCGGCATGCGGCAACCCGGGGCTGCTGAATTTCAGTTGTCCGACCGCTCCAATACCTAAATGAAAGGGAGATGAACAATGGCATATATGATGGGTGTGGACGGAGGAAACAGCAAGACGTTTACGGTTATAACGGATGCCGAGGGCCGCCTGATCGCCCGCGGACTGGCCGGCTGCGGGAATCATCAGGTACCGGGGATCGAAACAGCGCTCGCCAATATTATAAAATCTGCCGACATGGCGCTTGAACAGGCCGGATTGCGTTATGAGGACATTGCTTTTGTGCAGTATGGGCTGGCAGGCGCCGACCGGCAAAAGGATTTTGATATTCTTCGTCCCGGCTTGGCCAGCCTGCCTTTCTTGAAATGGGATGTTGTTTGCGATACATACGAGGGGCTGCGTGCGGGTACCAAGGACAACATCGGCATCGTTCTGGTTTGTGGAAGCGGCACCAATGCGGCAGGGAGGAATCGCGAGGGCCGAATGGTACAGACCGGCGGCTTCGGTTATCTGTTCGGCGACCGGACGGGAGGCGGGGACCTGGCCAGAGAGACCTTCAGTCACGCCGTCCGTTCCTGGGAAATGCGGGAGGAACCGTCGATTCTGCCCGATAAAGTAGCGAAGTATTTTGGTTTTGCCGACATGGGGCAGGTATTCGACCACTTCCTTGATAACGACATTGCGGAAGTCCCCCATGACATGACGCTGATTTTGCATGAAGCGGGGGATGAAGGAGACGAGCTGGCTATCCGGCTGCTGCGCCGGGCGGGAGATGAGCTGGGCCGCGGCGCGAATTCCGTGATCAGCCGGTTGGGAGGCTTCCCCGGGGAAACGATACCGGTCGTCATGGTCGGCAGTGTCGTGCAGGAAGGAAGAAATCCGCATCTGCTGGCCGCATTAAGAGACAGGATCGCACAGCAGAACGAGCATTTTGAATTCATCATTCCGAAAATGGCGCCCGTATTCGGCTCCGTATTGTTGGCCATGGATCAGTTGGGAGTACCGGTAACGGATTCGATTATAAAACGTTTCGAAGAATATGGCAGCTACCAATCGCCCTAAGCAATCGGAACGAAAGCTCAGGACTGCCGGGCCACCCGGCAGTCCTGCTGTGTGTTAAAGATATCCAATCTTTATGGATGCGCCAAAAAGGATAAACAAATGCCTGTCTCGAATACAATATGAGTTGCCGGAGAATCTGAAGGGAGCTGCAGGAATGAAGATCGGATTATTGATCGTGGATATGCAAAATGTTTATCTGAACGGCTATGTGGAGAAAGCAAAGATAAGAGAAGCGAGCGAGTATATCAATTATGTGTCCAACATGATGCGGGATAAAGAGCAGACGGTCATCCATATTCAGGATATGGATGGTGCGGATGAGGACACGGATCCGGAGGCAAGAGAAATTGTGCCGGAGATCGTCGTGGGCCCAAAGGATATACGGGTAGAAAAGCTGTACTCCAACGGCTTCTGGAAGACGGATCTGGAGCAGGTGCTTCGTGATCAAGGAGTTGGATTTATTGTTGTTGCCGGTTTTTCTGCGGAATATTGTGTGACATTCACGACGAATGGCGCATTGGAACGCGGGTTTCAGGCCGCCATATTGCAGCGGGGAATTATAAGCGCAAACAACGAGGCCGTCAGCTCGACTTACCGGGACCGTCATCTCGTCTCCTATCCGGCGATTAAATTCATGTTGAGTGAACTGGTTTAAATACGGATAGGCAATCTAGCTGGCAAATCTATCATTAAATCGTTTACAATAATCAAGAATGGCAATCATAGAGGAGGAGAAGTCAATGAAATACACCAAGCTGGGAAAATCCGGACTAAACGTCAGCAAGCTTTGTCTGGGTACGATGAATTTCGGCGTCGACACCGAAGAGAAAGACGCGTTCCGCATTATGGATGCAGCGCTTGATGCGGGGATTAACTTCTTCGATACAGCTAATATTTACGGTTGGGGAGAAAATGCCGGCCGTACGGAAGAGATTATCGGCCGCTGGTTCGCGCAGGGCGGCGGCAGGCGGGAGAAGGTCGTGCTTGCGACCAAATTCTACGGCGACATGAGCGACAAGAATGATGGTCCGAACAGCGGCCCCGGCCTGTCGGCTTATAAGCTGCGCCGTCATCTGGAAGGCTCGCTTCTCCGGCTGCAGACGGATCATATCGAACTCTATCAGATGCACCACGTCGACCGCGATGTTTCCTGGGACGAGCTGTGGGAAGGCTTCCGCATCGCCCAGTACCAAGGCAAGATCGGTTATGTGGGCTCCAGCAATTTCGCTGGACGCGATCTGGTCAAGGCTCAATACGAAGCCAAATCGAAAGGCCTGCTCGGACTCGTGTCCGAACAGCATAAATACAGCCTGCTTACGCGTCAGCCCGAATTGGAGCTGCTGCCTGCGGCACAGGAATACGGCATCGGCGTCATTGCCTGGAGTCCGCTGGATGGCGGCATCCTGAGCGGCAATGCATTAAATCCCGTTGCAGGCTCAAGACGCGCCAGCGATCAGACCCGGGTGAACAAGCACCGGGCGCAGCTTGAAGCCTTCGCGGGACTTGCCCAAGAGCTTGGCGAGTCCGAAGCCAACATCGCGCTTGCCTGGACGCTGGCTCATCCTGCCATGACGGCGCCGATCATCGGACCGCGCACGATGGAGCAGCTCGAAGGCGCGCTTCGCGTCGTCGATATCGTTCTGAGCGAAGAAACTTTGAAGCGGCTTGACGAAATTTTCCCCGGCCCCGGCGGCGAAGCCCCCAAAGCTTACGCCTGGTAAGGTTATGCCAAGCCGAGCTCCGTTGTCAGAGGCAGCATGATTTTAACTTGAATGACTTAAGGTAAAATGGCACCCGTTCGGCATGAGCCGGGCGGGTGTTGTTTGTTCATATATCAGAATGGATAAAACTGGGCTCTACTTATATGATAATTATGGAGGAAGAAACTAACTGAGCCGCCAAAAGAACTTCAGCCGTTTCTTCTTATGCGAAGGGCTTTAATAGTTTGCTTTTCTGCAAGGGGTATCGTTTGATTGACCTGGGTATATCATAGCGAGTACCATATGGATAACGGAAGACTATCTCAAACCATAATTCCTTTCGTGCAAAACGTACTAAGGAGCGATGCATAAGATGCCAAAAATAATCGCACCATCCTTTAATTTTATTGGAAATCATCCGATTCTGGATTTTATAAATACGAAGATAGTCCACAATGGAAAACCATATGATCTGCTTGAATCGTTTGCGGATCTACTCGATTGGTTAAATCAAGCAAATATGCTGGGCCAAGAAGAGGCTGATCATAACGTACCGGGATGGAGTAATATGGATGAAAGACTTCATGTTGTGCATGAAGCCCGAAGGTTGCGAAGCAGTCTGCTCACCCTTGTCCAGAACGGGTTGAATCAAGAAGAGGCTTGCGGTGAGTGCATTGAAAATGTGAACAGCTTTCTTATAGACCGGGTAATTACAAAGAAAATAATAAAGACAGATAAAGGTTTTGGCACTTTACAGCATACAACTATGCAAAGGCCGCTCGATATTATTGCTCCTATCGCCGAAACGGCTGTAGATTTTTTAAGTCATTACAATTTATCATTGGTCAAAAAGTGTGAGAATCCGGAATGTGTCCTTTACTTCTATGACAACAGCAAGAACAGTACACGCAGATGGTGCAGTCAGAAAACCTGCGGGAACAGGATGAAGGTGACAGCTTATCTTGAACGGCAACGAAATAAAGGAAGCTTGTGAAAAGGGTCTTAGAAGATATCTTCTAAGGCTCTTTTTTTTCATGGGCAAACAGTAAATAATTAACCATCAAAAATAATGTTTACAGGTTAAATAAATTATTATATAATGCTCTTAATTGAGTTATGACGGTTAAATAACCAATCGAAAGCAACCAGGCCCCGCCATATCAAATTAAGATAAGATGATCAGCTTTATTGGGTATGTTAAGAGAAACTAACCGACTTATACAGTAATTCGTCGTAAGGGGTGATCAGAATGTCGGAAAATTTTCATGCGGGAGAGTTAATGGTTCAAGAAATGGCAGAGGAATCGGTGATAGCTGCTCAAAACAGTAAAATGATCAGTTCGCATCTTTCAAAAGGTGCGGCTGCATTTTTAAATAAGCAAATGTTTGTTGTGGTTGCTTATGGAGATACAAACGGAAAAGTATGGATTTCGTTTTTGACGGGAGACGAGGGATTTATTGAAGCGTCTGACGAGAAAACCGTCCAAATCCATGCACCGTCCTATTTGAAAGATGTCAATTTTCAATCCATCAGCCTGAATCGGCCATTGGGATTGTTGATCATGGACGCAAACAGACGAATACGTCTTCGGATTAACGGAGTAGTCGATTCCTTTGATGAAAATGGATTGAAATTAAACACCAAACAGGTCTACGGGAACTGCCCAAAATATATTCGCAAAAGAAATTTACGTGAAGACGGAGACAAGCATCGCAGCCTGGTATCGGAGCATCGCAGCCGCATATTGAGCAAAGAACACCAAGAGTGGATTGAATCCGCCGATACCTTCTACATTGGGAGCTTAAACTCGGCTTACGAGGCTGATGCTTCACATAGGGGCGGAAATCCGGGATTCGTTCAGGTGGCGAGCGAGTCGGAATTGGTGATACCTGACTATTTCGGGAACTCTATGTTCAACACGCTCGGCAATATTGTTACGAATTCAGCTGCAGGGTTATTATTTATCGATTATGACAACGGCCATTCCCTGCATCTGGCCGGACAAGCTGAAGTGATATGGGATGAGAATGAAATAGCAGAATTCCCGGGAGCAAGCAGATTGGTGCGTTTTCGTATCGATGAGGTGCTTCAACTGAATAATGGCTCAAGACTGGGGTGGATTAACGGCGAGGCTTCTCCGTATAATCCAGCTTTATAAAAGATTTAAGGTGGTGGTGTGTATAAGCAATCGCGGATTTAAGCAGGTTTTATTTTGTATCAACTACTATTTAGGAGGAATTTTACATGAGTACAAATAAATATATAATCATTGTTCAAGCAGGTAAGCAGGATATGGCCAGAGCGCTGCATGGCTTGTTGTACGGGATCGAACTGCATGAAGCGGGCATTGAAGCGGAGCTCTATTTTGACGGAGCTGGAACGTATTGGCCAACTGAATTTGCCAAACCGGATCACGAGTTGAACTCTCAGTACAAACAGGCTCTCAAAACCGGTATTATTAAAGGCGGCTGTACCGCCTGCTCAGGATTTTTTGAAGTTGCAGAAGAAATGCAGCAGGCGGGTGTACCGCTGGCAGGCAGTGAGGCAAGCGGAGGCCATCTTCCATTTGCCCAATATATTAAAGAAGGTTTTATCCCGGTTATTCTCTAAAATTCAGCCATCTGGCCGGTTTTGCCCAGGCAAAGCCGGCTTCTCCTCTATATGACAGGATCCCATTCATTTTTCCAGCGGTTGATTTCCATAAAAACACCGGTAAAGGCCTTCCCTTTATCCGTCAATGAGTACTCCACAGTCAGCGGTACAGTCAGAAAAACACTGCGGGTGAGCATTCGGTGTTGCTCAAGATTGCGTAAGGTGTCAGTCAATCCCTTCGTGCTGATTTTCCCCAAATTTCTGCGTAATTGATTAAACCGTTGAGGCTCTCTCAGAAGCTCGGTGATAACTAAAAAAGGCCACTTGCCTGCTAGAAGCTGTAAAACCTCGGATATGGAAGCAATGCATTGGTTGTCCTCCTCAGTCGTGCTCACAGTTCTGTCATCTCACTTTCAATAATATAGTAATATTAAATTATTAAGTAAATCATAACATGCAGTGATAGGTTAATCCACCCCATAATTGCACCGTGACAGGTACCAATCAGGAACTGGGCGAATACTCTGGTTTTGACTAGAAAAGCAATTGGAGGTTTCGCTGTGATTCCCATGTACCCCTATTACGGTTATCAGACAAAATGCCGGCAGGTGCCGATCACATTTCCGCCCCAGCATCAGGACGTGCAGCCTGGTTTAGAGTATTTAATGAACCCGATTCCTATATCCGACAATCCCCATTACAAGGGAAGCTGCAAGCTGGAGGGGAAAGCAGCCATCATCACCGGGGGCGACAGCGGAATCGGCCGCGCAGTTGCCATCGGCTTCGCCAAAGAAGGAGCGGACATGGCGATCGTCTATCTGTACGAGCGCGAGGACGCCGAAGCGACCAAGCGGATGGTTGAGCACTATGGCGGCCGATGCCTGCTCATTGAAGGAGATTTGCGCCAGCCCGGTTTTTCCCAGGACGTGGTGAAACGGACGATTGAATGCTACGGCAAGCTTGACATCCTTATCTTGAACCAGGGCGTCCAGTTCCCGCAGGAGAGCATAGCTAATATATCCAATGAACAGCTTGAGGACACATACCGGACCAATATTTTTCCGCATTTCTACATGACGAAGGCTGCGCTGCCTTACCTGAAGCCGGGAAGCACGATTGTATCTACGGCATCCGTTACCGCGTACGCAGGCGCCCCTTTGCTTGTCGATTATTCTTCTACCAAGGGCGCGATCGTATCCTTTACCCGTTCGTTGTCGCTCCAACTGGTCAGCAGGGGAATCCGGGTCAATGCCATAGCTCCGGGACCGATCTGGACACCGCTAATCGTATCGAGCTATTCGGCTGAATATGTTAAAACCTTCGGACTTGAAACGCCGATGAAACGCGCTGGGCAGCCATTCGAGCTTGCGCCCACCTACATTTATCTGGCATCCGACGATTCTTCCTTTGTTACGGGACAGGTGCTTCACGTCAATGGCGGCGTAATGACGGAAACATAAGCAAAGCCTGCAAGCCTTACAATCTATCATTGATCGTCGATTGAAAAAGGCTGGACGTTCCTTGTCGAGAGACGGGAACGTCCATGCTTTTTTTGAAAATATAGAATCTCCCCTATATAGCTTATATTTCAGAGGTAAGGATACTCGCTGTGCCGCAAGAGGAAGGCGATAGCCATTTCATCCTATAATTTTGTTAGATACACGTCATATTCAAGACCATAATCTATATTTTTATTTTTATATGTTATTTAATATTACATAAAATCGTTGACAGCTAGATATTTTCCGCTATAATAAAACTCAACAAAGCAAAACACCCAATACTGTGTTAGAAAATATAACAATCATAGGGTGTGATGAATTGGGTTGGACAGCAGGCAGTATGAAACAAAGCATTCTCAAGCTGTACAATGAGATTAACATGGGGATGTTCAACGCCGGCGTCAGCCGTCAGAAGGTTGATTTTGTCGGCAACAAGATATTGATTCTGTCTATCAATCATCGCGTACCGGTATTAAAGCTCCTGGACGGGAAGGACATCGCGTCCACCAGAAGGTTGGACATGCTGTTATCCGAGCATTTCAAGGCTGAAATCAAGAGGGAATTTGAACAGGCATTTCAATTTAATATCGTTGCGATTCTGAAGGATTACGATATCGAGACCGAATACTCCGGTACGATCGTCATCCTGGATCGGGACGTGGAAAGTTATCTGAATGATGCGTTGTAGCTCCGCAAGGAGAGCCGACAAAATCGTCAGTTCCTGGGAAAGCATAGGCACATCTGTGTCTTCCCGGAGCTGGCGGTTTTTTTATTCTATCACGGGAGGGAATTTGGTATGGAGAATGCGGCGGGACAAATGATTGAGATCAACGGTGTGAGTAAAATTTTCCGGAAAAACGGGAAAGACATCATGGCCATGCAGGAAACGAGCCTGTCGATTGAGGAAGGGCGCTTTGTCAGCATCATCGGACCCAGCGGCTGCGGGAAATCGACGCTGTTCAACATTATTGCCGGGCTGGTTCCCCCGTCGACAGGTCAAGTACTGGCTGGCGGCACCAACATTATCGGGAAAACCGGGCATGTCGGTTATATGCTCCAGAAGGATATGCTGCTGCCTTGGCGCACGATACTGGACAATATTATTCTCGGCATGGAAATTCGCGGCGTCCCCCGGAAACAGGCGGTGGAGCGGGCGCTTCCCCTGATGGAGCGGTATGGGCTGAAGGGCTTCGACAGGCATTATCCGAAGGAGCTTTCCGGAGGCATGAAGCAGAGAGCCGCACTGCTGCGGACGCTGCTGTACGACCGGGATATTATTTTGCTGGACGAGCCTTTCGGGGCGCTGGACGCTCAGACCCGGATAACGATGCAGAACTGGCTGCTGCAGCTGTGGGGCGATTTCGGCAAAACGGTGCTGTTCGTCACTCACGATATCGACGAGGCGATCTATCTTTCGGATGAAATCTACGTGTTCACCGCAAGGCCGGGCAGGATCAAGACAAAGGTGACGGTCAACATGGAGCGGCCGCGCAAGCAGGAGGATCTTACCTCGCCCGCGTTCATGGAGCTGAAAAATCATCTGATGGGTTTGCTCGCAGAAGAGCAGCAGACAGCGCAGGCGGCAGAAATGATCTCTTAAATAAAGGATAGAGGGAAGGGACTGCACTTATGAAAATCGAGAGCGAGGCAACGTTTCTGAAGTCGGCTGTGATTGAAAACCTGCTTCATAAGAAAGAGGCGCATCGGGCTGAGGCGCCGGTCATTCAGGATGAGGAGCTGCAGGAAAGAAGAAGCCGGCGTTTTGTCATGATGGGCCGGTTATTGATCACGCTGCTGGTGCTGGTGGTATGGGAAGGCTTTACGCGGATGGGCTGGCTGGATTCCTACTATTGGAGCAGTCCTGTAACAATCGCCCAGACTGCCTGGATCCAGGCAACGCAAAATCATTTGCTGTCCGACATGCTGTATACGTCGGGCTCCACCATTATCGGCTTCGTCGCCGGTACAGCCATCGGCGCTGCAATCGGTTTATCATTCTGGTGGTCGAAACAATATGCGCTGATCAGCGAGCCGTTCCTGATTATTCTGAACGCCATGCCGAAGCTGGCGCTCGCTCCCATCATCGTTATTCTGCTCGGCATCGGCTTCTTCTCCAAGGTGGCGCTGGCCTTCGCCCTGACTGTCATCGTCTCGGCGCTTTCCGCCCACAGCGGCGTCAAGAGCGTCGATCCCGATATGGAGAAGCTGATGTATTCGCTGGGTGCCAAGCGGAGGCAGGTATTCACTAAGGTTGTCGTCCCGTGGTCGATGCCATGGATTATCAGCAGCCTGCGCATCAATATCGCGCTTGCCCTGGCCGGCGCTATCGTCGGCGAGTTCATTGCTTCCAGTCAAGGGGTTGGACGCATGATCATGTATGCCGGGACCATTCTCGATATTGATCTCGTCTGGGTCGGCGTCGTTGTGCTCTCCATCCTGTCCATGGTCATGTACTGGGGCGTTGTTGCTCTGGAGAAGTGGCTGTCCAAGGGCTTCATCAAGCAGTAGCTCCAGCCGAAACGGTTGTTTGCTCAATAGAGATGGCCTATGAGCCAAAAAAGGGAGAGATGAAATTATGCTGCGTACCCGTAAATTGTTGGCTGCCTTGATCTGCGTCTGTCTGTTCAGCCTGGCCGCCGCCTGCGGCAGCAAGACCTCGAACAACACCGTTGATACCGGCGCTGCTGCGCCCGCATCCGGAACCGAAACCGTCGCGGCAGGCCCGCTCAAGAAACTCGTTATCGCGGAGCCGCTCCATTCTATCGGCTACCTGCCGCTCTATATTGCGCAGCGGGACGGGTATTTCAAGAAGAACGGTCTGGACGTAAAGGTGATCACGGCAGCCGGAGGCACGCATGTAACGGCAGTCGTCAGCGGCGACGCCTGGGGCGTAATCGGCGGACCGGAATCCAACGCCATGGCCAACAGGAAGAATGACGATCCTATCATCTCCGTCGTCAATGTCGTCAACCGGGCCAATGTATATCTGATGGCGAAGAAAGGAACCGGGCCGAAGAGCGATTCGCCTGAGGACTTGAAGGCCTTTCTCCAGGACAAGAAGCTGATTGTCGGCCGTCATGGCGGCACGCCCAATCTGCTGAGCCGGTACCTGCTCATTGAGCTTGGCCTTGATCCCGATAAGGACGCGCAGCTTCTGGAGCCGGCGGACAGCTCCGCGGTTGTCGCCATGATGCAGTCCGGAGCCGGCGAGATCGCGAACGGCGCCGAGCCGCAGGTGAGCGATGGAATGTCCAAGGGGGTATGGGACGAGCCGTTCTACAAGTTTCATTCGCTTGGCGATTATGCCTATTCGGTACTAAGCGTCAAGAAATCGACTATCGAGAAGGACCCGGAGACGGTCCAAAAATTCGTGAATTCGATTCTGGAGGTGTTGCAGAAGGTCAAAGACGATAAGGAATACGCAGCTGCCCAGGCAAAGCTGGAATTTCCGACCATGACGGATGAGGCGCTTAAAGCATCGATGGAACGCGCTTATGCGGACGAGCTGTGGAGTCCGGACGGGCAGATTTCTGAAGAGGCGCTTAAAAACGACATGGATGTCATGGCCAAAACCAAGATATTTACAGACCCCTATACGTATGACGGCCTGATTGATATGCAATTCGTGAATAACGCGAAATAACTACATTAATCCATGAGGTGACGACAATGAGACTCGTAAAAGAAAACCTGGAGCCTTCAAAAACGGCTATTATCGTAGTCGATGTACAAAACGATTTCTGTCATCCCGACGGCGCCTGTGCCCGTCGCGGCAGCGATGTCAGCGGCGTGAAGGAAATGATGCCGCATCTGCACGGTCTGCTTAGCGGAGCAAGAACATACGGTGTGCCGATTATATTCATCCAGACGTTCCATGAGAAGGCGACCGACTCCGCTGCCTGGACTGGCCGCTCGGACGGCCGCTCGGGCGAAGTGTGCCGGACCGGCACCTGGGGCGCAGAGTTCTACGAAGTGGCTCCGCTGCCGGGCGAGATTATCGTCAACAAGCACCGGTACAGCGCCTTTATCAATACCCGGCTGGACTCGGTGCTACGCACCCTGAAAATCGAGACGCTGGTCATGACCGGCGTCAGCACGAATGTATGCGTGGAATCCACCGCACGCCATGGCTACATGCTGGATTACAATATTGCGTTCGTAGCCGATGGCTGCGCCGCTTTCTCGCAGGCGGAGCATGACACGACGCTTTCGAATATCGACAGATTCTTTGGTACAGTCGTGAATTCCGGCCAATTGATCGAAACATGGGAGTCAATGGCTGCCAAGACCGTTACGACGGCAGGCTGAAGATCACAATCATAACCGGAAGGAGGCGTCACCAGCGGCAATTATGCCGCCTGTGGGCGGCCTCCTTTCTTTTTCCCGGCACCCGCACGCTGCGCTGTTTAATACGTTACAGAAATGGGAGAATGCTGCTGTGAAAACCAAATCAACCGCTGCCATCCAGTATGTCATATGTCTCGGAGCGTTCCTGTCCAATCTGTCGGCAGGGATGTTCAATATTGCGCTGGTCGATATTGCCGGAGACTTTCACCGCTCCATTCCATCGACCCAATGGGTGGTGACGATCTATCTGCTGACCATATCCGTTTGTCTGCCGCTGATGGGCGCGATTGGAGACCTTCGGGGCAAGCGGGATATTCACAATCTGGGATATTTTATATTTATGACCGGAGGCTTATTCTGTGCATTGTCGCCCAATTTGCCTGCGCTGATCGGCTTTCGCATCCTTCAGGGCATAGGGGCGTCCATGTACCAGGCGAATAATATGGCACTCGTCGTCTCGCTGTTCCCTCCCGAGAAAAGGGGAAGAGCGCTTGGAACAGTCAGTACCTTCGTGGCCGCCGGCGCTCTGATCGGTCCAAGCCTGGGGGGTGTCATCATTCAGTTGTCCTCCTGGAGGTTCAACTTCTGGCTGCTCGCTGCCGTTGCATTCGGCGCGTGGCTGCTCGCGCAGCGGCTAATACCGAAGGACAAGACAGAAGGCAAAGCCATGCCCGATTTGCCCGGGGCCGGATTATTCGCCGTTTCCCTCACTGGACTTGTTACGGGTCTGAACCTCGGAACGACCCTGGGATGGAATTCGGGGGTCGTCTGGCTGCTGCTTGCTTCCTTCTCCATATTTGCCTATCTGTTCGCCAAGTGGAGCTTATCCGCCAGATGGGCGCGAATTGGCCGTGCGCCTTTCATCCGGCTCGCCATGTTCAATCATCCCGCAATCGTCTTCGGGATCCTGCTGACAATCGTCACATATGCCGCAGCATTTGCCACCCAAATCGTACTTCCTGTATTTCTGCGCAGCGTGATGGGGATGGAGCCGGCCGCTGCAGGTCTGGTGGTTATGGCATATCCGGCTTCGCTGATTATCTCCGCGCCCCTGAGCGGCGGCAGCTCCGACAAATACGGTTCTACGCCGATCATGCTCATGGGGCTGGGCTGTATGGTCGCCGCCATGACTGCGCTGAGCTTCCTTTCAGTGGACACCAGCCTGGTTTACGTCATCACGTTCGTTGTGCTGCTCGGCTGCGCGATGGGTATGATCACTTCGCCGAACAACAGCATCGTGATGAGCCGCACGCCGAAACAGAATCTGGGCATGATGAGCAGCATGATCGCGCTGAACCGCAATCTTGGCATGATGACAGGCGCGGCCATCGGCGGCATGATTATGATGGCTGCGCCTGGTAGTCAGAGCGCTGGAGCAGAAGGCGGTGCCGGTCAGCTTGTGCGCAGCTTCCGGGACGGGTATCTGTCGATGGCAGCGATTGTGCTCGCAGCCCTGCTGGTTTTTGTATGGATCGTGCGCGTCGGCGCAAGACGGGATCGCACCGGAACGCACGCCGGTGTGGAACAGAAATCGATGGTCTAGAGCTGCCCCCGGGATATATGGGGAGCATTGGGAACAACGCTTGAGTCTATTCGGGACGGCCATAGTTTAAAGCACATAGCCGCGCAAAGCAGCGGCTTTTTATTTTGCGTATCCCGGTGAACGAAATAATCATGCAAGCGTATCAAGGATGGAATTGGAAGAAATAATAAACGAAATACCGCTTGACTTGGAGTGCACTCCAAACGATAAGATATCCCTTGCAGCGAATCAATCCTAACCATAGCGTCCAACATAAAGGAGAGCGGGACGGTGGAGTATGGATTTTCGATTGCAGGGAAAAACGAGCATGCACTCCCATTCGGCAGACGATGGATTTACCTTAGTCGGGCAGAGGCTGGAAAGGCTGAATAGCTGGAGATTGTTCGGAACATCATATCCCAAGACATGAGAGGAGAATGGTTATGCATACGGATAACTTATATAAAATCACCCCGCAAGCGCCGATTCCATCGGGCTTCGGGCATCAAACAACGGCGCGTGAGGCGCTTGGCGGACGCGACCTGAGCGGCAAGACTGCAATCGTAACCGGCGGCTATTCAGGCATTGGCCTTGAAACAACCCGCGCTCTGGCAGAAGCGGGAGCGACAGTTATAGTACCCGCACGGACACCGGAAAAAGCCCGCGCTTCAGTCGCCGGGATTCCAAGGGTGGAGCTGGAATCGCTTGATCTTATAAACCCGGCTTCGATCGATGCCTTCGCCCAGAGGTTTCTCGATTCCGGCAGGCCGCTGGATATTCTCGTCAACAGCGCCGGGATCATGGCTGTTCCTCTTACGCGTGATGCGCGTGGATACGAATCCCAATTTGCCACCAATCATCTGGGCCACTTCCAGCTTACTGCGCGGCTCTGGCCCGCCTTGAATAAGTCGGGAAACGCACGGATTGTCTCGGTCAGCTCGGGGGCGATACGCTATTCGGGCATAGATTTCGGGGATCCGAACTTCGAGCGCAAAGAGTACGACAAATGGACAGCATACGGCCAGTCCAAATCTGCCAACGCGCTGTTTGCCGTCGAGCTGGACAAGCGTGGATATTCGTCCGGCGTGCGCGCCTTCTCACTCCATCCCGGCGTGATTATAACCGATTTATCACGTCATCTGTCGGATGACGAGATGCGCGCCATGGGTGCGCTCGATGAACAGGGCCGCCGCGTCGCTTCCGATCCTTCGCGGTACAAGTCCCCTGAGCAGGGTGCGGCAACAAGCGTTTGGTGCGCAGCAAGCACACAGCTGGACGGAATGGGCGGTGTTTACTGCGAGGATGTCGACATCTCCGTAGTTGTTCCCGATGACGCTCCGATTGGTCCCGGTGTCGTGCAATGGGCGATCAATCCCGAATTTGCAGAACGGCTGTGGCTGCTCAGCGAGGAGCTGACCGGCGTGAAGTTCACGATTTAAACGGGATGAAGCGCGCTGATACGGGCGGTTGATCTTTTTCAAGCATTAATGCTCCTGTGCATACACTTCGAGGGCCGCTCAGATTCCTGCTTCCAGGAATTGAGCGGCCTTTTCACATTTCTGGCAAAATGCCTTCAGATAATTGCCTTCTTGACACTTGAATCATCCTCACTCTATAATGATCACTATATTAAACGTAATAATTACGTTTAAATAAGGCTAACCGAATCGGATTATTCGATTATTCATTTCATCTTAATCAGCACGCGATGAATAGCCTGAAGATGGATTCAGAACATAAGGAGGGTCGGAAAGGCACGGGCGGCAATGGAAAAATGGAATTGGATGATGAGACCTATACATAATTGGGAGGATTACCATGAAGAAATCAATTAAGCTTTCATTCACGATCATTGCGGTTTTGATACTGGCCCTGACTGCAGCAGCCTGCGGGCAGGAGGACGAAGCTGACCCAGCATCGAATTTGGCGAACACAACCAACACAACCGCGGCGGGAGCTCCCCTGCAGGAATTATCCCCGACCAAGGAGGAGACTGCCGCAGACGACCAATCCACGGTTTTTTATACATTCCAGGATGATGCGGACAAAACCGTCACTTTGACGGCCAAGCCTGAGCGGATTGTTGTGCTGGCTCCGGAGTTCCTGCCCGTGTTATACGAGCTTGGCGGGGAAGCCGTCGGACGTATCACTGTCAACGCCTCGCCTGTGCCGGAGGCAGCCGAAGATATTCAACAGCTGGGTACGGTGGGGCAAGTCAATGTGGAGCAGCTGGTTGCCTTGAAACCGGATCTGGTCATTGGCTCCACAACCTTTGATGCAAAATTAACCGATTTGATGGCAAGCAATAACATTCCTTTGGCATTGCTGAAAATGTCTTCCTTTGAAAGTGTTAAAGAAAAAGCGAAGCTGTTCGGTATTATAACCGGCAATGAAACGAAAGCAGGCGAGCTGATTGCCAAAATTGAAGCCGACATGGCCGGGATCGGCAGCAAAATACCGGCAGACCAGCATCCGACCTTTACCGTATTAAATGTTACTCCATCAAGTATTTCGCTGCAGCGTTCGAACACGACGGCACTGGAGATCGGACATCTTCTGGGCATGACCAATATCGCCGAAGGCATGAGCGCGTCTCCAAACAGCGCAACCTCTGCGCCATACAGCATGGAAGCTTTAGTGGCTGCACAACCGGATTTCATCTTCATGACCATACACGGAGCCCAGGACAAAGGGATGGCCAAAATCCAGCAGGACCTGGAGAAAAATCCGGCATGGGCTTCCCTCACTGCCGTGAAGGAAAAACGCGCGATGGTCATTCCAGCAGATAAATTTCTGACGAATCCCGGCTTTAATTATGCGGAATCCATGAAGCTGATGGCTCAGATTGTATATCCGGAGATTTTCGGGTGACAGCCAACAATAAAGCATTGAGGCACCGGGGCGGCTGGAGGGCGGGGATGCTCATCCTTTTTCTTGCGGCAGCGGTGATGGCCTTTACGTTCAGCATGAACAGAGGGGCCATCGCGATTCCGCTCGGAGATACGTGGAGATACTTGTTCCACCCGTCCCAAGAGGGCGTGATGAGGGATATTATCTGGAATATCCGCTATCCGCGGACGCTGGTAGCGGCACTGGTAGGTGCGAATTTGGCGGTTTCCGGCGCATTGCTTCAAGGCGTCATGCGTAATCCGCTGGCTGACCCCCACATCATCGGGGTATCGAGCGGTGCCGGTCTCCTGGGGATGATCGTCCTCATTGCGCTGCCGAATATGTCCTATCTGTTAACGCCTTTCGCTTTTATCGGCGGGACGGGCGCTGCTCTGCTGATCTATTTATTGGCGTGGAAGAACGGGATTGTGCCTACACGAATCATATTGGCCGGCGTAGCCGTATCTGCCTTTATGGGGGCGGGAATATCCGCATTGTTAACGTTCTACAGCGACCGGGTTCAGGGTGCGATTTCATTCATGGTCGGAGGGCTGTCCGCCAAAAGCTGGCCGCAATTCGATACGATTTTGCCCTATTCGGTCGTTGGCCTGGCGGTCGCGTTCTTCTGCGCAAGAAAGATGAACATTCTCATGCTGGGCGACTCGACGGCGAAGAGCCTGGGAACGCGCGTGGAGCTGACGCGGATTATCGTGACGATGGTGGCTACTTTTCTGGCTGCCAGCGCGGTCAGTATTGTCGGTTTGCTCGGCTTTGTCGGCCTGATCATTCCTCATACCGCAAGAATGCTGGTGGGCAATGATTATCGCGTGCTGCTTCCTGCTTCCGCACTGCTGGGCGTTGCTGTTATTACGGCTTGCGATACTGTAGCGCGGCTTGCTTTTGCCCCGATCGAGCTGCCGGTCGGCGTCATCATGGGAGCATTGGGCGCGCCGTTCTTCCTGTATCTGCTAAGGAGGAAAACCGTATGAGCTTCATCCGGGCAGTGGGAATCACTCAGCAATTTAATGACAAAACAGCCGTCAACCAGCTGGATCTCTCCATCGATCAAGGCAGGATTTACAGCATTATCGGGCCGAATGGCTGCGGGAAGAGCACTCTGCTCAGGATACTGGCGCGGCAGCTGAAGCCGAAGCAGGGCGAGGTGTTCCTTGAAGGAGAAAATTTGTACAAAATGCCGCCCAAACGGGCAGCGCTTAAGCTGGCTCTGCTGGCACAAAGCGCCGAACCGGTCGATTTGACCGTTCAGCAGCTCATCGCATACGGGCGCTCTCCGCATAAATCGATGCTCCAAAAAATGAACAAAGACGACGATGAAATCATCCGGTGGGCGATTGAGCAAACGAATCTGCAGCATTTGGCAGACCGCAATGTGGCAACATTATCCGGCGGAGAACGCCAGCGCGTATGGATTGCGCTGGCTATTGCCCAGCAATCCGCGGTGCTGCTTCTTGACGAACCGACGACCTTCCTCGACGTTTCCCATCAGCTGGAGGTGATGGAGGTGGTGGCGGGGCTTAACCGCAATCACGGGACGACGATTATTATGGTGCTCCATGATATGAATCATGCGGCTGCCTATTCGGATGAAATTATCGTCATGAATCATGGGAGGCTTTATTCCAAAGGCGCTCCGGACGAGGTGATGACACCCGCCATGCTTCGGGAGGTTTTTCAGGTTGAAGCGCGGATCTATACCGATCCGGAGGACGGGAAACCGGCATACTTACTCAAAGGTCTTGCTGACAAAGAAAGGGCAGGTAAAGAATATGTCCACTAAAACCTACCGATATCCGATAACGGCGATTGTCGGGCAAGAGAAGATGAAGCAGGCGCTGCTCCTGAATGTCGTCAATCCGAAGCTCGGCGGTGTCTTGATCCGCGGGGAGAAGGGGACGGCGAAGTCGACGGCCGTTCGCGCGCTGGCAGATTTGTTGACGGAGCTCAAAGTGGTTAATCTGCCTGTAGGAGCGACGGAGGACCGGGTTGTCGGGACGCTGGATATCGAGCATGCCATTAAACACGGCGAGAAGAAATTCGAACCCGGCTTGCTGGCAAAAGCGGACGGTCATATTCTCTATGTGGATGAAATCAATCTGCTGGAGGACCACATTGTTGATGTACTGCTGGACGCGGCAGCCATGGGGATCAATACGATCGAGCGGGAAGGGATTTCTTATTCGCATTCTTCACGTTTTATTCTGATCGGAACGATGAATCCCGAGGAAGGGGATTTGCGCCCGCAGCTGCTGGACCGGTTCGCCTTATCCGTCGAGGTCAGCGGGGAGAGGGATGCCCGGCAGCGGGTCGAGGTCATTAAACGAAGGCTCAGCTACGAGAAGGATCCGGAGGCTTTTTGCCAATCTTACGGGACAGATCAGCTTCTTCTGGAGACGCAGATCCGTCAGGCGCGGGAAACCTTGAAGCATGTGCAAATAAGTGACGACATGCTGTCGCTTGCTGCCCGCTTATCGATTGGTTTGGACATGGACAGCCATCGCGCCGATATTATGATGATCAAAACCGCAATGACGATTGCCGCCGTCGATGGAAGAACGGAAGCATGTCTTGAGGATATGAAGCAGGCGGCACAGCTCGTCCTGCCACACCGTCTGCGTCAGACTCCGTTTGCGGCAAGGGAAGTATCCTATGACCGGATCGATCTATTGATCGATGAAATAAGTGTGGTGAAGTAAAGCGGATGACCAGCTTTCCTTATTGTGCGATTACAGGACAAGAGAAGGCAAAGAAAGCATTGATTATGCTGGCCGTTAACGAGGATTTGGACAGCATTCTGCTATCCGGGGAGAAAGGGTCGGGAAAATCCTTATTAGCCCGGGGCTTTGCGGCGTTACTGCCCCGGAAGCGGCGGGTGGACATCCCGCTTCATATAACAGAGGATCGTCTGCTGGGCGGTGTCGATCTGGAATATGCCTTGAAGCATGGAGAGAAAAAGATTCAAGCCGGATTATTGGCAGCCGCATTTCAGAATATTGTTTTTGCGGATGACTTGAATCTCATGGCCGATTCTGCGGTTCATGCGATCGTTAATGCCGTCGCGAGCAGGCAAGTTGAAGCGGAGCGTGAAGGTTTGTCCATCTCGTATCCAAGCGACAGCATTCTCGTTGCGGCGATGAATCCGGAGGAAGGCGGGCTTTCTGCAGGCGTTTTGGACCGGTTTGGTTTATTTGTCTCCATGACATGTGAGCATTCAGTTGAACACCGCCGGGATATTATCCGCTCAGCACTGGCGTATGAGCGGGACCCGGAGGGATTCAGCCGGTCGAAGGAGCAGGAGACCCTTCAGCTCCAGGAATTGATCATTACAGCCAAAGGTTATTTATCAAGGATGAATATAAGCGGGCAGCTGCTGGAATTGGCTGCATGGACCACACTGAACGCGCAATGCCGCGGACACCGAGCCGATTATTATTTGGTTGAAGCGGCCAAAACCATCGCGGCATTGGCCGGCCGGGACGAAGTGGAAGCAGGCGACATCCGCTTGGCGGCGGAGTATGTACTGCTGCATCGGATGGGTAACGAGCAAAACAGCTCAGCAGCGCAAGAGCAGGAAGCAGATAACGATGAGATTCCCCCGCAGCCGCAGCGTCCACAGCCCGATTCATCGGGTTCATCGAATGCGGGCCAAGGCGCTCAACCGGATGCAGCTTCGATGGATCATGAATCGGGGCGGCAAACTAAGACCAAGTCCGGAGCGGGTCAGGATAAAGTGGAATCCATTGGAGCGATTATAGAGCCGAAGAAGCTGGTCTTCTCCGCCCAGGATGACAAGATCCGCTCAGGTACCGGCAAAAGAAGCAAAACGAAAACAGGAACCAAACAAGGACGTTATGTGAAAGCCGTTTACCCGAAGGGCAAGACGCTGGACATTGCGTTCGATGCTACCCTGCGGGCGGCGGCGCCCTTTCAGAGGATGCGTCCGCAAAAAGAAGAAACGGCCTGGAACATTAGCCGCGAGGATATAAGGGTCAAGGTGCGGGAGAAACGCGTTGGCGTAACGATGCTGTTCGTTGTCGACGCAAGCCGCTCCATGGCGGCGGAGAAACGGATGCAGGCGGTGAAGGGGGCCATTCTCTCCCTGCTGCAGGATGCCTATCAGAAGCGGGACCGCGTGGGCCTGGTCGCATTCCGTCAGGAGTCGGCGGAGGAAGTGTTATCCATCACCCGCAGTGTCGAGTTGGCGGAGAAGCAGCTTCGTTTGCTGCCTGCGGGAGGCAGGACACCGCTCGCGCTTGGCCTGATGAAAGGGATTGAGCTGCTTCGTCAAGCCCTCAAGCGGGATCCGGAAATTGTGCCGGTGATGGTTGTGATTACGGATGGCAAAGCCAATGTCGGCCTGCAGCAGGGATTATCGATCCAGGACATTCTTGCAGAAAGCAGGCAGATTGGCAGCGGGGTGCCGGCAGCGGGTATCCATTCGCTTGTGCTCGACACGGAGCAGGGCTTTGTGAAATTGCATCAGGCCCGGGAGCTGGCGTCGGCGATGCAGGCACAATATGTTCAGCTGGAGCGACTGGAGGGATCGCATATCACGGCAGCGGTAAGAGACAGTCTAAGGATATAGATCATATCTATAAGCGGGAGCTGGAAACCTATGCACATTATAATAGCAACAACGTCCTATTCGACATTGGCGGATATCGCCGCTGCCTATCAGCAGCTGTCCGGGGCGCAGCAAGCCCGGCTTACCATCGCTTTATTTAATATTGAGGATAAGCAAGGAGATGACCGCCGGGCGTATTTTGCGGAAGATGTGCAGCGTGCAGATCTCTTTCTCTATGATCCCCACGGAGCCGACGCCGAAACCATGATGGAGATGAACAAAGCCGGTGAAGCTCACGGGATCAATCAAATATCGATGATGCTGCAGGAGGCCGGCTCGCTGCGGTTTTTGAGATTAGGGGAATTGCGGGGCAGCGATATTGAGATTGATCCTGTCACACAGCTGCCTATACTTGCCGATGATGCCGTGGAGACCAATCTGCATGGGGATGAAGCAGGAAGCAAGCAACAGGCTTTGCGGCAGTTGATTAAAATCCAGGCCTATTGGCGGGCAGCGGGAGCTGCGAATTGGCTGCAATTCTTTTATTATGCGGGACGTACATACGGAAAGTTTGATTTCCCTGAACCGGGCGAACCGGAAGCCTACCCGGACCTTGGCATTATAGATCCTGATACTAAATTGTTCTATGAGAATGCGGCGGCTTATGCGGCGGGTAGGCCTTTCGATAATGAAAAACCGGTTGTCGCCTTTATTTATTTGGCGAATAACTCGCGTTTGTATACCTCGGGTGTAGTGGCAGAAATCGCTGAGCGCATGAGAACGGTGGCCAATGTGCTGCCGATCGGTTTGGTCAGCTCGATGAAAGTGAATGTGCAGCGCTTAAAGCAGCTGCTGGCCCAGCCTGGCAGCGAAGCGGCCTTGCTCGTGAACTTTCTTGGCTTCCGCCTGGGAAGCGGCCCGCGCAGCGAAGGTATATCCGGCGTAGTTGAGTTGCTGGAGGAGCTTATGGTTCCGATCCTGCATCCCTTCTTTCTATCCAGATTAACGCAGGAGGAATGGGAGCAGTCAACACGGGGCCTCAGTCCCTCCGAGTTTCTTGTTCATGTGGTGCTGCCGGAGTTGGATGGCAATATCGACATTTATCCAGTGGCGGCGATGAAGGATACCGGTTATGACGAAACGCATCAGATCCGCCATAGACAGCTCGCTATTATTGAGGAGCGCGTAGAACGTTTGGTCGCGCGGGTGAAGAAGCTGTTGGCGCTTCAAGCGAAGGCGAACGCGGAGAAAAGGATTGCGCTGATTTGCTATAATTATCCGCCGGGTGAAGGCAATCTCTTCGGCGGATCCTTCCTGGATACCTTTGAATCCGTATCCCGTCTGCTGACCCGGCTGCAAGCGGAGCGTTATCAGGTTGAGCCGTTATCGGCAGAGGAGCTGCGCGGGCGATTCCTCCGGGGACAGCTGGTAAACTCGCCGAGATGGGCGGATGAACAAGGGGCGGATCGTTTGATCCGTTACGACAAGACGAATTATGATCAGCGCCTTCAAGCCATGCCGCAAAGCTTCATAGAGTCCATGACGGCTCAATGGGGGGCTTCGCCAGGTACCGTTATGGCCGAAAATGAACAATTTCTTATACCCGGCATACAAAACGGCAATGTTTTTATCGGATTGCAGCCGACGCGAGGCATTCATGAAAATCCCGAAAAGGTCTACCATGATGATACGCTTCTTCCGACTCACCAGTATGCGGCTTATTATCAATGGCTGCGCGAGGAATTTGCTGCGGATGTCATTGTTCATGTTGGAACTCACGGCACGCTCGAATTTCTGCCGGGCAAGGAAAGCGGCATGTCGGGAGATTGCTTCCCGGACAGCTTTTTAGGAGAGGTTCCGCATTTATATTGCTACTATGTGGGCAATCCCTCAGAGGGGATGATCGCCAAGCGGCGGTCGCATGCAGCCTTGGTCAGCTACCAGTCGCCCCCATTCGTTGAAGCGGGATTATACGACGCGTTTGCAGAGCTGGAGTCGCTTGTTCACGAGTATCGCGACGCGAGGCAGCTGGATCCGGATCGCTGTGAATCGATATGGGCGGAGATGAAGCGGCAAGCGGAGCATTTGGCGTTGAATTGTGAGAATTTTGAGCAGGTAGAGGACGAATTGTATCTCATGAAACGCTCCGCGATTCCGCGCGGGCTGCATGTTCTGGGCGAAGGGTATGAGCATGACGATGCGCTGCGGCATATGGCCTTTGTCCTTCGTCATGACCGGACGGAGGCGCCTTCCTTGCGCAGGCTGTTGGCAGCAGCGCAGGGAAAGGGCTACGATCAATTGATCACAGATAATGCCATCGATCAATTGTCGGTTCTGGATGAAGAAGCCCGTCGGGTCATTGAAGCCTATATTCAATCGGGAGAAATCCCGGATGTGCGGAGCGAGCTGGCAGGGGATTTTCAGAGAACACTGGCTTTTGGCAAAGCCGCATATGACGCTGCATTGCATAATGAAGAAATTGAAGGCCTTCTTCGCGGTCTAAACGGTCGATATCTCCCCGTTAACCTGGCAGGTGATGTTCTGCGAAATCCGGAAATATTGCCGACCGGACGGAATATGTACCAGCTGGATCCCCGTGCGGTTCCAAGCGCCTCGGCTGTGAAACGCGGCATCGAGATCGCAGCCAATACCGTTTCGTTATTTTATGCACAAAAGGGTGCTTATCCGAATACGACGGCGATTGTGCTGTGGGGAATCGAAACAGCCCGGACGCAGGGAGAATCCATCGGACAGATCATGCATTACCTGGGTGTGCGGCTGGGCAAACGCGGTCATAATCTGAAGCCCGCGTATGAGATCATACCTTTAGCAGAGCTTGGCCGTCCCCGTTTGAACATTGTGATCACCATTTCCGGCATTTTCCGCGATATGTTTTCCAATGTGATAGAGGACTTGAATCTGCTCTTCAAACAAATCGCCAGTCTGGATGAACCGGAAGACATGAATATTTTCAAGCAGCACACCGGTAAATTGCTGAAGCAGCTGGAGGAAGACGGCTATGCGCCGGACGATGCCTTCGACCTGGCCTGCGCGAGAATATTCGGCCCGGCCGAAGGGGAATATGGCACGGGTGTGACAGGAATGATTGAGACGAAGAATTGGACGGACGAAGAGCAGATCGGAGACCGGTTTAATCAGAGCATGCATCATGTCTACAGCAGCAAGATCCGCGGACAAGAAGCAGGGCAGCTGTTTAACGCCAATCTAGAAGCAGTGGATATAGTTTCGCAGCTGCGCAGCAGCCATGAGCATGAAGTGGTTGATATTGATCATTATTATGAGTATTTCGGCGGGCTCTCCAAAACCATCGAGAAGATCAAAGGGGAGAAGGCGGAAATCTACATATCCGACACGACGGGGGAAAGCGTGCTGACGGAGGATGTGCGCGAGTCCATCAACCGGGGGGTTCGCACACGATTGCTGAATCCCAAATGGATTGATGGCTTAATGGAGCATCCCTATCACGGCACGCAAAAAATAGCGCAGCGGTTCGAGAACCTGTTGGGACTCGCTTCAACCACCAACAAAGTGGATAACTGGGTGTTCTCAAGCCTCCATGACACCTATGTAGCGGATCCGGAACGCAGCAGGCAGTTGGAGGAAAACAATGCTTTCGCCTACCACGAGATCATCGAGACGATGCTGGAAAGCTATCAGCGCAGTTACTGGTCGCCGACGGATGAGCAGCTTGAACAGCTTCAGCAAAAATATATGGAGATCGAAAGCGGCCTGGAATCCTAATTCTTTCCTGCTGCCGAAATAATTGATGCATCCCCCAGCCTGGTAGTCCCGTTACTAGTATAAGCATACTGTGGCTGCCTCCATACGGATCGATTAGAATGAATCTATATTCAATCAACGTCAATCCGGAGAAATGAGGAAACCCTTTATGCAAACAAGGAAGCTGGGACGCGAAGGGCTGGAAGTGTCGGCCTTGGGCCTTGGCACCATGATGATGCCAAACGATGAGGAGTCTGTGCGCACGATCCAGGGAGCGCTGGATCTCGGCGTAACGATGTTCGATACAGCAGATATTTATGGAGAATTCCTGCAGCAGCGCTTTGGAATCAATGAGAAGCTGGTTGGCAGGGCGCTCAAGGGCCGGCGGGAGGAAGCTGTGATCGCGACCAAATTCGGGATTACGCACAGTCAAGGCCCGAAGGGGGATCCTGCATATATCAAAAAGTCCGTGGACGCCAGCCTGTTCCATCTCGGGATCGATTATATTGACCTGTATTATCAGCACCGGCCTGATCCGAATACCCCGATTGAGGAAACGGTGGGAACACTGGCCGATCTGGTCAAGGAAGGGAAAATCCGATATATCGGCTTGTCCGAAGCATCGCCCGATCTGATCCGCCGTGCACATTCGGTGCATCCGCTAAGCGCTGTAGAAACTGAATACTCATTGTGGAGCAGAGAAGTGGAGGACGAAATCCTGCCGCTCCTGAACGAACTGGGGATCGGCTTCGTGCCTTATAGTCCGCTAGGCCGAGGCTTCCTGACCGGCCAGATCAAGAAGTTCGAAGATCTGCCGGAGGATGATTACCGCCGCCATTATCCCCGGTTTCAGGGAGAGAATTTCGTCAAAAATCTGGAGGTCGTCACTCTCATTGAAACAATGGCTGCGCAAAAGGGCTGCACCGCCGCCCAGCTGGGACTGGCGTGGCTGCTGGTGCAGGGCGACCATATCGTCCCGATTCCGGGGACGAAGAGATTGGATCGGGTGCAGGAGAATCTCGGCGCTCTGCAGGTTACCTTATCGGAAAACGATCTTGCGGAGATCGAACGCATTTCGCCGAAAGGCATCGCCATGGGTTCCCGATTTCCAGGCTAAGAGCCCCGGACACTAAAGATGAAACGGATGAAATTTGATCGTCGCCTGAATCTTCCTTAAAGAGAATTCGAATATTGAATGCTGAAAAAAACCAGCCTAATCACAGCACGCTTGTGGTTAGACTGGTTTTTCGTTATTTTATCGACCGGAAGATTCAAAAAACACTGTTATTATTCCATCTCGTCGTACATATCGGTAACAGCTGCAGCCAATGCCCTGGCTTCAAAATCTGTGGAGGAGCTGAGTTTCTCCCAACGTTCCGTCTCGGCCAGCTTGGCCCGATCGACAGCCTTGGCGATTGCTACCGCATCGCTGCCGAGCAGAAGCCGCAGCGGTGGATTCTCCTCGTTCACAACGGCGATGATCGCAAGAGCCGCTTTGTCCGGATCGCCATTTTCTTTGCCTGTCGTTTCACGCGCATGCTTCAAGAGACCGCCTACTGTAGCCTGGTATTCCTCACGGGGCTTGATATGGTTCATGGATGACCCCGCCCAGTCGGTGCGGAAGCCGCCAGGCTCGATGATTGTCACCTTCAAGCCAAGTGGGGTCACTTCTTTGGACAGGACTTCCGAGAATCCTTCAACCCCCCATTTGGCTGTCTGATAAGCAGCCAATCCCGGTGCGCTGGTGCGTCCGCCTATGGAGGAAAACTGCAAAATATGCCCGAAGCCTTGTTCTCTCATCACAGGCACGGCAGCCTTGGTGACATTGATGACACCCCACAGATTAGTCTCGATCTGAGCCCGGAAATCCTCGAAGGATGTCTCTTCAATCGATGAAATATTGCCATAGCCCGCGTTGTTCACCAGCACGTCAAGCCGACCGAATGCCCGAACAGCAGCTTCAATGGCATGGTTAGCCTGTTCGAAGTCTGTTACGTCAAGCGTTACGGCGCGAACCTGATCGCCATAACGTTCTACCAGGTCGGCAAGCTGTTCCGGCTTGCGGGCGGTGGCGATTAATTGATCCCCTTGAGCGAGGACCGCTTCTGCAAGACTGCGGCCAAAACCGCGCGAGCTGCCGGTGATAAGCCATACTTTTTTCATTACAAATCATCTTCCCTTCGTTGTGTTGGTATGGAACGTTCAATCCAATGTCAGTATAGATCCTTAACTGGATATAGTCAAGTGATTTTGGATTAAATATTCCGATTCCCGATTATATATTGTTGTAGATCGCATAGGTTTCAAGTGATATGCATATATTATCGACTGGTCAAAATCTTCATTATGGATTAAATATTCTTAAAATCTTATTAAATAGAGTCTTTAAAATGAAAATAATATGGATGTAAGTTGAGATATATGGATCATATGATCCAATACAAGCTTGACATGGCACAGAGGCAGCAATAAAATAGTGGTTATCGAGGTGTGAATAATGAGCAAACGCCAGGATATTATGAACGCTACGCTAGATTTGATCGATGAAGAGGGGCTGCAATCCGTCACCTTCGCCAAAATCATAAAAAGAGCAAAGGTTGGCTCCGGTACCATTTTCAATTATTTCAGCAATAAGGAAGAGCTGGTCAACGAAGTTTATAAAGAGGCGAGAATGCATATGGGCCGATGCCTCTTATCCGGCTATGACCCCGAACTGAGCTTATATGAGAGATTCAAATGCCTTCAACTGAACAGACTCAAGTTCGCAGTTGATTTTCCCAAGGAATTCAGGTTTATTGACCATTATTCGTATTCGCCTTATATCTTGAGGGAAATACGCGATATGGATGAAGCCGGCTCGTCACGGATTGTGCAGGCTCTCATTGTAGAAGGGCAGAAGCAGGGAATCTTCAAGGAGCTGAACTCGCACTTATGCCATCAGCTTATCCACGGTATTATTTCCTCAATCGCCAAAGGATATTATGTCCATAAATACCCTTTGACTGAGAGGGAGATTCGGCAAACCCTGGAAGTATCCTGGAAAGCGATCCTTGTTTAGCAAGGCGACATAAACAGATCTGACAGGTTAATTTTATGGCTGCTCGGGGATTGATTCATGTATTTTTGGAGCAGGGGTTCTTTACAAACAAGGATAAGTATGATAAAAATATAGATGCTATTTTATTAGCTGGCTAATTAAAATGATTTGAGGAGCTATGCTAATGATTGATGAAGAAATCCGGGAGCGTCTCTTTAAAATATCCGCTCAAATGCGCCGTAACTTTTCCGAGCTGCTGAACAGTGTAGAGCTTTATGTTGGACAGGATCAGTTATTATGTCAGCTTTGGAAAGAAGACGGAGTGACTCAGGTCCAGTTAAGTGAAAGTCTTAACTGTGAACCGCCTACTGTAACCAATATGATCAATAAGCTTGAGAAGAAAGGTATTTTATTGAGGAAGCGCGATGATGCAGACGGAAGAGTGAGCAGAGTGTACGTTACACCAAAGGGGCGGGAGTTACTTGAGCCCGTCGAGAAAATATGGAGACAGCAGACAGACAAGCTGCTGGAAGGATTCTCTCCGGAAGAACGAATTACGCTAAATGATATGATGCAGCGAATGGAAAAGAATCTTTCCTGAGCTTTTTTTATTCCAATAGTTAGCCTGCTAATAATTTATGGAGACAAGCTAATAATATGTATAAGGAGTTGATTTATTATGAGCAACAACAAAGTCCGCGTTGGTATTATAGGAGGATCCATAAATAATGGATGGGCTAAGGGGACACATATTCCTTCGATACAACAACTTCCAGAGCTTGAACTCGCTGCTGTAAGCACAAGCAGGATGGAAAGTGCTGAGGAGAGTGCCCGCGAATTCAATGCCGCTCATGCTTTTGCCAATGCAAACGATTTGTCGCAGCATTCCGATGTCGATATGGTGGTGGTCAGTGTGAAGGTGGGGGAACATTACGATGCCGTAAAAGCAGCTGCGTCAGCCGGGAAACATGTGTATAGTGAATGGCCTTTGGGTTCCAGCACCGCCGAAGCGATTGACATGCAGAAGTTAGCGGAGGCTAAGCATATTCATAACACAGTTGGTCTGCAAGCAAGACAAGCACCCGAAATCAACTATCTCAAAGATCTTATTACGGAGGGATATGTCGGAAAGGTACTGTCGGTTAATTTGCGAGCATACACAGAAGTCATGGGGGGAACCGGTTTCAGCTCCAGCAGATATGTCTTTGACAAAACGGCAGGCGGGAATCTATTAGCCATATATGGCGGGCACTCCCTTGATGCGCTCACTTATATACTGGGTGATTTCACAGAATTATCGGCCGCCCTGGAGAATCAGTACAAACAAGCCGAAGTAATCGGCACTGGTGAAATCGTGGAAAAAACATCGGATGATCAAATATTGATTCATGGCAAATTAAACAGCGGGGCCATGGCCAGTGTCCATATTCAAGGCGGGGTGAAACAACCGGGACTTTATTTGGAAGTTTATGGCGACAAAGGCATGCTTGTTCTTCAAAACGCCAAGGGCAGTATTCAAATGGGACCTTACAAACTGTCCGGCGCGCATCAAACCGAAGAAGAACCAAAAGCTTCGCTGAAGGAATTGACTGTCCCTGATTCCTATCGCTGGGTACCTGACGCAATCAACAACCAGGGGGGACCCGTCATAAATGTGGCACAAGCGCTCAGAAAGTTTGCCAAAGATATTCAGGAAGGAACCTTCCGTATGCCGAGCTTCGCGGATGCTGTTAAAGTCCACCAACTTCTGGATACGATCGAAAAAGCGGCTAATACCGGCAAACGCCAGTATTTATAAAAATTCATTCCTTATATTTGCGATGTCATTTTTCTCAAACAATCTGTATAGCTGTTCGGCCATAAATTGAGGGGGATGCGGCATTTTATGCTGTATCCACCACTCCACGATACCAACAAAAGCCGAAGCCATAAATTGGGCATTCAGTTCATTGTCTATATCAGATTGATGGTCTTGCGTTTCAAGTTTAGCTTGAACGCTGGCTGATATAAAATGCAGCAGACGGTCCCGGAATACGAAGGTCCTTCGATTCGCGAACAAGGCGGAGAAGAACTGAAAGTTCTCCTCGAAATAAACGAACACCGGCTTCAGATCGCTGAGCAGCACGGTTTCTTCCCGTTTTATATCGTGAAGGCTGCAAAAAGCGATCAGTTTGCTCAAATGGTCTTCAATGCATTTATTCAGCAGATCGTATTTGTCTTCGTAGTGCAGATAGACGGTTCCCCGGTTTACATTGGCCATTTCCGCGATCTCGTTGATGGTGATTTGTTCAAGTTCTTTTTCAGAAAAAAGATCAAGAAATGCCTTGTTGATGGCTTCCTTGGTCCTTACGATTCGTCTGTCTATTTTGGTCGCGCTCTCCATGCTTCGCCAGCCTCCTCCGATAATAAACGCATTCATCCTTGTTGTTGATATGGAACAAAAGCATTCTTATCTTGTTAGCGAAAATTCCCTTCACTTCTCTATATAATAATCAACAAGCGCCAAATAATCAACACACGTTGTAAATACGGCTAACCGTGACCTGATGGATGGATAAGCTATTTCCGATTGGACTCGGCCCAAGACACATTGCGAATAATTCGACCACATGAATACGCAGACGGTTTCGCATGTGCCTGCCAGTGTGCCTATGGAACAGTGGTAGCGAGTCCGCACGCGCATCCGTGAGCTTCGGGCACCCGGCGTACCGGAGTGGGCCTCTTTGTAATGCCAACATACGCCGTGGAGCTTGGGGAATGTCCCGGAACATAAACAATGCCCTTCCTGCCTGCGGGGAGGCGAAAGGGCAGAAAAGTCTGCTTTCTCGGTATAAGGAGCTTTATTAATCTTTTGGTGCTGCAGGAGTTTAGTTTATCCTATCTGCAGCTTCAACTAATGATTAATCTAATTAAATATTAATTCAATTAAATAAATGACAACCATATGCAATGAGTATTGAAACCCAATCGTGACGGGGTAATCAGCGAGCTTCGCAAATGGATTAATGGCATTAACTAAATGCTGTTAAGAATAAAACTTACCTTTGATACAAAGGATAGTCGACAGTTGTTGGCAGTTCAATGGCGAACATCCGTACAATGTTACCCAGATCGGCCCGGAGTCCGATGCTCTTGGTATCACCCGCTGCTTCAATCACACTGAAATCCTTGTGATGGAACAAAACGGGTTCATTCTCCGGATTGATATTCTCCCATGCTCCGCCGCCTCTGACTGCCAGCGCCGCCCAGGAATATCCCGCGGGAATTACATGCTGGTAGGCCTGGCCCTGTGCGACTGTAATGTCCCACATCTTAACATCAGTGACCAGCTGAATCGGCGCTCCTTCACCGATCAATGTCTTCCGGGTGACGCCCTGTGCCGGCGCCGTCACCGGGAAATCTTCATTCCGGAAATCCCGATAGGCGGGTGTCCGTTTCATGGCTTCGCTCAGATAGGGTTCCAACCAGATCTGGAAACTTTCCGCATCGGGTCCCTGAACCTCCTCCTGGTGGGATACACCAGAACCGGTTTGCATAACCTGCACTCCGCCAGGACCGATCGTGCTCTTCGTTCCAAGCGTATCTCCATGCGTCAACTGACCGTTGATGACATAGGACATAATTTCGAATCCTCGATGCGGGTGCAGGCCGATCCCGCCTTTCTCTTTGGTATGAGCCCATGACCAGTAGAATAGAGGACCGACGCGCTGCACGACAGAATTTTCCTGGGGAAAACCGATCGGCTTCTGCACGCGTATATTGGTCCCGTCGAACCAGGAGTCGTCCTGCTGTTCCGGCGGATAAATTTTAATTGTCATCAAGATCATTCCTTTCGCGGAGAGATTATGCGCCGAGTCCAGACTGCCTGAGCAATCGGCTTGCTCTCGGGGGCGCTCGTTATACGGCGATCATTTACCCTAATGTTAGGATAAAATTATCCTAACATTAGGGTAAATGAATGTCAAGACCAAAGGTCTCGTTCGATCTGTCCATGAGATGGCCGCTTGATCCCGGGTCAGATGGTTGACGCTGCAGGAGGATCCCACCTATATAAGAAAAGCAAAACCCCTTTCCATCACAAAAGCGGAAGGGGTCTTTGATGTTCATAATAACGCCGGTTCGATGGGAGTATACAGTTCGCCCGGCGCATTTTGATTGCAAGCATCCTCGGGATTTCCTTTCTTTACTTGTCAAATAGCTTCTCCAATGCTTCCCGCTGAGGCGGACGGATGCTTATAGCGGGCCGGATGCTCTTGGCCTGCTGCTCTGCATCATCAATAGAATCGGCTAATCCCAGCTTAATTAATGTTCCGATCGCGACCGCACCCGTCCGGCCTTTACCTCCGCCGCAGTGGAAGCCCACTTTCTTGCCGCTATTGTAAGCATCAAGGACGTGATTAATAGCTTGGTCAATCAGCTCGGATTGCGGGGTGTCGGAATGATCCCCGATCGGAACCTGGATTCTTGTAATATTCTTATACGGAAAGTCGCCTTCAGCGGCTTCGGCGCGCAAATCAACAATGACCTCGCAATGCGCTTCCGAAATCATCTCTTCCGCATCTGCCGCCCCGCCGAAGAAGATTTGGTCTCCTACAAGGGCTTGATAATTTCCGGACATAGGTAACACTCCTCAAAATATTGGATTTTCATTTCACAAACGTGATCGCCGGCATGGTTTGATTATTCGCCATTCAGGACAAATTTCTCGATTCGAGACTTTATGGCATCACGGACCGCACGGAATTGGTTCATGATTTCTTGTTCTGTACCGGTTGCTTTCGCAGGATCGTCGAAACCCCAGTGCCATTTCATGACATTAGGGTTAGAGATCACGGGACAATGCTCATCAGCATGTCCGCATAGAGTAATGACATAGGCAGCACGGTTTAACGTATCGGGATCAATGGTTTTCGACTTGTTAGCCGAGATGTCGACACCGGCCTCGGCCATGACGGTTACGGCACGGGGATTCAAGCCATGTGCTTCCAAGCCTGCGCTTTTCACTTCATAAAGATGACCGCCGATAGCATTCAAAAATCCATCCGCCATCTGACTTCGGCATGAATTGCCTGTACAAAGGAAATAGACGAGTTTCTTATCCATGAATGAAATCCCCTTTAGCTATAATGGATTCAGCCCACGATTAATAACCAGAGATATAGGCTGATCAGCGTAATCAACAAGACGGGAAGCGTCAGAACAATGCCAACTTTGAAGTAATAGCCCCAGCTTATTTTAACTCCCTTGGCAGACAATACATGGAGCCATAGAAGAGTTGCGAGGGATCCGATCGGAGTGATTTTGGGACCCAAATCGGAACCGATGACATTGGCATAGATGAACGCTTCCCTTACGACACCGGTGGTATCCGTTCCCTGGATAGCCAGAGCATCAATCATGACAGTGGGCAGGTTGTTCATAATGGAAGAGAGAATAGCGGCTATAAAACCGGCGCCAACCGTGGCAATGAACAATCCTTGATCTCCGGCCCAATCGAACACCGCTCCCAGCTCATCGGTAAGCCCGACATTCCGCAGCCCGTAAACGACAACGTACATGCCGATCGAGAATGCTACGACAGCCCAAGGAGCTCCCTTTACCAGGCTCCATGTATGAATTTCCTTGCTTTGTCTGGATAGAAAGAGAAAGACAATTGCTGCAGCACCTGCAATAATCGATACCGGCACCTGGATGAATTCACTTGTCAAATAAGCAATCAGCAGCACGGCCAGGATTACCCAGGATATCCGAAACATCTTGTAGTCTTTAATGGCTTCGCCTGGTTTTTTTAATTGATCAAGATCATAGCTCTTTGGAATGTTCCTCCCGAACATGAGGTACAGGACCAGCAGGCTCGAGGCGATAGCGAAGATGGTAGGCACAATCATTCGACCGGCGTATTCAGCAAATCCGATACCGAAATAATCCGAGGATATAATATTCACCAGATTGCTTACCACAAGTGGCAGGGAAGCCGTATCCGAGATAAATCCGCTCGCCATAATGAAGGGCAGAATCATCCTCGAGTCAAACTTTAAGGCTCTCACCATGGCGAGGACAATCGGGGTCAGGATCAGCGCAGCTCCGTCATTGGCGAAAAATGCGGCGACCGCGGCTCCGAGCAGGATGACATAAACGAACATTAGTTTGCCGTTTCCTCTGGCAATACGGGCCATGTGCAGAGCAGCCCATTCAAAGAAGCCTATTTCATCGAGGATGAGCGAGATCAATATGATGGCGACAAAAGTTAGCGTAGCATTCCAGACGATCTGGGTGACTTCCCATACATCGTAAAAGCTGACGACTCCGAAAAGAAGGGCAATAATGGCGCCTCCGCATGCGGACCAGCCGATATTGAGGCCTTTTGGCTGCCAAATGACAAAAATCAGGGTAATCAAAAATATGAGCGAAGCAATCGTCAGCATAAATCCTCCAGGTTCAGTCGCAGCTTTGCGTATTTAACGCATTTATTCTGTCTTTCATAGAAGGGAGATGGGCCAGAAGATCATTCAGATAAGGCTTGTCAGCCAAATTCAATGAATAATAAACCCACTGCCGGCGTTTGGTTTCGTTAATGAGACCTCCTGTTTTCAATTTCTTCAGATGCTGGCTTACATTTGGCTGCGTGGTCTCGAGGATCTCCACAATATCGCAGACGCACAGTTCCTGTTCCCTGAGAAGGGTCAGGATGGTCAACCTGCTTTTATCCGAGAGCAGCTTGAGGGATTCCAGCATCTCTCCGACATTGGTCATCTCGTTCAACTCCTTTCAAGTACCTCACACATGAGCCCATTATAATTATACACACTCTAGTATATAAGTAAATGATTATATTAGTCTGCAATAATATGAATCATAGAATGATGGTTGTTGGCATTAAATCAAATTATTTTGATTTAGTGTTGAATTGGAAAATGTTTCGTGGTAGGATGAATACATCAAAATAATTTGATTAATGGAGCGTGGCGAATATGACCGAACTATTTTCTGCCGGGTTGCTGATGTTTCAGAATCACATATATGAGGCATTCTGCCAACCCATTTGCTGCTAAGGAGAATCGACATGATTAAAGAGCTTCCGATAATCGTTTCAGAAGCAAAGACCCCTGATTTCACGCCGTATGAGAACAAATTCAAGGCTTTGGCCGACCAGAAAAGACTGCAAATCATGTATGAGCTTACCCAAAGAGGAAATACATGCGTCTGCGATCTGGTTGAGATCTTAAACATGCCGCAATCAAAGCTGTCCTATCATCTGAAGATCCTGCTGGATGCCGGATTAATTCTCCGCGAGACCAAAGGGACCTGGAGCTACTATGAGCTGAACCAGGAGGAGGTTAATAACTTGCTGTCTCCAGCGTTGTGCTGCATGTTCCGTAATGCTGATGCAACTAAAAGCAGGTGTTGTTAATTGAAACCAAAAGGAGCGAAAAAACATGAATCAGGTTCAAAACGATGAAATCCGCCAGCATGTCCGCAGCCGCTACAAACAAATTGCCTTGTACAACGAAAACGAATCAGACGCAGGGTGCTGCGCACCTGCAATCAGCTGCTGTGACACACCGCGTGATTTCAACGATATCTCGTCGAAGCTGGGTTATTCGAATGATGAGCTTAGCAGCATTCCCGAAGGGGCAAACCTGGGGCTTGGCTGCGGCAATCCGCAAGCGATCGCATCCTTGCAAGCAGGAGAAGTCGTGGTTGATTTGGGCAGCGGGGGCGGATTTGACAGCTTCCTTGCCGCAAAGCAGGTAGGCGATAGCGGAAAGGTCATCGGAGTGGATATGACGCCAGAGATGATCAGCCGGGCTCGTGGCAATGCCCAAAGAGGCGGGTATACGAATACAGAATTCCGGCTGGGCGAGATTGAGCATTTGCCCATTTCCGATGATAGCGTGAATGTAATCATCTCGAATTGCGTCATTAATCTCTCTCCCGATAAGCAGCAGGTGTTCAATGAGGCCATTCGTGTATTGAAGCCAGGCGGACGTCTGGCCATTTCGGATATCGTGACGACTGCTGCACTGCCGGAAGAGATCAAACAGGATATGGACTCGTTGGCAGGGTGCATCTCTGGAGCCTCTTCTATTGATGAAATACAGACCATCCTTGAGAATAGCGGATTTGTTGATATTGTTATTGAGCCAAAAGACGAATCAAAGGCATTCATTCAAAATTGGATTCCCGGCGCTCAGGTAGATCAGTATATTGTGTCAGCCGTGATTAAGGCAGCTAAAGCATTATAGTAGAAGGCTAGTTGACGCATTTGTATATTTCATATTCAGCAGAAATCCGGTCCTTTGTGACCGGGTTTCTTTTTTTTAGTCAGGATTGAGCAGCAGTCATTTCTTCTTCGGCTTTTGATAAAGTGTTGAAAACACCGCTGCCGATACTTGAATTTATGGATTGCCCGGGAGCGAAAACGGATGATATAGTGAAGACGCTTCCCAATATTTTCATTTATGTTGAAGGGAGATTCCAATGAACCAAGAAAGTAAAGGCAAGACGTTTTTGAACTTTGCACACAGAGGGGCTTCCGGTTATTGTCCGGAGAACACGATGGCCGCCTTTGTGAAAGGGCTGGAGCTTGGAGCAAACGGCATCGAAACGGATGTTCAAATGACTGCTGACGGCAGGCTGGTGCTGATTCATGACGAAACGCTGGACCGGACGACGAACGGAGCAGGCAGGGTCATGGACCTCAGCTGGGACGAAATCAGAACAAAGGACGCCGGCTCATGGTTCGGATCTGAGTTTCACGGTTCGTCTGTACCTGTCATTGAAGAGCTGTTCGAGCTTGCGAAGGACAGGGATGTCATCTTGAATGTGGAGCTGAAGAACAGCCTGTATCCCTATCCCGGGCTGGAGGAAGCCTTGGTGCGCAGCATCAGGGAATTTGGACTGGAGAGCCAGATTATTGTTTCCAGTTTCAATCATTATTCGCTGGCCCATTTCAAGAAGCTGGCTCCGGATATGAGAACCGCTATTTTATATTCGGCAATTCTCCATGAACCCTGGACTTATGCGGCTTCGATCGACGCTGATGCGCTTCATCCGCCATATCGTGCGGTAACCGCAGAATGGGTAAAAGAAGCAGGCAAGCACGGAGCTGTCTATCATCCATACACTGTCAACGATATAGCGACGATGCAGACGCTGATCGATATGGGCGTTGCCGGCATCATTACGGATTATCCGGACCGGCTGGCCGCTCTGATCGGCGGCGGGGCGGGAACCGGTGTGCGCTAAGCGGATACATGCAGATTCACGTTCATTATTTTATCCAATTTCTTTCTTAAGTTTATGGAATTCTTTGCCCTCGCATCGTCTGTATAATGGACGGTACGAGGGACTCGAATCGAAGACAAGAAATTCATATTACCGGAATTTCAAGATGATGGAAATACGCAAAATATCAAGTTTGTCCAGTTTATTGTCGGAATGATCCATTGAGATCGCTTACATATTACGGCATAATTAGAGCAGGCAAGAGACCAGGACCGGAAGGGATGATTAAGGTGCGTAAAATAAAAGCAGGTGTGATCGGTGCAGGTGTCATCAGCAATATTTATCTCAAAAACCTGACCGGCATGTTCAGCAATATCGTGGAAGTCAAAGCCGTCGCCGATCTGGTGCAGGAGCTTGCGCGCAAGCGCGCGGACGAGTACAACATTCCTCATGTTTACACGGTTGACGAGCTGTTGGCGGATTCCGAAATCGAAATCGTTCTCAATTTGACAGCTCCTGTCGCGCACGCGCCGCTTAATCTCAGAGCGCTGGAAGCCGGAAAGCATGTCTATACGGAAAAGCCTTTTGCACTGAACCGGGAGGATGCCGATCAGGTGCTGGCCCTGGCCCAGCAGAAAGGGCTGCTCGTCGGCTGCGCACCGGATACCTTTCTTGGAGCAGGCATCCAGACCTGCATCAAGCTGATCGACGACGGTTGGATCGGCACGCCATATTCGGCCAATGGCACCATTATCATGGGTAATTCCTCAGGAGGGATGCATCCGAATTTCCAGAATTTCCTGAAGCTCGGCGGCGATCCCATCATGGATATGGGCCCTTATTATTTGACCGCACTCATTGCACTTCTGGGTCCAGTGCGCCGCGTCACAGGCTCCGCGCAGCAGCTGAACGGGGAAATAACCATCCTCAACCCGCAATCCCATGCGTTCGGCCAGACTTTCCCGCTTGAGGCGCCAACGAATGTACACGCCGTTCTCGACTTCGCAAGCGGCGCTGTGGCAAGCCTCCAGGCAGCCAAAGAAAGCTTCGGCTATTCGCCGCGGCTTGAAGTATTCGGGACCGAAGGCAATCTGATTGTGCCCGATCCAAACTTCTTCGGCGGCGCTGTTTACATCAAGTTTCCCAGCGGCGAGACGAAGGAAATCCCGCATTCGCATGCTTATGCGGAGGAAGGCCGCGGCATGGGCGTCGCCGATATGGCTTATGCCATCCAGTCCGGCCGCGCCAACCGCGCCAGCGGACAGCTGGCGCGTCATGTTCTGGACATTTCGCTCGGTATTTTCGAGGCTTCCTCATCAGAGAAGCATGTTCATCTTCAATCGACGGTGGACCGTCCGAAGCCGCTGCCGCTCGGCTTGAAGTACAACACACTCGACGCCTGAGGCCGATTACGGAGAAATACTGCATATGGCCGATTCCACAGAGCAGGGCAAGCAATCCGTAACCATTCCGCAACAACCATTAGCATTCCATACCGCTGCAAATAAGAGAGGACAGGTGAATCCCGTTTATGAAGAAATTTCCGGTTGCCATTCAACCTTACACCATTCGCGAGGCGCTGTCGCAGGACTATGCCGGCGCGCTGGAGAAAGTCGCCGAAATCGGCTTCAAGGGCATTGAGCTCGGCCGTCCGCCGGAAGGCATGACCATTGCTCAGCAGAAGGCGCTGCTGGACCGCCTGGGTCTGAAGGTCGTCGGTACCCACGCCGGGTTCGACACGCTGGAATTCGACACCGACCGGATCGCCGACTACCTGGAAGAAGTGGATGGCGGCAAATTCGTCGCGATTTCGATGAAGTTCGATTCCAGGGAAGACCTGCTGGAGAAAGCGAAGAAAATGAACCGGATTGGCGAATTGTTCAAAAAAAGAGGCATCACCTTCCTGTATCACAATCATAACTGGGAATTTGAGAAATTCGACGGCGAATACGCGCTGGACATTCTCCTGCGCGAGACCGATCCGGAGCTTGTGCAGACGGAACTGGATACATTCTGGATCAAGAAGGGCGGAGAGGATCCCGTCACCTATCTCAGCAAGCTCAAGGGCCGTGCGCCAATGCTGCATATTAAGGATGTGGAAGCGGGAGAGGAGCAATTTTTCGCGGAGATCGGCGAGGGCATTCTCGATTTTCCGGCGATTGCCCGGGTTGCCGAAGAGATCGGTGTTCAGTGGATGGTCGTAGAGCAGGACCTGAGCCGCCGCGATCCGTTCGACAGCCTTCGCATCAGCTATGCCAATCTGAAGAAGCTTGGCTTCATGGAGCAATAAGGGAAAGGTAGGGGGATCCTTCATGAACCTTCCGGACGTCACTGACAGCCAGCTGCCATATGTTTGTCTGCCTTCGATCCATGTCGCCGGCGATGTTGTCAAGAAAGCCGGAACGGGACTCGGGCCGCGTGAAATTCACGATTACGAGCTGCTGTACTTTCCCGACGGGTCCAAAAGCATGTATCATATCGGAGACGAAGCCTATATGCTGAAGGAGCCCTGCTTCATCGTCACCCGTCCGGGCGAGCATCATCGTTATGAATACGATCCTTACCAGCATTCGCGGCATATGTTCATTCATTTCGGCTTCGAACGAAATCCCGGTCTGATCCCGACTCTGGAGATTATGCAGCCGGGCGGTCCTTCCTGCATCCCGATCGACAGCGACCTGCTGGTCGGCATGATGAAGCAGATTCTGTATATTTCCTATTCGTTTCCCGAAAAGCTTCAACAGCGGGGAAGCTCTCTGCTGCTCGCGCTGCTTGAGGAGATCAACGGCCATATCGTCGATAAGCCGCACGCTTTGCAATCAAGCCGCATTCCGCCGCAGATCGTAAAGGCGCTTGATTTCATTGAGAAGCATATGGAACAGCCGCTGTCAGTTGAGAAGATTGCCAATAAAGTGGGCTGGACGCATGAGCATTTTTCCCGTTCATTCGTCCGCTTTATGGGCCGTACGCCGCGCGAAGCGATTATCCAGCGGCGGATCGAACGCGCCTGCCAGCTGCTGCTCTATGAGGAGCAGAGCGTCAAGCATGTTGCGTACGCGGTCGGCTTCGCCGATGAGAATTATTTCTCCCGCGTATTCAAGACGGTGAAGGGCATTACGGCGACGAAGTACAGAAAGAAATATTACAACCCCATCTATCATGATCTTGTTCCCGTCAACGAGGGCGACTCGCTGTATCCGCCGAACCGGATTCTGTATAATGCGGGAGCAAATTGAAATATGTACGATTGAATTAAGGCAGTTCCAGGCTGTCTGCGCGGTATGCGATGTGTTGGAAGCTCTGACCCCGCGGGGTGTCAGAGCTTCCGATGTTTTGATCACTAATTATGCAGAAAGAAGGAGGATTCCATATGTCATTTCCATTCAAAACATCCTTGAATATGTCGACGTTATTCCCATTCAAACTTGATGTCACCCGGCAGATTGACGTTGCCGCCGAAGCTGGCTATGAAGGCATCGAGCTGTGGGTCCGCGATATCGACACTTACCTTGCGGCTGGCGGATCACGGAACAATTTGCGTCAGCGCATCGAACAATCCGGCCTCACCTTCGCCAATGCCATCGCGTTCTGGAAGTGGGCGGACTCTGACGCAGCGGAGCGTGAGAAGGGCTTCGAGCATGCGAAGCGGGAGCTTGAGCTGCTCGCCGAGCTCGGCTGCGTCGCCGCAGCAGCGCCGCCTTTCGGCAATGTCGCATCCATGACGCTGGGCGGTATCGCGGAACAGTTCGGCAAGCTTGCGGCAATCGCACGCAGTATAGGGGTAGAGCCTTATCTGGAGTTCTGGGGCCGGGCGCAAAAGCTGTCGCGGCTCAGTGAAGCGGTGTACGTCGCGATGGAGAGCGGTGTGCAGGACGCCAAAATCCTCCTTGATCCCTTCCACATGTACACGGGCGGCAGTGCAGCAGGGTGGATCGGTTCCCTGAGCGGGGACAGTATCGGCATCGTTCATGTCAACGATTATCCAGCCGAGCCGTCGCGTGACCTGATTGCCGACAGCCAACGCGTATTCCCGGGGGAGGGGATTGCCCCCTCCGCAAATCTTGCGAAGCTGCTGCATGCATCCGGATACAGAGGATTCCTGTCTCTGGAGCTTTTCATCGAAGACTTCGGCAGCCTGTCTGCGCTGGAAGTCGCGAAGCAGGGACTCGCCAAAGTGAAATCCGTCTATAGCTTGTAACGGCCAGCAACCATCTGGAAGAAGGAGATATATATGGTCACCAAAACCGTTGCCAGGCTGTCTCTGTTCACGATTACGTGGCCGATCTTCGTGGAATCGGCTCTGCAGATGCTGCTGCGGATCTCGGACACCTTTATGCTCAGCAAGGTATCGGATGACGCTGTGGCATCGGTCGGAGTCGCCAATCAGATCATCATGTTCGCCGTCCTGATGTTCAATGTGATTGCCGTCGGCTCCGCCGTCGTCATCACGCAATATCTGGGAGCCAAACGATATTCAGAGATCGGCAGACTCGTCTCATCCTCGATCGCGATCAACTTCCTGTTCGGTCTTGTGGTCAGTGTGCTGGTTGTCGGCTTTAGCGGCATATTGCTTGATATTTTCGGTCTAACGCCGGATTTGTTCCGGCAGGCGCAGCATTTTCTCTACATTGCCGGCGGCGCTCTGGTCGTGCAAGGGGTGCTGACGGCCGTCATCGCAATCATTCAAGCGCATGGGTTCACGCGGCAGACGATGATGGTTACAATTGGCATGAACATACTCAATGTATGCGGCAACTATCTTGTCATCTACGGGCCGTTCGGCTTCCCCAAGCTTGGCGTGGCAGGTGTGGCGATGTCGACGACGATTGCACAGCTGGTCGGGCTACTCGTCAACCTGCTCATTCTTCGCAAGGTCGTTGGCGCCCAGATACAATGGTCGCATTTGCTGCATTGGAAGCGGGAGCATGTGAACAAGGTGCTTCGAGTCGGTTTGCCTTCATCTGCCGTCAATTGCTCCTATTCCGCAAGCCAGTTTGTGACGACGGCATTCATCTCGTCGCTTGGCGCGACGGCGCTCACAACCCGTGTATATACCCAGAACATCATGTTCATTATCATGGTGCTGGCGATTTCCATTGGACGGGGCGGGCAAATCATTATCGGCCATCTGATAGGTGCGGGTGAGAGCGAAACGGCTTACCGCCAGGTATTCCGAAATTTGTGGTCAAGCATGCTGATCACACTCGCCGCCGTTGCCCTGATCAGTCCGTTCCGCAAAGAGCTAATGGGGCTGTTCACACATGAGGCACCCATTATTCAGATTGGCGCATCGCTGCTGCTGCTCGGCTTTATTCTGGAGCCGGGCCGCAACTTCAACATTATCATTGAGCGGTCGCTGCAGGCAGCAGGCGATGCGCGCTTTGCTATGGTGGCGTCCATCTCGGTATCGTGGCTGTTCAGCATGCCTGTTATATATTTGCTCGGGATACATATGGGGTACGGTTTGATCGGGATCTGGTCTGCCTTCATCGTCGACGAATGGATGCGGGGCATCATCCTCTACCTGCGCTGGCGAAGCAGGGCGTGGCAGAAGAGATCACTGCTGCAGATGGACGAGAGGGAGCCTGCCGTTCGAGCGGCAGATGCTTAACCCGCGAGCATGGGCAGCCGGGATTATTTTTTTTTGGTTAAGCAAAAAGAAGCGCATGCCGCCGTCCTCTGGTGGCACGGCAAGATTTTTGTTTCAGAATTATAAGCATGTGTGGGGAATTTATACTTTCTATAGTTGAACAAAAACCGAATGCCACCAGGGATTTTTTGGGTTTTTTAAAAATTTCTTGACATATAGAAATACTATCAATTATGATTGGCTTCAACAAACCAAACGGATAGAGGGAGTGAGAACGGTATGTGGAACCGATACGGCATTGAACAGCATCAGAACAATCAGCCGAACGGATGCGGGCAATTTGAGCAGCCCTTATTCCGGCATATCGCGATCCCGACCTCCCTATATAAGCGGAAGTTTAACGAGGTGTAGCTGCCTCCGGTTTGACACGCCAGAGGGCTGCCAGGATCGTTCAACAGACGATCCCGGCGGCCCTTTTTATGTTCAGAGACGAATTCGAGAACATAATTATTATATTGAAAAATAAGGGTTGACAGTAAAAAATATCCTGTGATAAGATCGGTCACAAGAAAAGCATGAAGGAGGGAATCAAGCATGAATGCCTACGGGATCAAGATTCATCCGGATAACCGGAACCAGCCGTTTTCCGATGAAAATATCAATCCGTTCGAGCAAGGGTTCAGTATATCCCAATTTTACAGATTGGCCTTTTACGCTGCAATTCGTAGAAATCTTTCGTTTCATGAGATTGTCCCGCTTCATTTCAGCCGTGGATGATACTCTCGTGACAACAGGATATCTTCAAGCGTAAAGGCTGCTCTCCAAGGTGGCCTTTCTTCATGCCCAAATGAAGAAAGGAGCGTTGAAGGTAGCTTTTTATTATACCTTAAGAACGAACAAGTGTTCTTCTATCGATATAAAGTCATGAGAAGTTTACGCGGAGAGTGAATCCGGACTTAAAGCTTGATTCCGGATCCATCGTTCATGGAGACTATGGTGAAATGGCAACACGACGGTTTGTGGCACCGTAAAACGCGGGTTCGATTCCCGCTGGTCTCCCCAATCTTTCATACGGATGGGAAATGATCAGATAGGCTGACGCTTCAAAACGGCGGCTGACAGATTTGCGGGTCATGTCCGCTCCTATCCTCCATCGGGGCATAGCTCAGTTCGGTAGAGCGCGTATGTCGGGAGTACGCGGCCGCAGGTTCAAGTCCTGCTGCTCCGACCATTCTTTATCCGCCACGAATCATATTGCTCCTTAGCCAAGTGGCAAGGCAACGGTCTTTGACACCGTGATCCTTGGTTCGATTCCAAGAGGGGCAGCCAACTTTTTTAGTTGGCAAGCGCGGGTTTGAATACAGTTCTCCCGTGCGAAGCAGAGTGCAGGTGGACAGACAGTCACCCACCCTGCATCATAGATGGTTAAATTCCATCCCTCTGCACCAATTACATAAACCGGCTTACCCTTGTATCTGTAAAAAAACGCATAGGTTCGGAGGCTTCGTCATACCATATGGGTGTAGCAAAGGCGGTAACGCGGCGTCTTCGTCAAACCACGGAAAGGAAGATAGACCCGTTGAGGTATAGGTGATGATATGAAAAGTAACCCGAAAATACCCTGGATTCACAGCATGGAATTTATGAACACCACAGAGCGGTGCATGGACTTGAATACGGTCTTCTCGCGGATTGAGTCCTTCATGAAGAAGGAGCCTCATGCCAATTACAATCTGATCATCGGTTCGGACGGCCAAGTGCATCGGGGATTTACAAAACTGATCACGGGGATCATTATCCGCCGTGAAAGCAGGGGAGCATGGGCGTGCTACCGGCAGGTCATTATACCGCGGGAGATCCGATCCGTGCGCAACAAACTTTCCACGGAGACCAGCCTTAGCGAGGAGATTGCATGCTATTTTGATAATCGCAAAAGGAGTCAACTGGAGGATATCATCCTGCCCTATGTCTATCAGGGAGCCTCTTTCGAGGTGTCGATCCATATCGATGCCGGCAGTGACAAATTCATCAGCAAAACTGCGTTCTTTGTTGCCGAAATGGTGGATCGTGTGGAATCCCTGGGCTGGTTGCCCGTCATCAAGCCTGACTCTTTCGGAGCCTCTTCTTATGCAGACCGATATTCGAAAAGCAGCAAGATTCCCGCAAGTTCGATCTGATGGCATCTGTCGAATGACAAAAAAGGTTGCGTTAAAGCCCTTGCTTTTCAAGGGCTTTTTGACTGGCCATTTGCACGGCTATCCAGGAAGAAGCCCAAACCGGCCTTCACTCACTATACTGAATGTTACTAAGTTTCAAACAATTCAGTCATTTCCACCTGCTTCCATGTGATTTATAATAGGACAGGCAGGGGCAAATTTCGGATGCTTCCTCTGAGCTGCAAAAAACGCATAGAAGATTGAAAGCATTTTCAAGAGACTGTTAACGCGGATTCAAGAGAGGAGAATACGGATCATGGAATATGTCAGATTAGGAAAGTCCGGACTTAAAGTTTCGAGAATCAGCCTTGGCTGCTGGAATTTCGGAAGCCCGAACCCGCCCTGGGGGAAAGCGGGCAAGGTCACTCCCGAGGATTCGATACAAATTATACATGCCGCCATCGACATGGGGATCAATCTGATCGATAACGCCAACCGGTACACAGGCGGAGAAGCCGAGGAAATTCTCGGCAAAGCGATCAAAGGCAAACGGGATGAGGTTATTGTAGCTACGAAGGTTCACGGAGAGGTCGGTCCAGGTCCTAACGATAAAGGCCAGTCCCGGGCCCATATCATGAAGGAAGTCGAAAACAGCCTGCGCCGGCTGGGCACCGATTATATCGATTTGTATCAGGCTCATAACGTAGATTGGGATACGCCACTCGAGGAGTCGCTGCGCGCATATGATGATTTGATCCGTCAAGGGAAAGTGCGGTATATCGGCTGCTCGAATTTTCCGGCATGGGTGCTGGCCAAGTCGCTTTGGGTCAGCGATGTGAACAAGCTGGCAAGCTTTGTGTCGGTACAGCCCAATTACAGCCTGACCAACCGTGCGGTGGAGAAGGAGCTGCAGCCGCTGTGCGTTGATCAGGGGATCGGCATGATTTTATACAGCCCGATGGGCGGAGGCATTCTGTCGGGGAAATATGAAGGCAGCGTTCCGGAAGGAAGCAGAGGCGCTGACGAGCCTGCAGTTGTCGAGAAGGCGCAGAGGTTTCAGAACAGTGTTAATCAGCTGAAGGACATAGCGGAGCAGCTGGACAAAACACCGGCGCAGGTCAGTTTGAACTGGATCATCAATCGCCCTGCCGTGTCCTCGGCTATTATGGGCGTGAGCCGCCTGGAACAGCTGCAGGACAATGTCGGTGCGGTTGGCTGGAAGCTTTCCGAGGAACATATGAAGCTGCTAAGCGACGCTTTCCCTGCTTAACTACGGCGGAAGAAGACTCGGATTGGGCGCTTTATGCAGGCATTTTCATTATATTTCGGGAGGAATGACAAAATGGCAGGAACGTATAAGGTAGATTTTCGTCAATTAGGCCGTACCGGAGCCAGGGTTTCGAATCTCTGTCTGGGTGCGATGAATTTTGGTTCGCGAACGGAAGAAAAGGAATCTGTCGAGATCATTCACCGCTTTTTGGACGAGGGCTTGAATTTCATCGATACGGCTAACGTCTACTCCAAGGGAGTATCCGAAAGCTTCGTCGGCAAAGCGATCAAGGGCCGCCGCGATGAGGTTTTCCTGGCAACCAAAGTGCATGGCAGGATGGGCGAGAAGCCCAATGACCAAGGGAACAGCCGCGTCCATATTTTGAAGCAGGTGGAAGAAAGCCTGAGCAGATTGCAAACCGATTATATCGATTTGTACTGGATTCATCGTCCCGACTTGAACACGCCTATTGATGAAACGTTGAAAACGCTTGATGATCTGGTGCGTCAGGGAAAAGTCCGCTACATCGGTCTTTCCACGTTTCCGGCCTGGCAGACGATGGAATCCATTATGATCAGCAAGCAAATGAATCTGGAGCAGTTTGTGGCCGAACAGCCGCCATACAACCTGTTTGACCGCAGTGTGGAGGAGGAAGTGGTCCCGGTTTGCCAAAAATACGGCCTTGGCATTATGCCTTGGGGGCCATTGGCTGAAGGCTGGCTGACCGGCAGATACCGCAAGGATCAGCCTTTCCCGCAGGATACGCGCGTTTCCCGCAAAAATGTAGATTTGAATTCAGGCTACATCGTGGATCGTCTGAACGCGATCGAGGCGTTGATGCCAATTGCGCAAGAGAAGGGAATTACTTTAAGCCAGCTGGCTCTGGCCTGGCTGATTCAACAGCCTGGCGTTACTGCGCCGATTATCGGGCCAAGAACCATGGAACAATTGAACGATAATCTGGGTGCGCTTAATGTTGAACTGAACCAAGACGATCTCGACCGTATCGATGCGGCGATTCCGCCAAAATCCCGTGTTGGCGGGAAACGTCACTGGGAATAAGAAGTCGAGCAACGTAAATCCTGGTGCGGCCTTTTCAAAATTGCTTTCTAAGAAAGGGCCGCTTCGGGAAATTGAGCAGAGTTCCATGTACAAGCGGTTTAGATAAAGTACGGCAGCCGGGCTCGATCGCGAGCGCCGGCTTTTTTTGTGCCCTCTTTCATTTGTGGATAATTAACTAATAAAAGAAATAAAAACATAATATTACATATTATTGTAGATATAAATCTGTTATTTAGAAGTAGTTCCTACATTCCTTTTACGCTTTCTTCAACGCCTGGCATACCCTCCTAATAATCTGAATTTCAAATGATAATTACCAGATAGAGATAGTCAATTTAAAGCGTGCGTGATACATTGAACTATAGTATTAAACACCGTTCATTATAATGAACGGTTGCCCGGGAAGGGAGTGATGACATTTAAGATGAATTTGAGACCGTGTTAACATCATACAACTCTGGTCAATGCGATTGTCGATGGCAATCGTTTTTTCAACGCCAATGAGCAGGAGCTGATTCATTGAACATCTATGGTTATTTCGTAAACCTCTATCAATCCATCTTAAATCACCACAGCCAACTCACCTTGAAAAAAAGAATTGTCTTCATTTTTGCCGCTAGTACTTTTATTCCGTTTTTCTGTACGGCAGTTATTTCCTACAATGCAATCAATTCGATTCTGACGAGCAGACTCGAATCCGGCATTGAGAGCAATCTTGATCAAATTGTGCTCTCGCTTGAAAATTCCATTGACAATATCAATCATATCTCCCAGCAGCTTGCTTATCCAGGGAGCATAGCGGTCAAACTGGAAACCTATCTGGATACCGGCAACCCCAATATACGCCGCAATTTGGTCGATCAAATTAAACAGGAAATCAATCATGCTACGTTCACCAATCCCAGTATCGGTTTAACCATGTATTATCGGGAAAATGGCCAGGTGCTTTTCGAAAATTTCCCCCTGAAAGACAGTTTTGACATCGGGAATCTCCCTGCTCTGGCGAAGTATTATAAAATTACGTATTTTGGACCGCATATCAGCAATCAACGGTTCACGAATGAATACGTGCTGTCGGCTACGCGGGAGGTAGATATCCCCGGCAAGGAAAGCCTCTACATCTATATCGAATCCGGCTATAAGCTTACCCAGAACATATTGCATGCCGACCGGAGCGCCAAGAATACCTTTAACCTGATTATGGACAACAACGGAAAAATCGGGTACAGCGAGCTGGAATCCATATTTCCGGTTAGTTCCCGTTTTCAGGGCAGCATGTCCGGGAAGCAATCCGGTATGATTGGCGATTATTATTGGTTCGGCAAAAAAAGCAACCAGGGATGGGAATTCGTGACCCTGATCCCGATTTCCGAATACAACAAGGAAAAACGACACTGGATCACACAAATGGTTGTTTTATCTCTTATGTTCGCCATTATCAGTCTGTTGATTGCTTGGATGTTATGGAAGATGGTATATAAACCGCTCAACCGGTTCAGTCTGGAAATCCGCAGCATGGCTCACAGCGATTTTGATTCCAGGTATGAAGAAACCAGGATTCCGGAATTCGACTTTCTGCTCATTCAATTTCAAAAAATGAAAAAACAGATCAGGGAGCTGTTTGTGGAAGTAGAGCTAAAAGAAAAACGAAGAATGGATCTGGAAATTGAAAAGCTCCGGTACCAAATTAACCCTCATTTTCTTATGAACACATTGGATACGGCCCATTGGCTGGCCGTTATGAACGGTCAGAAAGAAATTGACCGCCTTGTGCTGTCGCTTAATAAATTACTGCATTATAATCTTGGGAAAATGGGAGTGGTTTCCACTATTTCTCAGGAAATCGAGTCGTTAAAAAATTATTTGATACTGCAGCAGATCCGCTATGATTTTGAATTCGTTGTTAGAATCCATGTGGATGACAAAATATTGAGTGAACCTGTTCCAAGATTTATTCTGCAGCCCTTGGTTGAAAACGCTCTCTATCATGGAATAAAGGATAACGGCTGCATTCTGGTGGAGGTCAGATTCGATCAAGGAATCCTGATTTCGGTTTTCGACAACGGAATCGGCCTGTCACAAGAAACCATCGACAAGCTGCTGGATCGGGACAGCCCGGCAGAGGAGAAGCTCGGTATGGGAATTGGCATCAATTATGTGAAGCGCATGGTAGATTCGCATTACGAAGGCAGAGCACGATTAGACATCAACAGCATGCCAGGAGAAGGCACAACGGTTTGTTTGAGTCTTCCGGTGCAGAAAGAGGAGGCGCGAAATGATTAATGTGCTTGTAGTAGATGATGACAAATTGGTCCGCAAGGGTTTGATTTCGTCCATGCCGTGGGAAGAGTTCGATATGAAGGTGGTTGGAGAAGCCAATAATGGAGAAAAAGCGCTGGAGCTTCTGGAAACCCACAGAATTCATTTATTGCTGACGGACCTGGCTATGCCCGTTATGAACGGGCTCGAGCTGATGCGGGTTGTACGGAATCGGTTTCCAGATATCCATATTGCGGTCCTTACTTTGCACCAGGATTTTGATTACATCCAGGAAGCCCTGCGGCTCGGAGCGATTGATTTTATTGTGAAGGTGCAGCTTGAAGAAGAACGTTTCGAGGAAGTGCTGGGTCGGATTCACAACCGCATTCTCCAGGAGCAAATGAAGAAAACGGTTGTTTCTTCAAGTGCAGCCGGCATGGATCCTTTTGCAACCGATACGGGATTTGCGCTTTTACCAGTAGGTGAACCTGACGATGTGGAATGGTTATACCAACTCATCGGCATCTCCGATTGGGTACTGAACGGAATTGATCATTATATATGGCTGTGGCTTCCCGGGGATGAGCCGGATAACGGAAAATCTTTTGAGATCATGATAAATCAAGCTCTTGATCGCAGCGGATGGCTGGTCATGCGTCTGGAGGGGCTGGCCGGGAAGTCCAAAAAGGAAGTATTGAGCCTGCTGAGGAATTACCGGATGGGGGATTTGTTTTATGATTTTGATGACAGCCGGAACGATCTGCTGCAGAAAAGCATTCATGAGCTGCCGGGCAAACCAAAATCGTTGGAGGAAGAGGAATTCACCTCGCTGAAGGCTCGCTGGCTGTCCTTTGACTGGACCCAACAGGAAAGTCTCGAAGGTCTGAAGTCGGAGCTTATAAGGCTGCGGCTGCCCTCTTCCCGGCTCAATCACTTCCTTCATGAAATTGCCATGGATTGGAATCGGGTCTACGGCGAGCTATTGGAGTCCAACATCGAGCTTCCCGCCATGTTTACAAGCTGGGGAGAGGTTGCAGGCTGGCTTGCGCATGTCCGTGAAACGGCATGTCTGCTGCAGGGCTCGGAGTATTCCTGGGAGGTTGTCAACAGCATCATGACGGCAGTCAAGATTGTGAAGGATGAGCTGGATCAGCAGCTGTATGCCATTGATGTTGCCAAAAGGGTCAATATGAGCCGAAGTTATTTCAATCAATGCTTCAAGGACATTGTCAGTCAATCGTTCAACGAGTATTTGCGGCAGGTGCGAATGAAAAGGGCCGAAGAATACTTGCTGCAGTCAAGAAAACCGGTTCAATGGATCGCTGAGCGGACGGGGTACGTGGATGTAAAATATTTCAGCCGCATATTCCGGGAATCTACCGGCATGACGCCCAGTGAATACCGAAAAAACAAGAGCAGGGCGATGAATGTCTGAGATTGGGTAGAAAGATGACCGGCTGCCGGAGATATTCGTCCAATGTTCACCCATTTTTATGATCATGCTTCAGATATAGAGCGCTTTCAACAGTGATAGAATAATCAATATTCCTACCAGAGACAAGAAGGGAGATGGCAACGATGGCGAAAAAAGGGTTCATCATTCTTATGGTTTTTGCGATCAGTTTGTTAAGCGCTTGCACGTCGGATACGCCAAGCAGCAGCAACACTGCGGCCACGGCCACGCCAGGCAATACGGCAGATACGGGGGAGGCGCCCGATCCGTTCGGCAAGTATGAAGAAACCGTCAAGGTTTCGATTGGCCAATGTACCGATCCGACGAACAACAGTCTGCCGGAAGGGGATACGCCGGAGGATAACGTATTCACCCGAAACGTGGAAGAAGTGCTCAATGTAGACATCGAGTATGCATGGAGTGTCGCTTGCGGAGCCAACTGGGATCAAAAATTGGGCATATCCATTGCAAGCGGAGATTTACCCGATGCGATGGTCGTCAATCAATTAGCGCTTCGCGCAATGGTGGAAGCCGGACAGCTTGAGGACATGACAGAGGTATATGAGAAATATGCTGCACCAGGCGTGAAGGACGTCATTGACGCAACGGAAGGCTTTGGTATTAATGCGGCGACGTTTGACGGAAAACTGATGGCGATCCCGGGCTCCAAAGGGGGCGCAGACGGCGTTCACCTGATGTATATGAGAAAAGACTGGCTTGACAAGCTGGGTCTTGAACCGCCGAAAACGATAGATGAGTTCGAAAAAGCCATTCAGGCGATGACGGAGAAGGATCCGGATGGCAACGGTCAGAACGATACGTTCGGGTTATCGGGTCCGCAAAGCGGTGACGGCAAATTGAATGCTACATTCCTTGAATCCGGCAATAATCTCTATGGATTTGATCCGATCTTCTCCGCTTTCGACTCCCATCCGGGTTATTGGCTGGAGGGTGCGGACGGCAAGCCCGTATACGGCTCCACGCTTCCTGAAACCAAAGAAGCACTGGCCAAGCTGCGCGACTGGTACGCCAAAGGATGGATTGATAAGGAGATGGGCATAAGGAAAGATTCAGCCGAGCCCATAGTTTCGGGCAAAGCAGGCATGTTCTCCGCACCTTGGTGGATGGGTTACGGTCCAATCGTGGATATGGTTAAAACCAATCCGGATGCCAATATGCTGGCCTATACCCTGCCGCTTGATAAGGACGGGGAGTACAATCCGCATATCAACGCGCCGACAACGGAATTCCTGGTTGTCCGCAAAGGGTTCGAGCATCCTGAAGCGATCGCGAAAATTAATAATGTGGTTTTCCGGGACAGCGACAAATTGGAAAGCGATACGGGTCTGGATCCGGGACTTTCCCCGCTGCGCCTGGTTATGTCCAGATACGATAAATTCGAAGGAAGCGTCAAGCTCCTGCAGGAAGTGCTTGCCGGCGAGAAGCCGAAGGAGGTTTTGGCGGATCAGCCCTATGATCCGAATCTGCCGAACGAATATGATGCGATTCTGAAAGTCAAGCTGGAACCGTATGACAACCCCAGCATCGAATATTGGAATCCCGAGGCTGATTGGGGCGCTTTCGCCCGCGCCTACTGCCGGTTGATCGGCGTAGCCCCGCTGATCGACAAGCCGATGAATAAAGTAGGCAGCCTGATTTATTCTCAAACCAAATCAATGGAAAGCAAATGGGCCAATCTGGAGAAGCTCGAATCCGAAACGTTCATGAATATCATTATGGGTTTTACACCTCTTGATTCCTTCGATCAATTCGTTGCGGATTGGAAAAAACAAGGCGGCGACCAAATTACCGCTGAAGTAGAAGAGTTCATTAAGGAAAAGTAAGCGGACTCCAGGCAGAGGCGCAGGTTTGACCTAGCGCCCCTGCCTCACAAGTCCAGGGAAAGGAGAGGGACAGATGAGCACCAAATCATTTATCAAGCACTATTATTTCATGCTGCTTCCCGGATACCTCTGGGTCATCGTCTTCAGCATCATTCCGATGTTCGGAGTCGTCATTGCGTTTCAGGATTTCACTCCGGGCAAGGGCATGCTGGGGTCCGAATGGATCGGACTGGATACGTTCCGTTATATGTTTACGCTTAATGACACCAAGACCATTTTTTTTAATACCATCTTTATCGCTGTCCTGAAAATCATCGGCAATTTGGTGGTGCCGCTCATTTTTGCATTAATGCTGAATGAACTGCGTATCGCCGTTATGAAGCGATGGATTCAAACGGTGGTTTATTTACCCCACTTTTTATCCTGGGTCATCCTTGGCGGTATTTTTCTGGATATTTTTTCGTTTCAAGGACCCGTCAATCAGATCTTCGCTGTTTTCGGCGTGGATCCGGTGCTGTTTTTTGCCAGAGCGGATCTGTTTCCTTACCTGGTTGTCGGCAGCGACGTGTGGAAGGATTTCGGCTTTAACACCATTATTTATTTGGCAGCCTTGACCGGTATCAATCCATCCCAATATGAGGCAGCGGCCATAGACGGGGCGAGCAGGGCGAGACGGCTTTGGCATGTGACCTTGCCTGGCATACGCACCACTACTGTGCTTCTGGCAGTATTGAGTCTCGGAAACGTCATGAACGCCGGATTCGACCAGATTTTCAATCTGTATAATCCTCTTGTTTATACGTCCGGGGATATTATCGACACCTGGGTGTACCGAACAGGTTTGCTGAATCTTCAGTATGGCCTGGCTACAGCTGTCGGCTTGCTGAAATCGGTCGCCGGATTCCTTTTGATCTCCGTCTCTTATATTTTGGCTTACCGATTTACGAATTACCGCATTTTCTGAACAGATTGGATGGTGGAGGGATATGGTCAAAGATACGACGGTCAGCTCCAAAGTGTTTGATGTGCTGCTGATTCTGATTTTACTTGCAATTACGATCACATGTATACTGCCGATCTGGTATACATTGGCCCTCTCGTTAAGCTCGAAGACAGCGGCTGCCGCCGGTCAGGTTTGGTTATGGCCCGTTGAATTCAATTTCAATTCCTATCATGAGATTCTGAAAGACAACCAATTTTTTCATTCTTTCTGGATCTCCATACAACGCGTGGCATTGGGCGCGGTATTGAATTTTTTTGTGGTTGCACTGCTTGCTTATCCCTTGTCGAAGAGCAGCCGGGATTTTGGTCAGCGGAATGTGCTTATGTGGGTGCTGGTTTTCACCATGCTGTTCAACGGCGGATTGATTCCCTTATATTTGACCGTCAAGCAATTGGGCTTGATCAACAGCATTTGGGCGCTTGTGCTGGTTGCGGGAGCGCAGGGGCTCGTGTTCAATGTGATATTGGTGGTGAACTTCTTTCGCAACCTGCCGAAGGAGCTGGAAGAAGCGGGGCTGGTGGATGGAGCGGGTCCGTGGACCTTGCTGTTTAAAATATTTATTCCCTTATCCGTTCCGGTTCTTGCAACGGTGACGCTCTTCAGCATTGTCATGCACTGGAATGAGTTTCTATACGGCCTGGTATTCATGACGCGGGAGCAGTTCTATCCGCTGCAAACCTATATTCAACAGATGGTCGTCATGCTGGATCCGTCCACGATGACGGAGGATCAATACAGAAGGCTTAGTCAAATCTCCAATCGCACCCTGAATGCTTCAAAAATCTTTATCGCCATGATTCCCGTCCTGATCGTCTATCCGTTTTTGCAGCGCTACTTCATTCACGGGATTACACTTGGCTCCGTCAAAGAATAGAAGTGGAAGGAGGGCTCGTCCCATTGACCTGGTGGAAGAACAATAACTTGCGGATGATTCAAAACAACCTGCGGGAATCCGACGCCAACTTGAATGTCGACCGATTAATGGATGATCTGAACCGCTTATCGGCAAATGTACTCATGCTGAATGCGGGCGGTATCGTGGCTTTCTATCCGACTCAACTCGAGTATCACTATCGCGCGGCCGGCCAGAACAAGGATTTGCTCCGGGAAGCCATCGAGAAGACCCATGCCAACGGCATGAAATTCATCGCGCGTTTCGATTTCAGCAAAGCGCATGAAACGATTTACGAGAAACAGCCGGACTGGTTTTACCGGACGCGGGCAGGCGAAGCCGTGAATTATCATGGTATCGTCCATACCTGTGTGAACGGCTACTACCAAAGGGAATATTCGCTCAAGATTCTTGACGAGGTTCTTTCCAATTACGAGGTGGATGGCATCTTCTTCAACATGTTCGGCTATCAGACATGGGATTACAGCGGCACGCAGTATGGAGCCTGCTATTGTGACAATTGCCGATCGCGGTTCAGGGATCTATACGGATTGGAGCTGTCAGCACCGGATGATCCGGGAAATCTGAAATATCGGGAATTTCAGGAAATGACGACAAGGTCGATGCTCGACAGCATCTACGATCTGGTCCAAAGCAAGAAAAAAGATATTGCCATATCTACCTATCATGAACATAAGGTCGATATTGTCCGCAAGGAATCGAATACCGAAATTGGCCGGCCTTATCCACTGTGGCTGTATTCCGCTTCCGAGAACGTCAAATCTCTCGAGGATTCCTGGGATGACAAGCTGGTCAGCAACTGCTGTATCAATGCTGTCGGGCTGGTGCACAGATTTACGGGCGTATCCGCGCATGAGGTCAATATTCGTTTGAAAGAGAGTCTCGCCAGCGGATCAGGATTGGACTTCTGCATTATCGGCGCGTTCGAGGATTATCCGGACCGCCATAATCTGAATACGGTCGCGGAGATCTTCAAGTATCACCGGGACAACGAGCAGTACTACGGGCGTTTCTTGTCCGTCGCCGACGTTGCTTTGATTAAGCCGGGGAAGCATTCCCGGGAAAACGGAAATGAATATTTGGGATTGTTCAAGATGCTGAAGGAGCGCCACATCCTGTTCGATGTGGTCCATCAACATGCATTAGCGGAAAGAGGGGAGGAGCTCAAGCGTTACAAAGCGATTGTCATCCCCGGTATTTCCGAAATGTCCGAACTGGAAATGCAGCAGCTGACGAATGCGCATCTGCAGGGCGCATGCTTGATTGCAACCGGCGGTTCCTTTACCGGGGGCGATGAAAACCGGGCTTTTTTGCGGCGGATATTTGGGATCATTCCCGAAAGCCTTCAGCTGATCCGGAAAGAATCGGCCTATCTGTTTACGGAGGATAAACAAGTGTTCAAGCGCTTTACGGAACGCGACTGGATTTTTCTGGGGGAGCAATTCCATCGGGTCGAAATGGAACCGGATGTCGGCCGCCAGCTTCCTTATGTGGATTCCTCCACGTTCGGTCCGCCTGAACGGGCATTCGGGCACCAAATTACAGGCCAATATTACGGGGCAGGGCTGAAGAAAGAGGAGCTGCGCAAGACCGCTTATATCCCTTGGCAGCCGGGGCAGCTCTACTATAATCACGGCTTCGCCGATCATAAGCATATTGTGCTGGATATTCTTTACCATATGACGGAAACGCCTTGGGAACTGGAAACGAACGCACCGCAGAATGTTGAGGTTTTCTTCAACCGTTTGGATGCGCATACCTGCATTTTGCATGTATTGAATCTGTCAGGCTTCAATGGCGTCACCTATTTCGATCCATTGCCTGTTTCGGGCATGCATGTGAAGCTTGCCAATATCGGCCCGATCACTGAAACGACCAATCTGGCCGGCCAGTCTGCCGTTCGTTTCGACAACGGAGGCGGCGGAGCCACTGTGCATTTACCGACATTGACCGACTTCGCGGCGATACTGATCAGGACTGCTGCTGCTGAGCAGTGAAAGCTGAAAGATGGGGCCGCTCTCTTAGAAGTCCGGTGATTAACTGGCGGAGCAGGCGGAAATAGTCTGGAGAAGCGTAAAGGGGAGGCGCCTTATATGTCGAAGGGAACCGATAGCAGCTTGTGGTGGCGCAAGCCTTTAAGAGTCATCCAAGCAAACCTGCAGGTGAGAGATACGGAGAGGATTGACCCGGTAAAACTGGTCCATCAATTAAAGGAGCTGGGGGCAAACACCATTGTTTTTAATGTCGGGGGAATATATGCCTGGTATCCCAGCCAGGTTCGTTATCATATAAGGAATGAATATTTGAGTGAGGACCGGCACCTCCTGCAGGAGGTAATCGATGCCTGCCGGGAGCAGGAGTTGAGATTTGTTGCCAGATTTGACTTTGGCAAGGCGGAAGACAGTGTTTATTTGCAAAGACCGGAATGGTTTGCAAGGCAGCAGGACGGAAAACCAAATTATATCGGTGTTTATCGTCCGGGCGGATGGCCGCTGCTCCTGCACACCTGCATCAATGGCGGGTACAGAGGTAACGAGGTTGCGGTTCAGGTCCTGCAGGAGGTGCTGGATCATTACGCGGTAGACGGGATTTTTCTGAACGCACCGAATTATACGACGTGTTACTGCCATGAGTGCAAGCAAAAATATGCTGCTCTATACGGCGAACAATTGCCTGATGATGTTTCGCGGTTTGCCCAGGATTGGGCTGCCCGTTGTTATCACGATAACCTTTCCTTGCTACGTACGGCGATTAAGAGCAGGAAAGCGGAAATGCCGCTTATTTTATATTACCAATTATCCCGGGAGGAATCGATTCTCGACCGGTCACCTTTGGCGGACATCATGTGCACCGAACCGCATGATGTATTGTCCCGCGGCAGGAGCAGCCTTCCCGAATGGTATAATCCTGCTCTTTCGGTAAAGCTGGGCAGGACGATGGAAGGGCTGCCGAGTCCATTCGGGATTATTCATACCTCTCCCGGAATGGATTGGCGTCATACCGGCCTGCCGCCTGCCGAGCACAGGTTCTGGATGTCGCAGGTTCCGGCGAATGGCGGCCATATCTGGCATTCCTTGACGGGAATTCCCGATACCATTGCCGACAAGCGTATTCTTCAATCCGTAGCCTCGATCAATCATGACACCGCCGTCATTGAGCCATACATGGAGGATGCCAAACCGCTCTACGAGCTGGCTCTGGTCTGGAATGATGATCCATCGGGAGAGGGATGGTCCGATGCCTTGATGCAGAAGCATTTCTTGTTCGATCTGCTGATTCCCGGCCATATCTCCACAGCCCGCTTGTCGAAATATGCAGCGGTCATTATTCCGGAAGGCACGAGCCTCTCCGAGCAACAAGCTGCAGACCTGTCCGGCTATGCAGCCGGGGGCGGAAATCTTGTCCTGGAAGGTCATCATCCGGATGAATGGAAGGAAATACTGCGTCTTCAGGGCTCGCAATTGAGCGAAGAGCTTGCAGCAGCCTATATCCGCCTGGACGGACCTGCCAATCCCCTGAGAACGGGTCTGGAAGATACCTCGCTAATCCCGCTTCGAGGCCGGGTAACGTACTGCCGGCCAGGCAGAAATACGCAGGTATTAGCGACGCTGGTCCCCCCTTTCTCTCCTTTGGAAAGTGTAGGCGCTCCGCCGGAGAGAGCTTCCCTGCCCGCGGAGAAAACGGATATTCCCTTGGCAATGCTAAATCCATACGGACAAGGAAACATCATGTACTTTCCATTTTCCCTGGGGCAGCTGTTGAGGCAGTACGGGCTGCCTGACCATCATACGTTGCTGTCAAACACGTTAATCATGCTGCTGAAGGGTAAGCCGGTCATTGAAATCCAGGATGCCGAAGGGGTGCAGGCAAGCGTCTTCCAAAAGCATAATGATTACCTGATACATCTGGTGAACGGTACCGGACGGCGGCCGTTGGCTTCTTGCGTTCAGCTGCGTGATGTCGCCGTTTCCTTTGCTGTTCCCTTTGACCGGGAGGCCAAGCAAGTTAAGAAGCTTCTGTCTGCAGGCGATGCTGAATGGAGACAAGAGGGGAACAGGGTAAGGATAAAGGTGGATCTTCTGAAGACTTGGGAATGTATTCATGTTTCCACAATGGAAGCATAAAGCTCCGAAAATTGTCGGCGCAGAGGAGGAATAAATAAAAATGACCGCCCGCAGCAAAAAAATGATAGATTGCGACGTACATGTGGCACCTCAGCATCTGGATGAAATACGAAAGCATCTTGACCCGAAATGGCATTGGCGGCCCCTGACAGGCGGCCGTGATTTGTTCCGCCATCCTACTTATGTGGACCGGACGGACGCAGCGCCTCCAAACGGGCTGCCGACAGGCTCCGATCCGGAGTTTCTGCGCAAGCAGTTAATTGATGAATACGGGATTACCCATGCGATTCTGCTGCATCGTTCTTTCGGCAACCCGATGCCCTTCGTGGAGTTTGCGACCGCCAAGGCAAGCGCCTATAACGATTGGGTCGCGGAAACATGGCTCGGAAGATACAACGCCGACGGCGTATTCAAGGGCTCGATTCAAATATCTCATCAAGATCCGGCCGCATCCGCACGGGAAATTGAGAGATGGGCGGGACATCCCCATATGGTGCAAGTGCTGTCTGATTCAGGAGCGCGGGCTCCATACGGGAATCGGATGTACGATCCCATCTATGAAGCCTGCCAAAAATATGATTTGCCGTTTGCGACGCATGTAGGGACGGATGGCATGGGCATCAATCTTCAGGCATCCGTCGGTTACCCGTCGCATTATATCGAATGGAGCACCGCTCACTCGATCGGTTACCAAACCCATCTGATCAGCATGCTGATTGAGGGCGTGTTCGAACGGTTCCCCCGTCTGCGGGTAGTGCTGGTTGAAGGAGGAGTATCGTGGCTCCCCGCCTTGCTTTGGAGACTGGATACGCTGTATCGGCAATACCGCAATGAAGTTCCATGGCTGAAGCGAAAGCCAAGCGAGTATATCCGCGATCATGTACGCATCACTTCCCAACCGCTGGAGAGACCCGATGACGACCGGCATCTTCTTCGCATGCTGGAGCTGGCGGATGCCGAGCATATTCTGATGTTTTCCAGCGATTATCCGCATTGGGATTTCGACAGTCCCCGCCTGGCCTTTCCCAAGCTTCCCGAGGCGCTGCACCGGCGGATCTTCTACGAAAACGCCAAGGAGTTCTACAAATTATAGGACCGAAAGGAGGTAGTGCCAATGGAAATCATAGATTGCGATGTTCATGTTTATCCGCGGAATGCGGAGGAAATCAAGCGATATTTGCCGCAGCCGTGGAAACACCGGTTTCATATATGGAGCAACGCCTACTATGCGGAGAAGGTGGGAACTAACCGAACGGTACCCCCGAATGGTGCAGGACCGGGAACAGATCCGGATTTTCTGATCCGGCAGCTAATCAAGGAGGAAGGTGTTGCACAAGCTATTCTCCTCCCCCGGGCAAATGTATCCATCCATCACGATCCCGATCAGGCCGCCATGGAGGCAAGCGCTTATAATAACTGGCTCAGCGACACCTGGTTGACTTCGCATAATCCGGATGGCGTGTTCAAGGGCTCGATCACGATCGCGCATCAGGATCCCGCTGCTGCAGCGAAAGAGATTGAAAAATGGGCAGACCATCCGCATATGGTACAGGTCATCATGGATACGGGAGCGCGCGCTCCGTTCGGCCAAAGACATTATTATCCCATTTATGAAGCATGCGCCCGGCATCGTCTTCCGCTTGCGGTCCATCCGGGCACAGACGGCATGGGAATCAACATACTGGCATCACAGGGATATCCATCCCACTTTCTGGAGTGGTATGCAGGATTTTCGCTGTCGATGCAGGTGCATCTGCTCAGTTTGCTGACGGAAGGCGTATTCGAGCGTTTTCCTGAATTGAAGATGATATTTGTGGAAGGCGGCATTGCCTGGCTTCCGGCATTGATGTGGCGTCTCGATCAGGAATATAAGGGACTTCGATCGGAAATTCCCTGGACGAAGCAAATGCCGAGCCTGTATTTGAAGGAGCATGTCCGTTTTACGACGCATCCTCTGGAGCGTCCCGAGAAGGACGGGGATTTGACGGAGGTGCTGGCCATGATGAATTGCGAGGACCTGCTCCTCTATGCTAGCAATTATCCGCATCAATACTGCGCATCTCCCCGGGATTTGCATTTTCTGCCCGAGACGTTCAAGCCCAAGATATTTGCCCAAAATGCAAAACAATTGTACCGCTTGTAAGCGGAAAAGAAACAAGCCAGGCTCCATAAGGGGGGAGATCAATGGGAAGACATAAGGTGTGCTTGGTCAAGGAGCTGCCTTCGGGAATGAGCAGAATCGAGAGAATCGGAAACCGCTCGATAGGGTTATACAATATAAAAGGAAAATTTTACGCGATTCGAAGCAGCTGCCCTCATCAGGGCGCGGAATTGTGCCAAGGGAAAATCCAGGGCATGATGCTGCCCTCAGATCCCGGCGAGTACCTGTATGGCAGGGAAGGCGAAATCGTCCGCTGCCCTTGGCACGGCTGGGAATTTGATATTACGAATGGCAAATCCGTATTCGATCCGTTTCGCTGCCTGGTCAAAACCTATGCAGTGGAGGTTGTAGGGGAGGATGACGAGGCAAGTCCCGGCGTGGAAACCTTTCCGGTCGAAGTGGAGTCGGGTTGGATCGTGGTAATCGTATCGTAGCTTTGGGCCAGGGTCGAATGACCTGATCAGCTTTGGAAAGTAAAGGAGATGTAACCAATATGACAGAAGAAACGGCCACGGAAACTCCTTGGTATCGGCGGACCTTGCGGTGGGGGCAGACCAATTTTACGGAATTGGACCCCTGCCTCATCGACATGGACATGTGGAGAGAATATTGGCGCGAAACGCGGGTTCAGGGGCTTATTGTCAACGCGGGAGGCATTGTCGCTTACTATCCCAGCTCCTTTGACTTGCAGTACCGGGCACAAGGTCTGGGCGATCGGGATTTTTTCGGCGAGTTTACATCTGCTGCCAGAAGAGAAGGATTGACCGTTCTGGCCAGAATGGATGTAAACAGGGCGACTAAAGACTTCTATGATAGGCACCCCGACTGGTTTGTGGTGAATGCCCAGGGTGAACCTCATACCTCCAACGGCCGCTATTTTTCCTGTGTGAACAGCGCTTATTACAAGGAATACATTCCTCAGGTGCTGCGGGAGATTATCCGCCTGTATCAACCTGACGGCTTTGCCGATAACAGCTGGACCGGCGTCAACCGGCAAATTATTTGTTTTTGCGATAATTGCAAACAGAAATTCAAGAGGGAGTATGGACATGATCTTCCGCTGTCGCAAGATTGGGATAATCCTGTTTACCGGAGCTGGGTCAAGTGGAGCTATAGCTGCCGGACGGAAAACTGGGACCTGTTCAATAAAGCCGCTCAGGAAGCGGGAGGCCCCCATTGTTTATGGCTGGGGATGGTTCACGGCAGCCCGATCAACTCTCATTCCTTCTGCGATTTGAAGGTCATCGGGGAACGATCCAGAATTGTCATGTGCGACCATCAATCGCGGGATGCTCTGAACGGGTTTGAAATGAACGGACTAAGCGGCAACCTTCTTCACACGCTTGCAGGCTGGGATAATGTAGTTACGGAAAGCATGGCCAGTTATCTGCGCGGACCGCATATGTTTCGAAAAGCAAGCAATCCGCCGAAAGAAACCCGGATGTGGATGATCGAGGGAATCTCCGGCGGCATTTCCCCCTGGTATCACCACATCGGCGCTGTCCATGAGGACAAGCGCCAATTTGACAATGCTCCTCCAGTCATGCAATGGCATGAGGCGAATGAAGAATATTTATATAACCGCCTGCCGGCAGCAAATATCGGGCTCGTTTGGAGTCAGGACAATACGGATTTCTACGGCCGGGAAGACGTTAAGGAGAAGATTGCGCTCCCATGGAGCGGGTTCGTCAAGTCTCTGACCCGCGCAAGAATTCCTTATGTGCCGGTTAACGCCGATCATATCGCAAGGGACGCGCAAAGCCTGGATGTCCTGATTTTGCCGGACTTGGCGGCAATGACCGACGAGCAGTGCCAGGCGGTCCGTGGATTCGTGGAAGCCGGCGGAAGCCTGGTATTTACCGGGGCCACCGCGACACTGGACCAGTGGGGTGAAGCAAGAAGTGAATTTCCGTTGGAATCCATAACCGGGATGAAGCATCTCCATCAGATAGAGGGGAATTCAGCAAGCAAGCCTTTTAATCTGGAAGTTTATGACGGTCATAATTATTTGAGATTGCCCGATGACCGGCATCCGGTGATCCAAAGCTTTGAAAATACGGCAATTCTCCCGTTTGGCGGAAAAGTCCATATTGTACAAACAGGCGCGCAAATGGAAAGCGTCGCTGCCTATATCCCGGGTTTCCCCATCTACCCGCCGGAGTTCAGCTGGATGAGAGAGTCCGGATCCAATATTCCAGCCATGCTTGCCGGAGAGCATGCCTCGGGAGGACGGCTGTTCTACTTCGCGGGAGATGTAGACCGTTGTTACGGCCGATTGCAAATACCGGATCTGGGCGATCTTTTGTCCAATGCCGTTAAATGGGCCGCAGCCGATACCATTCCGCTCAAGGTGGAGGGACCCGGTTATCTGGATTGTAAATTATATCGCCAGAATGAAAGATTGATCCTTCATCTGGTCAATCTTAGCGGAACTAATCAGATGCTCGGCTATCTGGAGGAGAACCTCCCTGTAGGTCCGATCTCGGTTTCTATCAAAGTTGATGATACCGTTCCGGGCCGCGCAAGCTTGAAGGTCCGGAATATCAGTGTAAAACCCGAAATAAAGGATTCCTGGGTTACATTCCAAATCGATTCGATAACCGACCATGAACTTATAATATTGGATTGAGCCTTGGCGCATATTTCACTGCAAAGAGCTGTCCCCCAGCCATGAAACGGCTGGGGGACAGCTCTTTTGTTGACGCTTGGCTTATTCCCAGACAATTAATTCATGCATATGCAGGGAATCGATTCGGATTTTCGCCCAGCCATTCCGGATTTCAGGCTTTGTTATCATGCCGCTCACCCTGAGTGCAGCGCGAACCGGGGTAAAGCCATCCAATTTGATGGAAACCTCTATGGGGCCAACCGGCAGAATTTCTTCCAGATAACCCGGATTCCGGCTGCCGCTGAGATTAACCAGATGGAGCATTCGTCTGCCTTCCTGGCTGTACAGCTTGCAGTCCAGGTAGCCCGGGCCTTCGACTGTGAAGGGAGTTTTGTCTCCGGCTGCCCACTTCACCGCATTGGCGAGCAGATCGCCAAGGTCCGGCAGACGCGACAGACCATAAATGCGATCTACGTCTCCGGCAAAATAGAAGATGCGTCCGCCTGCGGGATGCTCCCCCGCCAGCATGGCCGGAATGTCCGTGCGCGGCTCCCTCATCCAGCTGAACTCCGGCGGATAGATGGGATAGGAGGGGATATAAGTCGCAAGCGCCTGCAGCATCCCCTTCGACTCTACGCGCCGGATCGTTCCTCCGAAAGGGAGAATGGCTGTCTTCTCGAAACCCTTCAGTACGGCATGGCGTTCCTCAGGCAGCCGGAAATAATTATGCGCTTCATGAAACTCCCAGCTGCCGCTCAGGTTTCCCGCGCCGCCCTTGGCCTTATCCAGCAGCGTAACGCCGGTAATCTCCTGCAGCGGGAAGTATTCCCGCAGTTCTCCCCATTCGTCGAGCGTGCCGGATGCACCTGTAATGACCAGACTGCCCCCGGCTGCCGCAAAATCCCTGATCGCCTCATACTGCGAATCGGTGATTACCGCCAGATCGGGAAGTATCAACACATCCAGACCATCCGCGTCTCTGGCAATATGGTCGGCATGTACAGGCACGAACGGCAGTCTGGCGCGGGTCATCGCTTGGACGAAGCCATGCCAGGGCAGGGCAACCCGTTCCTCGACCTGATCGCGACCGTAGAATTCCGTATTTTCCTGACTCCAGACAAGGCCGATATTCGCACAAGGACGCCGGTTGTACAGGTATGACTCATTAACCTTATGCCACTGCATGACAGGAGGGGCGTTCTCGAACTGTCGTCTGTCCTCCTGCAGGGCGCCGACGTGATGGTACCAGGGGGAAATGCCCCCTGCAATTCCATCGATCATCCACAAGCGGGATTCCTCCGGTGGATTGCTGCCCTGACGGAACGTACGGACCCCGCGAACATAATTGGACATGCTCTCGGGAATGACGGTATCCCAGCCTGCAAGGTTATGAAGCAAATGTCCATTGAGGCCGTTCTGCTCGAATCCCGTATTCCCATCCCGGGACTGGTGGTCGCACATGATGATTTTCGAGCGCTTTCCTACCTCCTTCAGATCACAGAAGGCAGTATGAGGGTTGAACGGATCGGCATTGAACATGCCCAGCCACAAGCAATCGGGTCCGCCAAACTCATGTGTGATCCTGTTGAACAAATCCCAGTTCTCGATGCGGCAATTATAACTCCATCTGATCCACTGCCGGTATGCGGGATCGTTGTAATCGGATGCGGAAGGAAGGTCAAGTCCCGTCTCCGCTTTAAATTTCGTCTTGCAGTTGCCGCAGCGGCAAATGATTTTGCGGGACGCTCCGGTCCAGCTGTTGTCGGTGAAACCGTCGGGATGATAGTTTGCTATAATCTCCTTCAGCACCTCAGGGATATAGTCCTTGTAATAACCGCTGTTCACACAGGAGATATAACGCCCGTTCGATTGCACCGGCTCTCCCTTGTCGTTGACGACAAACCAGTCCGGATGGGCGTCATAGAAATCCCGGGTAGCCCGGTTAATATCCATTCTGGCAAGCACGGCCAGACCGGCTTGTCTGGCCTCCGCGACGAATTCTCCCAATAAATCGCGGTCTCCGAGACCTTGAGCCCGATATTGAAGAGCGAAGGAGCTGGGATAATAAGCGACGATGCCGCCTGCATTGACAATAACGCCCTGTACGCTCGTTTGCTCCCAGTATTCCTTCCACCACTCCTTGTCCCAGTTGATAGGGTCCATTTCCGTCAGATTCGTTTGTCCCCATCTAAGAGTGCGCTCATACCAAGGCTTTTTTGCATCGGGCATTGTCTGCTTGTTGTTTTCCATTGTCATGGTCATCCGTCCTTTCGAGTCCGCTTGTACAAATCAATGATTTGGTATTTGTAGGAATTGATTTGAATTCGCTTTCACCCTTTATTTTAAATCGGAAATAGGGGAATATCTATTAACGATCAAGCTATTTTTTGTATAATTCAATGCTGGCTATGGGGCCAGCATTTTATAGCGGCCGATGGATGATTGCGTTATACTGGATAAAGAGTTTTCAGGAGGCGTTGTTCGTGTTCAAGCTGCATACTTGCTACATTTTTCAGGATAATCAACAAGACTGGCATATGGAGCCTTCCCAGGTCGCGCTGAACGTACTGATTTATATTTCGGAAGGCAGCTTGACCTATTGGGTCAATGGGGACACGATTCATTTGAAGAAAGGCGATGTGTTGTTTATTCCGGCCGGGTCGGTGCGTGGCGGGGAAGCGGCATCCGGTGCAGGCCATCAGCGGTTTGCAACCCATTTCAGCCTGAACGGGGACGACAATAATGAACTGCTGCCTTTGCTCAAAAGCGGGAAGTGGCTAAAGACCAGGGTACATGGAGAGGACTATTTCAAGCAGCGGTTCTCGCTTCTGAACCATCATTCGCTGATGGAGGGAGCCTATCAGGAATTGCTATGTCACGCCATCCTGCTGGAAATGCTGATCATTATGAATCAGGACCACGAGCGCAGGCAGATTCCGGTCAAAAAGCTCATGCTTGTCGAGGAGCTCAAAAAATATATACAGCACAACTATAGGAAGGCCATTACGTTAACCGAGCTTTCGCATGTGATCGACCGCTCTCCGAGCTATATCACCAACTTGTTCAAAGAGGTGACGGGAGCTGCTCCCATTGAATACCTTCATTATATAAGGATCTCGAAATCAAAGGATTTGATGCTGTCCGATCCGTCCATCCTGATCAGAGAGGTTGCCGAATTGACCGGTTTTTGCGATCAGGCGTATTTCAATCGTATTTTCAAAAAAGTGACGAGTGTGACACCTACCCGGTTTTTAACCGAGCTGAGAATATATAAAGGATAATAGGAGGGCCGTTCCAGATACTCATGACTCTCAAATTTGACGTAATAAAGGGATCTTGACAATAAGAATTGCCCTGTCTATACTCAGAGTGAACGTTCGGTCTTTTATTTTGCAAATGATTTTTTATGGAGGAACGCGATATGTTTGAGAGATATAATAAGGTGCAGAAAGCTGTTCTGGAGACAACCCTTCGAATTATTAATGAAAAAGAGCTGCAGGCAACCTCAATGTCTCTGATTGCCAAAGAATCAGGGATATCGACCGGAAGTATTTATCACTATTTCAGCAGCAAGGAAGATATCATCAATGAATTATTTAAAGGCATCGTCATGTTTAACGGGGAAGCCGTAATGAAGGGTGTCCATGAGCTTGATAGCGTTCAGGAGAAATTTCAACGGGCATGGATAAATTATTTTCGGCTCAGCCTGGAATACCCGCTGGGCTTTCAGTTTATTGAGCAGTATTCTTTCTCGCCATATATTTATCAGTCCTCAAAGGATGAAGCCTATAAGGGCGGCTGGTGCGGGCCCATGACGAAAATTTATACGGAAGCTGTTCAACAGCAATTATTTATTGATCTTGAACCCAGGCTCATGGTTCAGATGCATATCGGCACCGCAGTTTACACGATTAAAGGGCATCTGCAAAACTATCTCAAGCTGACAGATGATGATATACACAGGATCATTCAATCCTGCTGGAATTCGGTTCTCAAGTAAAAAAAGCGAAAATCAGGGTTTTTAACCTGATTTTTGTTGCGATGAATCGAAAGAACGTTCTGTTCAAGCTCATATATTCCTTCCAAAGCAGGAAAGAACGAACATTCGATTTAGTCCTCCGCACGGATCCCTCACACTCCGGGAAGCATGTGTATTCCTTTTTCCAGCCTCCTCCATAAGAAATGCTAAAAATATCTTTAGTCTAGACAACGAAATAAATTGTGCTACTATATAAATGTTAGTTAATTACGTTGTACCCGCAATGATTCTCATAAGGAGTGATAAAAATGGAGGCAACAACATTTGTCTTGTTTGGAGCCACAGGAGATTTGGCCAAGCGCAAAATTTATCCTGCATTATATAATTTGTTCCTTGATCATAAATTAAGCAAGTCATTCACCGTCATTGGTCTCGGAAGAAGAGAATGGTCTGATGAAGCTTTTCAAGCACAAGTGGAGCAGTCGCTGCATACGTTCTCCAGAAGATCAGCTGACGATTCCGCGACAATGAAGGCTTTTGTCAAAGCTTTCCGCTACAGCGTAATGGATGTGGAACGCATTGAAGATTACCACAAGCTTCTGCAGGTCGTCGAGCAGCGTGAGCAGGAATTGCATTTGCCGGGCAATCGGATGTTCTACCTGTCGGTTGGTCCCGAATTCTTCGGGAAGATAGCAGCAAGCATCCAGGAAAGCGGGATTGGTTCGGCGAAAGGCTGGAAACGGCTCATCATCGAAAAACCGTTTGGACATGATTTGAAGTCGGCCCAGGAATTGAATCTGGAATTGGGCAAAGCGTTCAAAGAGGAAGAAATTTTCCGTATTGATCATTACCTCGGCAAGCCTATGGTGCAGAAGCTTGATGTTCTGGAGCAATCCAATCCTGCCCTTCAGGACATATGGACAAATCAATACATTGCCAATGTTCAAATAACAGCCAGTGAAACGGTCGGCGTTGAGGAGAGAGCCGGCTATTATGATCATGTCGGAGCGATCCGCGATATGTTTCAGAACCATATGCTGCAGCTATTAATGACGCTAGGAAAGAATGACGGGCGAATCAGCAAACGTCAAGTGATGGAATCCGTAGCGCCTTTACTAAAGGAAAACGTTGTTAATGATGTGGTTCGCGGGCAGTACACTGCCGGCAGCATTCAAGGGAAGCCTGCAGCCGGTTATAAGGAAGAACCCGGTATTGATCCGTGTTCGACGAATGATACCTTCGTAGCGGTCCGTTTACGAATCGACGATGTTTTCTGGCGGGATATTCCCATTTATATTCGTACAGGAAAAAGAATGAAGGAAAAATCAACGCGTATCGTGATTGAATTCAAACAGCCATTCAAGCGCAGCTATTCAGCGCAGGAGCGGACGGCACCGAATCTGCTGATTTTTGAAATAAGCCCGAACGAAGGCGTTACTTTACAAATAAACCATAAAGATCTGCCAAATAAAGGTGTGACCTCCACCATCCCAGTGGATCTTCATTTCAATCAGAGCGGCGAGCCGGAAGCCTATGAGAATCTGATTTATGACGCTCTACAGGGAGACCCGACGTTCTTTGCCCACTGGGATGAGGTCGAATTAGCCTGGAAATGGGTTCAGCCCATCCTGGAAGCATTTGAAGAGGATCTTGTTCCTCTTCATCACTATCCGGCAGGCACTTACGGGCCGGACGCTTCCGATCTTCTGCTCGCGGAGGACGGCAATCATTGGTGGTTTGACAGCAAACCTGTTCCCCTCGCTCAGAGGATACCAAGAGAAGCGTATGCCTGACACTCGGACGAACATATCTGTTATAAGAACTATTGAAGTGTCTGGGCGGTGAGTTCCAGGGCAGATTGATGCCCGAGAATCAAGCGCAATACGACCGCTGCATCGAGATGGGATTCCGGATCCGCTCAAAGTTCTGTCTATGGAGGACTTGGTCGGGGAAGATGATGTGATTTTCTCGGCCACCGGCGTGACGGATGGCGAGTTACTCAAGGGTGTACGATACCTCCCTGATCAACACGCGGAAACTCATTCAATGGTTATGCGCGCCAAAACGAGAACCATTCGTTTTATCAAGGCAATTCATTATTTGCCGAACAAAAACCTGCAGCGAATAGGAAGCTCTGCAAACATATCAGGTCAGACACCGAAATTAATCCATACTGTTTGGATGAACCTCAATCTCCGTACAGGGGGCTTGCAGACATAAACGAAAATGAAAAGCGGCTGAGCAGGGTTACATCCTCCTCAACCGCTTTTTTTCCATGAAGCAGCTGCGTTCATATTATGGATGGGCCGCGATCCAATCGGCAATTGCCCGGTATTTAGGCGCATTCGCAGCCGGTTGCCCCGTAAATTGCTTGGCGCCCCAAGCTCCGCCCGTCGACCAGGTTCCAGCATTCGTGTAATGGCTGAAGAGAATGAAATAAGGTGCGAATTTATTCAGCATGTAGGTATACTCGTTATAAATGTCCGGATTGCCGCTCCACTGGCCGGCGTTGACCAGCAGATGCTGTCCGCCCTCATAGGTGCCGAGCGGGACATTATATTTTTGAGCGATCGTCACGGCTGGCAGTACCCGGTCGTTGAACGTTGCATCAATATCCTGATGGAACGCGCTTTGAATGTTCGGGCTTGCCCCGTCAAGGCCGCTGCCGACATATGGCGCAATGGCAAATAAATCCGCTTTTTGACTAGTCGGGTTCCAGGTGGTGCTGTTGATGACGCTGTTGTAGCTCTGATCGAAAATATCATAGTTGCCGCTGAACGAGGCTACTCTCACGACTCGTGAAGACAATTGGCTGCCGAAGACATTGGCGAACTGCTGCCAGATATGAACTGAGCGGTACAGACTGAATGCGCCGCCCTGATACCATTGATTGGAGCCCGGCAGACCATTGATGACGCCTTGGTCGAGGGTATACTGGAACTGCGTGAATCCCCCGTTCCAGGTCTCATTGGAATATTCGACATACACTTTCAAATTGGTGTTGAGCTTCTGCTTGATGAGCGTTGCGAGCTGCTGTGCATACGAATCGTCTGTCAGATGAGGCAGGTTGATCCACATATCCTTATTCGTCCTGTTGCATAGATCAATCATCCATTCGTAGGCGAGACCCGCTTTCATGGGATCACCCGACCCGATATAACCGATATCGCTGTTTCCGGGATCTGTCGGGAGCCTCCGCTGCGACCAGGTCTGGATTTTGGAGTTATTCGTTCCTCCCCAATCCATGAACCGGAGGGTCGAATACGGAGCCAGCTCGCTGATAAAGACAGGATTCCAAATATCCGTCCCGCTTGCATACGCGGTCGACCAGTTCACACTGGTTTTGAATGGTGTTTCTCCACTCCATGAAGCAAGGAACCAGAAGTTGGTGCTGATCTTCATCGTGCCACTACCGCCTCCGCCATTATTGTCTGTTGTGATGACAAGCTGCGGCTTATTCCCGCTTTCCCGGGACTGGTATTGTTCCCAAGTTCCGATATTGGTGCCGAAGCCCAGCGTCAAGGAAGATTGCGATGCGCTGAGCTTGTTTTGAACGGCAGAGGTGACATCGAATTCATAGTAACCGGTGCCTGTAACCGATTGACTGGCGATTTGCGTGCCGAGGCTTGGCTTCGCTCCGCCTTCGTTCCAGCTTTCCGTCGACGCGCCGCTGACGATCAGGGTATGGTTGAGGACATGTGAGGAATGATAAATCCGGACCTTCGCATTCGTTACCGTTCCGGATAAGCCCGTCAAACTGAATTTTGTGAAAATGCTGTTCCATTGACTGGCATACAAAATCGCATTTGTACCGGCAGTACCGTCACTTTGTGTATCCGTATCGGCAGAAGGAGTGATGGTTGTGATCGCAGCCGCCTCCGCGGTTGAACCGCCTTGATAGAGCGTCATTGTAAAAAGCATGAAGACCATCAGCATGACCATGTACTTTTTGCGCATTAAAATTCCTCCTAAATGAGCGGATTTTTATTCAATAAGCGCCTTCACCCCCTTCACCCATTACGGTATCAAAGTTGGGTATGGAGCGTACCGCGAAAACGGTCTTCTGCACAGTGCAAAATTGTCGCCAATTTATCCGATTCAAACAGACCGTGACATAAAATGCCCTGTATAACATCCAGAGCCCAGCGGCAAAATATACATAAAGTGGGTGTATGGTCTTGCTGAAAAAAGAGAACCGAATCGTACTGGCGATCCTGATGCTGCTCTTGATAATCGGATGCCGCAATCCGAAGCCGGAAGAACATGATTTGATGCGGATCAAATCCGCAGACAAAGACAATCCGAAAAAGGTCATTTTGCTGCTGGTGGATTCCTTAATGCCTGAAGCGATCGACCGGGGAATCCGTCAGCACAAGCTTCCGGCTATTGAATTTCTAATCGAACATGGTCAATATTACCGAGAGCTTGTCAGCTCGTTTCCCACGATGTCCGTCACGATCGACAGCTCGCTGATTACCGGAGAATACCCCGATGATCATCATGTGCCGGGTCTCACCTGGTACTCAGCCGACCTCAAGAAACTGATCAATTACGGGACCGGTCCGATGGAAGTGGTCAGACAGGGAATCAACCCGGTACTGGCCGATGCGTTGATCCATTTAAACGGGAGTCACTTAAACAGCAAGCTGCCCACGATCTATGAGGATTTGGCCGGGCGGGGGCTGACATCCGGGTCAATCAACGGGCTGGTCTACCGGGGAATGTCCAATCATACCATATCAATTCCGGCATGGGTGAAGGGCCCAACCTCTTTGCCCAGGGAAATCAAGGTGAAAGGACCGGATTTATTGGCCCTGGGTTCATTGTCCAATCCCTTTGATGGCTCCATCGATCTGCCTGATGGTCTGATCAATAAAATGGGGTTCAATAATGACTTTGCTGTAGAAGCCGTCAAATATTTGATTACATCCAATAAACTGCCGGATTTTTTGTATGTATACCTGCCCGACTTGGACCGCAAGCTTCACCGCAACGGTCCTTCCGATCAGAATGGGGTCATTAAGGTGGATCAGCAGCTTCAATCCTTGCTTCAGGCATTCGGCTCGCCGGAGCAAGCCTTGAAGGACGCGATCATTATCATTGCCGGTGATAGCGGAATGACCCAGATCCTGCCGGATGTGCAGAATCCGGTAATCAATATCCACAATATGTTTGAAGGCGCGAGTGTTTTAAATCCCGGAGAAACTGTGGCCAAGGGCACCGACATTGTCCTCGCCGTCAATGAAACAATGGCTTATGTGTATGCCGTACATGCAGACCGTCCGATAAGAGACGTGGCCAAGGGATTACAAAAAGATTCGCGCATCGATCTGATTGCATGGAAGGAAGAGGGATGGATATACGCGCAGCAAGGGGCAACCGCCAAACAACTCCGATTCAAAGCAGACGGAGATCTAACCGATCCCTATCATCAATCGTGGAAAGTCGAACAGGACAATGAGGTACTGGATCTGAAGGTGAATGCTGCCGATCATTCCCTCGCTTACGGTGAATACCCCGATGTGCTGAAACGGCTGTCAGGCGCGCTGAATTCCCATCAAGGCGAGTTTCTGGTGGTCACGGCCAAGCCCGGTTACGAACTGGCGGACAGAAGCTCTCCGACGCATAAGGGAGGCGGGGGTCACGGGTCTATCCGCAAAAGGGAATCCCTTGTCCCCCTGATCATCAGCGGAACAAAGAAACAGCCGCAATATTTGCGAATGGTTGATTTAAAGGCATATTTGCTTGAGCTGTTAAAGAAAAAAACGCAAATTAACCATTAGCCCGGGAGGGATTCCCGGGCTTTTGACATTCATTCCCCGGAATTCCCGGGCAAATCGAAGCATTCTGCGGTTGCAATTTCTCAGGAGAGATGCTATATTGCTAATTTTGATAATATGGAATAATTAAACCTGATTTTTGAAAGGATGGAATCCATGTCTTCCGATATCCTGCAGCATGTTTCTCATATAACCGCGCTCTTCCCGAGCTTAGCCGATATATCCAATCAGGATTGGAGCGAAGAGGGGATCGCCATCATGGAGATTCAGCCCAATTATGTCATTGACGAAGGCCGGTTTCTGGAGTATGCGGTACTCATTCTCGAAGGCACGGTAAGAATGTATAAAATCAGCAGCAGCGGAAGAGAAATCACCCTCTACAGAATCAACGGCGGCGAGTGCTGCCCCCTCATGATGGCCAGCATCCTGGGCGAGAGCGAATATGAAGCCTCGGCCTGCGTGGAGAGCCCGAGCGTTGTGCTCGCCATCCCGGTACATATATTCAGGGATTGGATGGACCGGTACAAGAGCTTCAGACAGTTTATTTTCAAAATGTTCGCCAAGCGGTTATTCATTATGTCCAATCTGCTGGACAGCATCAATTTCAAATCCATCCGTGGACGGGTTGCCGAATACCTTGTCCTGATGACCGAGGACGGGAGCGAAAGTCTGGCCATAACCCATGATATCTTGTCCGTAGAGCTGGGAACGGCCAGGGAAGTAATCAGCCGGACCTTGAAAACCTTGGAGAAGGAAGGTCTTCTTAACGTGTCCCGGGGAAGAATTTCCGATATCAGACGGGAAGGGCTTAAAGTGTATGTAGAATAATTGGCTCGTTATGTGACATTGTTACGGATGGCTCTTTTTCAATTTGCTATTATCGTCTTGTGGAAGCGAGATAAACAAATCGAAATGAGAGGAGCCGCTGGTCATGAAAAATGTTGGAGGAGCAGATCGTTTTATCCGCATCGTGCTGGGTATCGCATTATTGTCGCTGTTTTATTTTATGCCCGGTTACTGGAAGCTGACCGGTCTTGTTTCGCTGCCGTTCCTGTTCACGGGACTCACGCAAAGATGCGCCATCAATCAACTGCTTGGACGCAATACCTGCAGGATTCGCTAAATCATATCAGGTGAGTGATGCGGCATTAGGGATGGGCGCACATTCCAAGCTTTAAGAGGAAGTATGACAGTCTGTTGTCATACTTCTTCTTATATCATGTTCTCAGAAATGATTCACATACATTGCCTTGTCAATAGGAGATCGACCTGGAAAGGAGCATGTTATGTTATCAATGGAAATGGAAAAGCTGATTACAGTAAAATCGAGAGAAGATTTGAGGAATTGGTTACAGGTGAATTGTAAGACTGAAAAATTTTGTTGGGTAGTCGTCAGTATGACGCCTCACCCCGATACTTTGTTATATCTGGACGTGGTCGAAGAATCTCTGTGCTTTGGATGGATCGATGGAGTCAAAAAGAAAATATCTGAAACGGGGCTGGCGCAGAGACTGTCCCCCAGAAGTAAAAAGAGTTCATGGACCGAATTGAATAAAGAACGTGTCCGCCGCCTCGAAAAGCTGGGGTTCATGCAAGAAGAAGGAAGAAAGGTGCTTCCTGACATGGGCTGCGATTCTTTTAAAATTGACAGGGTTATAGAGCAAAGGCTAAAAGAGGATAAGCAAGTGTATGAGAATTTTATGGCATTCTCTGCGCTTTATACAAGAGTTCGGATTGACACGATACAAAGCAATAAAAATCAGCCGGTATTATTTGAGAGCAGACTAGATAAATTCATAACCAACACTAAAGAAAACAAAATGTACGGTCAGTGGCATGATAACGGACGCCTTCTGGATTACTAAGATGCGCTGGATCGAATATAGAGAAATTATTTGCCGTTTTTTCTTGTTGCTTATAAAATATTTATTTATCTTAAGGTACATAAATGATATAATAGTTTTGATTAATGGTAAATTAACCCACAAAAAAGTCATCGGGAGGAGTGATTCATTTTGCAAACTCTGGCAATCATCGGAGCAGGTCCAGGTCTTGGACTTTCATTAGCCAAGAAATTCGGCAATCATGGTTTTCAAGTTGCGCTGGTGTCGCGAACACAGGAGAAGCTGGATCAATACTGTGCGCAGTTAAAGGAAATGGGAATTGAGGCAGCAGGATTCGCAGCCGATATAACCAATAAGAATCAGCTCCTTCAAGCTTTTCAGCGTATTCATCATACATATGGTGCCATTGATGTCCTGGAGTACAGCCCTCACAGCGGTAATATGCCGGTCACTTCGATACTGGACACGACAGATGAGTCGGTTATTCAAGCTTACAACAATCTGGTTCTCGGGGCTGTCAACAGCGCAAGACAAGTCATACCCGGAATGCTTGAGAGAGGAAGCGGGGCTTTATTGTTCACAACCGACCTGTCGGCGATGAATCCCAGTCCTATCTTCGGCAACGTGGGGATCGCGATGGCGGGCCTGCGGAATTATGTTCTGAATCTTCACGACAAGCTGTCGCCGAAGGGGATTTATGTAGGCCATCTTTCCATCAGCCCGTTAATAAGACGAGGAACCAATTTTGACCCTGATTACGTAGCTGAAGCCTGGTACAATCTTTACGAACAGAAGACGGTAAATGAAGAAACTTATCCTCAAGGCGTCATGCAGCACTTGAATTAATGATCAGATAGATGGCAGAAAAAGAACATCCTCTGCAGCATAACGTGAGGATGTTCTTTTTCTTGCTTCATTGCCAATAAAACATCCAGGCGATCAACTTATTCAAATCGAACGGATGACGGACGATGATGCTCCCCCAGAGAGCGGCGCCAAGCGTCGTAATGCTGACAAAAAGCGCTTTATCCTTCTTGCCTGATTGATTGGACCGCATCATCCATATACCGCCTGCCAGAAACAAGATGAATAAAAAAATCATCAGGCTCATGTCGCCGTTTCACTTCCCTGCGAATGATTTGTCTTCCTCAGCCATGAGCATACAATGAGAATGGCGGGGAACGCGATCGCATATAGCGTGTAGTAATTGAATAAGTACTTCTGGATCCAATCGACGTTCTCGACAATGTTTTTGAACAACAGGGAATAGGCGGAAATGATCCATACCAGCGGATAGGCTACAACGGCCCGCTCTTTAATCTGGAACAGCTGGCATATGGCAAGTACCGCGCAGTAAAACAACAGGCTTAATTTAAGGCAGACGATAAGAAGGATGTTCACGGAAATAATCGATTCCAGATGCTCGACGAAATTCGTAAACTGCATTTCGCGAAAGATGATAAATACGGGATAGATAAGGTGAGAACTGCGCTCTACTCCCAGAATGCCAATCGTAAAAAAAACACACATGCTGAGAAGGAGTCCCGCACCCCCGATTCCCGACAGGAATATCACTTTTAACCGGCGCTGGGCAAATGGAAATATCATCATAAAAATGACAGTCTCCATAAAGGGAAAAGCAAGCGCATAGCGGGTATGGATGAGCGTGTCCCAAGGATGAAAGACGCCAGGAACGTTGAAATTCTGCCAATCCCATTCTCTGATCATCACCGAGAAGGGAATCCAGAATGCCAGATTAACAATTGGGGCCAAAAACTCGCTCACCATAGCGATGGTTTCGATTCCTTTCACCACCGCATACGCACATACGAGCAGGATCATGATATTGAAGATCGACAGCGGTGTCCGGGGCATCAGATTGATATGCATGAAATCACTGAGGTTGCGCGTTACCCAGGATGCGACTTGGATGAAGAAAAGGATGTACAGGAGGGAAACCAATCCCCCGGCCCATTTGCCAAGCACCTGCACTGCGATTTGAACAATGCTCATCCCGGGAAACCGGCTGGACAAGTACAGCCAGAAGCAGGACAATATCAGGCCGTACAGAGCAGCCCAGACAATTATAAGCCAGCCGTACTGTTTGCCACTCGCAATGAGGCTCCCCGGCAGCAGGATAAACGAGGTGCCGATGATGTATACAAAGGTCAGATTAAATAACTGCCACCCACTCAATTGAGCGTTCTCCATCTATTGGCTCCCTCTATTCTTCAAGATATGGTGTGCTGGTGTTCCCGGTCGTTGTCATCCTGGAGTTGACCTTAATCGTGACCTTGGTCTGACGCCATGTCTTTTCGCTGCCGCCATTATCCTGGATGCCGAGCATATCCCAGCCTTTTGTTTTGCCCATCCGATCCAATGCGAGCACCCTTTCTTCCAGCTTCCGGTTAAATGCCTCCTCGATTAAATGCAGATTCTGTACGGTCATCTTGCTCGTTTGCTGGTTGTTCAATATTTTCAGGTCGCCAGTAATCTGGAAAGAAAGCTCCGATGCGGGCTTGATCCATTTGCGTTTAACATTTAAATTCTTCGCAGTGACATCTACGTGCCTGCCCTTGATTTCCACAGTTTCTGTCAGTTCTCTGTACTTTTTATTCATGATGAAGAACAGAACCTTCGTTTGCTCATCGATACGGCCAACCATACGGGAATGGATGAGCACGGCTCCTACTTTGAAGCTGATTCCGTCTTCGCTTGCATCGATTTCTTCCACTCTGTCGCTATTGGAGGAAGGCTTCTCTCCATGATAATGAATGATGGGGAGGATAGTTGGCGTATGAAGATTGATATCCTTCGCCAAGTCTTTGAACCGGATTGGATAAACACTCATACTAAAGTTGGGTTTATATTGATTCGACAAAGCGCGGATAAACCGGCCCGGTACTCTGTCCAAAGGCGTGAAGCTGTTCATGACCGTGTGCATTGGACTATCCGTAATAAATACAATCAGACTTGACCGGCGTTCGGGGTTAAGCTCGATAAAATTGATCAGATCCAGTATCCCTTCCCGGGCATAGCGTTCTGAGATCAAATAGCTCTGCAGATGGGCCGTAAAAAAGCGCCTTGGCATAGAGGTGCCTGTCTGCTCTGTGAATCTTCCGTGGCTAAAATCCCTAAAGTGAAAGGTGTACACAGCAGCTTTCGTCGCAGCGCTTTGTCTGGTTGACAGACCGGTCGGATTAATGACCTGGTAATAGGCGAGAAATTCACTAGACTCCGGATCCTTATCGACTCCGGCCAGGCTGACAATCGCAAGTGAATTGATTTCTTTCAAATCCCAGCAGCCGGTACACAACACCAGCATGAGCACAGCGATGAATATAACTCTCATATCAAGTCACCTACTTATTTATCGACCATCCGTTTTTTGGGAAATCGCTTCATCATAAACCGTGGAACCCGAACCAGCGTATCTTTCCAGTCAGAGAAGACGACGGGGGCCAGCGGGGTGAGATATTTCACGCCAAACGACCGCAATGAAGCAAGATGCACCAGGAGAAAAAAAACGCCGCACATTAAACCGAACAAACCCATTAATCCGGCCAGAATCATAAATGCGAACTGTACGAGTCTCTGGGAAATCCCGAAGCTGTAGTTGGGTGAGACGAAATTGGAGATGGCCGTCAGAGAAACGACAATGACCATAGCAGCCGAGACAAGTCCTGCTTCCACCGCAGCCTGGCCCAGCACAAGCGCTCCCACGATCGATATGGATTGTCCGGCAATCCGCGGCATGCGCAGTCCCGCTTCGCGTAAAATCTCGAAGGTAATGATCATGATCGTAGCTTCGACAAAAGCTGGGAAGGGCACTTCCTCGCGCTGCGCGGCCAAGCTGATTAGCAGCGAAGTAGGAAGCAGCTCCTGATGATAGCTTACCACCGCGATGTAGAGAGCGGGCACGAATATGGAGAGCAGGAAGGCAAGCATCCGCAGCCAGCGCGACAACGTAGCGATATCCGCCCGCTGATAATAATCTTCGGGCGAAGTAAAGAGCTGAAAAAAGGTAATCGGTCCGATAAGCACAATCGGCGTGCCATCCGTAACGACTCCGATCTGGCCCTCCAGCAGCTTGGCTGTGAGCGAATCCGGGCGCTCTGTGCTGATGAGCTGGGGAAACGGCGACAACGCCGTGTCTTGAATCCATTCTTCGATATAAGAGCTCTCCAGAATACTGTCCGTATGTATGGACTTGAGCCGTCTGCGGAATTCATCCACGGTTTGCACCGAAGCGATGTTGTCGATGTAGGTCAGATAGACCTGGGTCTGGGTTTCAGTTCCGATCACCAATTGCTCAAACACCAGATGCTCGGATTTCAATCTTTTTCGGATTAATGCGACATTCCGCTCGATATCTTCGACGAAGCCTTCCCGCGGACCGCGAATGGAGGCCTCTGTTGCAGGTTCGGATACGCTCCGCGCCTGTGCCTGGGCTACATCGTAGCTAAGATAGTACTCGCCGAAGGCAGGAATAAGCAGGCAGTGTCCTTCAAGAAGATTGCGGATGCCTTCGGAGGCTCCCGAGCATTCTCTCGATTGCACCCTGGGTATGAATGATTTCAACCACTCGATGGGGTCATGCGGCGGTTCCGCCCCCTGACTTCGTACCATTACAGGCTTTAAGATGAATTCGTCAATCTGTTCCGAGGATACGATTGTTGAGATATAGAGGCAGGATAAGCTCAAACCGGAAATCAGCTCGAATTCATGGCTGACAAAATCCGGCGATTGTCCGAGCCGTTCCTTAATTTGATCGACGACCTGTCTGCCCGTGTCTTTGAGAATCAGGATGATGCCCTCCTAACCAGCCAACTTGCGGTTTTGTTTATCATTATCCAATTCAGGAAATATTATGCGGCGGGCAGTTGCACTGGAGCGGCTGTGCCACTTATGATATAGAAAAAAAGCGCATTACCGCTTTCGACTGGAGGAGCCCTCTTCATGCTGGAGCTTCATAATAACAAAGATATTCCAATCGGCCTCATAGGCGCTCCCGAGCTGATGGAACCCATTCTCCGCGTTCTGCGGTCTTTTCCATCGTTCCGGCCCATTGTTCGCCAGGCGGAGCATGTCGAGGATTTGATCCGCAGCGCAGCCGGGCTGCTTGGCGAAGTGGAGGTGCTTTTCATGACCGACCCGGATACTTTCAGGCTTGTGAAGGAGAGGTTGCCATCGGCCGTGCCGATGCATTATTTGCCGTTATCGGGCGCGGGCTTCTTCAAGGCGCTGTGCCGGCTGCTGATGCAGGCTGCGCAAGGATCGGCCGCGCTTGAAGGCGTGACGGTCGATACCTTTCCGGAGGACATGATCAGGCACATGATCAATGGGACCGAGCCTGGTTCGATGCGAATGATAAGCATTCGCCAGTCAGACGGGGCCTCGGCAGATGAGATATACCAGTTCCACCTCCGGCATTATCAGGATGGGACAAGCTCGGCGGCATTGACGGCGAACCGCCGCGTTGCCGAGCGTCTGGAGACGATCGGTATTCCCTGTGCCTATATGGAGCCGGCCGACAACGATATCGTCGTTGCCCTGGAGCGCGCCCTGCTGTCCACGGAAACCAGGAGAAGCAAGGAATCGCAAATCGTTGTCGGCATGGTTGTCATCGACAACTTCGACGCTGTCATACGCAGCTGCAGCTCCGAGCACGAGGTACAGAAGCTGCGGCTCGACGTGGAGCGGACCATGCTCGATTTTATCGAACAGCTGGACGGCTGCCTGACTCCGCTTGGTCCCAACGAATTCCTGTTCTTCACGACCCGCGGACTGTTCGAACGGGAAACAGGCGGGTACAAATATATCTCGCTTGCTTCGAAAGCCCAGAAACGGTTCGGACTGTCGCTTAGCGTCGGCATCGGCTTCGGCGTATCGGCCAATGCGGCAGGAACGAACGCCCGGGCTGCTCTGCGCAGCACGAAAGATGCGGGTGGAGGCACCTGTTTCATCGTCCGTGAGGATCAAACCTTCATCGGGCCGCTCGAAATGTCCGAGCCGATTCAGTACGATCTCAGCTTTCGCGACTCGGCATTATTGAAGACGGCGGAGGAGGCGGGACTGACTACAGCGTACTTAAGCCGCCTGTTCGCCTCCGCATCGCGGCATGGCAAGCTGGACTATACCGCCGGCGAGCTGGCGGGACTGCTGGATTTGACGACCCGCAGCGCGAACCGTCTGCTGGTGCAATGGGCGGACGCCGGTCTGGCAGAGCAGGCGGAAGTGCGCAAAGCGGGGAGAGGACGCCCTACCCAGGTATTCGTCTTCTCCTTTTTGCGCGCGCATCTGTCGGAGCATGGAATCAGCCTGAGGTCATAAGCAGCAAGAAACGATCAGCGAGAGGAAAGGTGATGGCGATGACATTTGCAGAATCTCCGGCAGGCAGCATCGGCTGGCTGGAGCGCCGGGCCGACGAGATCAGCCATATGCTGCAATGCCCGGTTACAATCGAGGATGCGGAGCACCGCGTGCTGGCATACAGCATGCACAGCGGAAGCACGGATGCGATCCGGATCGCGACGATTATGAGCCGGAGGGTGCCCGAGCATGTCATCCGCAGCTTCCATGAGGGCGGAATCATCCGGAGATTACAGAAGGAAGAAGGTCCGCAGCGTATCGAGGCGAATGAAGAGATTGGCCTGGGTTCCCGCGTAGCCATCGCCGTTAGAAGCGGCAAACGCGTCATCGGCTATATATGGGCGGCTGAGACAGACCAGCCTCTGTCAGAGTCAGATATGGAGAAGCTGCGCCGGGCAGCCGGTTCCATCGCGGGCGAGCTGCAGCGTCAGACGGAATCGCGCTGGCGCTCCGATCTGAGCCAGGATATGTTCATGAGCCGGCTCGTTGAAGGGTATTTTGCTACGGAGGCCGAGATCCGGCACCAATCCGGCTGCCTGAAGCGACCGCTGCCCGAATATTACCGCATTGTTGCAGTCGACTTCAATCTCGACGCTTCGGCCGTGTGGCCGCTCCTTAATCAGGCCGCCGGAGTGATTGAAGAGGAGACAGGCCTCTACAGTCTGGCCCATGCTGCAATCGGGGAGCGCGTTGTGTTCCTTGCCGGTGATGCGAAGATGCTCAGCAGCCCGGGAGAATGGAAGATATCGCTGGGACATTTGGCCGATCGGCTAGGCAAGGCGTTCCCGGACGTGCAGGCAACGGTCGGAGCCGGCGGTTTGACGGCAAGGGAGTACAGCCTGGCCCCGCGCAGCTATGCGGAAGCGCTCAAGGTGATCGGCATCCGCAGAAGGTTTCCGCGGGATTCAGTCCAGGAGTTTGTCTATGAAGAGCTGGGCTACCGGCATTACCTGACCGCTGTAGCGGAGACGATTGAGGCGGAAGCTATCATGAATCCCCACGTCAGGCTTCTGCGCGAATATGACCGCGAGCATCAGGCGGATTTGACCCATACGCTCTCCGTGCTGCTTGACTGCGACTGCGGCGTCCGGGAAGCGGCCGAGAGGCTGCATATCCATCCGAATACGCTGGGCTACCGGATGGTGCGGATGAATGAAATCAGCGGCATCAATCTGAAAAGCATGGCGGACAAGGTCGCCGCTTTCCTGTATTTGCAGTGCGGCGGCTGAAGAGCACCCAACCAGACAGATATGCCGGATGAAGGTTTGTGGAATTTCACAAAAACCGCCCGGCATTTTCTATGTGCGCCACGATGTGGAAATATATCTTCTCCTATATACTGGGTTCAAATCGATATAACTTACCAGTTGGAGGATGATTCAAATGATAATTGGCGTGCCGAGGGAGATCAAGAATAACGAGAACAGGGTAGCTTTAACGCCCGCAGGTGTGAGTGCATTGACCCGACAAGGACATGAGGTGCTGCTGGAAAGTTCGGCCGGTACCGGCAGCGGCTTTGCCGATGCGGAATACATAACCCGGGGAGCGAGGATTCTGGACAAGGCTGCTGAGGTATGGGGCCATGCGGATATGATCATGAAGGTCAAGGAACCGCTGCCGGAGGAATACGGTTATTTTCGGAAAAATTTGATTCTCTTCGCTTATCTGCACCTGGCTCCGGAACCGGAATTGACCCGTGCGTTGCTGGATCGGGAAGTATGGGGCGTCGCATTCGAGACGGTTCAGCTGGACAACCGCTCGCTGCCTCTTCTTTCGCCAATGAGCGAAGTAGCGGGACGCATGGCGGTGCAGATCGGCGCGCAATTTCTGGAGAAGACGCATGGAGGCAAGGGGATTCTGCTGGGAAGCGTACCCGGAGTTCAGCCGGGTGAAGTCGTGATCGTGGGAGGTGGTATGGTCGGAATGAATGCCGCCAAACGGGCATTGGGAGCGGGAGCCCGCGTCACGGTGCTGGATGTGAGCGCGGAACGGCTGCGGACGATCGACGATCTGTTCACTGGCCAGGTCACGACGCTGATGTCAAATCCATACGAGCTGGAACGGGCGGTTCGCAAGGCTGACCTGCTGATCGGAGCGGTTCTCATTCCAGGCGCAAGGGCTCCGAGGCTGATCAGCGAGGAAATGGTCAAGAGGATGGCGCCCGGTTCAGTCATCGTCGATGTGGCTATCGATCAAGGCGGCTCCATCGAGACCGTCGACCGGATTACGACCCACTCCGATCCGACATATGTGAAGCACGGAGTCGTTCATTATGCCGTGGCGAACATGCCGGGCGCCGTTCCGCGCACCTCGGCGCTCGCGTTGGAGAATGCGACGCTGCCCTACGCGCTGAAGATCGCCGGTCAGGGAATCGCTGCAGCCGCGGCGTCTGACGAATCGCTGGCCCGCGGCATCAATACCGCCTGCGGCTCCATTACCCACGAAGCGGTCGCACGCGAGATGAAGCTCCGGTACGTTCCGGTCACGGAAATGGCCGCAGCCGGCCCGACAGCCTGACCGCTTTATGATTTACAGTCAGGACCGCTAGCCTTCCTGGTTGGCGGTCCTTATTTATTGCCAAGAACCGCTTTATCGAATAGAACTGCCAGCTCCGCGTTATACGACTCCAGGTCGACTTTGCTGGCAATGCCCGAATGCGCCGTATATTCTCCAATGGCCCCCTGAATAGCGCTCGCCATGACATGAACATTGAATTCACGAAATTCCCCGCTCGATTGCCCATCGTACAAGATCTGATGAAGCTCATGAAGAAGCGGCTCCTCTTCATCGTCGCTCAGCTTATAGTAGGGAATATTATCAGGCGTCCGGGCATGAAAAACAATCTCGATCAACGCGGTATGGTGCTTGGGACGCGTAACCTGATAAGCGAGACTGGCGGCGATAAAGCTGTGCAGCTTTTTCCGGGCGGTTGCTGCAGCGCGGGTTCTTTCCAATACATAAGCTGCGGCATCGGAGACCAGCATGATCAGCGTCTGGTCCATCAGATCGTTTTTGTCTTTAAAATGGTAAGAGATCAAAGCGGTACTGATTCCGGCTCTTTTGGCGATTTGGGCGAGACTTGCATGGACGTAGCCGATCTCATCCAGCGTGGTGATCGCTGCATCGACAATTTGTGTGCGTCTCGCCTCGGTGATGAATGATTGTTTTTCGTCCGCTTTTTTGGTCATGCTATTTCTCCTTGGTTGTCTGTTTGGCTTTAGAGGCGGCCTTACCCCATAAGACAAACAGGATAACGACCGCCACTACAGCAATGTTAATGCCAATTTTGACGGGATTCAAATCAGTTATACCGCCAAACCAGACCTTTACTGTCCCGTCGGAAAGCTTGCTGACAAGTTTCACGAGGAAGAGAATGCCGACAATCAGCAATCTTATAGCGAGTATGGCCGGAATGATGACAACGGCCATTCGCAGTAGATCCCGGCCGGAATCCCTGCGCATCAGTAATAATACCGCCGCAATAAGGCACATAACGCCGCCAAGCAGCATCAGGACCGGCTGTATCCAACGATACCAGGGAAATCCGGGATCGTCCAGCGCACTATTGTAGAAAAACCAGGTCGCCCACAAGACGACAATACCGGCCAACGCACTAATGAGCGGCAGCAGCTTAGCATTCCAGTCCGGCTCCCCGGTTCCCCGCTGTTCCCCGTTTTTTTCATTCATGTGGAGCACCATCCATTCTTTGATAAATTATTTGATCGATAAAATAAAAATTTGATCGATTAATCAGAATATAGCTTGTGAAGCTTCCGGTGTCAATAGGCGTCTCAAAGGAAACTTTATTAATAGTGGCACATTGCATCGCGGAACTACTATATAAAACTTCGGACTCTTCTAATTGAAACGGGAAGCGCCTCAACACCAAGAAGTCATGATTTTTACACCCAGGTCAGTTTTTTTATAGGTTACAAACCGATAGCGTTTACTTACAATTCAGAATAGATTCGATAGAAAAAACTGAATTGGAGGAATCAGCGTGAAGGGATGGAAGGGAAAAGTCTTTACAATTGCCTCGGTTCTCTTATTAAGCGGTATTTTGCTGCTGGCCGGTTGTGCGAAGGGGGATCCTCCTGGACAGCAGAGCAGTCCTGCGGCAGACGGGAATGCTGCCGGAGATGCGGAGAACTTGCCGTCCAATGAGGGGGGCTCCACGATGAAGGACGGCAAATTCAGTCCGCCGGTAACGATTACTACTGGTGCATGGATCGGCGGAGACACGAAGTTCGTGAATGGGGATTCGATTGACAATACCCCGATGATCCGCTGGGCCCACGACAATCTTGGAATCGATTTGAAATACCAGTGGGTTGTCGCCAAGCAGGGGGAAACACTGGAAAACAAGATCAAGCTGGCCATGTCAAGCGGCGAGACGCTGCCGGATGTGCTGAACTTCGGCGACAAGGTGCTTCTGAAGGATCTCGTCGATTCCGGCAATATCCAGCCTGTTGACGAGATGTTCGATAAATACGCCTCCGAGCGGCTCAAGAATCTGTACGCGGAGAACAGTGATGTATGGAACTCCGTTACGATTAATGGAAAGCGGTATGGCATTCCGTTCATCTGGACCCATCAGTTCGATAATATATTGTGGATCCGGACAGATTGGCTGCAGAAGGTCGGGATGGAAATTCCACAAACGTTCGATGAGCTGGAGAAGGTGATGGAGGCGTTCGTAACCCGGGATCCAGACGGCAATGGCAAGAAGGATACAATCGCGCTCGCAGTGGCCGGCAAGGATTCACTCTTTGATTGGATGGCCTCGACGGATTGGGTATTTGGTTCTTTCGGCAATGAGATTCCGGGCCTCTGGACGAAGGGCTCCGACGGCTCGCTTCAGTATTCGTCCGTGCAGCCATCAATCAAGCAAGGACTTGCCAAGCTGCATGACTGGTATGCCAAAGGCTACCTGGCTCAGGATTTGTCATTGAATGACGCCTACAAAGCAGCCGAATGGTGGCAGAAGGGCAAGGCAGGCATCATTGCCGGACCTGCATGGATGGGCGGCTGGCCGCTGCAGGACGTGACAGCCAATGTGAAGGGAGCCACCTATGCGCCTATCAAATTGCCAGAAGGCGCCGGCGGCCAAGTTGCCCGCAAATCAACCGCAGGCGCAAACGGTTTTATGGTATTCAGCAAAGAATTCAAGGAATATGAAGCCTTCTTCAGTTATTTTGACGTCCTCTACGGACCGGCGTTCCTTGACCCGGATTCTCCTTTTAAATACGGGTATTCGGAGGATTACGACTACAAATTGCAGGATGGCAAGCTCCTGCCGAAGGAATCGCTGCCGGGCAAGAATGCGCCTGTTCCGATCGTTGGCGGCGTATCCGCGGGACAATTCTCCAAGGACGATTTGGTGAAAAAGGTACTTGCAGGGGATGTCTCCACGCCATACTTGCAATCGAGGGCGCAGGATCCCAAACCGGTACTGGAGGGACTGGTCATCAACGACGATCTGATCGGGAAGAGTATTGCGAATAACTTTACAGGCGCCAGCACCAAGACGATGAGCTCGAAGGCGGAGCTCCTGGAAAAGAATGAGAAGGAGACATTCATCAAAATCGTCTACGGCAAAGCGCCGGTCGATGAGTTTGACCGTTTTGTTCAGGAATGGAAAGCCGGGGGCGGGGACGAGATCACGAAAGAAGTCAATGAATGGTGGCAGGCGGTAAGTGTAAAGTAAGAATATTTAAAGGATAAGGTGCTGACGCTGATGAAGGTTTATCTGCAAAAAACATGGCAGCTGCACATCCTTCTGCTGCCAACGCTTGTATTCCTGATCATTTTCAACTATGTGCCGATACTGGGGTTGGTTATCTCATTCCAGGATTATAAGCCATGGCTTGGCTTTACGGGCTCGCCTTGGGTCGGCTTTGACCACTTCGTATATATGTTTACCTACAGGGACAGCGTTCAGGTTATCTGGAATACCTTCGTGATTTCTTTTATGAAAATCGTTGGCGGCCTGTTCGTGCCTTTTGTGTTTGCCCTATTGCTCAATGAAGTCAGGAAGATGGTCTTCAAACGCACCATCCAGTCATTGGTGTATCTGCCGCATTTCCTCTCTTGGGTCATATTGGGCGGAATACTGACCGATATTCTCTCGATGCAAGGACTGGTTAACCGTCTGCTCGGATCCGTGTTCGGCGTGGAGCCGGTCATGTTTCTCAGTGATGGCAACTGGTTCCGGGCGACTGTGGTGATCAGCGATATCTGGAAGGAATTCGGATTCTCGACGATTGTATATCTGGCCGCGCTCACAGGGATAAACCCGTCTCTTTATGAGGCATCAAGCATTGACGGGGCGAACCGTTGGCAGCAGACCATGCGGATCACCATACCATCCTTGCTGCCGATTACTGTCGTTCTGGCGACGCTATCTCTGGGCAATATACTAAATGCAGGCTTTGATCAAATCTTCAACCTGTATTCCCCGCTCGTTTATGAAAAGGGGGATATCATCGACACCTTCGTTTATCGGGTGGGTTTGCAGGGTTCCAATTACAGCTTTGCGACTGCTGTGGGGCTCTTCAAGTCCGTGGTCGGTTTCATCCTGATCGTGATGACCTACGGGGCAGCCAAGAAAGTGGCCAACTACAGAATTTTCTAAGGAGGATACCATGCACAGCACGCCATCCTATCGCATATTCACCTGGCTTAACATGGTCTTTCTTGCATTCCTCGCCCTTCTTTGTATTGCGCCGCTGCTCAATGTACTGGCTATTTCCTTCAGTTCCAAGGAGCCGGCCGATGCGGGAATGGTTACGTTCTGGCCGGTGAATTTCACCCTGAGCGCCTATGCGAAAACCTTCGACAATGCGAATTTTATCCGGTCGTTCTGGATCGCGGTGGAACGGACAACGTTAAGCACATTGCTGACTATGACGCTTACCTGCACGGCGGCCTATGCGCTTTCCAAAGAAGACCGTGTATTCCGCGGACGTTCGCTGTATGCCTGGATCATTGTATTTACCATGCTGTTCAACGGAGGGCTGATTCCGTCATATCTCGTCGTCTACCATCTGGGGTTAAACAACACGCTTGCGGCGCTGATTCTTCCGTCGGCTGTGAATGTTTTCAATATCGTGCTGATGATGAACTTTTTCCGCGGCATACCGAAGGAGCTGGAGGAAGCGGCGCTGATTGATGGTGCCGGACATTTTATGACCCTTCTCAAAATCTACCTGCCCATATCCCTGCCGTCTCTGGCTACAATCGGTTTGTTTACGATCGTTGGGAATTGGAATTCCTGGTTCGATGGATTAATTTATATGTCCGACTTCCGGAACTACCCGATGTCCACCTTCCTGCAGACGGTCGTTGCCGCAACGGATTTCACGAAGCTCAGTATGGATCCGCGGGAATTCTCGAATTTATCCGACCGGACGCTTAAAGCGTCGCTGATCTTCATTTCCGCTCTGCCTGTGCTGGTGGTTTATCCGTTTCTGCAGAAATATTTCGTACACGGAATGACGCTTGGTTCGGTCAAAGAGTAAGAAAGGGTCTATACGAAGGCAAGGATAGCTTGGTACAATTGGACGTGAAAGCACTTTCAACGGAAGGGTGGCTGCGGGCATGCGGATCAAGTTCAGCATCTTCGGAAAAATCGCCATTCTCATTTGCTGCCTGCTCATCCCGATTCTTATCATATTCACGTATGTGAATAACCGGAGCACACGGCTGGTCGAGGATGAAATCCGCAAATCCAAGCTGAAGCAGCTCTCCGTCTTCATGAATCAGGTGAATACACAGATCGAGCAGCTGTCGATGTATTCCATGCAGCTTATGCGGGATTCCGATGTGCTTGAATTTCAAAACGCAATAAACGCAAGCAGCGGGTATGACCGGGATAAAACGATCAACACCATTTATGAGAAGCTTCTGCTCGGCAGCATCTCATCGAGCTATCAGAACCGGATTACGTTGTACTTGCCTGCGAGCGATCTGGCGATCACAACCGGCTCGGAGGCTCCCTTCGACCGCAAGGCTTTCATGCAGGACGTGTCGACGACAGACTGGAAGCTGCACCCGAAAAGCAGGGAGCTTGGGCAGAATAACGATTATTTCAGCCGGTATACCGTAGAGCCATTCTCCATGTACCTTCAACCCGGAGAAGCCAATGTCATCATTCAGACCACCTTCCCTGTGGATAATCTTCGCAAGATGATGGATGATTTCAAGCGCAATGGCGGCGATGATCCGTTCCTCTTCAACCCCTCCCAGGGGCTGATAACGAACCGCTCATCGGATGAGAAGCTCGTCCATGCGCTGAAGCAAGCCCTGGTGGGCAGGACTTTTCGGGATGCAGAGGCCGAGACGATAACGCTTGACGGTCAGAATTATATGATCAGTGTTGCGCTCATTTCGCGCCTGAATTGGTATGTCGTCGATTACGTGCCCATTGAGCAGATTCTGAATCCGATTCATGAGGTGCGGAACTTATTTTACATGTCCGTCTGCCTGCTTCTCATCTTGAGCATACTCGCGCTGCTGATGCTGTATCGCAATGTCCAGATTCCGATAAAACAGCTTATACACAGCCTCAGGGAGATGAAGCGGGGCAACTTCTCCATACGGATGTACCCTCGCCGGGCAAGCGAATTTTCATTCGTGTTCTCCAGATTCAATGAGATGGCGCAGGAGATTCAGGTGCTGGTGGAAAAAGTATATTTGGAGAAGATCCAGACGCGCGAGGCGACGCTGAAGCAGCTGCAGTCACAGATCAATCCCCATTTTCTGTATAACTGCCTGTTTTATATTCAAAGCATGATCCGGCTGGGCGTGCTTGATCTTGCCGAGACTATGGCGCTTAACCTTGGCGAGTATTACCGCTATACCACCCGCGTCGAGAAACAGAGCATTTCGCTTCGCGGCGAGCTGGGATTCGTAGAGAATTACCTGGAAATACAGCAAATGCGGATGAAACGGTTCAACTATGAGATTCATGTTCCGCCGCATATGATGGAGCTGACGGTACCCCGGCTGATTATCCAGCCCATTGTGGAAAATGCAGTTGTCCACGGCATAGAAAATAAACCCGGCAGTGGGACGATCCGGATTCATTGCCGGCAGGATGCCGATTATCATTATGTAATCGTGGAGGATAATGGAGTTGGCATGAGTCAAGAGGTTTTACGCGCGCTCAATGGGAGCTTGAAACGGAGCATGGACGAAGAGATGGGATGCGGCATGTGGAATGTCCATCAACGGCTTGGCTACCAGTACGGCGAGGGTTCCGGTCTGGATATCAATGTATTGCCGACCGGAGGGGTCAGGGTCGTCCTAGCCTGGAGGAGATATCAAGCGGAGGGGGAGAGCGATGTATCAGCTGCTTATTGTGGATGACGAAGAAGCGGTCGTGGATAATTTGATGCTGACTATGCCGTGGGAGACGCTTCAGATCGCAGAAATTCATAAAGCCTGCTCCGCTCCCGAAGCATTGACGCTTCTGGAGGCACACCCGATTCATATTGTCATCACCGATATCCGCATGCCCGGCATGTCTGGTCTGGAACTCGTAAAAAGGATTGCGGAACGGTGGAGCCGCGTCAAGTGCCTTATTCTATCCGGCTACGCGGATTTCGACTACGCCAAGCAGGCGCTTCAAAATCATACCGTGGACTACTTGCTTAAGCCCATACGCGAGAGCGATCTCATGCAGGCGGTGGAACGCGTTATCGGGCAAATCCAAAGTGAATGGGAAAGCATCAGTTCATTCCAGCGGGCGCAATCGGCGCTTCGTGACCATCTTCCCCTGCTTAGGGGTAATCTGCTCAGCGAGCTTCTGCAGGGCAAGAGGATGACATCTGACGCTTTGCATGAAAAGCTGGAGCTGTTTGAATTATCGTTCGGATCGGGCGATGCTTTCTCCATGATACTGGTGCGGTTGGAAGAGGAGTTCGCCCGCCATGACTTTCAGAGCTTGTCGCTGCTGGAATATGCCATCGGCAATATTGCGGAGGAGCTCAGCCAAGGCGTGTTTGAGCTGTGGTCGTGCAAGGACGTTAACGATCACCTGGTGTTCTGCGTAAAGTTGACTGCCGAAAAGTACGGTGAACTTGCTGGGCTGGCAAACGGGGAAGAAGTCCGGCAGAAACTGCTCGAACAGTTTGCCCTACAGATCCAGGGCAAAGTGAAGGTTTATCTCAAAGGAGGGATCTCGATCGTCGTTGGAGAATGGGCGATTTTCCCGGCGGATATGGCTGGTCTTTACCAGCAGCTGCTCGCCATGGTCCGCGAGCGTCTGGGCCGGGACCGGGAGATCATTATGATCATGGCTGCCCGCGAATGCGAAGCAAGGACCCGGATGCAATCATTATCCAGCCTGTATGAGCCGCCTCTCCTGCAGCATTTGCTGGATGCCGGGCGCTGGGATGCGGTACAGGTGAAGCTTCGGGCAATATTCGGGGAAGTGGAACAGCTTCAGGAAGTGTCCGCCGAGCATCATCTGGAGGTTTTTCTGTTGTTGTCCAGCTCTGCCGCCTATATCGTACATAAGAGCGGCCTCTCATTAGCCGGGCTCCTCGGGGAAGACGCCGAGCCCATTTGTAATCCGCTGCACCGCGCACCGCCCAATCTGCAATGCTGGGCAGTGCGGGTCTTCGAGCGGATCCAGAATCATTTGGAGCGGGAAATGAAAGACAATCGTTCAGGGATCGTTGAGCGCATTCATGCTTTCATCAACCGGAAGCTATCGGAGGACGTGTCGATTCAATCCATTGCCGATCATGTTTTTCTGCATCCCGCATATCTATCCAGAGTCTATAAGCTTGAAACCGGCCAGAGCATCGGTCATTATCTGCTGAAGCTGCGGATGGAGAAAGCCGCCCAGCTGCTGAGAAGCAGCGACCATAAAATCATGGATGTCGCTTATTCGCTCGGTTATCAGAACGCCACATATTTCTCCAAGGTATTCAAGAATCATTACGGGATGACACCGCAGCATTTTCGTGATGACCGCGCAGTGCAATAATTATCTATATTTTGAGAAGGGGATGCACATGGACAATTTGGAATTGGTGTTGGACGCCAGGGCGACGCTTGGCGAAGGTCCAAGCTGGGATGCCGGCAAAGGGCTGCTCTACTGGGTGGACATTCTGGAATCGCAGATCCATATCTTCGATCCCGGGTCGGGAACGGACCTGAAATACGAGATTGGCCAGTATGTCGGGGCGGTCGTGCCTGACCGGAATAACGGATTTGTTATTGCCGCCAGGGACGGTTTCTTCCGGTTCGATCCCGCAAGCGGCCTGCTGCACCCGATTGGCGACCCGGAGGCGGGGATTGCGGCCAACCGGTTTAACGATGGAAAATGCGATGCAATGGGAAGGTTCTGGGCGGGTACGATGGAGCTGACCGAGCGGAGTCCGGGCGGCGCTTTATACTGTCTATATCCGAATGGCGAGATCGAGAAGAAGGTGCCAGGCATTACCTGCTCCAATGGCATCACGTGGAGCCCTGATCACACAATGATGTATTATATCGATTCACCGACGAAGCAGGTCAGGGCCTATCCGTTTGACCTCGATACCGGGCGGCTTGGAGAAGGGCGCGTCATCATCACGATTCCGGAGGGCGAGGGATCGCCGGACGGCATGACAACGGACATGGAGGGCATGCTCTGGATCGCACAGTGGGACGGTTACTGTGTATCCCGCTTCAATCCGGAAACCGGAGAGCGGCTGCTTAAAGTGGAGGTGCCGGCCGCGCGGGTAACCTCTTGCGTTTTCGGCGGAGACCTGCTTGATGAGCTCTACATTACGACGGCAAGGACGGGGCTGCCCGAAGAGGAGCTTCGACAGCGGCCGCTGTCAGGCGGAATTTTCCGCTTGAAGCCAGGGGTACAAGGGCTGCCGAGCTATCCGTTCGGCTCATGACCAAGAAATGATGATCCTAAATTCCAAGGAGGCAATCAAATGCAGTTAACGTATGAGCAGAAGAAGCAGCTTCTGGAGCAGGGCTATGTCAAGGTGCCGGGCGTGGTGCCCAGGATCATGGTAGAGCAGGCCATGAAGGCGATTAATCATTCGATCGGCAAAGGCATTCCTGCTGATCATCGCGGGGCCAACTACTGCAGAGAACTGGAGTCGGAGCAGATCATTACGGATTTGTTTAACAAAACACCTGCAAAAGCGCTTGTCGATTCACTTGTCGGAGAAGACAGCTATCATCCTATTCAACTCGGACAGATTGCGCTTCGTTTCCCTGATTATCCGGATCATCCTGCGGATGATAATCATGGTGCGCATCTGGACGGCGTCCTTCGCGTCAAAGACGGCATTGCCCAGAACTTCACTGCACTTGTCGGGCTTATCCTCAGCGATCAAACCGGGCAGCACCGGGGGAATTTCACTGTGTATCCGGGAACCCATCGGGCCTATGAGGCCTATTTCCGCGAGCATGGCCCCGAGATTTTATTCCAGGATGAAGGGTTTCAGAAGATCCACCGGTCAACCAGGGTGCCTCTACCCAAGCCGGTGCAAATTACGGGGGAGCCCGGAGATTTGATCCTTACGCATTATCAGCTTATCCATGCGGGGGGGATGAACGTATCCGAACGCATCCGCTATTCCCTGTACTTCCGGGTCGATCATATTGACCGCAAGAATGACTGGAAGGCGCCGCTTATCGATATGTGGCGGCACTGGCCGGGCATGCAGCCGATGCTGTTATCCACTAACAGCTGATAAGCTGCGGATTAACAAAATAGAACGGAAGGACCGGGCCTTCTCAAACCCGGAAAATCCCCCCAAGGCAGACAATGCTTCAAGGTGTCTATAATAAGACTCCCGGCATTGTCAGTCTGGGGGGATTTTAATTAGAGCGGCAGATCCCGTTTGCTGAATGCAGCGATTCCGGCGGCGAAGCCGGCAATGCCGATCACAAGCAGAATAATCGAGGCCAACAGCGGGTCGCCGCCGCCATTTACAATTTCTCCGGGCTTGTATAGAGAAAAGACTGAAACGAACCTGAGCCATTCGACGCTGTCGCTTATTTTGCCGAGCATATCCAGACCGAACATGCCGAAGGTAAGAACACCGGAAATTCCCAATGCTTTCTTCTCATCGTTGGCAAGCGAGGAGACGAGGAAGGAGATCCCGCTGACCGCAATAAACAGCGTCCAAGCGACCGCATTCATCAGTATGAAACGGGAGCCGTCAAATTCGAACTGATCGCCGATAAACCAGGCATATCCAAGAAAGCCCGCCGCTGTAGCAACGACCATAATCAGCAGAAGTCCCGCAACCAGCACGCCAGCCTGGGTCGCGGCAATGCGCTGCCGGGTCGTCGGGGTTGACAGCAGATACGCCATGGAGCCTTGATCAACCAGCCTTGCCATAAGCTGCGTCGACAGCATAACGCTGAATATTGCAAGCAGGAGGGGGAGGATGAGCCCGTAATACTCTCCGGAGATGAAAGCTTCCATGCTTCCGAAACCGCCCTGAATGCCGAACGCGTTCACCAGACCGTCGGGCATCGCTTCCATCAGATCATTGAGAGCACCTGTATTCTCAGCGATTCCGGGATAAAGCCAGAACATGAGCAGAATATAGAATGCCGAGCCGAAGGCGTAATTGCTGATGCCTTTGAGATTGATTTTCATCATTTGCTTGAAAAGAGGGAGGTTCATCGGACGCTCTCCTTCCGGTCATAATAATGCATAAAAACATCCTCAAGATTTTGCGCTTTGACATCAAGGCTGCGAACCGGGAATTTGGCTGTTTCCTGGATCAGATCGTTATAATTGCCCTGCACGGCGACGGTGATCCGGCGGCCGTCATGCGATTCGACCGGCATATTGCCCGCTGACGCAAATTTCCCGGCATCCTCCTCATGCTCAAATACGATCTCGACCAGCTTCCGCTGCATGGATTGAAGCTCATGAATATTTTTAACCGCTATGATCCTGCCATCCTTGATTATGGCGGCGCGGTCGCAGGTTCGCTCAACCTCGGGAAAGCTGTGGGAGGACATGAGGAAGGTGGTCCCTTGCGCTTTCTCTTCAAGCACAAGCTCAATGAATATTTGCTGCATCAGCGGATCGAGGCCGGAAGTCGGTTCGTCCAGAATGATCAATTCGGGATCATGCATGAACGCCGCCACGATTCCGACCTTTTGTTTCATTCCTTTGGACATCTTGCGGATTGGCGTATTGACGTCGAATTGCAGTCTTTCGATCAGACGGCTCCGCTTGGCCGAGTTATTGACTCTTTGCATCCTGGACATGAATTCAAGAAAATCCTTTCCTGTCATGCCTTCGATAAAAGCGATCTCTCCAGGCAGGTATCCGACCAGCTTCTGCACAATCCCCTGCTTCGTCCAGGTGTCAAGCCCCTTGATGGACACTTTTCCCCGTTCCGGCTTCATGAATCCCATAATATGACGGATCGTCGTCGATTTGCCCGCACCGTTAGGCCCGAGAAATCCGAATATCTCGCCTCTGTTCACCGTGAATGATACATCCGCTATTCCTTTGCCATTGGCAAAAACCTTGGTCAGTCCCTCCACAATCAACATGCATTGCTCACCTCGAACTTAATTATGAAATTATTTTATTTTATTATTACATAAATTATGATAGATCTGCAGGATAAAGAAGTCAATGGGTTGTGAAATATATTTAATTTTATATTTCATCAATTAGAGACGATGCAGGGCATTCTTCGGCTGTAAACCGAGTATTGAAGATTAGAAGGGGAGGATGGACTTGGCAGGATGAATGCGCAGGGATATCGGGGATGTGTTTCTTGCCCAATATTGAACATTATCGAAAAGCGAGTCTTGCCTTTACTAACGCAGCCCGAATCAGACCGCTCTCTCCAAAGGGCGGTCTTGATAAGATTTTTCAATGATAGGATCCTTATCCCTGGGATATGGGTAATAAGTCAGGAATGAACTATTTCAAGAGGAGGACCGAAACATGCGAACTCAAACGGTAACACAGTTCTTCCGCGCGTATGAGCAGCGTATTAATGATGCCCTTGCAGATCCCGAAAGCATAGAAGTGCCGGCCATGACTGCCGCGTATACAGAAAGTTTCCTGGAGGCCAACCCCAAAGGGGTTCAAGTTTTCCAGAATGATGAACAATATGCGGAAGCACTGAAGCCCGCGTTCGAGAAGCAACGGCGTATCGGGACAAAGTCAATGAGCATCACGTCAATCCATACCGTCAAGATGGATGATTTGCATGCGGCCGCTGCTGTCCATTGGAGAGCGGTCTACTGCCGTCAGAAGGATGGGGAGGAGATCAGCATCGATTTTGATGAGACCTACCTGCTTCAATTTATCGGGGATACCCCCAAAATCTTTGCTTACATCGCGGGTGATGAGGAAGCGGCATTGAAGGAACATGATTTGATTGATTAACTTCTGCGGAAGATTATGTTATCAATGGGCATACAGGTACGACTTTACGCCATTTCCGACAAAGGCTTTCCAGATGATCAGGTTATAGGGATAGGTCCAATCCATTTCATAGCCCCCAAACATCCCGTAAAGCCGGTTGCTGTTGAAGAGAAGAGAGCCCTTCTGGTCAAAAGCAACCCCGTCCACCCAAAGCATGCGGTCATCGGACACAAAATCCTGGAAGGTATTGCTGAAAGGGCTGTAGGCTCCTGCTCCCTTGCCTTCCAGCATGCTGTAGAACACATTACCTCTATTATCCGCGTGAATTCCTCCGGAGGTCGTTCGCTTGCTGCCGATGGCCCGCACAGCCTGGCTGATTTCCGCCAAGGGCGTATTGTAATTTCTTAATCGCGAGGTATCAATCGCATACAGATTGCGACCTGTGAGCGGGCAGTAATACAAGGTGGAGCGGTCCGCGGATAAAGCGATGCCGTCTGCACCGATTCGTACAGGCTGATTTTTGTATATCGGTTTATCGTCAATTTGAAATTGAAAACCGGGAAAATCCTGAGTGCTGTAATGCCGGTCAAGCACCCGCCTGAGCGTTCTCGTCCTCATGTTGTACACAATGATTCCCCCGTCCAGCGGGTGATCGGGCCACCCGCTGCCGGAATCGGTTATATAGACAAAGCCGTTCTTGTTATCCACGACCAGATCATTCAGGAACGAAGTCCGGTAAGATGCGATCTCATCCGGGATGGTAATGGAATCGATCATCCGATTGGTATTCAAATCCCAGACGACCAGCTTTTGCGACCCTTCGGGAGACGGCTCGTAGGCGATCTTTCCTTGATCCAGCAGCCAAATCCGGTTAAACTCATCAATCTCGTAACCCAGTACGGATTGAAGAGCATGGACATTTCCCGCCTGATTCCACTCCCAGCTTGGAAAAGCGTCGAGGAGCGGTTTTCCGTCCTTGATCACGATTCGGTTCATGGTGGCGGGAATACCCGCGGCCCAGCGCGGCACCGAAACATAATAGCGCCCCTGCTGATCCACCTTTACTCCGCAAGCCGGCGCTTTTTTCCAATATTGATTGGCTTCAAAGTCCTGCTTCATGTCAGGGTCGGGAAAATTCCAATCCAATCGGCTCCAATGAAAGATCATTCGATATTGCCCTATAGGACTGAGTTGGGATTGCATCAATTTAACCTCCCGCAAGTGGTTAACGATAATAGCCTGGTCTTATAGATATATGTCTGTTGCGGAAGAAGATGCTGGCTCCGGTTATTCCAGAGCCGAACCGGCATTCGGAAAGCCCGAAGGCATGATGCCTGTTTATGGCCACGGTAGGCCAACCATGCTTTTTATTTACCATTTCCTCAATGTCCACGTTAGACCAGCCCAAATCCGATGAGTTCATGATAATACCTCGTCTTGTATCAACAGGCCCGGCACACCCAGATCGAACAATTTAATTCACGTCATGGTAGACTGCGAAGTGATATAGTCTCATGACAAAGTCTGGTTGACCGGATCGGCTGGCATTCCGCTCAATAAACGAATATAATTCATTTAAAGGCCGCTGAATCAGCGGCTTTTTTTCTTGCTATCGTGGTCCTGTTGACTTAGAGCTCGTCCTGAGAGCTACAATGAAGCTATGGATCCAGCATTGGGAATACTATTCACGCCAGAGCAAAAGGAAGCGAAGTGAACTTCATGATGAATATTGGAATTGATGCCGGTGGCACGCTGATCAAGGTCGCCTGGATGAAGAATGGCTCGCCCGAATTCAAAAAATTCCCCGTAGCCCGGATGGAAGAGGCAGCCGCTTGGATCAACGAGCTGGGGAACGCCAGGATATGCATGACCGGAGGCAAAGCCTCGCTATTACAATCGAAAATAAATCAAAAAGCCGCAGAGATGGTCGAATTCGAGGCAACTTGCAGCGGGGTGCGTTTTCTTCTCGCCAGGAACGCGATATCCGAGGAATCCTACATCCTGACCAACGTGGGTACCGGCACATCGATTCACCATGTGGAAGACGACAAGCAGCAGCGGATTGGCGGAACGGGAGTCGGGGGCGGAACCATACTGGGATTATCGAGGCTGTTAACCGGTTTATCAGACTATGAAGCCATTGTACAGCTGGCAGCCAAGGGCGCCCGAGATCGGATAGATCTGAAGGTAAGTCATATTTACGAGGGGGCTGAGCCTCCAATTCCGGGTGATTTGACAGCAAGTAATTTCGGTCATGTTCTGCAGTTGACATCCATAGACGATTTGACGGAGGAAGAACGGCTGGCTTCCGTAATGGGTCTGGTGGGGGAAACGGCAGCGACCGTCAGCGTTCTTGCTGCCGGCCAATGCAGAGTTTCATCTGTTATTTTCATCGGCTCCACTTTCATCGGGAATGACCTTCTTCAGGATGTTGTAAAACGGTATACGAAGCTGAGAGGGGCCTCACCCTTGTTTATTGAGAATGGCGAGTATTGTGGAGCCATTGGAGCATTATTGTCTCTTATATGACCAACCGGTCAAGCTGTTCCTGCAAATGAAAGCAAACCTTAACAATCATTTAAAAATTTGTTCACATAGGGGTTATGATCGGGGATTAAAGTAGGGGTATGAAGTCTGATTATCCCGAGAGGAAGCTGATCCCATGAAAAAAGATCCGTGCATCTTAATTCTTTATTCTTCTTTCGGCGAAGGGCATATTCAGGCATCCCTGGCGATCAAGAACCGGCTGGCATCCATGGGAGTCCACAAGGTTCATCTGGTTGATCCGCTCGCGGAGGCCCACCCTGTATGGAACGCTTTCTCCCGGTTCTGTTATATAAAAAGCATGTCCTGGTTTCCCGGCGCTTACGGCTATATGTACAGCAGGACGAACCGGGTCAAGGCGGATGAGACTCATAACAAACTGATTCACCAGATCGGCAAGGGCAAGCTCAAGGAGATCATCAAGCGGATCAAGCCGGATGCGGTTGTCCACACTTTTCCATTCCTCGGGACGGAGATTTTAAAGGATGAGGAAGATTTCACCATTCCGACGTTTACCGTCATTACCGATTTCGTACTCCATACAAGATGGCTGCATGAGCATACCGACCGTTATTTCGTCGCGACTGAAGCATTGAAGCAGGAGCTGCTCGCAGCCGGAATCGGAGGCAGCCGCATTATCGTTTCCGGCATCCCTGTCCGGGAGGCTTTCGAAAAGCCTCTGTCCAAAGAAAATTTGTTCCGAAAGCATGGTCTGAATCCGCGTTCGAAGTTTGCGTTAGTCAGTGCGGGGGCTTTTGGCGTTTTGGCAGATGTCGAGCGGGTAACCAAAGAGGCGCTCAGAAGCACGGACTTTCAATTAATCATCGTTTGCGGGCGCAACCAGAAGCTGCATGACCATTTGATGGCCATCTTCGGAGAGGATTCCCGGGTGATCATTCTGGGATACGTTAGTTATATGGAAGAATTGATGGCCGTTTCCACCTGCCTGCTGACCAAAGCCGGAGGACTCACGTTGTCTGAAGCCCTGAGTCTGTCCCTGCCCGCAATCGTCTACCGCCCGCTGCCCGGGCAGGAGCAGGGCAATGCGGAGACGCTATCCGCAAGGGGAGCCGTTCGGATTGCGAATAGCCCTGGCGAGTTGACAAAAGAACTCCTGCTTATGCAGAAATTGCCGAATTGGTACCGGATCCGCGCAGCGATGCAAGCTCTCTACCGCCCTGAGGCCGCCCGCACGATTGCGGACGAGGTCATCCGGGTAACGCAGCAGACTGATCTCCCTATTCCTGCTGTTCCGGTACGGGCGAGCCGAAAGGCGGTCCGGGTCCATGGATATCGTTAACGGGCAGGCAAGACTGGGCGCGGGCATGAAAAACCTGTTCCACAGATTCGTATTGGCGCTGTTTCTCGTGGAGCTCATCCGGGGTGCTTTACTTGTCGTATTGCTTCCGTCTTACGGCTCGTCCCGCCTCGGTTTCTCTCTTTCCGTTATCGGAACTGCCGTATCTCTGCAGTATTTAATTGATTCTCTGCTAAAAGGCTTCGTCGGATATTTGCTCGATAAGCTGCCGCCGCGGATGGTCCTGAATGCCGGGTTCTTAATGTCCTTGTTGGGCATTGGACTCCTGATGACGGCTCCGGGCGTCTGGGCGTTCCTGGCCGGAGCGTGTTTGATCGGCGCAGGCTTCTCGCCTCTATGGCTCATCTGTCTTGGCCAGATAGAGGAAGAGAACCGCGCGGCGCAGATGGGAAAGCTCTATATCTATTGGCTGGCAGGGCTGGGGCTGGGACCCGTCCTGATCGGATATGTGATGGATATCGGCTATGGCACGGCCTTCGCAGTTATATTCTGTCTTTGTATCGCGGGCTGGGCGCTGGTCGGGACAGCAGCGATAGAGATCAATGCAGCTGCTCAGGACAAAGCTCCACTCCGTCAGCAATTGACAGGTCTTTGGCGTAAAATGAGAACGGGCGGGTTCCTGCTGCCCGGAATGCTGCTCCAAACGCTGGCCGGAGGCATGCTTGTACCCGTTATATCTTCTTTTGCCGTTGATCATCTGGCGTTCTCCCATACCCAATTTTCAATCCTGTTAATGACCGGCGGCGCAAGCGTGATTGTTTTGCTCATTCCGCTGGGCAGGGTATACGACAAGCTCGGAGGCAAATGGTTCCTGTCGGGCAGCTTCGGAGCCTTCGCCCTTGCTCTCTATGGCTTGACTCAAGTGAAGACATTCCTGGCCGCAGAATTGGTTGCACTCGGGCTTGGAATTGCCTATGCCGCGCTGCTTCCGGCCTGGAATTCATTGCTGGCGGGCTACGTGCCGGAGAACTCCAAAGGGATGGGTTGGGGGATTTTCTCGTCCGTGGAGGGACTTGGGATCGTCTTTGGACCGCTGCTGGGAAGCTGGCTGGCAGGCGGGGGGCATCTCGCTCTTCCTTTCGTGGTCAGCGCTTTTCTGTTCGCCGTGATCGGCCTCATTTATGCCTTATCGCCATCCCGGTTATTCCGATGCGCAGCGGTGCGGATGTTAACCGGAAACGGAAGTTGAATGATTAAACATAAAGAAGAGCAGCGGAGATGCTGCTCTTCGTGCCCTCTCATTTGAGAGGGTTAATTGTCCATTTACCAGCCAAAATCAAGGGTCTTCCCCGTTTCGGCGTACGTCTTGATATTGCTGAGAATCATCGCCCAGCTGCCCTTCGTGCTTTCATAGGAAGGATGGTTGTCCGGCCACAGGTCGTTAATCAGCGTCATCTTTGTGCAATTGCCCACTGTCTCGAGCGTCAGCGTAACCCTCGTCTCAAGCTCGGCGTGGTTCTCGCGGTAAGACGGGCCGGGATGCTCGGTATAGCTCATTATCCGGTTCTGCTCGAACTCCAGCACCTTGCCGTACACATGCACCGTATTCTCCCCGTCGTTGCCAGGTCCAACATATTCATAGGGAGCCCCGATTTCGAATGTTGAGTTAAGAATACAGCCGAAAAATATGGCTTTGGTTCCTTCCGGCGAAATGAAAATCTGCCACACGTTCTCGGGCTTAGCCCCGACATAGAATTCGTATTTGAGCGGTTCCATAGGTATAACACTCTCCATTTCAATATTGTCGCATTGCGGAAACAACGGTTAACTGCTACTTTATAATAGGATGACTGCATCAGACTGTATTGTAAAAACGCGACAATGGCCAGAGGGGTGAGTGGTAATGTTGAAACCGGATACAGCGCCGTCAAACAAGGGCATTCTGAATGCGGAATCGGGCATGCGCAGCTTTTCGCTGTCGCGGCTGCTGCCTGGGCAGGACCTGGCTCCTTACATTGAGCATCTCTGGATCCTTCGGTGGGATTTGCGGGGACAAGCCCCGCACAGCCAGACGGTTTTATCATTCCCCAGTATCCAGCTGGCGTTCGAGAGGACCGGTCAACGAATCGGAACATTCTTATATGGTGTTCCGGACACTACCTTTACCAGAGAGCTGGAAGGAGAAGGTCAGGTGCTCGGCATCAAATTCCGGATAGGAGGATTTTATCCGTTCTGGAACAAGCCTGTATCATCTCTTACCAATCAGGTCATACCCTTCCGCGAAATTTTCGGGTCCGATCCCGGGATGCTGGAGGAACGGCTATTCAGCGAGGCGAAGGAGGAAGAGCAAGCCCGGACCGCTTGGGAATTTCTGCGCGAACGGCTCCCGGAACCGGACGGTAATGTTGAGCTTGTGAACCGGATTGTCGACGCCATCATAGGGGCTCGTGAGATGGTGCGGGTCGAGGATATCGTGTCTTTATTCGGCATTAACAAGCGAACGCTGCAGCGTCTGTTCAGCCGTTATGTCGGCGTCAGCCCGAAGTGGGTGATTCAGCGCTACCGGCTTCAGGAAGCGGCGGAGCTTATGGAGAGAGGCGGCGTCACTGACTGGACCAGGCTGGCGCAGGATTTGGGGTATTACGACCAGGCCCATTTCATCAAGGATTTCAAAACGATGATCGGCCAGCCGCCGGAGGAATATGTCAGGAACGTCAGACATCGATAGATTGTTATAGCAAGATCGGGAGGCATCCATATCATTGAGAATAAACAGGCTGAATTTGAACGAGGAAGGGCTGCTGCGGTTTTTTGGTTCCCTCGAGGCTAAAATCATGAATACCATGTGGGAAAAAGAAAAACTGACGATCAAGCAGGCACATGAGCTGATCCGCGTTGAGCAGCCGATTTCATTCAACGCGGTTATGACCGTTATGATCCGCTTGTCTGAAAAAGGGCATCTGCGCAAGGAGACGAGCGGCGGCGGCCGCAGCAGGCTTACTTTTTTTTATCCTGTGCAAAGCAGGGAACAATTCATCATGGAGCAGACGAAGTATGTTACGGATGGTCTGCTGGATGATTTCGGCTCCTTGGTCGCCAATCACTTTATTGACCGGCTCGATAAAGCGGACCCCGAATGGATTGAGAAACTTCAACAAAGACTGGATGAATTGAAACGAAATGAAGGGAATTAAGATGCCAAGGCAACCCAAGATGGCGTTAGCTGCGATTTTTCTCACGGCGGGCTGGCTTATATTGCAGATGGGCTACAGTCTGATCCATCAGCTCCGGGGTGTCGCATACAGCTCTGATTTGTCGCAATGGATTGCAAACGCGGTAAGAGATGTTCCTCATAATCATGTGTTCTATGAGAGGCTGTACAACGGCTTCATCATTTACTCGATGGCCGTTCTCCTATACCTTGGCATGAGCCAGGCGACGGTTTATGTTCGTCTGCGGAGACATATCTCGAAGCATGTCCATCGGGATTTGACGCTTGCATGGAACCGGAACTATGAGCGGGAAAATGCGCGGATCTATGTTATTCATTCGCCTGCTTTTGCGGCAATGTCCTTCGGAGTGTTGAGGCCGGCAATTCTGCTGTCCTCGGGCGCCATCGAAAAACTCACAACGGCGGAAATGGAAGCCATCCTGTTTCATGAGATTTACCATTGCAAGCAGCGCCACCCATTGCAACTGCTGGTTTTAACGATGGCCAGCCGGGGTTTTGCGTATGTGCCCCTGATTAAGGGTCTGACCCGTTATTATACCGTCTGGATGGAGCTGATGGCAGACCGGTACGCAATCAGCCGGTTGAACGGGACCGCTCCTCTGGGAAGCGCCTTGATGTTCTTGTTGAAGCTCAAACACGAGCCAATGCCCCGGATCGGCGTCCATTTTGCAGATGGGGCTGTCAACTACCGTATTCAACAAATTCTCAACCCGGAGGGAGATCTTGTTATCCCCATCGTCCCCAAACGGGCAGTAACGATTTCCATCGTAATCATGGTGCTGATGCTGGCATTGCTAGGGGCCGGACCATGTATCTGAAGGCACCCAAGCCGGGGCCGCTCACCGCATTGATTTAAATAATGACAGATTATTGGATTTTATTCATAGGCAAAAGGAAAAAGGTAAAGCGTCACGAATTAAACTACAGTTCCTAGAATAATAGGAAAGGAACCGGTACCTATCAGGTTATTGCACTTTATATTCAAGGAGAGGAATGTTCATATGGCTCAAGCCAAGAAAGGACCAAAAAATCTGGTTCTGTTTACACTAGTCATTGTAGTTCTATGTGCTCTGCTGGTTGTGTTGAATCAAGCCTCCAGGAAGGCTGAAGTGACGGAATCTCTGGCTTCCGCTCCGGATATAGCCAATCAACCCGTTGAAGGCAGCGTGGATGCCAAGGTTGCCATCATGGAATTTGGAGATTATAAATGTCCATCCTGCAAAGCATGGTCGGATCAAATCTATCCGAAGCTGAAAAAAGACTATATCGATACGGGAATCGTGAAATTCTCCTATATCAATGTCCTGTTCCATGGAGCGGAATCGCAATTGGGAGCCATGGCAGGCGAGTCGGTATGGTCTGAAAATCCGGAAAGCTTCTGGCCGTTTCACAAAGCCCTGTTTCGGGCGCAGCCGACCGACAATCATGACGCGCCCTGGATAACGCCGGACAAAATATTGGAGATCGCAAATAAGATTGAGCCGCCGATCGATGTCGCCAGGCTGCAGCAAGATTTGGACATGCAGGCGACATTGCCGCAGGTGGGCAGGGACCAGGAGCTCGTGCAAGACTTTCAGATCGAGCAGACTCCGACCATTATCGTGAATAATGTGAAGCTGCAGAATCCGTTTGATTATGATACTCTGGTCAAGCTTATAGAGGACGGACAATAGGATAGAAAGCAGCGATCATCATCATGCCGCCGGCGATAGTCCGCCTATACGGCGGGCTTATTTGTTTTGTGCTTCGTTCCGGCAATATGGTACGATAATAAGTATATTAACTCAATAAATGAAATGAGGAATTATAAAATGAAAGCATGGCAAAAGCAAGGCATCGGTTTGGAAAATCTTAAGCTGGTGGATATCGGCACCCCTAAGCCGGGTCCAAAACAGCTGCTGGTGCGGGTGAAGGCCGTATCGCTCAATTTTCGGGATAAAGCCATTATCGACGGTATTTATTTGCCGGATATGATGAGCAAGAAATTTGTGCCCGTGTCCGACGCAGCCGGGGTTATTGAGGAGATTGGCTCGGAGGTGACGCGGTTTCAGGCAGGCGACCGGGTCATATCCCATCTGTACACTAAATGGATCGAAGGGGCTCCGAACGATAATGATGCCCCCTATGCGATTGGCGGACCGAATGACGGCGGTCTCGCGGAATATATGATTTTGGAAGAGGACGCGGCCGTATTGACGCCTTCCAACCTGACGGACGAAGAAGCGTCGACGCTGCCGATTGCCGCGCTCACGGCCTGGTTTTCTTTGGTGGAATACGGCAATTTGCAGGCGGGCGAAACCGTGCTGATACAAGGCACGGGCGGCGTATCGATTTTTGGCGTGCAAATCGCCGCGGCTTTGGGTGCGCGGGTTATTGCCACCACCAGCAGCGATGCGAAGGGTGAGCGGGTAAAAGCTTTGGGCGCATCGGATATTATCAATTATGTGACGACGCCGGATTGGGAAAAGGAAGTGCTGAAGCTAACAGATGGTAAAGGTGCTCAGCATATCCTAGAGGTCGTGGGCGGCGACAGCATCAATCGTTCGATCGACGCTCTTACTCCGCAGGGATATATCTATATTATCGGATTTCTGAAAAGCATGATGGCCGAGGTCAACCTGTTCTCGCTGCTGTCCAAGCAGGCCAAGGTGCAGGGCATTCTGGTCGGACATCGTCAAGCGCTGGAGAAGATGAATCTGGCATTCGATGAGTACAAAATCAAGCCGGTGATTGACACCGTTTATCCATTTGAGGAAGCGATTGAGGCTTACAGGCATTTGAGCAGCGGAGCTTTCGGTAAAATCGTCATCCGCATTTCCTGATCGTTTTGCCATTCCTGCCGTCTAGGATAAGTTAAAACAATAGGATTAAATAAGGGGTCAGCAGGGCCCCTTATTTGCGTTGAAGCGGTTGTCCGAATAAAGCCGCCTGTAAATTCTAGTAAAATTGGGACAGCGCCTTCTCCAGCCGCTGCGACACCTGCTGCAGCTTGACGGACTGTGACGACAAGCTTTCGCTCACAACGCTCTGACCCGTACTGGCAGATGCGACCTGCTCCGTTGCTGCTGATGATTGTTCGGCCACCGCGCTTACATTACCCACAGTTTCCGTTAATTGAGACTGGGTCAGATCCAGGGATTCAATGTAAGAGGTTACCTTGTGTAGCTGCCGGGACAGCTCTCCGATCAGCGTTCGAACCTCCAGAAATCTGCGGGCGGCCTCTTTCACTGAATCGACCTGCTCGGTGAACAGGGGGTAGATGTCCGCGAACAGTCTGACCGTTTGAAGTATTTCCTGTTCGATCCCGTCTGTCGTTTCGTTCGCCTGCTCAATAAATCGCTTCGAGCTCTCCGCAAGCTTACCCACTTCGCCCGCTACAACCCGAAACGCGTTTCCTGAAGCTCCGGCACGGGATGCCTCGATTGATGCATTAAGGGCCAATATCGTGGTTTGACTCGTGATCTGATTCAGAAATGTGAGAATGCTGCGAATAGTGAGAGTGCTTTTTTCCAGTTGAGTCACTTTGTCAGCCATAATGCGGATTTTATTCTCCGAAATATCTGTATTTGCCATCAATGCGATCATGAAGGAGGAGCCTTGCTCGCTTTTTGCCGACACATCCGAAGCGGCTGCTTCCATCTGAGTTTTGGATTCGAGAAGAAGCGTCATCTGCTTCTGAAGATTTTGGGCCAGATTGCTGCCGGATTCCGCTTCGGAGGCAAGGTTGACTGCTCCAGCGGCTATCTCTCCTGTCAATACCGCAATTTCATTAGCGGAGTGGGATGTTCTGTCCGCCACCTCCACAAGAGAAGCGGAGGAATCGAATACTTCCTGTGCGGAGACTTTCATTTCTCCGACGAGGCCGCCGATTTGGGACATCATATCGTTGAAGCTTTGGGCAAGCTGACCGATTTCATCACGGGAGCGAATCGTGGAGTGCACGCTTAAGTTGCCTTTCTTCCCTTCAATCATCAGATCCCGAAGCTTTGCGAGAGGCGCCGCGATAAGCCTGACGGCCAGCCAGCTCATTCCGAGTGCCAGAAGAGCGGCCAATCCCGCAATCCCCCAGGTTAACCAGGCAATCTGATCGGCTCCTTTCATCAACTCCTTATAGGGAACGGTTCCGATTAAATGCCAGTTGTTCAGCTTGATCAATCCGGAATAGGTGACCAGCTTCCGGCCATCTTCTGTATGAAACGTTACTCCTGTTTGATTATTGCCGGTTCCGATATCGGATGGTTGTCCAATTAACTGGTCAGCGGGAGTGTACACATAATGATTGTCCGCATCGACAATCAACATTTTGCCGCCGCTGCCGATCGAAACCGATTCAAACCATTTTACGATGTCGCTGAGTCTGAGCTCGATCAGCAGGATGAAGGTGTCCTTCTTGCTCGCCGAGCTTTGCAGCAGGAGGGCCACGCCAATCGTACGCCCTGCTTGCGAGGAGTTTGATATATTCTCGGGTACGCTTGGGGCAACGGGAATCCACACCGGATTTCCTTTTGCCTCAATGACAGATTGGTACCAGGGCTGCTCCTTGATGTGATCCAGCAGGATAGAGGAAGTACCGATGATCGGAGAGGAGGTTGCTGCCAGATTGCCGGTAATCGTATCGTTGACGGGAATCAGGTAGCTGTCCGTAATGGCTGTATTATTCATGGCATAGGTTTGCAGGCGTTCAATAAGCGAGGTGAAGACCTGGAACACGGCATAGGAGCTTTGCCTGTCCTTAAGAAGGACATCCATCTGCTGCTGGACGACCTGATCGATGGCGAGCTGCTGTGCCAATGCCTCGAATTGGCCAAGGACGACATTCAGTTTATCGGAGGTTTGTTCAAGGGTCTGCTGTCCGGCGGAGTATACCTGGGATTCAATGATCCCTTCGGAAATATCATAAGCCGCGAGTCCTACAGACAGAACGCTTATGATTATGCCGGAGAACAGAAAAAGGAACAGCTTGGCGCCAACCGATCTGAATACGTTATATTGCACTTGGGATTGCATAGAGCTAACAGCCTCACTTTCATCTGCTTATGTAGTTCCTATTTCCTAGATTAACGCCGAATTATATGAGAGGTGTTAAATATTTTGGTTGTTTGTGTAAAAAGAAATCTAATTTTATAGATATAATTATAGATAATATCTATATTCAGGACTTTGGATGCTCCGGGATTGCTCCCGGAATCCCTCATATAGAAGGGTAGAAATATGGCAATTTCATAGGATAAGATGATAGGGAGAGAATCGAGTCAGGTAAAAAAACCGCAAATATCTGGTTCGGCCAAGCTGCCGATGGTGCGCGAGCTGCGCTGCCAGCTTCAGTCCGAGCATCTGGGCCAGGATACCGGGCAATTGGACGACCGCGCCGCGCTTCGGCGTTATCGGGATATTGCTCACGCAAACCGCCTCGGAAGAGATCGTGGGGATTTCAATTGGCAGGGTCTTGCATTCAGCATGGGTCCGGCGGCTTGCGGACAATAGCTGGATTGCCGCTGCTGCTTACAGTTGCCGCTTATCGTAAAGATAATTTATCTCGTTATTTTGGAAGCAGAGGAAATGAAGGAGGGCTGGCTGTGCATGCTCCAACACCGTATTCAGAGGTTAATCAAGTGATCGGACAGCTTCTATCTGAAATGCAGCGCGTCTTAGGCAGTAAGCTCGTCGGTTTGTATTTGTACGGCTCTCTGGTCAGCGGGGATTTTGATGCCGAGGTTAGCGATATTGATTTGTTGGCCGTTATTTCCACAGGGCTCGAGAATGCTGAAGCGGACAAAGTAAGCCGGATGCATCAGGACTTTGCCCGCAGCCACGGCTACTGGGATGACCGGATTGAGGTCGCTTACCTTAGTTTAGCCGCGCTGCAAACCTTCCGCACCCGCTCCAGCATGATTGGCATCATCAGTCCGGGTGAACCTTTTCACCTCAAAGAGGCGGGAGCGGCATGGCTTGTAAACTGGTACCTGGTGCGTGAATATGGCCGTGTTATCATCGGACCTCCGGCAGAAACCATCATCGGTCCGGTTTCCAGAGATGAATTTCTATCCAACATCTACATGAACGCAATGGCTTGGCGGAGCAGGATCAAGGATCTGGAGTCCCGCCGCGGGGCACAAGCCTATGCAATCCTGACCATGTGCCGCTCCTGCTATACGCTGCAAACAGGAGAGCACGCTTCCAAGAAACAGGCGGCGTTATGGGCGCAGGAGGAATGGCCGCAGTGGAAACCATTTGTCCAGCAAGCGCTTGTATGGCGGGAATCCCCTGAGGCGGAAGAGGGGGCAGCACTGCTGCAAACACGGGAATTCGTAGAATTTGCGGTCGATCAATGCAGGCTGCTGTTTGACGGGGATGGGAATCTCTAAATCATTGGTTGACGGGGACGGACATGTCCAGTCCGGGGGACTGCTGCTGCCTTCGCCCGTCTTGATGCATCGCAAGCTTACCAGTGCGCGGGGTGTGTGAGCAGCGGCGGCAGCTTGGTATTGGCGTCGCCCTTCGCCGCATTAAGCTGGGCTTGGGTGAGAAAGATACTCCCGGTGAGGTTGGCTCCCCGGAGGTCAGCGTCCCGGAAATCAGCGCCGATCAGGTCGGCAGCCCTCAGGTCAGCTTCTCGCAGATCAGCGGCAATCAGGTAGGCGCCGCGCAGGTTGGCTGCTCTGAGATCGGCTCCTCTAAGCTTCGCCCCGATCAGGTCGGCGCCCCGTCCATAAGCCTTCTGGCGTTTTGGCGGGTTCTTCTGCTGGCGGCGGGCTTCTGTCCGCACCAGCTCGCTGGTCTGCAGGAGCAGAGCGTTCACATCTGCCCGGTGTGCCGCCACAGTCAGCTCCAGAAGCGAGTCGGGACTAAGAAGCGTGAGGCGTTCGGTCTCGCGGAGCGCGGAGCTGAGTTCGCCGCGGATCGGGCGGGCCGGCTGCAGCGCCAGCGCTTCGGTCAGATACCAGAGCAGCTCATGGAGATGCCGCATAATCGGCAGCACTTCGAACATTTGCTGCGCGGATTCCGGTGCTTGCCGCCAGTCACGTCCGCGGTAGGTGACTTGGGAAACCTTTTGCCCCGCGCCGAAGCAGTCGTACACCGTGCAGCCGCGAAAGCCCAGCTGCCTGAGGTTCTTGTGGACGCCGCAGCGGAAATCGCTTTGCAGATTCGGGCAGGGCTGTCCGGCATCTTTGTCTATCGCAAAATCTACGGAAGCTGCGAAGGGCAGCGCCGCGCAGCATAAGCCAAAGCAGTTCTCGCAGTCCGCTTGCAGATGAAGACGGTTACCGCCTTGCAGCGGTCCTGGATATTCAAGGTTCTCTGACAAGATACGGACTCCTTCGTTTCATAATTTTTTCTCAATTCTTTTATACTAGTACTGAATATTTTTCCCGTCAATGCTTGTACCCCGGGAAATTCCGGCAGAAGCAGTGCTTGATGGACAATCATTCCGGGCGGCGGCATAAATCTGTTATAATAAGTGGCGGGGAAGTCTCCCACATAACTTGACAGGAGAGTAACTTTTATGATCATCCAATTCATTCGTTACCGGTAATGTGAGGTGCAGATCAGTGAATCTCAGCCATTTTTAAGGAAAATGGGTTGGGTTTATTTGACTGCACCTTCTTTCATTCACCGACTACGAATGAACGGGGTGCTTTTTTGTGTCCAAAAACAGTATACATGCGGGTCTTATTTCGGCCTATGAAGGCATTTTCAGATGTCCGGTTTGCCACAGTCCAATGAGAATGGTACATTCCAGGAGCTTGATATGCTCCAATCAGCATTGTTTTGATCTTTCGAAGCAGGGATATATAAATTTGGCTCTCCAAGGTTACAAAACAAAATACAATAAGCGCCTGTTTGAATCCAGAAGGACGATTTGCAGAAGCGGCTTTTTCGAGCCATTGAATGAACGGATAAGCAGCAGGATGGGTACCGTGCTCAATACGGCAATCAGTCAGGTTCGTGTATTGGACGCCGGATGCGGAGAAGGCTCTCATCTGCACAGCATTCAGGGGAAGCTGGCACGAAACCTCCCAGTTGATCTATTGGGCGTAGGCATGGACCTTTCCAAAGAGGGTATCTCCAGCGCCTCGAAAGAATATCCGGATCTGATCTGGTGCGTGGCGGATATCGCGAAATGTCCGTTTGCCAATGAACAATTCGATTTTATCCTGAACATCTTGTCGCCATCCAATTACGCCGAATTCAAGAGAATGCTGTCGGACGACGGAGTTGTCATCAAGGTAATCCCGGAACGGGAATATCTTCAAGAATTGAGAGACTTCCTGTCCCATAAGCCGGAGAAACTGCCGTATTCAAACAACAGCACGATTGAGCGTTTCAGGGAGCATTTTACGCGTATGGACATGGAGCGGGTCCGGTATCGGTTCCCCATGGATAATACTCTTATTGAGCCGCTGCTCCATATGACCCCGCTCTCATGGGGAACTGCCTTGGAACGATTGCAGCAAATTCCTGAAATGAATATGACTGAGATCACGATTGACTTGACCATCCTGATTGGAAAGAAATAGTTTCATAGGGCTTGATGAATTCTATTTTAGGAGGGGATCATTATTCATCAATCGGCTTATCTCAAGACAGTCCGCACGTTCTCTCTTGCACTGCCTGGAGTGGAGGAGGGTTCAGCCTACGGGACTCCGGCATTCCGGGTGCGTGGAAAATTGCTTGCCCGGCTGCTTGAAGACGGGGAAACGCTGGTTCTGAGAACGGACTTTGAAGCCAGGGATATTCTGATGCAGGTAAATCCAGATGTTTTTCACATTACGGATCATTACCGGAACTATCCATACGTCCTTGTTAACCTGCCGGTTATAGAGCCGGCTGAGCTGCAAGAGCTTCTGGAACAGGCATGGAGGAGCTGTGCGCCGAAAAAGCTGCTGGACGGATACAGATCTGACGACGGGAACCGGGAAAATCCATGACCCTCCTGATGGACTGCAATCCTTTAACCTATGTGGTCATCCGGCTGGCAAGCGCGTATAATTGATTATTATTTTCATGAGGGTGGGAGAGCGATGGGCAGTACCGACTTTCATCAAAATTTCAATCATTTCTTCGACGGATTTGAATTGTACAGGCAGACGGATAACCGGACGGAGCGGATGAAGCTCCATCCGCAGATGGGGGAGGGCTCCGTTCATCGCTTGGTGCCGCGCAACGACCTGGGAGTGGCTATCGCGGAGTTCAGGCTGAACCGCAATCATACCGTGGATCTTCACACGGAAGCAGCAATGGTGGAGTTGAGCTACTGCCTGCAGGGCGCCAGAGAAATCCGGGTCTCCGGCGCGGAGTTTGAGGTAGCCCCCGGCAGCTACACTCTGCAGTTTGTCAATCCTGCGAAGGCCAGCATGCATTTTGGCGGGGATCAAGCTTTTCAAATGTTAAGCATCGGCATCCCTGTTTCAACCTTTCATCACTTTATGGAAGAGGCAGGCGGTGCGCGATCATTCGAATTTGACCGGATCATCGGTGATAAGCCGTACCGTATGTTCCAGCAGACCATAGATCCGGCGACGATTATCCTCCTGAGGCATATGCTGCAAGCCGCCAGAGGTCAGGCTGTACGCAATATTGAGCTGGAGTGCAGAATGCTTGAGCTGATCTCTTCGGCGTTCGGCTCTTTCTTACTGGACGGCAAACCGCCTTCAACCAAACTGTCCAAGACCGACAGGACAAAGATCGAAGATGCCCGGGAGATCATTCTGGAGCGGATGGCGGAGCCTCCGTCGCTTATGGAGCTGTCGCGGCTGATCGGCCTGAATGATTATAAATTAAAAACCGGCTTCAAAGAAATGTACGGCAGCACGGTGTTCGGTTACCTGCGGGAGCAACGACTGGAGAAAGCGTACCGGCTGCTCCGCAGTGGCAGCACCAGCGTGATCGAGGTGTCTTGCGAGGTGGGGTATTCGAATCCCAGCTATTTTGCGGAAGCATTTCGGGAAAAGTATGGCGTCAACCCCGGCGAATTCGTTCGGCGTTCATAAACCGTTTTTCTCCAACCACTCTTCGGAGTGGTTTTTTTTCGTATATGCTGCGGATAATCCCGCTAACCAGCACCGGGCTCCGTCCAGCGGTAGAGGCTTGATTAGGAGGACTGGTACGCTTGAAAGCATATAAGCGGATTGGAGAGATGAACAATGACGAACCGACAGGAGCAGAAATTGCAAAATGAGCTGGAAGCCATGGCCAGACATGGCAGGGAGGTTCTTCCGAAGGAGGTCGTGGAGGCTTTCGAGCAATCGGTCCGGGAGCTCCGGGAATCGGGTATCGCCAAGGGCTTGGCGGTGGGGGCGGAGGCCCCTGACTTCACCTTGGGCAATCAAACAGGCATCGGCGTCACCTTATCTGATGAAATCGCGAAGGGTCCTGTTATTCTTACCTTTTACCGCGGAGCATGGTGCCCGTTCTGCAATCTGGAGCTCAGGGCATACCAGCGAATCATGGACAGCATTCGTGAAGCCGGCGCCCGGCTGCTGGCGGTCAGTCCGCAAACTCCGGATCATTCGTTAAGCATGCAGGAAAAGAACGAATTAAGCTTTCACATATTGAGTGATTTGCGTAATCAGGCGGCAGAGAAGTACCAGCTTAAATTCAAGCTTGCGGATGGGCTGCGCGGCATTTATCGGTCACTCGGATTTTCTCCGGATGCCTTTAACGGAGACGATTCCTGGGAGCTTCCCGTTCCCGCAACCTACTTGATCGACCAGCAGGGCATAATCCGTTTGGCGAGCGTGAATCCGGATTACCGGTCACGGATGGAGCCTGGTGAGGTACTGGACCTTCTGCGCTACTTATAGGAAGAGTGGAATTGCCAACGGATCAGCGTGACCGCCATGAATTGTGCCGAGGGGGATTTTCCTTTATACTGGTATCAACTTTAGGAAGATGGGGGTAGGTATGGATGGCAATTAGAGATTGCCGGATTGGCTTCACTCATGCAAAGCCTGTTACAGGGCGATACTTTGCGTGAGGCGCGATAACGAATAACAACATCGCCCAAACCAGCATCTATCGTTTCTAATAATGGGCTTTGCTACCTTATTTTCATTCACTATAAATAAGGAGCTGAGCATCAATGCGTGTACCATTTATTAGAAACCATCAATATAATGTGATCAAGAAGCAAGCCGGACTGCTGAAGCAGGCTCTGCGAACCGTTTCTGATCTGAAAGTGCTGGAATCGGTACGGGACAGTACAGAAGCCAAAATATTCGAGCTGTTTCCGGACCTGACCGACAGCCAGCGACAACTGCTGGAGAAATTCCCGACACTAGCAACAGCGGAGGATTTTCAGAATTTTCTGGGTTCATTGGAACCGTATATAGTCGAATTTCCGCAGATTACGAGCAAGCAGATTCAGAAGCTGTTTCCCAAGAACAAAAAATTAAAGCTTCCTGATTTGTCGCAGATTGATTTCAGGTATTTGACCTATCTGAGCTGGACGGACATTTCGACGGATAAATTGTTCATTGTTTATCATGCAGAGGGACAATTCATTGGTGTCGAAGGCAGATTCACGCCCACCAATAAGAAGAGTTACTGCTTCTTATGCAACAATTATGAAGAACTTGCCTTTTATTCAGTCAAAACAAGACCGGCGAAATCATCTCCGGATTATTACAAGGCGTTCGGCAATTATTTGTGCCTGAACAATCATCACTGCAATACCTGCATTACGGATGTTGCATTTCTGGAGAAATTTATTGATTCGGTTAAAAGATGACCCTCTTCACGAACCTGGCTGCCTGCAAAGGGCAGCCGGTTTTTTCTTTACGCGGTTTTAAGGTTGAGATGGTATGATCCTATATAGGTCTCAAAATTGGGAAAAGAAGGAGTTGTTATTATGATGGATTTTGATTCAGCTTATTATCCGTATCCTTCCCGAAGAAATGCCATGTTCGCGAAGAATGGCATGGTGGCTACATCGCAGCCGTTTGCGGCAGAGGCGGGGCTTGCCATTCTAAAAAAAGGGGGAAATGCCATCGATGCGGCTGTAGCGACCGCGGCTTGTTTGACGGTGGTTGAGCCTACTTCGAATGGAATCGGTTCTGACGCATTTGCTCTGGTCTGGACGAATGGCGAATTGCACGGATTAAATGCGAGCGGACCTGCCCCGGACAGCATATCCATCGAAGCCCTGCTCAAGGCAGGGTTTTCGGAAATGCCTGCATATGGGGTGGTGCCGGTAACTGTACCCGGGGCGCCTGCCGCGTGGGCGGAATTATCCGGGCGGTTCGGAAAACTTCCATTCAGCGAAGTGATGCAGCCTGCCATTGATTATGCCCGAAACGGTTTCCCCGTTACCCCGACTCTGGGGATAGGGTGGAGCAACGGGTTCAATAATTACAGTAGAAATGTGAAGGGAGAAGAATATGCAAACTGGTTTCAGACATTCGCGCCGGAGGGCAGAGCCCCAAGGATCGGTGAAGTCTGGAAATCGGAAGATCATGCGGCTACCCTGCAGTTAATTGCCGAAACGAAGGCCGAAGCATTTTACCGCGGCGAATTGGCCGAGAAGATCGATGCCTTCTTTAAGAAGCACGGCGGTTATCTGACGAAAGAAGATTTGGCGGGCTACAAGCCTGAATGGGTACGACCGGTCAAAGTAAACTACCGGGGATACGATGTATGGGAAATACCGCCCAATGGTCAGGGAATCGTTGCACTCATGGCTCTTAATTTATTAAAAGGCTTTGAATTCACATCCAGAGATTCTCCGGACACGTATCACAAGCAGATCGAGGCCATCAAGCTTGCCTTTGCCGATGGGCTGAAATATATAACCGATTCCACCAAAATGAAAATGCCGGTCGAGGCTTTGTTATCGGACGCTTATGCGGATGAGAGAAGGAAGCTGATTGGCGGACAAGCCTTGCTTCCGGAGCCGGGCAGCCCACCCAAAGGCGGGACGGTTTATTTGTCCACCGCAGACGGGGAAGGGAACATGGTTTCTTTTATCCAAAGCAATTACATGGGATTCGGCTCAGGGATTGTCATTCCGGGAACGGGAATCGCCTTGCAGAATCGCGGTCATACTTTTTCGCTGAACCCGGCACATGACAACAGCCTGGCACCCGGGAAAAAAACCTATCATACGATCATTCCCGGCTTCCTGACAAAAGGCAATCAGCCTGTTGGGCCGTTTGGGGTCATGGGAGCGTTCATGCAGCCGCAGGGGCATGTGCAGGTCGTGATGAACACCATCGATTTCCACCTGAATCCGCAGGCTGCCCTGGATGCTCCGAGATGGCAGTGGAAGGAAGGCAATATGGTGGATCTGGAGCATTCATTTCCCGAACATATGGCGGGTGCTTTGGGACGAATGGGTCATCGGATCCAATATGCCCCAAGTCTGGGATTCGGCCGTGGACAGATTATTTGGAGAACGCCGGAGGGTATTTTGGTGGGAGGTACGGAACCAAGAACTGATGGAGCCGTGAGCGTATGGTGAACGGGGCCATGTTGATTGCTTAGTTTAAGCTGGAGCTGCATACTTGACTTGCCGGTGTGCAGAGGAGGACCGCCGCTGATAAGGCGGCGGTCCTCCTCTGTTCCGGCAGGGGCGGATATGAATCTATCAGCGGATTGCCCCTTGTATGACAAAGGACTGTGATAACGGATATACGGCTGCTTGACCGGCCTCGGCTATAGCCACAAAGCTCCGACACATCCGCATATTATCCCTAAAACAATAACCGAGGACGTTACGAATATGAGCACTTTTTGCGGAAAGGCTCTGGAGACGAGCAGCAATGAAGGCAAACTGATTGCCGGAAGGGTAATCAGCAGCGCCGCTGAGGCGCCTGAGCTTATTCCAAAAGAAAGAAAGGATTGGATGATTGGAATTTCGGCAGCTGTTGGGATAACAAAAAACGTCCCGGCGATAGCAAAGAAGATTATCGCTGCGAAGCCTGCATTCAACCACTCGGGAAACATAAAGCTTTGCAAAATGCCAAGAATAAAGACTGAAATTAGATAGGCCGGAATAACTTGAATGAGCATCCGTCCAAAGCTTGTAATCCAGCGCGACCAAAGCGGGCGGTTGTCGGCTTCCACTGAAGGCAGATGAGTTGAAATCAATTCATCGGTCCTGTTATCAGGTTTGGCGAAACGGTTTGCCAGATAGCTGATGCCGAAGGTGATAACAATACCGAAAACCAAACGGAGAATAGTAAATTTCCAGGATAAAACGAAAGTCATAAAAATAAGTGTAGCCGGGTTAAGCAGGGGATTACCCATCCAGAAAGCCAGACTCGCTCCGACGGACACTTGCTGCTTGCGCATCCCTGATGCAATAGGAGCCGCGCAGCACGAGCACATCATACCGGGAAGAGACGAGGCCCCGCCAATCAAGGTGCTTTTAAAAGAAGCCCGGCCCAGCAGCTTAAGCAGCCAATTCGCCGGCAGCAGCACCTGGATCATCGATCCGACGATCATCCCCAGCAGGGCCGCCTTCCAGACCGCTTTAAAATAAGTCATCGCGTATGTTGCGGCAGATTGCCATATCGAAACAGTGTCATCCGCATGAAAGCCATTCAGAATGGATGAGCCGATCGAATGTGTATCTGCCGCTGAAATCGCCTTATGATAATACGGCGCCCATTTTACATAGGTTAATCCGGCGATGGTAATCACGATAAAGAAACTAATCATCATCCATGTTTTTCGGGTGTGGACGGGTGTGCGTAAACTCGAATTCCTGATTGTTGACATGTTATCCTCCAGTATTCTATAAGGTTCATATGACTACACTGGATTATATCATATAATAAGGAGAGGGCAGGATATCTGCATTTGCGTTTTTCTTGCCCATTCAGGTACCATTTATGATATAGATCATCACAAACAGATGTTAGAGAAGGGAAGAATATAATGAATACCAATCATACCGTAAAATTAACCTCCTTATCGAGTAAGGGCGGGTGCGGCTGCAAAATAGGACCGGCTGACTTGAAGCAAGTCATCGGGAGCCTCCCCCTGGCAGAGCGCAACCCTGATCTGCTTGTTGGTATCGAGACCAGCGACGACGCCGGTGTATTTCGAATAAGCGATGAACTGGCATTGGTTCAAACGGTGGATTTTTTTACTCCTATTGTGGATGACCCTTACTCCTTCGGACAAATTGCCGCGGCAAATGCAATAAGCGACATCTATGCCATGGGCGGGAAACCATTAACGGTGTTAAATATCGTTGCATTCCCGATTGCTACGCTGGATAAACAAATTCTGGCGGAGATCCTCCGCGGAGCTGCAGATAAAGTGAAAGAAGCCGGCGCTACGCTTGTTGGCGGACATTCAATTGATGATAAAGAGCCTAAATTCGGTCTTGCGGTAACCGGACTCATCCATCCTGATCAGATCAAAACGAACACAGGCGCAAAGCCTGGGAACAAGCTGATTCTGACCAAACCGATTGGCGTGGGCATCATGACGACTTCAATCAAGAAAGATCAGTTGAGTGCCGAAGAAGTTGAGCGGGTTACCCGCGTTATGGCCACACTGAATAAATCCTCAGCCGAGATTATGAGCAAATATGACGTGAGTGCGTGTACGGATGTAACGGGTTTTGGTCTGATCGGACACGCCCTGGAAATGGCAAAAGGCAGCGAAGTCGGGATTACCATCGAAAAAGAAGCGGTTCCTCTGCTTCCCCGGGTCAGAGAGCTGGCTGAAGCCGGATTTGTTCCGGGCGGCACTAAAAATAATTTTGCCTATATCGAAAATGATGTTGCATTTCCCGAAGCAATGGATCAGATCGACCGTTGGATCCTTTGCGATGCTGTAACATCGGGGGGTCTCCTGATCGCTGTGGCGGCTGAACAATCAGAGGAGATGCTGCAAGAGCTCAAGGCAGCGGGGGTCGAAGCGGGCATTATCGGAGAGGCAGGGGCCGGAGGCGCTGGCCGCATTGTCGTTATTTAATGCTATTAAGTAAGTACAAATCGAACAGCATGAAGGGGTCTTAAAAACATGTTTCAAGACATCACGATTGAGGAATGGTCGGCCTATCGGGACCGGAAGGAGCTCGTCATGATTGATGTGAGATCTCCCTCGGAATATGCCGACGCGACGATTCCCGGCAGCCTGAACATTCCTTTGTTCGACGACCAGGAACGCGCAGAAATCGGTACGCTTTATAAGCAGGTCAGCGTACAGGCAGCAAAGGAAAGAGGTCTGGAAATCGTATCTGCCAAACTGCCTGCTTTCATTAAGCAATTTGCTGAAATTCCCCAGAATAAATCGGTATTCTGCTGGCGGGGCGGGATGCGCAGTAAAACCACGGCGACGCTGCTGTCTCTGATGGGGATACATGCCTATCGGTTGACAGGCGGTTATCGCGCCTATCGGCAGTGGGTCGTAGAGCAATTAAATACGCTGCAGCTGGATCAGCAGGCTTTTGTTATTCATGGGAATACAGGCAGCGGAAAAACCTCTATATTGCGAAAATTAAAGGATAAAGGCTATCCGGTTCTTGATCTCGAGGGTTTAGCCGGCCACAGAGGCTCCATATTCGGGGAAATCGGATTAAAAGCCCATAATCAAAAAACATTTGATGCGCTGCTTATGGATGATTTGCGCGCATACAGCGAGCCTGCTTATATGCTGTTCGAAGCGGAGAGCAGACGCATCGGGAAAATTACCCTCCCGGATCTCATTATGGACAGGCGTGCAAGCGGGCACCACATTCAAGTCGAGCTCCCGCTTGAAGCTCGTGTACGGCAAATTATCGAAGACTATAAGCCTTGGGAGAATGCTGAGGCATGTATGAGGGCCTTCAAGCAAATAAAATCGAGAATCCATACACCTGTCGCAGCGGAAATTGAATCCTGCCTGATGAATGAGCAGTATGCAGCGGCAGTGGAACTGCTTCTTGTTCATTACTATGATCCTATGTATTCCCATTCCTCGAGCACTCATGAGGAAGAAGTCACTTCTTACGTGAAGGCTGCATCGGTAGATGACGCTATGACCCAAATTGAAGAGATTATAAGCGAGGCTATGAGCGTTCAATTACAATTGAATGAAAAGTAAGAAGGTAGCAGGCAGCATGGACTTAGCCTAGCCCGAATTCTTAAGAACGGGGCAATCGGGCTGGGCTTTTCGGATTGAGGAGGGGGATAGGAATGACGGCAGTCGTGCAAAACGGGACCGGACAGAACCGCTATTATTTCGACTATAATGCAAGCACGCCAATCGATCAGGAAGTGCTGGATGAAATGCTCCCGTATTTACAGAACCATTACGGGAACCCTTCTTCTTCTCATTGGGCAACGCATACAATCAAAGATGCCGTCGATCTTGCCAGAAGCCGGGTAGCGGGCCTGCTCGGATGCAAGCCGCAGGAGATCGTTTTCACGAGCGGCGGCAGCGAATCGAATAATTTTGCTGTCAAAGGTGCTTATTTTGCCAGCCGCCACCGCGGAAATCATATTGTCACGACGAAAATCGAACATCCTTCGGTGCTGAGTCCGTGCGCCTTCCTGGAATCCCTAGGGGCACGCGTTACCTATGTAGACGTGGATCAGTACGGGCGCGTCCATCAGGACGATATCGCTGCCGCCATAACAGCAGACACGATTCTTGTTTCCGTGATGCATGCGAATAATGAAACGGGAACCATTCAACCCATTCCTGAGATTGCCAAAATCACTAGCAGCAGGGGCGTTCTGCTCCATTCGGATGCTGCACAATCTGCAGGGAAAATTGCTGTCAAAGCGGACGCACTTCAGGCTGATCTCATCACAATTGCTGGTCATAAGATGTATGCGCCAAAAGGAGTCGGTGCGTTATTCGTAAAAGAAGGCACTGAACTGACACCACATATGCACGGCGCGAATCACGAATCCGGCAGACGGGCCGGCACCGAGAATGTTCCCAATATTGTCGGCTTGGGCAAAGCGGCAGAGCTTGCTGCGGCACTTAACGATCAGATTCGAATCAAAGAATTGAATGACCTGCTCTGGAGGAAATTATCAGATGCATTTCATGATCAAGTCGTTCTGAATGGACATCCGGAGGAACGGCTGCCCAATACGTTGAATATCAGTTTTATCGGGAAAACAGGTCAAGAGCTATTAGATCGGGTACCGGAAATTGCCTCTACTACGGGTTCAGCCTGCCATACGGGAGATGCGAATATATCTCCTGTTCTAAAAGCGATGAACGTGTCTCCGGATATCGCGGCCGGCACGGTAAGATTCTCGATTGGCCGTTATACGACCATCGATGAAATTAAGCATGCATCCGCATTAATCAAGGAACGCCTGTTGGAGAGAGAATAGGAGGAAATCAAATGTATTTGCCGTCATTTCAATTAGAGGGAAAAAAAGCAATCGTTACGGGAGCGGGCCGCGGCATCGGAAGAGCCCTGGCCGTCGGGCTGGCAGAGGCTGGAGCGGATGTGGCGCTGATGGCGCGTACGCCGGAGGATTTGAAGCGTACGGCAAAAATCATTGAATCGCTTGGACGCCGGGCGCTGACGCTGCCGGTTGATTTGAAGGACCAGCCGGGTCTGAGGGAAGCCGTTAGGGAAGCGGAAGCCTGGGCAGGAAAAATCGATATTCTGATCAATAATGCCGGTATGAATATCCGCACCCCCGCGCTGGAAGTTACCGAGGATGAATGGGATACGATCATGCAAACCAATTTAAAATCGGCGTTTTTTCTCTCGCAGATGGTTGGGGAGCATATGAAAGCGGCCGGAGGCGGATCGATCGTCAATATTTCATCCGTCGCCGGCCATGTTGCGCTGCGCACGGGGGTCGTTTACGGCTCAACGAAGGCTGCCCTGATCCAAATGACCAAAATCCTCGCGCTGGAGTGGGGGAAATACGGTATTCGCATCAACGCCATCGGTCCCTGGTACTTTAAAACGCCGCTTACAGAAAAAATTCTGTCCGATGAAGTCTTCTTGCAGGACGTGCTGTCCCGTACGCCGATGAAGCGGATCGGTGAGCTGCCGGATTTGGTTGGGCCAGCCGTCTTTCTTGTTTCCGACGCAGCGGCCTACATGACAGGGCAGACGCTATACGTCGATGGAGGCATGACGATTTATGGCTTCTGACACTTTAATCCGCTAAGGAAGGTTCGGAGGATATAGCGAAAGCTTTGATCACGGTCAAGGGCAAGACCGAAACCTTTATTGATCTCCAGGGAAACAAATCCGTGAAAAATGCTTCGCAGTCCCCGAACCGCATGAAGTGCTTCATCCTCGGACAGCTCATACACCTCCATAACGCGAAGGATTAAATGGATGATCTCCTCGCCCAGTTTGACTGCATGAGCATCATTGCGCTCAGGTGCCCAAAAGGAGGCCTCATACAGGCTGGGATGCTTGCGGGCAAAAGCCAGATAAGCAAGTCCCATCGCCATCAATGCATCCTCGCCGGATACGCCGATAGCCGCGTCCGCAAGATATTCCTTCATCTGGCCGAGACTCCAGTGCGCCAGTTCCCGGCGAAGGCCGGGCATGCCCTCCACGTGGTTATAAAGCGAGGGGGTTTTTATTTTTAATTTTTGGGCGATAAGCGCCAATGTAATTTGTTCGAGACTCATTTCATCTGCAAGCTCTATTGCAGCTTGCAGCACAACCATTTTATTGATGCCAGGGCGGGCAGCCATCGTATCACCTCCATGCTTTCTCGGCTTGTTGGATCGCCTGATCCAGTTCTGAAGCAGGATTCACAATGACATTGCCATGGCCTACAGCCAGCAGAGATGGAGATAATGCCTGCATTTTTCTTGCGCTGACCAGGGCAGCTTGCTTGTTCCAGGTTGCCATGGCCGGGAAGGGGAACCGCCATTTTACTTTGCCGGAGACAGCGACGCCGCCACGGGTCTGCATGGAATCGCCGGCAATGAGCGCATTATTCCTCACATCGATGAAGACCATATGTCCGGGGGTATGTCCGGGTGTCGCGATGGCTTGAAGCGACCCAATGCGGTCGCCTTCTTCGAGCAGGACATCGGGTTTCGTCCGGATGGATTTGGGAACACTTCCGCGAATCGGCGATTGTGGTTCACCGGGAAGCAAGGATTTATTGCCGGCCAATAACTGGGCATCGCGTGCAGATATATACACCTTGGCTTCGGGCAAGGCCTGTTTCAAGCCATCGAGAGCGCCGACATGATCCCCGTGCCCATGCGTAAGAACAATCCGGGTGAGGGGCTTGCCGATCCCTGCCGCTGCTTCCAGAATGCCTTTGATGCTGAAAGGCATTCCGGCATCGACTAAAGTCAGCTCCGTTTCTTCCTCCACCAAATAACAATTAACAGGAAATGCACGGGGTAAAAATGTTAATTGATAAACTGTACCATACTTAAGAATCCGCATGACTCAACACTTCCTTCTCTAAAACTAATGATGTTAGTATATTAACATTTAACATTAGTTTGTGCAAATTATTTTTTGCCGTAGAGCTACCGGTGCGGATTTACTGACAACCGAGCTGCAAAACCCGCAGCTACCGGTTGCAGTATAACTGACAACCGAGCTGCGAAAACCCGCAGCTACCGGTTGCAGTATAACTGACAACCGAGCTGCGAAAACCCGCAGGTACCGGTTGCAGTATAACTGACAACCGAGCTGCGAAAACCCACAGCTACCCGGTTGCTTTACTGACAACCGAGCTGCGAAAACCCGCAGCTAACGGTTGCAGTATAATTAATATTGTTAACCTGGACATTTCGAAGTAAGCTTATACTGAAACGCTTTCATAATAGGAGGGAAAATATGTACACATTTGGTTGGTGCAGTGGTATTGAGGAAGGAGAGAGACTTAAGCGGCTGGGCTTCGATTATATCGAATGCGCGCTGGTATCGCTTGATTTGGAAAACGAGGCTGCAGCGGCCGAGAAGATTCCCGTCTATGCGGACAGTCCGATTCCGGTCCGGGCATTCAATGTTTTTTTTCCAGGCGATATTAAAGTCGTAGGTCCGGAAGTGGATGTAAACCGCATTCAGCGTTATATCCATAAAGCCGCATCTGCCATGAGCAGAGTCGGCGCGGAAATCGCCGTACTCGGCAGCGGGCGCTCCCGCAATATCCCCGACGGCTGGGAGCGCCAGCAAGCGGAGGAGCAGTTTGTGCAATTGCTGGAATGGATTGCCGCAGAATTTGCCGGAACCGGCGTCACGCTTGCTATTGAACCGCTGAATTCGAAGGAGTCCAACATTGTGGGCAGCGTATCCGAAGCGGTCATGTTCGCCAAACAGGTGAATCATCCTTCCATTCGGGTGTTGGCTGATTTTTATCATATGGATGAGGAGAATGAGCCTCTCGATACGCTCATCCATAACAAGGATTGGCTCGCCCATATCCATCTGGCCGATACGGGGCGTCTCTCTCCGGGGACGGGTCAATATCCTTACGCCGAATTTGCAGCTTCCCTGCAGGCTGCCGGTTACAGCGGCATGATCTCGGCGGAATGCAAGGTCAATGATCCCGACACAGAGTTCGCAGCAAGCCTGGCTTTTATGAAACGGGTTTTCAGCAAGTAGACGAGATTCAAATGATTGGTGCTCTGCAGCTCTAAATTGCAGGGCGCCAATCTTTTAGCCGTATCCCTGCCTCCTCAGCAGCGAACGGTCAGCAGACTCCCTCACTTTTCTTCTCCTGTACATATAAAATCCCATTATATACCAAATATTTCGCCATATTTTTTTTATTTAAAACCTATCGTCATAAATGTCACAAAAATTACTCCTGTATCGTTTTATCTGCAAACGCATTTAAGGAGTGATTAAGATGAAAGAATTGACATGCGTCGTCGTTGGCGGCGGACATGCGGGCATTCATGCGGTGAAGGAGATTCGCAAAGCATTCAGGGATGAATCAGGAAAACATCGGCTCCGGCTCGTCCTGATCGACAAGAATCCTTATCATCTGCGCAAGGTACTGCTGTTCAGGCCAGCAGTGACGAATGAAGACATCAAGATCCCTTTTGCAAAACTGTTTCCCGAAGGGGTAGAAATTGTACAGGCTGCAGTTGTGAATATCGAAGCGGGAGAGAAAAAGCTGCTGCTCCGTAATGCAGCCGGAACAGAGCATGCAATGAACTATGACATGCTCGTCGTAGCTGCCGGCAGCGTCGTCCGGCAGCCCGACCCCGAGCAAGGGGGGCTGCCGCTTGCGACAATGGACAGCGCGCTGAAAATCCGGGACATTTGGCGTGCAAATTTGAAACTGGCTGCGACGGAAGCCAATCCGGGAGAGCGTGATCGATTGATGACCGTTGCCATCGCGGGAGCAGGCATAAGCGGTATGGAGACGGCCTCTGAGATGGCTTATTATGTTCGTAAAGATGCCGAGCAGCTCGGACTTGATCTTTATAAGGTGAAAATCAACTTATACAATACGAATAAAAGGCTTTTTCCGGAGGGCCCTGCCAAGGTTGGAGTGAAATTGGAGCGTTTGCTCCTGGATAGTGGAGTAAAGGTCGTCCACGGGAGCCGGGTGCTCCGGGAAACGGGGGGGAAACTAACACTGGCCAGCGGTGAGACGCAGTCTGTCGGTTTATGCGTATGGACATTGGGGCTGCAGCCCAACCCAATGCTGAGTAAAATTGGCCTGCCGGTCACTGGGGAAGGGTATGTGGTAATTGATTCAAGCTATCGGGTCCAAGGCATGCAAGGGGTATACAGCATCGGCGACTGTGCCAAAGTTGTAGATCCGCACACCGGGCGGGCAGACGGGATGACCTGCAAGGAAGCGATCGCCCAAGCGGCAAGGCTCGGCAAGATTTTGGCGGCTGATCTTGAAGGACTTTCCGCACCTGTGCACACCAGTTATATGGATGCGTTCTGCATTGGTTTGGGTCCTGGGAAAGGATTGACCTGGGCACAAAAATGGGGAATCGACTTTGTTATAACAGGCAAGCTTGGCTGGCGTATAAAAAAATATATCTGGGACGCGGCAAGCATGCTGAAGTAAAGAGCAATGAAGTTGTCATCCTTCTATTCAGACCCCTTTTGAATCTTGCGAAAAGGGAAGCAGCCTCTATAAAGGAGAAATAGGAAAATGAAAGGAAACTCGTACTATTGGCGCAAGCTGCACTCGCTGCTTGGGGTCATTCCGCTCGGGGGCTTCATTCTTGTACACACATTGGCTAATTATCAAGCGTTTGAGCGCGGGCCTGAAGGATTCGCGGGCGCAGTGCATTTCATCAACAGCCTGCCGCTTTTGCCAGTGCTTGAGTTTATTGTGATCTATCTTCCGATTTTGTTTCACGGCATTTATGGCTTGTACATGGCCTATCAGTCCAATCTGAATTCGGGGCAATATCCGTACGGACGAAATTGGGCTTTCACGGTGCAGCGTATTACCGGTGTAATTACGTTTATTTTCGTGTGCTGGCATTTTTATAATATCCGTTTTCAAGTTTACCTGGGCAATATCACGCATGAGGAACTTGGTTCGACGATGCATCAAATCACCACGAATCCGGCGTTCTTTGTCATTTACGTTATCGGCGTATTGTCGGCGGTATTCCATTTCAGCAACGGTTTATGGGCTTTTCTGATCAGTTGGGGCATCACGATTACCCCGCGAGCGCAAAAGATCTCTTCTTTTATTTGCATGGCCGTATTCGTGCTTCTGTCGGCGTTGTTCATTCTTTCCCTCGTTGCTTTCACGGGCGATGAATTCAAAGAAGCGGCTGCTTTGGCATGATGCGGACAGGGAACCGTCTCCGGAACGGGGGCTTCCATCATGTCTGAAAATTATTGTCATCTGAAAAGCTGCCCTAAGGGCGGCTTTTTTTTGTATTATAAGCAGGTATAAAATCCCTCCATACTTGCTATATTTCCGTGGGAAGGAACTGGCCTAAGCCGCCTAAGAACGGCTTCAGCCGTTTCGTGTTGGGCTAAGCTGACCTGCCCTTGCTTATCATGGGCCAAAAAACGTAAACTACTTAAATAAGCAATTATTCCAAGGAGGAATTCATTATGACCATTACTGTACAGATGGTGCTGGATCGGCTCAAGGGCCCTGTCGGCCGTCTCGATCCGACCGTCGATACGCTGAAGAGCGGGCGCATGGATGCCGAGGTCCGGAAAGTGGCTGTTGTGTTCATGACCACTTATGCGATCATCAAGCAGGCCGTTGAATCAGGCGCCGATCTGATCATTACTCATGAACCGACCTATTACAATCATACGGATGAGGGTGCCTGGCTTAGCGGGAATGCGGTTTATGAGAGAAAACGTGCGCTTATCGAGGAATCGGGCGTTGCAATCTTCCGGCTGCATGATTATGTCCATTCCTACAAACCGGACGGCATTCTCACCGGAATGCTGAAGAAGCTGGAGTGGGAAGCATACTCGGATCCGGCAGAAATAAATCTGCTTACGCCTCCTTCGAGCGAGCGGCACACAGTCCGCAGCATCGCCTCGCATATGAAAAGCAGGCTTGGCATAGACAGCATGCTCATAGCCGGAGATCCCGATTTGCCGGTGAGGCGGTTTGGGCTGATGCCCGGAGCGCCCGGAGGCCGCCGGCATATCGAATTTCTTGGAAGCCGGGATATCGATCTGCTGATCGTTGGCGAGACGAATGAATGGGAGACGAATGAATATGTAAGGGACGCTGCCGATATGGGACTTGCAAAAGCGCTGATCATTACCGGGCATCAGAAGAGCGAGGAGGCTGGCATGCTGACCGTTGTGGGAATACTGCACGAGGCATTCCCCGAGCTTCAGGTAGCCTTCATGGAGAGCCCGGTTGCGGTTCAGCGCATTTGATGACAGCCCGATATTCAGCAGGCCAAAGGGATACATTCAAGGACGATGCCGTTTATGGTATCGTTTTTTTTTGGAATGTCCGAAGATAGACGTCTTATCCCTTTCTGATATTTTCGAGGAAGATGCTATCGATGCCCACAAGGGGCGGCGAAGCCGCTTTTTCTTAGCTTTCTTTATAACGATCGGATGCTCCGATCATGAATAATTTCCGGGCGGGGTGGGGTATAACAAAATATCAAGGAAAACAATGGAGTGCAGCAGCGTTGGGGCCGCTTACTCGAAATTCAGGAGATGAACCGATTATGTTAACGAAAGAGCAGGTTCCGCATGAGCATGGTCTTGATCACACGATTGCGCTGATGCGGGAAGGTTATTTGTTCATTCCGAATCGGATGGAGAAATATAAGTCCGATATATTTGTAACGCATTTGCTCGGACAGAAGGTTATCTGCATGAGCGGAGAAGAAGCGGTGAAAGTGTTTTACGATCCGGAACGGTTTCTGCGCAAAGGCGCCTTGCCCAAGCGTCTGCAGGAATCGTTGTTTGGCGCGAATGGCGTCCAGACAATGGATGGCGAAGCGCATATCCACCGCAGGCTGCTTTTTTTATCACTCTTGACACCGCCGCATCAGAAAAGGCTTGCCGAGCTTGCCATGGAGGAGTGGCAGACTGCCTCCAGCAAGTGGGAAAGCGCCGATAAAGTGGTGCTTTTTGAAGAAGCGAAGGAAATTCTATGCCGGACAGCTTGCATTTGGGCAGGTGTTCCGCTGCAGGAATCAGAAGTTAAAGGAAGGGCAAACGACTTCAGTGCGATGGTTGATGCTTTTGGAGCGGTCGGCCTGCGTCACTTGAGAGGAAGGCTGGCAAGAAACCGGACTGAGGATTGGATCAGATCGTTGATTGAAGATGTCCGGGCAGGGAAGCTGAAGGCTGAGGAGGACTCAGCCCTCTATTCGATATCGTTCTACAAGGCGCTTGACGGAAGCCAGCTGGACACCCAAATAGCTGCAGTAGAACTCATAAACGTATTGCGGCCGATTGTAGCGATAGCAACCTTTATCACATTTTCAGCTTTAGCGCTGTATAAGCATCCGGAATGGAAAGAAAAGCTTCGCTCCGGCAGCGGGGACGATCTGGAAATGTTCACACAGGAAGTTCGTCGCTACTACCCGTTTGTCCCTATACTTGGGGCAAGGGTGCGTGAGGACTTTATATGGAATCATTGTGAATTCAAGAAGGGAACCCTTGCCATTCTTGATATTTACGGTATCAATCATGACGCCAGAATCTGGAGTAACCCGGAAGAATTCCGGCCGGAGAGATTTAAGGAATGGAAAGGCGGCTGGTTTGAATTTATTCCCCAGGGCGGAGGCGATCCTGATAAGGGTCATCGCTGCCCGGGCGAAGGCGTAACAGTCGAAATCATGAAGGCGAGCCTGGATTTCCTGGTTAACAAAATTGAATTTGAAGTTCCTGAGCAGAAGTTAAGGTATAGTTTGAGACGGATGCCATCAATACCTGGAAGCGGCTTCGAGATGAGTCATATCAGACGAAAGTGAGGACTTCCATTTTTAGAGGATATAGTTAATTGGATTAAAAATTAATTATATTAAATATTATGTACATTAATTAAAATCTATTTTTCTTCAGCATATGTAAGGAAAACACCTGTTCCATGGTCGATGTGAGAGCGACGAGCCTTCACAACCATTCGAAACAGGTGTCTTTATTATAGGATGGGCGCAGTTAAACGAGTGCCGGGTTGTTGCTCCCTAAGAACAGGTTCTTCAACCTGTTTATCTAATTCCTCTCCGCTGGGGAGATACCTGCCAGGGCCTCCGCCACCGGGAAATCCGCCGGGGAAGCCACCGCCAGGAAATCCGCCGCCAGGAAATCCGCCGCCAGGAAATCCGCCGCCGGGGAAGCCTCCACCGGGAAATCCGCCGCCGGGAAATCCGCCGCCGGGAAATCCGCCGCCGGGAAATCCGCCACCGGGAAATCCGCCGCCGGGAAATCCGCCGCCGGGGAAGCCTCCACCCGGGAAGCCATGCCCCGGGAAGCCCCCGCCGGGAAATCCGCCGCCGGGGAAGCCTCCACCCGGGAAGCCATGCCCCGGAAATCCGCCGCCGGGAAATCCGCCACCGGGAAATCCGCCACCGGGAAATCCGCCGCCGGGAAAGCCACCACCGGGAAATCCGCCGCCAGGAAATCCGCCGCCGGGAAATCCGCCGCCGGGAAATCCGCCGCCAGGAAATCCGCCGCCGGGGAAGCCGCCGCCGGGAAATCCACCCGGGAAGCCGCCGCCGAGAATGCCGCCGGGGAACCCTCCACCGAGAATGCCGCCAGGGAAGCCGCCGCCGAGAATGCCGCCAAGGATGCTGCGGTTCCACCAAAAGTTCGCAGGATGATCAAATGAATTAAAAGCCATATCATTTCCTCCAGTAATCGAATTTTCTAATGGGATATCTTATGCCCAGCGAATGACCAGCGACACTAGCCTATATAAATTGGGTTAATGCTGCTTGACACCCCGGCTTGCTTGAACAGCATAGAGAGGTCAGAACCCGATATGGATGTTGAGTATATCTGACTTCATGGCTTGCCCGGCAGCTTATGAATTTTTCACTGCTTCTGTATCCTGGAAAAATCGAATAATAAATCATGTTGCATTTGTCATTCGCTCCTCTTGCTAATTCAAGTAACTTGTATTAATTTAGCTAGAAGGCCAGCGGAATGAGTACATTAACCAGTCCTTATTTAAAATCCATTAACAAGGAGAATATAATGTTAACGACAAAGCAATTGCAAGAGATTGAACAACTGCAGCACGAATGTGAAACGCATGATCAGTTGCAGCTTAAACTTAATTGGGGAATGCTGAGAAATCGGGAAGGGGATCAGCTTGATTTTATTCAGTATGAGAATGGCAAGCTTGCGGCGTTTCTTGGTATGTACCCTTTTGGTTCCACAGTCGAAGTATGTGGTATGGTAAAGCCTGGTGAACGACGGAAGGGCTATTTCCAGCAATTGTTCCGGCAGGGAATGGAAACAGCCAGGCATAACGGATACAGAAAAATATTGTTGAATGCTCCTGCAGGGTCGGATACGGCAAAAGCCTTTCTAGAGAAACAAGGTGCTGTTTATGCGTTTTCCGAACATCAGATGGAGTGGCAGGAAAGGCCGCTGGATGCCGCTGAGGGGGTTGCTCTCAGGCATGCGGCAGCAGAGGATTTTGACATGCGCGTGCATTTATCGGTCACAGGGTTCGGAATTGACGAAGCAGATGCCCAAGCTATGGAAAGCAGGGTTGAGGGCGACGAAGAAACCGATATGTTTATGATTGAGGTGAACGATAAGACAGTAGGGAAAATTCGTGTGAGCCGGAAAGATGGGCAGGCGTGGATCTATGGATTTTCCATTTTGCCTGATCAGAGGGGCAGGGGAATAGGCAGAGCAGTGCTGCGCCGGGTCATACAGGATCAACGGTCAACCGGTCATTCGGTACACCTGGAGGTTGAAACGAAAAACAACCATGCTCTCGGATTGTATGAATCTGTGGGATTCAAGGCGGTACATGCGCAAGATTATTATTCGTACCAACTTTAAGCCTTCTCCCGCTCCCATATGTGATAAAATACAAATGTAATTAGACAAATTCCCATTGGAAAGGTGTGTTTAAGCAATGAGCAATTATCAAATCGTCGACTCGCTTACCGAGGAGGTCCAAGCAAATCGGAAATCGGAATATGAGCTTGCCCCTTTGTTTTTGAACCGCTGGTCTCCTCGTGCTTTTTCCGGCCGGCAAGTGTCCGAACAGGATCTGAACACCCTGCTCGAAGCGGCCCATTGGGCGCCGTCCTCCTATAATGACCAGCCATGGCGCTTCATTGTGGCGAAGACGGAGGAGCAGCTGCGCGTGTTCCATGGCTTCCTTAACGATTTCAACAGAACCTGGGCGTCCAGTGCGCCTGTGCTTGTTGTCATTGCCTCCGATAAGCTGCGTGAAAACGGCGATCCCAATGGGGCTCATGCCTTCGACAGCGGAACCGCCTGGGGATATTTGGCGCTGCAGGCGACCCTGAAGGGATTGTCCACTCATGCGATAGGCGGTTTCGACCGTCAGGCGGCGCGGGAAGCATTACAGATCCCGGACAACTACGAGCTGCATGCCGTGATAGCCATTGGCTATCAGGGAGACAAAAACGAATTGCCGGAAGCGGTCCGGCTCAGGGAAGTGCCTAATGGCCGCAAGCCGCTGAGCGAAGTCGTTTTTGAAGGCAAAGCAGGATCCTGAAGCGGCAAGTCCCATCCGCAAAGCCCAACACGGGGCTGATAAAGCCACATGAATAAGGATCAAACCGGTCTTTCATATGGAACAGGGCATGACTATGAAATTGACTGTGAATCAGATATGACCAGAAACAGGACAGAGCAGGGCGATTGCCGCAGCTTTGTCCTGTTTTTGCTTTGCGGCTGGATGCGGTCAGATCCGTTTTCACGTCGGCCAGCCCCTCCGAAAGCCGAAGCCCCTTAGGACATCGCCAGCTTCTGAATCCAGCCCCCGGATCCGTCGCAGTCTTCATCACCGTCACGTCACTCCTCAGCGGTATTCATTTTTGCCCTCCTTCCTGAAGACGCGCTTGATCATGGCGGTAACCGCCGCCAGAATAATGGGGATTGTAGCGCACATATTGATAGCAGGCACGATGAGATACCACGTTATACTGGATTCCATTTGCGTCGAGTACGTGGTCAGTGACATAAATAGCAGCAGCAATACCAGGGGAAGGATGACGGACCTGCTGTCCTTCAGCTTCAAAAGATGAGCGATCCCCGAGCTGAGCGAAACTAAAGCGATTGTTGCTTTAATATAGGATCCTGCAATCAGCGTAATACCGGCAATCGCGTCGCTCCTTTCGACAAAACCGGAAATATGAGTCACGCGTGCCATCACGTACAAGGTGAAATTACGATTGCCTGCTCCGCTTCCAAACGTCATAGTGGCGCATAAGACGACCAGGATAAAAATCAACATGTTGAGGGCGTATACGGAAAACAGAAATTTGCCAAGCGACTCATTCTTGGCAGGACGCACAAAATAAAGCAGTATGGAAAATGTGAAAATCTCTGAATAGGGAAAACCGAAATTGATGATCGCGCCATGCAAAATAGGCGATATGCTGCCCGTGAACTGAGGGAGCAAATTAGCCGGATGGTAGTTCCCCATACCAAAAAGCAAAATGATGATGATCGTAGCCAGCATTACCAGGAGGAACAGATTGAATAACCGGACAGTCACTTCAATTCCGGACAGCGCCGTGAGCGCGGAAACAAGAAGAATGAGGACATGAAACTCATATATAGGAGTACCCAGCATCATGGTGGTAGTAAAGAAAGCGCCCACTCCTATGACAATATTGGCGGTCATTCGCACGATTGCAAGCAGCATCAGGACGGCAAAAACCGTACCGATCCATTTGCCGAAGATATCTCCCAGATATTGGATGGAGGATTTGTCCGGATAGATCCGGTACAGATAAAGAACGCTGATAAGTCCGGGAATGCCAGCTGCTCCGGAGATGACGACAGAGATCCAGGCACTATTGCCGGCAGCGTGGATGACCGGATTTGGAATAAAGACGATGGAGGAGCCAAGGGTAAAGGCAAGCAGCAGCAATGCCATTTGAGAAGGGCTCACAAAATCTTTATGATTCATGCTTATCTGGCCCCCTCTATGGATCTGTTCTCTCGCATATTGATATTATTTGCCGGCAGGCGGATATTATGCAGATGCAGACAAATGTGGAGGTTGTTCACTTTGACATCCTCTATCAGAAGGATCATAATGGATTCTATTAATAGACTGCTCAGGTCCTATTTATTTTTTATGCTGCCATCATAGGGCGACTGAAAGGAAGGTAGTATTCTGTGTCTTTTTTCAATCCTGCGCGCCTTCTGCGCGTTAGACCGTTCATTTTTTTTACAATTATTCTGCTGTTAAAAAGCGCGATTGCCTATTTTTCGATTTTCGACGGGGGGCTTTCGTGGAAGATGCTGGTGACGGAGCTGCCCTTCTTCTGGCTCTTGTTCTGCGTGATCGAGATGTTTGCCGTCAAGCGCAAGCTCGGGCTTTATATGACGGCCAACCTGTTCGTGACAGCGATTATTTTCGCGGTTATTATGTATTACAAATATTATGGCGTCATCGTTACCTATCATGCCCTGGAGCAGGTTAATCAAGTCACGGCGGTGAAGAACAGCTCTTTCTCGCTTCTTGATCCTTATTATCTGCTTATCTTTCTGGATATTATCGTCCTTGGCTTCGTCTTGTTCCGCAAAAAGACAGCGCAAATATGGAAGCGGATTGCGACGCGCGGCGTGAACCGGAAGGCGGCTACGGTTCTGTTCGTGGTGTCTCTGGTTCTCTGCTTCTTCAGCATCTACCCAAACCGCGCCAGCATGAACGAAATCGTCAAAGCCGAGGACATGGGTATTCTGAATTATGAGGTATACTCGCTGTTCGCCAAGAACAATGAAGAAATCATCGATCCGCAGGAGATTACGCAGGAAAGCATCGACAAGCTCAAGAATGTGCAGGAGCCAGCTGTCCCGCAGTACTGGAACGCCGCTAAAGGTAAAAATCTTATTATTCTGCAGCTGGAATCGTTCCAGAACTTCCTGATCGATCTCAAGATCGACGGGCAGGAAATAACGCCGAATCTGAATAAGCTGGCTCATGACAACTTTTACTTTCCGCATTTCTTCCAGCAGGTGGGGGAGGGCAACACGTCAGACGCCGAGTTCGTCGTGAATACTTCCTTCTACATCCCGCCGCAGGGGCCGGCTACGATGATGTACGCGAATAAGGAGCTGCCGAGCCTGCCGAAGCTTATGGCCTCGCAGGGCTACCAGACGGCGACCTTCCATACGGATGTCATCGAATTCTGGAACCGCAACAACCTGTACAAAGCGCTTGGCTTCGAGCATTATTACGACCAGAGCTTTTTCGGGACTGACGATACCATTTTCTTCGGCTCATCGGACGAGGTGTTGTACTCGAAGACAGCCGGGGAGCTGGAGCGGATGAACGACAGCGGCAAGCCGTTTTACTCGCAGGTCATCTCGATGACGGCGCATCATCCTTTCACCATTCCGGAACGGAAATACAAAATGACGCTGCCCGAACGGTATGAGGGCACGCTCGTCGGCGATTATATCCGCGCGCAGAATTATGCCGACTACGCGGTGGGGCTGTTCATTGACGATCTGAAAAAACGCGGCGTCTGGGACAACAGCGTTCTCGTCGTCTACGGCGATCATATGGGCCTTCCCATGTACTCGCTCCATCATGACGACAAGGAGCTGATGCAGGAAATTTACGGCCATGAGTACAGCTATGCCGATATGATGAACATTCCGCTTATTATCGCCTCTCCTGGGGTCACAAAGCCGGAGGTATTCAATCAGACAGGGGCGCAATCGGATATTCTGCCGACGGTATCCAATCTGACCGGCGCGCCGCTTGCGGATCACATTCATTTTGGACAGGATCTGCTGAACCAGACTTCCAATCTGCTGCCTCAGCGCTATTACTTGCCCTCCGGCTCGCTGATCAACGACCAGTCGATCTTCCTGCCGGGCGAAGGGTTCGAGGATGGATCCAATTATCCGGTTCCCGGGCTCGGAGATTCCGCCTCCAAAGCTACCCGGGATCAATTTGACCGGGCGCTTAAGCTGCTGAATATGTCCGACAGCTACGTCATCCAGCTGCCTGACCGGAAGCAATAGACGGCCTATGGACCATGAATCCGTTATGTGGCCAGCGAAGCTGGATCGTTTCAGTATTGAACGGCTTGACCAAACAAAAAACAGGACGATGCAGGGCATTGGCGCCGCTACGTCCTGTTTTTTGTTTATTGCGGTGCAGGTACTTATTCTCCCAAATAATTCGTGCCGGCATGCTTTAATTTGATTGTCACGTTTATGGATGTCAGGGAATCCTTGTTCCATCTGAAATGGTTGTTCTGAAACCATTCCTTCCATTCCTTCTGATGTTTTCTATGAAAAATTTCTTCCACGTTAAACAAATCCACGTCTTTTACGATTGTCGCCTTGAATGTGTCCAGAATATCTGCTTTGATTTGCTGCTCAGCGAGCCGTTTTAATTCGGCTTCATTCTCACTGCTTAACATCTCGACTACTGTAGCTGAAAACCTTAGATGCAGACTGAAGGCAGGCTTCTTATCCAGGTTGGCAAATTGTATTTTCACTTTCGGCCTTTCTATTTGCAGGATGGCAACATTTCGGTCGCCCTTCTTTAGCAGCAGGGGATCGAAGACTGCTTTTGTGTTCAACCAGCGCATACCGGATACCGTCGCACCGTCAAAAGAACCTCTATATTTTTCTCCGCTCAGCATCATGACGCCGTCAATTACGGGGGTAGATTGATCCTTGCCGGAGTCCGATTTGGACCAGGCTCCTTCCTTGATAGCAACAACCGGTATGGCAAAGGTGGCGTAATTTTTATTCGCATTCAACAGGAAGTCCTGCAGGTTCACAGGCTTGAAATAGGAATACTGCTTCAAAACCATTCCAGGTCTCATGAGCAAGGAATTGATCAGGGTTGTATTGGAATTTGTGGAAACAGAAAACAATTCCTCCAGATTGCTTTGTGTACCGTAAAGCTGGGAAGTATAACGTAAATCTCTTTGGCCGGTTACTCCCTTAGACAGAGGCATTATTCCAATTTCCAAGGCAGCTGGCGTGAAAACCATCATTTTGATGTGGCTCCAGAGAATAGGCTGCTGTGATAGTTTAATCATATTATAAAAAGCCATGTTGAGGGTCGGACCCGCTGCTTTTCCAGTCCATGTGGTGTTTTTGGGTGGGCTTGAACTGCCGCCTTCCGATTTGGAAATCCCGGCAAGATCCATGAACTGAAAGTAAACGGTATATTCCTTATCCTTGTAATCAATTCCGAGCGCCGAGATATACATGTAATTTTGAATGATTTTCGAATCCCAGCAGCCTGTCGATAACACCAGTACGAGGATGCAGACAGCCATTTTACATTTCCCCTTCAAGTCTCGCCGCCTCCTTCAGGTACATAGGTTTGCACATCCTGCGGCTTCCTCTTCCTGCTCCATGGTTTTTTAAGGAGCCCTGCGAGGATATCCCGGGATTTGAAAGGAGAGACAGGGGAAAGAATCGGCATACCGTATGATTTGCACCAGGATGCATAAATGATAATTAAATAAAACCCCAGATAAAATCCCACCATTCCAAATAGCGATGAAAGAATCATCAGCAGTATCCGGAGAATGGCAATGAAACCGGCCAATGTTTGGTTAACCAACGTATACGAAGCGATCGTGGTTGTCGCAATCACGACGATCATGGTCGGAGAAGTTAATCCTGAGCGAACCGCCGCATCCCCTACGATAAGACCGCCCACCACCGTCACAGTACCGCCTACCGCCTTTGGCAGCCGAACACCGGCTTCTCTGAACAGTTGAAACATGCCTACCATCAGAAAAGCTTCGAACGGCGTGGAAAACGGGATTCCGATCCGGGAAATGGCTATGGTGGCCAGAAAGGAAAGGGGGATTTGTTCGATGTTATAGTCCGTTAATGCAATAAACAAGCTTGGTAAAAATAACGAAACTACCAGTCCGCTGTAGCGGATAATGCGCTGGAATGCGGCGAAATAGAACGATATGGTTTCATCCTCTGGCGACTTTAACAAGGTTGCTATATTGATTGGGGCTATAATCGCCATTGGCGACCCATCCATCAATACGACGAACCTTCCGTTTAGCAAACTCTCAGCCGCAAAGTCAGGTCTGCCGATATAATCGACCAGCGGCAGTAAATGGTAGGGGGAATCTGACAATGCTTCTTCCAGTTGATTGCAGCCAATCAGGCCTTCAGCATGTATCGAAAGCAGCCTTCGCTGCGCCTCTTCAATAATCTCCGGTGATACCAAGTCCTGAAAATACAAAAGCCCTACTTCGGTTTTGCTTCTCGTACCGATGACATAGCGTTTATAGGCCAGCTTGGGGGAGCGCAGCCGTTTACGGATCAAAGCGACATTTGTGCTGAGCTGTTCCGTAAAGCCGTCCCGGGGTCCCTTGACAGAGGATTCCGTATTCGATTCCTCGGTTGATCTTTCCGGTCGCTTGGCGATATTAACGGATAGAGCCAAAGGATCGGAGTCGGGGAATACGATCACAAGATGGCCCGCAAAAATATCTTCCGCTATCCGGGTGAAGGAGATTGCATGATCCAGCAGCTCCGCATCCATCCATACAGGGATTTTTCCTTCCCGATTTTCAGACAAAGTGTGAAGTAGCGGCAAAATCACCTCATTGATCTGTTTATCGTCGGTCATCCCGTCACAGTACATAATAAACGGACCATCCTCAGCGGGGTGGTCTGTCAACGCAGCTTTTTTTACAGTAACGTCCTCGCAGTGCGCAAAAAAAGAACGGGCTGCTTCTTCCGTAATTTGAAGTTTATTCGGCACCTGGTTTCACCTTCAATCTCCGGAAACTTAAAATGAAGAACGCCATTGCGGCAACGCCCATTCCCAGACCCAGCGCAAGATCATGCCAGCGAACGGAAAGCTGAATAAATTTCAAATCATTGGTGGACATCAAGCACACACACGAGATGGCCAACCATATGGCTGCCATGACGCCAACAGAAGGGCTCATTGTCTTTCTCGGCATCAGCGAGCAAACGGCAAACAACAACAGAGATTGTCGGATGAGACTGACTGAAAAAAAATAAATGATGGACAGGGAGTCGATATGCGAGAAATTGATGCCCAAGGTTGCCAGTCTCCATTGCTCGAAAACGGGGGTACGCTGCTGAATGGACTCAATAGTCCCGAAAGCGCCAAGAGAAATGATGATTGGCACAACAAGCGTGATGACATGAACAAGAAGAAGAACATAAATGGTTTTGAAATTGATTTTGGCTCCGGTATTCACGAAGGGGGCAAGGACGATAAGGATAAACCAATCCGACATGCCGGCAAGTGAGGATAATAGTGACCCTCTTACCGGGATCCAACCCCGTTCCAGGAGTGGAACCAATTCATAAAAGTGAAGGAATTTGAATATTCCGAAGAACAGGAGCGCAAAGAGTATGACCACGATCGGGAGCAGGACGCCCGCAGCAATTGCCAATGTACGCAGCCCAAGCAAACTGCCGAGCAATACCGAAACACTGATGATGAGCACAACAATGAAGTTTGGCGTATTGGGCAAAAACCATATGTTGACCCAATGCACGATATCTGTCATATTGACATACAGATTTAACATCAGGATGACCGCCAAAACCGCCGTAATCACCATGGCTATCAATGTGCCCGCACGTTGTTTCAGCCATTTTTGAACCGTGATGGAGGACATGCGATGACTTATCCAGGCCAGTACGAAAGCCCAAATCAAGGCGGGTATTGACGACAGGAGTACGCCAATCCAGGCATCCCGCTGTCCATGGATCATTGTCATCATTTTGAAAACACCGAAGTTGTTGAAGCAAATGATTAATACCAGCAGAGACACCAGCTGCTTTTGTGAAATCATGGTTTAATTGTTCCCCCGATCATTGTGATCGTCTGGACGTCATTGGTATTATTTGCCGCCGCATGAAATTTATGCAGCAAACAAAACGAGGTTAACCGGATGATGCCGGCTAACCTCGTTATTCGCACGCTCCCTATCGGGGAATGCCAACCTGTTTACCCATTACTCATGCGGGCTGATCCCGCCTTCCTTATGGATCACTATCGTCTCCTCGATTGCTTTGTTCATGGCCTCGTCAGCCATCCTCAGCGCAGTCTGATTGTCCTTGGATTCCGTTGAAATGAGCTTCCAAACCATATCCGTATTGGCATAGATATAGGTCAGGTTCGGCTTACGGGCAGGCGGCATAGCACCGCTCAAATAGAAAATCGATTGAAGATGCTTGCCTTCCCAACCGGGCACGTCCTTTCCGTATGCCTCCTGAACAGCCGGATCGGCAAGCGGCGAGATGACACCCTGCCTGGACAATTCGGTTTGATACTCCGGCGACAGCAGGTATTGGACGACCTGGAACGCCAGATCCTTGTCGGCGGACTGATTCGTAATAAACATGCCGTTCGTATCGGGCTGGAATTTGGACTCCGGCGCCTCGGGGAATACCGGAACCGATGAGATGTCAAAGTTCAAATCCTTGTTCTCGTCAAGCAATTTATTGACGTTCTCCAGCGAGTCCACAATCATCGCAATTTTCCCCGTGACAAATTCATTCGTTTTCACTAGCTGATTGCCGGGAATTTCATAGAACGCCCTGATATTGCTTACAATCTTCAGCCAATTGTCCGAGACCATGGAAGATTTGTCTTCGTTCGGATCGAGAGCAGGCTCTGAAAGCTGATTGAATCTCATATAGTGGGCGGGGTTCATCTGAAAGCCTTTATAGGTGATATCACCGACCTGACGGGTAAGCTTTTTGGTCATTTCATAGGCTTCATCCCATGTCATCCCGTCCTTGGGGTAGTCCAGGCCAAACTGGTCGAAAATATCCTTGTTATATACGAGCACCCAGTCGTTCGAATTGAACGGAAGCGAGTACAATTTGCCGTCCGACGTATTGACGGAATGCTGAAAATCCGCAGGGTTCAATGTGCCGGTGTCGAAGTTGTATTTTTTGACCAGATCGGTCATATCGTATTCCATCTTGAATCTGCGGATTTGCCTGTACGTATTGCGGCCGACCTCGTCGAATACAATGTCGGGTATCGTGCCCTTGGCGATCAAATCCTCATACCGCGTACCATCGTTCCAGGCAATATGCTTGAACGTAACATCGGGGAATTTCGCTTTGATATATTGGCCGACCTGTTTCTCGTATATGTCTTCGTTGACATAGAATGCAGGCCATGCCGTAAAGATAGTCAGCTCATTAGCGGATGTTTCCGCCGTTTCTTGAGACACCTCGTTTACAATGTTTGCTTTGTTTACTTCCGCGCCGTTTTCTTCGGTACAAGCCGCCGCCCCCATTATCGTCATTACCGTCAAGAGCGCGATACTGATAATTTTTTTCATGATCCGTTCAGACCTCCAAAATGTTTGTATGCATCGGGAAGATTCCTCATCGGGTAACCGCCAGCGGAGTCATAGATTGAGAGAGAGGGATATGTCAGCGCTTACAAAAATAAAGCTTCATCACGATCACCCCCTGACATGAATTCATGTTCAACCAGCTGCGCGGTATCCTGAAAAAGCGAAGGACGGCAGTGGAAGTCTATTAAACATATCTACAATGGCAAATGCCGGCAATGGGTTATTTGTTCAAATTATAGGCGTATCCCATCATGTATCCGTTCCTCCCGCCAGCCGGCAAAATGAGAGAATGCCAGCAGCGGCGGGAGAGTGAAAAAGCCTATAATAACGATGGAGTCAGCCTATAATGCCGCGGAACGGGACATATACAATTTATCCTATATTCATTACAATGCGAGATTCTGCAGCAGCGCGGAATTCAAGAGGCCTGCAGTACCTGAGGGGGGATTCTTAAAAAAAGGTTTTTGTAAGCGCTTATCTGAAGATATTTTGCCTGAGAGGATGTAGAAATCGATGAGAAGTATCAAATGGCTTCTGGCTATCATGCTTTTGTTATCCGTATTTGCTTCGCCCGCAGCGGCGGAAGAGGACACGCCAGAGGAGGAGGCGCCTGCCGTAAGCCCGGAACCAAGTGCGGTAGAGGAAGAGGCATCTGCCGTAAGCCCGGAACCAAGTGCGGTAGAGGAAGAGGCGCCTGCCGTAAGCCCGGAAACGGGTGCGGCGGAGAACGCGGCAGACCGTTTTACGGATTTAAAGGATCTTCCCGCGGAAGTTAAGGAGAAGTTCGGCACGCTGATCGAAGCGGGTGTATTCAAAGGGATATCCGACGGCCTGTTCGGATTGGACCTCAACATGACCCGCGCGCAATTCGCCAAAGTGGCGGCCCTTATATTCGCATTGCCTGTAGACGATAAGCTGGCAATCTCCAGCTTCTCCGATGTCAAAGCGGACGATAAAGCCAACGGGTACGCTCTGCCTTATATTGAAGCCCTCAAAATAGCGGAGCTGACCAACGGCTACGGCTCGGATACCACACGCTACAACCCGTCCGGCAAGGTCAGCCGGCAGGAACTTGCGGCGTTTCTGATCCGGGGACTCGGCATGGAAGCCGAGGCCAAGGAGGCTGATCCGTCCGATGACGCTACTGTCAGTCCATGGGCGCGAACGTATGCCACATTTGCGCTGGAGAAGAATTTGCTTCCCGCCAGTGACAGCGGCACATTCGGGGGCACATCGCCCGTTACCCGTTATGAACTGGTGTTGGCCGCTTACGAGGCGCGGAATTTGTTCCTTGCAAGCATTCAGGAGGCGGGCAAAGTATCCATTCTGGAAGCGAAGGCCTCCGGTGCCAGGAAGGTGGCCGTCAAGCTCAGCCAGGAGGTCGATACCGAAAAGGCGAAGCTGACCGCATCTGCCGGCGGAGATGAGGTCTCCGGGAAAACCGAGTGGGCAGAAGACAAAATGTCCGCCACCATTACGCTGGACGATAAGCTGGCTCACGGTAAATATCAGGTTAAGCTGTCAGGCCTGGACGAAGGGACCGTTGACCGGGCGGAAGCGGAATTCGAAGCGGAGGACGAACGGCTGGAAACACTGGCATTTGCCGCTCCTTCCGATATATTGCCGCGCTCCAAGGTGATCGTCGATTTCAAGGCGGCGAACCAGTACGGCGAGACATCCGACTGGACGGCAGGCGATTTTGAAATCAAGGCGGCCGGAGCGGACGTGAATGCGGTTCAGCTGCCGGGCAAACAGGCTTTTCAGCTGGATGTAAGCCGCTTGCCCAAAGGTGCAGGGATCTCGATTATTCTGTTCCGGAAGCCGTTAACGGATACCACCCTGAAGCCTGTCACCAAAGTCTTCACCGTCGGGGACCTGCCTGTCGTTTCGAAGGTGGAAGCAGGCGATCTTAAGTTTTTTGGAGCGGATACCGCGCTCAAGCCCGGCGGCCGGGCCTATCTGTTATTTGCCGCCTATGATCAATACGGCTTCCGAGTTACCGATCCCGAGCTTCTGGGCGGAGAGAGAGGCATCGATACGGTGTTCTCGGAACCGGGAATTTTCAACGACAAACCGTCGCTGGACAAGTTTTTCGATTATGACGATGACGGTTATGTCGATCTGTCGCTTGAGGTTTCACCTGACGTGAAGGTCGACAAGCAAGTAAACCTGATGCTGCTCTCCCGGATATATGGCGAGCCCGCGTCCGTTACCTTGAAAATCGTGCTGTCCAAAGTACCGGCTTCGGTCGAATTCGATTATTCCGACACTCTGACGATCGGTGACGAAGACGAATATATCCCGATCATCGTCAAGGATGCGGAAGGCAAGGAATTGTCTCCCGAGGATATCGTGAATGCCGAGACAACCGGCCGGCTCCAGGTAACCGGTTCGAATCAGCTGGTGCTGGAGTCCGATCCGCCGACGCGGACCGATTACAGCGTGACGCCCAATGCGGTTCGCCAGACGGCTGTGCAGGCAACCGGCTCCGACAGGGGGAAAATCCGGATTGCCCGCGTCATGAACTATGGACCTGCTTTTATTTCCATTCTATTGCCGTATTCCTCCAAAATGGAGACGTTCAACCTCAATATTGAGCAGGCGAGGGAGAGGACGCCGGCTTCGGTCGAGCTTGACGGAGACAGCAATAATCTGCTCTTTCCCGGTACCGAGCACCAGATCAAATTCAAGATTCTCGACCAGTACGGAGACCAATTGAATACGACGCTCCCCGATTACAAAGTCGATTACAAGCTGGAGCGGGTCAGCGGTGAATCCGGCGCGATTACGACCAAGGGCGCTGCCGTTCTGACCGAAGCTGCTCCGGCAATCCGCCGTGAAATCAATGACAGCTCGGGCAAAGGCGTCACCTTCGTTGCAGACCCGCTCAAGATGGGGACCTACCGGCTGAAGGCCTCATTGGTGCGGGTTGACGCAGGCGGAGCGGTTATCGGCACCTTGGCTGCAGCTTCGTCGGTTGCCGAGGTATTCGGCGGCAGCCAGGCGTTAACGTATGAAATGGATCTGGATGACGCATTGTTTGCGGCAGGCAGATATTATTACGAGCATGGGGTGATCAGGAGCGTTACCGATGCTACCTATCTGCTTGAAAATAAAGATGTATTTGCCAGAGAAATTGAAATCAGCGCCAAGGATGAGCTGGGACGCGAGGTGACTCTGCCGTCCAATATCGTCAGAAGCATCGGATCGGCCAATCCCGATATGATCGGAGACGACGATGTGAACCGGATCATCGGCCTGAATGCCGGCAAATCGACAGTCACCGTCATTTTCGATTCGCCGACAGGGGCGAGGACGCTGAGCAAGGAAGTGGAAGTCAAATACGAACGCCCGGCGATCCAGGAAGTGAAGGTGGACAAGTCGGCGAATGTCGTCGACAGCGCGCAGCTGAACGGTCTGCTGCCCTGGGACGCGAATTTGATGAAGAAGATCACGGTCAAGGATCAATTCGGAGACAGCTTCGATAATGACAAACTGGCACGCTACAACGATATTTTCGGTATTGTCTATCTGATTGGCGACATCCACTTCAGGCCGAATACCGCTCCGGCCATGAAGGATATTCTCTACATCGACGGCGGTGGCCGCATTGTCTATCAGCCAGGCAGCGGCAACCCGATTGACAATAATGTGGAAGACTTCACGCTGACGGCCATTACGCCTGACGGCAAAACGTATTCGACCTTCATATCCGTCCAGTAAGTTAAGGAAAGGCCATCATACCCTTGCCGGCATCCGGCAGGGGTATTTCACATGTGATATAGGGCGAATAGGGACTGAATCGGGGCGAATATCCGCCATGAAAAGCAGGATTCCCCCATAGTTCGAGCAGAATCCACCAATGAAGAGGGAAGCAAGTGATATATACTGATTTTGAAGATATGTACGACATTGTAAAATGTGAAATGGGGGATTCTTCATGAACGCAAGCGGCTTGGACGAGCAATTGGGCGGCGTCAGCAAATCGCTGCGCACGCTTCCCGGGTCTTTATTGCTCGGTTCGACGGGAGCCCGTTTATGGGCCGATTATTTGGAGCCCCGGCCCGGCTTTAGCGGCCGGTTCGATTTTATTCACAAAATCAATATTCCTTTGCTGTACTCCGTATTGGCAGACGCTGCAGACCATTACGAGCCCTGCCGGGCCCGCTGGTATCCGAGCCATATGCGGATGGAATACGAAGGTGCCCGCTTCTCGCTGCAGGAACGGAAATTTATTTCATGGGACGACTGTGCCGTATCCTTTCAGACCTGGACCAACAAGGATACCGAGGAGCTTGTTCTGCGCCTCTCCACCTATGGAGATCTCTTTCGCACAACGCCGGAGGGCGGGCTTTACGGCACATTTACGGTACCGCACCTAAGCTTTGATATCGACGCTGCGTTGATACTAAGTGATGCCGGGCTGTTAACCGGGCTCCGCCTGAAGCCGGGAGAGACGAGAACGTTCGCAATCGCGGCCGCGCTCGGCATTCATGGGCAGGATGAGCCCGAGCTGCTCAAGCGGAGGGCTGGCTCCTATGCCCACGACCGGCCAGTCGAGCAGGCCTTCTCCGATTATATACAGGCTTACAGCCAGTGGTTCGACCGGGCGCCGGCCTTCCGCTGCAGCGATGAGCTGCTGAACAGAACCTGGGCTTACCGCTGGTTTCTGCTCCGTCATAATTTGGCCGAGCCCAAATACGGGAATCTGCAATACCCCTTGTTCTATGAAGGCAGATCCCACAAGAAAAGCAAATCCCCATTCAGCAAAGGGGGCTGGGAGTTCTGCAAGCTGATCAATTTATCCGTCCCCCTGCATGTGATGGATGCCCGCTGGTACCACGACTCCGCTTACAGTGAAGGCCCCTTCAATAATATGAAGGAAAATCCGAACGAGGACGGGATGTTCTGCTGTATGACCGTCGACACCGTCATGCACGCCTTTGCCAATTTCTCCTGCTGGGCCGCCTATCAGCTCTATCTGGTGCACCGGAACCGGGAGGCCATGGCGGCGCTGCTGCCGTCCCTGAAGGCCCAGCTGCCGGCCTGGAGCCGGGCGCACGGGAATGACCGCGACGAATTGATGATCGAATACCGCCACACCAGGACGGGAAAAGAATATCAGCCGAGCTACTGGTACTTCCACCAATTCCCGAGAAACCCCAAGGATCCGGCAACCTATACGCATGTGAAGAGAGTGGACCGGACGGTATACCATTATTTGAATACGCTTGCGGTAGCCAGGCTGTGCGAAGAGCTTGAGGACTCCGAAGCGGAGGAATTCCATAGGCGGGCAGAGGCGATCAAAAGCGATATTCTGTTAAAAATGTGGGATGAAGAGAGCGCTTTCTTCTACGACCTTCATCACGAAACCGACGAGAAGGCGCTGGTTAAGAATATCGTCGGCTTCTATCCGGCATGGGCGCAAATCATAGACACTGATCATGACGCGCTGATCGGTCATCTGTTTCAGCGGGGCGAGTTCGATACGGGCTGCCCGTTTCCGTCCGTATCCGCCGATTGTCCGGCCTATTCGAAGGACGGCGGCTGGATGGGCCATTTTGTCAAAGGCCGCAACGGCTGCGTATGGGACGGACCGACATGGCCGTATACCAATTCCATCGTCCTTGATGCGCTGGCTAAGGAGAGCAAACGGCGCGATCACCTGTACGACCGCCAGTTCGCCCATTATTTGCGCGAATATTCATTCCTGCATTTCTTCAACCGGGACTTGAGCCAGCCCGGGCTTGTCGAGCATTACAACAGCGCCACCGGCGAGCCGCTCAGCGACGAGCAGGAATACAATCATTCCTTTTATATTGATCTGCTGATCACGCATGTGGCCGGATTGTCCGTAGAGAGCGACCGGCTCGTTCTGGATCCAATCGATACGGGGCTGGATTATTTCTGTCTGGAGCGGGTCCGGGCCGCAGGGGCGGAAATCCGGATTACGTACCGTAAGCCCGGAAGCGCGCCGCAAGCGGCAGATATCGAAGAAGGATACCGTTTGTTTGTTAACGGCAAGCTTGTTTTCTCAAGCGGCCGGCTATGCCGGTTCGAACTGCCTTTACGGGAAATCCGATCGTAAGCGAAAAGGGGCGAGCAAGGTGAATGGAAGAGTGAAGGAGCTCAGGGGCGAACGGTTCTTTGACCTCGACATCGATATATTCGTGAACCGTGAACAGGAGTCGTTCTCCCTCTGCCAGCACACGCATGATTTTGTCGAGATCTGCATCGTCGGAGAAGGATGCGGCTTCCATTATATTGAGGATCAAGTGCTGCCCGTCAAGCAGGGGGATTTGTTTCTGATCCCGATTGGCACATCCCATGTATTCCGCCCGTCCTCTCCGGAGCGCGACAAAGTGCTCGTCGTGTATAACTGTATTTTCCGCAATAGAGCGATTGAGAACTGGAGGCATTATTTCGCCGAGGATTCAGAGATGCTCCGCATGATCTATTACCCCCATGAGCGCAAGGGAAGATGGCTGCAGTTCCACGACAAGCACAACACGCTGCAGGCCATGTTCCATAATATGCACTGGGAGTATTTGAAACGGAACCAGGGCTGCGAAATTATATTGACCACCTCGCTCATCCAGATGCTGATGCTGCTGCAGCGTCTGGAGATGGAGCGGGATTTCACGCCTTCGCCGAACAACAAGCTTGAGGATGTCCTGCATTATATCAAGAATAATTACTCCAAGAATATTACGGCCCAGCATGTTGCGGACCATTTCTATATGAGCGTAAGCCATTTTCAGCGGCTGTTCAAAAAGTCGACGGAGCTGACGTTCATCCAGTATTTGCAGAATATCCGGATTCAGAAATGCTGCGATCTGCTGGAATCCACCGATATCTCCATACACGAAACGGCCAATCTGGTCGGGTATCTGGATATGAAGTTTTTCCATGCGTTGTTCCGTAAAAAAACCGGCGTTACGCCGAGGCAGTACCGGCAGAACTACCAGGAACCGAAAATCGATTAACATCCCCTGCAAAGCGCGATTCACCTATAGAATGGGCAAGCATCGCCTATAATTCGCGCAGGCGGCCCATATATAATGAGAACACATAATGGATGTTTTGAAACCGTTCTCATTACCGGGCTGCATTCCCGTATAGGGCGGATGGGTACGAAGCAAGAAAAAACGGAGGTGTGCGAGCAGTGGGCTGCATTGTGCTGAACCATGTGGAGAAACGCTACGGCAAGGACAAATTATATGCCGTGAAGGATTTTAATCTGGAGATCGAGGACGGGGAATTTCTCGTTATGGTCGGTCCGTCCGGATGCGGGAAGTCGACGACATTAAGGATGATCGCGGGACTTGAAGACATATCCTCGGGCGAAATCTTTATCGGGGACAGGCTGGTCAATCATTTGCCGTCGAAGGATCGCGATATTGCGATGGTGTTCCAGAACTATGCGCTGTATCCGAATATGAATGTTTATGAGAATATCGCGTTCAGTCTGCGCATGCGCAAGCTGCCCAAGCATGAGATCGATCTGGCGGTCAAGAAAGCGGCGCGTACGCTTGAAATCGAAAATTTTCTTGGGCGCAAGCCAAAGGAGCTGTCCGGCGGCCAGCGCCAGCGCGTCGCGCTTGGCCGGGCGATTGTGCGCAGCCCGCAGGTGTTCCTGATGGATGAGCCGCTCTCCAATCTCGATGCGAAGCTGAGAGTGCAGATGCGGACCGAGCTGATCAAGCTGCATAAGCAGCTTGGCGTCACGACGGTATATGTGACGCATGATCAGGTCGAAGCAATGACAATGGGCAGCCGCATCGTCGTAATGAAGGACGGCATCGTTCAGCAGGTCGATACGCCGCAAAATATTTACTTAAATCCGGCAAATATGTTCGTGGCCGGATTCATGGGCAGCCCTCCGATCAATTTCATCGAAGGGAAGCTGCTTGAGGGTCCGGAAGGCCTGCTGGAATTTCATACGAAGCAGTACGCGCTCGCCATCCCGGCAAGCCAGTCGAACAGGCTGATCGAGAAAAGAAAAGTCAACCGGGTCGTCACGATCGGCATCCGCAGCGAGCATGTGCATCTGGACCCGGCCTACCGCGACGCGCACCCGCGCTCGCAAATTCCGGGCAGCCATAAAATCAGCGAGTTTATGGGAGCTGATCTCTTTTTGTATGCGGATATCGGGGCATCCAATCTGTTCATAGCACGCGCTGATCTCGATCAGGCCTACGATGATAACGAGAAGGTAACGCTTACTCTGGATCTGCGGAAAGCGCTTTATTTCGATACTGATACAGGTGAAAATTTAATGCAGTAACGATTAGCATGTGGAGGGATGCAAGTTGAAAACGTTGTTGCGTTTTCGGGCAGGGATCGTGATCATGCTGAGCCTGCTTCTGTTATTCGGCACAGCCATTGACGGTTACGCCGGATCGCCGGATCTGTCCGGCGAGAACACCGCCGCTTCCGGCGATCCGGATGCGGAGTCTCCGGAACCGGACATTGCCCGGTCCGATGCCGGAGCTAACCCTGCTTCAGGGGATGTCGGCTCAGCGCTTGCGGCGGCGGATGCCCCGGAGCCTTATTATATCGAACTGCTGGAGCAGTGGAAGCAGAAGGGAATCGTTGCCGGGCAGAGCGGAACGATTGCCATACCGGGTACCGATTATTCGGGACAATCGGAGCAGGCGAAGGTTGCAGCAGGCTCCTTCGAGAACAAGGACGATGTGCTTATCTGGAGCGCCGTGTCCGACGAATGGATCGAATATGAGGTAGACATTGCGCAGGAGGGGTTGTATGCGATCGATGTATCCTACCATCCGTTCATCGGTGAAAAATACCGCAAGCCGATTACGCTTGGTCTGACCTTCGATCATGTCAGCCCGTATCTGGAGTCAAGGTCCGTGCAGCTTTACCGGCAATGGCAGGACCAGATGCCAGCGAAAAAGGATGACTACGGCGATGAAATCCGTCCGCCGTCGATCGATGTCAGCGGGTGGAAGACGGAGCCGTTAAGAGATTCGGGAGGCTCCTACGAAAGCCCGCTGCTGTGGCATTTGACCGCGGGGAAGCATATTATGCGGCTCTCGGGCAGCGACCCGGTGGCAATCGAGAAGATTGAGCTGCATGCGCCGCTCAAAATTGACGATTACAAGACGGTCAGAAGCAAACAGCCGGAGAATGCGGCATCGCCCTCCGGTGATCCCATTGTCATTGAAGCGGAACAGGCGTCCTGGAAGAACGACTCCTCCATTCCGCTCGCCTACGACAACAATATATCGTCCACTCCTTACGAGAGAGGCAAGATGGTCTATAACGTCATCAACGGAGAGCGCTGGTCGACTGGCAATCAGGAGATCACGTGGACCTTCGATGTTCCGGAAAGCGGCATGTACAAAATCGCCATGCGCGCCCAGCAGTCCTATTCGTCGAACCGCTCCACGTTCAGGACCATTTCCGTGAACGGACAGGTGCCGTTCTCGGAGCTTTCGGCTTACCGGTTTCCTTATGCGACCGGCTGGCAGGGCATTACGCTTGAGGACGGGGAGGGAGCGCCGTTTGAATTTGCGCTGAACAAAGGTACGAATACGCTGACGATGCGCGTGACGCAGGCTCCGCTCAAGCCGCTTCTGGTCGAGTTGGAGAACATCATATCCGATATGAAGGAACGGGGATTGGATATCCAGGCGCTGACCGGCGGCACTGTGGACGCGAACCGGACCTGGAATGTCGAACGCGACCTGCCGGGGTTTGTCGGCCAATTCGGGGAGCTGTACGACCGTCTTGCCCGAGTCCAGCAGAGCCTTGTGGCCGTGAACGGCCGCTCCGATGCGGTAACGCAGGGAATCGTCACGGTGGTGAAGGATTTGAAGGAGCTTCTGGACAATATCAATCGTGTTCCATACGAAGCGGATAAGCTGGTGAATATGGAGGGCAAGCTTGCCGATTATCTGCAGCAGCTCAATGCTCAGCCGCTCCAGCTCGACCGGATCTATGTCGTGCCGTCAGGCAAGAAGATCCCGAGAATGACCTCGACCTTCTTCCAGGAGCTCAAAGGTTCCATTTCCGATTTTCTGTATACGTTCAAGCCCAAATCGGAGCTGAGCAGCGTGGACGACGGGGTGCTGAACGTCTGGGTGCAGCGGGGAAGGGATTACGTCAATCTGATCCAGCAGCTGACGGATGAAATGTTTACGGCGGAGACCGGAATCAAGGTAAAGGTTAACCTGCTTCCCGATTCCGATCTGCTTGTCCTGATGAACGCAGCCGGAATCGCGCCCGACGTGGCGCTCGGATTGTCGCAGGATCTGCCGTTCGAATACGCCCTGCGGGGCGGATTGTACAATCTTGCCCAGTTTCCGGACTTCAATCAGCTTTATGAGCGCTTTGCTCCCGGTACGTGGATACCGTTCTATTACAACGGAGGTTATTACGGCGTCCCGGAAACGCAAACCTTCGAAATGCTCTATTACCGCAAGGATATTCTGGACCGGCTGGGCCTGAAGGTTCCCGGCACATGGGAGGAAGTTTACAAGATGCTGCCTACGCTGCAGCAAAACAACATGAATATGCCTCCGGTGCCTTATACCCCGTTCTTCTACCAGAACGGCGCCGAATTCTTCACGCCGGACGGATTGAAGACGGCTTTATCGTCGCAGAAGGGATTCCAGGGCTTCAAGGAATGGACGGATTTGTACAATGTCCATGCCGCGGACCAGTCGCTGGCCAGCTTCTTCCAGGGCTTCCGCAGCGGAACGGTGCCTATGGGGATTTCCGATATTACCACCTATATTCAATTGATGGTGGCAGCACCGGAATTGAATGGCCTCTGGGGAATAGCGCCGGTTCCGGGCGTCAAGCAGGAGGACGGCACGATCACCCGCTGGATGAGCGGTGGCGTGCAGAGCGGCGTTATTTTCAAAAACTCGAAAAAGGCCGAGGAAGGCTGGGAATTCCTGAAATGGTGGACCTCTGCCGCCGTTCAGGAGCGGTTCGGGAACGATATCGAGACGCTTAACGGCGTGACCTTCCGGTGGAATACTTCCAATATCGAAGCCTTTATGTCGCTGCCCTGGAAGCCGGAGGATGTCGACAGCATTCTGGAGCAGTGGAGATGGTTCAAGGAGGTGCCGAATGTGCCCGGTTCCTATTATTTGGCCCGTGAGCTTCAGAACGCATGGAACCGGACGGTGCTGGACGGAATCAATTCACGCAGCTCGCTGGAGACGGCGATCAAGGAAATCGAGCGGGAAATGACGCGCAAGCTTGCGGAGTTCAAGTTCATCGACGGCAGCGGCAAGGCCGTCCATTCCTTGAACCTGCCGGCAGTGACAGAGCCGTGGAAAGGAGTGGAGCCGTATGTTAAAGGCGGAAGCAAGTAAGGCAGGGCTCTCTCAGTCTGCCGTTCATGAGAGGGTGCGGAAGAACAAGGCGTTCTTCGCCACCGTATGGTCCTACCGCGTCTCCTATTTGTTCATTGCGCCGTTCATGATCTGCTTCACCGTATTTATCATGATTCCGGTCGCGGCAGCCTTCGGGCTCAGCTTTACGTATTTCAACTCCCTGGAGCCTCCCCGGTTTGTCGGGTGGGACAATTTCCGCTATATGATTTCGCAGGATTTGCTCTTTATCAAATACGCGCTGCCCAATACGTTCAAGTTCTCCGTGATCGTCGGGCCGGGGGGCTATATAGCCGCCTTTATGCTTGCCTGGCTGATCTCGATCCTGCCGGGCAGGTCCCGCAAATGGTTCGCGCTGGCGATGTACTCCCCGTCCCTGACGGGGGGCGTCGCCATGGCGATCGTCTGGCAGCCGATGCTGACCGGGGACCGCATCGGATACCTGAACAGCTTCCTGCTCAAGCTCGGGCTGATCGGGGAGCCGCAGCTGTGGGTGACGAGCAAGGAATATCTGATGACCTCGATGATCGGCGTGACGCTGTGGTCCAGCATGGGGATCGGTTTTCTCGCTATGCTGGCCGGGATCCTGAATGTGAATGCCGAGCTGTACGAAGCAGGCAAGCTGGATGGAATTAAAAGCCGTCTGGAGGAAATATGGTACATTACGATTCCTTCCATGAAGCCGCAAATGCTGTTCGGCGCGGTTATGGCCATTGTCGGCACATTCAAGGCCGGCGGAATCGGCACACAGCTGTCCGGCATGAATCCGACGCCGGAGTACTCGGGGCATTTGATCGTTAACCACATTAACGATTACGGGTTCATCCGCATGGAGCTTGGGTACGCCACGGCATTATCCGTCTTCCTTCTGTTCATGATGTACCTGGCCAACAAATTTTGCTGGAGATTGTTCGGCACCAAGGAGGATGAATGATGAAACAAGCTGCGGCCTGGAATTTGCGGCTGTGGAAGAGACGCCCGAAGCATTTTCGCCTGAGTCCGACGGAGAAAATTTCGGCGTTCCTTCTTGTCCTTCTCAGCATTTTTATGCTGATGCCGCTTGTCTATATTTTCAATAATGCCCTAAAGCCCTATCAGGAGCTGTTCATCTATCCGCCAACGCTGTGGGTGCGCAACCCTTCCTTTCAAAACTTCATCGAGCTGTGGGCGATTACGAAAAATTCGGCTATCCCGATGTCGCGATACATCTTCAACAGCGTATTTGTAGCCGTGCTCACGGTTATTCTCGTCACAGGCGTCAGCGCCATGTGCGCTTATCCGATTTCCAAGCATAAATTTCCGGGACATAAGATTGTCTTCGGCGCCATTCTGCTCACCCTCCTGTTCGCACCGGAAACCGTGGCCATTCCGCGCTATCTGGTTGTCAGCAAGCTGGGTATCATGAACACTTATTTCGGCCATCTGCTGCCGATGGTGGCGGTGCCGGTCGGCGTTTTCCTCATGAAGCAGTTCATCGACCAGCTCCCGAACGAGCTGCTCGATTCGGCCAAGATGGACGGGGCCAGGGAGTTTACCATCTTCCTGAAAATCGTCATTCCGATCTGTATGCCGGCAGTCGCGACAATCAGCATCATCGCTTTCCAGGATGCCTGGGGAAATACAGAGACATCAAGCCTCTTCATGCAGGACGAGACGATGAAGACCTTTCCTTTCTTTATTTCGACGCTGACCTCCAACATGGCCAACAATGTGGCCAGACAGGGAGCGGCGACAGCGGCGGCGCTGATCATGTTCCTGCCGAATTTGATTATTTTCCTGCTCTTCCAGAGCAAGGTTATTGCCACCATGGCTCATTCGGGCATCAAGTGACAAGAAGTATACGGAGGTCTAAAGCATGAATAACAAACGCGGCAGGCTGTGGTCGGCCCTTATACTGATCATGCTGAGCGCCGCATTATTGCCGGCAACGGCTTACGCAAATGTGAAATACGCCACGTTTACGAAGAACAGCGCAGGAAGCCTGGTCTGGCTGCAGCCGGCCTACATCCCGATCGATGTGATCGGAGAAGATCTATACCTTGCCGATCCGCAGGACCCGTCCGTCAGAACGGTATCGTCCATGCAGCATCCCAAGGACATCTATATCGATTCAGACGATCAAATCTTTATTGCCGACACGGGCAACAACCGGATCGTTCATCTGGACAGGGACGGAAAGCTTATCCGCTACATCACGGTTCCGGAGAGCCCGCTGAACAAGCCCGAAGGGGTGTTTGTGACCGAGGCAGGCGACATATTCATTGCCGATACGGGCAACCGCAGAATCGTCAAGCTGGACAAACACGGGAAGATGATCCAGGAGATAGCCAAGCCTTCTTCGCCCTTTATCTCCGACACCTTCGTATTCACTCCCGTGAAGCTGATCGTCGATGAACGGGGCTTTCTGTACGTCGCTTCGCAGGGCAGCTACGAAGGGCTGCTGGTGCTGGATCCGGACGGCAATCTGCAGGGATATTTCGGAACGAACCAGACCGTGCTGTCCGCCCTGGATGCCTTGAAGCGATGGCTGTATACCGAGGAAATGTATGCGAGAGAAGTGCAGAAAAGGCCGGAAACGATCAACAGTCTGGCTACCGACGGCAGCGGATTCATCTATACCGTCACCGGAGGCGCAATTTCGGGCAATCAATTGAAGAAGCTGAATTCGCGCGGGGATAATCTGCTTCGCAGCTCCCAGGGCTCGTTCGGAGAATACCGTGCGGCCGATACGCGGGATTTGGCGCCGACCGCTCTGAAGACGCCTCAGCTGATTGACGTGGCCGTGGACAGCGACGGAAATATTGCCGTGGTCGATCAGCAATTCAAGTATATCAGCCACTACGACAGCAATGGGAACCTGCTTTATTTCTGGGGCGGGCCGTCATCGGCGGGAACCTCCCAGATCGGGCTCATGAAGAGTCCGGCAGCGCTCGATTTCAACTCCAGAAACGAGCTGTATGTGCTGGATGACCAGGAAAATATTATTCAGAAATTCCGGATGTCGGAATTTGGCGGCAAGGTCATTCAAGCGAACAAGCTGACCTTGTCCGGCTTCTATACGGAGAGCGAGCAGCTGTGGAGGGAAGTACTGCGGATGAATGCCGAATTTCCTCCGGCAATCGAAGGCCTGGCGCAAGCGGCCTTCAAGAAGGAGCAGTATGCTGAAGCGGGAAAATTATTCAAGGCAGTCGGCAACCAGGAAGGATATTCCGAGTCGTTCTGGCAAACGCGCCTGCAGTGGTTTCAGAAAAACTTCTCGTGGATTGCCAGCGTCATCCTGATCGGCTTCCTGCTGATGGTTGGGCTGGAGAAATGGCCGGTAACGAGAAGGCTGCGGGCGAAGTGGCGCAGCCGGGAACGCTCGCGCAATCCGCTTATTACGCATTTCAAGCATGCCTTCTATATCCTGCGCCATCCGGTCGACGGCTTTACCGCCATCCGCTATGAGGGCAAGGGCACCTATTGGAGCGCCGCCATTCTCATTGCCGGCACCTATTCGGCGCTGCTGATCCGCGAATACGTGACCAGCTTCTCGTTTCAACTCACGGCATTCGTCAATGTCTATACGGTGTTCACCCAATTCTTCATCGTATGGATTACCTGGGTCATCGCCAATTATCTGGTCAGCTCGATCTACCGGGGCGAGGGCCGGTTCAGAGATATTTTTATCGGCAGCGCTTATGCGCTCGTCCCCTACATTCTGATCGGCATTCCGCTTGCTTTCCTGTCGAATGCGATGACCCTATCCGAATCGTCCATTTATCATTTCATCTCCCAGGGTCTGGTCATCTGGATCGGTCTGCTCATGTTCTGGAACACGCAGTGGATCCACAATTACAGCGTGGGGGAAACGCTGATCAATATTTTCCTGACGCTCGTTACGATGATTGTAATCGGCATTCTGCTCTTCATTACGCTTGGTCTGACAAGCGACTTTATATCATTCCTTTATGAAATTTATCAGGAGGTGTCGCTAAGATGATGGGGCTTAAAGCGCTGTCGGGCAAGCGGAGCTTGCTTGCCATCCTCATTGCCGTCCTTATTGCGGCCTTCATCCTGTACGCTTCGGCCCGCGTCAAGATCGAATGGGGGCTGGCTGCGCCAGCCGTGGCGGTGCCGACGGACACGGCGGCGGGAACCGTTCAGGCCAAGCCGCCCGTATTGCCGGAGCAGGACGGGTTCGAGCTGGCGGCGGAGACGGATGTTTTACGTCTTAAGATGAACCGGGCTACCGGACATTTTATTGTGGAGGACAAGCGGAGCAATGAAGAGTACTACTCGTATCCCGATCCGGAATATTGGTCGGAGGAGACGGTGTCGAGCACGTGGAAGCAGCATTTGTCTTCACCTTTCATGCTTCAATACGCGGACTTCTCGGAGCCGATCGTAAATCCGAAGGATATGAGCTTCTCGCCGGGAATCGACCGGATTGATAATCTCGAATTGATTCCCGGAGGATTCCAGCTCACGTATGTGCTGCCTGAGGCAGGGTTTGCGATTCCGGTGCAGGTCACGATTGAAGGTGATTACGTCCAGACGAAGATTGTAAGGGAGGGCATTAAAGAAGACCGCCTGGGTCTCATCTGGATCCGGCTGTTCCCCTTCTTCGGCGCAGTTCATACGGACGGCCGGGAAGGCTATATGCTCATTCCCGACGGAACGGGTGCTCTAATCAAATTCAAGGACAATACGTTGAACGTCAATAAGGTCTATGACGAGAGCGTGTACGGGGCAGATATGGTCTATAACGGACTGGACAACAACCGGAATCCGGTCGCCATGCCCGTCTTCGGAATGAAATCGGATGACAAGGGGTTCGTCGCCGTCCTTCACGAGGGCGAAGAATATGCCAATATCGTGGCGTCGCCGGCCGGGGTGTTCAGCGGCTATAACTGGATCGCCCCGCAGATGAACTACCGGTCCAGCTTCCTGCAATATACCAGGAGGAACAATGCCGAGGATCCGGGCTTTGTCGATTTCAACAAGGACGAGCTGTTTGGAAGCGACCGCGTTGTCCGGTATTACATCCTCGGCAAGGGCAGCACGGATTATGTCGGCATGGCCGCAAGATACCGCCAGTATTTAATGGAAGAGAAGGGACTTGCGAAGACCGAGGCCGGGAAGTCAGGCGTACCGCTCCATGTTACCGTTATCGGCGGGGACCAGGAGAAGGGAACCTTGACCAACCGCTATATTAAAGGAACCACCACGCTCGAAGCGGAGCAGATGCTTAAGTCTCTGCATGACAAAGGGATCGGAAATATGTCCGTCACGTATTCGGGCTGGCAGAAGGGCGGCTACAGCGAATTCGGACGGACGCTGCCGGTCGACCCGGCCATCGGCGGCGACGACGGGATGAAGAAGTTTGTCGACTATGCCCACAGCCTTGGGGCTCCGGTATACCTGGACACCGAATACGGCTTGAACAATACCGGCGCGGGAGGCTTCAAGAAGAAATTCGCCGGCGTGGCGAATCTTGCCGGCCAGAATATCGATGTCCGAATGCTCTACAACACCGACAGCATATCTGCCGTCAGCGACAAATTCGCCATGAAAACCATGAACGATGATCTGGCGGATTACAAGAAGCTGGGTGTGGACGGCCTTGTGGTCAACCGGATCGGAAGGGAGCTGTACAGCGACTACAACACCCAATATGGCTCATCCCGGGACGAAGCGAGGGACGTGCAGACTGATATTTTGAAGTCCATTCAGGACAATTTGGGCGGCGTTGAGGGAGTCAGCTCGAATTTCTACGCATTGCCTTACGTGCATCATATTCAGAACATGGTCTCGGATTATTCCTATGATCTGTTCTCCGATGAGGCGGTTCCTTTCGCGCAAATTGCGACGCATGGCCTGATCACCTATTCATTCGATTATTCGAATAACCGCGACGAGAATATCAACGGCTTTCTGCGCGAAATCGAATACGGCTCCGTTCCCTCTTATGTGTTTACCCATGCGGAAACAAGCGATTTTCTGAATGCGTACGGCATCCGTTTCTACAGCACGAAGTTTTCCGACTGGGCATCGGTCGCAGCGGAGGAATACAAGCGGTTCAACGAAGCGCTGGGAGATGTGCAGAACCTCTTCATCGTAGGCCACAGATCGCTTGCGCCGAACGTGAAGGAGACGACCTACGAGAACGGCAAGCGGATAATCGTCAATTATAATACGGAGCCGTTCCGCAGCGGAAATGTGGACGTCCCGGCGCAAAACTTCATTGTCATGGAAGGAGGCGCGGCAGGCCGATGAACCGGAGAATCAAGCTTAAGGCGACTTTGATGGAATATGTGGACGGCACGATATTTATAGCCCCCTGGTTTATCGGGTTTCTGTTGTTTATGGCCTTTCCCCTGGGCTTCTCCCTGTATATGAGCTTCCGCAAGGTGATGGTGGTGGCGACAGGGATCACTAGCTCCAGCGTGGGCCTGAAAAATTACAAAACGATACTGCTTGAGGACGGCAGTCTCCTGTATAACGATTTGATCCCTTTCCTGCAGAAAACCTTGTTCATGGTGCCCATTATCGTTATTTTTGCACTGCTGATCGCGATTATGCTGAACCAGAAATTCGCCGGACGCTCGCTGTTCCGGGCCATTTTCTTTCTTCCTGTCATTCTGTCTACGGGGCAGGTCGTAAGCGAGCTCCTGACGCAGGGCGAGGGCGGTCTCGGCTTTATGTCCAAATACAATGTTTCGGGCCTGATCAGCGGGAACCTGTCTTCCACCTGGTCGACTCCGCTCTTGTGGATACTCAGCTCGTTCGTGCTGATTTTGTGGTATTCCGGGGTCCAGATTCTGATTTTTCTGGGCGGCCGGCAGACCATCTCCAATTCGGCCTACGAAGCGGCACGGATCGACGGGGCCGGCCCCTGGGCGACATTCTGGAAAATTACGCTTCCGGCCATGACGCCGTTTATTTTCCTGAACATGATCTATACGGTCGTCGACCTGTTCACTTTTCCCACCAACCCGATCATCATGCAGGTCCGCGACAGCGAATACGGGCAGTACAGTGCGCTGATCTGGATTTACTTCATTATTATCAGCTTCTTTCTGGCTATTATTTTTCTGTTCTTCAGCAGAGCAACCAGGTCGCAGCGGCGGTCCGTATAAACATGCCTGCAAAAAAACGAATTGAAGAGGTGAGACAAGATGGAGAAAATATTGGCCAAAATCGCTCTGCGAACAAAACGCCCGGACGCTTCCTCCTTCCTGAACCGGCTGACCAGGATCCGTTATTTGATTTTCGGCAGAGAAGCGGATAAAGGGCTGATTTACAAAGCGTTTATCTATCTCATTCTGATCGACGCTGCCTATATCTACTTGAAGCCCGTCCTGCACATGGTGACAACGATGGTCAAGAACGGGTCGGATCTGCTGGATCCCTCGGTGAACTGGATACCGAATGCCATCTACCTTGGCAATCTGCAGGAGGCGTGGACGTGGCTGAAATATCCGCAGGCGCTGGGCTTGAGCATGCTGCTATCCTGCTCGGTGGCGCTGCTGCAAACCTGCTCCTGCGCGGTCGCGGGTTATGCCTTCGCCAGGCTTAAAGTGCCTTTCAAATCGGTCCTGTTCTTCTTTCTGCTGCTGACGTTCGTCGTTCCTCTCCAGCTGACGGTCCTGCCCAATCTGGTTTTTGCCAGAGTGACGGGGGTACTGGATACGATCATTCCGATTATCGTTCCCGCGATTTTCGGGCTGGGGCTTAAGGGAGCGCTGTTTGTCATCATCTACCGGCAGTTCTTCTCCACCCAGCCCAAGGAGCTGGAGGAAGCGGCGAGAATCGACGGGGCAAACGTCTACAAGGTCTTCCTCAGGGTCATGCTGCCCTTGGCCAAGCCGGCCATTCTTGTCGTATTCCTGTTCTCCTTCGTCTGGACGTGGAATGATTTCTACCTGCCCAGCATGTATCTGTCCAATGTGGAAACCCCGCCCCTGTCCCTCGGGATATCGCGCATCGCCACCATGCTCCGGGATCAGGCTGAGCTCAGCGGGCCTTCGATCTTCACTGAACCGATCAGTATGGCGACCACGTTCCTGATGATCCTGCCGCCGATCGTGCTGTATATGTTCGCGCAGCGCTGGTTCATTGAAGGCGTTGAGAGAACGGGGCTTGTGGAATAAGCGATTGTTGAGAAATATCGCCTATAAAGGTGAAATAATCCGCCTACAAGCAGGAAGCGCTTTCGCGATAAATTAGAAGGGCAGTGGAAGGAAGTGGAATTCCAAGCGGGCACGAAATTTACAGTCAGGGGGAGGATAAATGAAAACAGCTGCGGGGCCGCTTCATGACGGCCCGCTGGTAAGAGCGGAGGGAATTACCAAGGTGTTCGGACACGGAACCGGTGCGGTGACCGTTCTGCAGGGAGCGAGCCTGGCGATCCGGCCGCAGAGTCTTGTGGCGATCAAAGGAAGGTCGGGCTCGGGCAAGACGACGCTCCTGAATATATTGGGAGCGCTTGACCGGCCGACGGAAGGAGCGGTGTATTACGGGGATGCGGAAATCGGCGGGCTGTCCGAGCAAAAACGCAACAAGCTGCGACGCAGCAAAATCGGGCTGATTTTCCAATCGTTCGCTCTTGTGCCGATGATGTCCGCCTACGAGAATGTGGAGTTCGCCCTGCGCATTGCAGGAATTCCTGCCGCAAGCCACCGGAGTTATGCGGTAAAAGCGCTTGAACTGGTGGGGCTCAAGGACCGGATGAAGCACCGTCCGTTCGAAATGTCGGGAGGCGAGCAGCAGCGGGTCGCCATTGCAAGGGCCATCGCCCATAAGCCGTCGCTTATTCTGTCGGATGAACCGACGGCTGAGCTCGACAGCCGAATGGGTCTTCAGGTCATGAGGGTTTTTACGGATCTGGTCAAGCACGAGGGAATGACGATTATAATGACGACGCATGACGCCGCCATTATGGAGATCGTCGATCATGTCTATGCATTGGAGGATGGTCGCATTGTCGATTAGAGGAAACCGGCTTCGAACCGTACTCGGCGTGTTCGTCGTCAGCTTGTGCCTGTCGGGCTGTTCCCTGCTTCCGGCCGAAGAACCGGTGCTCAAGCCGCCGCTTGCCAAGCCCGTCAAGCAGAATCTCGAAACGGCGGATGTGACGCAAGGCGATATCGTCAAACAAATTACGGGAGTGGCGACCTTCGTTTCGGACAAAATGGACTATCTGTTCTTCAGGGAGTCCGGCGGCAGATTATCGCAAATAAATGTCAGTTCGGGCAAAACGGTAAAGGCGGGCGATATTCTGCTGTCCACGGAAACAGACGAACTGGAAGCGAAGGTGCAACTGCAGGAAATCGCCATTGAGAAAATCAAGATTGAACTGGAGCAGGCGACCGCAGCAAACGGGGCGAAGGATCCGTCGGTCCGGACCATTACGCTTGATCTGGAGAGCGCCCAAATCCAGATGGATCTGCTTCGCAAGCAGCTTCAGAATACAAGACTCGTATCTACCGTCAGCGGTCTTGTCACGTATATCGAACCGATGGAGCTTGGGGAACAGGTTACCGCCTACAAGAAATTGGTGACGATTTCCGATCCGGGCAAGATGAAGCTCGTGTATGAGGCGTCGGACCGCGGCAATTTGGCGGGGGTACAGATCAATATGAACGTCAGCGTCAAGATCAAGGACAAAACCTATCAGGGAAAAGTGGTGCAAATCCCGGCGACGGCGCCAAAAAACGATAACGAAGCGATCGAAGCCCGCAATGCCAAATCGGTTCTCATCGATGTGGCCGGGCTGCCATCGGACGTGAACATCGGCGACCAGGCGGACATCACCATCGTCACGGAAAACAGGGATGCGGTATTGATTATTCCAAGATCGGGCCTCCGTACCTACATGGAGCGCGATTATGTGCAGGTGCTGGAAGGGGAAAGCCGAAAAGAGATCGATGTGGAGAAGGGTATTGTTACCGATACGCAGGTGGAAATCAGAAAAGGCCTGACGAAAGGGCAGAAGGTGATTCTGGGGGGCTGAAGCAATGGCGTTATTGATCATGATCCTGCGCAAAATGGTCAGCAATAAATGGCTGGAGCTCAGCCTGCTGCTCGGCCTTGTCTTATCCGTCGCCTTGACCAGCAGCATGCCGATCTATACGAGCGCCATTCTGCAGCGGATGCTGAGCCAGCAGCTGCGGAATCTGCAGACGGACAGCGGGCAGTATCCAGGCACCTACTGGCTGACCGCGAGCGGCCCGGATGCACAGCAGGGCTCCGGCTACCGGGCTACCGACGATTATATGAAAGACAAGGCTGGTGCAAGCTTCGGCATACCTGTGCAGCAATTTGTCCGCGAACGGTCGACCGAGGTGTACAGCTTCCTGCCCTCCGATACCGCGAAAATGGATGTCAACAAGCTGCGCTGGGCGAATTTCACCGCGATAAGCGATGTCGGGAGCCACAGCCGCCTTGTGGACGGACGGATGCCGAAGGATGAGCCCGTCGATGGCGTATACGAGGCGCTTGTCGTACCCGACGCGCTGTCCGAGATGAACCTTGTTCTTGGCAACGTCTTTACGATCAGGGATGACAAGGTCAAGCAGAGCATCCGCGTGAAGCCGGTCGGCGTCATCGAACCGAAGGATGCCGGGGATTTGTTCTGGTACAACACATCGAGCAGCTACAAGAGCAGCTTTCTGATCGGTCTTGATTTGTTCGACCGGGAATTTACGGCCGGAGGCAAGCTGGCGATCAAGGCGAGCTACTGGTATTTCGCTCTCGACTACACGAAGATGACGCTGCGGTCCATGAACGATTTCATTGCCGGCAACCGGTCGATAAGCGCCCATATGGCCGGGAATTATGAGAGCTATTCCAAGAATGTTCCCGCGTTGACGACCTTGAATCAGTACAAGGAGAAGCAGGCGAAGCTGAGGATACTGCTTTGGTCGCTGAATGTGCCCGTATTTCTGATGCTCGGCTTCTATCTGTACATGGTGGCGAACCTGATAACGGACCGGCAGAAGACGGAGATCGCCGTACTGCGCAGCCGGGGAGCCAGCCGCACGCAAATCATATTAAGCTACACGGCCGAAGGGCTGGTGCTCGGGGTGATTGCCTTTCTCATTGGACCGTATCTGGGCGTCCTGATCACCCGGGTATTGGGCGCATCCAGCGGGTTTCTGGAATTCGTGCAGCGCGCCAGGCTGGACGCCTCGGTCAACCGGGAGGCGTTCGGATACGCCTCGCTCGCCGTGATCGCCTCCCTGCTGATGACACTGCTCCCGGTACTGCTCGCGACCCGCTTCTCGATCGTGGCGCATAAACAGCAGCAGTCGCAGGCCAACAAGCCGTCGTTCTGGCACAAATACTTCATTGATATCATACTGATCGGCATTTCGCTATATGGTCTGCAGAGCTACGAAACGCGGCTGAGCCGTCTGCTTGCATCCGGGATCAACACCTCTGATTTGAGCGTCGATCCGCTGCTGTTTCTCATTCCGGCGTTTTTCGTGCTGGGGCTGGGCCTTGCGCTGCTGCGGCTTTATCCATGGCTGATCAAGCTGATTTATCTGATCGGCCGGCGGTGGTGGCCGGCGTCGCTGTATTACACGCTGATCCAGATCGGCCGCACGTCCGCTTCCTTCAAGTTTATTATGGTATTTCTGATCATTACAATCGCGACCGGCATTTTCAGCGCGAGCGCAAACCGCACCATCAACAAAAATGTGGCGGATAAAATCAATTACGGGACCGGGGCCGATATGGCTCTGCAGATCCGTTGGGAGAACGACGCGCCTCCCATTCTGTTATCCGGGATGACGGATAACGAGGAGGGGGAAGAGGGGGGATCGCCCGAAAGCGCCGCATCGGCTGCGGCTCCGCAAAAGACGCAGTACAGCGAGCCTTCTTTTCTCCCCTTCACACAAATACCGGGCGTGGAGCATGCGGCGAAGGTGTTTATCAAGAAGGAAGTCTCTTATTATACGCAGGAGAAGGGACGAGGCGACGCCAATCCGCAGCGTAGGGAACAGGATAAGGTCGAAATGATGGGGATCGACACCTATGAATTCGGTCAAACCGGGTGGATGAGAGACGGTCTGCTCGACTATTCCTTCAGCTCATATCTGAATCTGATTGCCTCTGATCCGTCTGCCGTGCTTATTTCCCGCTCAATGGCGGAGCAGCACGGCGTGCAGCCGGGAGATCTCATTCAACTTGGCTGGTATGGCGTGGAAGCCGTTGATTTCATCGTATACGGCATCGTCGATTACTGGCCGTCTTGGAATCCCGGAGCGGGCGCCCAGACGCAGACGGCTGTGGAGGACGGTGATTCCAACCAGTCCGGCAGGCCCAATCTCGTCATCGGGAATCTGTCCTATATCCAGAACAGTCTTGGGCTTGAGCCCTATGAGGTCTGGCTGAGGCTGAAGCCGGGGACGTCAAGCGAAACCGTGTACAACGACGTTGTGGATAAAGGCTATGATATCCTCTCGCTGCGGGATGCCAATCAGGAGCGGATCCAGGAGCTTAACGACCCGTTCCAGCTTGCCATCAACGGCGTGATGACGCTTGATTTTATGATTTCGATCGTCATTACCTTTCTTGGGTTCCTGCTCTATTGGGTGCTTTCGCTTCTATCGCGGACGCTGCAATTCGGCATTTTGCGGGCGATGGGAATCTCTTATTTCCAGCTGATCGGCATGCTGATCGTCGAACAGCTGCTGATTTCGGGTGCGGCTATCGGAATGGGGATGCTGAGTGGCAATGTGACGAGCCGCTTGTTCGTGCGGCTGTTCGAAATGTCCTTCGATCCCAAGACGCAGGTGCTGCCGTTTGAAGTGACCTTCGATGCGCGCGATCAGCTGCGGCTGTATGCCATTGTTACAGGAATGGTGATCATCGGCATATTCATCCTTGGATATACCGTGTCCCGCATCCGGATTCACCAGGCTGTCAAACTGGGGGAGGATTGAAGATGATCCGGTGTGAAAATCTGGTGAAAATTTATAAGCGGGCCGATTTGGAAGTGGTGGCCCTGCAGGGTCTTGATCTGCATGTAGAGGCCGGCGAGCTGACAGCGATTATCGGCAACAGCGGAAGCGGGAAATCGACCCTGTTGAATGTGCTTGGAGGGCTTGACCGCCCCACCGCCGGACAGGTGACTGTGGACGGGAAGGATTTGCTGCAAATATCGGAGAATGAGCTTGTCCTGTATAAACGGGAAAGCGTGGGTTTTGTCTGGCAGAACAACGCCCGGAATTTGATTCCGTACCTGACCGCGCAGGAGAATGTCGAGCTGCCCATTCTGCTGAAGGGCCGGCGAAAGCAGATCCGCGCTCTTGAACTGCTCGATGCAGTCGGTCTGAGCCACCGGCGGAAAAACCGGCTGAACCAGCTTTCCGGCGGCGAACAGCAGCGTGTGGCCATCGCCATTGCGCTGGCCAATCATCCGAAGCTGCTGCTTGCTGACGAACCGACGGGGTCGGTCGATTCCAATATGGCCAATCAGATCCTCGATCTGTTCCGGAATCTGTGCCGCAGCCTCGGACTGACGATCGTGATCGTCACCCACGACCCGCTGCTGGCTGGGAAGGTGGACCGCGTCATCGCGATCCGCGACGGCAAGACGTCTTCGGAAATGATCCGGCGCAAATCCTATGCGCAGGAGCTGGAGGAGCTGGGCAGCGGCGCCGGAGCGGAGCAGCCGGAGCAGTCGCATATTGAATATGCGGTACTGGACAGGGCGTGCCGTCTGCAAATTCCGTCTGCCTATCTCGATGCGATCGGCATGAAGAACAAGAACAAGATCCGGGTGACCTTGGAGGAAGGAAGAATCGTGCTGTCGCCGCCGCAATAGCTGGCGTCAAGGGCAGAAATACGCTGGAATAAGCTAATCAATCTTGAATTGGGATGGGGGAATCGAATCAATGAAACGTATGATTCTGATGCTCGCTGCCGTGTTGATGACGGTGGCATTGGGAGCATGCTCAAACTCCGCTTCGGATGAGCCGGAGAAGAAAACGGTTATCTATGTCGGCAACGATACCATCGGAGATACGCTGACTAAGGGTCATCTGACGGAGCTTGGCTATGAAGTGACAGAGATGACCGACCGGGAGATTACGGATGAGAAAGCGAAGGACTACTCGCTTGTTTATATCAATTCCACCATCAGCAGCGCCGGCAATATCGGCACGAAGCTGTATAATACCCCTGTTCCCGTGATCTACGCTTCTCCGAAGGTGATGAGCTATAACGACGTATCCGGCACACAGGAGAATACCGACTACGGCAAATTTATCGGCAGGACCGTTACGATTAAGGACGGCAAGCATCCGATGGCAGCCGGGCTTAGCGGCAGCGTGGACGTTTACAAATCCGACGGCAGCTTCCAGTTCGTGGTGCCGGGCGGCGAGGTATCGGTGATCGCGACGGCTCCGGATGACGACAAGAAAGCGCTCATCTGCGCTTACGATACGGGAGCGAAAAATATGATCGGGAATGCAGCGCCTGCACGCCGCGTGTTTTTCTATCTGTCGCCGGAGGATATTATCTATCATACCGACGAGGGCTGGAAGCTTTTCGATGCGGCCATTCACTGGGCTGCGGGCGCTGAATAAGCCTCCCCCAGATGAAGCAAACCGCCTATAAAGGTGAAAATATAAGCCCATAATTATGCTTTTATTCCGTGGTAATTTTAGTAAAGAGCTCGCTATGAATGGAGTTTGGCCTTTTCAATCCATATTTAAAGGGGGGATGCGGCCAAGTTGAGCGCGGCACGCACTTCGTAATGAAAGCGCTTCTAAATCAGATTGATCCTAAAAGGGAGGAATCCATGTTCATGAAAAAATTGTTCATCTCGGCTCTGTTGGTTATTTTGACGCTCACAAGCATAGCCGGCTGCACAGGCAGCAATAATGGCGGCGGGACGCCGGAGCAGTCCAATACCGCGGAGAACCCCGGAACGGAGAATACACCGACGACCCCCGATGATACGGGCGGTGAGGCGGACGACAACACTCTTTTCTTCTATACCGCACAAAATCCGGTTTATGAAGACGAAGCGAATTTCGACAGGCTGATCGGCCAGTATATCAAGAAGAAGTTCCCGGATATTACGCTCAAGCATGTCCACTGGAACGACGGCACGAGATACGAGGATTTGATCGCCAAAGGCACGATTCCGGATATCGTGTTCGAGCAGGTCCGCCGCAACACCTCCAGAATGGTCAAGAAATTCAAGATGGAATACGATATGTCGGATCTGATCAAGCAATACAACTTCGACATCAGCAAGCTGGACCCCGCAAGCATGGAGGTTGTTAAAACGGCATCGGACGGCAAAATTTATTCGCTGCCCTTTGAATTGAGCGATTTTGTACTGGCGTATAACAAGGATATTTTCGATAAATACGGTCTGGACTATCCGAAGGACGGCATGACATATGATGAAGCCTATGAGCTGGCCAAGAAATTGACCCGCCAGGACGGGGATATCACCTATAAAGGGCTTCAGCAGCATCCAAGCCATTATATGATGTACAACCAGCTGTCGGAGCCTTCGCTTGATCCCAATGAGGATAAAGGCGCGATGGATTCGGACAATTGGCTGAAGATCGTCAACAACATCAGACGCTTCTATGAGATTCCCGGCAACCAGTTCACCACGACAAGCGACTTCCCGAAAGGGCAGATGGGCATGTCCGTCGATGTGCTGGAGAACGTTCTGAGATGGTCGGTCGAAAATCCGGATTTGAACTTCGACATCGCGTCGGTGCCCGTATTTCCGGAAGCGCCCGGCGCCAAATATCAGCCCAACCTGAACGGGCTCTTCATCACCCAGCAGTCCAAGCACAAGGAGCTTGCCTTCGAGGTTATTCAATACCTGCTCTCCGATGAAGTGCAGGCCGAAAGAGCGAAGGAGGCGATTATCGGGCCGCTGAGCTCCGATGTGGTCCAGCAGGCATTCGCCCAGAACATTCCGCAGATGAGCAGCAAGCATACCGAAGCGCTGTTCGCTCTGAAAAGCGCGATGCCGGCGCCCCGCAAACCGGGCCTGACGTTCATTAACCCGCCGGTGCAGCAGGTGTTCCAGCCGAATATATTCGAGCAGTCCAAGGACAGCGCGACGGCGCTTAGGGTCGTCAATGAAATGATCAACAAACAGCTGGCCGAGACCAAGGCGGCGATAGAAGCCGGAGGCGACGGAACCGCCTATCAATAACAGTTTGCGAAGGCCTCTCCTGAATGGGGAGGTCTTTATATCCATATAAGAAAGTATAAAATTCGATCTGTCAACAATCAGGAGGATACATAAAATGAAAAAGATTATGCTGCTGCTTGCATCACTTATTATGCTCGTTGGAACCGCCGGCTGCTTCAATAATACCGAGCCCGCGGACACTGCCGGCCAGACGCCGGGAAACGCAGGAAGCAACAATGCCGCAGACGGGACAGATTCGGGTGATAACGTGCTGTTCTTCTATACGGCCCAGAATAAAACCTATGAGGATGAAGCCAGCTTCGACCGCCTGATCGGCCAATATATCAGGAAGAAGTTTCCCGATATTACGCTGAAGCATGTCCATTGGAACGATGGCACGAGGTATGAGGATTTGATGGCCAAAGGAACCATACCCGACATCGTACTCGAGGAAACGTACCGCAATACCCATCGCATGATCGAGAAGTTCGGCCTGGAATATGACATGTCGGATTTGGTCAAAAAATATAATTTCGATATCAACCAGCTGGACCCGGGAAGCATGGAAAAGACCAAAACGGCATCGGACGGCAAGCTGTACGCGCTGCCATTCGAATTAAACGATTATGTTCTCGTCTACAACAAGGACCTGTTCGATAAATACGGCGTGGATTATCCGAAGGACGGCATGACCTACGACGAAATCTATGCGCTGGCCCAGAAGATGACCCGCCAGGATGGCGATATCACCTACAAGGGCTACCAGCAGCACCCGAGCCATTATATGTATTACAATCAGCTGTCCGAGCCCGTGCTGGATCCGAATGAAGACAAGGGGGATCTGGATTCGCCGGAATGGCTGAAAATCGTCAACAACATCAGACGCTTCTATGAAATCCCCGGCAACCAGTTCACCACGACAACCGACTTCCCCAAAGGGCAGATGGCGATGTCGGTGGATGTGATCGAGAATGTGCTGAATTGGTCCGTCGATTATCCCGATTTGAACTTCGACATCGCATCAGTTCCTGTATTTCCGGAAGCGCCGGCGTACAAATACCAGCCGAACGCGAACGGTCTGTTTATCACGAAGGAGTCGAAGCATAAGGATCTTGCTTTTCAGGTGATCCAGTATTTGCTGTCGGATGAGGTTCAGGAGGCCAGATCCAGGGACGCGCTCATCAGCCCGCTGAACAGCGAGTCTGTCCAGCAGGCCTTCGCGCAAAATATTCCGCAGATGAAGGATAAGCATACCGCAGGTATTTTTGCTCTGAAAAGCGCCATGCCCGCATCACGCAAGCCGGGTCTGACGTTTATTAACCCTCCGGTGCAGCAGGTGTTTCAGCCCAATATATTTGACCAGTCCAAGGACAGCTCCACGGCGCTTCGGGTCGTCAATGAAATGATCGACAAGCAGCTTGCGGAAACGAAGGCGGCCGTGGAGGCAGGGGGCGATGGAACCCAATACCAGTAAGGCAGCCATATGAGACTGATTCCACCTATGTTGTCTTTCGGGTTTTATCGAAATTTGGCATCGGGAACCGAATCCGTACAGCGTGTCTTCCTTTAGCCCGCGGGAAAGCTTATATCTCTGCTGCGGGCTGATAGCATAAATCACCTATAGATTAAGTGATCATCACCTATAATCGGCGAAAAGGATCGCAGTATAATGAGGGCAACGATCGGGATGAAAGGAGTGCGAAACGATTGATGGAAGTCCGGCAAACTATGCAGGAAGTGGAACGATGGGCAATGTTGGAGCTAAGCTTTAATGTCCCGTCCGAAGGGGAAGAAAATCCGTACCGGGACGTCCGGTTCTCCGCACGTTTTCAATACAGAAACCGCACGGTTGAGCCGGAAGGCTTCTATGACGGCGATGGCGTTTACCGCATCCGCTTCATGCCGGATGAAACCGGGCGGTGGAAATACGAAACATCAAGCAGCCTCACCGGGCTGGATGGCCATCGCGGCGAGTTTCTCTGCATCCAGCCGTCACCTGGCAATCACGGCCCCGTACGGGTGAAGGACGATTACCGGTTTGTCTATGAGGACGGCAGCCCGTACATGCCTTTTGGCACGACCTGCTATCATTGGACCCACCATGGGGATGACAAGAATGAGGAGCTGACGCTGCTGACGCTGCGGGACTCCCCTTTCAATAAAGTGCGGATGTGCATACTGCCGACACGGGGGATGAGACCGCCGCATATCGCTTTTGCCGGAACCTGTCCGGAGGATGCGGACCGCTCGCGGTTTAACCCGGTATTCTTTGCCCATTTGGAGCAAAGGCTCGGAGATCTGCAGCGGCTTGGCATCGAGGCCGATCTGATACTGTTCCACCCATACGATAAAGGCGAGTGGGGATTCGACGGCATGGACCGGGAAGCCGATTTCTTCTATTTGCGGTATGTCATTGCACGCCTGGCGGCCTACCGGAATGTATGGTGGTCCTTATCCAATGAATACGATTTCAATAAATTCAAGACGGTGGAGGATTGGGACAGGCTTATTCAATTCGTCCAGCGCATCGATCCTTACCAGCATCTGCGTTCCATCCACAACGGCACCAAGATGTACGAATCCTCACTGCTGTACGATTATACGAAGTCCTGGATTACCCACCAGAGCATTCAGCACTGGGACCCCGAGTTGACGACGCAGTGGCGAAGCATGGCCGCGAAACCGGTCGTGATCGATGAAATCTGCTATGAGGGAAACAGCTCCCGGAGATGGGGAAACATCTCCGGCGAGGAGATGGCGCACCGCTGCTGGGAAACGGCGGCGCGTGGGGGATATGTCACTCACGGTGAAGCCTTCACCGATAAGGAAACGCGGGCTTGGGTATCGTCGGGCGGCGCGCTATACGGGGAGAGCATGGACAGAATCGCTTTCCTGCGCCGGATTATGGAGGAAGGACCTGAGGATTGGCTGGGCTCTGCAAAAAATGGCGAGTATTTCCTGTATTATTTCGGACGGCATCAGCATGTCTATTATGAAGTAGCCCTGCCGGAGGAAGGGTCGTATTCCATCGAGCTGATCGATGCCTGGAACATGACTGTAACTCCGGTTATCGGTTCGATCCGGGGACGCTTCCGAGTCGAGCTTCCCGGCCGCCCATATATGGCTCTGCGCATCCGCAAAAACAATCATGGCTTCGCAAGGAGTGAAATCGCTTGAAGGTTACGAAAGAGGTAGAGCGCTGGGGCGTGTTTGAGCTCAGTCTGGCGGGGCCGGACGATGGCAATCCGTTTGTCGACATACAGTTTGGAGCCCGGTTCAGAATAGGAACACAGGAGTTCGAGGCCGACGGCTTCTATGACGGCGACGGCGTGTACCGGGTCCGTTTCATGCCTGAAACGGAGGGCGTCTGGACATATACGACCGTAAGCGGCTGCCGGTACCTGGACAAAATTGTCGGGGAATTTCACTGCACCCCGCCTTCGGCCGGCAATCACGGCCCAGTGCGGGTCAAGGACGAGACACTATTCGGATATGCGGACGGTACCCGCTATTTTCCGCTGGGCACAACATGCTATGTCTGGCATCTGCAAGACGGGAAGCTGCGGGAGAAGACGCTGCAGACACTGAAGTCTTCGCCTTTCAACAAGCTTCGCATGTGTCTGTTTCCAAAGTCGTACCTGTTTAATCCCGATGAGCCGGAACATTATCCGTTCGACGGATCGCCAAGGGACGGATTCGATCTTGCAAGATTCAATCCCGCATATTTCGGGGAGCTGGAGCGTAATGTTCTGGCGCTGTCGGAGCTCGGCATCCAGGCGGATCTGATCCTGTTTCACCCGTACGACAAGGGGCGCTGGGGCTTCGACCGGATGAACGCGGAGCAGGATGAGCGCTACCTGCGCTATACGCTGGCCAGACTGGCCGCATATCGGAATGTATGGTGGTCGCTCGCCAATGAATATGATTTGATGACAGAGAAAAAGCCGGAGGATTGGGACCGGTATTTCCGCATCGTTCAGGAATGCGATTACGGCAATCATCTGCGTTCGATCCATAACTGCCGCGAACGGTACGATTACGGGAAGCCCTGGGTTACCCATGCCAGCATTCAAACCCATGATGTCAAGGCCGTTTCCGGGTGTACGCGCAATTATGGCAAGCCGGTCGTGATCGACGAATGCGGTTATGAAGGCAACATCCATACCGGATGGGGCAGTCTTACGCCGGAAGAGATGGTATGCCGGATTTGGGAAGGGACGTTCCGCGGCGGCTACGTGACGCACGGGGAAACCTACGTCCATCCAGACGATATTCTCTGGTGGTCGCATGGAGGAGAGCTCCATGGAGCAAGCGTGCCGCGGATCGCATTTCTGGCGCGGCTGCTCGCGGAGGCGCCGGATTCGATCAAATACTGCACCGCTCGCTACGACGCCTCGACGCTGGAAATCGCCGGCGACTTTTATTTTCAGTATTTCGGACCGCACCGCTTCGCTTTCCGGGAATTTGCCTTCCCCGAAGGAACGTACAAAGCGGATTTGATCGACACCTGGAACATGACGGTAACCCCTTTAGAGGGACGGTTTGAAGGAAGATCGCGTATCGAGCTGCCGTCGGAGCTTTATTATGCTTTACGGATTCAAAGGGTCAACGAGGATAGTAACGCTATAACGGGAGAGTGACACGGCCTTGGATAAAACAATGGAATCCGCACCCTATTCATCAAAGCTCTGGTACGACAAACCGGCCAAAATTTGGGATGAGGCGCTGCCGATCGGCAATGGACGGCTGGGAGCGATGATTTTCGGCAAGGTCTATCTGGAAAGGCTGCAGTTGAATGAAGATTCCGTGTGGTACGGAGGCGTGAAGAACGGAGATAATCCCGAGGCGAAACGGAATTTGCCCGAAGTCAGGCGGCTGCTCAGGGAAGGGCGGCAGCAGGAGGCGGAGGAGCTGGCCCAGATGGGGATGATGTCGATTCCAAAATCGCTGAATCCGTATCAGCCGCTCGGTGATTTGAACATTTACCATAATGGGGAGAAGGAGATGATCTCGGATTATTACCGGGATCTTGATATCGAGCAGGGAATCGCGCATGTAAGGTACCGCTTGAACGGCGTACGCTATGAGCGCGAGATGTTCAGCAGCTCGGTTGATCAGGTGATCGTCATCCGGATCGCCAGCGAAACGCCGGGCAAATTGAACCTCCGGTTTCAATTGAGCCGGCGCCCCTTCGACGAAGGCACGGCTACGCCCACCGGCGACAGCCTGCTGATGAAGGGGGAATGCGGGAAGAACGGCATCTCCTTCTGCACCGCGCTCAAAGCTTCGGCCAAGGGAGGAACGGTGCAGACGATCGGGGATTTTCTGCTGGTCCGCCATGCCGAGGAGGTCACGCTCTATCTGTCGGCAGCCACGACCTTCCGTTTCGACAACCCCGAAGCGGAATGCCTCCGGCAGGTGGAGGCGGCGGCAAGCAAAGGCTTCATGGAGGTGAAGCGGGACCATACTGCGGAGCACACCGCCAAATTCCGGCGGGTCCGGCTTGAGCTCGGGTCCCCTGACAGCGGCGCCCTTGCGCAGAAGGTCCCGACCAATGTGAGGCTGGAACGCTTCAAAGATGGAAAAGAGGATCTTCCGCTTATTTCGCTTTATTTCCAGTATGGGCGCTATCTTCTCATGTCCAGCTCGCGCCCGGGCAGCAATCCTGCGAATTTGCAGGGGATATGGAACGAGAGCTATACCCCTTCGTGGGAGTCGAAGTATACGATCAACATCAACACGGAGATGAATTATTGGCCTGCCGAATCATGCAATCTGTCCGAATGTCATGAACCGCTGTTCGATCTGATCGAGCGGATGAGGCCCAATGGCAGAAGAACGGCTTCCGAAATATACGGCTGCGGCGGGTTCGTCGCCCATCATAATACGGATATGTGGGGATCGACGCAAATCGAAGGCAATCATATGCCGGCATCGGTATGGCCGATGGGCGCGGCCTGGCTTTCCCTGCATTTGTGGGAGCATTTCCGGTTCGGCATGGATGAGGCGTTTCTGCGCGAGAAGGCGTTCCCGGTCATGCGCGAAGCGGCGGATTTTTTCCTGGACTACTTGACGGAGGATGAGCAGGGACGGCTCATAACCGGACCTTCCACTTCACCCGAGAACCGCTTTATCCGCTCCAATGGTGCAGTGGGTTCGCTCTGTATGGCTCCATCTATGGATACGCAAATTGTGTATACGCTGCTAAGCGCGTGCCTGGAGGCGGCAAAGACGGTGCCGACGGACGAGATGCTTTGCCGCAAATGGGAAGATACGCTGCGCCGTCTGCCTCAGCCGCAGATCGGTAAATACGGCCAGCTGCAGGAATGGCTGGAGGACTGGGATGAGGCCAAAGCGGGACATCGGCATATCTCCCATCTTTTTGCCCTCTACCCCGGGGAAATGATCCATGTCCGCGATACGCCGGAATGGGCGGCGGCGGCGGCGCGGGCGCTGGAGCGCAGGCTGGAAAACGGAGGGGGACATACAGGTTGGAGCCGGGCATGGATTGTGAATTTCTGGGCGCGGCTGGAACAGCAGGAGAAGGCTTACGAGCATTTGAAGCTGCTGATTGCCAACTCCACGCTGCCGAATCTGTTCGACAATCACCCCCCGTTCCAGATTGACGGCAACTTCGGCGGAACGGCTGGCGTCGCGGAAATGCTGCTGCAGTCTCACCGCGGACAATTGAATCTGCTGCCTGCGCTGCCAGGAGCATGGAAGATGGGCAGCGTTCAGGGACTGCGGGCGCGTGGCGGCTATACAGTCGATCTGGAATGGGCTGATGGACAGCTTGTTCACTGCCGGATTATGGCGACGAAGAGCGGGTTATGCCGGGTCGTATGCGCTTATCCGCTTCTGCCGCTCCATATCGCTGCGGATCATGCAGAGGTCGCTCGAACCTCGGACGGTTTCATCACGGAGTTCGAAGCCGAAGCGGGAAAAACTTATTTCCTGACCCCGGTGCGCCGTGAGCTGCGCGCTTCGGCGTTTATGGGGAACGCAGGCGAGATGGACAGGAGTGAAGCTCTTTAACACAGAATCCGGCGGCGCAGTGCTGCCGGAATTATAATTTTCCGCCAGGGGGCATGAAATGGAGCGACATCGTCAGCACGACCCGTTTGCGGAAATCGCTTCCCGCGAGCATCCGTCTAATGGGGAACATTTTCAGGAAATTCCGCCGTTAGCTTATCAGAAAACCTATTTTGCGCCCGGCCGGCAAGCATCGGATAAGCCGGAGGAAGCCTCGTATGAGCAGCAGCTTGCCCTTTTTCAGGAGCAGCTTGAGCAGCTTCGCGTCCAATATGCGCCATTTCTGCGGAAGCTGGCACCAGAGGCCAGCCTGGAGCGATTACGGATAGAGCTCGCCGAATTTCAATTCCGTTACAAGGCGGAGGAGGACAGCCGGTTCCGGCGCATCCTGGAGGGCGCGGGCGAATGGGAGACGGCGGGCATTCCCGATTTTCGGGGACCGACGGATGAAGAGGGGCGTTGGACGGGATATTACCGCACCGAATTCGCTTTCCGCCCGGCTTCGCCGGACAATCGCGTTTATCTCGCATTCAAGGGAGTTGATTACAAGGCGGTTGTCTATTTCAATGACAAATGCGTAGGCGCGCATGAGGGCTTCTTCGCCCCTTTCGAATTCGACGTGACGGAGCTGCTGCAGGAGAACAATACGCTTGTGATCGAAGTGCAAAACGATTATCCCATGATGGGTGTCGGCGGAACGCTGCTGGACGGGGACAAAATATATGCGGCGACCGGTCCGGGGTGGGATGATCCGGACAGCGGCTGGCATCACTGCCCTCCGGGGGCCGGCTTGTATAACAAGGTGTATGTGGAGGAAAGGCCGCCGCTGTTCATCAAGGACATATTCGTCAGGCCCAATATAGACGAAGCGTATGCGGAGATATGGGTCGATGCGGAGAACGCGACGGACGGACTGATCGAGGACAGGGAAATATGCATCGAAATCCTGCCGGACAATTTCACCGGTGAGACATACGGTCCTTTTCCGTTCGTTATAGCGTATGCCGGCCCGGGCATGAACTATTTCCGGTACAGGATCGAATTGCCTGCTTTCCGGCTGTGGGAGCTGGAATCGCCCTGCTTGTATATAGCCCGCGTCTCGCTGAGGAGCGGCGGCCAGTGGACCGATTGTCAGGACCGACATTTCGGGATGCGGAAATTTCAACTGGATGAACAGTCGCTGCCGAAGGGGTCTCTCTATTTCAACAACCGACCGATTATACTGCGCGGCGCCAATGAAATGGGCCATCTCCAGCAGTGTGTGATGCGCGGTGATGACGGGCAGCTGATCGACGACATCCTGATCGCCAAGCTGGCAAATATGAATTTTTTCCGGATGACGCAGCGTCCCGTGCAGGAAGAAATTTACGATTATTTCGACCGTCTTGGCATGCTGCACCAAAGCGATTTGCCGACGTTCGGCCATATCCGGCGCAATCAGTTCGTCGAAGCGGTGCGGCAGGCGGCGGAGATGGAGCGGCTTATCAGGAGCCATCCGTCCTCCGTCATCGTATCGCTGATCAATGAGCCTTCGCGGACGGAGAAGAGAAGGAAAGGCCATCGCTTCCTGTTCCGCGATGAACTGGAAGCGTTCTTCGTCGCGGCCAGGCAGGCGATTTATATCGAGAATCCGGATCGCGTCGTCAAGAACACCGACGGAGATTACGACCCGCCGACCCGCGAGGGGCTTCCCGATTTTCATTGCTACACCATGTGGTACACCGACAATATTATGCCTCTCGGCAAAATGCACCAAGGCTTCCTGCCGCCCATCCGGGAGGGATGGAAGGCGGGCTGCGGCGAATACGGAGCGGAAGGGCTCGATAATCTGGATGTCATGAGGGCTTATTATCCCAAGGCATGGCTTCCAGCCGGCGAAAGCGAAAATGAGCCCTGGACTCCCGAGAAAATCGTCCGTGCGCAGACATACGGCATGCACGGCGACTGGTATACGGAGCAGCGGACGATCGGGGAATGGATTCGCGCCAGCCAGCGCCATCAAAGCCTGGCGACGAAATGGATGACGGACGCATGGAGAAGAAGAGCCGATTATGTCGTTTCCACCGCAGTGCATCTGCTGATTGACGCATGGCCTTCCGGCTGGATGAAGGCGCTGGTCGGCGTCGACCGGGTCCCGAAGCCGGCCTATTTCATTTACCGCACCTGTCTGGAGCCGGTCCGCGTTCATCTGCGCTGCGACAGGCTGAAGGCGTACGAGGGGGAGCAGCTGGAGATCGAGGTGTGGCTTCTGAACGACACGGCAAATGTGCTTCATAACTGCCGCATTATCGCGACGCTGCGGGACGAAGCTGGCGATTATGGGCATTATGAGCTGCCTGCGGAGTCCATCCCGCATACGGCCTCGAAGTATGCGGGCACGATCCGGTTCACCGTTCCTCGGGTCACGGAAAGGCGTTGTCTGTATGTGGACGCTTCCCTGCTTGACGAAAGCGGAAGTGCCGTGAACCGGGAACGCCTGGCATTCGAAGCATTTCCGGATATTGCAGCCGGGGGTCTTCCGGTTAAGGCTGCTTATATCGGGGAGGATGCCAAGCGGCTTGCCGCCTCATTGCGGCTGTCCGCGGAGGCGGTTGCGGAGACCGGGGCGGATGAGGGTGCGGACTGGCGCGGCGATATTCCGCTTATCGTCTCGTCAGGCAAGGAATTTGCGGTCCGCAAGGCTTCCCTGCTGAAGCGGGTGAGGGAAGGCGCTTCACTCCTGCTGATCCGCGGCAGCGGCAGCGGAGGCGAGCAGGATGCCTGGGAGATTGAAGGGGCCAATGTGGAAGCGGTAAGAATGAAAACCAGATACACGCTGGCGATTGAACGCGGAACGCCCGGCCTGGAGTGGATGAGAGAAGACGATTTCTCTTACTTCTATGACAAGAGCTGCGGGCGGATCGAGGGAATGGCCGACAGCCAGCTGGCGGGGGAAAGGCTGGAGACCATTGTGTTCACCTATCTGTACCGGCGCTCGGCCGGCGAGAAGGTTAAGCTGCCTGTCGTTGCAAGCAAGCTTCTCGGGAAGGGCGTCATCTATTTCATCGCTCTGCCGCTTGCCGGACGGGTCGGCTGCAATCCGGTGCTTGACCGGTTCCTTATTTCCTTGCTGGGGAGTTCCGGCCGCAGTTATGAAGCCGCTGCGGTGCAGTCGGTGCCCAGTCAGGAAAGGCAGGCATAATTCCAGTGCAGCGATTCAAGCGTTTCCAGCGATTTCAAGGAGGAGGCGACTATTCGGCGATGTGGGAAAAACTCGAGAACTCGCGGGTTGCAGGCTTCGATGTGAGAAGCCAGCTGCCGCGGCTGGTATACGAAGCGGCGATGCGCGCGGCGGCGGAAGGCGAGCGGGAGCGGGCGAAGATTCAAACGATTGCGGACGTGGAGCGCCGGCAGATGGCCGTCCGCGAAGGCATCGAGCGGTCCGTCGGGGGCATGCCGCCGATGGACACTCCGCTGAATCCATGGATTTCCGGGATCGTCGAGGGCAGCGGCTTCCGTATCGAGAAAGTGATTTTTGAATCGAGGCCCAATGTGCATGTAACCGCGAACTTATACGTTCCAGCGGGCATTGAACGGCCGCGCGGCGCGGTGCTGCTGTTATGCGGCCACCGCGAGAAGGCCAAGCATTGCGACGAATATCAGACCGCCTGCCATCACCTCGTTCATGCCGGACTTGTCGTGCTGGCGATTGACCCGATCGGCCAGGGAGAGCGGTTGAACTTGTTTGACCCGGTCACGAGGCAGGCCCTCATGTCAAGCGTGCGGGATCATGAGAATGCCGGCCGCAGGCTCCTGCCGATGGGCGACAGCCTGGCGCGCTTCATGCTGCATGACGCAGTCCGGGCGATCGACTATTTATGCACCCGCCCGGAGGTCGATCCGAGCCGGATCGGAGCAATCGGCCATTCCGGCGGGGGGATGCAGACCTCGCTGCTGATGATGTACGACCGCCGGTTAGCGGCTGCCGCACCCGGCGGATTCATCATGAACCGCCCGTACTTCCTGCTTACCGGCAAGACGCAGGACGCGGAGCAGAAATGGCCCGGCTTCTCGGCGTCCGGCTTCGATCACGAGGATATTGTGCTTGCCATGGCGCCCCGTCCGGTTCTTGTGCTTGCGACAACATACGATTCCGTCCCGATCGAGGGGCCGCGTCATACGGTCGGAGTGAACAAAAGGTTCTGGGAGCTGTTCGGACAGGGCGACCGTCTGGAATTGTACGAGGACGAGAACGCGCACCGCTTCACTGTCCCGCTGGTGCGCGCGGCCGTCCGGTTCTTCTCGAAGCATCTGCTGGAGACTTCCGGTTCTCCGGCTGAGAAAAGCATTGAGCTGCTGCCGCCGGAGCAGCTGTGGTGCACCCGGAGCGGACAGGTGATCGGAGAGCTGGACGGGGCAATGGGCATATATGATGAGAATGGGAAGCGGCTTGCGGAGATCGAGTCGGACAGACGGCAGCTTCAGGGGGGCATGCTGAAGCAAAAGGCTGTGGAATGGCTGAAATCTGCCGTTTATGCGGGCCGGTGCCCCGTTGACATGAATCCCCGCCATGCCGGAGGCGGCGTTTATGACGGGATGCTGGTAAGCCGCGCCGTATGGTGGAGCCAGCGCGGCTTGTTGAATCACGCCATGCTGTTCAGCGAAGATTGTCCGGAAAGCGGCAAACGTCCCGTAACCATAGCAGTTTGGGACCGCGGGACACATTGCCTGGAGCCGCATGCTTCATGGATCCGGCAGGCCTGCTCGGCGGGCAGAATTGTTATGGTGCTCAATCCTACAGCGGTTGGCCCCCTTCTGCCGCATCTGGACGAACCGGACGAAGATCCGTATAAGCTGTTCGGTGTTCTCGACAAGCATACGGATGAATTGATGTGGCTTGGTGACAGTCTGGCGGCCATGCGCGTCTATGATGTTCTGCGCGCCGTGGATCTGGCAGCGGGAATGGCTGATGTGATCGACGAAGAGGATATCGAATTATACGGCTGCGGCAGGTATGCGGTATATGCGGGCTGGGCCGCAATGCTCCAGCCGAAGGTAAAAAGCGTCAGGATGGACCGCTCCTTCGGCAGCCTGGCGGAATGGATCCGCAGTCCATGGGGCGAGCCTGAAGACTCGCTCAGCTATATACTTCCCGGCATGCTGCGGTATTTCGACCTGCCGGACATGGACCGGTGGCTGGAGGCGGAAGGCCGTTTGAAGCGGGAAGCGGAACCTGCCGCAGTCGAAGCTGATCTTAACCGGGCCAACTGATCTGTTCCAAGAATCGAATGATGGAGGTTGAAGCAAGTGAAGCTGCTGCAAGGAGTTATTCCTGTAATTATGACGCCCTTTACGGAGGACCAGGAAATAAACGAGGGCGCGCTGCGCCGGTTTGTCCGCCGTTTTCTGGACGCCGGCGCTCACGGGCTATTTGGTCTGGGCACGAACGGGGAATTTTTCTCCCTTACGCAAGAGGAGAAAATCCGGATCATGAAGATCGTCGTGGAAGAAGCGAAAGGAAAGGTTCCGATTTATGCGGGAACGGGCGGCATCAGCACAAGAGAGGTCGCGGCGCTGTCCGAGCGGATGGAGGAGATCGGAGCGGATGCGCTGTCGATCATCGCGCCGTACTTTCTTCCCTTCACCCAGCAGGAGCTGATCGACCATTACCGGAGCGTCGCCGCGTCGGTATCGCTGCCGATCGTGCTGTACAATTTCCCCGCCCGGACGGGTGTCAATCTCGAGCCGCGGACGGTCGGAGAGCTTGCGAAAGTCGGCAATATCGTCGCGATCAAGGACAGCAGCGGCAGTCTGGATTTGATCAAGCAGTACATTGCTGCTGGGGGTCCTGATTTTGCCGTCCTCTCCGGTTCGGACGCTCTGCTCCTGCAGACGCTGAGAGCTGGGGGAAAAGGCGGCGTCAGCGGGTCGGCCAACGTGCTGCCGGAGCTGCTTGTATCCATCTATAACCTTTGGCAAAACGGTGATGAGGAGGCGGCCGAGAAGGCGCAGGCGCTGCTGGATCCACTGTCGCAAGTGTACCAGAAGGCGACGCTGCCGTCGGTATTCAAGGAAGCGATGAACCGTATGGGACTTGACGCAGGTCCCTGCCGGTCACCGATCGCTCCGCTTAATCCGGATGCTTCCGCAGAGCTCGATCATGTGCTCGGATACTACCGGGAGCTGGGCTGCATCCGCGAGGAATTGTCATGAAATGAATGAAGACAGGATACAGCTTCATATTCAGATTCGAGTCGGATAACCGGGGATGTTCCGTTGTCCGGAAAATGCGAGTAAGCGGGTTAGGGGTTTAGAGGATGGGATCGGGAAAGGGGACAGGATTAGTGGCGACAATAGTGGTGGATGGCCGCGGGGAAGGCGATTTCCGGACCGTCCAGGAGGCGGTGGCGGCTGCACCGGAGCATTCCGACGGGAGGACGGTTATTTATATCCGCAAGGGCATTTATGAAGAGAAGGTTATCGTTCCGGCAAGCAAGAAGGGGCTTAGTCTGATCGGGGAAAGCCGGGAGGGCACCGTGCTCGTTTATTCGGATTACGCGAACATGATCGGACAGGATGGCATGAAGATCGGCAACGACAACAGCGCCAGCACCTATATTTACGCCGATGATTTCCACGCGGAAAGACTTACCTTCTCCAATCAGGCCGGATTGTACAAAGGGCAGGCTCTGGCGCTGGCCGTCGCCGGAGACCGGGCCGTCTTCCGCGACGTCTGCATCCGGGGCAACCAGGATACCTTGTACACGCCCGGACAGGGAAGACAATATTACGCAGACAGTTACATCGAGGGAACGGTTGATTTTATATTCGGATCGGCGACGGCGGTATTCGAGCGATGTGAAATTCACAGCATCCGAAGACATAGCGGATATGTGACCGCTGCCTCCACAGCCGAGGAGCAGGCTTATGGCTACGTCTTTGTCAACTGCAAGCTGACCGGCGCGGCGCCGGAGCACAGCGTCAGTCTCGGCAGACCTTGGCGGCCGCACGCCAAGGTCGCGTTTGTCCGCTCGTGGATGGACCGCCACATCCGGCCGGCGGGCTGGGACAACTGGCGCGATCCGAGCCGGGAAAAGACGGCCTCGTTCGCCGAATTCGGCAGCACCGGTCCCGGTGCCCGGCCGGAAAGCCGCGCAGCCTGGGCGAAACGGCTGCCGGGTCCGGAAGCCGACGGGCTGAAGTTCTCCGCGCTGGGCGGAAGCGATGGATGGGATCCCGATGCAATGACGGTGGATTACAGCGGATTGTAAAGAGCGGGATCCCGAAACATAGGTGGTTAATCGTACCGGATAGTCAAGCAGGGAGACGGAGGATCTGCTGAGGTACGTGAGTAAGATCCATTTTACAGAATGTATCTCATGTGCCTGGAAGAGAAAATGGCCTTGCCGATCTTTTTTTGAACGCTGTGAAAATTATAAATCAGGTCTATTGCCCATACAGTATTTGGAAGAAGACGAAGAAACTTGCGATTGCTGCGATAAATCCGCGACGATGCTGTTTCTTCTTACAATATCAGAAGGCGAAAGTATGGCACAGTGAAGACGCCATCTCCGGCAAGCAAAATCCTTCTTGCAGTCGGCTGCCCAGAGGTTCAGGCGCTGTAAGCGGGAAAAACCGTGCAGCATCGCCAATCCGGGTCAGTAGGGGCCGGCCGCCATCTCCAGCAAGCAAAATCCTTCTTGCAGACGGCTGCCGCCGGGATCAGGTGCTGTAAGCGGGAAAAACCGTGCAGCATCGCCAATCCGGCATCTGTATGCGCCAGCTACCATCTCCAGCAAGCAAAATCCTTCTTGCAGACAGCTGCCGCCGGGATCAGGTGCTGTAAGCGGGAAAAACCGTGCAGCATCGCCAATCCGGGTCAGTAGGGGCCGGCCGCCATCTCCAGCAAGCAAAATCCTTCTTGCAGACGGCTGCCGCCGGGTTCAGGCGCTGTAAGCGGGAAAAACCGTGCAGCATCGCCAATCCGGCGTAGTAGGTATGTCATAAGGATGACGACCTGGACAGGCGGCCATCTCCGGCTAGCCGTCTTGCGCAGGATATCCCTATAGAAGAAGCGGATTCCGCCTAAAAATAGGATTTTACCCCGCGTTATAATGAACTCCAGAAGGTCGAGGGGCCGCACGACGCGTACCCTGGACCGGGTAAAGGAGCAAATGCGATGAGTCCATATGGAGAATTGACGAGGGAGTTTATTTTTGAAGAAGAGCGGCCGTTCCGGAGCTGCCACGCATCTACGCTGGTCGTGCTGCCGGATGAAACGGTCATTGCGGCCTGGTTCGGCGGTTCGCGGGAGGGAGCCGGAGATGTGGCCATCTGGGCAGCGCTGAGAACGGATGGCATCTGGTCGTCCCCGGAGAAGCTGGCGGATCAAGACGATATGCCGCACTGGAATCCCGTGCTTTTCCGCCGGGACGACGGATTGATCCTGCTCTATTATAAAATTGGAAAAACCATATCGTCATGGACGACGATGGTCATGAGCTCAGCGGATGGCGGAATTACCTGGAGTCTTCCGAAGCAGCTCGTCGAGGGGGATGTCGGAGGAAGAGGGCCGGTGAAAAATAAACCGGTTATCCTGTCCGACGGCACGATTGCGGCACCGGCATCGCTGGAGCCAGCCTGGGACGCCTTTGTGGATTTGTCCCGGGACGGAGGCGAGACTTGGGTCCGCAGCGAAACGGTTCCTCTTGACCACAGCGTTCTGCTTGGCAAAGGCATCATCCAGCCGGCAATATGGGAATCTCATCCGGGCATTGTACATATGCTGACCCGCAGTACGGAAGGCGCGATCTATCGGAGCGATTCCCGGGACGGCGGCAAAACCTGGAGTCCGGCGTACCCTACAGACCTCCCCAACAACAACAGCGGAATCGATCTGGTGAAGGCGGATGACGGGCTGCTCGCGCTAGTCTACAATCCCGTGCGCCCAGAGGCGGGCAGCACCAAAGGACCCCGAACCCCGCTTGTCCTGCGGCTATCCGAAGACAACGGACAAAGATGGCACTCCGAGCTCCTGCTCGATCAGGGCGAGAAGCAGTATTCCTATCCGGCCGTTGTGGCTCGCGGAGATCATCTGTATGTGACGTATACATGGAAAAGAGAAAGAATCGCTTTCTGCCGGATACCCCTGTGCCGCCAGGCAGACAAGACATGAGGAGGAGTTTCACTTGACACATTGGTCCCTGTCGGAGCCCGGCATTCAAAACAATCACCCGGAGCTGCCGTCATTTCCAAATAAGGTGTATTCCATCCCCGACTTCGGCGCGGTCGGGGACGGAGCGACGATGAATACCGCTGCCATTAACAGCGCGATTGAAGCCTGCTCCTCGCTTGGGGGCGGAACGGTGAGGATTCCGCCGGGCATATGGCTGACCGGTCCGCTCAGGCTGCAAAGCGGCATCAACCTCCATGCGGAGGGGGGAGCGCTGGTGCTGTTCAGCAGGAGCTTCGACGATTATCCGCTCATCCATACAAGCTATGAGGGCTTGAGAACGGTGCGCTGCATCTCGCCGCTTTACGGAGCCGATCTGCATGACGTTGCCATAACGGGAAAAGGCGTATTCGACGGATCGGGGGATGCATGGCGTCCGGTCAAACGGATGAAGATGACCGAGCACCAGTGGAAGGCGCTCACCTCCTCCGGCGGCGTGACGGACGCCAATGGGCGGATGTGGTGGCCGACGGAGCAGGCGATTCGGGGAGCAGCGATCGCCAAGCGATTGATTGAGGGTGGCGCAGCTGAACCGGAGGCTTACCTGCCGGCGCGGGACTTCCTGAGACCGGCGCTGCTGCAGCTGGACCGGTGCCGCCGTGTACTTCTGGAGGGGACAACGTTTCAAAATTCCCCCAGCTGGTGCCTGCATCCATGGCTTTGCGAGCATGTCACGATCCGCGGCATAACCGTCAAAAATCCGTGGTATTCCCAGAACGGGGACGGCCTGGATCTCGATTCATGCCGTTATGTGGAGATTGCCGACTCGCAGTTCGACGTTGGCGACGATGCCATTTGCATCAAATCGGGCAAGGATACGGACGGACGGGAGCTCGGTGCGCCGTGCGAGAATATCAGCATACATGATTGCACCGTGTATCACGGACACGGAGGCTTCGTCATCGGCAGCGAGATGTCCGGCGGTGTGCGAAACGTCTCCATCACGGATTGTCTGTTCATGGGCACCGACAACGGTCTGCGGTTCAAGACGGCAAGGGGACGCGGAGGTGTAGTGGAGAACATCCGGATACGAAACATCAGGATGGTCGGCATTCCCAAAGAAGCGATTACATTCAGCATGTTCTACAGCCATGCAGGCTCGGAACACCCGGTTGTCGAGCCGGTATCGGAGGGAACCCCGGTATTCCGCGATTTTCTGTTCGAGCATATCAATTGTACGGGCGCCAACCAGGCGGTTCATATGAAGGGGCTTGCGGAAATGCCGATTGAAAATATCCGGTTTCACGATGTGAATATCGTTTCGAAGAAAGGGATTTCCATGGAATTTGTAAGGAATGCAAGCTTTGCCGATGTTACGGTCACGACTGGGCAGGGTCCGCTGCTGTCGCTTCGCGAATGCGGCGAAATCCGGCTGGAGAGGGTATCGCCGCTGGCTGCGGACCAGCCGTTTATGGAGGTTGGCGGCGCCGGAACTTCCAATGTGGAGATCCACGGGGATGGAATGGAACTATATAAGGTGACATGCGCACCGGAAACAGACGCATCGCAAATTCGGATTTATACAGGAGAGGAGCGGGAAGCGGAATGATTGCGGATTTTCGGCAGCAGGGTGAAACATTAAGGAGTGTGAGCGGAGTGGAACGGTTTAACGGAGTCATTGCGCCATCGGAAAACGATCCGGAAGTGATGGAAGGTTTCCTTCCGATAAAATATGAAGCGGACAGCCATTCCGCCAATCTGCTGGCACTCGACAACGGCGACTTGCTGTGCGTCTGGTTTTCAGGCAGCGGGGAAGGGAATCCGGATACAAACATCGTCATGTCGAGACTGCCCTCTGGCACGGGCTGCTGGTCGGAACCAGAGGTGCTGGCCAGCGACCCGGTGCGCTCCGAGCAAAATCCCGTCCTGTTTCAGGAGCCCGGTGGCGGGAAGGTATGGTTGTTCCATACGTCCAATCAGCCCCATGATCAGAAGACGTCAAGAGTTGTGAGCCGCATTTCGGAGGACCGCGGGCATACCTGGGGACCGGGGGAAACACTGTTTGACGGACCGGGCATTTTCCTGCGGCATCCGGTTGTTGTGCTGAGGGATGGAGCCTGGCTGCTTCCCGCTTATTATTGCAAATCAGGCGGGCATTACAGCGTCGTCAAAATCAGCCCGGATCAGGGCGGCACCTGGGAGGAGCATGAGGTGCCGAACAGCCTTCACTGCGTGCAGATGAACGTCATCGAGCGTAGTGACGGAAGTCTTTACGCCATGTTCCGCAGCCGCCATGCCGACCGGATCTATACAAGCGTCTCTCCGGATGGACGCAACTGGTCGGTTCCCGAGAAGAGCATGCTGCCGAACAATAACTCCTCCATGCAGGCAACTGCTCTGCCGGACGGACGCTGGGCGCTCATCTTCAACAATTCCTCGATTGAGCGCGACCAGTTCCGCTGGGTGAAGAAAGGGGACGGTTTCCGGCGTAAGACGCTTCGGACGCCGCTCACATTGGCCGTATCGGAGGATGAGGGAAGGACGTGGCCCCACATCCGAAACGTCCAGACGGCCGATCTGGAATATAAGGAGAGGGAAGTGGGCTATTCCTATCCCAGCATTATTTCCACCGGCGACGGGAAGCTGCATATCGCCTTTTCCTATTTGCGCAAAACGATCAAATATGTCCGCGTCGGCGAGGAATGGGCCAGCAAGCTCAGTTTTACCGGCCTCTAAGCCGTAGGGCATAGAGACCAGCGGACAGGCAGCCATATTGAATATTTAGGCATCATAAAGGAAGCAGGCTGCCTGCAAGAAGTTTTGGGCAGCCTGCTTTTGTCTTATAAATTTCTATAGTATTTTTAAGGGGTAAACAAGATTTTGTTTCATAAAATGGTATTTTTATGTTTCTCGAAAAATATATGATAAGGTTTTTGCAGTTTTCTTACCAGAACGTTCATTTGAATTTTGCTGGTGTTGTGAGCAGAGGCTAAACAGGGAATCGACAGGTGAAAATAACCAGGAAGCCGCTGTAATAAGGCTTTACCTTGCTGGATCGGCAGAATAGCAGCGAAGGCATGCTGTAAGCGGGAAAAACCGGCCTGGAGAGGGATTCGACGGGTGAAAACAACCAGGGAGCCGCTGTAATAAGGTTTTACCTTGCTGGATCGGCAGAATAGCAGCGGAAGCATGCTGTAAGCGGGAAAAACCGGCCTGGAAACGCATGATCCTTTGGCAAAACGCTCGTCCTGTCTTCCTGGCCAAGGACAGGCTGAATATCTTGCGGATTTCCTGGACCGGAGCATCATTCCAGTGCTCAAATAGCGCGGTAACCCTCCGCCTGATGGATCCGGCGGCGGTGCTGCTGCGGGGTCATTCCCATTTTTTTCAGAAACAGCGCATGGAAGAATTTCATGTCCTTATACCCGATCATGTTTGCGATTTGGTGAACGGGCTGATCGCTCGTCTCCAGCAGCTCGCAGCATTTTTGAATGCGTAAATTTTGCAGGTATTGCGTGAAGGTGAGGCCTGTCGACCTCTTGAACGAACGTTGAAAATGGCTCTGACTCATATACATAAAGTCTGCCAGCTGCTTGACGGTAAGGAATTCGCAATAGTGCTCCCGGATAAACTGCATCGCATCGTCCAGCTTGCCTGTCTTTCGGCATGGAACGTGATGGGTGGCGGTTTCTTCATGCCCGATGCGGTGGACCAAGGTCAGCAGCTGCATGAGCATACTGGACAAAATCGCTTCATAGCTTTCATATTTCCGCAGGTATTCCATATGCATGCTGGTAATCAGGGGCCGGATCTGATCATGCTTGTCGCATATGTGCAGATACGGGATCTCCATCCCTGAAGGGTGGAAAATAACGCAGTGAACGCTGGAGTCACAGGGGAGCAGATGCCTCCATTTGTCCAGTACGTCCAGCCTGAAAATACAGTTGTACACGACGAGCGGCTCGCGTTGATTCGGCGATGACGGCCGGAAGACGTGAGAGGTCCCGACCGGAATGACAAACAAATCTCCGCGTTTGACCCGGTATACCTGGTTATGGACATGATGATAGCCGGAGCCTTCGTCGACATAACAGATTTCGATGAAATCATGCGTATGCTTGGGCGTCAAAAACGCTTCTCTGATCCGGTTTAAATAAATGCCGGTTTTCTCTTTGAAAAAACGATCCCCCTTCAGATGCCGCAATCGTCCATTCATAAATCTCACCCCGCTAATGTAATAAAGGCTTAAGCTCCCTTTTATTCTATTGAGGATAGGCAAGGAATGATATAGATCATTTTACATACAGAATAGGGCTAATACGTTACTGCGGCGGGGCGGGGAGTGCATTTCGCCTATAGAATAAGCCGTTATCACCTATAGAGCCCGCTCGCATGCACCGTATAATAGTAGAAAATCCGGCTCTGCCAGGCAAGCGGAAATTCTACACCCCCAAAGGAGATTTTATGACCATTCATGCCTTAACAAGCGAAGATAACGGCAAAATTGCGGAAATTATAGAAAGTCCGGACGGCATCCGGTTCATCCTGCGCGGAGTGGGGCTCACAACCCCTTATTTTGCGGGAATGCTGAGCCGGATGCTGATCTGTTCATACGGTAAGCCGTGGGATGCCGAGCCCGTCCTTCTGGATCAGCCCCGCGTTTCATCGACTCCTGCATCGATTCTGATAAACGGCCGGATCAGGGATCTTGACGTGACGGTCGAATTATCGTTCGGCCTGCATCAGGTGCTGCATCTGATTGTAAATTGGACGAACAGGAGCGGGAAGCTGCTGGCCGATACGGCCGTCGGCATCGTATTCGGGCTGCCGGAGCGGGAGAAGGAGAATATAACGATTCCCCATATGATCTATAACAATAATCCGTCATCCGATCCCCGGAGAATTGTCCCGAAGCTGGGTGCGGAAGAGGGATTCGTATGCGAGGAGCACCGGCTGCCGATACCCTGCGTCAACGTGGAATGGACGGAGAAGGAGGAATCAAGCTATATTTCGTTATTTTCCGCGCCTTCCCTTGCGTACACGGAGGATGGCGAAGGATTTTACGGCTCGCTTGGCGTCCTGCGGGATGACGGCTGTACAGCGATTGCTGCCATGAGCGGCGTTCTGATGTTTAATGGCGGGAAGGACATCTATTACGTGGGCAAAAGCAAGACGGAGCCCTATTCCGGCGGTTACCTTGACTTCCCTGCGGATTACGCCTTAACCAAGCATTATATGCTGGATTGGGGCAGGCTTCCGCAGACGGGCTGGGGATTCCGCGAGGCCGTGCGGAAGGGCTGGCAGCTGTTCGAGCCGCAGGGAGCGAGCCCGCTGACGCTGGACGAGATCATCCGGCTGAAGACGAATGCGCTGGATGACCGCTGGCGCAGCTCCGAAGGAGCCGCCGGTTATATCAAATTCAACGATTCCAATGATTTCGGCAAAGTGAACCGGCATCCTCTTCATTTTCTGTACGGATGGACGGGACAATGTCTGAAGCTGGCCTGGTGCGACGCGATGCTCGGCTTTGTTCAAGGGGACGAGGAGCGCATTGCAAGGTGCGGGCAGGCGGTCGCTTTTTATTTGCAGGGGAGCGGGACCGGGGAGCCGGGATTGAGAAGCTGCTCGTATGAGCTGGAGAGCCGGACATGGGGGAATTTCACCTTGAACGGTGAATCTGTCGTTGCCAGCCGGGCCTATGGGGAGACGATTTCGGATCTGGCCGATATCATCCTGCTGTACCGCGAGCATGGCAGGGACGTGCCCCCGCAATGGATCACAGAGCTGCGCGAGGCCGCAGACTTCTTCTGCCGCGCTGCGCTGCCCTCCGGGATCTATCCGACAGGCTGGCTGAAGGACGGCAGTCCATGCGACGCAATGGTGACGGGGGCAGGCGTTCCGTGCGTCATTGCGTCGGCCAAAGCATACAGGGCGACCGGTGAGCGGAAGTATCTGGACCATGCCGGGGCTGTATTGGAGCGCTATTATGATCTGCATGCCCGCACATTCGAACGGCCGTTCGCACGGTCGACACTGGACGCAAGGTGCGAGGACAAGGAAGCCGGAATGTATTATTTTCTGGCGGCATTTGAATTGTTCGATCTTACCGGAGATGCCCGTTACGGTCAGTGGGCGGAGGTGGCTGCCGATTGGCTGCTTACGTTCGTTTATGTCTGGAGTCCAGAGTACGACCCGGGAGCGCCGCTCCGCGAGAACCAATTCAACGCCGTCGGCTGGCCGGGTGTCAGTGTTCAGAATCATCATCTGGATGTGTTCTTTCCCACCTTTGAATTGTGGTGGTTCGGCCGGATGACGGGGAACAAGGCATATTCAGAAATCGCCAAAACCGTAATGGAAGCGATGGGACAGGGCATCTGCACGAAGCCGGGGGAATGGGGTTTTACGGTTGTCGGGGAGCAGGGAGAAGGATTCTACCAGACTCATTACCATCAGCGCGGCCACAGCAATGTGTGGAATCCCTCCTGGATTATCGCGCTTGTTCTGTCCAATGCGCTGCGGCTGCGTTACGGGACGGAGCCTGCACTCACTTGACAGCAGCGCAAGAAATGTATAGGAGGGAGTAATAATGATGGATATCGCCAGCTGCCTGACGCCCTATAAATGGAAGAGGCCGGTGCTGGTCGGCTCCGGCGTGCAGGGCGCCTTCGATTATCACGCGGTCGACTGCCCGTTCGTATTCCGCCATAATGGCAGCTTTTATATGATGTACGTCGGCTTTGACGGGGCGGGCTACCAAACGGCGCTCGCCATAAGCGACGATCTTCTGAATTGGGAGCATCTGTCCACGATTTTGCGCCGGGACGAAGGCTCGGAATGGAATTCGAAAAATATCGCCGGAACCTGGATCATGCGCGACAACGATATGCATGGGCCGGGCACGCTCAAGAAATGGAACGGCAAATATTGGCTCGCCTATCATTCCTATCCCGGAGACGGCTACGAGGAAGGCTCGGCCAAAATCGGCCTCGCCTGGACAGAGGATGAAAGTCTGCTTGACTGGACCCGGGTCAAGGATCCAATTCTGGTCCCGGAGGACGGCGAGTCGTGGGAGCGGGGCGGATTGTACAAGGAATGCCTGCTTGAGCATGATGGGAGCTTCTACCTGTTCTATAATGCCAAGGACCGGAATCACGGACGCTGGGTTGAGCAGACCGGTCTTGCCACCTCGACCGACCTTGTCCACTGGAAGCGGCATGGGCACAATCCCGTCATCAGGGTGACGCCGGACCGCTGGGACAGCGGCTTTGTCAGCGATCCATGCGTGCTGCGGGACGGCAGCCGCTGGGTTATGTTCTTCTTCGGCTACGACTATAAGCAGGCACAGGAGGGAATTGCCTTATCAGACGATCTGCTGAGCTGGAGTAAATATCCGGAGCCGATTATTACAGTCGGGGAGAAAGGGGAGCTTGATTCCATTTTTGCGCATAAGCCGTCGGTCATTACGGATAATGGCATACTCTATCACTACTATACGGCCAGCAGACGGCCGGAGGAAGGCGACCGGACATGCAATATTTTTCCGGAGTTCCGCACGATAACGGTAGCGGCTTCCCGGAAGCTGCCGGAGTAACAGGCCGCACTGATCATGTCGGCATCCCAATTAGGACGGCAGCAAGCCGGGTGTACTGCGGACAGTGCGTTTGAGTTGAATAAAACGTTTAGAATAGTTTAGTTTAATTTAGTTAACAGAAAACTAAAAACAGGAGGGATTTAAGCTTAAAACAAATTGACTCTCAAAATCATCCAATGATAGCATGGATAATGAAGGAAACAACCCTGGATTTTCAAAATCGCCCGCTAAACCCGAATCGGATATTTTAGAACGGGTTTATGTAAGCGGTTTAAAAGGGGTTTCGAAAAGGGGAGTCGTTCCGTATGCGAGGTTGGCCCGGTTTGCCGAAGAGAGAAGCGAAACAATCGGTGTTCGTTAAATTTGCGCTGTCGTACTTGCTCATCCTGTTTATTCCCATCGCGATTGGAGCCTATCAATACTACCGGACGCAGGAGGTCCTGGTTGAAGACGCTACGGATCTGAATCTTGAGGTGCTGAGAATGAGCCAGGATATCGTGGACCGGCTGCTGCTGGAGACGGACGATCTCGTGTCTGCGCTCTCGGTAGATAACGAAATCATTAACCTGACCCAGACCGCAGGCATTCCGCCAACTCCTGAGCAGATGTACAATTTCTCGCTCCTGCGGACCAGTCTGAACCGGTATGTGATCGCCAACAAATTGTTTCGGGATATTTACATCGTGATGGACAACAGCAGGTGGGTCGTGACGACACGGACGACATTCGATTTGGCTGACAACTATATGCGGATCGACGGGCAGCCCTTCCAGTCCTGGATCGACAACGCGGTCAGGCATATTGACCAGAAGCAGTTTTTTAATCTGAACGACGTCTCCTTCGGAGGAGATGCGTCGGAGAAGCTCATCGCCTACGTGGATCCGCTTCCGGCCGGCTTTCAAAGCAAGGCGCAGGGCTCGATTATCGTCTTTATCAATCAGAATGATATTGCGCGCCTGTTTCACCGGCTGGTCGCCAAGAACGGGGGCTTCGCCTACATCCGGGACAACCAGGGACATATGATCGCTCCGGCCTTCTCCTCGGGAATGAGCGTGGATATGGCGGAGCTGCCGGGGAATTACCCGGAGAAATCCGGCTCCTCCTTCGAAACCCTGAACGATACTAAAATGCTCGTTTCCCATATGGAATCCGACCAGAATGGCTGGACCTTTGTAGCGGCTATGCCCGCAAGCGTCGTGCTGGCCAAAGCGGAATATATCAAGCGGATGATCCTGGCCATCACATCCGTCATTCTGGGGATCGGCATCCTCGCGGCGCTTTGGATGGCCTACCGAAACAGCAAGCCGCTTTCGGAGTTGACCGCCTCGCTGAGGGAGCTCAGCAGCAGAATGGAGCGGCAGCTGCCGCTGCTCCGGGCGTCCGTGCTTGAGCGTCTGCTCAAGGGCTATTACAAGGAGGAGGAGCAGGCAAGGGCTGATCTGGCAGAAGGGAGGATCCTGCTTCCGGAAGACGCTTATTTTGCCGTGACGGTGTCCGTCCACAAGGAAACGATGGATCACGGCAGCTTCATCGATCAGGATGAAGCCCAGGCGCTTATCTTAAGCCGCATCGAACGTCTGATGGAGGGCTTTCATTACGGGTTGAACATGAATGCGGACAATGCCGATCTGATCGTTTCGCTCCCCGCTCCGGTCGCGGATTCCGAGCGGGAGCGATTGAAGGAGAGATGGCTGAAGGAGTCCCGTCTGCTGCAGGGCAATAGCGGCATGCGGCTCATTCTTGGAGTCGGCAGATGGACGGACAAATTAATCGAAATATGGCGCTCCCATCATGAAGCGAGACAAGCCGCGGATTATCATGTTATGGGCGACCAGGGACGTGCGATCTGGTACGGGGACCGCGCGCAGCGCTCCGGCTATTATTACTATCCGATCGACCTGGAGCTGAAGCTGCTTCATACCGCGAAGAACGGGGATGTGGACGGGCTGGAGCATTTGCTCCGGCATCTGGGCGAAGAGAATTTTACCGGACGCCGTCTGGACGCTGCGACGGCCAAGCAGTTCTCCCATGAAGTCCATGGTACGCTGCAGAAGCTGCTGGAGCAGATGGAGTTCGGCTCCGACAGCTTCGGAGAGCTGAGCGCGAAGCTTGCGCCCTGGCTGCAGGAGCTTGAGGCCGAAGCTGCCTGGCCGCCGCTGCAGAAGGCGTTGCGCATTGTTTGCGGTCATGTCGCCGCAAACAAGAAACAAAAGCAGGGCAGGATGGCGGATGCCATGCTGGAAACCGTTCATAACCGCTTTACAGATTCCGGCTTCTGCCTGACCGAGCTTGCCATGCAATTCAAGCTGTCCGAGAGCTTCATATCGGTGCTGTTCAAGGAGCATGCCGGAGAGAGCTTCTCCGACTATCTGGAGAAGCTGCGGATGGACCGGGCATGCCAGCTGCTCCACGGAACGGAGAAGAGCATCAATGATATCGCATCAGAGGTCGGATATAACAGCGACAAGACGTTTCGGCGCGCCTTCAAGCGTGCGGTTGGGCTGCAGCCGACCACGTACCGGGAATCGCTCAAATCCTGAGGCTTTACTGGAAAAAAGAGAGCGCTAACAATGAAATGGATGCCGCAAATGAATTGTTCCCCCCATTAATGGACTAATTCCGGCAGGTGAGGGCATACATGCGGCACAACTCTAACAAACCGCGCCATTACGGGGTTTTTGCCCGATTTATGCAAAAAAAGTATGCCCGAAATGAACTGTTCCTTTACGATTTCAGCCTTGTTCCGGTAGAGTTAGGGCCAATAAAGCGTTTTCATTCACGCTCAATCTACTGGAAGGGCTGGTGACCAGAGGTTCATGGGTACAGGTCAGAATACCCTTGCTGCCGGAACGATCCGTAAGGCAAGGCGCGAAGTAAATATGTGGAAACGGATGAAACAGCAGAAAGTGCTGCTTTTGCTGCTCGTCCCAGGACTGGTCTATTTCTTTCTCTTTTCGTATGTGCCGATGTACGGCGTCCTGATCGCATTCAAACAATTTCAGCTGCAGGCGGGACAAAATTTTGTCAGCAGCATTCTCTCTTCGCCCTGGGCGGGGACGCTTGGATTGGACAATTTCAAAACCTTTATCAACGGACCGTATTTTTGGCAGCTATTGCGCAACACGTTTCTGCTTGGCGTCTATTCCATTGTTTTCGGCTTTCCGGTTCCCATCCTGTTTGCCCTGCTGCTGAACGAGCTCCGCAGCCGGTATTACAAGAGCTTTGTCCAGACTGTCAGCTACCTGCCGTATTTCCTTTCGATTGTCGCCGTCGTCGGGATGATGAAGCTGATGCTCGCTCCCGAATCCGGTATCGTCAATCTTCTGCTCATCAAGCTGGGGCTTGAGCCAATCTACTTCTTCGGCGTTCCGGGGTGGTTCCGCAGCTTGTTCATCGGCTCGCATATATGGAAGGATCTCGGCATGGGGGCTGTCATCTATCTGGCCGCCTTGTCGAAGGTGGACGCCGAGCAGTACGAGTCGGCCGTTCTCGACGGGGCGACCCGCCTCCAGCAGATGCGTCATATTACGCTGCCGGCCATCAAGCCCGTTATTGTCATTACCTTGATTCTCAGCTTGTCGGGCGTGCTCAGCGTCGGCGCGGAGAAGGTGCTGCTGATGTATTCGCCGCTTACCTACGATACCGCCGATGTATTCTCGACCTATGTCTACCGCCAAGGATTGGTCAGCATGGACTTCAGCCTCGGCGCAGCCGTTGATTTGTTCAATTCCGTCATCAATGTCATTTTTCTGGTCAGCGCCAATTTCTTGGCCCGGAAGGTGACGGAGGAAAGTCTATGGTAAGCATGCGGGAGAGGAGTGAGGACATTGGTCAGAGACACGACGCTGGGCTCCAGGGTGCTTGATATTGTTATCCATATCGTGATGGTTATTGTCGTTATCGCAACGCTGTTTCCCGTATTGAATATCGTGGCGGTGTCGCTGAGCGATCCGCAAAGCGTGGCCGGCGGGGAAGTCACGCTGCTTCCGAAGGGATTCAATTTAAGCGCGTACCATACCATTTTATTCGAAGACGTCCACATTCCGAGGTCATTCGTCAATTCGGTGGGCATCACTGTTGCCGGAACGATCCTGAACGTGATTCTGACGACGATTACCGCTTATTCCTTATCCAAAAAATATTTGGTGCTTCGCGGCTTCTTCATGACCTATGTCGTTATTCCGATGTTTTTCGGCGGGGGAATCATCCCCTTGTTCCTGGTCGTGAAGGCGCTCGGCATGGTGGGCTCCTATTCGGCGCTCATTATTCCCTATCTGATGAGCCCTTGGTGGCTGATCATCATGATTTCCTTCTTCCGGTCGTTCCCGGTGGAGCTGGAGGAGGCGGCCAGGATCGACGGCTGCAGCGACTTCGGCGCGCTGATTCGCATCGTGCTGCCGCTATCTGCCGCTCCGGTAGCCACCATTTCGCTTTTCTATGCCGTCTCTCACTGGAACTCGTTTTTCTCGGCGATGATGTTTTTGAATGATTTCCAAAAATACCCCCTCCAGCTTATATTGCGGGACATCGTGCTGGAGAACTCGCTGGCCGAGCAGCTGGCCGCTCAGGGGAACGTGACGCTGGCACAGGATGTTCAGTCGGCGATTACCCCGCAAAGCGTGCAGTATGCGACGCTTGTCATCTCCATTATTCCCATGCTGATCATCTATCCCTTCATCCAGAAATATTTCGTCAAGGGGATCATGATCGGCTCGCTCAAGGGCTAGGCCGCCCGTGTAAATTCGGAGCAAGTCTTCGCGGCTTATTCCGGACGCTTGGGGAGAAAGGGGGGATCGTCGCTTATAGCGGGAGCCGCCGATTCCGTGTCAGGATTGTGCAGCACTCCGGTGCGGCGGCGGGGAAGGACCATTCAAAGGGAAGTCGGGCATTCATTCCAATCAAAGAGAGGCGAAGAACAATGAGGAAAAGGAAATGGGTCACCACAGTGCTGGCCCTGTCGGCAATGATCGCAGTATCCGCATGCAGCTCGAATACGAATAACGGCGGTACGGGAGAAACCACCAGCCCTGCAAACGCCGCCTCGAATGCGGACAGCGCAGACCAAACGGTCAATCTTACGGTCGTCAGCCAAACCAAATACGCGCCAAACTCGGTTCCAAACGAATATACGAAACAGACCGGGCAGAAATTCAATATGAAATGGGATTATCAGGCGATCCCGCTTTCGGCCGGCATGGATAAGTACAATGTCATGTTCGTATCAGGCGATTATCCCGATTTTATCCCGAACATGAATCAATGGAATGCGGTCAAAAAATGGGCTGCCGCCGGCTATCTGCTGCCGATCGGGGACTACATCGACAAGCTGCCGAACTACCGCAAGCTGTACACCGACGACCAGTGGCAGATGCTCCAGGAATTCACGAATGTGAATGGAAAAGTGTATATGATGCCGTTTATTACGACGACCTTCGATCCGATGACCTGGATTTACCGCAAGGATGTGTTCGACAAGGCAGGCATCACGGCCTTCCCGAAAACGACGGATGAGCTGTACGAAGCGCTGCTGAAAATCAAGGAGCAAAATCCCGGCTTCATTGGAATCGGGGTGCGCGGAGGCGTCAAAAATCTGGAAATGGCGTTCGGCAATACGTTCCGCATTCCGCCGGATTTCGGAGGCTCGAATGGCTGGACCGGATTCTGGCATGATCCCGATTTTAACGGTCAGCTCGTGTTTGCCCCGGCAACCGACAAGCAGCGGGCGCTGCTCGCTTATCTGGCGAAGCTGTACAAGGCGGGCCTGATCCAGAAGGATTTCGCCACAGCAACCGAAGACCAGTTCAATCAGAACCGGCAAAACGGCAAGGACGTCATCGATTTCCAATGGGTGAGCCAAATCATCAGCCTGGAGAAAGACAATGCGGCCGCCGACTGGGAATATTCGTCTTACTTCGTCGAGGATCCGGCAAGCGGCAGGACGCCCGTCATGTTCAAGGGACCGGACTTCGCGCTGTTTGGCTCGATCTTCAGCAGCAAGCTGGCCGATCAGCCGGATAAGCTGAACCGTCTGCTCGAATACCTCGACTGGTCCGCGACGCCGGAAGGCACGCTCTTCAATCAGATGGGCGTAGAGGGCCTGACTTACGAGATGAAGGACGGAATTCCCGTCTACAAGGAGGGTCTGGACCGCAAGAAGGTGCTCGAGCAGTACGGATTTGACTATTACCTGACGAAGAACGACGATGCGCAGAAGGGCGACCCCGCCTTCCAGCTTGACCAGGAGGCGGCACCGGCCTTTAAAGCGATGGAGACGCTGTATGCGCAAAGCGCCAATCTGACCGAGGACGAGACGAATACGGTGAATTCGGTCATGACCGGCGTTTGGAGCGAAGCGGACCAGTTCGCGACGAAGGCGATCATGGGTGTTGCGGACATCAACAATGATGATGTCTGGAAGGATTATCTCGCCGATCTGAACAAGGTCGGTCTTGACAAGGCGATGGCCATCTATGAGAAAGCGATGAAATAAACAGAAGCGATCGATGAAGCAGGGCATTCGCTCCATTCGGGGGGATGCCCTGCTCCTTGGGACGAAATAAAGGCTGGAGAAAGAGGTGGAAGACTATGTCCGGCGGGAGACTGGAACGCAAGACGGCCGTCGTGACCGGTTCGGGTTCCGGTATCGGCGTGGCGATCGCCCTCCGCTTTGCCGCGGAAGGGGCTAATGTCGTAGTAAACGACATTGCCGATGCCGGTCGGGACGTTGCCGGCGAAATAGCTGCAGCCGGCGGCAGCGCGCTGTTCTTCAAGGCGGATCTGCGGCGGAAGAACGAAGCGGCTTCGTTGATGCAGGCGGCGTACGATCATTACGGCGCTCTGCATATTCTCGTCAACAACGCCGGAGTATCCGGAGGGAAGTCGGTCGTCTCGGCTGAGGATGAGGATTGGGACAGGATTATGGATATCAATCTGAAGGGGAGCTGGTACTGCAGCAAATACGCCATTCCGTTCATGATTGAGTGCGGCGGCGGGAGCATCTTGAACATCTCCTCCACGCATGCCTACCGCACGCAGGCGAATCATTTTCCGTACCATTCCTCGAAATCCGGCATGATTGCGATGGCCCACGGAATATGCGTCGATTTTGGCAGTCAGGGCATCCGGGCAAACAGCATATGCCCGGGCTTTATTGAGACGCCGCTCTCGGAAGCGCATATGCGGCAGTTTGCGAACCGCGAGGAGAAGACGAAGGCGATGCTTGCGACGTGTCCCATCGGCCGCTTCGGACAGCCGGAGGACGTAGCGGCGGCAGCCGTATTCCTGGCGTCGGACGAGGCCGCGTTCATTACCGGGACGACGCTTGTCGTCGACGGCGGCCGGTCCGCGCTGCAGAAGGCGGAATAAGTTCTGCATCCTGCTTGTGCCAATAGCTCGAAGCCCGGGCTTGGAACGGACATCAACGGGGCAGCAGGGCCAAGCGGATCCGGCGTATTGGCAGTATCAATTGGGGAAAATCAGAAGAAAGCGAAGCTGCAGGACAGAACAAGCGGCAATGAAGGAGGATATTAGAAGATGACTGCGAGTACGAATATTGAAACGGCCGGACGTTCCGACTGGTTCACGCATGACAGGTTCGGCCTGTTTATCCATTGGGGCTTGTATACGCTTGGCGCCCGTCATGAATGGCTCAAGTCGCGTGAATTCATGAGCACGGAGCAGTACGACAAGTATTTCCGGCGATTCGACCCCGACCTGTACGATCCCGAGCTATGGGCGCAGGCGGCGGCAGATGCGGGAATGAATTATTTCGTCGTGACGACCAAGCATCACGAGGGCTTCTGCCTCTGGGACTCGGAGCTGACGGAGTACAAAGCGACTCGCACTCCGGCGGGGCGCGATCTGCTGAGGCCGATGGTGGACGCTTTTCGCGCCCGGAATATGAAGACGGGCTTGTACTACTCCTTGCTCGACTGGCATCATCCGGATTACACCGTCGATGTCAAGCATCCGCTGCGCTATAACAGCGAATATGTCGCGCTGGACCGTGAGCGCCAATTTCAGCGCTATGTGGATTATATGTTCGGGCAGACGCGGGAGCTGCTTACCAACTACGGCCAAATCGATCTGCTGTTTCTCGATTTCTCCATTGCCGCCGAGGAAGGCTTCCCCGGCAAGGGCAAGAACGAGTGGCAGAGCGAGAAGTTCGTGCAGATGGTCCGCGGGCTGCAGCCGAACATTCTGCTGAACGACCGGCTGGAAGTGCAGGGCGACATCACCACGCCTGAGCAGTACATGCCGAAGGAGTGGGTGAAGGTGGACGGCCGTCCCGTCGTCTGGGAAGCTTGCCATACGTTCAGCGGCTCGTGGGGATATTACCGCGACGAGGAGTCGTGGAAGAGTGTCGATATGCTGGTCAAAATGCTGATCGAAAGCGTGAGCAAGGGCGGCAATCTGCTGCTTAATATCGGTCCCACGGGACGGGGCGAAATAGACGAGCGGGCACTGGACCGGTTGAAGGGAATAGGCGCCTGGATGAGACGTCACAGCCGGTCGATCTATGGCTGCACGGCCGCGCCGGAAGGCATTGAACCTCCAGACGATTGCCGGTTTACATATAATCCCGTGACCAATCGGCTTTACCTGCACGTATTAAGCTGGCCGTTCAAGACGATCCATCTGAAGGGCCTGGCGGGAAAAATCGAATATGCGCAGCTGCTTAACGACGCTTCGGAAATCCGTATGAAGCAGGGCGCAAGACAGAGCACGATGACAGCGGGAGCATTCAGCGAAGGCCGGGATGCCGGGACCGTCTCGCTGAGTATTCCCGTCAAGAAGCCTGATGTTGCGGTGCCGGTGATCGAGCTGTTTCTAAAGCCCGGGTTGTTTTGAGCTTATCTGCCGTCTGTCTTATAGAGAAAGGATTGGAAGGGAGTGGAGCGGTATGAAGGCCATACCGATCAAACCGGCTTATGAAATACAATGGCCGCTCGCAACTGGCCACTGCCATGAAGGGATGCCGCTGTCCAATGGCGTGTTCGGCGCCCTGGTCTGGTTTCAGGAGCAAACCGTCAGGCTCACCGTCAACAGGGCCGACTACTGGGATCACCGCGGAGGAACCGTCCGGGCTGATGATTGTACGTACGACCGCTTGAAAACGCTGCTGCAAAGCGGCGACTTCGAGGGTGCCCGCCGGCTCTATCCGACGATGGAGATGAACGGCAAAGAAAAACGGCCGACAAGGCTCGCGATGGGCCGGTACGACATTAAATTGCGGCCGGGAGTGAAGATTGAATCCGCCTCGCTCGTTCTGGATGAAGGAGAGGCAGTCATTCGCTGCCTCCTGGACGGGAAGGCGGAAACCATCCGCATCAGCATACCAATCGACCGGCCGGTACTGCTGCTGACGGCTGACGCGGGCATGGTTGAGTGCGTTGAGGCGATGCCATCCTATTCATTCGCGAAGGTCAAGGCCTATTTCGACGATTTTGGCATTCCGGCTCCGAATGTGCTGCATTTGCCGGACGGGAACGGATGGGTACAGGAGCTGCCGGAGGATCCGGCGTGCGCGGTATTGCCGGGGCTGTCAGGAAACCTGCTGGCAATTTCCGCCGAATACGGAGAAACAGCGGAACAGGCCGTCCAGGCGGCCCAGTCTCATCTGGATGCCGTCAAGCGGGCTGGCTATGAAGAAGCTTTATACGAAACGAAGCGGCATTGGCGCGCCTTGTGGGATCAGGCGGCTGACATCGTGCTGCCGGACCGCGAGATTGAGAACATGTACTATTTGGGAATATACCGGATGCTCGGATGCTCGATGCCCGGGAAGCTGGCCCCGACGCTTCAGGGTCCATGGGCCGAGGAGTACCGCAATCCTCCCTGGAGCTGCGATTACCATTTTAATATCAATGTCCAGGAATGCTTGTGGCCGGCATACGGCTCCAATTTGCTGGACAGCCTGAAGCCGCTCTTCAGGATGATCGACGGCTGGAAGCCCGTGCTGGGGTTGAATGCCAGGCAGTTCGCCGGCATTGACGACGGCTATATGCTCGGGCATTCCGTCGATGACCGCGGGCGGCCGGTCGGCGGGATGTGGACGGGCACGATCGATCAGGCGAACACCTCGTGGGTCGCGCAGATGATGTGGCAGTACGCCAGATATGCGGGCGACGAGGAATACCTCGTCAGCGAGGTGTATCCGTTCATGAGGAAAACACTCAATGTGTTTCATGCAATGATGGACAAGGAAGACGGGGTTTATTCGCTACCGGTGTCGGTTTCCCCGGAATACGGCGGATCATCGCCCAATGGGCTAGGACGCAATTCCACCTTCTTCCTCGTAAATGTGCGGTTCCTGTGCGAGAAGCTATTGGAGCTTGAGGACAAATACCGGCTGGACGCGGATTATGCGGCGTTCGTCGCCGACATTCGGACGAAGCTGCCCCCATACACGGCAGGACCGCGGCTGTATCAGGAGTTCGGGGGCAGGCCGGGCCTCGAGCTGTATCTGTGGGAAGGGCAGCCTCTGGCTGAATCCCACCGCCATCATTCGCATCTTGCCGGGATATTCCCGTTCGATACGATGGATCCGTCGGATCCGGAGCAGCGGGAGCTTATATCGAATTCCTACAAGTCGTGGGTCGATCGGGGGATGGGCCGTTGGGCAGGCTGGTCGATGCCCTGGGCTTCCATTCTGCACAACCGTCTGGGCAGCTCCGATATGGCGCTTATGTCGCTGCGTTTGCTGAGGGACGTTTACATGATGCCGGGGTACGCGACGCGGCACAATGCGAATTATAACGGATTTTGCCAATTTACCGGCGGCGATACCATGCAGGTCGAGGCATCGATCGCCGCAGCGGCTGCCGTTCTCGAAATGTATGTGCAGTGCGTTCGTGGGGAGGTACGCGTGTTCAGCGGGCTCGCCCAGCGCTTCGGGGACGCTTCGTTCTCCGGCATCCGCGCGGAAGGCGCGTTCCTGCTGTCGGGCTTGAAGGAAGGCGGCAGGGTCCGTTCCGTCACGGTGTTCAGTGAACGGGACGAAACGCTGCGGCTGGTCAATCCGTTCGAGGGCAGGGCGAATTGGCATCGGGACGGCGTTATGGCCGGGACCGAGGAGAAGCGGATCGTGCTTGCGCTTCGTGCCGGCGAAACCGTGATATTCGAGGGAGCAGCCCAATAATAGGAAGGAGGACAATTATGGTGCAATTACCGTCTCAGCCGGAGCGGCAGCCAAAGCTTGGCATCCAGGGTCCGGTCGTGGCGTGGCAGGATCCGTGGGCAGGGGAGGCTTCCGACCGGATTATGCGCACCGGAACGGGAAGGATTTATCTGTCACAGGATCCGGCGCCGACTGGGGAAGAGTTTGTCAGGGCTCTCCGGAGTTTGGGCGCGGATTTCTATGTGCACCATATGCTGCCGGGGCTGGAGGGCCATACGGATATGCTCCGCGACATGGTCCGGCTCGGTATGGACGTCTGCCTCGGCAACGAATACGGCAATATCAACGGTCCATGGACGGAAGGGACGAACCGCTGGGATGTGCCGGATGAAGCCATATTGGAAGCGGCCCGGAGCGGACGGCTGATCGGGCTCCTCTACGATGAGCCTGAGCATCTGCAAATCAATGCAAGGCAGTACCGGAAGGACGGCTGGTTCCCGCATTGGGGAGCGACCGACGGGATGGGACTTGAAGAGTCGTATACCCATGTGGTGAAAGAGGTCAGCCGCCGGACAGAGCATGTCCGGCAGCTGCTGGCGGAGCAGGGTCTGGATGCCAGAGCGGCACCGCTTGTATCGGAGCATGTGTTTCCGGTCCTGTTTCATGCGAAGGCGCGGGCCGGCATGGCCGTATGTCCGAAAATCATGAAGGAATCGTTTCAGCCGCTCCAGCTGGGAACCGCACTGGGGGCCGCGAAGCAATACGGCTGTCCGATGTGGATCTGCGCCGATTTGTGGGGGCCTGACATCGGTCATTGGTTTACCCGCATATCGGGCTTTCCCGGCCATTCGCCGGAGGAGTTCGAATCGGCTCTGCGGATGGGATACCTGATGGCCCCGACGCATCTCTTCACGGAGAACGTCGACGTGCTGCTGCACCGCATGGACAACCGGTTTGCCCTGACGGAATTCGGCGAGGTATGGGAGCGGTTCGTCAAGGATTATGTACCCAATCATCCGCTTGCCTGGCGGCACAGCCAAGCCGATGCGGATATTGCCGTCATTGTCTCGGAGGACAGCAACTACGGCCAGAACGACCGCTTGTACGGCAACCGGGAGCTTGCCGCGCCGCAGACGTCGGCAAGCCTGTTCGCGGTATGGCATCTGCTCAGCCACGGGACGATCCCGCCGCACGGCAGCTGCATGCATATCCCCGGTTATTCGTTTCCGCGTCATGAGCTGAAGATGCGGATACCGCCCGCGAACTATCCGCTCCCCGGCGGCTGCGCGGAGCTGCCGCAGACTTCCATGCATCCGCTGTTCCATCCCGTGAACAATGTCCTTGTCTTCGACGAGCATGTCCGGGATGAGCAGCTTGGCAGCCCGAAGCTGATTATCGCGGCAGGTTCCCGGCTCTCGGCCGGTACGCTTGCGGCAATCAGACGCCGATCGGAGGAGGGTGCCGTCGTCATCGCCGCCGAGTGGCTTTTCCCCGCTTCCATGAAGGAAAGCCGGCGCTTCGCGAACGGCGGCGTATGGCTTGCCGCCAGGGATTTTCTGAGCGATGACGTGCGCGAGCTTGCCGCCCCCTATCTGGGGACAGCAGACTGCTGGCGCCAGCGGTTTGGCGATACCGAAATCCGTTTCTGCAAAGCGGATGAGACCGGGCGGACGCTGCACGCCGAAGTGCATACCGCCAAATAGTGATTTTGTTGAGATCAAGACGTAACTAGACGCAGCCGATGCGGGGAATCGAATAAACCGGCCCAAATGTTGGATCCTGGCCGGTACGGAAGTTCAATTATAACGCTGGAGGTTAGGCATGCAGAAGGTATATCTGAACGTACAGGACAATGCTTCGCCGCGACTGATTCACGGCTTGAAGCTGTTGATGGAAGGTCTGCAGGATTGCGGCTATCGGGCAGAGCGGGCGGACGCGCCATGGACGGCCTATTCATACCGGGAGCAGCAGGGAATCAAGATTTATGTCGGCAGCCGGGAAGAGTCGGCGTTCATCCGCGCGCTGGAGGAACAGGAGGTTCTCATTTATCATTCGGAAGCGCCGGGCAAGGAAGGCTTCTACCTGGCGACGCTCCCGGGGAATATTGTTGTCGTGGCGGGAGGAGGAGATACCGGGGCTTTGTACGGCGCACAGGAGCTGGCGCGGCAAATCCGCAGGGCCGGGCGAATTCCGGAGCTTCTCGCGCAGGGCGAAACGCCGAAATTCAAGCTTCGCGGGCCGGTGCTGGGCCTGCAGAAGACGCTGATCGAGCCGCCGCGCCGAACCTATGAGTACCCGATTACGCCGGAGCGCTTCCCGTGGTTTTATGATAAGGACATGTGGCTGGACTATCTGGATATGCTTTGCGGGCAGCGGAGCAACGTCGTCTATATCTGGTCGGGACACCCGTTCGCTTCGCTGGTGAAGCTTAAGGACTATCCGGAGGCGCTGGAGGTTACGGAGGAGGAGTACCGGCTCAATGTTTCGATGTTCCATTGGCTGACGGCCGAGGCGGACAAACGCGGTATTTGGGTCGTATTGAATTTCTATAATATTCATATTCCCCTCCCCTTTGCCGAGAAGCACGGGCTCGATCTGCATCAGCCGAAACCGCTCCCGATTACCGCGGATTATACGCGCAAATCCATCGCCGAATTCGTCCGGTCGTTCCCGAACGTCGGCATCATGCTTTGTCTGGGCGAAGCGCTTCATGGGGGCGTATACGGCTCCGAATGGTTCAGGGATACGATTATTGCCGGAATGAAGGAGGGGCTCAAGGATGTGAGCGTGAAGGAGAATCCTCCGATTATTCTCAGGGCGCATGCGGTCAAAGCCGAGCCGATTATCGAGGAGGCGCTGCCGCTGTACTCGAATCTGTATACCGAAGCGAAATACAACGGGGAATCCTTGACGACCTGGACGCCGAGAGGCGGGTGGGTGGAGACGCATAATAATCTCAGCTCCATGCAGTCGGTCCATATCGTCAACATTCACATTCTGGCGAATCTGGAGCCGTTCCGCTATGGTGCGCCGTCCTTCATTCAGAAGAGCATGCAGGCGGCGAAGCACCGGCAGCAGGCGAACGGCCTGCATGTTTACCCGCTGTTCTATTGGGACTGGCCGTACAGCGCGGATAAGGTAACGCCAAGACTCAAGCAGGCGGACCGCGATTGGATCTGGTACGCCGCCTGGGCTCGATATGCCTGGAATCCGGACCGCGATGCGGAAACCGAACAGTATTACTGGACAGATGAGCTGGCCGACAGGTTTGGTTCACGGGAAGCGGGAGCCGCTCTGCTGGAAGCCTATGATGCGTTTGGCGAATGTGCGCCCCGGCTGCTGCGCCGGTTCGGCATTACGGAGGGCAACCGGCAGACGCTGTCGCTCGGCATGACAATGAGCCAGCTGACCAATCCGGACCGGTACTCGCCCTACAAGGCGCTGTGGGAGGACCATGCGCCGCAGGGCGAGAGACTGGAGCTATACGCCGAGAGGGAGGTCAAGGGAGAGCCGCATATCGGGGAGACGCCGCTTGATGTGGTGGAGGTGGCCGAGATGTTTGCCGATATCGCCTGGAAGGCGATTGTACGGGCACGTCCTCACGTCAGCCGCAACGCGGAGGAGTTCGAACGAATCGCGAATGATATTGAGGCGATCCGATACATGGTCTCCTCATACGGAACCAAGGTGCGGGCCGCCGTCAAGGTGCTGCTGTTCAAGAATACGGTCAACGGCAGTTACACGGAGCGGGTGGACATATTGGAAGAGGCTGCGGTCTATTTGAAGGAGAGCCTGGAGTGGTACCGGAAGCTGACGGACTTGACCGGGAAAACCTATCTGTATGCAAACAGCATGCAGACGCCGCACCGCAAAATTCCGGTTCCGAACGGGCAGAAGTATAAGCACTGGACGGATTGTCTCCCCGTATATGAGAACGAATTCAACCATTTTACCGCCCGCGTGAATGACTTGAAGGCCGGGAAGCTTCCGATGAAGGTGACAAGCGAGGAAACAATCGAGCCGTACCGGCAGGCAGCCTTCACGCTGCTGTCTCCGCATGCCGAAACGTATACAGTCCAAAAAAACAGCTGCCTGTTTACCGACGGGGATGTGTTTGCGCAAAGCTGCGCAGAGGAGCTGGGCGGACTGACCGGAATCCGGTTCAGCCGCGAAGAGTCGGCAAAGAAGGGCATTGCCGTCGAGTTTGAAATAAACGTGCCGGCCCGCGTGCTTGTGGGGTACTTCAACTCGGCAGAGCAGCAATGGCTGCAGGTTCCGACGCTTGACGAGAATACGCATGCCGACGACCGCGGAGGCCTCGCGCCGCTGCTGCGCAAGGGCGTGAAGCCGGGCTTCTACCCGAGCGTCAACGTTCATGCATTCCTGTATGAAGCCGGGCGGCATACGCTTAATCTCGGCAAAGGCGCTTATACGATTCTCGGCATCATCCCGGCCGACCAGCCTGTAAATGAGCGGGACGTATCCCCGCTAAGCGAGAGCACCCGTTCCCTGGATTGGTTGTACGGCTGAACCTATTACGCAATGGAGGTGAATGGACACGATGCTAAAAAAATACCGTTTGGGCGTCATAGGACTTGGGGAAGGGCGCAGCATTCTGTCAGCGGCGATCCAAAGCGACCGTTGGGAGCTTGTCAACATGTGCGATATTAATGAAGAAGCCTGCAAAACCCGCGCCGGAGAATTCGGGCTGGACCGTTACACCCTTGACTACGCGGAATTGCTGAATGATCCGGATATTGATGTCATCGCGATATACACGCCCGACCAGCTGCATGGCAGTCATATCAAGCAGGCACTGGATGCAGGCAAGCACGTCATCGTGACCAAGCCGATGCTGACTTCGCTGGATGAGGCCCGGGAGCTGCTCAAGAGTGCGGAGGCGTCCGGAAAACATCTGTTTGTCGGGCAAAGCAGCCGCTTCTTCGAGCCGATGCTGCATCAGCGCAGCGACTTTCTGGCCGGCCGTCACGGCGAAATCGATACGGTCGAGACGTATTATATCTCGGACTCCCGATGGTTTCTGAAGAAAGGCTGGAGCCGGCAACAGGGCTTCAGCTGGATGTACAACTTTATGATTCACGCGGTGGATCTGGCTGTCTGGTATTTGCCGGATATTGAGGAGGTATTCGGCTATGGGCATTCCAGCACGACAAACAGGGAGTTCGGCTTGACCGTACCCGACACGATGCGATTCCTCCTGAAGGACACAGCGGGACGCATCGCCCAGGTGAGCGGCTCCTATACGAAGCCGGCGCTCCGCAACGTCGATCCGGGAATCAGCTGCACGCTGCGGGGAACGAAGGGAACAAGCCGCGCGGTCTATTCCAAGCTGCTGTACCATACTCATTTTCCGCCGGAGCCGGCTGTTACGCATTCGTTCGAAGACAAGCATCCGTACTATTTCCGGTTCGAGCGGGAGAGCCATCATGCGGGCGAGTATCAGAATTACATTGAATATTTTGCGGAGTGTCTGGATAAGGGCGAGGTGCCGAAGCCTGATCTGCAAGAAGGCTGTCATACGCTGGCAATTATGGCGGCCATGGAACGAAGCATGGAGCTTGGCGCCCCTGTGAAGGTGAAAGACATCTTGAAGGACTATGCTCTTGCATAGCGAAAACTATTTTCAGTAAAAGAGGCGTGAGCGATTACGCCTCTTTTTTGACGATTGAATCTCTGATTCCCTGTCCATACGACGGGGATTTGCGGAATTCTCCGGGCGTAATGCCGGAAAATTTTTTGAACATCCGGTTGAATGAGTTCATATTCTGGTAGCCCGCCTTGCGGGCGACTTCCTGGATTTTGCAATTGGAATAAAGAAGCATTTCTTTGGCTTTGCGTATCCGCAGGTCGTTCAGGAAGTCAATGAAGTTAACCCCCGTTTTATCCTTGAAGTAGGTCGATAAGTAACCGCTCGTGATGCCGAGCTTGTCGGCGATCAGGTCCAGCGTAATATCTCCGTCATAATGCTGCTCCAAATATTCCACCACGAAAGCCGTGATCGGATCACGTTCCCCCTTCTTCTTGTTAACCAGATCTGTCGCCGCTCTCAGAAATTCATCGAGAAAGGAAGAGAGCTGTTCATAGCTGTAGCAGCAGCTCAGCCGTTCCTGCAGCGGGACCGGCGTCGTCAGATGATGGAAGGCAACGTGCATGCTGGTGAGCGTCTTCACCGTTTTCTGGATAATTTCTTCTGCAAAGTGGTAAAACTGGGCGGACGAAGCCGACCGTTTATTCAGCTGCAGCAGCAGACGCTGTACGATCTGAAGCGTTTCGCTCTCGTTGCCGGCTTGTAAATTCAAGTAAAACTCCTGCTCCTGCTGCGGCGACAGCAGCATGGGCGCAGGCTCCGCCGCTTGCCCGCTTGTAATGATTTGGGTATCTCCGTTGAGGCTGCGCTGCCTGATCAGACTGAGCGCTTCCTCGTACGCCTCGGTCATTGGCGCCGCATGGGCATACAGCGAGCTGACCGCGATCGTAATGAAGCCCTCCTCCTTGTCGATTTCAAACACCTGCTTCAACTTCTCAAGCAGGCCTTGCAGCGCCGGCTTGTCCGTTTCATCCATAAAAACAAACGACAGCACCTGATTGGTTTCGATTTGGAAGGTGAGCGGCTCCCGGAAATGCAGCTTGAAGTTGTAATCGACAAACTCCTTCACATAATACGCCCAATTTTGCTCCGTCCGCCTCCAGTCGCCGCTGCGCCCCTTATACGTTAATTCGAAAACAACGAATACAAACGGCTGGTCCGTAAAGTCCATCTCGATGTTATTGTGGATTCTTTTCAGGCTGCTGATATAGGCGAAGCTCTTCAGCTGCGAATTTTTATGGTTCAAGTCTTTGTGAATATTATTGATCTGACTGCTGATCGTATTGAATTCACTGATCCGGCTGCGTATCGGAACGAGCGCGTTAAGCTGTTTAATCGACTGGATTATGCGCTGGATTGGATTGTTGAAGCTGATGCTGAACAATAGCGAGGTGACGATACTGATGCCGATTGTGAAAATGAGCAGGGTTACAAGGGATACGTTGAGCCGTACCTGGGACGCCACATAGGCATCGGGAACGACGTTTACATACGTAAGCCCCGATAAGGAGCCTTTCTTATAGAAGAAATAGTAATTCCCCTTCTTGAGGTAGGTCTTGGTGTTATCGAATGCCGGCAAGGACCCGATATCGGAGGCTGACGAGGAGGAGAACAGCTTTCTGCCCCTGCCGTCGAGGATGAAGAAGTTGTCGTTGATGGACAAGTGAAAAGCCTGGAACATTTTCTGTACATCCAGAAAGGCGGCCATATAGAAATCCTGATACAGGCTTGCTTTCACCACGACCGGGATTTGCTGTCCAAGCGGGTTGTATTCGCCCTGGAAGGGGATTTCATAGAAGGAAGCGGGCGGGTATACCTCGAAGCGTGTGTCTTTATCAAACTGCCTGCTCCAAAATTCGGACGGGTAGTCGAAGCTGGCGTAAAATTTGCTGAAAAACGTGCTGTCTTTCGATACCGAGCTCTTGTCCAGCACCAGCGAGGTTTTCTTGTAATAGAGAATAACGTTGTTTACGTACAGGAGGGGATTCAGGGTCATTTGGCGAATGTCCTGCACCGTTTTGGCTGCCGTGTCGTAATTAACGGACTGCTGATCAAAATAAATCTGCTGCACGTTCTCATTAAAGAAGAAGGTGAGCAGCTGGTTGCGGATCAGCTCGAATTCTTTCTCATAGCTGTCAGTTGTCGTCGTCAGGTTCAGCATATTGTAGTTGATAATTTCGTCGTGGATCTTGTTCTTGGAGAAGGTCATCGAGAAGAAGTTGAAGGACACCAGCATGACGATCACGATTAAGAAGCTTGTGAACAGCCTGATAAATAACGAATTCGCTTTTAATTTCAGGAAAGGTTTTATCAGCTCCACGCAAAACCCACCCTTCAACTTAATTTAGTACAAAGTATACCATAGGAAGAAAAATTTGCGGATCCTCTCTTTTACGAAAACTTCACTATTTTGCGGATTTTCCGCAATAGAGAGAATATTCCGAAATAGAGACGATAGGCGCCAGGCTCCCTGGTGCGTACAATCGAGGTACATGCACGCTGCAGTCCGCAGCGTTATGAAGGTCATGCGAAAGGGGAGGTAACGCAGCATTCCTGGGCTTCGGTCAGCGCTGCCGCAGCGGAGTGACGCCCGCAATTGGCAGTAACGGAAAATGAGATTTTAGTCTGAAAGATGAGGTGACGATAGCACAATGTCCAAAATTCGATTTGCTGTAGTAGGCGCAGGGGTTATCTCTCCCTTTCACGCCAGAGCGATTGCTCACCATCCGGAAGCGGAGCTTGCGGCTATATCCGACGTCGTACCGGATAAAGCCCGGCAAATGGCCGGGGAATACGGCATTCCGAACGTATATGCCGATTATGAAGAGCTGCTGAAGCGCGACGATATCGACATCGTGTCAGTGTGCGTACCAAGCGGCATGCATGCGGAGATTGCGATCGCAGCAGCGCAGGCGGGGAAGCATATCCTGTGCGAGAAGCCGCTTGACATTACGAAGGAGAAGATGTCGCAGATGATTGACGCCGCCCGCCGCTATAACGTGAAGCTGGGCTGCGTCTTTCAACGCCGGATTATGCCATCGGTAGCTGCGGCGCGTCAGGCGATTGTCGAGGGCAAGCTCGGCAAGCTGGTGCTTGGCGATGCCTATCTCAAATATTACCGGAGTCCGGAATACTACAAAAGCGCAGGCTGGCGTGGGACATGGCAGTGGGACGGCGGAGGCGCGCTCATGAATCAAGGGGTGCACGGCATCGATGTGATCCAGTATTTGATGGGAGGCGCGGCTTCCGTATTTGCCTATGCCGCACCGCTCGTGCGTGATATCGAGGTTGAGGACACGGCAGTAGCCGTATTGAAGTACAACAACGGTGCGTTCGGCGTCATTCAGGGCACAACGTCGGTGTACCCGAATCAGGAAACGCGCTTCGAGCTGCACGGCGAGAAAGGGACGATCATCGTGGGCGACAGCGGCATCCTGCAGTGGAAAATGATGGATACGGAGCAGGCTCCGCATGTAGAATCACTGGCAACCATGGGACGCACGAAGCCGGAGGATATGTCGTCTGACGGACATTATATCTTTGTCGACGATATTCTAAGCGCGGTGAAATATAACCGCGAGCCGCTCGTGAACGGAGAGGAAGCCAGGAAATCGGTTGACCTCATTCTGTCCATTTACGAATCGGCAAGAACAGGAAGAGAGATCAAACTTAACTAAAAAGACAAGGAGTGAGCCGTTTGGAGAAGCTGTTGAATATCGGTATGATTGGCCTCGATACGTCGCATGTAACGGCTTTTGCCAGACTTCTGAACGATCCAGGCCAGCAGCACCATGTCCCTGGAGGACGTGTGACGGCTGCTTTCCCGGGAGGCTCGCCTGATTTTGAGATGAGCTGGTCACGGCTGCCGGGCTTTAAGAAAGAGCTTGTTGACGCTTACGGCGTCAATATTGTGGAATCCCCCGAGCAGGCTGCCGAGCAGAGCGACGCGGTGCTGCTGCTGTCCGTGGACGGCCGCGTTCATCTGGAGCAGCTGCGGCGGATCGCCCCCTTAAGGCGGCCGGTCTTCGTCGACAAACCGTTTGCCGTGAGCTCGGAGGATGCCCGCAGGATGGCTGAACTCGCCGCCGAATACGGATTTCCCCTGATGAGCTGCTCGGCGCTGCGGTATGCCGAAGCACTCAGCCAGGCGCTTCTGGCTGAAGGGGAGGGAAGCATCATTGGCGCCGATTATTATGGTCCGATGGAAATCCAGCCTACTCAGCCGGGATTTTTCTGGTACGGCATTCATACCGCAGAGATGCTGTACCGCACGCTTGGAACGGGATGCGCCCGGGTGACGGTAACGACGAACGACGATCACGACCAGGTGGTCGGAGTGTGGGCGGACGGCAGAGTCGGGACGATTCGCGGCAACCGCAAAGGGAACAAGACGTTCGGCGGGCTGGTGCATCGCGAGAAGGGCACAACCTTCGTCGACTACAACGCTTCAAGCAAGCCCTATTACGCCAGTCTGCTTGAACATGTGATGGAGATGTTCAAGGGAGGCAGCCCCGACGTCGGCGTCCTGGAGACGCTGGAAATCATCCGTTTTCTCGAAGCCGCCAATGAAAGCCGCGCAAGCGGGTTGACGGTGGCATTATGAGGCGGTTTCGTCTGGGCATATTGACAGATGAGGTGTCCCAGGACGCAGGCGAAGCGATAGCCTTCGCCAAACAGTACGGACTGGAAGCGATAGAGCTCCGCTCAGTAAGCGACAAGCCTGTTCACGAGCTGGATGATGAGGCGATCAGGGCTGTCAAGGCTCTGGCGGATAACAGCGGCCTTGCGGTCTGCGCGCTGTCGGCTCCGATTTTCAAATGTGAATTGGACGACGCGGCCGAGGTAGAGCGGCATATCGCCTTGGCGCAGCGGTATATCGCCATTGCCAGTCAACTGGAGGTGAAGCTGGTGAGAGGCTTCAGCTTCTGGACGAGCGCTCCATTCGAGGAGGCGCTGCCGAGGGTCGCCGAACAGATCAAGCGGATTGCGCCCAGCTTCGAACAAGCGGGCATTACATTCGTGCTGGAGTTCGATCCCGGTGTGCACGCCTGTAATGCGCGCAAGGTCGGCCTGCTCGTCGACGCCGTTGCCTCCCCTGCCGTGAAGGCGCTCTATGATCCGGGCAACGACATGTGGGACCCGGACGGCGAGCTCCCTTACCCGGACGGTTATGATCATTTGGCGGGGAAAATTGGCCATATACATCTCAAGGATGCGGTGAAGACAGCAAATGGCGTGGAGGCGGTAGCTATCGGGACAGGGCAAGTCGATTACAGGGCATTGTTCCGGAGGCTGGCCGAGGACCGGTATGAAGGCTGCGTCATGGTCGAGACCCACTACCGCCTGCACTCGAAGCTGACCGAGGAACAGCTGAAGCGCCCCATGGGCAATTCGTTCTCGGACGGCGGCAGGGAAGCCTCCGCGCAGTGTGTTGAGAGCCTGCTTGCTCTGCTTGGCGAACTCGGCATGGAACAACGAGCCGGAAGGTGACAAGCGATAAGCCAATGCCTCAAATTCGGATATGCTCCCGTGAAAGTGAGCGGCAGCTGCAGGAGTGGTTACTTAACCGGCAGCAAGAAGCTTGGCACAGCTGCAGCGGCACAGGCGGCAGGAGCAGCTTCGATGATTATCGCAGCGTCTTCTCCGCACAATGAGTTCCTGGCAATCGAGGAGGAGCATTCATCAACGTAAAGGGAGGAAAGCATATGGAGCAGGTCAAACCGGCGGATCAATCATGGACGGTACCCGCTTCGCAGCGTGGCGGGAGGAGCCTATTCTTCAAGAGGCTGAACCAGAGCAAATACCTGCTGCTGTTATTCCTGCCTTGTCTTGTGTATTATATCCTGTTTAAATATTTGCCGATGTTCGGCCTCGTTATCTCTTTTAAGGATTACAATCTGTTTAAAGGGGTTTGGGCCAGCGACTGGGTGGGGCTGAAGTATTACCATATGTTTTTCGAAAGCCCCGAATTCTTCCAGCTGTTCCGCAACACGTTCCTGCTTGGCGTCTTCAACGTCGTGTTTGGCTTCCCGATGCCGATTATCCTGGCGCTGTGCCTGAACGAAGTCAAGCAGGTGCTGTTCAAACGGTTCGTGCAGACCGTAAGCTATGTGCCTCATTTTATTTCTAATGTTGTGGTCGTCGGGATGGTCGTTATGTTTCTGTCCCCCACAACCGGCATCGTCGCCCACTTCGTGAAAATGTTCGGCCTGCAGCCAGTGAATTTGCTGGTGCAGCCGGAATGGTTCCGCCCGATCTATGTGCTGGCCGATATTTGGCAGCATGCCGGGTGGGGGTCCATTATTTTCCTTGCCGCGCTCACCGCGATTGACCCTCAGCTGTATGAAGCGGCGGAGATTGACGGGGCCGGCCGCTGGAAGCAGCTCTGGAATGTGACGATTCCGGGCATCACCCCGGCCATCGTCATTATGCTGATTCTGAACGTCGGCCATATTATCGACATCGGCTTCGAGAAGGTGTTCCTGCTGATGAACCCTGCCACGTATGAGACCGCCGATATTTTCAGCACGTTCGTGTACAGGACGGGCTTGACGCTGGGCAATTACAGCTACGGCACGACGGTAGATTTGTTTACGGGTATAATCAGCCTGTTCTTCATCTATACGGTCAATTATATAAGCCGCAAAATCAGCGAAACGAGCTTGTGGTAGAGAGGGGGAGTAACCTGTGAATCGCAGCTGGTCCGTATCCCGTGTGTTGGTTGTTATTTTCTTGCTTGGCGTCATTCTTGCCACGGTCTATCCCTTTCTTTATATGATCTCGGTTTCGCTAAGCAGCGACGTGTATGTGATCAAGAACCAGATCAATTTTTTGCCGCGCGGGCTTAACCTGCGTGCCTATGATGCCGTGCTGACCGATCCCCGGCTGTGGTCGTCATACCGCAATACGATCCTGTATGCAGCAGTCGGGACGCCGCTCTCCCTGCTGGTTACGGCGGCGGGGGCGTATGCGCTGGCCAAGAAGGAAATGGTGTTCCACAAATCGTTCACCATGCTCGTCGTCTTCACCATGTTCTTCAACGGGGGGATGATTCCCACCTTTCTCGTCGTCAAGAGCCTGGGCCTGGTAGACACGTTCTGGTCGATGATTGTCCCGACGGCGATCAGCACGTGGAATTTGATCATTATGCGCACCTTCTTTCTCGGCCTGCCGAGGGAGGTAGAGGAATCGGGAAAAATCGACGGCCTGAACGATATCGGCATCTTCGTGCGCATCGTGCTGCCGTTGTCCACCGCTTCTCTCGCGACGATCGGGCTATTCTACGCCGTCGGCATCTGGAACAATTTTTACTCGGCTCTGCTGTATTTGCGCAACGACCAGCTGTATCCGCTTCAGGTGGTGCTGCGCAATATCGTCATGGCTTCGCAGATGGTCACAAGCGGCGGCACCAATGTGGGAGACAACCAGGTTCTGGACGAGCCGCTCAAGTATGCGACCATTATCGTTTCAACGGTTCCCATCCTGCTGGTTTATCCGTTTCTCCAGAAGTATTTTGTCAAGGGAGCCTTAATCGGTTCGGTGAAGGGGTAGAGGTGCAGATGAAACCAAAAAGGAGATTGATCGCGATGAAGAAGATGAAGATGTGGGTACTGGCCGCCGCGCTCACGACGGCCATGCTGGCAGGCTGCGCCAATCAAAGCGGGAGCAACGAACCATCGTCCGGCAACGCGGCGGCGCCAGGCAATGACAACCCGGCAGCTGCCCCCAAGGAGCAAACGTTCACGTTCCTTGATTATTCCAATGCCAGCTGGCCGTACAACAAGGATTGGCCGGTATGGAAATACATCAAGGAACATACCGGGGTCACGCTGGATGTGCAGGTTCCTCCCGACGCGCAGCTGGACAACGCGCTTAATCTGACCGTGGCATCAGGCGATATGCCGGATATGCTGTATACGCAAAACAAGCAGACAGCCGATAAATTCGGGCAGCAGGGGGCGCTTGTCAACATCCTGGATTACCTGGACGAGATGCCCAACCTGAAAAATTGGATGGAGCAGTTCCCGATCGATTCGCAGAACGCCATGTCCGCCGACGGCAAAATGTATATTTTCCCGAATAACGGCATCGGCGAAACCAACCGGATGAACTGGATGTACCGCGCCGATATTTTCGAGGCTAACGGTCTGACCGCGCCGGCGAACTGGGACGAGCTGCATGCCGCTCTGAAGAAGCTGAAAGAGGCGTATCCGGACAGCTTCCCCATGGCATGGCGGCAGGGGCTCCAGTATTTGCGCAACTTTGCTCCGGCATTCGGCACCAACAGCAACGACGGCACCAATGATGTGTATTTTGATTTCGACAAGAAGGAATGGCGCTACGGACCAATCGAAGACAACTTCAAGACGATGATTACGTATTTGAACACCTTTTATAAAGAAGGGTTGATACCGCCCGATTTCCTGACCATCGACACGAAGCAGTGGCAGGACCTCATGTCCACCGACCGCGCTTTTGTCACCGCCGACTATATCAGCCGCGTCGACTTCTTCAATCTGCCGATGCGCAAGCAGAATCCGCAGTACAACCTGCTGTTCATGCCGACACCGGCAGGCTGGCCGGGCGGTCCGCAGAAAAATGCTTATACGCAGTTCCTGGAGAATGGCATAATGGTGACGACGACTTCGAAAAAAATTAAAGAAATCATGCATTATATGGATTTCTTCTATTCCGAGGAAGGCAAGACGCTGGTCAGCTGGGGTAAGGCTGGCGAAACGTACAAGGACGACAACGGCGAGAAGCAATTTACCGGCGGCTATACGGATGTGTCCGACATGCGCAAGAAAACCGGTCTCTCCACGGACGGAACGTATACGTGGTTCGATTATGACGCGCATCTCTCGCTTTCGTCGCCAGAGCTTCAGGATGCCTACGAGCAGGCGCCCAAATATGACAGCGAGCAGCAGCCGCGGCCCGCGATGACGCAGGAGGAGCTGGAGACGATTTCGACCGTAGGCCAAACGCTGCAGAAAACCCGCGACCAGAATCTGGCCAAATTTATTACCGGCCAGCGGAATTTGAGCGAATGGGACAGCTATGTGGAGGAATTAAAAGAGATCGGCGTCGACAAAATCGTCAGTGTTTATCAAACGGCCTATGACCGTTCCCAGAGCGCCCAGAAATAAGACGGAGAACTGCACAAGCCTGCAAGCTGTATGCCCAGCGCCAATCCGGTGCTGGGTTGTTTTGAATTCTCTTGAGGCAAGGTGTGAACAAGGTAATGGAGAGGGTGATAACTGTTGGAGAAAGGTCAATACAATGTGACCGGCAAGGAGAAAACGTTAACGCTCATTCCATCTGCCTCCTCCAAATGGACCGTGCTGCTGATCGTCAACATGGGTACATTCATGTCCACTCTGGATGTCGGCATCGTTAATATCAGCATGCCGACAATGTCACTGCAGCTTGGAATTTCCCTGGCTCAAATCCAGTGGATCGCGACCAGCTACCTGCTCGTCATGGCCGCGCTGCTGCCTTTCTTCGGAAGATTGTCAGACATCTGGAGCCGGAGAAAGGTATATAGCCTCGGCTTCCTGTTGTTTACCGCAGGGTCTTTATGCGCAGCTCTGTCTTCCGGTCTTGCCGCGATCATCGCTTCCCGCTGCCTGCAGGGCATCGGGGCGGCAATGATCATGGCCAACAGCCAGGCGATGGTACGCCAGGTGTTCCCTGAGCATGAACGGGGACGCGCGCTCGGACTTAACGCCGTTGTCATTGCCGCGGGAACATTAATGGGTCCGGCTGCAGGCGGCCTCGTGCTCAGCTGGACCAGTTGGCAGTGGCTGTTCTGGATCAACGTCCCGATCGGTCTGTCAGCGTTCCTGCTCGGTCTGCGCCTGTTTCCCCGCGAGAGCGTCAGATCCGCCGGCGCCCGCCTGGATATTGCCGGAACGCTGCTTCTGGCGCTGGGCACCATACTGCTGCTGCTTGCCGCCGACACCGCCAGCGGCAGCTCATCCCCGATGGCTGCGCTCGAGGCTGCGGGGGGCGCCGCCGTGTTGATTGTGCTGGCGTTGTACGGCAGACGCGTCCAATCCGGCATTCTGGACCGCGCCCTGCTGAGCGTGCGGACGGTGAGGCTCGGCAACCTCAGCTCGTTTCTCATCAATATGGCGCTGAGCGCCTCGCTGATCCCGATCGCCTTTTATCTGCAGGGGCCGTTAAGCTTGCCGGTAGCCGCTGCGGGCGGAGTGCTCATGGCGCAGCCGCTGCTGGTGGGAATTGTCGCTCCTTTTGCCGGTTCATTCCGCGACAGGCACGGCAGCCTGATGCCGATCGCTGGCGGAGCGGCCTGCTGTGCCTTGTCCATGCTGTTCATCGCATGCATGCCGCAAATAACCGTGTGGACGATTGCCTTGCAGCTGGTTTTATTCGGCATCGGCACAGGGCTGTTCCATTCCGCGAACAACGCCGATATCATGAGCGCAGCGCCGGACGGCAAGATCAGCCTGGCGGGCAGCCTGCTGGCCATGGTCCGTTATTTCGGGCAAATCGCCGGAATCGGCCTCGCCGCTTTGCTGCTGGGGCAATTGAATCTGGAGGCCGGGGCCTCCGTAAAGGGCGAGCTGCGCTTGAGAATTTTGTTCGGATTATGCTTTCTGGCTTGCCTGGGAGCCGCGATTGCCGCTTACCGGCTGCGTCACCCGCGTGTTATTAAAAGGTGAAGATTAATATATATAAGGAGACAGGCTGGCCAGGCTTTGAAAAAACCAATAAATCCGCCAAAATCGCACTATTAAGGGATAAGGTAAATAATTGTCCATTGAAGTCCGACGACTGACGGGAATAGAATCAAGCTGTGTAGCATGAAGTGCTAAAGGAGGACGTGCGGTATGAAATCTTACTTGTATCGTCTGATCTGGCTCGGCTGTCTATCCGTCTGTCTGCCCCTTGTGCTGGCCAGCATCGTCTATTACAACACTTCAATGAAGCGGGAAATTGCACATATTCAGACGAATAACCAGGATTCGCTGGACATCATTGAACGGTTTATCGATGATGCCATGTTCGATGTGGTGGAGGATTTGTCCAAGAGCGCTTTGGAGCCTGCCATTTACGAATCCTTTTTAACGCTGGATGAACCATCGAGAGTCCAGAACAATATTTCCATATTGACGGAGGTCTCCGCGCTGCTTAACCGCAACAAGTTCATCAAAAACGTATACTACATGAACATGAATTCAAGGCTGATCCTATCCAGCGAGCAGGCTAATGTGCATGAGTCGTATTTCAAGTATAGAGATGATCTGGCTGTTCTGGGCAATATTCATAAGAGCGCATATTGGCGATATCTTCCGGCAAGCCAAAGAGACGGTTATATCTCATTAATTATGACATTGCCCACAACGTCGCTGAATCCTCAGGGAATGCTTGTGGCCCAAGTGGAAGTCGAACAAATAAATAACTATCTTTCCACGATTTTGTCGCTCACCCGCAACGAGTCCCTATTTGTTGTGAACAGGTCAGACCAGATCTTGTTTCAATCCAACAAGCAGACCAGCGCTGACAATCTGGTGGGCGAGGAGGTCACGCGTTCGATCGCCACCAGCCGGCTGCAATCGAGCAATGCCTCGGTTATGGATGTCAATGGAAACGAATACTTTTATTCCTATCGAAAGTCCAGTCTTGGGATTACGTACGTGTCCATTATTTCCCGCTCCGAGATTGTAAAGGATCTGCGCTGGATATTCTGGACAACGATTTTTGCGGTTACGATATTTCTGGCGATGGGCATTATTCTGACTATTTTCAACTCCAGGCGGGCTTACCATCCGATTGGCCAATTAGTAGACTTCGGCAAACGGCTGAGCAAAAACAAGATCGGCATTCACAAGGAAGAAATATCGTTTATTGGCGAATGCCTTGAATATTTTAACAATCAGCTCCAATTATCGAGCGCGCGGATCGCCAGATCGGAGCTCTCCCTGATCGAAAAATTCATGCAGCAGCTGTTGGAAGGAGATTATTTGTCCCCGGGCACCTTGCACAAAGACTGCAGTGAATACGGCATTCATGCCGACTGTACCTATATTGTGCTGCTCGTCAGAGTTGAGGATTTCGGGAAAAGCGGACGTTTTCAGTCTAAGGATAAACCGCTGCTGATCTACGCTTTAACGAATGTGATGAATGAGCTGATGTCTCAGAAGGGATACGTCCTGCATGACTTCCGCGGCTATGGCATAGCTGTTTTATGCTTCGATCGCGACGCTGCGCCGGATTTTGTGCTTCAAGAAGCCGGAAAGTATGCCGGAAGGGTTCAGTCCGCTTTGCAAACCTACCTGAATATCCGTGCATCCATAGGCATTGGGAGGTCTTATCCGCATATAGCGGATATCGCATTGTCCTACCGTGAAGCTCAGCTTGCCTTGCAATTTCGTTTGCTGAAGGATTCGGAATCCATTCTCTCTTATGATGACAGCTTGACTGACAAGCAGACGTTTCCCAAGTATCCGCATGAGATTGAATCAATGATTACGGAAGCGCTGTTTAACGGCGACTCCGCCCAATTTGAGCAAGGAGTACGGGAATTCAACGAAACCGTAATCAGAACGGAGTCCTACTATTTCGTTTACCAAAGCTATCATGTTCTGCTGGCTGCCCTTGTGTCTTCGGCGGAGAAAAAATGCGGCACAGCGCTGGGTATATTGGAATATGATCTGTTTGATCAATTGAGAACGTATCAGAGCTCGGAAGACATATGCTTATGGTTTATCGACTCGGTGCTGCCTTTGTATCTGAAGATCATGAGAGAGAGCAATAATACGGCAGGCAAGGCAGCAGTGAAGGAAGTGTGCAGATATATAGGCGAGAATCTGGAAAAAGATATTTCCCTGACGGAATGCTCTTCCTTGTTCCATATCAATGTCTCCTATTTGAGCCGGTTGTTTAAAAAAGAAACAGGTGTTTCCTTTCATGATTATCTGACCCAATGCAAGTTAAAGGAAGCCACAAGGCTGCTGCTCGACAGCGACCAAGCCATCAGTCAAATCGCCGCAAAAACAGGGTTTTCGCACCGTTCCTTCAATCGCGTCTTCCAGCGGTTATTCGAGATGTCGCCCAGCGATTACCGGAACCATCACCGTTAGGCTGGCTTTATCCTTTGACCGAGCCGAGCATAACGCCTTTGGCGAAATACTTTTGCAGGAACGGGTAAACGATCAGAATCGGCGCCATCGCGAAGGTTACCGCGGCCATACGGACGGTTTCCAAAGGGGGAATGCCGTCTGCGGCTGTCCCGGAAGCGCCGAGCGGTGTGGAATCCAGCACAAGCGCTTTAATCAGGACCTGTAATGTCCACTTGTTGGCGTCGGATATATAGATCAGGGCATTAAAATAAATATTCCACTGCGAAACGGCAAAAAACAGAGTGAAGGCTGCAATGGCGGGCATGGACAAGGGGAGAACAATTTTGAAAAATATGCCGACATCATTGCTTCCGTCAATCTTTGCCGATTCCTCAAGCTCTGGAGGCAGTGAATCCAAGAAGCTTTTAACGACAATCAGCGTCCATGCATTGGTCAGATTGGGCCAGATCAGCGACCAGTACGAATTGAGCAGGCCGAGACTTTTCACAACCAGATAGTTCGGCACGATGCCTGCGTGAAAAACAAGTGTAAAGATGACGAAGCCAAGTATGATTTTTCTTCCGTCCAGATCTTTCCTCGTCAGTCCGTAAGCCATTGTAAACGTAACGGCAACCTGCAGAATGGTGCCTACCACTGTAATAAAAGCCGTGCTCTTGATGGAATTTATAAAGCTTTGCGTAGACAAAATGTATTGATAAGCATCAAGTGACCATCTGGGAGGAAAAAGATAAAATTTCAAAGGCACATAAACGGCAGGTTCCGTGAATGAAACGCTGAAAATATAGATAAACGGAAAGATGCATATCAAGGAGAGGGCAGTCAGCACACTGTAGTTGACCCAATCTGCTGCTGTCAGCCTTTTTTTGTAAACGAAGCTCATCCAATCCACCTTCTTCGCGTTAAATGGTTGATCCATGAAAAACTAGTAAATTCCTTCATATCCCAATTTTTTGACAATTTTATTCGCGGTTACCACCATAACGAGTCCGACTACTCCTTTAAACATCCCGACGGCTATGCCTACGCTGATTTTTCCGCCCACAATGCCCTGGGTATACGAATACGTATCAAACACATCCGCCACGGAGCTGACCAATGGATTCATCATTAACAGAACCTGCTCGAACCCGACATCCGCCATGTTTCCAAAACGGAGAATCAATAAAATGATAATGGTGGGCCGGATCGCCGGGAGTGTAATATGCCAGATTTGCCGAAAGCGGCTGGCTCCGTCAATAACGGCAGCTTCATAGCGGGCAGGATCGACCCCGGCGATGGCAGCGAGAAAAATAATCGTGCCCCATCCGGCATCCTTCCATATATTTTGCAGCGTCAGGAGAACCCAGAAGAACTTGGGCTCGGAGAGGAATAAAACGGGCTGGTTTCCTGAAGCGACAATCAGCTTGTTGACGATGCCGATATCCGAAGAGAACACAAAGAAAGTGAGACTGACCAATATGACCCATGATAAAAAATGGGGGAGATAGACAATCGACTGATTCACTTTCTTGAATAATTCATGTCTCACCTCATTCAGCATTAACGCCAGCAGAATAGGCAAAGGAAAGAAGAAAACAAGGTTGAATATACTGATAACAAATGTATTTCTGGCCATTATATAGAATTGCTCGCTTTGAAATAAATCGGAGAAATGCTTGAATCCAACCCAACTGCTGCCGAAGAAGCCCTTGAAGGGGCTATAATCCTGAAACGAGAGAAGAAGGCCCCAGACAGGTATAAATTTAAACAGGAAGAAATAGATGATTCCCGCCGACATCATCAGATAAATGTAGCGGTTCCTTTTTATTCTGGCCCATCGTTTATGATTTGGCAGTATTCGCTCCATTACAAGCCTCCATTCGAAACGGTAAGGAGAGTTGGATAAGCTGGGGTCTTTAAAAGACTTTAAAAGACTTTAAAAGACCTTGACAGATCCAACCCTTCTTACAGAAGTCTTTAAATTGAGATCATGATTCGGCTATTGCTGTGTACGCGACTTAAGATCCTTGGCAAATTCCTGATAGGCTTTCTTGATTTTCGGATCGCCGTTAACCTTATCGACATATTGCTTATATTGATCCATTGTAATTTGGCCCACAATGGCCTTGATTCGGGTGCTTTTCAATTCCGCTTCGTAGGTTGGCCATACATCGACCCAGGTTGGGGAATATAAATACCCGAACACGTCGGTCCTGCCGATTTGGCCATAGATCTCCATATCCTTTTGTTTCGCCTCGTTTGCAGCCTTGGATGCTCCGGCATAAGCCACTTTTCCCCATTTGGAGTACGCGGGAGTCAGCGCAGCAATGCTGTCGACCGTAATTTCCTGTTTACCCAGGTCGGTCAAGACCTTCTCGCCATTGACGTTGTTGTAATGCACGCCTTCCTTTCCGTAGTAACCCAGATCAGTGATCTCCTTGGATGCGGTTTTTTCGAAGAAGTCCAATATTTTCGATACCTTTTCCTCGGGTACCTTCTTGCTGATGTACTGGCCGCCGCGGGTTCCGATATCAAGCATCGCTCCGTCGCCTCCGGGACCTTTCAAAGGCTGCAGGGATACTACGTTACCTTCGGGTTGGGTTTTCTTCACATTATCCGTATATACGAAGCTGTAATAGGCGCTGGCATCGAATGCGAATGCTCTTCCCGAGCTGAACAAATCTTTTTGCTGCGTGACCGTGAGTGCGGAGAATTCCTTCGCGATCAGCCCTTCCGCATAAAGCTCCCTGAACCACTCCACCAGCTCGGTGAACTGCGGAGTCAAGTACGAATACATCAGACCGCCATCCGCATCATAGGTCGGTTCAGGCACGCCAAATGCCGCATTCAGGGAAGGGGAGCTCACCGCATCGGCAATGTCATAACCGATCGTACCGTTGCCGCCGGCCGGGTTGTTTTTCACGACGGCTTTCAGCGCCTCTTTAAACTCGTCGACGGTTGCGGGCATCGGAATATTGGCTTTATCCAGCCAATCCTTACGGATCATGATCGTATTGTCGATCTGCGCCCTGCTTCTCGGAATTCCCATAATTTTGCCGTCATACTTGACGTAATTCCAGGAGCCTGGAACCATATTGTCACGTAAATTCGGATAGCTGGAGAAATCGCCGAGAAAAGGAGTCAAATCCCAAAAGGCGCCTTCTTTGATCGCGTTGACCAAAGTTGGCCGGGTAAAATCCGCCTTCAATACTTCGGGAATATCTCCGGAAGCAAGCACAAGATCCAGCTTGGAATTGTAATCGCTTCCATCCAGAACGAAAGTTATATTGAGCTTGGTATTTGTGAGCTTTTGCAATTCGGAATAATACGCGTTATCCAGCTTGGGTATGGTATTGGTAAAATTGGTCATGATTTCGATGGGCAAGGGACCCGCTTCTGCTTCAGCCGCCGTACCCGTTCCGTCGGCTGTCCCTTCAGTCTCCTTGCCTGCGCCTCCGCTGCAGCCATTTAGAACAAGCAGGCTGAGAATGAACGGGAGGCTGATTTTGACCCATTTCCTTGTCATCTCGGAACACCTCGATTGAGTTAGTGTGATCCACGACGGATCCTGTTTCCCGACCCGAAGGAGCCCACTCTGCAGCAGATCTCCGGGCCGGGAGTCCGTTCAATAGCGGCTTGCGGCCAGCCTCTCCATCAGCTGATTTTTATTGCCTCGAACAGCTCAAGACTCGGGACCTTAACCGATAAAGACCCGCTGCCAGCTGAAAACTCGTAATCTTTGCCGGTGACAAGGCTTTTGACGGATTGCGGTTGGTGCTCCTTATCATATGGAATCGTGACTTCAAGATTGTACATCGGAACCGGAGCATAGAAGGTTACGCCAAAATGCCCCGACCCGTTCACCAGATGAAGCAGCTCCGAAGAACCGTCCTCCTTGGCAAACAAGGCGGCTTCGACCATCGGCGAAAGATTGCCCTCAATGCGCTTCAACCCGGCGGTATGCTCCAGCAAATCCGCGATCAGATCTATCGTGTTTGTATGCCCTTGGCGGTGAAACAGAGACCCTGGCCGCCAGGGAATGAAGATGCCTTTTCCTTTGCCGTACGGATTGACTGTAAAGCCGGGATGATCCGTAACCTGCGTATAATAACAGCGTTCCGGAGGTCCGAACATATGAGGGGGAATCAGGGACAGATGCTTCTCCACCTTGTCTTCATAGTCAGCGTAAATATAGCTTCCGTCGATATAAGCCAGGTCCGTCGCAGGGAAACGGCTGAATCCGGTTTTGTCGGTCAGCTTGAAGCAGGAGGAGGTCATATCCTCTACAATCTCGTTCACTCTCTCAATACCGAGACACTTGAGAGCGGGGGAAGATCGTCTCTCGTAGGCGTCATCGGAAAAACCGCCGCGCGATACCGAGATGACAACGCCTCCTTCTTCAGCGAAGGCGTCGAGCTTACGTGCAAGTTCGTCGCTGATCGGCTGGTAATCCGGGACAATGACCGCTTTGAATTTGTCCCACGGCACCTCGGCGGCCACCGGCACCATGATGGCGTCGAACATATAATGATTTTCCGCCAGGAACCGGAACCAGCCTTGATATTCGCTTGTGCTGCCGTCAGGACCTCTAAGCAATGCAATGGTCGACCTGGAGGCAATATCCCTGTATTCGTCCTGATGCTCGGCATGGTAATGAAAAGCCTTCTTGATCCTTTCATAGCCTGATTTATCCTCATGGTTGTCGAGCCGCCCAATCAGATAATAATCGAGTCCGCCGCCGTTGGTCAGGTTTTGGTACAGCCTGAGCTCCTGCTGATGCGAGGATACGGCGACATGACGGTATTGATAATCTATGAAATCAACCGTAGTATTTAATGAAATCATGGGCTTATAGGAGCCGAGTACAAATTTGGTGTTATCGGAAGCATCATATTGCCAATGGGGCAGAGATCGGGCAATCGCCGTGTTGGATTCCTGTCTGTACACGCTGCGCTGGTTAAGGTTGTTGGAGATGAGCAGGTCGGGATTGATGCTTGTGATCGCGTCATAAATTCGTTTGGAGTGTTCCTGCAGCGTAATGTTTTTGAATACCTTGTATTTGCGGAATACCGGATCCTTCATGTCCTCCTTAGTGGGCAGCGGCAGGTCAAACATAGCTTTGAATTTTCGTTGGCAGTTGTCGCATTGGCAGATTCCATGATAGTTGTAGCTGTAATCCTTCACCTGATAGCCGCCCATGTTGAAGAAAATACCGTCAAAGTCATGAGTGGTCAGCAATTCGCGGATGATCTCGATTGCATAGTCCTGCTGGTAGTCACTGTTCAGGCACACATGGACATCGCCATTGTAATCGACGATATTGCCCTGGACGCTCTTGTATGCCCATTCGGGATGCTGCTCAAAGACCGGTCTGCGGACCTTGGAGAAGTCGGTTCTGGCCGTCACGACTATATCCGCTTTATGGCAGGCTTCAATGATATCCTGCAGACTGTCTCCCTGCAGAAACGGACTTTGGAACTGAAAGGGGAGCTTGGTCGGATAACTGGCGATAATGCCCGCTGCATTAAGCAATACAGAGGTTGCTTTAAATTCCTGGAGATCCGCGACGAACTGTTCGGCATTGATATCCATCATATCGATTTCCCGCAAGTTCGTTTGAATTTGTCTCCATGGGCGCTTGGCCCACCAATCCGGTCTGCTTTCCGCTTCTATTGATTTGGACATTGAACGAATACCTCCGATACATTCATGGATTGTTGTTCCTTAGTGACTAAACTCTTGGTCCGCTGCACCATCATGCGAAGAATCATTTCCTGACATTTGTTCCTGCGATCGTCCAAAAGCAGGCGGGATCCCTCCTTGATTCGTTTTATTGGTCGTAGATCAAGTCCGCATAATAAGCATATTGGTTTAACCCTTCGGCATTCAATGGACTTCCTGTGACATTGTCAAAATAAACAGGTTTCAGGGATGAAAGGTCATAAACGGTCCAGGATAGGCGAGGTGAAGCGGGTAAATGTCCTGTATTGCAGGGAATATATGCCCCGCAATGACCTGCCGGCGGCAATTATTGGCCAAATTTTATACTTTCCGGCGTGTAATATAATCAGCACGAGACGGGCGAAATCATAAAATGACTATATGATGCCAGATAGCGGAGCCAGTATAGTATATAAAGAGGCTGAAAATAAATTTTCACTAATGGAGGGAAAAAATGAATCCTATTCATGTTGTCCTGACAACCGTGCCGTATGAGAATGAGCATTGGGACAGACTCTGCCAAGCATTCGCGCCAGCCGAAATCATCCGGCTTCGTCCGGACGATTCTTCAGGAATCGAAGCGGCCCTGGAACGGGCGGACGCGGCCGTTCTGAGCGGCGATCTGGATGAGCGGTTTTTGAATGCGCCGCAACTGAAATGGATTCATTGCGATCATGCGGGCTTGAACAAATGCGCCTGGCCCGAATTGTTTGAGCGCGGTCTCCTGGTGACCAGCTCTGCTGGACGGTCTGCGCCGGCATTGGCGGAGCATGCTCTCTTCTTCATGCTGGCACTGGCTTACCGGTATCCGGATTTCCTGGATGCGCAGCGGGCCCGCCGATGGGGGATTCCGGGCCAGGATCAGCTGCGGGGATTGTATGGCAGGGTAACCGGAATTGTCGGCATGGGTCATACCGGCACGGAACTGGCCATCCGGGCGAAGGCGATGGGCATGGAGGTCCTCGGTTATCGCCGAAGCCCGGGCGAGCTTCCGCCGGGAGTTGATCGTCTGTTCTGCCAGGAGCAGGGCGGGAGATTGGAGGATATGCTGCCGGAGTGCGATTTTGTTGTGCTCGCCCTGCCGCTTACGAACGCCACACATCATCTCATCGGCGAGCGGGAGCTTGCTTTGATGAAGCCTGGATCATACCTCATCAATATGGCCCGCGGAGCGGTGGTCGACGAAGCTGCCCTGATTGCTGCCCTGAATGCCGGCAAGCTGGGCGGAGCCGGGCTGGATACCTTTGCGCAGGAACCGCTCCCGGCCGATAGCCCCTTGTGGGATGCCCCGCGTACGCTTATTACACCTCATACTACGCCGCAGGTTCCTGACCGCACTGGACGGTCACTGGATATTATCTGCGAGAACGTAAGGCGGTATCGCAGAGGAGCGCCCATGCTTAATGCATTGAAACCAACGGATGTCTACACACCTGCAACAATCTGATTGAACCTTGGCAAGAAGAAACGGCTACCGCTGTCCTTGACGGCGAACTTAGTTGACCGGTATGCCCGGATTTCTGTGAAGAATGGTGCAATAAGATGGAGGCGCTCCCCATGCTGAAGGGGGCGCCTTTTTATGTTCACTATTTGATACCGCTATTCAGGAACTTGGGTGCGGCGGTATTCCCAAGGGGCCGAATGCCCGCTGAATCAACCCGCAGCGATGGAATGGACAAGATAATGCGAGTTTTCAAAAAAGTCCACTTGCAGGAAAAAGCGCTGCATTACATACTGGAAGTTAACAAACGCGACTGACAGCCTGCGAGAAGAAAGGAGGCTCCGGATAAAGCTGCAAAAAAGGGTGATTAGATGCTTGTCAAGCGAATAAATGTAAACGCTTACTGTAAATCTGTTCCCGCAACATGTATCCGTCTGAAAATCATGCCGTCATTTTAGCCGGAGGTGAGATGAATTGTTAAAGAGCAGGCATTATCGCAAAAGCTTGATCCTGATCCTGATTATTTCCAGCATACCGGGTCTCATTATCGGGGGAATTATTTATTGGCTGGCCGGCGGACGGATGGAGACCGAGCTGTTGAAGCTGCATGCCAATCAGATCAGGCAAAGAGCCTCCAATATGGACGATCAATTCTCGTATTTGGAATTATCGCTGGCGCATTGGGCCTTCGATCCCAAGTTCTCCAACAGCATTAAAAATGTTGACTTTATCCGGGATTTTCAAGTGGCCCGGGATATTACCAAGACGCTTCAGATTATGCAGGGCTCGAACCCCCTGGCGAGGCAGGTGGAGCTATATATTAACAAGGATCAGCCGGTAAGATTCACGCCTGAATATGATGTAATGCGCGATGAGCCGCTGGCGCAGAGCTATAATGCGCTGCTGACGGAAGGAAACCAGGTCTTCTGGTCGATGGAGGCGGCGAGTCCGGACAATCCCGGCACCTCCGATCTGGCCCTCATTCATAAAATACCGGGCTATGATCTGCATCCGATCGGCTTTATCATGGTCCGTCTGGATCAGGACAAGGCGGCAGGCCTCTTGAAAACGTTAACGCCGTATAATGACGGCGACACCTTCATGATGGAGGAAAACGGGAGCACCTTGATTTCCAACTCGAGCACTGTCGATTCCACCGCCTTCGATGAAGCTTTGAAAAAGCAGGTATTCCTGCAGGACAGCGAGGCAGGTTCGTTTCTCTACAGCTGGAATCACAATACCTATACCGTATCGTATGGAACCTTCTCAAGAATCGGCGTCAACTGGAAATACGTTTCGGCAGCGCCGATCGGCGTAATTACCAAGCCGGTTGTGCTGATTTCCAAATTTATTATTTCCTTGAGCATGGCCTCGCTGCTTCTTGCGGCATTGCTGTCCTGGCTGGCCTCCAGAAAAATATATTCTCCCGTGAACCGGCTGGTTCATTTGTTGACAGGCGGCAAGCCGCTTGCCGGCGAAATGCTGGAGCACCGGGACGAGTTTCTGATGATTGAAAAGCAGTGGCAGCATCTGACCCGGGAGAGCACGACGCTTCAGCATAAGCTTGCGCAGCAGCTGCCCCACGTGAAGGAGGGTTTTCTGCTGCAGCTGCTCCAGGGGTTTCTGTACTCCTACTCCGAAGAGGACATACGGGAGAGGATGCGCAGTTACGGCTGGGCGACAGATGGACGCCAATTCCTCGTGCTGCATATTCAATTGACAGGCTTCGAGAATCTGGAGGACCGGTTCACGCAAGGGGATGAAGGTCTGGTTACCTTCGCGGCCGCCAATATTACGGCTGAGGTGGCAACCAATATGCTGGAGCAGGCGGATGTCATTAATTTTCACGACTTAACGATCGGCTTGATCATGATGCTGCCGGATGAGCAGCCCTTCCATAACGCGGTCAGCGCTTTCAGCGAAGAACTGACGCAGGCGGTTAATCAGCTTTTGAAACTGCATGTTTGCATCACCATCGGACAATCCTCCAACTCGATTATTGCAATTCCTTCCCTTTTTGAAGAGGCGAAGCAGGCCTCGGGCTACCGGAGATTCGGAAGCCAGAATCAACTCATCGATTTAAAATCACAGAATGTCTGGGAGGATTCGGGCGAGCTCCGTTATCCTTTTGTGCTGGAACGGGAAATTATCCAGGCGATCCGGACAGGCAAGCGGGAGGAAGCGGAGGAGTTCATTACCGCCTTTATGGACGCGCTTATACTGACAGGCTCGAATGAGATCGAAGTGCAGCAGGGAATGCTGCAGCTGCTGGGCAGCATACAGCATGCGATTCGCCAAGCGGGGATGAGTCCGGGCCGTATCTTCAAGTCGGTCAATATGTACGAGCAGCTGTCGCAAATCCGCGAGCCGCAAAAAATGTTCAACTGGTTCAAATTTAACGTGGTGCAAACCTTTGTGCGCGAATTCGAAGCCAGAGCGGATGTGCATGTAAAGAAAATGGTCGAGGCAGGCATGATTTATTTGCAGAACCATTATATGAATGATATCTCGCTTGACAGCTGCGCCGAGCACATCGGGACGAATCCGGTCACGCTAAGCAAGATTTTCAAACAGGTGTCCGGCAAAAATTTCATCGATTATTTGACGGAGCTGCGCATGGACAAGGCCAGAGAGCTCCTGAGGGATACGCAGCTGAAAATCAACGACGTCGCCGAGGGCGTGGGATACCAGCAGAGTTATTTTAACCGCATCTTCAAGAAGCAGCAGGGCATAACACCCGGCCAGTACCGGGAGTCCAGCAGGGAAATATAATGGCGTTTGCAAGAAAGGCAAAGTCCGGAAAAATAATCCTATCGGGCTGTTCCGGCCTGTAATGACCTGATCAAAAAAGTACGGTTGCGGGAAAAACGGCCAGTGCGTATGGTGAAACCGAAGGCAGAGCGATCCCAAAATAAGATGCGAAGGAGTGATAACAATGAGTGGGCGTATCGAACCCATGGGGAGCATGATCCAAAGAGCCGACGATCCCCATAAAAACCGGCGGCGCTTGCTTTCACGGGTGAAGAAGGATAAATGGCTGCTGCTGCTTGTACTGCCGGGACTTATCTATTTTATCGTATTCAAGTATTTGCCGATGTGGGGGCTCTTGGTCGCCTTCAAGAATTACCTGCCGTTTCTCGGGTTTTTCAAGAGCGAATGGGTAGGACTGGACAACTTCAGGCAGTTTATACAGGACCCGATTTTTCTGAATTTAATGCGCAATACATTCCTGCTTGGCCTCTACGACATGATTTTCTTCTTCCCTGCTCCGCTGGTTCTGGCCTTGATGTTGAACGAAATCCGCATCTCCGGCTACAAGCGGTTCATTCAAACGCTTATCTATGTTCCCCACTTTATTTCCATGGTGATCGTGGCCAGCATTTCTTTTCTCCTCCTGACGACGGAGGGAGGCGTCATTAACGAGCTGCTTTTCAAATTGCTGGGTCACCGTTTTGACTTTCTTACGAGCGAAGCCTGGTTTCGTCCGATGATCATCGGCCAGACGATTTGGAAAGAAGCCGGCTGGGGAACGATTATATTTCTTGCCGCACTTGCGGGAGTCGACCAGGAGCAGTATGAGGCTTCCATCGTGGATGGCGCAGGCAGACTCCGCCAATTATGGCATATTACGCTTCCCGCCATCCGGGGAACGATTGTTGTGCTGCTGATCCTGCGCACAGGGAACTTTTTGGACCGCGGCTTTGAGCAGGTTCTGCTGATGGGCAACGCGCTGAACCGGGAGGTCGCGAATGTATTCGATACGTATGTCTATACGGTCGGGATCACGCAGGGCGCGTTCAGCTACAGTACGGCTGCCGGATTGTTCAAAGCGGCGATCGGGATCATGCTTGTCCTGCTGTCTAATTATCTTGCCAAACGGGCAGGCCATCCGGGCATCTACTGATCGGGGGAGAGAGGATCATGAGAAACAACACGATAGGCGGGAAAATATTCGATGCCGCCAACTATGCGCTGCTTGCGGTTATTGCGGCAGTAATGATCATACCGATTATGTACATCGCGGCGGGATCGTTTGCAACCGAAGCGGATATGATCAAGAGGGCTTTCTTCATCATCCCGGAGACCATTTCGTTTGATGCGTACAAGTATGTCTTTCACGACGCTACCTTCCCCAGAAGCCTGCTTGTATCGGTATTCGTCACGGTTACGGGTACGCTGATCAATCTCTTTTTTACTTTTACGATGGCCTATGCGCTGTCCCGCCGGGATATGCTGGGGAGAACCGTATTCATGAATATGATCATCTTCACCCTGGTATTCAGCGGCGGAATTATTCCAACCTTTCTGGTCGTGAAGAGCCTGGGTCTCTTGAATTCATATTTTGCCGTGCTGCTGCCCGCTGCGATCAGCGCCTTTAACCTGATTATTGTGAAATCGTTCTTTCAGGAGATTCCGGGAGAGCTGATTGATTCCGGAAAAATAGACGGCTGCTCCGATATCGGCATTCTATGGCGCATTGTGCTGCCGTTATCCAAGCCGGTAATCGCCACGTTCGCGCTTTTCTACGCGGTGACGAACTGGAATGATTTCTTCAATGCGCTGCTCTATCTGAACGATCCGAAAATGTGGCCGATTCAGGTGCTGCTCCGGCAAATCATTCTTGTTTCCTCCGGAGCGCTTGATATCTCGACGATGGATCCGAACTACGTCAAACCACCGGATCAATCGATCAAAATGGCGGTCATTGTCGTGGGCACCCTGCCCATTCTGCTGGTATATCCGTTTTTGCAGAAGCATTTTGCCAAAGGGGTGCTGATTGGCGCCGTGAAAGGTTAGAAGGGCTCAGCAGCTGCTTGATCCATAATAAAGGGAGGAACGATGAAAATGATAAAAAAGATGAAGTCCAAACGATCATTTATTGTTCTCGCAAGCCTGGTGCTGGCGCTTGCTGTATCCGCGGCAGGATGCAGCTCGGGGAAGACCGCCAACACGGCGGGTACGCCTGATGGGGACCAGGCGGCGGGCGGAACGCAGGCAAATGAAGAAGCTCCGTTTCCCATAAGCGTAATGATGAGAAGCTTTAATAACGACATGATTACATCGCAGAGTACCATCTGGAAGCAGACGGAGGAATATACCAATACCAAGCTGTCTATTTCATTCACGCCGGATGCCGGCTATCTGGACAAGATGAATATTACGCTGGCCTCGGGTTCGATGCCGATGGTAATGTTCGCTCCCAACGTGAAAATTTCGAGCATAGCGAACGCGATCAAATCAGGCGCCTTCTGGGAGGTTGGCCCCTACCTGGAGGATTATCCGAATCTCAGTCAAATGAATCCGACCATTCTCAACAATATTTCCACTGAGGGCAAGGTTTACGGCTTATATACCTCCAGGGCGCTCGGCAGACTGGGCGTATCCTACCGCAAGGATTGGCTCGACAATGTGGGGCTTACGGAACCAAAGACGATAGACGACTTTTATAACATGCTGAAGGCCTTCACGAACAACGATCCGGATAAGGACGGCAAGAACGATACGTATGGCATGGTCGTCACGAAATATGCGGGACCGTGGGATATTATGCAGACCTGGTTCGGCGTTCCGAATCAATGGGGCGTGGGCGGGGACGGCAAGCTGGTAAAAGCGGAACTTACGCCGGAGTATATGGAAGCGCTTAAATTTTTCAAGAAGCTGTATGACGAGAAGCTGGTCAATCCCGATTTTGCCGTCTATGATTCCGCCAAGTGGAACGACCCGATCATTAATGACCAGGCCGGGGTTGCCGTTGACGTTGCCGACCGCTCCTATCAAATCGAAGAAGCAATGAAGACGGCTAAGCCCGACACGACCGCCTCGATTGATCTGTTCGGGGCCGTGAGCGGACCGACAGGGCTACACAACCTCCCGACAACCGGATACGGCGGCGTGTTCCTTATATCCAAGTCATCCGTGAAGACCGAAGCGGATCTGAAAAAGGTGCTGGGCTTCTTCGACAAAATCGAAGACAAGGATATGCAGATTCTGATTTCATACGGCATTGAAGGCAAGCATTACAAGGTAGAGGACGGCAAAATGATTCCGATCCTGCTGAATACAGACCCGCAGCCCGCTGATATCAATATCAAGAGCTTTAACCAATTGTTGATCGGAGTTCCGGATGTGCTCACAACCGCCTTTAAACCGGCTACCCCGCTGCGCGGCAAAGTGCAGGAGGTGCAGGAAGCGAACCTGGACATCGTCGTGCCGAATCCCGGCGAGCCGTTATACTCGGCAACCTACACGGAGAAGGGCGCACAATTGGATACGATCGCGGCCGATGCCAGAATCAAGTTTATCGTCGGCAAAATCGACGAAGCGGGATTTCAAGCCGATATGGATTTATGGAGGAAGAGCGGCGGGGATGAGTACGTGAAGGAAATGAACGAAGCCTATGCCGCCAGCCAGCAGAAATAAGGAGAAGATATGATCCCGATTACAATTACAGGAGGTTGACGAATATGGGCAAAGGTAAAATATGGGCGCCGGAATGGTCCTTCGCCAAGGACCGGACGACAGGCGTGAACATCTGCCAATTAACGAATTATATGGGCCACAGCTATCATCTCTACTTTACGGAGAAGGGGTGGTATAACGAGGGAAGAAATCTGGTCTTCCGGTCTGACCGGGACAATACCTCGAACCTGTTCAGCATCGACTTGCAAACCGGCCAAATTCTCCAGCTGACCGATCTGGGGAAAGGACCTTCCTACCTGAGCGCTTGTCTTCATCCGCAAGGAAGCGAGGTCTATTTTCACCATAACCATTCCCTGGTTGCCCTTGATCTGGAGACATTGGAGCAGCGGACCTTATATGAAAAGCCGGATGGCTTCAATATCGGCAGCTTCAATTGTACGGCGGACGGCGGCCACCTGCTGCTGGCGCTGGGCGAAGATATATCCTCCAGGGTGGAGTCGGATTTGAAGAACGGCTATGTCGGGTTCGAAGAGGTTATGCGGGCACGCCCGCTGAGCCGCATTCTTCGCATATCGCTGCAAACCGGAGAAGTGGAGACGGTGTTCGAGGATGAGTGCTTCATCGGCCATATCAACGCTTCCCCGACCGCATCGAATCTGCTGACCTTCTGCCATGAAGGCCCCTGGAATATCGTCGATCACCGGATCTGGGGTCTGGATCTGGATACGGGCCGGAAATGGAAAATCCGCAGCCGGACCGAGCCGATGGAGATGGTGGGCCATGAATACTGGCTGGCTGGAGGAGAATATGTAGGCTACCACGGCATGCGGGAAAGCGGCGTTAATTTCTTCGGCAGAATCCGACCGGACAATACAGGACTGGAAGAAGTGGAATTCCCGTTTACGACCTGGCACTCGTACTCCAGCGATTTCTCCCGCATCGTTGTCGACAGCCGGGATACGGTCACTTCCATGTGCCTGTGGCAGAGGGAGGGAGACAGCTTCGCCGGGCCGCGCGTCCTGCTCGATCACCGCTGCAGCTTCCATGTGCAGAAGGTTCATGCGCATCCTTTGTTTACGCCTGACGGCAACAAGCTTCTGTACACAAGCGACAAGAACGGTTACGGCAATCTCTATCTGGCGGATATTCCCGAGGATATCACGCAGCTGCCAGAGCTTGTGCTGCCCGAAAATTACAGATTTCCAAAAATAGTCTGATTAACCGGGAAAGCTTATGACCGGGTTTCGAAAGGGAGGTTTGGAGTTTGCCAAAGCTGCAGCTCAACGAGATAGCGGTTAAAGAGGCGATTAACCGGGTGACGGAGCGTGTGTTCCGTATGGATTTCACATGGGATTGGCCTGCAGGAGTTGCATTGTATGGGGTATCCAGGGCTCATGAGGCCACCGGGCAGCAGCGTTATCTGGAGTCCCTGGTACGCTGGACGGATGAGCAGCTGGAGGAAGGCATCCCGAGATTAACGGTGAATGCCGTCTCCATCGGGCATACATTGATTCACTTGTATAAAGAAACGAAGCAGGAGAAATATTTGAATGCTGCAATCAGCATGGCGGAATATTTGCGGACGGAAGCACCGCGTTTTGCGGGCGGCATTTTTCAGCATACGGTATCCCAGAATTACAGCTTTCCGGAGCAAGCCTGGGTGGATACGATGTTTATGGCCGGTTATTTTCTGGTGCGGATGGGAGCGCTGCTGAAGAGCAGCGATTATATGGAGGATGGCCTGCTGCAGTATCACGGACATGAGGACTTTCTGCAGGATGCCGATACGAATTTGTATTATCACGGCTGGGATCATCTTGCCAAAAGCAATATGTCGGCTGTCTTCTGGGCGAGAGGCAACAGCTGGGCGGCCTATACGATGGCTATGGCTTTGAAGGAGGTGGAAGTCACCCATCCGTCCTATATGAGAATATACGACTCGCTTCGCGACCAGTTAAGCACGCTTGTCCGGCTGCAGTCGGACGAAGGCTTGTGGCATACGGTTCTGCAGGATGAGAGCTCCTACTCCGAGGTGTCTGGTTCGTCCGGAATAGCGGCTGCGCTGGTGCGCTATAACGAAGCAATTGGCAGCCCTCTCTACAATACCTATATTCAAAAGTCGATTGCGGGCATTCTCGGCAGCATTACGGAAAACGGTTCTGTTGCGGATGTTTCTGCGGGAACAGCTGTGATGAATAACGCCGACGGCTATAAAGAGGTGCCCCGCCGAAGAGTTCAAGGCTGGGGACAGGGATTGGCGCTTGTATTCCTTGCCTCGCTGCTGACGTATGAATGGAAGGAAACGGAGGACAACGGTCTCATCGTTGAACGCGGCTGAACACGAATCGAAGAAGTCCGATTGCGCCTTGAATGCGCCCGGACTTCTTCTTTTATTATCCCTGCCGATAGAATACAGTCTGCTTTAGTACGTATGGTCTCGATTGGCAGCGCCGGGGCAGGAAATAACGGCGAACGAAAAAAATGCTTGAAATCCTTCCGGGTCTCCCTCATAATTGGAAATGTGCGCGGGCACGAAGACAACCAAGGAGAGAAACAATGACAATCACGATCAGGCATATCGCCGACAAGGCCGGAGTTTCGAGGGGCACGGTAGACCGGGTGCTCAACGGACGTGCAGGCGTCAAGCCGGACGTAAGAGAGAGAATACTGGCGATTGCCAAGGAGATGGATTATTCGCCGAACGTGGCCGCGAAAGCATTGGCTTACAGCAAGAAGCCCATTTTATTCGGGGTGGTGATGCCGCCGCGGGAGATCAGCTTTTTTGACGAAGTCAGACGTGGAATTCAGCAAGCAGCCGAGGAATTGAAGGATTTGGGAATTCGTCTGGAATACGAATATGTGGACAACCGCAAGCATGAAGAGGGCGCTTCCGCCATCGACAAGCTGGTAGACATGGGGGCGGACGGCATTTTGTTTGCGGCGATGGATGACGATCTTACCAGAGCCAGCATCGATCGCGCGGCCAGCCAGGGAGTACCGGTCGTCACGTTCAATTCGGACGTGGAGCATTCAAGGCGAATTTGCTTTGTCGGCCAGGATCTTTCCAGAAGCGGACGGATAGCAGCGGGTCTGATGAGCAGGGTTTTGAAAGCGGATTCCAAGGTTCTCGTCGTCACCGGCAGCTTGAATTTCCACGCTCACCGTTCCAGGGTGGAGGGCTTTGAGAACAACCTGGAGAAGAGCGGCATCGACATCGTGCGAGTAGCGGAAGGGTTCGATCAATACGAGCTTACCTTTTCCCAGATCGACCAGGCTTTCGTGCAGGAACCCGGGATTGCAGGAATTTATATGGCAACCGGCGATGTCGGCGCATGTATAGATGCCATAAAACGCCATAAAAGGGAGGGGAAGGTGAGAGTCGTATGCAATGATCTGCTGCCGGAAACGGAGCGGGGCATGAGGGAAGGCATCATCGACTTTACCATCGTTCAGAATCCATCCATGCAGGGCTACCGGGCGCTGCGAATTCTGTTCGATCACCGCTTCCTGGGCAAGCCTCCGGAGCAGGAATACTATTTTACAGAGACACATATTATTATCCCGGAGAGTATGTGATTTTTTTTACCTCAAATCGTGCCCGGGCACGGAAAGAAAAAGCATCATTTCAACTTAGTAGAAGGAGCCAATACGATGAGCCTGCAGAATTGGATTGAAGCATGCGCGGATAACGACATTGAGGTTGAGGACGTCATCCGGTTTGACCATGGAGAGGGAACGTATGCGATTTATCGTACGGATAAGGGAGATTACTACGCGACCGACGGATTTTGCACCCACGAGCAAATTCATTTATCAAACGGGCTCGTCATCGGCCAAATCATCGAATGCCCGAAGCATAACGGCAAATTCGATATTCCCACGGGCCAGGCCAAGCGCGCTCCCGTCTGCGTTGATTTGCGCACCTACCCCGTGAAGATCGAGGACGGCAAGGTTTGGATACAGATACGCAGTTAACTTCATGCAAAGGTGGAGCGCCATGAAATGAAAACGTATTCAGCAAAACCGTTGGAAAAAATGGGCCTGCAGATTTATGAATTAAGCGATTCCCAAAGCCGTTCAACCGTAGAAATCATACCGGAGGCGGGCAATAATCTCTACCGCTTCGAATGTGACGGCCGCCAGATTATGATGTCTCCGGACAGCCTGCCCGCCTTGAAAAGCGAGCCTTTGGCGAGCTTCAAATACGGTACGCCGATTCTGTTCCCGCCCAACCGGATCAAGAATGGAACATATCGTTTCCGGGGCAGAAGCTACCGTCTGCCGATCAACGAACCTCCCGATCATCATCTCCATGGGGAGCTATGCTCAAGAGCGTGGGAGGTTGTCGGGATCGGGGCCTCGCAGGAGGAAGGGGCTTATCTGATCAGCCGGTTTCGATATGCGGACCATCCGGATTTGTTGGCGTACTTTCCGCATGAGCTCGTCTTCACTGTCAAGTACCGCCTTTATGAAGGCAGGCTGCATTTTCACGGCACGATCGTGAACGAAGGGAAGGAAGCGGCTCCCTTCGCATTCGGACTTCATCCCTATTTCAACATCCCCTTCGATGCGGGTGAACGCCTGACCCTGAACGTTCCCGCCAAGGAGGAATGGCCGGTAACGAATCAGGCTTTCGTAACGGGACTGCCTTCCGTGACGCCATTCGCCGCTGCGCTGAATGAGGGAGCCGCGCTCGCACAGATTCCGCCGCTCGCCTGTTCATTAATCGCCTTAAGCGAAGGGGAGCGGACATGCCGGATCGGAATCGGGGAGCAGGGTTATTCCATCGCTTTCCGGATAGACGAAGGTTTTCCGTATGTTGTCCTGTTCCGTCCTGACTGGGGCGCAGCTTACTCCATAGAACCCTACACATGCCTGACGGACGCGTTTAACCTGCCCTATGGAGAGGAGCGGACGGGAGCGCGAGGAATCGAGCCGGGGGAAGTCATCAAGCTGTCGGCCAGCATTTGGGTTGATTCCGTTTAAAATCAATCAGTAGGAGGAATCGTGGGAATGATCGATTTGAATCTGAATGTCGAACCGGAAATGCCTGAGCGAAAGGGTTATCGGATTGGCTGCATCGGCTCCGGCTTTATCATGCGGGATTGCCATCTTGTGGCTTACCGCGATGCGGGCTTTCACCCTTTTGCAATAAGCTCGAGAACGTTTGAGAATGCCAAGGCGGCTGCGGAGCTTAGAGGAATTCCTCATGTGTACCGGACCTGGGAAGAACTGATCCAGGACAACCGGGTGGAGATACTGGATATCGCGGTTCCGCCGGACCGTCAGCTGGAAATCGTGCGGTATGCGGTCAAGTACCCTCACATCAGAGGGATTTTATGCCAGAAGCCGCTCGCGATGAATATCGGAGAGGCGCGGGAGATCGTGAAGCTCTGCGGGGAAGCCGGGATCAAGCTCGGGGTGAATTCCAATATGAGATACGACCAGTCGATTCGCGCTTTGAAGACGGTACTTAAGCGCGGCTACCTGGGCGAACCTGTTCTGGCGACGATTGAAATGCGGGCGATTCCGCATTGGCAGGATTTCCTCAGCCAATATGATACCATCGGTATTCTTAATATGGGCATACACCATATCGATGCCTTTCGCTATCTATTCGGCGACCCGGAGAAGATTACAGCCGTTACAAGGCGGGATCCCCGGATAAAGTTCAAGCACATCGACGGCATTTCTCAATACTCATTCCAGTATGGCAGCGAGCTGATGGCGACAAGCCTTGACGACACATGGGCTTGGCCTGGTGAAGGAGCCGAGAAGGATATCTATATCAAATGGAGGGTCGAAGGGCTGGAGGGCATGGCTCAAGGTACGATCGGCTGGCCGGATTATCCCAAGAGAACGCAGAGCACAATGGAGTTCACCACCAAGCAGTCGCCGAACGAATGGTTCCGGCCAACATGGGAGGGCGTATGGTTTCCCGATGCATTCCAAGGGACGATGGCACAGCTGCTCCGCGCCGTCGAGACGGATTCGGAGCCGGAAATAGGCGGCAGGGACAATCTGCGGACGATGGCACTGGTTGAAGCCTGCTACAAGTCGATTGCCGAAGGGCGTACGGTCACATTTTCGGAAGCGCTTTCCTGATTTGTTTGAAAACCCAATTCCAAGGAGGAATCGTCCATGATATCAGTAGGTATTTTTAACGGTTATTATCCTTATTCGCTGGCGGAGAGCATTGCCCGAATCCAGAAGGACGGCATGTCCTGCGTCCAGCTTGATCTGTCGTTCAAGGACATGGACGTAACGCCGGGAACGCTGAACCGGGAGCAAGCCCATCGGATTCGGGATGCGTTCCGGGATGCCAATCTGCCTATCGTCTGTATCTCCGGCTACACGAATATCATTCACCCGGATCCGGTCAAACGGGCGGATAATATCTTCAATTTGAAGAAGCTTCTGGAGTTCGCACGCGATCTCGGCTCCCCTTATGTGATTAGCGAAACCGGCACGTTCAACCCCGAGAGCGACTGGGTATGGGATCCAAAGAACGGCACCGAGGAAGCGTACGAGGAGGTATGCAGACAGTTGGAGGACCTGGCGAAGTTCGCATACGATCACGGCTCGATGTTTCTCGTAGAAAATTATGTCAACAATGTCATCGGTTCCGTGGATCAATTGACCCGGTTATTTGCGGATGTATCCCATCCCGGCCTTGGCTTGCTGATGGACCCGACGAACTATTTCACAGATACGAATATTGGCCGCGTCGACGAGGAGATCGACCGGATCTTCAATATTCTCGGGGATAAAATCAAAATCGCCCACGCCAAGGACTGCATGCCCGCGCAGGATAAATCGGAGAAGCATGCCGCGATCGATGCCAGCGAGTCGCACACGTTCCGTGGAGCAGGTGCCGTCGAACTGCCAGCGCCCGGGCTTGGCATCCTGAATTACGACTTGTATCTGCGGCGCTTATCCAGGCTTCACCCGAATATTCCGATTATTATTGAGCATCTGGATGAGACTGACATCCCCCGTGCCAAACGGTTTCTTGACGGGAAGTTAAAGGCTGTTGGCGGCTAACAGCAGGCGAAGGAGGAATTGTAATCATGGCAGAAGCCCGCGCAAAAAGGGATTACAGTATTAGCGGTCCAGAGAATCAGCGGGCGCAGGAGAGGGGACTTGCGACCGCGGAATGGTATGTGAGCCCCATTCCCCGCCAGCGGATGAAGGAGCTGATGAAGCGGAGGGACGGTCCGGCCATCCGCGATACGCTGATTTGGTTCGGTCTCTTGATTCTTGTCGGATATATCGCGTATCTGTCCTGGGGGAGCTGGTGGGCCGTTCCGGCTTTTCTCGCTTATGGGATTCTATACGCCACTCCGGGCGACTCCAGATGGCATGAATGCGGACACGGCACCGCGTTCAAGACCATGTGGATGAACGAGGCGGTCTATCAAATCGCTTCGTTCATGGTATTAAGATCGGCGACGCCCTGGCGCTGGAGCCATTCCCGCCATCATACGGACACCATTATTGTCGGCCGCGACCCGGAGATCATTACGGAACGTCCGCCGGTATGGCGAATACTGCTCATGCAGATCTTCCACCTCTACGGCGGTCCGATCGAGATCAAGCGGTTCATCATGCACTGCTTCGGCAGGCTGGATTCTGCGGAGCAGGAATATATTCCTCAGACGGAGCGCCGGAAAACGTACCGCGAAGCCCGCATTTATTTGCTGATTATTTTGTTGGTTATCGCCGCTTGTATTTATTTTGGCACTATCCTGCCGGCCATGTTCGTCTTTCTGCCTTCCTTTTACGGCGGAGTTGTCGTTATTCTGTTCGGCGTCACCCAGCATTTGGGCCTCCATGAAGATGTACTGGATCACCGGCTTAACACCCGCACCATCTATATGAATCCGGTCCTGCGGTTTCTGTACTGGAACATGAATTACCACATCGAGCACCATATGTTCCCGATGGTTCCGTATCATGCGCTTCATAGGCTGCATGAAGAGATGAAGGGCGATTGTCCGGCTGCCCGGCCGGGTCTCTTCGCTGCATTAAAGGAAGTGACCGCTGCCCTGAGAAAGCAAAAACACGATCCCGCTTTTACAGTCGAGAAGCCTCTGCCGGTCACGGCGCGTCCCTACAGGTACGGTCCGGATTCCGTTGAGAAGCATATCGTGAACTGATCGGCAGAAAGATCGGATCACCCGGATTGTGAACCGTTTCATGATAGAGGAAATCCGGTACCGCTGCGCGGCGCCGGGTTTTTTTTATAGAGCAGGGAGGAAATATCTGGTTGTTCTCCACTGGATAAAGTGATACGATGAGTATATTAACCTATCAGATGAGTGGGTGAGGATCATTTCAAAAAAACCGCTTAGCGCAGCCATTTTGTCCAATCTGGAGCAAAGGATTGAGGGAGAGGAATGGAAGCCGGGGCATAAGCTGCCGTCATTGTCCTCACTTGCCGGGGAGTACGGTGCTGGCGTATCGACAATACGCGAAGCATTGCGCATCCTGGAGAACAGGGGTTATCTTCTCATCGAGCAAGGGAGGGGGATGTTTGTCAGGAGCCCCTCGCATTGGCGCAGAGATGATTCGCCGGACATCGGGAATTTGCTGGATGGCAGTCTGGCGTCATTGCTGGAGTTTCGTGAATTGTTGGAACCGGAACTCGCTGCGCTGGCAGCGGAACGCGGATCACCGGGGCAGATCGTCAACATCAAAGCCGCAGCGGCAATGATGATCGAAAACCTGGCCAATGGAGAGGATTATTTTACAGCTGACTTAGCCTTTCATGCGCATATTGCAGAGGCCAGCTCCAACGAAGTGATGCAAAGCGTGATGCAGGGCATCTCTGATCTGATGCTGGAAAGCCGCAGACAAACGATGCGGATTCCGGGAAGCGCGCAGCGGGCTTCGCATTTTCATATGCTGATCGCCCTGGCGATCGAGCAGCGCAATCCCGCGCTTGCCAGAGATACGATGAAGCTTCATCTCAGGGACGTGAGGGAAGACTTGCAGCGGGTCAAGGAATCACCGAAAGCAAACGGCAGATCGAAGGAGTGAGGGAAACGATGACGATGATCGCAATTCCAAATCCGGTTAATCCTTACCGCGGCAATGTGCAGGGGAAGGCCAACGAGCCCATTACCGTGGCAGGCTTGTTGGATCGTGCCAAGAAAGGCTTGGGCTCCGATTATGGAGCGGCGGTTCCGGACTGGAGCCTCGACAGGATTTATGACCGTCTGGAACACAATGCTCCCCGCATTGCCATCATAGGCGGATCCTCCGACCATCCCGCCCACATACTGGACCACGAAACCGTTTATAAAGCCGCAATGACCATCTGGAATAAAGGGGGCATTCCTTTTTATTTCAGTACTCCTGTACTTTGCGACGGGACTGCGCAGAACAATATGGGCATGTCCTATTCGCTGCAGAGCCGTAATGTTATAGCCGAAGTCGTAGTCAATCAAATGGAAGCGCATTCTTATCATGCCGCGTTCGTCATTCAAGGCTGCGACAAACAGCCGCTTGGCGTGCTGAGCGGTCTGGCTCTGCTGGACCGGCTTCGCCGTTACCGGGGTGAACATCATGTGTTTGCGACCTTTAGCCCATCTCATGTATTGAAGGGGGGGACGATACCCGACGACGTTAAGGCAGGCCTTGCAGAGCTTGCCGCGAAGGCCGAATCCGCCGGTCACCCCGATATCGCGGCAGATATCCGGGATGCGGTCAGTTATATTCTCCAGTGCTCTTCCAACACTACATTTCAGGGTGTTCTGGAGCGTGCGGTGGAGTATGGTTTGCTGACTGATGCGGAGCACAAGGATTTTGAGAAGCGTCTCGCCATCAGTACTTGCGACGCCAAAGGCGGCATCTGTGCGTTTCATGGAACGGGCAACAGCTCGCGCGACATTACGGCAGGACTGGGTCTGGTTCACCCTGCCGTGGAGCTTCTGACAGAACCCCCGGCATTGCATCAGGTGGAGCAGGCGGTTGAAGGGCTGTTTGCCATCATGCACAGGCAGGAATGCGGCGTAAGCGAACTGCTGGCGGCCAACATCGCAAATGCCATCCGCATTCACAGCTCATCAGGCGGCTCCTCCAACCTCATGATGCATATCATCGGTGCGATGGTATATGCCGGCTACAATTTTACACTTGACCATTTGGAAGCGATTGCACGAGAATGTGAAATACCCGATCTGTTTGATTACAGCCTGACGGAGGGACGGGATATCTATGCGCTGGCCCAGCAGTGCTGCTCGGGACAAATCCGCGGCATGGAGACGCTGATCTACGAGCTTACCCGCAATGGTGTCCCGATGGATCTGGATGCCCCGACCGTAACCGGGCAGACCTGGCGGGAACGGTTATCGGATACAACCGGTTTAAGTGCAGACGGCGTCATGGATAATCCGATCATCCTCAGCTCGCCGAAGCGCTCGTTCAGCGGCGTAGACGTGCTTAGGGGGAATTTCTTTAATAATGCAGTGGTTAAGGTAAGCGGAATGACCACCACTCAACTGAACCACTTCGACGATAAAGCCGCATTCGTTCTCTATTTCGAGAACGAGGAAGAAGCGAACCGGAAGCTCCTTGACGTGGATTTCATGCAGGAGCTGAAGGCAAACAGAGTATTTCCGGCGGAACATATGAAGCGTATGGCCATCTATAACTCATCCGAATGCAGCGTGAAGGAATTGGAAGACATCGCATATCCGGAGCTCTTTGACTTGATGATCGACCGGGAGTGGATGCGGCTTGCGGTAATCATCGCAGGACAAGGGCCGGAAGCGTTCGGGATGCCGGAGATGTTCACACCGATGCAGTACATCAACGGACATCGGAAGCTGAAGCGGCTGGCCACATTAATCAGCGACGGGCGGTATTCCGGGGTAACCTTCGGCGCCGCTGTGGGTCACATGACTCCGGAAGCCTTTCATGGCGGAGGTCTGCTGTATCTTCAGCATGGCGACCTGCTTCATCTGCAATTCCGTGCGCGCAGGATCGATCTGTTGGATCAGAAGGCATTTGAACTAGGCTTGATCGAAGGCTATAAAGGCGATATACGAAGCGGGCGCAGTGATCTTGGAGAGGAGAGATTGCTCCGGATGCGGGGAAGACAGAAGCTTGTTGCCGCTTCTAACCGCATGCGGGACTGCACAGATGCGTCCCGAGGGGTGGTTCCCATGGGAATTGCTCTGGAAGCGGACCGGGATTGGGTGAGGGAAGCGTAAAATGGGGAGGAGCCGATGAGTATGGAGAAGTCGAGAGCATTGTTAAGAGAACTGGGCTTCCTGGACCGGGAAGCTTATGATCTGCCGGATTCAGAAAAGCGATTTCCTGATGGGGCCCAATATCGGGTAGAGATTCCCAGTGTGGAAGGTCCGGAGTCGCTGAAGGCCGTGTTTCAAGAAGCAGACCGTTATGGCATAACGATACACCGCGTCTCACAGGGAAGCGGAATTATGCTGCTCACGGATGAAGAGATTACCGAGATGGTGAATCTATGCGCCTCGCGAGGGGTTGAATTGAGTCTATTCGTAGGTCCGCGGGGAACTTGGGATATCAGCGCGCAGCCGCTGACTCCTGCCGGTAAGGTGATCGCGCTCCGGCATGAAGGCGTGGATCAGCTCGTATACGCGATGGAAGACCTGCAAAGGGCGAACCGGCTTGGTGTAAGGGGGGCGCTGGTTGCGGATGAGGGCTTGCTCCTATTGACCGGCGAAATGAAAAAGAGATCCATGCTGGATCCCGGCTTTGTCGTGAAGGTCTCTGTCCAGATGATGGCGGCTAACCCGGTCTCCATCAAGCTTATGCAGGATCTCGGAGCGGATACGTATAATGTGCCTACCGGATTAACCTTGCCCAAGCTTGCCTCTGTCCGGCCGGCCATCGACATCCCGTTGGATGTTTATGTGGAAGTACCGGATGGTCTGGGCGGATTTATCCGTCATTACGAAATCCCCGAACTGATCAGGATTCTGTCCCCGATCTATATCAAGTTCGGTTTGCGCAATCATCCCGATGTCTACCCCAGCGGATCCCATCTGGAACCGGTTAACATCTCGCTAAGCAGGGAGCGGGTAAGACGCGCTTATTTGGGGCTTGAGCTCCTGAAGCGGTATGCCCCTGAATTGAAAACATCCGAATTGGGCGCTGCCGGTCTGGGTGTTCCAATTCCTCAGGACAACACTATGATATATGGTGGAGAACAGGCATTAGTGGATAATTGAAAAAGCCCTGGATAACAAGCTGGCGCCGGAACTCAATCGGCGCCAGCTTAATTTTGGTTGCGCCTTCTCATAATCAAAGGCTTGAAAGATTGCCTATTTTTCATCCGGCTGCAGTATGCAAACATTTTCATCATAAATATGTTTCTTCATCAGTTGGCAGACCTGCTCCACGTCCTTGGCCTTCATGGCCTGCAGAAGAACAACATGCTCTTCATAAATCTGCTTCTGATCGGCATACATGGTTCCCTGCATAAAGAAATGCAGTCGGATCCGGTTAACGATGCTTGACCAGATATTCATTAAGTTGCTGGCATTGGAAGCCTGAATGATATATTCATGGAAGGCGATATCATACTCTACAATTCGGGGTAAATCCTTCTTCAGGATACCTTCCTTCATCCCCTCGACAAATTCGGACAAGCGCTGAAAATCATCCCCATTCATCAGGGACAGTCCAGAACGGATCGCAAATAATTCAATACTGAGCCGGATGGGAATAAGAACCTCGATAACCTCGGCTTTGGAGAATTCGGCAACTACCGTTTCTTTATAAGGGGAGGAGAGGAGCAGGCCCTCTTGTTCCAGCGTACGTATTGCTTCCCGGATCGGTCCGCGGCTTACGCCCATTTCTTTGGAAATCGTAATTTCCCGCAGCCGGTCACCCGGTTTTAATTGCCCGTTCAGAATGGCATCGCGGATATCATCGGTAATCCGATGCCGAAGAGAAGCGGGTTTCTGCTCTTTAAAGCTGAATGGCTTCATTCCATTAAATCTCTCCCTTCCTCGTCTTTAATGCATTCATCATAAGATATGGAGCTCCTTCATGTCAAAAATACAGTTACCAATAAGATTGTTGACAATATTACAAATCCATCGTATACTTTGTGAAAATTCTACCATAGGCAGGTGTTTATTGGACCAAAAAGCCATCGACAGCGGACCATCTGGCCGGAATTGGGATTGAATAGTGGAGGACGCCGTGATGAAGGGTGAAGGATCAGGTTATCTGGTCACCATTTAACGACATCTTTATGACATTCACAAATGGAAGCGTATACAATTTTGGAGGTGAGTGGCGAAATATGAGATCTCAGCGCAAATGGATGACCCGTACACGCAGAGAAGCGTTAGACTGTTATGTATTTATGAGTCCGGCCATTCTCGGCCTTCTGATTTTTATGATTGGGCCGATTGCAGCATCCGCTTATTTCAGTTTTACGGAATATGACATATTGGGATCTCCGGCGTGGATCGGGTTGGACAATTACAAGGAGCTGCTTCAGGATCCGCTTTTTTGGCAGTCGCTCAAGGTGACGTTGATCTACTCGATTGTAAGTGTGCCTTCAGGACTCATTATTGCTTTATTCCTGGCGATATTGCTGAACCGCAACCTGCGTGGAATTTTCATCTTCCGGACGATCTTTTATTTGCCCGCGGTCATGTCCGGCGTCGCTGTGGCGTTGTTATGGAAATGGATCTTTAACCCCGACTTCGGATTGGCAAACTGGGTTCTCGGTTTTGTGGGCATTGACGGACCGAAGTGGTTCATTGAGGAGCAGTGGGCGCTCCCGCCTATCATTATCATGAGTCTTTGGGGAGTTGGAGGGAGCATGCTGATATATCTGGCAGGCTTGCAGGGTATTCCAACGGATTTATACGAAGCGGCTGAGATCGACGGCGCAAACAAGCGGAAACAATTTTTTCATATTACGATCCCGATGCTGTCGCCTGTCATTTTCTTCAATCTGATTACAGGGATCATTGGCGCGCTTCAGGTGTTCACCGAAGGCTTCATCATGACCGCGGGAGGACCGAATAATGCCACGCTGTTCAGCGTGCTTTACCTGTACCGGAACGCATTCGATTATTTGCAAATGGGGTATGCCTCCGCGCTTGCGTGGGTGCTCTTCCTCATCATTCTGGTTTTCACTTTGCTTGTGTTTAAATCATCCTCGATGTGGGTCTTTTACGAAGGAAACAGGAGGTCGGGCAAATGAAGACGTTAACGAACAAGACTGCTGCCGGCGTCCCTGCTCGTAGAATGATCTCCAGGCGGCAGTCGGAAAAATGGCGGAACGCCTTCAGCTACTTGCTGCTGAGCCTTGGGTCGCTGATTATTCTGGTGCCGTTCGCATGGATGATCTCCACCTCGCTCAAGCTCAAAACGGATGTGTATATCTTTCCGCCCAAATGGATTCCGTCCCCCATACAGTGGCACAATTATAAGGATGCCCTGACCACGTTTCCTTTTCCATTGTATACGCTTAATTCCGTCATCATCGTTGTTTTCGTCCTCCTCGGGACGCTTCTGTCCTGTTCCTTTTCCGCCTATGGCTTCTCGCGGCTGACCGCGCCGGGGCGAAACCTGATCTTCATTGTGCTGCTCTCAACCATGATGCTGCCCGGCGCAGTTACAATGGTGCCTTTGTATCTGTTTTTCAACAGCCTGGGCTGGATTGACACGTTTCTGCCTTTGATCGTACCTGCCTGGTTCGGCAGTGCATTCTTCATCTTTATGATGCGGCAGTTTTATATGGGTATTCCCTTCGAGCTGGAGGATTCGGCGCGCATTGACGGGTGCAGCGCTTACGGGATCTGGCTGAGAATCATGGTTCCCCTGAGCAAGCCGGTGCTGGTAACGGTCGCTGTTTTTACGTTCATGGGGACCTGGAACGACTTCATGGGGCCTCTGATTTATTTGACAGATGAAAATAAAAGGACGCTTGCCCTCGGGCTATCCTACTTTCAGGGCTCGGCCCGCTCTTCGCCGGATCTTCATCTATTGATGGCGGCGACATTGTATGCGATTACCCCATGCGTGGTGCTGTACTTCCTGAGCCAGAAGGTTTTTGTGAAAGGTATGGTATTTACGGGTGTCAAAGGGTAGTTCACTAATTGGCGAAAAGAGGGATTGGGTATGAAGCGAAAAAGCAGGGTGGCTTTCGTCTCGGTTATGGTCATGATTATGTTTGTCCTGTACGGCTGTTCCGGTGGAGGAACGGACAATGGCGCCTCGGACGGGGCGAAGGAAAAAGTCGAACTGAATTTTATCCGCTGGTCGAATGGACCCGCACTGGATGAAGAAGAAAAGGATAAAATCAAGCGGTTTAACGATTCTCATCCGAATATTCACGTCAATATGACGCTTCTTCCATGGGACGAAACGTTTAAGAAAATCGAAATGACGCTGGCCTCCAACTCGCCGGTTGACCTGTTTTACTGGGATGTTCCCGCTTATGCCTGGTATAAAAAGGGACTCATGAAAAACCTCCAGCCCTATTTTGACCGGGATTTAAACATGGAGGATTATGATGCGGAACTCTTCAAGCCTTTTCAATTCGACGGCAGCAGCATGTATGTTGCCCCGGAAAACTACCAGACGCTGGTCTTGTATTACAATAAAGATTTGTTCGATAAGGGCAGTGTACCATATCCGACCGCGGACTGGGAGTGGACGGATTTCCTGAATGCGGCGGAGAAGCTGACCGTCAAGGATGGCGACAAAACCGTTCAATTCGGTACGACCAATTCTTTAGGAGCCTGGTGGGGATGGATGGCGCTCAGCCAGGAGCAGGGCGGTGCCTTGACGGACAATATTCATGATCCGGAAAAATTGACGTTTAACACGCCGCAGACGAGAAATGCGCTGCAGTTCTTGCAGGATCTGATTTTTAAATACGGCGTTGCTCCGGATGCGGCGAAGGCGAGCGCTCTGGGAGGAGATTTCCTGACGGGCAAAATTGCCATGTATGTCGGAGGAGACTGGGATTTGGGCTCGCTGAAGGAGGCGAAGGACCTTCACTTTGATATGGCCCCGATTCCGAAGTGGGATGGCAATCGTGTGGTTCCTTACTGGGTAGGCGGTTATGCCATGACAGAAAAATCGAAGCATCCGGAAGAAGCCTGGGAGTTTATCAAATGGACAATGACTGAAAACCAGGAAACTCTCGCCAGGCAGCAGTCCTGGATTCCGGTGCACAAGCCCTCACTGGAGAACGCGGAACTTCCGCAATGGGCACCAGGAGGCTATGAGAAGGCCCGTTTCGACTGGATGAATTACGGCATGATCGGAGACATTTATCATCTCAACTGGCGCGAAGCCCAGGATAAAGCGATATCCCCGATCACGGACCAGATATTCAACAACAAATTGTCAGTGGAAGAAGGATTGAAGCAGCTGGATGAGCAGGTCAACGAGATCATTTCGAAAAAGTAATGAACAGGACCTGAAGGAGCCGGGGATTTACCGGGATCTTCAGGTCCTTTTCCAATTTTTGCGGAACATCGACGGCGAGCTCTGCTCCGATTTTTGAAAAGCATGTAAAAACGCATTATAGCTCTCAAAGCCGGTTTGTTCCGACACTTCGCCCACGGATGCGTCGGTCTGCATAAGAAGCCGCTTGGCATGATTGATCTGTTTCAGCAAAACGTATTCCTTGGGCGTATACCCGTAATATTTTTTAAACTGCCTGATAAAATGATATAAACTAAGGTTGGCTGCTTCAGCTGCTTCCTTCATGCTGGCGATAGTCAAATAATGCAAGTCGATGTACCGTCTGGCCTGTTCCACGTTGTCCGGTTTCTGAAAAACCGAGCGGTCGTAATTTGAAAAGCGGGCACAATGCATCAGCAGCTGATAAATCAAGGCGGACTGCTTCCATTCGTTCTGCGGATCGTTATCCTGCATCCCGTCGATAATGGTCCGGAGTGTCAGATCAATCGGGCAGTCGACGGGCTGTGATGAAATCAGTAATATCGGACCATGGAATAACCGGGTCCATAACGATTCAAGGTCCAAACCGTCAAACACAAGATACCGCATTTGATAGGGAGCGGCCGGATCTGCGCGGTAGGCATGGGGATGACGCATATCATGCAGCAAACAGTCCCCTTCGCCGAGACCGATCCAGGCTTCCCCGTGACGGAACGAGCCCTTGCCTTGTGTAATCAGTAATATTTCGTAAGCCGGATAATAATCGCGCTCGAAGAAAAAGTCTTGGGAATTAGGATCAAATCCCCCGATTATCGGATAGTAGAGAGTGGACCTGGCAAAAGGGCTCGGTGTGGAAAGCCATTCAAACTTCATGATCAGCATCCTTTATAAGAGTCGTATTCATGCAAATGTAACATATGAAAACACAAATGCCCACAGGAATAAATCCTGAAGGCATCTGTTAGCTGTTAGTATTTCCCTGTTTCCGCAGGTGCAGCTGCAGGTTCCTGGAAAGCCTGGGGATCGTCAGTCCACGGGAGCATGCCGAGCAGCATTTTTCGCAGGTTCGTATGGGCTTTGGTCTTAAGCGTATCAGACGGCTCATATCCGGGCCAAGTGCGCAGAAACGACGGCGCATAGTTGTAGATGACCGACCGTCTGGTCTCCTCTGTGAAATTATTCAGCGCGGAATGGTACGTGTAACCGTTGAAAATGACAGCTGTACCCCGTTTGACACTCATCCGGACATGTCCGGGCATGTCTTCCTGCTTTGCCACTTTGGGCAGGATTTCGTTTGGCATATGGACACTGCCAGGAAGAAAAGCGAGGCATCCGCCATCATATTTTACGTCTGACAGAAAATAAAACACTTTCGCCATGAAGGGAACCTTTTTCTCATTTATATAAAGAAGATTTCCGGTATCCCGGTGCCAACCGGTGTGGCTTTCCTTTTGCGGCGGCTTGATCAAGCCGTCGTTATCGATCATGACAAATGAATGGCCAAGAAGGTCTCTCATGATCGACATCATCCGGGGATGCTCCATCAGTTCAAGAAACGCGTCATCATACTCAATGATCCCGCATACCTGCTGGACGTGATTCAATTGACCGGAGGCGGGGTTGTGCCCTCCTCTGGATTCCCAGACTTCGAATGCATGATCAAGCCGCTGGTTATGAAAGGATACCTCATCAGGAGCCAGGAAGTCTTCAAGCACCAAATAACCGTCCCGCTCCCAGCTCAGCTTTTGTTCCACTGTCAGACCGTGCAGTTCCATCAATAATTCCTCCCCAAATTTATTGCGCTTCTGCCTTTATTGTATATTCAGCAGCAGGAAGAAAAAAGGTGCTTGATTGCTGAATATCCACCAAAAATTGCTGTTTTATTTGAAGGTGACTGATCAAATCCGTAGAGGGCGTGATCTGTTGAGTATGACCCTCTTGCACGCCTGAACGGCAAAAGCTCCAACCGCGAAGAAATTCGTGGTTGGAGCTTTTATGATAGGCGAAGCCTCGCTATGGCGTTCCGTACTCCCACTTATTATGGAGTGGGGGCAGGGGGGATTTTCAATACATCGCCGACCTTGACGTCATTGTTATCCGCCAAATGATTGTATTCCGCAATGAGCTTTATGTATTTGTCGGAACCGTAGTATTTCCTGGCAATGTTTGAAAGAGTGTCTCCTTTCTGAACGATATGTTCTTTTGCGGCCTCGTCCTTGCTGTTATCGGCGCCAGCCGGAGTCTTTACCGCAAGGGCGGGGATGATCAATGAGCTTCCCGCTTTCAATTCCTCGGTCTTCTCCAGCTTGTTATTCTTCGCAATCAGATCCACGTAATCCTTCGATTGATAGAATAGCATAGAGATTTTATACAGGGTATCTCCGGCGCGGACCATATAGGTTACCGGCAAGGTGACCTTGGTGTAGTCGATATCCTGCCCCTTACCTGGTGTTGATCCGGCGTCTGAAGATAGGGCCGGGATCTTGATGGTGTCTCCAACCTTCATATCATTAATAAATACGATATGGTTGTGCTCTGCCAAGAGATCGACATGCTGCTTCGAATGATAGAACTTCATGGATATCGTGGACAGCGTATCCCCTTTTCTGACGACATATGTAGCAGGAAGCTTCGTCTCCGGAACAGAGGGTGCTGTGTCCTTGCTGCCGCCATTAACCGGCTTCCCGGCGGGCATTTCCTCTTGACTGTCGTCTGGGACAGCTGGTGCTTCTTGGCCTGCTTCGGCCGGTTTCTCAGTCCCGGCGTTATCGGCAGGGAGTTCGCCTGAATCGGGCGTTGTCCCGGATGTGTCCGAATTGCCGGATTCCTGATTGCCGCCCGGCTCGCTGTTTGAGGAAGAATTATTGTCAGCCGGTACATCCCCGGTCAGCGTATCGTTGCCTGAGCTGTCGTTCTGGGCTGGTTCATTCCCTGTTGTTTCATTTTGAGATGAAGTATTATTTTCTGCCGATTCATTGGCAGCCGGATCATTCCCTGCTGCGGTCTGCTTTTGTCCGGATCCGGTTGGTGCTGTAAAAACGCTATACAATATTCCGGAAATGATAATGAGCAGGGCCGCTGCTGCAAGCAGGATCATCAGGGTGGTTTTGTTCTTCCTCGTGCGTGTGGCTCTGGGACGGTAATCACTGCCTGTCGAGTCTTTGTTCAAAGCTTGATCTTCCTTTCCTATTTTAAGAATCTCTTTCTTACACACCATCCATTTTACTATATTTATCTGTCCATAAACTGAACATAAAGAAAATCAGGAGATTGGCACTACGCCTGGGAAGGAAGATGATAGGACCAATGCCGCGAGCATTGCTTTTTATGCTTTCGATTTCCCGTTCTTGCCGAAGCTTCGCTTTATCAGGGTTATAACCGCCCCCAGGACTATGGGGGTGGTAGCAAGGACGTTGACTGCCGGCACGATGACGGACCAGGAGATCCTGGATTCCATTTGTGTCGAGAACATCGTCAACGACATAAACAACAACAGGAGTGTCAGCGGAAGTATGACGGAGCGGCTGTCCTTCAGCTTCAGAATATGGGCGATTCCCGAACTGAGCGCTATCAACGCGATGGTCGATTTGATATAAGAGCCTGCAATCAGCGTAATACCGGAAATCGCTTCGATCCTTATGGCAAAACCGGGTATCTCGAGCACGCGTGCCATCTCATACAGGGCGAAATTACGCTGGCCTGCCGCTTGGCCAAAGATCATGCTGCCGCACAGGACTACAGCAAGAAAGATGATCATATTGACAGCGTATGCGGAGATAAGCATTCTGCCCAGCGGCTCATTCCTGGCGGGGCGCACATAAAAAAGGAGCAGAGAAAATACAAATATCTCCGAATAAGGAAAACCGTGGCTGAGAATCGCACCATGCAGAACAGGTAAGGCGCCGCCTCTGAACAGAGGCAGTAAATGGGTTGGATGGTATTTCCCCAAATCAAAGACCAAAATGATAATGATCGTAGCCAGCATAATCAGAAGGGACAGAGAGAACAACCGTGCGGCCACTTCGATGCCCGCCAGCGCCGTAAGCGCGGAAACGAAGAGAATCAGGGAATGAAATATATACAAGGGGGTGTCAAGCATCATTGTGGTGGTAAAGAAGGTGCCTGCGCCAACTGTAATGTTGGCGATCATTAACACCATTACCAACAAAATGATTATCGTAAAGACTGATCCGATCCATCTGCCGAATACATCGCCAAGATACTCAATGGAGGATTTGTCCGGGAAGACGCGATGCAGATACAGGACACTAAGAAGTCCGGGAACTCCAGCGGCTGCAGCCAGGATTATGGACATCCAGGCGCCATTGCCGGCTGCACTGATGACCGGAGTCGGGATAAAGACAATCGAAGAGCCTAGTGTAAATGCAAGCAGCAGCATGGCCATTTGAGAAGGGCTTATCATTTCGTTTTGTTTCATGTCATCCGGCCCCCGTTCCAATGATCCGATTCTGTTGAATACTTGGTATTATTTGCCGTTGAAACGAATTTATACAGAAGGAGGCTCGCCAACGTCCATCTGCCTGATTAGTCGGAAAATCTATTTGACAACTGCTGCAATGTTTTCTATTCTAATTGTGATAGATTAATCTAACATAATTAGAATACTGAAGGAGAGATTTGCATGAAGCTTAACCATTTGAACTTATGTGTCCATGACATTACAGAGGCAAGTGATTTTTTTCAGAAAATTTTTGACTTTCATCTGCTGGACCGGAAGGGAGATGCCGTTGCCATCATGAGTGACGGAGAAAGCTTCACCCTCGTACTGAGCCATTCACAGGCATTCGGAGGTGAAGCATCAACCTATCCCAAAGACTTTCATATTGGATTCTATGTCGATACTGCGGAAGAGGTGGACCGGTTCTATGACCGGCTTGCAGCGGCAAATATCGGGCCTGATCATGGGCCAAGAAAAATCAGGGATGGATACAGCCTTTATTTCAATGCAATTGACGGACTTTTATTCGAAGTGACATGCTTGAATCGTTGATCCTTACCAAAATAAAAACGGCAGCTAAACCCGCCCGGGCTTGAACTGCCATTCCTGTTTGGAGCATGTTTGTGGACAAAAGAACAGAGCGAAGATTTCAGCCTTCTACCCGGGGCGTGGTCGGATCGCAGTCCGGCACTGATATTTCCCCGGATTGTGCGAGCTTTATCAAATAATAGCATTCTTCCCGGTACATATGATCCGGAAGAAGCGGATTCAAGCTGCCTAGCAGCTCCTCGTTCAAATCAAGCTGCTCCAATTCCTTCAGAAAGGCCATAAACATAGCCATTTCCAAATTAATGTCCCGATGGAACCGCACAAACGACGGATATTGCTTTCTCATCGTCCGCAAATAACCGGCCAGTTCAATGGCTTTCAAATAAAAGTCGCTAAAATGCTGTTCGAACATTTTGCTCCTGGCAAACAGCTGCCTCTCGACCAGGTCCAGGTTGCTTGCGATGGCTGAAGAATGAAAAGCGGCATCCGAAAGCCATAACAGATCATGATGAAGGGGAGGGTAATGCGGCACGGATTTGCCTGCAAGCAGTTCGTCAAGGATGCGAATGTATTCTTCTATCTCGTTTACCATATGATTCAGAAAGGAAGGCGTAATGTTGATTTTAACGGCGCCAAGCAGGGATCGTTCCAGCAAATTCAATTTATAGCTGCGCAGGCTGACTGCTGCACGATGGGCAGAATGGTTCAATTCCGAAAGCTGCGCAGCGTCAAGCGGCCCCCGGGATCGTTTAAGCAGCAAATCGAACTGGCGAATGAATTGTCCCGATGCTTCGATATCCTTGTGTTCGACAGGGTATAGGGTGTTATGAATAAACCGCGAATGATCCCCCAAAATTTGCAGCCAAAATTGATGCTCGAATTGCGCTTCATGATCCGGCATGGCGTTCAACTCCCCGCAGTTCATATGTTCCAATGTATGAGAGACTTCTCCGGGGTATTCATTTTCGCTTGAACGGCCGCATAAATCGCGGCAAGGTAAAATCAAAAAGTTAACATAACTAGATGAGCTTAGACACATTGGGACTTTCTTATATTTTAAGTAGGAAGTATCATTGACCAATCCCTCCGCGTAAATAAAATCAAGAAAAAAAGGGTGGCCCGCCAATAACACCACACACTTTAATAGGTGACTTTTAGTTTAGTGCATCTCCGGCGGCGCCCACTTCAATTTGGTGTGATTACGGCTACAGCAGCCATGAAATTGTTGGAAATGAAGTCCAATACGTTTTACCGGCGTGTGAAGGAGTATGAAAGTCAAATGGTTGCTCTTGGACAAGTATGCAACTAACAAAATGCAGCAAGAATTTCTGTCTCCTATTAAAGGCAATTATTTGGAAGTCCCACAATGATAATTTTCCCGTATATGATTGAGTGATAAAAATGAAAATCCTATTGGAATTGGGGAGGGCTTTATAAAGATGGACGAGTTTCGATGAGGATGAATGACTCCATGATGGCCATCTTGTCATCTCTTTCGAATTAACGCCTTTTAGGAGAGAGATTCACCATATGCCCTCTCGTTCTGCATAAATATCATCATCGGCAAATAATACCATGGATCGAATAAGCTCTTCCTTAGACGAGGGGGATTCAGGCGAAAAATATGGCTGCTGCAGAAAATTCTGCAAGCAGCTTTATTCTTCTCTATTCATGATTCAAACGATTGTAACTCTATTTATAAAATTTGACCAACTGATCCACCTTAACTGCCTGCCCTGTACGGATCGACTTGTTCGCCGCGGTGCCCGTCAGAAGGGAGCGTGCACCGTCGATATGATCGGCCGCTCTCATCAAGAAATATATCACGCTCTGCTGTTGTCTAAAACTCGCAAATCCGTATATTGCGCCACCTGCAAGCCGCATTCGGCGCCCAGCGCGCTTCGCCCATGCCAGGATCGTTATCATGGATTTCGAAGGCGATGTGTCCTTTCGGACTGAGCAGATCCCGGACCGCCGCGGCGTTATACAAAGGGTGCTTCAAGGTTGCCGTATCGATTTCAGAAATCTTCGTATCGTTGATATGGACGGTGATCCGCGGAGACGCCCCTTCGACGCGAATCTTGAATTCATTCCAATTATTCCACTTCCATATAGACAGAAACTGCTCACCGGTTGCCGCATATTCAAGAAGTGCCGTTTTGTCTGGTGTCATGGGCTCGATGGTGGTCGCGGGGTCTTCCAGTCTCAGCCCCACGGGATTACCTTTCTCATCGTATTTCGCATCGAGAGTGAAATTGATGCCATGGAAGCCGCCGATGCCATTGCCGTAAATACCACCTATATTTCCCGAACGGCGGTGATCCAGAAGGATTTGGAACCCTTGAGAACCGAGAGCAGATGCACGCACCAGAATGCCGGTATCCGCCGGCCAGTCGGGATTTGCCTCGAAGACCAACTCGAAATCGCCGTATACCCCATCGCTGAGGAGATAACCACCGTAACCGCATCCGGGCGGATCCTGCCGTCCCGTGATTGCACCATCCTCAATAGTCCATTTTCCCGATGTTTGTGCGGCGCGTCGGTATTCCTCGGTCGTCGTATCCGGTCCAGGTTCGCCGGGGGCGCGGGGAATAGGCAAGCGAGGGACAAAATGCCAACCCGCGAGTGTTTTATCGTCAAAGATTGGAAGAACGCTGCGTCGTTTTTATACATGATGCCTCCTAGTGTATGTATTATTTACCATCAATCTTAGCTCGGTCAACGATCATCATCCCGATACATAGTGCCCTTTCATTGAGTCGAATTGTAATTCCTTCTCCTCCCTTAACACGTTACAAGAGCATATCATTTCCAACGCAGATACCAGCCTTATAATTGTCGGAATATTCTATTTTGTGCAATTATATCATAAACACGTGTTAATGCTATAAAAAAATATCAGAACCAATAAATAGTGTTTGTTTCCTTTTTTTATAAATTAAGGATTGACAGCGCTTTAATAGGCTATGTATTATGAGTACATAAACACGTGTTCACGAAAGAGGCTGACATCTTTGACATCATTGAAAAACGCAAAGATCAAAAACGAGGAGATAGCCCGGATAAACCGAGAATACGGCTGCAATAAAAAGGGCATGGGGACATTCCCCGCCTCGCTGATTTCAACGATATGCTAAAGCATCGAACGGGTTTTAAAGAGATCACGATTGGTCGGGCAATCTGGTTTTCAGAAACTTGTAAAGAAAAATCTAAGATTTTTTATCCCGAAATAAACACGCGTTCAAAATATATCTTTTTAAGGGGTTTTCAGGTTTCTTATCTCAAAAAATTAACACTCATTTACGAGGATGCAGCTTATGAGAGGGGTGATGTCGTAGTAGTTGGCGTCTACTGTTTACGAAGATACCTGAGTGTAATCAACGACTGCACTTAAGGGGGATTCACGCTGATCTGGCCTCGCAAGACAGATCACTCTAAGCCGTCAAAAGGCAATAAGTTAACATTATCTAGATTACATTAACGTAATTTCTATGTGCAAATTAAAGGAGGAATTTTACGTGAAAAAGATGAAACCCAGAAGAGTTCTACCGCTCGTTCTGGTGGCCGCGCTCATGGTGCTTACCTTTTCAGCTTGTGAAAGCGCATCCACGGGATCCGATCCAAGCACCAATGAAAATGCAGCCAGTACCAGCAATACCCCCGAAATTGACACTAACGGGAAATATCAGAAACCAGTGACAATGACATGGGCCGTTCAAACGGCGGCAGCTTCAAAGCTCCTTGATAACGAAACCTGGGAAGATAACCGGTGGAGCCGCTTAATCAAAGACAAGCTCAATATCGATCTCCAGGTTGCCTTCTCTGCCGACAGCAGCACCGACGCCTACAAAAACAAGCTGAATGCCGTCATTGCTTCCGGCGACCTGCCGGACATATTCAAAACGCAGGATGCTAATGTTTTTCTGCAGTTGGCACAGAATGGACAACTGGCCGATCTCACCGATGTCTATAACAAATACGCTTCTGATTCTCTCAAGGAATATCAGAAAAGATTTCCTGATTCGTTTAAGGGCGCTACGGTAAACGGCAAGCTGTACGCCATACCGCGCATGAACGACAACTTCCACGAGGCGCCGTTCCTATGGATTCGTGAGGACTGGCTGAAGAACACCAATTCTCAGCCTCCGAATACCATCGAAGAAATGGTCGCTCTTGCAGAGAAGTTCGCTACCGGAGATCCGGACGGTAACGGCATAAATGGCGACACGTATGGACTTGCCCTCAACAAGGATCTGATCAGACAAAACCACGGCAGTATACTTGGTTTGGTCTCTGCGTTTGGCGTTCCCGGACGCGACGAAAGTATGTTCTACCGTGACGAGAATGCCAAGATGACTTTTGCCTGGATCCAGCCGAACATGAAAGCAGCGCTTTCCTTGTTGGCAGATATGTATAAGAAAGGCCTGATCAACAAGGAATTTACCAGCAAAGATGAATCCGCGCTGGTTGAAGATATTACCAGCGGCAAAATCGGTATGGCTTACGGCAGCAACTGGGGCACCTGGTATCCTTACAATAATGTTTACAAAAAGGATGGCGTTATCGTACATCCGTATTCCATTCCCACGGAGTCCGGTTACGATTATAAGATTGGTATCGAGAGCAACGCTGTCGGCCAGATGACGATGGTCAGCGCGGACTTCAAGCATCCTGAAGCAGCCATCAATATACTCAATTTGTACGATCAGACTGTCAATTACTCAACGAAGGAGGACTACCTCAAATACTGGGCGGATGAGCAGTACAGGCTCTCCCCAGTCTATATCGATCAACCGGGCGAGGTTTACGCAGCTGATTTGCTGGAAGCCTTCGACAAAGGCTCCTCAGACGGCCTGCCACCCGCCGCAAAGCCCTTATATGATTATATCGCTGGCTTTGAAAATGGATCTCTCGCAAAAGACGACAATGCCTTCGGTACCTGGGGCCAGATGTCGAGGTCAGGCTCTCTGCCGATTGTATTGAACAAGTATATTCCCGATAAGGCGATCGTCCAGAGCATCCTGGGAATTCAAAGGCCCGATGAGTGGTTGACGAATGTTGCTTCACTGGATACGCTCACGATCACAGCCTTTACCAATATCATAACTGGCGCTAAGCCTGTCGATTATTTCGATACCTTTGTACAGCAGTGGCTGAAGGCGGGCGGTCAGCAGACTCTCGACGAGCTTGACAAAATGTATCCGGCAACATAAGTCATTCTCATTTAAGGACTGCGGCGGGATAATTCCCGCCTCAGTTAATTAAAAAAGGTTTGCCGCTATCCAGCGCTGTGTCTATCCGAACCGCAGGAAGCAGCTGGCCTTGGCCCAAATCATTTACAGGTGGTGGACAAAAGATGTTTGTAAATCTGAAACGTAAAGACAAGCTGTTAAGAGAGCTTCCCTTGTATTTGATGCTGCTCCCCGCGATCGTTTTGGTGGCTGTCTTCAGCTATGGCTCCATGGCCGGCGTTGTGATCGCGTTCCAGAAATTTATTCCGGCAAAAGGTATGTTCGGACACCAACAGTGGGTAGGTTTTCAAAATTTCAATACCTTGTTTTCAATGCCGAATATATGGCCGGTCATACGAAATACGGTCATTATTGCATTGTGTAAAATGATTGCAGGCATCATTGTTCCGGTCGTGTTTGCGCTGCTGCTCAACGAAGTCAGGAATATTTTTACCAAGCGCGTTTTCCAGACGCTGGTCTATTTACCGCATTTCCTGTCATGGGTCATATTATCCGGTATCCTTATTAATCTTTTGTCGCCGAGCGCGGGTTTTGTAAATATACTTCTATCCAAGCTCGGAATTGAACCGATCTATTTCCTTGGCAATCCGAACATGTTTCCCGGCACGATGGTAGTGACCGATATGTGGAAGGCTTTTGGATTCGGATCGGTCATTTACCTGGCTGCCCTTACAGGCATAAACCCTGCGCTTTATGAAGCCGCAGTTATCGACGGCGCAAACCGTTGGCGGCAGACATTGCACATTACCCTGCCCGGCATTTCATCTATTATCGTGCTGATGACCGTGCTCGGTCTTGCCAATATCCTCAACGGCGGTTTCGATCAGATCTATAATATGTACAGCCCTGTGGTCTATTCCACCGGCGATATTTTGGATACATTCGTGTTCAGACTGGGCATTGAGCAGGCTCAATACTCGCTCTCCACGGCTGCAGGCCTGTTTAAGTCAGGTGTATCTATGATTTTTATCATTATGTCTTATTACTTGGCTGACAAATTCACAGGATATAGAGTCTTCTAGTGGAGGGTAGAACTATGAGAATAAAAGCTTCCATACCACGTAAAATATTCCTGGTTTGCAATACCGTTTTCCTGCTAATTGTTGCATTTGTATGCATAGCGCCGTTTATCAACCTGCTGGCGGTATCTTTCTCCGACAAAGTTGCAGTCGATGCGGGAGAGGTTACTTTTTTTCCGGTTGGCTTTACTACAATCTCGTATCAATTTATTATGAACACCTCGAAGTTTTTCATGTCTCTTCTGGTCTCACTCCAGCGGACGGCGATTGGCGTGCCGATCAATCTGCTGTTGATCATCCTGACAGCTTATCCTCTCTCGAAATCAACAGCGGATTTCAGGGCCCGGAGTATGTTCTCATGGTTCTTTGTTGTGACCATACTCTTCAACGCCGGTTTGATTCCGACGTATATGGTGGTGAGGAATACCGGATTGATCGATTCCATATGGTCGCTTGTTTTGCCTGGCGCGCTTCCCGTTTTCAGCATGCTGGTCGTGATGAACTACATGCGCAGCCTGCCGAAGGAATTGTTGGAAGCGGCGTACATCGACGGTGCGGGTCATGTGCAGACGCTGATCAGAGTTGTTTTGCCGGTCTCGATTCCCACGATTGCGACAGTTACTCTGTTTTCGGTTGTAGATCATTGGAACAGTTGGTTCGACGGCATGATCTACATGAACCATATTGAAAACTATCCGTTGCAGACATACTTGCAAACGGTTGTCGTGAATCCGCAGGAATTTATGCGCAACAACACCGATCTCAGCGGCAATTTATCCAAATATCTGTCTATGGTTAGCGCCCGCACCACAGGTGCAGCGCAAATGTTCTTAGCGATGATACCAATTCTATGTATCTACCCGTACCTGCAAAAGTATTTCACAACCGGGCTTGTGATGGGCAGCGTAAAGGAATGATGCAGAAAGGAGCGAAAAATTGAAAGTATTTGTTACTGGCGGTACCGGGTTTATCGGTTCGTATGTCGTCAAGGAACTGCTTTTGCATGGTCATGAGGTCACACTCCTTGCCAGAAATGCGAACAAGGTCCCAGGTTTTGTGGGTCATGAGCATATCCGTTTCGTTACAGGACAAATGGACGATGCGAATGCCATCGCTAAAGGGCTTGCGGGACAAGATGCATGCGTCCATATCGCGCTTTCGTGGCCGGAGCAGGGCGGGTCAGCGGAGGAAATGTTAGTAAACGAAACGATGCCCTCTGTTCGCCTGTTCCAGAGAGCCGCGGAAGCGGGAGTAAACAAAATCATTTATACCTCTTCCATCGCAAGCTTTGGCACGGCGCCCAACAATGATAGGGGCTTTATAAAGCCAAAGACTTATTACGGCGCCACCAAGGCCGCGACAGAGGCTTATCTCTTGGCTATTGCCTCTCAGTATCAGCTTCAGGCAAATATCGTGCGGCCGGGTTATACCTTTGGCAATCCCTGCGTGGAGGGCGGGCCTCTCTATCCCGATCGAAAAATTGCAAATATGGTCAAAAGCGCCCTTGCGAACGAGCCCATGTCCTTTATCAAGAATGACGGTACGCAATTCATCTGGGCGGGCGACCTTGCAAAAGTATATTCAGCTTTGCTCCATTCCGATGAATTGGACCGCGGCTGCTTTACCGCTGTGAGCACTGAATTCCGTACATGGGCTCAGATTGCGCAAATGGCGGTAAATCTCCTTGGTTCCAAAAGTCAAATCCTTCTTGAGGACAAGGGCCGTCCCGAGCCTGAGGGCATGCCCATAGATATCTCGCAAATCAAGAATACCTTTGGGTTTGCTTTCAAGGCTGATGAGTATATGAAGAAGCATATCCGATACTTGAGCACATTGGAGTTGTAAAAGAACCTTTAGTCCCGCACATTACCTGGATCGGCATGTGGAACGTCATGAAAGCGTTATAACTTAATTAACGAAATGGGGAAGGTATTTTCATGGAGAACAACATCAGCTTTGACGGCTTTATTCAGATCGCAATCGTAGTTAAAGATATCCAAAAGGCTGCTGAGACCTGGGCAAGATTTTTTAATATTCCCGTGCCTGAAATCCGCAATAATCCTCCTGCCAGCAACCCTGATTTGACGTATCGCGGAAAACCCGCTTTTTACGGACTCAAGCTCGCGAATATACGGGTTGGCAATTTCGTCATTGAACTTCATGAACCGGACGAGCACGACAGTACATTCCGAGAGTTCCTGGATAAGCATGGAAACGGCGTTCATCATCTGGGCTTCCAGGTTGGCGACAAGCGTGACGGAATTATCGGTGAACTGGAAGAGATGGGATATGAGATGCGAACGATCGGTTATTATCCCGGCAGCAGCTGGACCATTGTCGACAGCGAGGACGATTTGGGCGTTAATTTGAACATCAAGCCCCGGGCGTAGCCTATTTCTTATCTAGGGAGATTAAATGATGAATACAGTGAAAGAACCCCACAAGACAGAAGGAAAAAATGTGATCAGTATCCTGGAAACGGTGGATGTTTATAGCGGCGAACGCAGCGTCCTGGCCGAATTCGATTTTCTGATTGAGGCACCCAATTGGACCCGCGACGGCAAGCATCTCGTATATAACAGCTTTGGCCGTCTTTACACTTTTGACCTCGCTACAGGGGAGAGTACAGCGATCGAATCCGGTTATGCGATTCGGTGCAATAACGACCATGTGCTTTCGCCCGATAACTCGCATGTCGCGGTTAGCCATCATACCTGCGAGGATGGCCGGTCCCGTATTTATATTTTCCCCTTGCAGGGAGGCAACCCGGTACTCATCACGCCAATGGCCCCCAGCTATCTGCACGGTTGGTCACCGGACGGAAACACGCTGGCATACTGCGCAGAGCGAAACGGCGAGTACGACATCTACACCATCCCTATAAACGGTGGCATAGAAACGCAGTTAACGGATTCATCCGGATTGAATGACGGCCCCGAATATTCACCGGACGGCAAGCACATATGGTTCAACTCGGTACGAACTGGCCTTATGCAGGTGTGGCGCATGAATGTCGATTCCAGCGAGCAAACGCAGATCACGTTCGATGAGAGCAATAACTGGTTCCCGCATGTATCCCCTGACGGAGAATTGGTGGTTTATATTAGTTATCACAAGGGCGATGTTGCTCCTGGCGCCCATCCCGCAAACAAAAATGTAGAAATTCGCTTAATAGGAAGCGCAGGCGGAGAGTTCCGTACGGTGGTCAAGCTTTTTGGCGGACAGGGCACCATTAACGTCAATTCTTGGTCACCCGACAGCAGGAAGCTGGCTTTTGTCAGCTACAAGCTGAAGGAATAGAGAGACCTCCTTGCGCACCGATGATTATATTCCCTATAACATCAAATATAGCGGAGGAATTTTTATGAAAATTTTTGTCACTGGCGGTACCGGCAATATCGGACAAAACGTTACTAAAGCATTGCTTGCAGCAGGTCATGAAATTGTACTGCTTACCCGTACTCCGGACCGGATTCCTTATTATCAAACCCTTCCGAGCATAACCCTTGTACAGGGTAATATCCTTGAGCTGGACGTAATGGAAAAGGCGCTTCAGGGCTGTGACGCTGTTATACATGTCGCGCTCGGTTGGGGCAACGACCCGGTTGAAATGCTTGAACATGATACCAAAGTTACGCTGTTCCTGGCAGACGCCGCCGAAAGAGCTGGCCTGCATAAATTTATTTACACCAGTTCTACTGCCGCAATGGGTGATCTGCGCGACGGCGAACGTAAACGATCCTATTATAATGCAAGCAAGATGGAAATTGTATTCGGATTATCCTTTGAAGGGGATGAAGATCTGAAAGATCACATTCAGTGGAACATTGATCGTGCACGCAAAATTCTTGCAGGGGAACAGGTTCATGACGTTTACCATGTCTGGTAAAGAGAAGTTAGAGCAACTTTATAATTGTTTAGATTAAAAAAATAGATAGGAGAAGAAAAATGGAAAATACTATTCTTGGCACGACCCTGGTTTGTCAGATTGCAATGATCGTTCGTGATGTAGAAAAGGCTACCGGTCGATTTGCCGAGCTATTAGGCGTTCCCGCCCCTTCTATTATAATGGCTAATGAAGATGGCAGTGATACGGTTACCTATATGGGGCAGCCCACGAAAGGAAGGGTAAGGCTATCTTTCTTTCACATGGAGAATCTGGTTGTAGAGTTCATTGAACCAACAGAGGACCCTACTACATGGAAGGAATTTCTTGATACAAAAGGCCCTGGAGTCCATCACATTGCATTTAAGGCGAAGAACAGAATGCTTGAAACGGCAGCTAAGCTGGAGGAATTCGGCTTCCCGCTTATTCAAAATGGCGATAAATATGCTTATGTGGAAAGCACAGAAGATTTGGGTGTCATTCTCGAACTTCTCGATATTGATTAAATTTTGATTATCGAACTGGCTCAGGATAAGCTAGGTACCACCAATAAAAGCTTGAGCATTTGAGATGACCGTATGGAGCTGAAGCCCATAACGAGCGCTACGATAGGACGTTGGATACCAGCGAGGTCAGCACATGCCCCCACAGTAAGGTGGAACGTGAAATCGGCATGGTGTGAAACCGCTCGAATATGCCTCGTTGCTTCCAAAAACAGGCATCTTGCTGTCTTACATGACTATGACTGTATCAACCGCCACCGCGCAAAGAAGCTCGTCGAACTCTTCAATGATCAGTAGGCGGGATTAGATTTCACTAATGAAGGTTTCGAGCATCACGTTACTTTAGCAATCAGAAAGCGCTGGCAAAGGCATCGCCCATGGTCTGGAGATTAGTCGGGTGTCCATTAATAACCTGTGATTTCCAGATTTTATCATTAATGGTGACTAAGAACTAGCATTCCAGGATACAGAGGAAATTATTGACTTGACTTTTAAGTGTGGCCCGTAAAGTTTATCAAAAACCCGAAATAGCTTGATAATACTGGATTTTGCAGGTAACAACTAAAGTGTCAGTGAACACAACAACTCAACAGTCGCCCGCAGTACAGGAATGGCTAAGCTGTTAATTGAAAAAATGGATATCGCAAAAAAAGAAAAATGAAGCTGTCTGCTCCTGTTACCTAAAATATTATAATCCTTGTGCCTTACGCTGCGTTATGTTTTATAGTAAAGATACCGGTAAATGTCCAGCGCTAAAGGAGAGGATAATGAACAAAACTTGGAAGGTCGGAGAAATTGCGAAGCTAACCGGGTTGACGATCCGGACGTTGCGTTATTACGATCAGATAAACCTGTTTTCCCCATCGGGATTTTCTGAATCCGGACACAGGCTTTATAACGAAGAGGATATATCCCGCTTGCATCAAATTCTGGCGCTCAAGGAACTGGATTTGTCGTTGGAAGAAATAAAATCGGTGCTGCTCGGACAGCATTATAGTCCCATCGAGGTTGTGTCCCAGCAGATTAAGCGTATTCACGATAATATTCTCATTCAGCAAAAGCTTCTGGGAGAATTGGAATACGTGCTTGGCTTGATGCGTACGAAAGAAACTATATCTGTCGATGAATTTACAAAACTGCTGCAGCTCATGAAAAAAAGACATGAGAAGTTTTTTGCCGAGCGGAAAATGAACCTGGAGCGCAGCTTCGACCGGCTCGGCGAGTTTCTGGGCGAGCAGCCGCATGATCTTCCGCCAAAGAAGAATTAATCAGAACGATGGTAATCAGCTGCAAACAGTATAAACGCAAACAGGCTGCCGGTTTAAAACCGGCAGCCTGTTTGCGTTCGGGCCGGACTTTGCCAGCGCTTCAATTAAGGAAATAGCGGAAAGTCATTGATCGAAGGAGCCGCAGCTATTCCTTGAAGCCCAATTCCTGAGAAATATGAATCGCCGCTTCGCGTACTTTTTGGCCCATCGAGTTGAATTTGATGGCGGGCAAATCCTGCGACAACGAGGTTATGCTGATGGAGGCAACAATATTGCCTGATAAATCGTAAACGGGGGATCCGATACAACGGATGCCTTCTTCCATCTGCTCATCTTCAATGGAAAATCCGTGCTGACGGATAAATTGAACGTCCTCAAGGAGCTGCTGAGCGGATTTTTCCGCCTCCCGCATATCCGGAAACTCCTCTAAAGCCTTGGCAACCTGTTCCCGGCTCATTCCGGCAGCCAGAGCTTTGCCCACTCCCGACAAATGCAGGGGCAGCGACTGTCCGATGAAGGTGGCAAAGCGGACGAAGCCGCTGCCTTCCACCTTGTCGATATAAACAGGCTGCTGGCCGGCGAGAACGGCTAGATGAGCCGTATAAGGCGTTTGGCTGACAAGGCTTTCCAAATGGGGCCTCGCCATCCGGCGGATGTCGAGATCACGGAAATAGCTCATTCCCAGTAAAAATGTCGCATGCCCGAGTCCGTATCTTCCGTCGGCATGCCGTTCGACCATCCGGCTCTTGGATAACGAATTAAGCAATACAAAAACGGTTGATTTGGGAATATTCAGTTGAGCGTGAAGCTCGAGCGCCGACAACCAGCCCTGCTCCGCCAAGGCGTGCAGGATGAGTACCGCTTTGTCCAGGGCGGGCACGGAATAATCCTTTTTACTTTTTTCCATAATTGAGCTCCTTTTTCAATTGCCATTCAGATTATTATTCATTATACTGAATTAAAGTCAGTATAGTAAAGTTGTAAATATGAAGGGATATCCCAACCGTCTATTCCTCCATGTATGTATAATTGTCGTGTGAAGGGTTTTACATAGTATGTGCGAATTAACTTGATTTCGATTTAGTCCAAGTGTTAGTCAGCATATAAGATTTATTCTAATATACAGAACATCATCTCCTCCGAAGCACTTAATCGTCCGGTCGGTATTACGTTAACGTAAAAGGAGAGATTCGTCATGCTCAAAAAAAAGCGCAGATTGAATATGGCTGCTCTCACCATACTGCTGCTCTGCATACTGATTCCTGTGCTGCTGCAGGGATATGTTCTCGGCAAGAACGCCGTGCACCGGACGGAATCGATCTACGATCAGTCTCTGTCCAAGAACATGGAATCGCTTTCTCTTAATTTGGACTTTTATATCAACCACATCAACGATTATATCCGCATTCTTTCACAGGACGAACAGCTGTACCAGATCATGCAGAAGCAGTATGCCAGCCCGGACAAACAGATCAGGGCGATCCGCGACCGGGTCAATTCATTTACCAAAATGTATCGTCTGAGAGTTCCCCTGGATGTGCAGATTATCGGCAGCTCGGGCCGTGTATACGGCAGCGTGCCCCTGCATGATACGGAAAGCGAAAGCCTCAAGCGGATTGTGAGCAGTTTTCCATGGTATGGCGACAATATTCCTTACGATAATGATGTAATGTATAACGATGTTGCCGATGACTTTCATGATTTGACGAACGACCACTCGCTTTACTTCACCAAAAATATAGTCAGCGGCACCAAGCCGCTGGGTCTGCTTGTTGTGGCGATGAGAGAATCGCTCATTCAAGGCCTGCTGAATCAGCTGCAGCTCAATAATTCCACGCTGGTCTTTATCGGGAATTCGTCGGGGGATGTACTGGTAGCCGGCGAAAACGCCGATACCGGTCCGGAGGCCAGAAAGGTTTACCGCCAGGCCATAGTCCAGGCGCAGGCCAATGGCGGGGAGTACAGCAGCTTCCATATGGATTTGAACCACCGGACTTATCTTTGCTCTACCCACAACATCCCCTTCCTCTCATGGTATCTGGTTTCGATGACTCCAATGAATATGCTTGTCGGGCAAGCCAAAGCGCTCTGGATGTACACACTTGCGGTAACGTCTTTCTCAATTATTCTGATTCTGCTGATATTGCAGCTGCTGACACGAAAGGTCATGCTGCCCATTCTGAATCTGTCGAAAAGAGTCCGGAAGCTCCGCTTCAACGATCCCGAGAAGCTGGCTGAGGAGCAGAAGAATTTTCGCTACCGGGGCATTGACGAAATCGAGATCCTCTTCTCCGGCTTCCAGCACATGCTGGGCCGCATTGGCGAGCAGATGGAAAAAATAAAAACCGACGAACAGGAGAAAATGAACCTCAAATTAACGCTGCTCCAATCTCAAATTAATCCTCATTTCATGCATAATGCGATTAATTCCATTCGTTGGATGGCTGTGATGAAAGGAGAGAAGTCGATCGCCCAGGCGCTCGTCAATCTCTCCGGCATGCTGCACTATTGTCTGGACAAAGCATTGTCGGTGAGAAGCACCCTTGGCGAGGAATTGGATTACGTACGAAACTACATTGCCTTTCAGGAGAACAGGATGCTTCAGCCCATCGAAACCGATATTAGTGCAGAATCCGAAGTCCTGCATACGATAATTCCCAAGCTGACCCTGCAGCCTATCGTGGAGAATGCCATCCTTCACGGTTTCGGCGGCAGCGGAAGCTTCCGGATATCGCTGACATGTGTCAGACATGACGAGTATGTCACTGTAATAGTCAAGGATAACGGCATTGGAATGGATGCTGTGTCGGTCAGGAAGCTGATCAGGGGTGATCCCGTCAAGGGGCAGAGCTCTGGATCGGGTATCGGCCTCATGAACATACAGCAGCGGCTTCGGCTTGAATACAACGAGCGTTTCGATATTCGGATTGACAGCCAGCCGGGCCAAGGCACTTCGGTAGAGCTGACTATACCGTATGTAATCTGCGAAAGGGGTGAATCCGCATGAAAGTCATGATTGTGGAAGATGATCTTCTGGTCCGGTTGGGCATCAAGTCGATGATTGCCTGGGCGGAGCTCGGGATGGAGGTTGTTTGCGAGGCAAGGGATGGTGCGGAGGCGCTGGAGCTTTTCTCCGTGCATTTGCCGGATATTGCCTTGGTAGACATCGGTCTGCCCAGGATGGACGGCCTGGAATTTATCGAGCGGGTCAAGCCATTGAGGCCGGACGGCGAGTTTATAATTTTGACCTGCAACCAGGATTTTGAGCTGGTCAGAAGGTCGCTGCGCCTTGGCGTCCGCGATTTTTTTGTCAAGTCGACGATGGAGATCGAGGAGCTGCAGACGATGCTGCTGGGGTTGTCGGACTTGCTCCGGAACAAGCAGCCGCTCGTCCGGGAAGACGAGACGGAGCTGCTGCAGCTGAGACAGATCAGAAAGCTGGCGATGCTGAGGGAATGGCTTGAGGGCGTTTACAGCGGGACCGGCTTCCGGGAAAAGCTGGAGGAATGCGGATTGATGCCGACAGAAGGCAGATGTCAAGCGTGGGTTATCCGGCTGAATACGGCAGCCCGTCAAGGGAGCCCGTTGCTGCCGGCTGATCTGGTCCAGATCGGCCGTGCTGTCGAAACGATCGCGGGAGAGCTTTACCGCGGCCATGTGGTCGGCCTCGTCGAATATGTCCATGAACGAAGATGGCATCTGCTGCTTCATGCCTCCGGGCAATCGGAGCTGCCCGATGCCGGAATGCTGATCGATTCCGTTCAGCGTTATCTGGGGTTATCCGTGACCATTGCCGCGAGTGAACCCTTCGCAAGCTGGCAGGACTGGGGCAAGTGCGACGCAGATGCCCGCGAGATGCTCAGTCTGTCCTTTTACAACGAGGAACAAAATCTCTTTCGGGAGAAGCTCCCGGAACCGGCGCTCCCCTTGTCACTGCTTGCCTGGAAGAGGGACATCGTCCGGCAGTTGAGCTGCTTTCAGTGGGAGGATGCTGAACGGATGCTGGATATGCTGCCTGAATTGCAGCCGTATCCCAGACCGGCGCTGCTGCTTAATCTGCTCGCCGATGTGATGTTTCAGCTGAACCGCATCCGTGAGAGGATGGGGATTCGAACGGATCAGGAAGAAGGGGAGGGAGCCGGTGCTGCCCTGTCAGACTGCTGTACGTTATCGGCATGCGTCGAAGCCATCCGCAGCAGCATCAGAAATGCCGGAGAGTGGGGTGGAAGGGGCAATCATCGTAAATATGTAATCGAAGCTGTGGAGATGTACCTGGACGAGCACAGCTTCGAGGAAATCAGCCTGAACGGTGTCGCCGCTCTCTTTAATATGAGTCCCGCCCAGCTGAGCCGTCTGTATAAGGAAGAAAAGGGATTGAACTTCAGTGAAGCGGTGCTGGCCGCCAAGGTGGAGCAGGCCGAAAGAATGATGCAGAGCGGCATGTCCTTGACCGATATTGCCGATAAGCTCGGTTATCTGAATCCCAGTTCATTTACCCGGATGTTCAAGAAAGCAAGAGGCGTGGCTCCGTCTTATTACACGGGATCGCAATCGCTGTAAAAAATGTCAAGCTTCGCGCAAAAATGGTCAAGTACCATGAAGAACCTGTGAAATGTGATAAGCCCAGGCACCGATGCTGTCATTCTCATCCGGACGGCAGCCCTATACAATGAAGATAACTTCAAGGGGCTGTTGATCTGTGGCCGGTGGCAGGTGGAAGGATGCCTTACGCTTGCTCAGGTGAAAGCGCCATCAGCATCTTGAATATTCGCTCAAGGAGGGGGAGCATTTCATGAGGTTTAAAACCATTCTGACAGCAGCCGTTTCCTCAGTCATTGTATTGGCGCTGGCTGCCTGTTCAGGGTCTTCCGGTACGAAGGAAGGCTCCGGCGCAAATGGCGATTCGTCCAAGCAGAAGGTAAACATCGTCTTCTGGAATACGGGATATCCGACCGTGGACGAGAATAACAAGTCCAAGAAGAAAGAGGACTTCTACATCTATCAGGCGATCAAGCGCTATGAGACCGCGCACCCGGAGGTGTCCATCGAAGTGCAGGATGTGCCCTCCGGAGATGAGCTGTTCACCAAGTTTCAGACTGCCGGCATTGCCAAGAACGGTCCCGATATGACAGTCATCTGGTCGGGAACCTACATGCTGAGATTCAAGCAGTTTCTTGAACCGCTCAGCAGCTATTTTACCCCGGAGGAGAAAGACCGGATTGTCGGCTGGGACGCGGGAACCGAAGGCTTCAAGGAGGGCGGCGAGGTATACGGCGTGCCATTCTCGACAGACGGGACCTTCGGGCTCTTGTACAACAAGAAAATATTAGCCGATGCAGGCGTCGACCTCGAGGCACAACCATTGAAGAATTTTAATGACTTCGAGGAGATGCTTCTCAAGATCAAGAGCAAGGGAGTGACTCCGCTCGGCCTGAAGGATCCGGATACGTTCTATCATATCCCTAATTACTGGATTGCCCAGACGGTGGGCTCAGCCGGTCTTGAGGACCTGGTCAGCGGCAAGAAAAATTTCACCGACCCGCAGCTCGTTCCAATCATCAAAGCATGGAACGACATGTATGCGAAGGACCTGGTTATTTCCGACCAGTCTGATCAGTCCTTGCAGCTGTTCTACCAGGGGCAGGTTGCCATGGTAGCCGGCGGCAACGGTGCTATAGCCAACGCCCGCAAAGCGCTGGGGGATGATCTGGGTATGATGAAGGTTCCCGACTTCAACGATCAGGTCCTCATTCATGACGGCGGGGTCGGCGGAGTCGGCGCTACATTCGTTGTAACCAATTATTCGAAGAAAAAGCAGGAGGCCGTCGACTTTATCAAGTTTCTGATGAGCAAGGATGAGCAGGTCAACAAAATCGAGAGCGGTGAAGCGGGCTTGTCCGTAGTCAAGGATGTCGATGTTTCGCAGATGGCGTCCGAGCCGCTGATTCTCGAGCAGCAGGAGTGGGCCAATGAGCCGAGCACCATTTTCTGGCCTGACAATGTATATCCCGCTGAGCTGACCAGCGAAATCTCTTCCTTGCAGTCGCTCGCGCTGACAGGCAAAATGACGGCCGAGGAGTTCATGGGCAAGATCGACCAAAAGCGCGATGAGCTGCTGAAAAGCAGCCGGTAAGTAATCGAAGGGAGTGCTTCCTCCGCTTGTCCGGAGGGAGGGAGCATTGCCCGGCGGAAGGAGGAACAATATGGGCTTGAGAAGGGAAAGCCTGCATGGCTATTTGTCCCTGCTGCCTGCTTTTATACTGCTGGCCGTATTTATCGGCTACCCGACTCTCAACACATTCTATCACAGCTTCACGGAATGGGACGGTGTCAGCTCCCGCTTTGTCGGGTGGGATAATTTTCTCCGGATTATTCACAGCGGCGACTTGCTTCTGATGCTCCGGAACAATCTTATCTTCCTGCTGTCCGTCCCGGGAATTCTGATTCTGTCGCTCATCGTTTCGTTTCTGCTGTTCGAAGAGGTTCCAGGGTGGAGGTTCTTTCGCTCTGTATATTATCTGCCGACTATTCTATCGTCTGTCGTTATCGGTTTTCTGATCAAATCGATGTTTGCCAGCAAAGGTATTGTCAATTCACTGCTTGAAGATATCGGGCTCGGTCATCTGGTTGTCGACTGGCTGAATTACGTTCCGACCGAGTTCATGATATTGATTTTCTGCTTTTATTGGCAGACGCTGGGACAGGGAACGCTGATTTTTCTGTCCGGCATGTCCACCATATCCGGGGAGATATATGAAGCGGTCATCATGGACGGCGCGAGCTTCCGGCAGAGACTGTTCAAGATCACGATCCCGCTCTTGTACCCCACCTTGTTTTATTTTACATGCATTAACGTCATCTATGTATCCGTAGGAATGTTCGGACTTGTCTATTCCATCACGGGAGGCGGACCAGGCTATGAAACGACTCCTATCGAATTTATGATTTATTTGCAGGCTTTCCAAAGCGGCAATATGGGCTATGCCAGCGCGCTTTCGCTGTTTCTGTTCGTAATCGTCGTGCTGATCACCTGGGTGCAGCTTAAAATCTCTGACAGGGTGAGCAATTGAGGGGGGATTAACATGAACCGTACGTCCAATCGTTTCGTCCGCTTCATCCTGGTTGTTATCCTGACGCTGGTTGCTGTAGTCGCCGTTTATCCCCTCGTCTATATGCTGCTGAGCAGTATGAAAACGTCGATTGAATTCATCCGGAATCCGATCGCTTGGCCAAAAACGTTCTATTTTGATAATTTTCAGGCGCTGTATTACCGTTTTTCATTGTTAAGATTATTCGGCAATACGCTCGTCAGCGTGGGGGGCGCATTGATCTTGTCGCTTGTGCTGTCCGTGCCAGCAGCCTTCGCGTTCGCCAAGCTGCGTTTCCGGCTCAAGAATTCGCTCTACATGACCATGATCGGAATGATGACCGTGCCGGGCATTACCTTTATCTTGCCGAATTTCCTGCTCATGTCGCGGCTCGGATGGGTTAATCATTTTGCTTCTGTCATTGTGATCTGGGGAGTTACCTCCATCCCGGGAAATGTATTCCTGCTCAGGGCGCTGCTGCACAGCCTGCCCAATGAAATTCTGGAGGCGGTCAGGATCGATGGAGCCGGCTATTTGCAGGTCCTTCTAAGGGTGGTCGTTCCTTTGAGCCTGCCGGGCCTTGCGACGGTGTCCATCTTCAACGCCACGGCCTGGTGGAATGATTTGCTCACGCCGCTTGTATATCTGCAGTCCGATGAGATGAAGACGATGACAGTTGCGGTCGCCACCATTCTGGGGAGATTCAGCTCCGATTATCCGCTGCTGCTGACAGGGCTCCTGATGACGGCGCTGCCGCCGGTGCTGATCTACATCCTGCTGCAGGGCTACATCCGCAAAGGGCTCGTTATCGGTGCGATTAAATGACTGGCGTGAATTCGTAAGAGGAGGTTAGCAAGAAAAATGACAAACCGGCAAGGAAGACTGGAAGGGAAGGCCGCAATCATAACCGGAGCCGCATCCGGAATTGGTAAAGGCACAGCTCTGCTTTTTGCGGAAGAGGGCTGCCGCCTGGCATTGGTTGACCGTAATGAAGAAAAGCTGCTGGAAACCGCGGAGGAAATTAAAGCGCTGGGAGGGGAGTGCCTTGCCATTGCCGGCGACGTATCTTCGGCACAAACGGCTGAACGGGCTGTGAGCGCTGCCGTGAGCGCGTTCGGAGGCCTTGACATTGTATTCAACAATGCCGGCATCATGCCGATCGGAGATATTGTCGATTATCCGGAGGAAACCTGGGACGATGTGATGAGTGTTAATTTGAAGTCGATGTTTCTGATGTGCAAGAAGGCGATTCCGGAGCTGCTGAAACGGGGCAAGGGCTCGATTATTAACACGTCCTCCGTGATGGCCTCGCTGACCGAGCCCGGCCATGGTGCTTATACGGCGTCCAAAGCCGGAATTATCGGACTTACGAAGGAAATTGCCGTCTCTTATGCCGAACGCGGAATCCGCTGCAATGCAATCTGTCCGGGCTGGGTGGAGACGGATATGAATGTGAAGCTGGCGGAAAGCATGGGCGGCATGGATAAGCTGTATCCGGTCATCAAGCAGCAGCAGCCGCTTGGCCGCATGGCGACGACACGCGAGGTGGGATATGCGGTGCTGTTCCTCGCTTCGGATGAGGCATCCGCTGTTACCGGCTCCTGTCTCTACGTCGACGGGGCATCTTCCGCCTCGATTTAACTTTCAAGCCATTAATTCATTATTAACCGGAGGAGATTATTTCATGGCAAAAATAAGTATCATCGGCGCCGGGACGGCTATGTTCTCGTTAAGTCTGATCCGCGATATTTGCCTGACACCCCAACTTGAAGGAAGTACGATCAGCTTTATGGACATTGACGAGTCACGTCTGGACAGCGCCTATGCCTTGGCACTGCGTTATGCCGAGGAGGCGGGAATCAAGCTGAAGCTGGAAAAGACGCTGGACCGCCGGGAATCGATCCAGGGGGCGGACTTCGTTATCAACGCTGCGCTCGTGGGCGGGCATCAGCGGCTGAAGGACGGCTGGGCAGTCGCCCGCAAGCACGGCTACCGATTCGGCGGCAGTCTGCATGTAATGCATGATGAAGGGTTCTGGATCAACCACTGCCAGCTGGAGCTGATGGAGGATATCCTGAACGATATTCTGGAAATCAGTCCGGATGCCTGGTATATGCTGGTCGCCAATCCGGTCATGGCCGGCGTAACCTATCTACGCCGCAAGTACCCGCACGCCAGGATTGCCGGCTTCTGTCACGGCTCGAACGGCGTGAGATATGTGGCGCGGACGCTTGGTCTCGATCCGCAGCACATAACCTTTGAAGTGCCGGGCGTTAACCATTTCATCTGGCTGACCGAGTTCCGGTATAAAGGGCAGGATGCATTCCCGATTCTCGACAAGTGGATCGAGGAGCAGTCGGAGGCGTATTTCAAGACATGCCGAATCAGCGACGGAATGGGGCCGAAGGCCATTGATTTATACAAGAAGTTCGGCGTATTTCCGATCGGCGATACGGGCAATCCGGGCGGAGGGGCGTGGCCATTCTGGCATCATGCCGACGATGAGACGGAGAAGCAGTATAGAGAAGATCCGGAAGAGTGGTATCAGGGCTATTTCCGCCACGGTATCGACGACGTCAAGCTAATCAAGGATGTGTCGGATAATCTGGACCGCAGAGTAACGGACGCATTTCCGCCGAAGCATTCAACGGAGCCGATGATTCCGTTCATCGAGGCAATCGCCTGCGATGTGCCGAGAATCATGATCCTTAATATTTTGAACGACGGGAATTTCGTTCCCGGCATTCCCCTGGATTTCCAGGTGGAGGTTCCCTGCTACGTAAGCGCAATCGGAGTCGAGGGCATCAAGACGAAAGGGCTGCCGCAGCCGGTGATCCATTATGCGCTCCGCGATCGCGTCGCCCCGGTGGAGCAGGAGCTCTGCGCCTACCGGAGCGGGAAGATCGATGACCTGCTCGCACTCATAATGATGGACCCGTGGACGCGCTCGGAAACCCAGGCCAGAGAATTGATCGATGATATGCTGTCGCTGCCGTATCTGGACAATATGAGAAAGCATTATGGGCTGTAGAAGAGAATGGAGGCTTACGAAATGAATGATCAGGAAATGTTCCGCCGGATGCGCGAGTCGCTGTATACCGGAGTGCTTTGCGACACGCTTGATGACCTGGGCTATCGCAATCAGGCGATGCGGGAAACCATCCGTCCGCTTAACCAGGAATGGGTCGTTGTCGGCCGGGCCAAAACGATTCTGGCGGTGGATGTCTACCATGTCAGCGGCAATCCGTATGAGAAGGAAATCGCCGCGGTGGACAGCATTTTGCCGGATGAGGTCGTCATCGCCTGCACAAACCGGTCAACGCAGAACGGCCTGTGGGGCGAGCTGCTGTCTACGGCCTCCAAGGTAAGGGGAGCGACTGGCGCCATCATCGACGGCTTGATCCGTGATTCGAAAATGATTGTCGAGCTGGATTTTCCCGTTTACTGTACAGGAACCAAGCCCGTTGACTCCAGGGGCCGGGGGCAGGTCATCGATTATGACTGCCCTGTCGATTGCGGAGGAGTCATTGTCCATCCGAACGATGTCGTATTTGCCGACAGGGATGGCGTGGTCGTTATTCCCAAAGACATTGCGCTTGAGGTGGTGACCGGTGCTCTGGATAAGGCAACGCGGGAGAATCATACCCGGGAAGAGCTGCTTGCCGGGAAATATTTAAGGGACGTTTACGAGAAGTACGGCGTTCTGTAAAAAGGAGGCTCCGCCTGCGTGAATTCCATTGAATCTATCATGTTCCACGGAGAACCGGCAGTCAAAGCGCAAAACGGGCACATATCCGTTGTTCTGGTGCCGGGATGGGGCAGCAATCTGGTCTCCCTGCAGCTTAAAAGCAGGCAGCTTGAGCTGCTCAGGGTTCCAGGGAGCCGCGGGGAGTATGAAGCGGTTCCCGTTCTCTACGGCATTCCGATCCTGTTCCCTCCCAATCGGATCGCAGATGGTTGCTTCGAGTTCAACGGAAGAACCTATCAATTTGAAATTAACGAGCCGGCAGAGCACAACCATTCCCACGGGCTTGTGTTCGACAAGCGGTGGGAGCTGGTTAGAGCCGAAGAGGATGAGGGACGGCTCATACTGGAAACGGAAATCCGCTCAGACGGGAACGATGTCATTCTGTCGCAGTTTCCCCATCTGTTCACGATTCGCGTCCGCTACATTGTTGAACGGAATGCATTGACCATGGAGACTACCGTTACGAACCGTGACGCCAGTCCGTTCCCCTGGGGGCTTGGGTATCATACGACCTTCAACTTTCCGGCTGCACCGGATGGGGATATCGCGCAATGCCGGTTCTCACTGAACGCCGTCAAGCAGTGGGTGCTTGACGGGCGTTTTCTGCCTACCGGAGAACTGCAGAATATCCCTTATGCAGACGAGCTGATACGTGGGAAAACGCTGATCGGTCACGCGCTTGACGACGCATTCATGGCGGACGGATCCGGAAACAACGAGGCGGTGCTGACCGACGACAGCTCGGGAATCCGCATCGTATACCGATGCGACAGCTATTTCAAGCATTGGGTTGTTTACAATGACGACGCCAATCAGGGCTATCTCTGTCCTGAGCCCTATACATGGATTACCAATGCGCCAAACCTGTCTCTGCCTCCCGAGCTGACGGGCTTTCGCGTTCTGCATCCGGGGGAAAGTGTTACAGCGGCAGCCAAAATTATGGTCGAGGAGCGGATGCCCTTATGAATTTGCGCAGCGGGGAATGGTTCAACCATCATTCTGTGGAAACCCGATTCCAGCATTTGTCGGCAATGCGCGCCAATGGGCATGCGCCCGAATCATTCCTGGGCAAACCGATTATCGGGATATTTAATTCATGGAGTGATCTGAACAGCTGCAACGCTCCCCATAAGGAGCTGGTGGAATTCGTAAAACGGGGGGTGCTCATGAACGGAGGCTATCCGATCGAGGTTCATACCATTACGACACCTTCCGATTTCATGAAGCCCTCCGATCTGCCGTACCGGAATTTGATGGCGATGGATGTTGAGGAAACGATCCGCTCGCAGCCTTTCGACGGAGTCGTACTGCTGTGCGAATGCGACAAGACGACCCCAGCCCAGCTGATGGGTGCTGCCAGCTGCGATTTGCCGACATTGCAGCTTGCGGCGGGACACCGCGCCGCAGGGGTATTCAGGGGTAAAACAGTCAACTATGGAACCGACCTTTGGAAGTATATGGACGATTATAAAGCCGGACTGCTGAGCGAGGAGGAATTGAACCAGCTCGAGAAATGTATTTCTTGCACGCAGGGAGGGTGCCCCGTTATGGGGACGGCCTCCACGATGAAGAGCATCTCGGAGATGCTGGGTATGATGCTTCCGGGCACATCGGGCATACCGGCCGTACATGCAAGGCGAAAGACTGCTGCCGAGGAGACGGGCAAGCGGATCGTAGATATGGTGCGCGAGAATCTGACGCCGTCCCGGCTGATGACAGAAGCGGCCTTCGACAACGCCATCCGGTTGATGGCGGCGATCGGAGGCTCCACCAATGCGGTGCTCCACCTGACAGCGATTGCCGGACGGCTTGGCATCACTATCCCTCTCGAGCGCTATGAACAGCTCTCCCGGAACATTCCGCTTATCGTCAATCTGCAGCCAAGCGGCGTTTACGGGATGGACGACTTCTTTCATGCCGGCGGTCTGGCCGCAGTTATTCACAGCTTGCTGCCCTTACTCGATACATCATGCCTGACTGCGCTCGGGACCCCGATCCGCGATGCATACCCGGCTCGATCTGAGCTTCCGGATGTTATTTCCGCATTGGATGAGCCGTTCAAAGACAACGCGGGTGTGCAGATATTGAAAGGGAATCTGGCACCGGACGGAGCGGTGCTCAAACGCTCCGCGAGCTCTCTCTGCAAGGCCAGACATAGAGGGAGAGCCATTGTATTTGATGATTATGAACGGATGCTGGATGAAATGGACCACGAGGATCTGGAGGTCGACCGGGACTCCGTGCTGGTTCTGCGCAATTGCGGCCCTTCGGGTGCCGGAATGCCGGAATGGGGAGCGCTGCCCATTCCCCGCAAGCTGCTGCAATCCGGTATCAGGGATATGGTTCGCATCAGCGACGCCCGAATGAGCGGAACGAGTTATGGAACGGTTATCCTGCACGTGTCCCCGGAATCGCAGGTCGGGGGTCCGCTGGCAGCCGTCCGGAATGGCGATTGGATCGAAGTCGATCTGGAGCGGGGAACGCTGCATCTTGACGTTCCTGATGCGGAAATCCGCGAGCGGCTCCTTGAGTGGAGGCCGTCGCGAGTCCACGCACGCGGATATCTGCGCCTGTTCGCCGATCATGTCCTGCAGGCGCACGAAGGCTGCGATCTGGACTTTCTGCGCCCGCTTACAAAAGAAGAGGCTGTTTTCGTTCCCCCGATCGTAGGGAGAGGGTGAGCAGTTGATTTTGATTAAACCATGGAACAGGACCTTCACGGAGGTCCTGTTCTTTTCCTTACGGATATCTGGAAGGAAGAAGCCAAACAAAATGTGGAGGCTGGGCGATGAAACAAAGTCTGCTGCGCAAGATGATTACCGGGTACGTCATCGTTATCCTCATTCCGACGTTGTCCGTCGGGTGGATCTTCTATCAGCAGATGTACCGGAATATCAAGAACAGTTATGCGATGAATCAGCAGGAAGTTGCCGCACAGGTGGCGGCGAATGTGGATGTGAAGCTGGCACAGGTGCAGTCCTTGTACTTTCTGCTTCAATTCAACCGCGAGCTGATCGAATTCCTGTCGGGAGACATCCGTTCAGAGAAGGAGCAGCTCAATCATTTTATCCGCCATATTCGTCCATTGCTTTCATACGCGGCATTGGGAAATTCAATTGTCAATTCGATTACCGTCTATAAGGAAAACGACAGCTTGCTCTCGTTCCGGCCTGAGATTATCTCAATGAAGGAATCTGATCGGGATATCCGTGCGGCTCTTCAAGCGAATGACAATTTACCGCTGGACCGTGGTAAATGGTATTACCAGATTGACAGCAGCAGCGAGATCAGTTGGTATTATTACCGGAAACTATATGACAACAATTTTTCCGGCAAAGTCGGTTTGATCGAGGTTCAGCTGAAAGGCCCTTCGATTCTGGAGCCGTTCGAAGGGATCAAACCGGGAACGGGTGGAGGGCTGTACCTGGTCGATTCCTCCGGCAAGGCCGTTTATGGGCAGAGCCAAAATAGTCCGCACGAGGACATCATCCGCGGTGAGATCGCTGTTTTGTCTGGAAAGGAAGGCGGTTACAGCTTTTTTCGTTCCGAAGGCAGGGATATGCTCGCCACCAAAGTTCCGCTTCGAGAGTTTGAATTGTCTGCGATTATTATCACCCCCGTTGAGAATGCGTATGGGCTGAAGTCCGGATATCGTTATGGGATGCTGGGAATCGTCTTTCTGCTCCTGCTGATTCTCTCCTTCGCCTATTATTTGTTTTCATTGTCCGTAAGCCGCCGGATATTGAAGCTTGCACGCCACATGAGGATAACCCCCTTCCGGATTCCCGCTCTATATGACGGAAAGCTATACACGGATGAAATCGGCCTGCTCGCCGTCTCTTTTAATTCAATGATCGGCCGTATTCACGAACTCGTTCAATCGGTGGCCAATGCCGAAATCAAACAAAAGGAAGCGGCTTTTCTCGCTTTGCAGGCTCAAATACAGCCGCACTTTATCTTCAACACGCTCGAGACGATCAGATCGCGCGCCGAAGCCAATGGAGATGCTGACATTGAAGATATGTCCTGCACGCTGGGGCAGCTCATTCGCTACAGCATCTCTCCGAATCGCTCCGATGCCACGCTTGCGGATGAAATCCGAAATGTGGAGAACTATCTGAAAATCCAGCGCATCAGGTTTGGACCCCGATTGTCGTACAATCTGCCCGATTTTGCCGATGTGCCGTCTGTTCCTTGTCCGAAATACATTCTGCAGCCTCTCGTCGAAAACAGCATCCGCCACGGAATATCCAACCGCAGGAGACCGGGGATTGTAACTGTCGCCATACAACAGGACGAAGACAGTTATTGGGTGAGGATCACTGATAACGGCGCGGGGATTCTTCCGGATAGGCTCGACAAGCTGCGGCGAATGTTGGACAGCGGGATGATGGAGGCCGATTACAACAGCTCGGGCCATGGAATCGGCCTGCTGAATGTACACCAGAGAATCCAAAGCTATTACGGGTTTTCCTCGGGCATCCTGCTCGAGAGCGGGGGAGATAAGGGCGCCGTCTGCATGATTCGGATATGCAAAGGAGGGATACCTTCATGATCGTGATGGTGGTGGAGGATGAGCCGGAAATTCTGCAATCGCTGATGCGGATGATAGCCAGTCAGATCGAAATAGTCTCATCGGTCATTGGAGCAGAGGATAGCTTCGAAGCGCTGGATAAAATGCGGACCGTTACGCCGGATCTGCTCGTTACGGATATTCATATGCCGGAAATGACGGGACTTGAGCTGATCGACAAGGCCAAGCGTCTTGGCAAATGCGGGCGATTCGCCATTCTGACAGGCTATAGCGATTTTGCATACGCCCGGCAGGCTATTCGGTTGTCTGTGGAAGATTATTTGCTCAAGCCCGTAAACAGGGAAGAACTCTTCCGACTTCTTTGGAACGTATATGATCACCTTCATCCTGCAAGGGAAATGAAATCGAAACCGCCATCCGGGCTAAGTCCCGATGAGATGCCCGTCCGTGCAGGGGAAGAAATGCCGGCAGGCAGAGCCGTGCAAAAAGCGCTGGCATACATCAACCAGCATTATACGGAGGATCTTGCGCTGGAGCAGGTGGCTGAAGCGGCCAGCGTTCATCCCAACTATCTGGTCCACCTGCTCAAAAAGGAAAGGGGAGTAACCTTTCTTCACTATCTGCAGCGAATTCGGGTGGACATGGCAGTTCAACTTCTGACATGCGGCGAAATGCTCACAGTAGCGGAAATCGGTAGAATGGTCGGGTTTGAGAACACCCGCAATTTCTTCAAAGTGTTCAAGCGCCATGAAGGGGTGGCTCCGGGTCAATATCGGATGCAGCATGCGCACCCTCCGGAGCATCTTTAGATCGGACATCTATTCTTCAGAATGGTCTCTTTCATCAGATGAAACAGCATATTAAACTATTTTTAACATACTGAACACAATATCCGGTATTAAAACACATCCGGGAAGGCAGGTCGCAGAACTGGAAATCGCTTAATCGGTATGTAAACTCGAAAGGAGGATTATACATGACAAAAAAACTTAAGCAGATTCCCGGACTGATCATGCTTCTCGCGTTCTGTGTGCTGCTTCTCCCCGCCTGCACGTCGAGCCCGAACGAGCCGGAAGCAAACGCTCAGCCTGAGAGCGGCGGGGAAGGAACAACGCAGACGGCTGGAGGTGAAGCGGATCGAGAGCTCTACACCATCAAGATCTTCATCGACAGCGGAAACGCACAGGCTGCATCGGTCATAAAACGCAGTGATGAAACGCCGGTAGGCAAGATTATTAAGGAGAAGTTTAATATCGTCTTCGAGTATGTGCCTTTCAGCGGCAATTACATCGACAAGCTGAATCTTATGCTTGCCGGGGGCGATTATCCCGAATTGCTACGGATAGAGGGGCAGACTACTGTCGAGAAATACATTGCTGCCGGAGCGCTCCTCCCGCTTGACGATTACATCAGGAATGCGCCGAACTTCAGCAATTTGTACAAGGATGCGCTCCCTTTCTGGCGAATGGCCGGCAACGGCAAGGTATACAACTGGAACTATGGGCTGCCCATTGACGCTTCGCTTAATCCCGAGAATAATGACATTTTGATCCGGCGTGATATTCTCGAGGAAGCGGGCTGGCCGGAAATACTGTCCACCGATGATTATGTGAAGCTCATATCGGACGCAATGAAGAAGCATCCCGAAACGAACAGCAAGAAAACGATCGGCCTGGCTGCTGCGTTCGGCGAGTCTTACGGCATTCTGGGCATCTCTACGGCGATGACCGAAAAGGGCGGCAGGTATATCAAGGTCGGCAGCCGGACCGCGTTGTGGGATGCCATCGACAACAAGTTCGTCGACCAGTTCTTGAATGAGTATAACATCGACGGCTACCGTTTCTTTAATCAATTGTACCGGGAAGGCGCCTTCGACAAGGAAAGCTTTACCGACAAAGTGGATCAGGTCGTAGCCAAGATGCAGGATGGGCGCGCGCTGGCTGTCTGGTATTCAGCCGGTCTGGCAACATCGGTCAACCTTGCGTTTGAGAATGCCGGGACACCGCAATATGAATATATCAATATGCCGATCAAGTCCCCGAAGCAGATCGAACGGGGCGACGAGCGCATTTATCTGTCGGGTTTGACCAGAGCCTTCGACCAGGTGGGCATTACCAAGAACGCGAAGCATCCGGAACGGATCTTTGAACTGGTTGAATGGGCGAGCTCGACGGAAGGGCAGCTGCTGCTGCAAAGCGGTATCGAAGGTGTTCACTACACGATCGAGGATGGCAAACGGGTACCGACGGAAGCATTCAGAGAAGGCGTCAGGGAGGACCCGCTTTATACGGCCAAGCAAGGTATCGGCATGCTGCCCTTGCTGGGATTGGTCAACGCCGGGTCGCCGACCGATGGCCAGCATTTCTCCCTGCTGAGCATCCAGTCGGTCAAAGATGACCTGCTGCCGAAGGGCGTTATGGACGCCTACAGGGCGATGGGCTGGAAAACGTCGAAGGATTGGTGGTTCGAGAACGGCAAGGAAGTGAAGATCGGCCTGGCGCCAAGCATCGTTATCGATCCTACGACCCCGCTTGGCGCGACCGAGCAGAAAATGATCGATCAGCGGGTTAAGAATACGGCGCAGCTAATCATGACCGAAAGCGATGCGGAATTCGATAAGATGCTTGAAAATATTAAAGCCGCCTATGAAAAACTGAATCCGAAAGAGGTTATCGACTCTTACAATCAGATGTACACGGACGGCATGAAGGAGCTGGAGAAGTACAAGCAGTAACGTAAAAGTGAATAACGGTGACAGCGGGTATCGAATCCGGTACCCGTCGAACCTATTAAGGAGGGGCCAATGGCCAAAGCGACTTTGCTCGAATCAGGAACGCAATACGCTTCTTCGCGCCGGCTGGTCATAAAGCTTCGACGGCAGAAGTACCTTTTTCTAATGCTGATCCCCGGCCTGATCGTCGTCTTCACATTCAGTTACCTCACGCTTGCAGGATGGATTATGGCGTTCAAAGATTACCGGGTCGGTCTCAATTTGTGGAATGCGGAATGGACGGGATTCTATCAGTTCAAGTCATTTCTGATGCAGAGCAGCGATTATATCTATTTGCTGCGCAATACGCTTGCGATGAATATATCCATGCTGCTGGTAAATCTGATTGCCGCCTTTCTGTTTGCGGTTCTTATCAACGAGATCCGGTCGGGATGGTTTTCACGGCTCGTTCAGACCCTGTCATTCTTTCCTTTTTTTGTCTCATGGGTGATCGTGTACGCCATCATGCACTCGCTGTTCGCCGTCTCGACCGGAGCCGTCAATCTTAGCCTTGTGAATCTCGGCGTGTTGAATGAAGGTCTGGATCTGCTTGGGAGCCCGCACTATGCCTGGCTGCTGGCAATCGGCATCATGCTGTGGAAGACGCTCGGCTATAACGGCGTCATATTTATCGCAGCCATTGCGTCGATTGATGCGGATCAATACGAGGCCGCTGATATGGACGGAGCGACCCGGTTTCAAAAAATCATGCATATTACCATTCCCAACCTGCTGCCCACACTGATCGTTCTGCTCATCATTAACAGCGGATGGATTCTGAATTCCAATTTCGAGTTCTACTTCTTATTTACGAATCCGACGAACTGGTCGAAGATGGAGGTTCTGGATATGTATATTTATAAAAACGGCCTGCAGTTAACGAACTATTCTTACGCGACAGCGGTTGGCATCATCAAGACATTGGTCAGCATTCTCATTGTCATGGGTGTCAACATACTTTCCAGAAAGACGACCGGCAAATCCATCATGTAAAGGAGGATGAACATGAAACGATGGCAAAGCAGCCTCCTGTTCGATGCGGCCAATTATCTCTTCATGCTCGCCCTTATTTTTATCATGTTTTACCCTTTTCTGTATATTGTCAGCTATTCGCTCAGTACGCCCTCCCGGCTTCCCGAAGGGCTGCTGTTTTGGCCGGCGGGCTTCTCAGCCGACTCGTACCGCGCGGCACTGGAGAATCCCGATATGCTGCATGGCATCCTGGTTTCCGCCTTGCGAACGGTTATCGGTCCGCTTGTAATGGTTGCCGTAACCTCCATGGTCGCTTATGCGTTGACCCGTCAGGACCTTGTAGGCGTGAGGTTTTTCCGCAAGTTTTTTGTACTTACCATGTATTTCAGCAGCGGACTTATTCCGATGTATATTTTGGCCCAAACGCTGAAATTGACCGGCAGCTTTTGGGTATATATCCTTCCCGAAGCGGTTGTCATTTTCTATATGATTCTTATTAAAACCTATATCGAAAGCCTGCCCGTGGAACTGGAGGAATCGGCTCTAATCGATGGGGCCAACGATCTGTACCTGTATTGGCGGATCATATTCCCGGTATGTGCGCCGGTCATGGCGGCGGTTACCCTGTTCGCAGCCGTGCAGCAGTGGAATTCGTTTATCGATACGGAGATCTATAACGCCATGTCGCCTGAAAACCATACCCTTCAGTACCTGCTTTACCTGACGGTTTCGGCGCAATCGGGCAGCGACCAGCAAATGCAGAACGAATTCGCCAATCAGGTGACGCCTCAGACGCTGAAGATGGCCGTGACGGTAATTACCGTGCTGCCGATTGCGCTGGTCTATCCGATGCTGCAGCGTTTCTTCACTAAAGGGTTGTTAATTGGTTCCATTAAAGGGTAGATTACCTTGAACAAAGGGGAGATTAACGTGACAGCTCGAAATGCCCCATACGATTTTCCGTCAAGGCGCAGTACGATGTACGCAGCGGAAGGCATGGTGTCCACCTCGAACCCGCTTGCGGCGCAGGCGGGATTGGAGATGCTGAAGAAAGGCGGCAATGCGGTGGATGCGGCGGTTGCGGCGGCAACCGCGCTTGTGGCGGTGGAACCGAACAATAATGGTATCGGAAGCGATACCTTTGCGCTCCTGTGGACCGGCGGCAAGCTTCATGGTCTCAACTCCAGCGGGCCCGCACCGGCGGCCATTTCACTTGAAGAGCTGACGAACAAGGGCCACGATACGATGCCTGCTTTCGGTGTCGTTCCGGTAACGGTCCCCGGAGCGCCTGCGGCATGGGCCGAGCTCTCGGGGAGATTCGGCCGTTTGCCGCTTGCCGAGAGCATGGCACCTGCAATCGCCTATGCCGAGAACGGCTTTCCGGTTTCTCCATTAACGGCAGCTTCATGGCGGCAAGCTGCGGCAATGTACGGCAGAATCGGCATTCCCGAAGTGCAGACCTGGTTTGACACGTTTACGATCGGGGGGGAGACGCCCGGAGCCGGCAGCTTGTTTCGCTACCGAGACATGGGAACCACTCTGCGCAGTATTGCGGAAACCGGCGCAAAGTCCTTTTATCAAGGCGACTATGCGGACCGGATCGACCGGTTCATGAAGGAGCATGGCGGATATTTGCACAAATGCGATTTGGAGGCTTATGCGCCGGAATGGGTCGAACCGATATCCGTCTCTTACCGCGGCTGCGAGGTATGGGAGATTCCGCCCAACGGCCAAGGGCTTGTCGCGTTAATGGCGCTCAACCTGCTGAAAGGCTTCGAATTTGATCGGCCGTATACCGTGGATACGCTGCACAAGCAGTTCGAAGCCATCAAATTGGCTTATACCGATGGCAAGGCCTTTATCACGGATCCGCGTGATATGAAGGTCAACGTCAGCGACCTGCTCTCCGACGCTTATGCAGACGAGCGGCGGAAGCTGATTGGCGATAAGGCGCTCCTGCCCTCCCCGGGCCGCCCGCCGAAAGGTGGAACGGTTTATCTTTGCACAGCGGACAGGGAAGGCAGCATGGTGTCTCTCATCCAAAGCAATTACATTGGCTTCGGATCTGGCGTAGTCATTCCCGGAACGGGCATCAGTCTGCAGAACCGGGGCCATAACTTCTCGCTGGACCCGGCGCATGACAACTGTCTGCGGCCTGGCAAACGGACCTTCCATACCATCATTCCAGGATTCATTTCGCGGGGAGGCGAGCCGCTGGCAACGTTCGGCGTCGTTGGCGGTTTTATGCAGCCGCAGGGACATGTTCAGACGGTGATGAATATGGTTGATTTCGGCATGGACCCGCAGCAGGCGCTCGACGCCAGCCGTTGGCAGTGGATGAGCGAGCGAACCTTTCACATGGAAGGCGCGCTTCCGCCTGAAACAGTGAGCGCCCTGCTTGAAAAAGGACATCAGTTGTCCGTTGGACTTCCACTGAACGGCGGCTTCGGCAGGGGCAACATAATCCAGCGCCTGCCCGGGGGCGTGTTTGCCGGCGGATGCGATCCCCGTTCCGACGGTGCGGTCGCAGGCTGGTAGACAGCTCATTGAAACCGCTTCCCTGCTTGATCCTGGACACGGGCAAGCACGTAAAGCTCTACTATATAAAAAGCGCATGAACGACTGGGGCAGGGGGCCGTTTCATGCGCTATTTGCATAGGTTGGAGGCACGATATAGAAGATGAATCTCATTACGAAAGCGATCCTTTTCATTCTAGTCCTGATGCTGCCGATTATTGTGATTTATACATTTTCGCAGCAGGAAAGCTCGAACGTCGTCGGCGAACAAATTGATCTTGTCAACAAAAACAGGCTGTCATATTACCTGAACCAGCTGGATAGCACGGTCGACCAGGCTTCTTTTTTTTCCATCCTCCTCATGAATGATCCTGATATGATCTATTTCGCAACCCGCTATCCCGCCGATAGCGGGTACGACCGGTATGTCGTCCTCAAAACGATCGAAGAGAAGCTGGGACTGTTCAGCGGAGCGGTCGCCAATAAGTGGAACAGCAGGATTACCATCTATTTCCCTCCTTCCCGCACGGTCGTTTCCTCGTATTCACCGGTTGTCAAGTATGATGAGCATGAGATAGGAAAAAGGCTTGCCAACGGATGGACGTATCAAAAAATTTCCGTGAACGGCGCCGAGAAAGGCTCTTTGACCCGTATTTTTTTAAAACCCAATACTTCATTGCATGAGGCATTTTCAAGTCCATATTTAATTGAAATCAATTTGTTTCTTGAGAATATCTCCGCGCTGCTGGACACGTTTAAAACCGAGGGCATCAATGATCCATTCTACTATCATTCTCCCGAGCAGTATGTCCTTAACAGCTCTTCAAACCGGAACGTGACCAAAGAAATCATGAGCAGGTTAGACAATGCCACGCCTGCGAATGAACCGGTGGTGCAGGAAGTAGAAGGTAAAAAATATCGCGTTTACATGATGGCATCCACGCGTATGGACTGGACTCTGATCGATTATATTCCGCTTGCGGAAATTATTGAACCTTTAACAACGAGCAGGAATCTGTTCTATTCCACCGTTGCGATTCTGATGCTGGTGGGTATATTAGCCGCTTTATTATTATATTTTCACATTCAGGTTCCCGTCAGGCTGCTCACAAACGGCGTTCAGCAATTCAAGAGCGGGAAATATTCCACCCGTTTGCCAATTGAAACAAATAGTGATTTTCGCCTGTTGTTTCAAAGCTTTAACGGGATGGCGTCTGAAATTCAGCGTCTGATTGAGAAGGTGTACGTAGCGGAGATCCGATCCAGGGAAGCAATGATGAAGCAGCTTCAGTCCCAGATCAATCCTCATTTTTTATACAACTGCTTCGCGTTTATTGTGAGTATGGCTAAGCTTAAAAAAACCGAAACAGTAGTCGAGATGGGCCACAGTCTGGCGGATTATTACAAGTATGTAACCCATAACGAACAATTGGTGACCAGTGTCAGAGAGGAAATCGCGTTCGTTGTCATTTACCTTGACATTATGAACCTGCAGTTAACTAAGTTTGTATACGATATTCATCTGCAACCTTCCATGAACGAATTAATAATACCGAGATTGCTCATTCAGCCGATTGTGGAAAATGCGATTGTTCACGGTCTGGAACCCAAGCTTGGAGAAGGGACGATCCTGATCACAGGAATCGGGCTTCACGGCAAATACATCATAACCGTGGAGGATGACGGCGTTGGTCTTGACGAAGAAGGAATTGCATGGTTAAACGATTCTGTCATACAGCCGGAGAAGCAGGGAACGAGCACGGGAATGTGGAATGTGCAGCAGCGTCTATCTCATTATTTCGGCGAGGGATCCAGGCTGCAGATCGGCGCATCTTCTCTGGGAGGCCTGAAGGTACAATTGTCCTGGACCCAACCAAGCTGCCAGATTAAGGAGAAGGAAGGTGAGAGTGGATGTATACGATACTAATCGTCGATGATCACAAACATATTGTCGATAGTATGTGCGCCACTATACACTGGGAGGCCATGAACATTCTCAGCATTCATAAGGCTTATTCCGCTGTAGAGGCCTTCGAAATCATTAAGACAACGCAGATTCACATTCTGATGACGGATATCCGCATGCCCGGAATGTCCGGGCTGGAATTAATCGAACGGGCGCAGCGGCTGCTGCCGCATCTTCAATGTATTCTGCTTACGGGCTATGCCCAGTTCGAATACGCCAGGAAAGCAGTTGAGCTAAGGGCGGTCGACTATTTGATCAAGCCGGTCCGGGATGAAGAAATTTGCAGAGTTATCGGAAAAATTACCGGGCAACTGGAAGAATCGAGTGTTTCGATGAAGGAAAACAGATGGATCCGGCAGAATCTACCGCTGCTGAAATCCGGGTTTCCGGGCGGGCCGATAGAGGGTAAGGCGGACAACGGAAGCTGCTCCAGTTCTGCAGATTCGCCACTCCCCCAGAAGCTGGATTCATTAAAAACGGTCATTCAGCCCCCCACGCTCATGCAGCTCATAGAATCCAATCATATGAGCGGAGTGGGCGACAAACTGGAATCTATTTTCAAGGAGATAGATACAAAATGGCCATGCTCCCGCACCCATTTAACGGAAGCTTATTTTCACATCATCGGCGGATTCGTCCATCTGGCGCACAAGAATGGCGTGATGCTGGAGGAAATTACGGGCAATCATAACATTTCCGGACGTGCGGCCCTGTTCCGCAGCCTGCAGCATTTAAAGGAATGGTCGATGCTGATCTATTCCCTGTTGAAGGAACATATTCAACCGACCGAGCAGTCCGCATCCCATATCAAAATAATCGAGGGCATCCATTCGTATATTAAAGAACACTTGGCAGATAATGTTACGCTTGCCGCAATTGCGGATCATGTTTACTTTCATCCGGGCTACTTATCAAAAATATACAAGGAAGCGACGGGGATCAATATAAGCGACTTTATCTTGGCGGAGCGAATGGAGAAGGCCCGTCTATTATTGGAAGAAAGTCATATGAAAATTTACGAGATTACCAAAAAAGTCGGCTATCAAAGCGTTCAGCATTTCATCAGGGAATTTAAAAAGTATTACGGCATTACACCCAAAAATTATCGCTGCCGGCCCGACTAACGTAAATCATCTCCTGAATTGCCGTTCATCTTTCTGAACATCCCATCATTTTATTCCTCCACGGACTGTTCCATAATTTATGTGTACACCATTTCAAAAAAAAGGAGGATTTGCATGAGTGATTTTCGCAAGTGGTTGTCATTAACAATGATGTTTACAATGGTCATCGTGTTGCTTGCAGGATGCACCGGCGGGGACAACAAGGCAGAAGATATCAATACCGGCGAGACTCCTGCCCAATCCGGGGCCGACACGACAACGGGGAATTCTGAGGGCGAGGGCGCAGCTGAAGGGAATTCTACCGGGACGGAATCGTACATGTTTAAAAAATACGAAGCACCGGTGACGATTACATCGGCACAAGCATTACGCGAAAGCGATACACTCCTTCCAGGCGATACGCCGGAGGATAATCCGATGAGTCGTTGGTTGAGAGACAATATGGGCGTTACGCTTAAATACAAGTGGTTATTAACGGACCAGAATGACGCCCTGGCGACTAAGATCCGCCTGGCGCTTGCAAGCGGCGAAGAATTGCCCGACGTGCTTTATATTTCGGATACGGTATTGATGAACGAGTTGATCGATGCCGGACGGCTGGAGCCGATTGACGAGGCATATGAAAAATATGCTACGGACCGCATGAGAGAATCCTATGAGAAAAACCCCGAGGTTTGGCGTTATGTAGAAAAAGACGGCAAGAAATGGGGCCTGCCGCAAATTTCCGACGGCATCGTCGGCGACCCGATTATGTGGGTCCGGCAGGACTGGCTGGATGCTGTAGGCATGAAAGCGCCGACGACTCTGGAAGAAGTGGAGGCGACTCTCGCAGCGTTCAAGCAGAAATATCCGGACAAAACGCCACTGGCTTTCTCAGGTAAGAACGGTCTCGCCGGTTATATGGGGGACGTGCACTTCATGTTCGGTCAGACCCAGCCCTATATCTGGGATAAAGGGGAAGACGGAAAACTGCGTTACGGCGCCGTTCAACCGACTGTAAAAGAGGGTCTGCTGAAATTAAAAGACTTTTATGCAAGCGGCTACATTCATCCGGAATTCGGAGCGCATGACGAGCAGAAGGCTGCTTCTCTATTTACATCAGGTGAAGCCGGTATGCTCTTCGGCCCTGGATGGATGGGAGGCTGGCCGCTATCCGATACGGAAGTGAATGTGCCTGGCGCGGTAGTGAAACCGTATCCGCTGCCTTCGGGCGTCGATGGAACGATCGGGCGCACTGGTTCCGCTCTTTCTTATGGCACCTACGTATTCCGCAAAGGGTTTGAATATATGGATGCTGCGTTCCATTATTGGGATATCAGCCTGGGAGTTCAACTGGAGGATCCGAACAGCCCGTTCGCCAATGGCTATGCCGAGGGCTACGATTACATTATGGTCGACGGGAAGCCGCAGTGGGATTTTCCGGATAAACCAACTACGGAGATCGGAAATTATCAATTGTTGGGTTCCGGGAATACGCCGCCGGGTATGATTCAAGGACCGAGCATTTATGAACGTGTGGCAAAAGGCCAGATCGAAAGCGTCTACGAGAAAAAATTGGCTGCCGGAACGGGCAAATTGGTGGTGGACGGCTTTACAGCCGCTCTGTCTCAGCCGAATATCGCCCGGCGAAACCAATTCATCGGCGCTCCGACGGAAACGATGGGTGAGAAGTGGACGCTGCTCAAAAAAATGGAATTAGAGACGTTTTTGAAAATTATTTACAATAAAGCGGACGCAAATGCATTCGACGAATTCGTGGAAGACTGGAAGGCGCAGGGCGGAGATAAAATTACGGAAGAGGTAAATGAGTGGTACCAGCCGTAAATGAATCAAGGCTGCGGATCTTTGAATGCGGCGGGTGGGGCGCTTCTGTCCCAATCCGCCCGCATTCCGGCGAATTACGTGCGGACAATGATAATCGAAGATGGAGCGGATCGCAATGAGTGAGCCTGTTGTACCTGCAACGATGAAAAGCCCGGCAAGACAAACCCTTTCGCAGCGAATGAATTGGACGCGCACCTGGCAGCTTCATTTGTTCCTGCTGCCCTCGGTCATTCTGCTTTTTGTGTACAGCTATATACCGATGGGCGGAATTATAATTGCCTTTCAGGATTACAAGGCGTATACAGGCTTCTTTCATTCGGATTGGGTGGGATTGGAGCACTTTCAAAGCATGTTCGCCAATGAAGAAATCATTACGATTATTTGGAATACACTATTTATCGCCATCGGTAAAATGATTTTAGGCTGGATTACGCCGCTGGTGTTTGCCTTGCTATTAAATGAAGTCAAGATTATGTTCTTCAAAAGAACCATTCAGTCGCTGGTGTATCTTCCTCACTTTATGTCATGGGTCATTCTAGCCGGAATACTGACCGATATGCTTTCCCAATCCGGGCTCATCAATCAGTTCATGTCCGGCATCGGACTGCCAGCCGTGTTTTTCCTCGGAGATGGCGACTGGTTCCGCTTTACCATGATTTTCAGCGATGTCTGGAAGGAGTTCGGATTCGGCACCATAATTTATCTGGCCGCACTTGCGGGCGTCAATCCTTCGCTTTATGAAGCGGCGGAAATCGACGGTGCGAGCCGATGGAAGCAAACCGTTCACGTTACACTGCCTTCGATCATGCCTGTGGGAATAATCATTGCGACATTGTCACTCGGAAACATCATGAACGCAGGCTTTGACCAGGTATTTAACATGATTAATCCTCTGGTTGCGGATAAGGGAGAAATCATCGATACGTATGTATACGCGGTCGGATTGCAGCAGGGAGCGTTCAGTCTTGCGACAGCGGTGGGACTGTTCAAATCCGTCGTTTCCTTTATTCTGATTGCGGTAACGTACCGTATGGCCACCAAATATGCCAATTACCGCATCTTTTAAAGGAGGGAAGCAGCGTGTACAGTAAAGATCCTCTATACCGGATATTCAACGGCTTCAATATTGTATTTCTATCGATTCTCTCCTTGGTCTGCGTCATGCCGTTAGTGCATGTGTTTGCTGTTTCGCTAAGCTCGAATGCGGCGGCGACCGCGAATCTGGTTACGTTCTGGCCGATCGGATTCAATTTGGATTCCTACGAGAGAACATTCGGCAGTCCGAGTTTTTTGCATGCTCTGCAGATCAGCGTATATAGAACGGTTCTCGGAACGGGGCTCAGCATGCTGCTATGTCTTCTGGCGGCATATCCCATGTCTAAAGAGGGCAGCTTTTTCAAAGGAAGAACCGTCTATGCGTGGTATTTTGTCATCACCATTTTGTTCAACGGGGGCTTGATCCCCACTTATATTATTGTAAATGAAACAGGACTGCGCAATACGATCTGGGCACTGGTTCTGCCGGGGGCAGTTGCGGTTTTTAACGTTGTGCTGATGATGAATTTCTTCCGGGGGATCCCGAAGGAATTGGACGAAGCGGCGCAGATTGACGGCGCAAGCCACGCCCGGATATTGTTTACCGTTTATTTGCCCATTTCCATGCCATCCATTGCGACGCTTTCGCTATTTTCCATCGTGAGTCACTGGAATTCCTGGTTTGACGGCATGATCTATATGGAAGCGGATATTCAACCTCTGGCCACCATGATCCAATCGCTCGTGAAAAGCCTGGATTATACCAGAATCGGTATTGATCCGACAGAAGTCAAAAGATTATCGGAGCGCTCGCTGCGGGCTACCCAGATTTTTATTGGAGCGCTCCCCGTACTTGTGGCGTATCCATTCCTGCAGAAGTACTTTGTGAAGGGGATGACCCTTGGCTCTGTAAAAGAGTAGCGGCCGATCAGCCTGCATTGAGCATAAAAGAAGGCTCTCCATAAGTCACCAACTGTGACTAACGGGGAGCCTCTTTTTGGCCTCTATATTCCAGGTTTCCTGGGAGTCCGTTCACTTTTAGGCAGCTAATATGGAGATTATCATCATATATTTACGCTTTTGCGTGCGATTCCATCAGTTAGATTCCTGATGGTTCACCAGTACATCCTGCAGTCCGGGCCAATGCATCCACATGTTCGTGAGCGGCGTGCGCCAGTCTTCCCGGATACCGGTATGCAGGATCCGGTAATAGCACGAATACCGGATCAGGTGAGAGGTATTGATTCCTCCGGCATGAACCAATTGATAGTGAGAAATGACAAGATCGCCGGCCTTTCCCGTTATTTGAACGGGATCCGGCAGCTTCAAATTCTGGGAACGGGCTGTCTTGCTGAAGGACTCCTCTGTCAACAGGACCTCCGGTCCTTTTTCCCGGAAATATTGCTCATAGTCACGGTGAGTGCCAGGATATACAACAAAATTACCCATATTGATTTCCGGTTGGTCGCTCAGCATAATTCCGACGAGTGCGGTGAAGTTTTCTACTATACCTTCACGCAGCTTCAGCATGCCGTCAAGGTGGGCACCAGCGTACGGATTTGGCGGATCCTGATAATCGGGGAAGCGAAGGGCGATCTGCGCGCTTTGAAGCGGGGGATAATTGGTTTGTCCCACAAGGGAGTCAATCAAGGTTCTGGCTGGACTTTTATTATACAAGTCCGTGATGGCGGGATGCTTCTCGAGCTCCCTGCAGTAATTCGCTCCGGTGTGATTGGCCGGAATTCCCTTGCCGATGGAATGATTAATCGATTTCATTGCTTCCGTAATCATTATTTTCGGTACAACGCCGGGAATGACAGTGTAGCCGCACTCGATCAACTGCAATTTTTGCCGGTAGGTCAACTGCATGACATTTTCCTCCAAACGCAATTGTATGTTCTCACTATAATTGTATTCTGCGGTATCAGAAGGGAAAATGGCCTGCTTTCAAGAAAATGAATCGTTATGATACATTTAGAAAGCTTTCGGGGTGAAGCGGCAATTTCGGCATAGTTAAATTTATTGATTAAGATCTTCCGACCTATATTCTCCGGCACGGCCAAATGCCGACCAGTAGCGCATCGCTGCAATTGGTGGTAAGCGATGCTGTGGACAAAATTGTCCATGATATAAATATCCTTTATAATCGTGCATACGGAGACATCAAAGACAATGTAGCTTATATCTTTCAATTAACACTTGCACCTTACGCAGCGTCATGTTTTATAGTAAGGGTACCGCTCAATAGTCAGCGCGAATAAAGGAGGATAAACGGATGAACGAACGATCTGCCAAGCATGAGACTTTCGTTATTGAACGTACTTACGATGCTGTGCCGGAGCGGGTATTTGCCGCATGGGCAGATGCCGAGGCGAAAGCGCAGTGGTTTCAAAGCGCCGCCGAGTTTGATTTTCGGGTAGGAGGACGGGAAAGCACTCGTGGAGGGCCGCCCGGCGGTCCGGTTTATAGCTACGATGCCTGTTATCAGGAAATCGTAACGGGGCAGCGAATTGTCTATACCTATTCTCTGGATCAGAACGAGACCAGAATATCAGTCTCCGTGGTCACTGTCGAAGTGGAACCTGCCGGTTCCGGCACACGGCTGATTTATACCGAGCAAGGCGTTTATCTGGATGGCCATGATTCACCGGCTCAGCGGGAGCAGGGCACGCATGACTTACTGGACAAGCTTGGCGACGTGCTCCGAAGCGAGTAGGGGATTCCGGAACGATTATAAATATGGAAGCGGAGGAGTTCAAACATGTCAGATATTCATAATAGCGCAAGCGCAGAAAAGGACGCAGGCACAAACGAATCGGTGCATACGCGCATCATCGATGCACCGCGCGAAAATGTTTTCAGCGCCTGGACCACGCCGGAGCTTCTGGCTGAGTGGTGGGGCCCTAAAGGCTTTACGAATACATTTCAGGAATTCGATCTCCGGCCGGGTGGTTATTGGAAATTTATCATGCATGGCCCGGATGGAAAAAACTACCCCAATGAATGCATCTTTTTAGAGATCAGCAGCCCCGAACGCATTATTTTGCGCCATATCGCTCCCAGGTTTCAGATAATCGCAGATTTCGAGAGCCTGAACGGCAAAACAAGAATAACCTTCAATCAGCGGTTTGAGACGGCGGAGGAGCTGAACAAGTTAAAACATATTGTTGTCCAAGCGAATGAAGAAAACCTGGATCGTCTGGCCGAGGTCGTGAAGAAGGCATTAACAAACAAATCGTGATCATTGAGCCTCCCAACGGGAGGTTTTTTTCTTGATATATACCTGTAGAAGAACAGCTAAATAACAGCTTAAGCCTTTCTTAAGTTTCGCTTTATCATTTCTTATGGATTGCCTCTGATAATGAAGGTATTACATAAAGGAGGTACGCAGAGACAATGATAAACAAACTGGGACTTGCGGCTTTTATGAAAGTGATCGCCATGATCGCCATACTGGGAGGATTTGGTTTCCAGCCTGGTTCGGCATATGCCGAAACGAATATCGAGACAGCACGGATAGATCGCTTTATTCAGTCTCAGATGGATAAAAACAATATTCCGGGACTTGCTGTGGCGATCGTCCACGATGACCAGATTGTCTATTCCAAGGGATTTGGACAATCAGGGAATGGGAAGCCGGTTACAGTCAACACCCCGTTTGCCATTGCTTCTTTAAGCAAGTCGGTAACCGCATTAGCCGTGATGCAGCTGGTGGAAGCAGGGAAAGTCAGCCTGGATGCACCCATTACGGACTATATCCCTTCATTCAAGGTGGATGATCCTCGCGGACCGGAAATTACCGTGCGCCAGCTGTTGAATCAAACAAGCGGACTGGCCGACTCCGTTTTTCCCGAAATGGCATTCCGCAAGCAGCCGGGCACTCTGGAAGAATCGATCGCCCGATTCAAAAACGTCAAGCTCGCGAGCAATCCCGGACAGCAATTTCATTATCATAATCCCAACTACCAGATATTAGCCCGGATCGTCGAGGTGGCGAGTCGCGAGAGCTTTTCCGGATATTTGCAGAAGCATATCTTCCAACCTCTTCAAATGGATCATACGGCCGACTCCGCCGGCACCAGTCAGTTCTCTGAGGCCGCCGGACAGTTCTCAAGCGGGCATATCTTCTTATATGGCAAACCGGTTGTGAAGAAAGAACCCGATTGGTTTGTAGAGGGGGCGGCGGGGAATATTTCTACGGTGGAGGATATGGCGCATTGGCTCATCCTGCAGCTTAACGGGGGCAAGTATGAAGGGATCCGGCTTCTCAGCAGTGAAGGGATCGAAACCATGCATTCCGCTCCGGCCGGAACGGACAGTACATACGGAATGGGATGGAGCGAGGATGGCTCAAAAATCGATCACAATGGGTTATTATGGACTTACTATGCGGATCAAGTGCTTATGCCCGAAAGCGGATATGGAATCGTAGTCTTATTCAATAGCGGTCTCAACATGCTTGTTAATTATTCTTCCTTCACAGCGGGGTTATCCGATATTCTGGGCGGGCAGCAGCCCAAGGAAACCTTCTTCTCCGGGCAGAACCTTGAAATTCTGATTGGCCTGCTCACGGTCGTGACCCTTGGTTTGGGAATTCACAGCTTCTTTCGATTGAAAAAATGGGAGGAAAGATATACAAAACGCGCCAAATGGTTAACTTGGGTTTATATCCTATTGCGCCTGGTTCCGCTTGGAGTGTTCATCTGCTTGCCGAAAATACTGTTTTTCATCGCTGGGGGACGGGTGCTGAATGTGGAGCGGATTTTCCTGGTTATGCCAAGTTTTTTCATTTTGCTGATGCTTGCATCCATGTTTGGCGTTATACATGCAGCAGGACGAATGGTCAGGATGTACAGGATTATGAGGGTGAAATGAAAACGATTTACAGACAATTTTCTCTATGTTAAATTAAAATTGTATTTGGTTGATTAAATCATACGAAAGGGACAACTCCGGGTTGCCCCTTTTTACTTGTATGGGAATTTGGGGATGCCTGATGAAAAGATACATGCCGTTCACCTACAAGACTATGATTCCCTATCTTCTGCTCGTTCTGTTGACGGACGTGCTTGTCGGTTACATCTCGTATTCCATGCTGATTCAGTCACGGACGGAAATGGCGGAATCCAATATCCGGACCGGCATGGAGCAGGCGAGGAACAACATCAGATATCAGATGGACGAAATCCAGCGGATGTCGGACACCCTCTTCGGAAGCCTCTCGTTCCAGCGCGCGCTCCAGAAGAAGGGCGAGCCGCTTGAGATCTATCTCACGATGCTGGATGAAATCGTTCCCCAGATAACAGCCCCTTTGCAATTATTCGGCAATCATATCCGCCTGATGCTGTACACGCTGAACAGCGATCTGAATATCGTTTCAGGAGACAACCTGGCCGATCCCATCAAGGACAGCGATTATTATATCCTCTCGTTCGACGATATCAAGGACAGTGAATGGTATCACACCTTCAAGGATTCCGGAAGGGACAATATCTGGCTTCAAATCGATACGGACAGGCAGCTGGGCAATATCTCCCATATCCGCCGGCTGGTGTCCTACAACGATTATAATACGGTGATCGGCTATGTCCGGATTACGGTTTCGCTGGATGATCTGCTTGGCAATTTCACGGCCTTCCCCGTTAATCAAGGGATTACGCTGCGGCTTATCGACGAGCCATCGGGCGGCAATATATACCAGCAGGGAAGCGCCGGCGAGCACGAGAACGACGGATCGTTTCTTACGCTGCATGAGAGCATTCCGGAATCGGATTACGTCATCGAAACACTGGTTCCATCCTCTTATTTGACCAAAGATGCGGGCAGGATGCAGAAAATTATTTTTGCGGTATGCGCGATCAGCTTCCTGGCAATGGCTTGTATCGGTCTGCTTGTCGCCCTGCTGTCAGGACGCAAGATGTCGCGGATCGTTACACTCGTACGCTCCTTTCAGGAAGGGAACTTTCAGAAGCGGATCCGCTTCTCCGGAAATGATGAATTCGTTCAAATCGCCGATGCCTTTAATATTATGGGAACCAATATCCAGACACTCATACACAGCGTGTATGAACAAGGGATCCAGAAGAAGCAGGCGGAGCTTGAGGCGCTGCAGGCCCAGATTAATCCCCATTTCCTGTATAACACCTTGTCGACCATCAGCAGCCTGGCTAATTTGGGAGAGGTCGGGAAAGTCACGGATATGGTCCAGGGCCTCTCCCGATTTTACCGGCTTACGCTGAATCAAGGGAAAGTCTATATTCCGCTTCGCGATGAAATCGAGCAGGTGAGCACCTATCTGGATATTCAGAGAGTCAAATATGCCAACGCCTTTAACGTATACTTTGATATAGATCCGGCTATTGGGGATGTGCCGGTTGTCAAATTGATTTTACAGCCATTCGTGGAAAATATATTCAAGCACGCTTGGTTCGGGGATACGATTGCGATCCGGATCACAGGCAGAAGGCTTGGCGAGCAATTCGAATTGAAGATAATCGATAACGGGATCGGCATCAAACCGGCCCAGCTCCGGCGGCTGCTGATGGGTCCAAGCCAGGCCGGCGGCTATGGCATCAAGAATGTGAACGAGCGGATCAAACTGCGGTACGGCAGCGGCTATGGCATCCAGATGGCCAGCATCTACGGGGCCGGTACGACGGTCCGCATTTTGATTCCGACCCATATCGTGATGGACGAAGAAGCGGAGCAGGAGGCGGCCATGGCAGCCCAGCCGTGATTTTGTATAGTATATCATTGCTAAACGCAGTGTTCGCACTGCGGCGCGGTAAGGTATGATAAATGGAATATCGTATATCCGTTTCTGTTAAATCTTTGCGAGAGCAGCAGGAGGAATCTGGCTTATGGGTCTAAACATCTTGTTGGTAGACGATGAATCGGTTGATCTGGAGTGGCTGCGGCGCAGAGTGCTCGGCAGCGGATTGGACCTGAACGTGGCAGGTACGGCCAATAATGGCTTCAGCGCCTTGAAATTGATGAAGCAGGAGCAGGTGGATATCATTCTTTCGGATATCCGGATGCCGATTATGTCGGGCATCGAATTTGCCAGGCAGGCCAAGGCGATCAATCCGCAGGTCAAGATTGTGTTTATCAGCGGTCATGAGGATTTCGGCTACGCCAAGGAAGCGATAGCGATGAATGTTTCGGGTTATTTGCTAAAGCCCGTGAAGGATAAAGAGCTTTACGAGATGCTCCTTTCTCTATGCGAGAAGGTGGAGCAGGAACAGAATTGGAACCGCTCTTTTACGGAGACGCTTTCACTCGTCAATGAAGAGCTGCTGCTGCGTTGGTTCAACGATCTCGCCCCGGGTCAGGCGCAGACGCATATCCGGGGCGTCTTAAGTCCGCTGCTGAAGGCCGGATCTGCCGTCGCCCTGATCGAAATCGACGATCTGGAGAGGAAGACGCGCGATATGGGGGAAGAGAACAGGCGTCTTCTGACAGGTCAGGTAATCAGTCTGATCCGGGATATGGTCCGCGAGCAGGCGCTCGGCCTATTTATTGTTTCCCACAATACCCGTTTCGTCCTGCTCGCTGTCGGTCAGGAGGACCGATTTCTCACCTACCTCGGAGAGCTGCTGCAAACCATCCGTCAGGCTGCAGATGTAACGATAACCATTGGTGTCGGCGCATATGCGTACGACGAGGAGCAGCTGCACGAATCCTACAGGCAGGCCCAGGCTGCGCTGAGCGCCAAATGGCTTCTGGGCAAAAACAGGCTGATCCGGGATGTGACGGTTTCCGAATTCAACGGCAAGCCGGCTTCGCGTATGGATGAGACGATCGAGCGGATGCTTCAGGCGATTATGATTTACGATTTGGTTGCCATCGATGACTGTCTGCTGAACCTGTTCAGCAGGGGGAAACAATTCGCCGACAAGAACGACGTTTATGATCTGATCATCCGCATTACCTCCAAGCTCCATGCCGAAATGCAGCAAATGAACGAAAATCTGTACGAGCTCCTCAAATGGGAATCGCATCAGCCGGATATCCTTTTTCAATCCGAAACGGTCCATGATATTCTGTCCTGGCTGCGGCGACGCTTCTTCGAATTGTCCGAGCTGCTGTATGTGAAGAAGCAAAGACAAAAACGGAAATTGATCGACGAGATTATGCGGTATGCCGAGGATAAGCTGGAGCAGAAGGTTACGCTGAAAGAGGTGGCGGCACACTTTGATTTTACGCCCAATTACCTGGGACATCTGTTTAAGCTGGAGGCAGGCGTCCATTTCAGCGATTATCTGAATGAACGCCGGACGAACCGCGTGTGCGAGCTGTTATCCGATCCGACGCTCAAGATTTACGAGATTGCGGAACGGGTGGGGTACAAGAACATCATTTACTTCAACAGGCAGTTCAAGCAATCCATGGGCATGACTCCCGGAGAATACCGGAAGAAACACAAGATATAACGGACTGGCTTGATGTGGCTCGGGTCTTTGGCGGATTCGGGCTATTTTTTATGACTATACGTCGAATTATAAGATTCCATGCAATCGTGGATTTTGTATTAGCTTTAGTTGCTCCGCTGAATCCTGCATCGGGCGCAGTCCCTTTATAATGAACAGAGTAGAGACAACGAGAGGAGAATTAAGAATGAACCGACAGACCTTCTGGGGCGATGTCATCAAGTACAGGACACTGCTGTTGATGCTGTTGCCGGCTGTATTGTTCTTTATACTGTTCGCCTACGTGCCAATGGCGGGAATCGTCCTTGCCTTCAAACAATTCAACTACGACGGCGGTATCTTCGGAAGCCCGTGGAATGGACTCGATAATTTCAAATTCTTCTTCGATTCCGGCGATGCTTGGCGGGTCACGAGAAACACGGCGCTTTACAACATCGCATTCATTCTCGTGAACAATGTCCTGCAAATATGCGCCGCCATCCTGCTCTTCGAGGCTGTTGGCAAGTGGTTTCGGAAGCTGATGCAAACCGCATTGTTCCTGCCTTACTTCATCTCCTGGGTGGTGGTGGGAGCTATCGCCTACAACCTGTTCAACTTTGATGTCGGCACGGTGAATGTTCTGCTGAAGGGGCTCGGGATGGAGCCGGTCGACATTTACAACACTTCCGCCTACTGGCCGGTAATTCTGGTCGCCGTATCCGCCTGGAAAACGCTTGGATATGGATCCGTGATGTATTTGGCCGCCATCACCAGCATCGATACCGAAATGTATGAAGCTGCGGAAATCGATGGCGCCAATATCTTTCAACGAATCGTGAAAATAACCGTTCCCAACCTGTATCCGACTCTGATTATTCTCGTGCTTCTGGCCATCGGGAATATTTTCCGCGGAGACTTCGGAATGTTCTACAACATGGTCGGCAATAACGGATTGCTGTTCTCCTCGACGGATGTGATCGATACCTTCGTGTTCCGGTCGCTCACAACCTCGAATGAAATCGGCATGTCGGCAGCCGCCGGGTTTTATCAGTCCGTTCTCGGGTTCGGGACCATTATGCTGGCCAACTATGCGGTCCGCAAATACGATGGAGACCGCGCGCTATTCTAAATAAAGGAGGTCAGGCGATGAGTTCTACCCTACTGAACAACATGAAGCCGAAGCCTGCGGCAGGAGTCAGGCGCGGCATGCGTACGGACCGCATGCTTCTTTCGATCATCGGCTATTCTGTGCTCGCTGTGCTGGCGGTGCTCTGCATTCTGCCATTTATCATGGTCATTGCTTCGTCACTTACCGAAGAAAGCAAAATTATTGAAAACGGATACTCGTTTTTCCCCAGCGATTTTTCTACTGAGGCATACGGCATATTATTCCGGTATCCGGCAGAAATGCTCAAGGCGTATGGTGTAACTCTCGTTGTTACTGCGGTTGGAACGCTGCTTGGCTTGTTCCTGACCGCCATGACGTCCTATGTGCTCTCCCGCAAGGATTTCAAGTGGCGTTCCCAATTCTCGTTCTTCTTCTTCTTTACAACGTTGTTCAGCGGCGGTCTCGTTCCGTGGTATCTGATGATTGTGAATTACCTGCAGTTGAAGGATACGCTGATCGTTCTCATTCTGCCGATGCTGCTTAACGTTTTTTATATCATTGTCATGAAAAGCTTCATGAGCAGCATACCGGAGGCCATCACGGAATCCGCGAAAATCGATGGAGCGGGAGATTTCCTCATTTTCATGCGCCTCATCGTTCCGCTCTCCAAGCCGGCTTTGGCCACTATCGGTCTTTTCATCGCGCTTGGTTACTGGAACGATTGGTACAACGCGCTTCTGTTTATCTCCAATTCCGACCTGATGCCGCTCCAGTACTATTTATACCGGATGCTCGGAAACATGGACGGAATGCGCAGAGCCATGCTCGAATCCGGCGCTGCCATCAATATCAATCTGCCGACGGAGAGCCTGAAGATGGCGATGACCATTGTGGCAACAGGGCCCATTATACTTGCCTATCCGTTTATCCAGCGTTATTTTGTGCAAGGGCTTACAGTCGGCTCCGTTAAAGGATGACCTCAGGGAAACCTGGTTATCAATATATGAATAATGAATAAGGGGGACTTCAATCGTGAAACGAAAGGGACAACATGTCATGCTTCTGCTCGCCGTTATGCTTGTAATGGCGGTGGTGTTAAGCGCATGCGGAGGCGACAACCAGAAAACAGCGAATACAGGCAATACAGGCAATACGGAACAAAGCGGTGCGGAAAACAATAAGGAAAACGCCACGGAAAACAGCGCAGCCGGGGATGCTGCGGGTCAAGCCAATGCAGCTGACGGGCAGCCGGATACAACCTCCGAGGTCAAGCTGAAGCTGCTTCTCATCGGGGCCAAGCCAGCGGATTATGACGAGGTATTTGGCCAGCTCAATACGCTGCTGAAGACCAGGATCAACGCAACGGTCGAAGCCGAGTTTCTGGACTGGGCAGACTGGCAGCAGAAGTACCCGCTAAAATTTGCGGCACGCGAGGATTTCGACATTGCCTTTACCGCAAACTGGGCGTTCTACAACGATCAGGCATTAAAAGGCGGTTTCCTGGAATTGACGGATGACATGCTTTCCAAGTATGCGCCGAAAACATGGGAAGCGATGCCCAAGGTTTCCTGGGATCAGGCGAAAGTAAACGGCAAGCTTTACATGGTGCCAAACAATAACGAGGAAGTGACCGACAAGGTCGTTCTCATACGCGACGATCTTCGCCAGAAATATAACCTCGAACCGGTGAACAGCCCGGAGGCATTTGCCGCTTATTTGAAAGCGATTGCAGCTAATGAGAAGGGCATCAACGCTTATGGCGCCAAACCGGCTGACGGCTGGAAATGGCATGAGCTCGACCAAATTTTGCTGGAGCAGCAGAATGATTGGAACCTGGTCAACTACGACATCCCGCTGGCTTATAAACTGGACGACGCCAAAGGCCAGGTATTCAATGTATACGATACGCCGGAATTCAAGCAGCTTCTGACGTACTATAAAGATTTGGCCGATAATCAGGCCTGGTCGAAGAATGTGGTCAGCAACAAGAATGACGTATGGCAGGATATGAAAGCAGGCAAGACGGCGTCCTATGCGCAGAATCTGGGCACAGTGGCTGCCAACGTGGAGGAAGCGGGCCAGGACGAGCAGGGAGTAAAGGTAGCTATTGCCGATTTGACGCCGGATAAGAAGAAAATCGGCTCGATCTCGACTCAGAACGGGATGGCTGTCCATGCCACATCCAAGAACGCGGAGCGCGCTCTGATGCTGATCGACCTCCTTCAGAACGATAAGGAAATTCATGATCTGACGATGTACGGCATTACCGGCAAGCATTACGATCCGGTAGGCGACGACAAGTTCCAGCCCGGTCCGAATGCGGCCAATTATACGAATTTCTCCAACTGGGGCTGGAATTCGCCGTTAAACCGCACAAGTGCAACCTTTCCTCAGGCAGCAACGGATATCGCCAACAGCTGGAAGGATAAAGTGTATCACTTTCCGCTGGAGACCTTCGTGTTCGATAATGCCAAGGTGAAGAATGAAGTGGCCAACGTAGGCAACGTTATGCTCCGTTACTCGATTCCGCTGGAATACGGATTGATCAAGGATCTGGATAAAGGCCAGGCAGACCTGATCAAGCAGCTGCAAGCAGCCGGTATCGACAAGATCCGGCAGGAGCTGCAAAGTCAAATTGACGCGTTCCTTGCCGGGCAGCAGTAATCATATTTGCAAGCAGACGGAGAGGCAGGTGGGAACCGACCTCTCCTTCTTTTTGACGACTAATATAGAAGTCTGGTGAAAAAATCTGGCTTCGCATGCGGAAACGTCTTCCGATCGCTGTTGTACCCCTGAATTTTTTTATTTTTGATACCTTTGGTGCAATGCTGCCCACAATCAACACAGTGGGAAGCATTGTCACCTTTACCTGGTAAATTCGGGGTACAAAGGCGAACGCTTACGCTTCTCCAGACTATTTCCGCCTGCTCCGCCTGTCATTCACCAGACTTCTAGAACTTGGGAGATGAAACAGGATGAACAAGAAATTTCCACCGATCAGCAGCAAGCTGCCGGTCTTCATGCACGGCGCGGATTATAACCCGGACCAATGGCTGCACGATCCGAATGTTCTGGAGCAGGATATTCGTCTAATGAAGCTGGCCCGATGCAATGTCATGGCGGTAGGCATTTTTTCCTGGTCTATGCTGGAGCCGGAGGAGGGGACATTCCGGTTCGATTGGCTGGATAACGTGCTGGATGCTTTCGCCGATAACGGCATATTCGCCTGGCTGGCGACGCCAAGCGGCGCCAGGCCGGCCTGGATGTCGGAGAAGTATCCGGAGGTGCTTCGCGTCGGAGCGGACCGCCGGAGAAATCTGCATGGGCGCCGGCACAACCATTGTTACACGTCACCGGTTTTCCGCGAGAAGGTGAGCATCATGAATGCCAGGCTGGCGGAGCGGTATTCGGCACATCCGGCGGTTATTGGCTGGCATATCTCCAATGAGTACGGCGGCGAATGCCACTGCGATTATTGCCAGGATGCTTTCCGGAATTGGCTGAAGCGGAAGTATGGCTCTCTCGAAGCGCTGAACCAGGCGTGGTGGACGACCTTCTGGAGCCATACGTATACATCCTGGCAGCAGATCGAATCGCCCGCACCGCATGGCGAGACCATGGTGCACGGGCAGAATCTCGATTGGCGAAGGTTCGTCAGCGATCAGACAATCGATTTCTACCTGCATGAAATCAATCCGCTGAAAGCGGTCAATCCCGATCTGCCCTGTACGGCAAACATGATGGATTTGTTCGACGGGCTGGATTACCGCGAGTTTGCCAAAGCTGTGGACGTCATATCGTGGGATGCATATCCGACATGGCATGAGTCGCCCGCAGAGGACAATGTTGCTTCATGGTTTGCCTTCAATCACGATTTATTCCGTTCCTTGAAGCAAAAACCGTTCATGCTGATGGAAAGCACGCCGAGCCAGACGAACTGGCAGCCAGTCAGCAAGCTGAAGCGGCCCGGGATGCACAGACTGTCTTCGCTGCAGGCTGTTGCGCACGGCGCGGACACGGTTCAATACTTTCAATGGCGCAAAAGCCGGGGCTCCAGTGAAAAATTTCACGGCGCGGTCGTGGATCATGTCGGGCATGAGCATACCCGCGTGTTCCAGGACGTTGCATCGCTGGGAGAATCGCTGTCGCATTTATCGGAATTGATCGGCACGGATGTTCCGGCGGAAGCGGCCATCCTGTTCGACTGGGATAACCGCTGGGCGGTCAACGATGCCCAGGGGCCGCGAAATCAGGGCATTCATTATGAAGAGACGGTGATGCAGCACTATCGGGCTTTGTGGCGACAAGGCATTCCGGTGGACATTATCGGCTCTGGTGATAATTTCTCCGCTTATAAACTGCTTGTCCTGCCTATGGCCTATCTGCTCCGCGAGGAGACGGGGGAGCTGCTGGAGCGTTTCGTTCTGGATGGCGGCACGCTGCTCGTCACTTACTGGTCCGGCATTGTGAACGAGAATGACCTGTGCCACCTGAACGGCTTTCCCGGTCCGCTGCGCAAGACGCTCGGCATCTGGGCGGAGGAGGTTGAAGGACTGCATGATCACGACCGCAATGGCATCGTCATGACGCCCGGGAACGCACTCGGATTGGCCGGTTCCTTCGAAGTTCATGAAATCTGCGAGCTGATCCATTCCGAAGGCGCAGATATTCTTGGCCAGTATAAGGAAGATTTCTATGCCGGACGGCCAGCATTAACGGTTAATGCACCGGGCAAAGGCAAGGCTTACTATCTGGCGGCGCGCGTTAATGATCCGGCGTTCTATGACGGGTTATATGGAAAGCTGGTATCGGATGCAGGCGTAAGACGCGCGATGGATATCGAGCTGCCTGGAGGCGTATCGGCACAGCTTCGTTCCGACGGGGAGCATGATTTTGTGTTTCTGCTTAATTTCTCGGGAGAGGAGCGGACGCTGGAATTGGATCAGGCCTATACCGATGCTGAGACGGGAGAGCCCGTGTTAATGAAGCTTACGCTTCCTGTGTATGCTTCCCGTGTATTGAAACGAAGCAGCGCTCTCCTCCATGAACGCACTTAGCGAATGAGTGAAAAGTGAATAAATAATAATCTGACGGGAGCTGAAAAATGTATATGAAAAGCAGGATGTCTTATCGTTCCCTGGCGGCAAAATGGCTCGTCTTCTTCATTATTCTGTCTTGTTATCCGGTGGGAACGATGACGGGCTTCGCGGCACAGCCAGCTTCAGGCGCCGTCTCGGTGGATCCGGTCCCGGGACTGCAGAACGGACAGCGAAGCGATTTTATCATGGGGGCGGATGTCTCCGAGCTCTATGAGCTTGAAAAAGCAGGCCGGAAGTTTTACGATACCGATGGTACGGAAATGAGCGCCATGCAGGTGCTGAAGAAGCATGGCGTCAACTATATCCGACTGCGGATCTGGAACGATCCGACTGATGCGTTCGGTCAGCCGATCGGCGGCGGGAACAATGATCTGGCCCGGGATATTGCCACGGCCAAACAGGCAAAGGCGCTCGGGATCAAGCTTTTGCTGGATTTTCATTACAGCGACTTCTGGGCTGATCCCGGCAAGCAAAATAAGCCAAAGGCCTGGGCCAATCACAGCGGGACCGTGCTGCAGGAGGATGTGTACCGCTACACATACGATGTGCTGACCGCGATGGAAGCGGAAGGCGTTCTCCCGGAAATGGTACAGATCGGCAACGAGATCAACGGAGGGCTGCTCTGGCCGGATGGCGATTCCGCAGAGAAAGCGGCGCCTTTTCTCCAGAAAGCATCCGCAGCGGTGAGAGCGGTTGATCCGGACATTCAAATCATGATCCACATCGCTGGGAATTCCAGCGGCAGCACAGGCACGTTTACCTGGAATCTGGACACCTGGACGACCGGCGGTACAGCGGTCGATTTTGACCTGATCGGCATCTCCGATTATCCGTTCTGGCACGGAACGACGGAGCAAAATGCTGTTATTATGAATACGTTGGCTAGCCGGTACGGCAAACCGGTCATCGTGGCGGAGACGGCTTATGCCTGGACGCTTGAGCCGGGAGACGAGACGATCAATAACTTTGATCGAAGCAGCGCCTATACGGCAGGCTACACCCCTACGCCGCAGGGTCAGGCGGCAGCCATCCGCGATGTCATCAACAATTTGGCAAATGTGCCAGGCAATCAGGGGCTGGGTCTGTTCTACTGGGGAGCAGACTGGCTTCCGGGCAATGACACGGGCTGGATTGCCGGACAGGGCAGCGGATGGGAAAATCAGGCATTGTTCGATTACACGGGAAAAGCGCTGCCATCCATCGATGTATTCAATCTCGTTCGGGGGACAGCTGCCGCCCCCGCGCCGGTATTTATCGCTGCGGACCCGTATTACGGAACCATGGAGGCAGGCGGGGTTCTGAGCTTGCCTTCTTCCGTACAGGGGCAGTACAGCGATGGTCGCTACAAACCCGCTGCGGTATCGGCATGGGACACATCAGCAGTCAATACGGCGGAACCCGGTGTCTACACGGCTTATGGAACGGTAGGCTCCGAGACGCAGGCAGCCTCGGCCGTGATTACGGTGCATTCTGCGCAGCCGCCGAATCTGCTGACGAATCCGGGACTTGAGAGCGGGTCCGCCGGTTGGACGGTATCCAGTCCTTCCATCGGAGCGCCTCAAGGAGCAGGCTCGACGCCCCGTTCCGGCACCAATGCGATCCATTACTGGAGTGATTCCGCTTTTAACGACGCCACGGTGTCGCAAACCCTTAATGTCGCTAATGCTACCTATACCTTCTCCGCATGGGTGGACGGGGATGCTCTGAGCGACGCGGCGGTTCCCTATCTGTACGCTGTGGGATATGATGCAAGCGATCCTTCGGCGATGATGAAGATCGACGCTGTGCCGGCAGGCTGGAACAATTTCAAACCATACAGTCTGCAGGTTCCGGTTACCTCCGGACATGTCACGGTCGGCGTGAATCTCAATGGAGCTGCGGGAGCATGGGGAGATGTCGACGATTTTTATTTCGGCCTGCCGACCAGTACGGATGCACAGACACAGGCGCAGCCGGTAACGGCTTCTATCGGGGATGCGGCGCTCCCGGCGGAGGCGGCATTGCCTGTTCCTTCGAAGGTTAAGCTGTCCAGCGGGACGGAAGGTGCCGTGATCTACTATACGACGGACGGAAGCGAGCCTGGTTATGCCAGCAACACCAGTACGACGCTTGTTTATACGGGGCCGGTTGCGATTGCCGCCAACACGGTATTGAAAGCGATGGCATCCAAGCCCGGTTATACGAACAGTCCGGCAAGCACATTCAGTTTGAAGACGGACGGCAGCGCGGAAGGCTTGATACCGGATGGCGGATTTGAACGGGAAGGCCAGTTCGGCGCGTGGACGTTAACGGGAGCCGCTGCAGGCTCCGCCCAAGACTCCAGCGTATTTGACGCGATCCGCGAGACAGGGGCCGGCAAGGTTTATGCCGGAACCGGCTACTTCGATTACTGGTCGAAGGACGCGTATGCTTTTATGCTGTCGCAGAAGGTAAATGGGCTGCCAAACGGGTTTTATACCTTGACGGCGCATTCTGCAGGAAAAAGCAATATGGTGATCGACGATGCCGGCAGAGCGGCGAACGATCCCGGCGTTGCCGAATTGAAGCTCAGTGCCGAAACGCCATCCGGCCGCGCTTCAGCGAACATTATCAATCAGGGCCAGGCCGGATCCGATTGGCATAATATCTGGCGCGGCTTCAGCATTCCGGGCATCCGCGTGACGGACGGAACGGTGACCGTTGCTTTTACGGCATCGGCCAGCGCGGATTATTGGGGTTATCTGGATAACATAACCCTTGTCAAAACCGGAGATCTGCCGGATACGACGCCTCCGGGAGAGGTAACAGGCGCCGCTGTCGCCGAAGGCGACGGGCAGCTCGCGTTATCCTGGACGGATCCGGGCGACAGCGATTTGGAGAAGATTAGAATAGAATCGGTGGACGGGACCGTCATTGATGCCGTGTATGCCGCCAAAGGAGCGGAACATGCCGTTATTTCCGGTCTGACGAACGGCACCGGCTACTCGTTTAAGATCAGTACGGTCGATCTGACTGGAAATAGCTCTGCCGGTATTCCAATAACCGGCACACCGGCAAAGGCCAGTGACGATAACAACGGCAATGATGACAATGACGGTGACGGTGACAATAACGGTAATAACGACGATGTCAGCGGGGGTCAGGAGCCATCCGGTTTCCCCTCACCATGGGCAGCGCCGGCCTATTCGGTCGGTATAGGAATGATCAAGGTACAGCCTGTCATCGATGCGAACGGTGATGCGGTCATACAATTGAGAGCGGCGGACATGGAGGCTGCAATGCTGGACTCCTCTGTCCAGACGCTCACCATCGAGATCGCCGCTTTGGATAATACCAGGGAAGTGAAGGTGGATATCCCGTATCAGCCCATACTCGCGGCTGGAGATGATGCCATCGATACGATTAAAGTCGATATGGGGTTCACAACTCTATCCTTCTTGACCAGCCTGTTTGCCGGCAAAGAAGGGACGGCGGGTTCGAGCCTGCAGCTCACGGTTGCCAAGGTCGGCAAAGACAGTCTTCCTGCAGCGGCACAAGAGCGGATTGGCGACCATGCGGTCTACGATTTCAGCTTGACCCTGGACGGGCAGCCTATAACCGGATTTAACGGGAACGAGATGCAGATTGCTATTGCCTACAAGCTGATGACCGGGGAAAATCCCAACAAGATCATCGTGTATTACATCAATGATGAGGGCGATTTGACCATCATCAAAAACGGCAAATATAATCCGGCAGCCGGCAGTGTTGAATTTAAAGCGGAGCATTTCAGTAAATACGCCCTCGGATATGCGGATATCTCATTCGGAGACCTCAAGAAAAGCGAATGGGCAATCGACGCTATTGAGACTTTGGCGGCAAGAGGAATCATTAACGGAGACGGGAATGGAAACTTCAACCCGGGGGCGGCAGTTACAAGAGCGGAATTCATCACCATGCTGATGAACGCATTCGATCTTGCTGCGCCAGGCGAGCCGTCCACATTCCGGGACGTGAAGGAGAAGCACTGGTACTCCGATTCAGTCACGTCGGCGCAGAAGCTCGGGATCGTCAAGGGCAGGACAGACGGCAGCTTTGGCGTGAATGACCCTGTTTCGCGGCAGGATATGGCGGTAATGGTTTATAAAATAGCCGAATTGCAGCAAATCGAATTACACGGCTCAGCGGCGGCTGCTGCATTTGCCGACCGGTCCAAGATATCGGCTTATGCGGCAGAGGCTGTAGACGCCATGCAGCAATCCGGGATTATTGAAGGGATGGGCGGCGGAAGATTCGCTCCGAAGGAGCCTTCCACAAGAGCGCAGGCAGCCGTGATCATCAATCGTTTGTTTCAGAAGCAGTGACAAACGATTCCATTTTTTAATGTAGAAAGAGATTTCACGTATCCCCGCACCGGATTCGAATCCGGTGCGGGGATACGTTTTTTCAGCTTCATTAGAAGAGGGGGATTACAAGCAGCCGCAGAAACGAAAAGGATTTGACCATGTTTCCTCCGCAAGCAAGCATATCTTGCGGCAGACTGCATACCATTAGGCGAAGAATGCGGGAATAGGGGAGGATGCTGACATGGCCGTTAACGAACCGATGCTGACGCAGATCGCCATGGCCCATTTACCGGCGGGAGCGCAACTGATGATGACCAACGGGCCTGCTGCGCATGCGGCGGTATATGCCGCCGATTTAACCGGGGATCGGGTACCGGAAATCGCAGCTGTTTACCGTCTGAATGGGGAGCTTTACCTGCTTGTGCTGAAATACCGGGACCGCATGTGGGAGATTGCCGCGAATGTGAAAGGGCAGGGCTACGGCGTGACGCTGCTGACGGCGGCGCCCGTCATGAGACCGGGCCTGAACAATCTGATCGTCGGCTGGCAGATCGGCTCGATCTGGTCGAAGCTGTCGGTCTACGAGTGGACGCGGGAAGGGCTGAAGGATGCGGCTCCCGCCGATATGGCCTACAGCTATCTGGAAGTGATGGATATGCCGGGCCTTGACGGGCGTGACGGCAAAGCGGAAATCGCGCTCTGGATCCACGACACGGGGGAGGCATACCGCGTCGAGGTGCTGAGGTGGGACAGCGGGAAGTTCGTGCCCGCGCCGGATGTATATTTTTATTATTTCCCGGGGGTCGTCCGCTACTATGAGCGGATGACGCGGCAGCATCCGGATTACCCGTTCTACTGGTATTACCTTGCCGATGCGCAGTACCGCGCCGGCATGCCGCAGGAGGCGCTGGTGTCGGTCCGAAGGGCGCTCGGCTTCACCCGGCCCTATCCTTCCCGCGAGGCGCTGCTTGCGCTTGAGCGGAACATCAGGCAGATGCTGGAGCTGATGAACATGCCGCGGGCGGCAGGATTGTTCCCCGCATCGCTCAAAACGGTGGGCGGGACGAAATGGGGCTATATTGACAGCAGCGGCAGGATGGCGATTCTCCCCCTGTACGACGATGCGCGGGATTTTCAGCAGAATGGCCTCGCAATCGTCAGCGAGAATGGGAGCTACGGCGTTATCGACACATCAGCGAATTACGTGGTGAAGCCTGTTTATGATTCGATCAGCCCGTTCTCGGAAGAGCGGGCGGCTGCAATCGACAGCCAGGGGTTCAGGCTGATCGACGAGACAGGAACGGTGCTGACAAAGCGGGCGTACCCGTTTATCGCGGACATGCAGGACGGAAGAGCGGTCTTCTATGTCACAGAAGGCGGCAGCGGCGATGCCGATGGCAGCATCAGTCTTTACGGCTATCTGGATTCCCGGGGGAACGAAGCGATTCCGGCACAGTTCGAGGAAGCGAACGATTTTGCCGCTGGTAAGGCAGTTGTAAAAATCAAGGACAATGAATATGCGCTCATTGGGCCGGACGGAAGCAGACTCGCCACCTATCCGTATGCTTATGTGGGACCGCTTGGCGACGGACTGCTCGCCTTCCAACGGGAATCCGCCGGCAAGTACGGTTATATCGACGAGCGCGGGACTTTCGTGATCGAGCCGTCCTATTCGTCGGCATTTGCGTTCCGTGACGGCCGGGCCATTGTCAATACGGCCGAGGATTACAAATCGAGCTACGGTGTCATCGACAAGCAGGGAGCCTTCATTGTCAAGCCTGAGTACAACGACATCCGGGATCTGGGGGATGAGCGGCTGGCGCTCGGCCGGGCGGTCGACCCCGAGCAGCCCTTCGTCGGCTCGGTCTACGCCATCGCCGACTGGAACGGCCAACGGCTGTCGGACTTCCTGTATAATGACGTTTCCAATTTCAAGGACGGACTTGCCTCGGTTTACGACGCGAAGCAAACGTACTTTATCGATCGCAGCGGCAAGCCTGCGCCGGGTTATCCGCGCGTGGAGGGCAGCGGCACGCTTACACTGGAGGAGAATGGCCTGATCAAGGCATTCGTCGATCAGCGGCTGTCTTATTTGACCCGTGCCGGACGCGTCGTCTGGCAGCAAAATAAGGTTATCCCGCTCCAGCCTCCTTACCTTGTGAAAGAGGAGAAATATAAGCCAAATGCGGATTATCTCGTCTATTACCCCCAAGTTGAAGGGATGGCGAATCAAGCCGCGCAGCGGACCGTTAACGCCAAGCTGAAGGAAATGTCCCAGGTCAAGCCGGTTCCCGCCAGCAAAAAGCTCGATTATTCGTACTCCGGCGATTTCGAGGTCGCGTTTTACAAACAGAAGCTGCTGCAGCTTGCGCTGAATGGATATAATTTTCCATTCGGCGCCGCCCACGGCATGCCGACCAAAACATATGCGATCCTGAATTTGACCAATGGCCGTATGTATGCGCTAAAGGACCTGTTTAAGCCAGGCAGCGACTATGTGAAGGTACTAAGCGATATAGTCGGCAAACAAATCAGGGAGGATCCGCAATATTCGTACGTATTCCCGGATAGCTATACCGGCATACGGCCGGACCAGCCGTTTTATGTGACTGATGATGCACTCCATTTATATTTCGAGCCCTATGAGATCGCTCCATACGTCGCGGGGTTCCCGACCTTTACGATTCCTTTTGCGCAGATCAGGGATATCATCGACACGGAAGGCGAGTTCTGGAAATCCTTTCACGCCTGATAGGATGGGCCGTACACGGCACAGCTAATTCTGTTCCGTGCAGCAGCGGTCCCTGTATTCCTGCGGCGTCATATGCAGCTCCTTCTTGAACACCTTGGTGAAATAATGGGCTGACTCGAATCCGACGCTGGCCGATACTTCATGAATTTTCAGCCGGGGAGCGGCCAGCAGCTCCTTGGCTTTATTCAGTCTCAGCTCTTTGATCCGGTCGGACAGCCGGGTACCCGTCATTTGCCTGTACAGGCGCGACAGGTAGGTCGGATGCAGGTAGACATGGTTGGCCAGCCTGTCGAGCGACAGGTCCTCGGCGAGATGCTGCTCGATATATAGATTCACCATCGTCAAAATCTTCTGCGTCCGGTCCTGCTGCTCGCCCGTCCTCAAGGCAAATAACCGGCAGGAGAGTTCCCGGTAATACTCCTCGGTCTCCGCCCACGATACGAATGCCCCCCTGTGAAGCAGCGTTCCCGCCTCCCTGGACGCCGTTACCGTCTCCAGCAGCCCCCACTGGTTCATGTAAGACAGAAAAAGGGAAGCAAAGGCATACTCAAGCTCGACCAGGAACGGCTGGAACTCAGTAAATTTCTGCAGCGTCCGGGCGGTTTCCGCAGTGTCCTCGTACAAAGCGAAAAATTCATCCTTCTGACCGCCCAGCAGCAGGGTTTCCAGCTGCTTGACCGCCTTCAGCCGAAGGGCGATATCCTGCTTTGTGAAACAGGCCGACTCGGGGGACAGGGAAGAGGTAGCCGGCACCGCGTCGGACAGCAGCATCTCCGTATCCTGACCGAACCCCCGCTGAAGCAGCTGCTCCAGCCGCATATATTGGGCAGCCGCGGTGGACCACGGACAGCAGACCGAGCTAATGGCAATCGATAGCGGCAGCTTCAGCGTCGTCCGGCACGCATCCTGAATATCGGACATCGTACCATGAACAAAGGCGGCGCAAGCCTCCCACTCGGTGACTTCCGCAACACTCCCGGATCCGTCGTCTCCCGCTGCAGGCTGAATGAGCCATACGAGGCGGGAGGGATTGGCCGGGATCGAAAGCAGCCGGAGCGTGTTCATGTATTCTCCGGAAATATTTTGAACAGCGTACATAAGCAGCGATTTATCCGAAGGACGCAGATCGTCCGGCCACTGGTCGATCCGGCCTACCGCCAGCAATACATTTTCCGCTGCCGACAGCGGAATCTGCAGCTCCTCGAAGCGGTCGCGGTCGACGGTCTTGGCACTCAGCTCCCCCTGCAGCAGCCCGGATATATATTCCTTGCGCAGCATCGGTCCTGCCGCCTGCATTTGCTCTCTTGCCCTCTGCAGCAGATTGTCGGACACCCGCTCATCCCTCAGCCGTTCAATCGCCCTGCCGACGGCGGCAAGTATCGGCTCGTCGCCCTCAACCTTCAGAATATAGTCCATTCCGCCGTTTCGCATGGCCGACTGGATATAATCGAAATCGCTGTAGCCCGTCAGAAAAATGACTTTGCAGCGCGGCCAGCGCTCGTGAATTTTCTGCTGGAGCTCGATCCCGCTCATCCCGGGCATATGAATGTCGGTCAGGACGATATCCATCTTGGAGCCAGTCAGGATCGCCAGCGCCTCGAGGGGCGAATAAGCGCGGTATACGTTCAGCTCTTCCGGTTTCCAATCCAGAAATTGTTCGTAGAGGCCGCTTACGATTCTCGGCTCGTCGTCGACTATCAACAGATTGTACATTGCACCGTTCCTCTCCCCGTTTGATTTTCTCGAATATGAGGCAGCGTCCGCCCCAATACGGGAAGGAATTACCTGCAGGCCAGGCGATTCCTGCAAGCTCCGCGTCTGCGTGCTCCGCCTTCCCGTTATCCGTTCATTATAAATGTCCTGCCGGCAGGCGCAACGGATATATCGCAACAAGTTGACGATTGGCTGGTATTGTCAAAATAATACCCTGATATTCGCGGCGCGCTGCTTGCGTCTGTCCATTCGGGCAAACGCTCATTCGACATCGCTCTATCATAATTTGGCAGTTAAGCGAAAAAGTTGATATTTTACCGCCGATATCGGTTTTTTTACTCTATTCCGCTGCCGTGATTTTCAATAAACTGACGATGTAAGGCGAACAAACATTCATATCGGAGGTGTAATCATGATGGAGACCGGCAAGGAGAAGAAAGAAAGAGCCAGGGATGAAAACGCAAACATTTCGGCGGAGCAGGAGTCGGCTTCACTATCGGACAAAAGCTTCAGCAGGCGGAAATTTCTGATGCTGAGCGGAGGGATCGCCGCAGCGGCAATGTTCCCGGGCATCGCGCTTGGCGGCGGCAGAAGCAGAGCGGCTGCCGCGGCTCTTCCGGACAGTCCCCGCTTCTCGCTGAGCGGCTCGGGCGGCGAAATGTTCCGCGAGGTGTCGCTTGGCAGCGCAACGGTCATGCAGTCCTTCGGTTTCGACAGCATCAACAATGCCATTTATACGGTGCAGATTACGTACGGCTCGCCCTCGTCCTCGGGCGATCTGACCGTGACGAAGCTGAGCATGACGGGCTCGCTTCTCGGCCAGATGGCACTGAAGGGATTCGGCCACGGCGTATCGATCGGCGTGGAGCCGTCCGGCACTTCGGCCTATCTGTGGACAGAGACGGATGGCGTCATCGATGGGGCGGACAGCTGGGGCTCGAAAATATGCCGGTTCCCGTTTGCCAATGGAACGACGCTCTATAATACCAATCCCTCTCTGACCAAATACACGGTGCCGGGCACGGGCAACTACAGCTACACCTGCAATATCGATAATTACCATGGCAATCTGATTGTCCGCTACCGGGACGCGACGACCAACCCCCGTTTTGACGTATACAATTTGCAGGCTTTCAAAGCCGGCGGCCGTACCGCAATCGCGAGCGTCTATCAGCCCGCGACATTGGGCGTGTTTCAAGGCTATTGCGTATACGGCAAATATTTGTACCTCCTGGATGGAACCGCCTATAGCACCTCGAACCCGTCGCCGGGCAATACGTATTTGACCACCGTCGATCTCAATACGGGCACACAGGTGGACCGTTTCCATACCCAGGCCGGTGTGTCGCTGGCCTATCGGGAGCCGGAAGGCATGGCCATTCGCTTGACGAATCCGAACGACGAGAGCACAGGCCGTCTAAGCTTCGGCTTCGCGTCGGGAGCAGCCGGCAGCCGGAAAGCGACTATCTTCTACAAGAATTCGTTTCTATGATTCTCTATGATAATGACTTCGCAAAAAACATAGCGGGAGGGATAAATCATGGGTATGCTGTCGCCGTGGCATATTATTTTAATCGCTTTGGTGGCTCTTCTGTTGTTCGGGCCGAATAAACTGCCTGAGCTTGGACGGGGCTTCGGAAAAATGTTCCGCGAATTCAAAGACGCTACAACCGGAGCGCTGTCGGCTTCCAGAGAACCGGATAAGGAGCTGCCTTTGGATGAGGCGGGGAGCAAGGCGGCCGAGCCGCGCAATTCATGATCGGAATTTCTCCGGGCAGGCAGGGAGCCCGGGAACGTAAAGGTGAGATGACGCTTGTCGGGCATTTGACCGACTTGCGCAGAAGAATCGTATTCGCGCTGGCCGCGCTTCTTGTCAGCGTGGCGGCAGGGCTGATTGCGGCGCAGACGCTGATCGAATGGATGAAGAGCATGCCGCCTGCAGACCGGCTGGCCTGGAACATTTTTTCGCCGGGTGATGCGCTGCGCTTGTACTTGAATGTCGGATTCATCAGCGGAGCCGTCGTATCGCTCCCGTTCTCCATGTACCAGCTGTGGCTGTTTCTGAAGCCTGGGCTCATGGAGGAGGAGCGGAAGGTCTCGTTTATGTTTATTCCCGCCGCACTGCTGCTGTTTCTGGCGGGTCTCGCCTTCGGTTACTTTATCGTCTTCAGAATGGCGATTATGTTCACTTCTAGTGTCGCGCATCGGCTCGAGTTGACCGAAACTTACGGCATTATGCAGTATTTCTCCTTCCTGTTCAACATCACGATTCCGATAGCGCTCATGTTCGAGCTGCCCATCGTTGTGCTGTTTCTGACGAAGCTGCGGCTGTTAAAGCCGCGCATGCTCCGCAAGTTTCGCCGTTACGCGTATTTCGTGCTTGTTGTCGTCGCAGGCGTTATCACACCGCCCGATGCCGTATCGATGCTGCTCGTTTACGTGCCGATGATCGTACTTTACGAGGGCAGCGTCCTGCTATCCGGCAGGATGGAAGCGAAATCGCAGCAATCCTGACAGCCGGCAGCACGGCAATCCCGTCTTTCGCTTATAAACAATAAGCGATGGCGGGATTTTTTTATGTCACTGTGCCGGCGGGACGGGGCAGAGGTGCTGGAAGCGGGCCAGCCCAGCCTGTCCTTGAAAGTAGCGGACATATGCGGCATTATGGCATTATATAGAGGAATGGAGCCGATCGGCACAATTACAAGGAAAAGAGGAAAGCATATGCAGCTGATTGCCATGGTGACGATGCTCATCGACCATCTTGGCGTAACCTTCTTCAAGGATCTGACCATTCTGCGGGTGATTGGCCGGATCGCGTTCCCTATTTACGCCTACTGCATTGTACTGGGATACAGGCGGACGAGCAATATGAAGCTGTATATGCGGCGTCTGTTCTGGATTGCGTTAATTTCCCAGCTGCCCTTCACCTTTGCTCTCGGTACCGTTGGGGTGAATGCGGCAGGAACGCTGCTTGTCTGCCTCGTCGTGCTGTACGGAATCGAGAACTGGAGGAAAAGCATCTGGATTCCCGCCGCAATCGCAGCGGCCGTCGTCATGGAGGCGCTCAACTTCGATTATGGCGCTTACGGGCTGCTGCTGGTGCTCATTTACACCTATACGACAAGCCATTTTATGGTGATCGGCCATTTTGGCCTGAACATCCTGTTTATTATTCTCAAGAGCTGGGTGCTGGAGCTCTTCAGCATCTTCTCGACGGTGTTTATCGCCTACTGGCCCGAGATATTCAGGCAGATGGAGCGGCGGCGCATGCCAAAATGGCTGTGGAGAAGCTTCTACCCCGCCCATTTGGCGCTGTTGGCCGTACTGGAGCTCATTATTGGGACTGGGCCGATCGAAGAAATAATAAAACGAATTTTTTGATTTCAGTTCCGGCAAGCATTTGATGTACGGCACTCATCCATAAAAAACTTTCGAGATTATCCACCAGCTCTTGCCGCAGACCCTCGCGGCCAAGAAGAAACGGCTGTCGCCGTCCTTTGGCTGCGCGGCAAGTTTCTTCCCTCAGAAATATCAGAAAAGGCAAGGCCAAATTTTATACTTTCTGGTTTTTTGGATATATGGGCCGTTCCGCTGTTTGGCGGACGGCCTTTTTTGTCCAAATACTATAAAAAAGGAGGTGGTCATATGCTGGATGGCCTTTTGATGGACGCCAAGATGCATATGAAAGACTATTATGAAATGTATGTGCGGGTATCTCTGAGCGCTATTCTCGGATTCCTGATCGGTTGGGACCGCGAATCGAAGAGCAAGCCCGCCGGATTGAAAACCTATATGTACGTCTGCGTGGCGAGTACGCTCATTACCTTGATTTCCATATACAGCGTCGAAAAATTGAGCACCGGCAGCGACGGAACAATGATGGACCCGATGCGACTGACCGCGCAGATCGTATCGGGACTCGGTTTTCTCGGCGCAGGCGTCATACTGAAGAATGGCCTCAAGATTAGCGGGCTGACCTCGGCGTCGATGATACTGTTTGTCGGGGGTGTGGGGATCGGCATCGGCGCCGGATTTTACGGCATGGTCATTTTTACGGTCTTTATTTCGGCGCTGATCGCAAAATTCGGAAGTTATCTGGAGATACGAGTATTTAACCGCGCTAAAAATACGGCAGAGGAGAAGAACGAGGAAGCGCTGTAGCGATCGGGGCAGGAAATATTCGCCCGCCTCTGAATGGGGAGGGCAGTAGAGCCGGATAGGCAGTAGGACTGGACCGGAGGCGGAATGGACCGCCCCGAAAGAGTCCGGCTGCCGGTCCGGTTTTTTTGATCCTTATAGCATTTATAAGTTACTTCTAAGGTTTAATCGATCGACCTAAACGAGCATATATAAACATTATGGAATTAAAAACCCACCTTATATGAGCGCATATAAATATAAATAAACATATTTACTCAGAAAAGTATTGACGATTGCCCATATTGGCGGTATTATCTCCATGTGCACGAATGAACATTTATGATCATAAAAACGCAATAACGAGCGGAGGGTTAGAGATTGATTCAACCAAGTGACAGCATAACGAAGGTTAAATCCAAGGCTTACAGGCTGATCAAGCCGCATCAAATCATCGAAGCGACGATTGAGCACGAGGTTTCCGACCGGCAGGTCGTGGTCGAGCCGTCGATGGGCAGCATTTGCCACGCCGATTTGCGCTATTACAGCGGGAACAGAAGACCGGAGGCTTTGGAGCGCAAGCTGCCGATGGCGCTCATTCATGAAGGCATTGGCACAATCGTTGCCAGCGGTGCGCCCGGGCTGAAGCCCGGTCAGAGAGTAGTGGTAGTTCCGAATATTCCCGGCTATCTGTCGGACGGCATTCCGCCGGAGCAATGCTGCCCGGCATGCCGCACTGGCAGCGGGGAGAACTATTGCCACCGCGGCCGGTTTCTGGGAAGCGGCATGGACGGAATGGCCCAAAACCGGCTGGTGATGCCCGCCCCATGCGTGATTCCCGTGCCGGACGAGGTGCCGGACGAGATCGCCGTCCTCGCCGAGCTGTGCTCGGTTTCCTATCAGGCGCTTTCCCCTGTGGCGGATAGGCTGGCAAACGCAAGGATCGCCGTCTTCGGAGACGGGCCGGTCGGCTATCTGGCTGCAGCCGTGCTGCGGCATGTATATGGCGTTGGCCGCGACCGCCTGCTCGTATTCGGGGCGATTCCAGAGAAGCTCGCCCAGTTCGATTTTGCAACGGTAAGTCTGGTTCAGGATTATGATTTCTCTTCCGATCCCTCCTTCGATATCGCAGTCGAATGCACCGGCGGCCGGTTTTCCGAAAGCGCAATCAATCAGGCCATCGATATATTGAGGCCGGGCGGGCAGCTGATCCTGATGGGCGTGACGGAAGACCGGGTGCCGATCAACACAAGGGATGTGCTGGAGAAAGGAATTACGATGAGAGGAAGCAGCAGAAGCTCGAGAGCTGATTTCCATCCTGTGCTGGCGGCGATGAAGGATCAGGATTGTCAACGCACGCTCGGCAGACTGCTGCCGGAGAAGCACTCTGTTATCGCTTCCGCAGGCGATTTCGATAGTGTCATGAAAGAAGCCGATGCTCATCGGAGCTGGACAAAGGTTCTGCTCGACTTCCGCTGGTAAATGAACATTTTCGAGCATGAGGCTGGTGGTGATAACCGCCCGTCCTTTCTCGGTGCGAGCCGGTCAGTTTGCCCACAAGGAAGGTCTTCTGTATGATACGACCTCATTTTCCTTAACGATATCCGCCTTACTATGTATCTCCATGCTGCAGGATCGTTCCCGGCTTGCATCAGCAAAACGCGCACACTTGCAAACAAATACAAAAATCATACAATAGATATGAGTAAATATGAACAGGTGTGGAGGATGTATATGTTAGCAGCAGAGCGAAAAATGCGAATAGTGGAACATGTGAGACAATGCCGGATTGCGACGGTTGCCGGGCTGGCGCAGCAGTTCAATGTCCATGAGGCGACAATCAGGCGCGACCTGATGGAGATCGAACAGGAAGGTCTGCTGAAACGGACGCATGGCGGCGTGATCGCCGAGCAGTGGACGCATGACGAGCCGCCGTTCAGCGAACGCTCGTCCAAGCAGCTGGAGCAGAAGATGCGGATTGGCCAGATGGCGGCAGGGCTTGTCGAGGATGGAGAACATATTATTATCGATTCGGGTACGACAACGCTTCATATTGCCCGCAATCTGATTCACCGCTCCAATATTATTGTCGTGACGAACGATATCAATATCGCCGCCGAGCTGCGTGATGCCTCCGGCGTCAAGGTAATATTGACCGGAGGAGAGCTGTATCCGTCAAGCTACATGCTCAACGGCATGTTTACCGATCATGTGCTTGAATCGCTTCATGTCGAGAAGGCTTTCATCGGAATTCCCGCCATTCATCCCGTTCATGGGCTTATGCATCCGGAAGCGCAGCTTGTGCCCGCCAAGCAGGGCATGATCAAGGCGGCCCGGGAAATTATCGTCGTTACGGACGACAGCAAAATCGGCAAGCTGTCCCTTCATACCGTAGCTCCGAACAGCGCCATTCATACGCTCATTACCGGGACGGAAGCCTCGGAGGAGGAGCTCAAGCCTTTTCGGGATTTCGGCATGACGGTGTATTCGGTTTAACGGCAGGCACATTATGGGATAAGGCTGGCACCTATTGATTGAAGGAGGTAAGTGAATGGCGCCCATCGGGATTGCCGATAGAATGAAACAGCGGCAGGAAAGAGGAGAGGGTATCGGAAAGAGTCGAAGACGGGTATGGGAAGGGCTGCGTCCCTATGTCATGATCGGTCCGGCCATGGCGGGCATCTGTCTGTTCGTCATGTATCCCGTCATTTATCTGATATATTTGAGCTTCTTCAAATACAATCTGATGAACAAAGCGAAGAGCAAATTTATCGGCTTCGACAATTATGACCAGATTTTCACACGCGGAGATTTCTACAAGGCGCTGGGCAATACGGCGGTGTACACGGCAGGAGTCGTTGTTCTGACGATGGCGATTTCGCTGCTTATCGCCGTATGGATCGGCAAGAAAGGCCGGCTGAATGCCGTCGTGCAGGCCGGCATCTTCACTCCGCATATTATTTCCATTGTATCGGTATCGCTCGTGTGGCTCTGGCTGATGGAGCCGAATCTGGGCTTTCTCAATTACGTGCTGAAGGGGGTCGGGCTGCCGGCCTCCCCGTGGCTGCAGAGCTCCCGGACAGCGATGCTGTCCGTCATCATCGTGTCGGTATGGCAGGGCATCGGCTACTACACGCTGATCATGGTGGCGGCGCTGCAAAGCATTCCAACCCCGCTCTTCGAAGCGGCCAGGCTGGATAACGCCGGCAAGCTCCAGGTATTCTTCCGAATTACATTGCCGCTTATTTCGCCTCAGCTCTTTTTCGTACTGATTATTATGACGATCGGTTCCTTCAAAGTATTCGACACCGTCAAGATCATGACCGGCGGGGGCCCCAATGATGCCACCAATACGCTGGTCTACTATATTTACGGCTTCAGGACCACGAATATCGGCTATGCGTCCGCCACGGGAGTCGTGCTGATGGCCATCATCGCCCTGCTGACGCTGCTGTATTTCCGGCTGCTGTCCAGGAAGGTCCATTACCAATGAAACAGCCGACAAGTTCGGGAAAGGGGGTTCAAAGCCTTGAGGCTTGAATTCAGACATTTGCGGATGTCATTGAACGCGCTGCTGAAGGCGGCCGTGCTGGCGGTTTTTATTTTCCCGTTCCTGTGGATGATTTCGACCTCGCTCCAGACATTTCGGGAAACGCTTTCGTTTCCGCCCACCTGGATTCCGGCGTCGCCGCAGTGGGGCAATTTCGTCGAGGCGATGCAGGCCGGGCCGTTCCTGACCTATGCGCGGAATTCGCTCGTGATTACGGCGTCGGTCATCGTGCTGCAGCTGCTTGTGATGATTCCGGCTGCATACGCTTTCGCCAAATACAGATTCAGAGGAAAAAATGTGCTGTTCGGCATGGTGCTGCTGGCCTTCATGATCCCGGGCCAGGTGACCTTCATTCCCGTCTATCTGATGCTGGCGGATTGGGGGATCATCAAGACATTGCTGCCGCAAATCATACCGTTCATGTCCAACGCCTTTGGCATTTTCCTGCTGCGCCAATACTTCATGCAGATTCCCGAGGAAATCATCGAAGCGGCAAGACTGGATAATGCCAGTGAGTACAGAATCATATGGAACATTATGACACCGATGTCATTGCCGGCGCTTGCGACGGTTGCGCTGTTCAGCTTCGTCAGCCATTGGAACGATTACTTCTGGCCGCTGGTCATGACGGATTCGTCCGCTGTCAGGCCGCTGACCATCGGCATTTCAATGCTCCGGGAAACCGAGGGCATCAGCAACTGGCATATCATTATGGCCGGCAACGTCGTGCTGGTTGTCCCCATCCTGCTTGTTTATCTGGTCTGCTCGAGACAGATTGTGAAAGCGTTTGTTTATTCGGGGATCAAATAGCCGGTTTCGATATCCGTTTTTCCAAAACATTTATGACGGAGGAGATTAGCAATGCGCAATAGAGCAGCAAGCCTTGCACTCATCATTGCCTTATTTGCCAGCCTGCTGGCAGCTTGCAGCGGCGGGAATCCGGAGAATCAAGCAGCAGGCTCGGACACGGGGAATTCCAATGCGCCAGCGGCAAATGCGACTGTTCCCGATGATTCCGCTTCAGGGGAGAAGACCACCGTGCAGTTCTGGCATTCGGTAGGCGGCAAGAACGGCGAGTATTTGGATTCATTGATTCAGCGCTTCAACGCAAGCCATGACAATATCGAAGTGGTCGGTACCTTTCAGGGGGGTTATGATGAAACCGTTACCAAACTGCAGCAGGCGGTTTCTGCCGATACCGCTCCGGATGTAAGCATGCTTGAGCGTGCCTATGTGGAGCTCTTCGCGGATTCGGATGTGCTGGAGGATCTGACCCCTTACCTGGATAAGTCGAATATGAGCGCCGACGACTTCACGCCGGGCTTGATGGGACATTCCGTGTTCAACGACAAGCTTGTGTCGCTGCCCTTTAACCGTTCGACCCCCATTCTGCATGTCAACAAAACGCTGCTCGACGAGCTGGGGCTGCCCATTCCCGCAACTTGGGAGGAAATGAAGAAGACGGCCAATGCGCTGGTCGTCAAAGAGAACGGCGAGTATAAGCGCTACGGTCTGACGATGCCCTACGACACCTGGTATCCGATCGCTCTTATTTCGCAGGCGGAAGGCCAATTTTTCAATGATGACAATACATCCCTTGGTTTCATGGACAATGGCGTGGGCGTCAAGGTGTTTCAATATTTGAAGAATCTCCAGAATACCGGCGCCCTGTATTATCCGCCTGCGCAGGATTCCGGAAATATCGTCAACCAGATGTTTCTGGAGGGCAAGGTCGGCATGATGTTCCAGTCCACAGGGACGATCGGAAGCCTCAAGGAAACAGTCGACTTTGATTATGTGACTGCTTTCCTGCCGCAGGATCAAAATTATGCCAGCCCGACGGGAGGCGCCAACGTCTCCATGCTGTCCGGCTCCAAGCATAAGGATGCGGCATGGGAATTTATCCGTTACCTGATGGATGACCCGGACGGCGGTCTGCAGTTTATTCTCGATTCCGGTTATCTGCCTTTCACGAAGAAGATGGCGGAATCCCAGGAGATCCAGGATCTATGGTCCAAGGAGCCGAACCGCAAGGTGGCATACGATCAGCTTCAATATGCCGTCGATACGAACAAGGATGTCGCCTGGCCGGAAATCATGCATGAATTTTTCTCCGCAATCGAAGCCATTATGTACGACAGCAAAGATATTCCTTCAACGCTTGACACCTTCAAGAAAGAAACAGAGCGGATTCTCGCCCAGTAACGGATGGAATGGAACCGATGCGGCGGCGGCATAACGCTTGCCGCGCCGCATCACTTTTAAAATTGGCAGATAAGGGAGGAATGCGGGATGATAGAACGTCTGCAGGATGATTCCAGGGTTATCGTTGCCGGACACCGCGGCTATAAATCTGCTTATCCGGAGAATACGCTTCTGGCATTCACGAAGGCGCTGGAGCTTGGCGCCGATATGCTGGAGTTCGATTTGCGGTTCTCCCGGGACAGGGAAGTCGTCATCGTCCACGATGAGACCGTAGACCGCACGACCGACAGCTCCGGAAGTGTGAGTGACTTTACGATGGTGGAGCTGGACCGGCTGGATGCGGGAGGGTGGTTCGGCGGTGAATTCGCGGGGCTGCGGATTCCGACTTTAACCGCGTTGTGCGGGCTATTGAAGCGGTTCCCGGATGTTTTGCTGAATGTGGAGATCAAGCCTGCCGCGGACAGCCGGGAGGTTGCCGATGCTGCGATTGTTGAGCTCGGGAAGTACGGATACCTGGAACGCTGCGTATTCACCAGCTTCGATGCGGACGTCATTGCTCATATCCATGATCGTTACGGACTGAGAACGCAGGGATTCCCGGGTGAGAATATGAGAAATTTCGTTGCCGGACCCGCCGGAACCTATTCCAAGATGTGGGCGGTAGGGATCAGCATGAAACAGCTTACGCCGGATATTGTGCGCCAATTCCGCGGGATGGGGCTGCTGGCCTGGTGCTATTGCCCGGATGATGAGGATCAGGTCCGTTATGCGCTGGAATGCGGCGCGACGCTGATGACATGCAACAATCCGGTGCCAGCGCTGAATATCGTCCGCAATTCGGGGTGAACACGCCGGCGCAAGGCTGCTTCGACATAATGCGTCAAACGAAGGGAGTGGGCTTTAGTTGGACAGTATGCTCGTGAGCGTCAAAATGCATCTGTTTCAGCATATTGAGATGTATATTCGGGTGTCGCTCAGCGCGCTGCTCGGATTTCTGATCGGCTGGGACCGCGAGTCGAAGAGCAAGCCGGCAGGCTTGAAAACCTATATGTACGTCTGCGTCGCCAGTACGCTCATTACGCTCACCTCCATATACAGCGTGGAGAAATACAGCACCGGCAATCTGCGGACCATGATGGATCCCATGCGTCTGGCCGCGCAGATTGTGTCGGGTCTCGGATTCCTGGGCGCGGGCGTCATTCTCAAAAATGGCCTGCAGGTGAAGGGGCTGACCTCAGCGGCCATGATATTGTTCGTCGGCGGAGTCGGAATCGGAATCGGCGCCGGCTTCTACGGGATGGTCATCTTCACCGTCGTCGTAACGATGCTGATGGCAAGGCTCGGAAATTTCGTGGAGAAACGCAAGTTCGTGCGCTCCAAAAATGTATATGGGGAGAACGGGGAAGAGTTGACGTTATGAAGGCGAGAAGGTTAAGAGTAATGAAGGAGCATCCTGCAAGTAAACTGATATAAAATTATGAATATTTTTTAAGTTTTCATTCATTGCACAATCAGCTTCGTATTTTGACAGAAGTTATCAAATATGGATTAGCTTATAGACAGGATGATCACATATTGCAGCGGCAGGAGGCACATATTAAGAAAAACTTGCCGAGGAGCGTGTTCTATGCGCACGAAACAGAAGGTCGGATTGACTGCTTCGGAGATTGCCGCTCTGTGGTCTGCCTATATCAGCTGCAGCATGGCGATCTGCCTGTCCCAATATTTTTTGAAATATCTGGAGGATAAAGAAGCTCGCTCATTACTTGAAGAATCATTAAAAAGATACCAGGCCCATTTGAAGAACATCACGCATATATTCACAGAAGAAAAATTCCCGGTCCCCAGAGGGTACAACGATGATGATGTGGACTTGTCCGCACCTTCCTTGTTCTTCGGCCTTTTCCCGCTTAGTTATGTTTATTCGGTCAGCCGGATGGATTTAATTTCGTATTCTGCCTATACGACCAGCGCTGCACGGGAAGATATCCGCATGTTATTCTCGGACTGGATGCAATTTTCATTGGAGATGTTCAATAAAACGACGGACCTGATGCTCTCCAAGGGCATTTACGATCGGCCAGCCTTCATCCCGTATCCCGAGCAGGTGAGCTTCATGAATGAAAAACCAGGAATGCTCACCGAATGGTTCAAGCCGAAGCGGCCGTTAAATGTGTTGGAGATTTCCGACATCTTCTTCAATCTCGAGCGAAATAATTATGCCGTAATACTGCTGACGGGATTTTCGCAGATCATTCGGGACGACAAGATCAAGGAATATTTATTGCGGGGGAAAAAGCTGGCTAACAAGCATATTGAATTTTTAAATGAAATCTTGATCCAGGATGACCTGCTGGGAAACAATATGGTTAATACGGATGTCACAACATCGACCGTTTCGCCATTTTCCGAGCGGTTGATATTGGGGATCATCACATTGACCAATTCAGCGGCCGTTTCCTTCCTGGGGCGTTCGCTGTCGACCGCAACGAGAACGGATTTGACCGTAGAGTATTCCAAGCTTCTGGTGGAAGTGATGAAATATGGCAAGGATGGCATGGATTTGCTGATCGAGCGGGGATGGATGGAGGAGCCGCCGCATGCGCCAAACCGGAAAAAACTTGCGGGCGTGTAGATATCTTGCGCTCCACTTCTCCTAATTCCTGGGGCATGAATCCTTAAGAAGTCGCAGATTTGCGGCTTTTTTTGTTTACCTTAATGCCCACTTGTCCAGCCCAATGTTGTACAATAAACCAATAGGGCGCCTGGCGCCGCAAGAAGAACGGATAAGGAGACGAACGCACAATGACATCCTCTCAGCAAAAAGCAGCCCGGCCCAGCCTGACGGAAGGGCCAATCGCCAAAACATTATTTGTCTTTTCACTGCCGATTTTACTTGGCAACGTGCTTCAGGCGCTGAACGGCTCCATCAATTCGGTTTGGGTCGGCAAGTTTCTCGGTGAAACGGCACTGGCCGCGACGTCCAACGCCAATCTCATCATGTTTTTTTTGATCAGCGCCATATTTGGAATTTCCATGGCGGCAGTCATCCTGGTTGGACAAAATCTGGGGGCCCAGCGGGTTCAGGACGCCAAGAAGGTAGTCGGCACCAGTACGGTATTTTTCGTGATCTTATCCATAATTATCGGAGCCATCGGCGTGATTTTCTCGCCAGCCATTCTTGATCTGCTCAATACTCCGGCGGACGCCAAAACGCTTGCAATATCCTATACGCGCATTATTTTTGCCGGCGTCCCGTTCATGTTCGGATTCAATCTCATCATGGCCGTGCTGCGGGGCTCGGGCGACTCCAAGACGCCTTTTTATTTCCTGCTGCTGTCCGCCGTGCTTGACGTTGCGCTTAACCCGCTGCTGATCCAGGGCTTTGGCCCGTTTCCCAAGCTCGGTATTGCGGGCTCGGCTCTGGCTACGCTGATCGCCCAATCGATCAGCTTCGTCCTGCTTGTCCTCTACCTGTACGGGAAGAAATACTTTCTGCGGCTGACCCGGAATGATCTGCATCTGCTCCGTATGGACTGGCTGGTCATCAAGACCCTTATCCAGAAGGGGCTGCCGATGGGACTGAACATGGTGGTGGTGTCGCTCAGCAACCTGATTCTCATTCATTATGTCAACGCTTACGGCTCCGAGGCGACGGCGGCCTTCGGCATTGCCAACCAGATCTCAAGCTATGTCCAGATGCCTGCACTGGCTGTGGGAGGCGCAGTCACCTCGATGGCTTCGCAAAATATCGGGGCCGGACGGTGGGACCGCGTTTCACGCATTACGTGGTCAGGTGTCGGCTTTAACGTGCTGCTGACAGGAGTGCTCGTCCTTGGCCTGCATCTGTTCAACCGTGAAGCGCTCGGCCTGTTCTTGCCGCAGGAGGGCAAGGCCATCGATATCGGTGTGCATATCAACAATATTACACTATGGTCCTTTATCATATTCGGCGTATTCAACGTCATGGCCGGGGTTATCCGGTCATCTGGTTCGGTAGTCGTGCCGTTGATCGTGTCCTTCATCGCCCTCTTGATCGTCCGTATCCCGCTTGCTTCCTTCCTCGGCAGCCACTATGGATTCGATGCGATGTGGTGGAGCTTCCCGATCAGCTTCGCCATCGCCACGGTGTTGACCGCCCTTTATTACAGGTACGGGGGCTGGAAAAAAGCGCGGCTGCTGCAGGCGGCAGGCGGAGCAGCTTCCGCATGAGATGCATCATGAACGAGCAAGCTATATAGATTGATTTGCTGTATTATCCGGCGGTTTGTCAAGATCCTCCTGCCCGACTGAAAGCACAGGGTAATTATTAACTGCTTGACTTAAAGTTAACTTTAAGGTTTATGCTGTGCTTGTGCCGAAGATAATAGATAAGTTATCGGCGGCATTTTTTCAAAATAATATTCCCGGGAGGAAACTTGACGTGATAATCATCGATCAGATCTATATCAACGGCCAATTCGTGAAACCGCTGGGTACGGAAGAGCTGGAGCTCATTAATCCCGCTAACAAGCAGGTGATAGGCAGGGTCGTTTTGGGAAATGCCCAGGATACCCGGCTCGCGATTGCGGCAGCCAAAGCGGCGTTTAAAACCTATTCCAAAACAACTGTAAAAGAGCGTACCGACATGCTGCAGCGGCTGCATGATGCATTGATGAACAAATTCGACCAGCTGACGCAGGCAACAATCGAGGAATACGGCGCTCCGGTTTCCGTTGCCACGATGTTGACCAAGCTCGCGGCTGATGCCTTTCTGCATACAAAAGAGGTTGCCGAGGAATATGAATTTACAAGATTCGCGGGCAAAGCCAAGGTACACATGGAGCCGCTTGGAGTCGTAGGTGCGATTACGCCCTGGAATGCGAATTCGACTCATATTGCCAATAAGCTCGCCCCTGCCCTTGCGGCAGGCTGTACAGTGGTTTTGAAGCCAAGCGAGCTCAGCGCCATTCAGACGCAGTTATTCGCAGAATGCATTCATGAAGCCGGCATTCCGGCCGGTGTCATCAACATTGTGAATGGCAGGGGAGAAGTCGTGGGCGAAGAGATGACGCATAATCCGGATATAGCGGTAATGGCCTTTACAGGCTCTACACGGGTCGGGAAAATGATCGCCAAGGGAGCGGCGGAACAATTGAAAAGAGTGACGCTGGAGCTGGGCGGCAAATCGCCTAACGTCATTTTGGACGATGCCGATTTTACCAAAGCGATTCCGCTCGCGGTAAGCGCCGGATTCATCAACAGCGGCCAGGCATGCCTGGCAGGTACTCGTCTGATCGTTCCGGAATCCCGTCTGCAAGAAGTCAAGCGGCTGATCAAAGCAGCGATCGACGCCGTAAAAGTAGGCAATCTGTCGGACAAGACGTCCCTTATTGGTCCAATGGTAAACCAGAAGCAGTATGACACGGTGCAGCGTTATATCCGGCAGGCCATCGAAGCCGGAGCCGAATTGGTAGCCGGTGGGGAAGGTAGCCCGGAAGGGCTTGAAGGGGGATATTTCGTCAAGCCGACGGTATTCGCCAATGTAACGAACGACATGGCCATTGCCCGGGAAGAAGTGTTCGGTCCGGTTCTGGTCATCCTGACCTACAAGACCGAAGAGGAGGCGGTTGAGATCGCGAATGACACCTCTTACGGCCTGCAAGCCTTTGTCAGCTCGGGCAGTCTGGAGCGGGCAAACCGTGTGGCCGAGCAGATCGTCGCGGGACGAATATCCGTCAATGGCCTGCATGACGAGCCCAAAGCGCCCTTCGGCGGGTTCAAGCAATCCGGAATCGGCAGGGAGCATGGCACTTTCGGCATCGAAGAATATTTGGAGCCGAAAGCCATCATCGGCCATGACGCGCTTCTTGTTTAAATCTCATGCTTACAGCCAAACCTTGGAATCAACCGGGGTTTGGCTTTTTTTAACAAGATAATTCCAATACTTCATTGGTAACCATTGTGAGTTGAGCGTAATGGATTGACGTTTTATTTGTGATGCTATATGATTAGAACGAACGTTCAGTTGTAGGCGGCAGCTGGTTACGCATCAAGGGGTATTTTGAAGCATGGTTAGAATGAATGTTCGATTTAAGGTCGGATCAAAAAAACAATTTGGAGGAATAACAATGAATAAAACAATCTTTATTACGGGAACCAGTTCAGGCCTGGGTAAATTAACAGCCATTCATTTTGCCAAGCTGGGCTGGAACGTCGCAGCTACAATGAGAACACCGGAGAAAGAAACGGAACTTACTCAATATGACAACATAAAAATCTTCAAGCTTGATGTTACAAACCTTGAACAGGTTGCAGCTTCCGTCGAACAGGCGGTTGCCGCCTTCGGTAAAATCGATGTCGTTGTAAATAACGCCGGCATGGGTACTTACGGCCCGCTGGAATTAGCCAAAGAGGATGCCATCGACTGGCAGTTTGCCGTTAATACGCGCGGTACGATTAATGTAATCCGTAAATTTTTACCTCATTTCAGAGCTAATGGCGGCGGCATGTTTATCAACATCAGTTCCTTCATGGGAGTGACGACAGCCGTACCGCTCGGATCGCTTTACAATATGTCCAAATTTGCCCTGGAAGGCTTAACGGAAGGTCTGTATTACGAGCTGAAGCCGCTGAATATCGAGCTTAGACTGATTGAGCAGGGCGGCTCGGAAGGCAATAATTTCCTAGAAAATATAACCTGGAATAAAGATGCCAGCATTACGGCTTACGATGATTTGATGAATAAGGTCGAGAATCTGATGGAAAATACGGACAGCAGCCAGTTGGACGATCCTCAGGTTATCGTTGACGCCATTGCTGCTCAGGCAACGGGGGAGAGCAAGAAATTCCGCACCCTGATCGGTGACGCGGGCAGCGGGCTGATGGCGCTTCGAAACTCGGTGCCGATTGAGGAATACCTGGAGACCATCGCGCAAAGTTATAAGTAATAAGCTGCCGAAAAACCTGAAGCTGATTAAAAGTCGCGTACTACATCGCGGCTTTTTTTTATTGAGATGGAAGTATGCGCATATTGAATTTGCAAGTTACGGATGCCTGTGGAGCTCCTTTTATTTTTAATCAGTTTCTTGCTGATATGCACGGGCGATAAGCACCATATCAGGCAAGTAGAAGAGTCCTTCCCGTCTGGCCGCAGACGGGGATTATGTTATGCTGCTGCCGCTTAACTCTTCGGCAGGGCACGAATTTTCCAACTGAGACCACTCCCACATGGCAGCGAAAATAGGCTGGAGACGCCGCCCGCGTTCGGTAAGCTCATATTCGACATGCAAAGGCACACCAGGGTAGAGGGTACGCGTAACGATTCCTTGTTCCTCCAGCAGACGCAATCGATCGGTCAGCGTTTTCGGGCTAATCGGCTGCAGCGAACGCCGCAATTCCCCGAATCGTTTAATGCCGTTAAATAAATCGCGCAGAATGAGAAGCGTCCATTTGCCTTCCAGGATCTTCAGAATCGGTTCTATGGAGCCGGAGCATGCCTGATTAATCATGAGTACTACCTCCACGGTTCATTTTTTGAAGCTGTTTTTCAAATGTACCATAGTTCACTGCAGATTTGAACTCACATTTAATAAACGAAAGGGGAGAGTCCTTGCCCTTTGGCCGGAGTGCTTTGGAGGATTCGGGAGGGGCAAATTGGGACAACCTATTTAGAATCAAAACGTTTTCCGCCAAAAAAAAGCCCCGGACACACGCCGCAGAGCGGAACGTGTCCAGGGAGGATTTGCATGCCATAGATCAATACATTTTATTGTTAGTCATGATCCAGACCGAACCGGCAACGATCGTAATGACAATGACGAGGCCGAAGATCAGGGTCATCAGGTTGTAGCGCGGCCCTTTCTCATCGCGCAGATGCATGAAGAAGAGGAGTTGGACCGCAAACTGCAGGATGGCTGTTCCGATCAGCAGAACCCGTGCCGATGTGCCTTCAAGCCATCCGTTCAGTACGACCATAAGCGGGATAATCGTCAGAACGATGGAGAGGAGGAAGCCGATCGTATAGGACTTCAGCGAGCCGTGACCGCCTTCGTGTCCGTGACTGCCATGCGCGTCGTGTGCGCCTCCGCTGTGCTGTGCCATGTCACATCACCCCCATCAGATAAACGATCGTGAAGACGAATATCCAGACGACATCGAGAAAATGCCAGTACAGGCTCGTAATGTTCACCTTGCGCCGCGTAACGGGCGTGATGCCGTAGCGGGCGAGCTGAATCATGATGCCTGTAATCCAGACGATGCCGACTGTAACGTGAATGCCGTGCGTGCCGACCAGTACGAAGAAGCTGGAGAAGAATGCGCTGGAGCTGATTGTGTGGCCTTCATGAATGAGCTTCAGAAACTCGGTCACTTCAAGTCCGATAAAAGTTGCGCCCAGCAGCACGGTAACGATCAGCCAGCCGATGAGACCTTTGCGGTTGCCGGCGTTCATTGCCAGCACCGCCAGACCGCTGGTGAAGCTGCTGGTCAGCAGGATAAACGTTTCGGCGATAATGCCAGGCATTTCGAATATTTCCTTCGGACCGGGACCACCCGCGTGATTGCCGTGCAGCACCACATATGTTGCAAACAGCGTAGCGAACAGAACACAGTCGGTGATCAGGAAGATCCAGAAGCCGAACTGGCGAAGCTCCTCCTGATTGACATGTCCGTCATGGCCGTCCGCATGCGAGTGGACCTGTGCTTGAGTATGATTGCCGGCGTGTGCCATCAGGAAGACCTCCTAGCCGCAGCTTCTGTGCGTTTGATTTCGTCCACCGGAATAGTATACTCGGTGTTGTAGTTGAACGAGTGTGCCAGCATCGTAGCTACGACGCCGATGAAGCCCGGGATAGCAATCCACAGCCAATGAAACACGAGGCCGAAGCCGACAAGAAACCAACAGGCGGCCTGGATGAACGGAATCGCCGAGTTCTTGGGATAATGGATCGGCTCGAGCGGCGGCTTGGGAAGAGGCGCGTGACCGGCAGCCAGACGCTCCTTCTCTTCCCACCAAGGCTCGCGGTCCGTGACGACCGGGATCACCGCGAAGTTGTACAGCGGCGCCGGTGAAGGAATCGACCATTCCAGCGTGCGGCCGTTCCACGGATCGCCCGTCGTATCCTTCTCCATGAACTTGATGCTGTGGGCAATCTGCCACACCTGGAACAGGAAGCCAAGTCCCATCAGGAAGCCGCCGATTGTCGATGTGAAGTTGAGTCCCCACCAGCCGGTATCCCAGCCATAGGAGCTGACGCGCCGCGTCATGCCGTCCAGACCGACGAAGTACTGCGGGATGAAGCAGACGTAGAAGCCGATATTCCAGATCCAGAAGGCCCATTTGCCAAGTTTCTCGTTCAGCTTGAAGCCGAACATTTTTGGCCACCAGTAATACAGGCCCGCGAAGTAGCCGAAGGCGACGCCGCCGATCAGCACCTGATGGAAATGGGCGATCAGGAAGTAGCTGTTATGAAATTGGAAATCCGCAGGCGCGACCGACAGGAGCACCCCGGTCATTCCGCCGATGACGAAGCACGGTATGAAGGCGATTGTCCAAAGCATCGGCGTCGAGAAGCTGAGACGGCCGCGGTACATCGTAAACAGCCAGTTGAAGATTTTTACACCTGTAGGAATCGCGATAATCATAGTCGAGATGGCGAAGAACGTATTGACGTTCGCGCCGGAGCCCATCGTGAAGAAATGATGAAGCCATGTGAAGAATGACAGCAGGCTGATGCTCATCATGGCGAATACCATGGATTTATAGCCGAACAGCCGCTTTTTGGAGAATGTCGAGACAATCTCCGAGAATATGCCGAAGGCCGGCAGGACAACGATATAAACCTCCGGATGTCCCCACATCCAGATCAGATTGACATACATCATGGCGTTGCCGCCGCCGTCCATGGTGAAGAAGTGAGCGCCGAGGAAGCGGTCAAGAAACAGCAGCGCCAGCGTAATGGTCAGAATCGGGAAGGCGAAGATGATCGTGATGCTGCTCGTTAGCACGGACCACGTAAACATCGGCACCTTCGACCAGGTCATGCCGGGAGCGCGCATTTTGATAATCGTGACGACAAAGTTGATGCCTGTCATTAGCGACCCGATACCGGAAATCTGGATACCCCAGATATAGAAGTCCTGGCCGACGCCGGGGCTTCCCGTTATCTCCGACAGCGGTGGATACGACAGCCAGCCTGCGTCCGGCGAGCCTCCGATGATAAATGACATATTGAACAGCATTGCGCCGATGAAGAACAGCCAGAAGCTGAGCGAGTTCAGGAACGGGAAGGCGACGTCGCGCGCTCCGATCTGCAGCGGCACTGCAATGTTGAACAAACCGAACATAAGGGGCATTGCCATGAAAAGAATCATGATGACGCCATGCGTTGTAAACACTTGATTATAATGCTCCGGCGTCAGGAATTTCATGTCCGGAAAGGCGAGCTGCGTCCGCATCATCAGCGCGTCGACGCCGCCGCGGAACAGCATCAGCAGGGAGGCAATGATATACATGATGCCGACCTTCTTGTGGTCGACGGTAGTGAGCCATTCACTCCACAGCCAGCCCCATTTCTTAAAGACCGTTAATGCGAACACGATGGCGATGGTCGTCATGGCGATCGCGACGTCCGCTCCGTATATAAGCGGATCGCCCGTCACGAAAAACCAGGACAGAAAGTCTTTGATTTGTTCGAACATATGCGTGGATGCCTCCCTTTTCTAGTGGTTATGACCCGTACCTGCGGCATCGGCGTCTTCGTGCTCCATATTCATATCCATATCCATATCCATATCCATGTCCTCCATGCCTTCGTTCGTTCCCGGCTGCGGGTTCAGATCGGGCGCCAGCTGGCCGCCTTCATCCTCTTCCGCATGCAGCTCGCTGAGCGTCGTTGCCTTGCGGCCAAGGCCGCCCTCTGCGCCGCGCGACATCGAGTAGTTATGTACGATGCGCTGGAACAGACCGTCGGAAACGGAGGCATAGGTAAGAATAGGGGAGGTACCCGGCTTAACCAGCTGCTGGTACGAATCGTCCGTCAGCGCGCCGCCTTTTGCCTTGACGTCCGTCACCCAGACATCAAAATCGCTGCGCTTGACGGCCTTGGTCGTGAAGGCCATCTTGGCAAACTCGCGTCCGGTGAAATTCGCGCCCGTACCAAGATATTCGCCTGGCTCATCCGCCTGCAAATGCAGCGTCGTCTGCATGCCGGACATGGTATAGATCATCCCGCCAAGCTGCGGCACCCAGAATGAGTTCATCGGTCCATCGGACGTCAGCTCGAACTTGACGGGCGTATCTTCGGGAATAACCAATGTATTAACGGTCGCGATGCCCTGCTCCGGATACTGGAACAGCCATTTCCAGTCCAGCGAGGTAACCTGAACCGTAATGGGCGCAGCATCCGACTTCAGCGGCTTGGCGGGATCCAGCCTGTGCGTATAGATGCTGGTCACTACCGCCAGCAGGGCGATTGCGAGAATGGGAATTCCCCACCAGATAATCTCCAGCTTCGTACTGTGCTCCCATCTTGGCTGATAGGACGCCTTGCTCTCGGGCTTATCCCTGTAACGCCATACGATCCATGCTGTAATTGCGATCACCGGAACCGCGATGACGAGGCAGAGCAGCATTGCGAAGTAGATCAAATCCCGCTGCTGTTCGCCAATCGGGCCTTTCGGGTCGAATACGACCATGTTGGTACAGCCGGAAGCCATGACCGTGCTTACGGTCAACAGGCCGATCACGGCAAGATGCCGAATACCTTTCGCTACGTTCATCTTTTTCTCATCTCCCTACATTCCCATCTTACCCATCCTATCAGCGAGGATTCCCCCCCAGTAGGATAATTATCACAAAATTGAACCCTTGTGAAAATAATAACATGTTCTCTTTCCTGCGTATCGCTTGTTAACAAAGGCGTCATCAGACCGTCGAATTTCCGTAATAATTCGTTCAACATTTCGACGCAATTCAGACTTATGTAAAATTTACCCTCAATCCAACTGTACGAAAAGGACCGCTGCACCCGGCTGCATAAAAGTCATTCTCTTCTGAAGTGAAGGGCCTAAAGAAATGGAAAAAGGCTGCTTCCATTAATGGAAGCAGCCTGCAAGGGGGCGTTCTGTCTACAAATCATTCTCCGCCTCGGATTTCCGTTTGTGAACGAGGTTCATGGCCGTGCCGATCGTGTACGTGAATACACTGCCAACCAGAAAACCGATACCCATCATCAGCAGCACGTTATTGTCGCTGAAGTGCCCGATATCAATGAGACATAAGACAACACCTACACAAAGGGCCACCCATGAAGCGACATGCATCGCGAAGAACAAAGATTTTCCTTCCCGAGCTGTCTGCCGTTCAGCGACTGCCGTTTTTGTCGACATATAAATTCACTTCCTCATTTAGTTAGTAAGGTTTGCAAATGTGCTTTCTTCTTATTATAACACCAATAAAGCGTTTGCGTTCAAAAAATGTTCAAATTTTGATCATAAAACAGACACTTTCTTTAAAAGCGGCATCTGCTGATGTATTACCTCTGTAACGGTTATGCGAAACCGGTCTCTTGGCATGGAGACAATCCCCTGTGGACGCTGAGGAGAAAGTAAAAGTTAAATCGGCGCACCCATCCTGCAGTTCTATTATGCTCAAGAGCATAATAAAATATATGATGTTCTACATTTATAAATAAGATCAATATTAAGTTTAAAATTCTTATATTGTGTATTATTTAATTATATGATATGTATTATATATAACTTATTGGAAGGTTAAAAAAGGAAACGGAAAAATGGAATCGGGCATAATCCGCGTGCAAAGCGCAGGGAAGTTGTCTGGACAAAACTTAGGGAGGGTTTCGGTTATGCTGTCAAAGCCTGGTCAAATCAACTTGGGAAGTATTGTTTGTCAATATTGCGGAAGGCTGATTGATACGGTGGATGCGAGCAGAGTGAGAACCTATCATGGAATATGCAGCCCTGGCGGCTGCCTGGCGGATAGCGCCGAAGAAGAGTCCGATTCGAATTCCTATCCCACCGTCCTCTTTATCAAGAGATGACAATTCAAGCGCGGGCCTCCCATCTGATCGGGAGGCTTTTTTCTGCGTCTCGTTATGATACGAAGCGAAGTTTGCTCAAGCGATTTGCGTTTCGAAGTGCTGCCCAAATGTCCGCAGTCGCACCTCCGGTATACCAATAGGCGAAACCGGCGGCTTTTTCATTCAAGGACTGGACATATTTCAAGGTTAAAGAACGGCTGTCTTCGAGCCATATGTTATGGATGATATGATTATTCGTGTATACCGCTGTATATTGTCCTACTGATGGATCCCATTTCAGCGATGAGAAGATGGGGAGCAGCTGCTCCTGATCAGGAAGCTCGATATCCTCCGATAGAACCTTTCCTGCCTCGATACGCCAATCTCTCGTGAATAATGGCATGCCGACAATCAATTTGGAAGGAGTTGAAATTTTTTTGTTGATCTGCTTCACACCTTGAATAAACCAGGGGAGAGAGGCAACCGAGCCCATTACACTCGAACCTGCCCAATGCTCTTCATAACCCATAAGAACCAGGTAATCAGCGCTTGCGCTTAATGCCGCATAATCAAAGGGCTGGCTCCAGTCCGTATTTGAATCCGGCGGCACGTCGATGGATATCACTTTTCCGGCCGAATGGAGGCGGGTTCCCAGGTCTTTGACGAATGCGGTCAATAAATCCCGGTCGTCCGGGTCCACGTTTTCGAAATCAAGGTTGAATCCGTCCAATTTATACTGTGATGCGTAATTGACAAGCTGCGTAATAACTGAATTTTTATAGACGGTTAAAAATAAATGGAGGACCTCGGCATTCGAACGATTCCCTACAAGAGCCCATACCTTTTTCTGCTTCGCATGCGCCCATTCCACAAGCTCCGGTTCAACGGAAACGGTCAAAGCGCCATCCTTTCCCATAAAAAACCATCTTGGAGAAATAACGTTGATTGTACTTTCCATAACATGCTGTTTAAATTCCGCCGTACTGTCCATGTACTGCCATCCAATCTGAATAGGCGCAGGTGTTTGCGGGACCGTCCGGAGCTTGTCCGAAATCCGGTTCAAAATGGCCGCGGCTTCTTCACGGGTCAAGCTTTGCCCGGGGTGGAAGTATTGGCCGTCGCCGCCCATAATGCCTGCATGGATGATTTCGTTCACTGATTCGGCTGCCCAAGGCGATACGGACGCTTCATCCAGGAACGGATTTGTTTGTGAAACGGGAGCCTGCCTGGTTGCCCTTGCAAGAATAACTGCCGCTTCTTCTCTTGTTATCGTTTCATTTGGAGCAAACTTTTTTTCACTCTTTCCAATAATGAGGCCTAGATTATTCGCAGCATACACCCATCCGTAAAACCAGGCCGATTTCTTGACATCATCGAAGCCGGGGATCGAATTATGTACTTGCTCCAAGCCTAGCACGCCTGCGAGCATCTTCACGAACTCCGCCCGGGTGACCGTTTTGGAGGGCTCAAATAATCCGTCGCCTGTTCCGTTAATGACTTGTTTATTATAAAGGGACAGGATGTCGTTTTTTGCGAAACTCTTATTTATATCAGTAAAGACTGCTTGGGCGGCTTCAGCCCGCACATTCCAAGAAAAGGCAATAATAAGTGCCAGAATAGTAACGGCCAATCTCTTCACATTCATCTCCTCCAAGTTACAAGCATAGCAAAAATAGATAACCATTACCTTTATAACATTATGGAAAAAGAGGTCTGTTATTGGCCCCATAAACAGAATGGGAGGAATCCGCCTATGTATGCGCTTAATCTTTTAACCGTGGTACAATATAGAGCAATGGTTTTAATTTGAAACGAGGAGTGTCATCCATCATGAAAACGATACGGTTTGGCATCATTGGATGCGGCAATGTCACTGAAATCAAGAGCGGCCCTGGCTTCCAGAAAGCCGGAAGCTCGGAGCTCGTCGCTGTCATGCGGCGAAATGCAGGACTCGCGGAAGACTACGCCCGAAGGCATGGCGTGCCTCGCTGGTATACGGATGCGCAGGAATTAATCGACGATCCGGAGGTCGATGCGGTGTATATCGCGACACCTCCCGGCTCGCATCTGGAGTATGCGCTCGCGGCGGCGAAGGCGGGCAAGCCGGTTTATGTGGAGAAGCCGATGGCGCTGAACGGCGGCGAGTGCAGCGCGATGATTGCGGCTTGCCGAGAAGCGCAGGTGCCGCTGTATGTGGCTTTTTACCGGCGGGCGCTGCCGCGCTTTCTTAAAGTCAAGGAGCTGCTGGAAGCAGGCGCGATCGGCGACGTTCGTTATGCGGCAACGGTGCAATACCAGCCCGCTCCGCAAACGGAAGGCGGCGAGCTTCCATGGCGGCTGCAGCCGGAGCTTTCGGGCGGCGGGCTTTTTTTCGATTTGGCCAGTCATACGCTTGATATCCTTGATTTTCTGTTGGGTCCCATCACTGAAGCGAGGGGGATTGCATCCAATCAGCAGGGGAAGTTTGCCGGTATCGAGGATATCGTCACCGGTACATACCGGTTTGAGAACGGCGCGCACGGGACGGGCACCTGGTGTTTTTCCGCTTTTTCACGGGAGGACCGCAATGAGATTGTCGGCTCGAAGGGCAGACTGAGCTTCTCCACATTCGGCCATGAACCGATTCGGCTCGACACGGCAAGCGGAACGGAAGAGTTCCCGTTCGATTCCCCGCAGCACATCCAGCAGCCGCTTATTCAAACGGTGGTTAACGATTTGCTCGGATTGGGCGTTTGCGCCAGCACAGGGGAGTCGGCGGCCCGTACGAATCGGGTGATGGACGAGCTCGTGAAGGGATTTTATCTGGATAACAAGGAATGAACAAAAGCAAATCGTCAGGCATCGCGGCAGGTTCATATCGATTGGACCGACGAAGCAATCATCCGCCCAACCGGGCTTTCTGAAAGGCCGGATATTATGCCCGCCCCAAACTCAAAGAGAAGGTCCCAGCTTAAATGCGGGACCTTCTTTTTTCATGCGGAAACCTCATTCACATCCGATCCGGACATTTAATGATCTCAAATAGTCAGACTTGCTTTAAGAATGCTGTATAGTTTTTACCGTTATATTGAAACTCGATCGAACCGTCTACCAACTTATACTTCTGTATAGTTTCTTTTTTGCCTGTTGCAAGTATATAGACAATGACTTCGTGGTCATAGCTTCCATCTGCATTTCCTGGAATGTCACTTAACGAAACATAGATGCCATCTTGTTGAATGATTCCAAAATAATGAGTATATCCACCTGCAGAATGAAAGGATTCAATTTCTTGGCTGCTTTGAGGATCTGTGATTCTCATGACCCATGCTTGCGATTTAAATGCCTGTGCCATTCCTTTCCCTGTCAAATAAGTGTGATAGATCACATAATCGCCTGCACCGTATAAACCGTTTAAAATCATATAATTATTTTCATCCGTTGGGGGCAACTCGAACAGTTTTTTTGATTGTTTAATATTCAGATTATGAATACTAGGATCACTTAGATAGAAGGTAAATGGATCTGCCGGATAATATATGGTTTCTTTAGATCCTGATGTGCCGGGAGCTGGGGACCATACGATACCCTTTGATGTTTTTGCTGCAAAACTATATTTTTTTAATGCTTTACCTGCAGTCGGGATGGTATAGATGGAGCCTTCGAGTTTAATTGTGGCCGTTTTTTGTTGACTGACAGGTGGATTGCTGGCCGCTGCCTCCTGTTTATTTGATTGATCTATAAAAACCGTTTGCTTTGCCTGATCCCAGGACACAGAGGAGCCTGATATTTCAGCTACAAATCTGAGAGGGACCATGACCCGATTTTGTTTTAAAGTGGCTGCTGTCGGTAATGGATATTTTCTGCTTTCGCTTGTGGCAAATGCGTCTCCGACTTTTAATTCATATTGTTGCTTATCCATTACTATGGTCACCGTCTTATTAGAATTGTCCCAAGCAAAATGAACGCCTTCCAGTTCCTTGATAATGGTTAAAGGAACAAGTGTTGTTCCTTTTGTAATATCGGGGGTGCCATCAGTTTTAATCATTTTGTTATCAATACTAATCTTAATACTATTTGTTGCAAAAACCTGAGATGAAGCTGCGAGACTTGAAACAGCAAGGAACAAGCCGGCAATCTTAACCATTTTTTTCACTGAATCATGCTCCTATTCATTCTAGCGTAGTAATTATTAAGATTTCATAGATTTCCAAATCATTTACGAACTAATTTTTAGACGTTAGAAAAATCCGGAAGTTGCATATTTTGGTACCTTCATTAGAATTGGCTAACGCTGAATATCCTCACTTGACCCTCAGTGTGCGAGGACGGCGCAGCCGCTTCTAATGAAGAGGACAATTTCAGACTGCAAAAGCCAAGTTTCACTCATTCTTGTCTGTACGCCGTTACGGTAACATGAATGCAGGCAAGCCGCAGAAAAGTATAGGAGAGAGGTGAATTTAGGTGGGTAGCATTGCATTTCATCATGTATTCAAGCGATACAAAGGCGAATCCCGTCCGGCCGTCAACGATTTTCACCTGTCCATCGAGGAAGGGGAGTTCCTTGTACTGGTCGGGCCTTCAGGCTGCGGCAAATCGACGACGCTCCGCATGCTGGCAGGCCTTGAGGAAATCAGCAGCGGGGAGCTGTACATCGATGGGAAATACGTTAATTATGTTTCCCCCAAGGACAGGGATATCGCAATGGTGTTTCAGAATTACGCTTTGTATCCCAATCTGACGGTATTCGAGAATATCGCGCTTGGACTTAAGCTGCGCAAAACGGCGAAATACGAAATTGAGCTGCGGGTAAACCGGGTGGCTAAAATTTTGGAGATATCGCATCTTCTGGAGCGCAAGCCAAGCCAGCTGTCCGGCGGCCAAAAGCAGCGGGTTGCGCTGGGCCGCGCGATCGCCCGGGAGCCGCAGGTATTTCTGATGGACGAGCCGCTCTCCAATCTGGACGCCAAGCTCAGAGCCCAGACGCGCGCTGAAATCATCAAGCTGCAAAGCGACCTCAAGCGGACGATGGTCTATGTCACCCACGACCAGGTGGAGGCGATGACGATGGGTACGCGGATCGTCGTTATGAAGGATGGAATTATCCAGCAGGTAGCGCCGCCCAGGCAGCTTTACAGCGAACCGGCCAACCTGTTCGTCGCCGGCTTCATCGGATCGCCGCAAATGAACTTCATTGACGGCACGATGCTGCGCGAAGAGGGACAGCTCTATTTCTCCAACAAGCGGATGAAGCTGCTGCTCCCCGATACGTTCAATGCCCATTTCGGGGACAGACTGAGGTCCGGGCAGAATGTCGTGCTCGGGGTGCGTCCGGAGAACGCCTTCCTGAAGGCGGAGGTTTCCGGTGACGGGAATGGGGAAGAGGACAGGGACTTCGTGCCTGCCACCGTGCAGATGATGGAAGCAACTGGCGCGGATTCCTATGTGTATGCTTTGATCGGTGAAACGAGGATCATTGCACGCACGGATCCCGAGATCATATACAGGCCGGGCGATAAGCTCCTTGTCGGCTTTAACATGAACAAGGTTCACTTCTTCGACGAAAATACGGGTATTTCCCTCGCGGCCGGAGGAGATGAGGGATGAGGCAGTCCGGAGGTTTACGCATCTTCCGCATCCCGGGATTTACCCGGATCGCCATCCGGCTGCTGTTGGTTGCGGCAATCGCATTCGGCGGGTATCACTGGTTCTCGGGCAAGAAATCGGTTAGCTACGCTTCGAATGTAAGCGCTTCCCAATTGATGGCGTTCAAGGATGCCGGCGCACAGCTGCCGTATGTCAAGGAGATGATGAATCATCCCGCCGAAGCATTGGACTTGCAGACGATTGCGATTGACCCGGCAGCTTATACCCTTGCAGCTGCGGAAACGAAGCTCGCTGCAGAGAACGGGCCGGATGGAGCCATTCTGAATTGGAACGGCGCGGAAGGCTGGGTGGAGTGGAGGTTCAACGCCCCAACGACGGGATGGTACGAGCTTCATCTGGATTACAAACCGCTTGCCGGGGGCAATACATCCGCAGTCCGCGGGGTACAGATCGATGGACGCTTTCCTTTTCTCGAATCGGAGCATATCGAGCTGGAGCGAAACTGGAAGGACGCCAAATATCCTTACGACCGCAATGAGGCCGGCATGCAGATCCGCCCGCAGCAGACTGAATTGATCGGATGGACAAACAAAGTCGTGTCGGATTATACAGCATCCTCAAGACCCCTCCTGTACCGGCTCGAGCAGGGGGAACACACCCTGAGACTGGTTGGCGAGAGGGAACCGATTGCACTGCGCGCAATCACGTTCCAGGCTCAGACGCCTCTCCCGTCCTATGCGGAATACGAAATGGCGCATCCGGTCCCCGCCGCACAGGAGAACTGGTACGGCTTGACCGAAGCGGAGCAGTTCGAACGGAAATCCGGCTTGACGATCCAGACGGACCATTGGTCAGAGCCATATATTTCGCCGGATCCAAAGGGCCGGATCACCTACAATGTGCTCGGCGGGCAGAGATGGCGTGTGCCCGGCGAGTGGGTCGAATGGGAGATGACGGTGCCGGCTGACGGCTATTATGAGATTGATTTGAAAAATGTTCAGAATTATCGTCCCGGCTTCAAGGCTTATCGTACGATCGAGATCGACGGCAGGACGCCATTCAAGGAAATGCTTCACTTCGGCCTCGACTTCACGAAGGAATTCGCAATTACAACGCTGGCAGACTCGCAGGGCAAGCCTTTCCGGTTTTATCTTGAACAAGGAACCCATACGATCCGGATGATCGCGGATTCGTCGGAGCTGCAGCCGATTACATTGGCTCTGAAGGACACGCTGTCGCAGATTGCGGCTTTCGACCAGCATATCCGGCTCATTACCGGCAACTACAGCAAATCGGCATTCGATGCCAATATGGATTCCACACGGACCTGGGATATGGTCAAATTCGACCCTGATGCAGCCGCGAAAATACAAGCGTTCATCCAGCGGTTATCCGATATCCGCGAATATATCAACGGCTTGAACGGCAAAAATTCCGACTTGTCGGAAGCAATCAAAGGCTCGGTTGACCTTCTGGACAAGATGCTGGCGGACGTGAACGAAATCCCGAACAAGATCAACGATTTCGCGACCATCCAGAGCAATATCGGCAATTGGATGTCCACGCTGACCCAGCAGCCGCTGCTGCTTGATTATCTTGTCCTGCGCACGCCGGATACCAGAACCGGACTGAAGGTGCCGACTACACTGTCGAGAATTCCTTACACGCTAACGGACTTCGCCCGTTCCTTCTATATGGATTACGATCTGAGCAGCAGCAATGAAGACGGGGCATTGACAGTATGGGTGCAGCGGGGACGCGATTATGTCGATCTGCTGCAGGAGATGGTCAACCAGGATTTCACCCCGAAGACGGGCATCCAGGTCAATATTAACCTGATGCCGAATCCAAACATGCTTATTCTGGGAAATGCTGCCGGGGACGTGCCTGACGTCGCCTTGGGAATCGGCGAAGCGACACCGGCCGACTATGCGATGCGGGATGCGGTGGAGGACTTGTCAAAGTATCAGGGGTTTCAAGAGGTGAACAAGCGGTTCATCCCCGGAGTCAGCCGCGCGCTCACGTATAACGGCGGGACGTACGGGGTTCCCGAGGTTCAGAACTTCCAGATCCTGTTCTACCGCTCGGACATCCTGGAGAATCTGCACCTGAAGGTTCCGGATACGTGGGATGATGTCTTCGATATTCTGCCGACGCTGCAGGAGAACGGGATGACGATGAATTTTCCAAAAGGCGATTTCTCGACGCTCTTCTTCGAGAACGGCGCCGAGCCCTACGCTGCGAATGGGCTTAGAACCGATTTGATGAGCGATGACGGCCAGAAGGCTTTCAAAATGTGGACTGAACTGTTCACGAAATACAATTTACCGATCGACATTCCGGCCTTCTTCCAGCATTTCCGCGATGGAGACATTCCGATCGGAGTCTCGGATTTTAATACGTATGTGCAGCTGCTCGTAGCCGCTCCGGAGATTACTGGCCATTGGAAAATCGCTCCACTCCCGGGCATCAGACAAGCGGATGGCGAGGTTGCCAGATGGTCGCCGCAAGGGCTGTCTGCCGCTATGATCATGAAGAAGAGCGGGCAGAAGGACGAGGCCTGGGAATTTCTGAAATGGTGGACTTCGGGCGAGGTGCAGGCCCGGTACGCGAATGACATTGAGTCGTTCTACGGCCTCGAATTCCACTGGAACACGGCGAATGTAGAAGCGATGCAATCGCTGAACTGGCCCGGCGAAGATTTGAAAGCGCTGCGGGAGCAAGCCCGCTGGGCCAAGAATATGCCCAACGTCCCGGGGTACTACTTCCTTGGCAGGGAGATGGAATTCGCCTGGAACCGCACGGTATTTGACGGCATGCCCGCCGTGGAGTCCCTGGAGCAGGCGCAGCTGTCGCTGCAGCGCGAAATGGACAGCAGGCAGAAGGATTTCGGCATAAACGGAAGGGACCTGCAGGTCCCGCAAATCCACGAACCTTACGAATGGGAGGAACCGGACTCATGAAGACAGAGCTTTCTCCCGGCATGAAGGCACAGCGGTCCCCGGCGATTAAGCTGAATTTGAACCGTTTCTGGATGGACATCCGGCGCGACGCCTTTTGCTACCTGTTCCTTGCGCCGTTCCTGATCTGCTTCCTCGTGTTCATCGTTATTCCGGTGGCGATGGCTGCCACACTTGGATTCACTTCCTATGACGGCTTCGGATCGCTGCATTTCATCGGCTTTGACAATTATATCGGGCTTGTTACGCAGGATATTATCTTCCTGACCAAAGCGCTGCCGAACACCTTCTTGTTCGCACTGATTGTCGGTCCTGGCGGTTATGTGCTGGCCTTTCTGTTCGCCTGGCTGATCCATCAGCTGCCGATCAAAATCAGGGACTACTACACGCTGGCCTTCTACGCGCCTTCGATGGCCGGAGCCGTGGCATTGTCGGTCGTGTGGATCGCCGCTTTCAGCGGCGACCGCGTCGGCTACGTTAACCAGTTTCTGCTTGGAATGGGGTGGATCGAAGCTCCGATCGTCTGGCTGCAGGATCCCAAGTACCTGATGATTATCATGATCGTCGTCTCCTTATGGGTAAGCTTTAGCGTCGGCTTTCTCGCGATGCTGGCCGGGCTGCAGACGGTAAACCGGGAGCTGTACGAAGCCGGCCGCATCGATGGCATCTCGAACCGGCTTCAGGAAGTGTTCTATATCACCATTCCTTCCATGAAGCCGCAGCTGCTGTTCAGCGCCGTCATGACGATCGTCTCGACGCTCAAAGCGGGCAGCATCTCCACGCAGCTGACGGGAATGGCGATCACCCCCCAGTACGCGGGACATCTCATCATCAACCATATCGACGATTACGCATTCATTCGATTCCAGCTCGGCTATGCTTCGTCTATTTCGGTCATGCTGCTGATCGTCAGCTATTTTGCCATGAGATTCGCTTACCGGCTGTTCGGATCGAAGGAGGAACTATAAAACGATGATTCGAAGACTCCGCAGAACGTCGCCGTTTCAGATCATTCTTGTCACCGTCTTTACCGCGCTTGCGGCCTTTATGTCGCTGCCGATCATTTTCATCCTGAACCATGCCTTCAAGCCGCAGAATGAGCTTTTTCTGTTTCCGCCGCGGTTTTTCGTGCAGAATCCGACGTTTCGCAATTTCGAATCGCTGTTTCTTCACGCATCGAATGCGACGGTTCCGTTTACCCGTTATCTGTTCAACAGTATGGTCGTGGCGGCATTGACGCTGATCAGCGTCATCGTCGTCAGCACAATGGCGGCGTATGTGCTCGCCAAATACCAGTTTCACTTCAAACATCTGATCATGGCTCTCATTACGCTGTCACTGATGTTTGCGCCGGAGACGGTAGCGATTCCGCGATATCTCATCATCAATGGAATCGGGCTGAACAACACGTATTTCGGGCATGTTCTGCCTGCTCTGGCTTCGCCGGTCGCGGTGTTCATGCTGGTCGGCTTCGTCTCGCAGATTCCGAACGATCTGGTGGAGGCAGCCAAGATTGACGGGGCCAGCCACTTCGGCATTTTCATCCGTATCGTGCTGCCGCTCTGCGTGCCCGCCATCGCAACCATCTCGATCTTCACGTTCCAGGGCGTATGGGGAGATGTGGAGACATCGACCCTGTTCATGCAAAAGGAGGCGATGAGAACGCTGGCTTTCTATGTCAACAGCCTGCTCAGCGGACTCCAGAACAATGTGGCCGGTCAAAATATGGCCGCCGCTGCCGGTCTGCTTATGTTTATTCCAAACCTGCTCATATTCCTGCTCTTCCAGCGGAGAGTGCTGGAGACGATGGTTCATTCCGGAATCAAGTAATTTCATCAGCAAAGGAAGTCTGAAGCGATGAAGAAATGGATTGCTTGCCTGCTTGTGGCAGCGACGGCCTTGCTCGCCGTGCCTGATACCATGTATGCCCGGCTTCCCTATATAACCAGCTACTTCGACAGCAACCAGTCCTCGTGGTTCCGGATCCAGCCGATTTATACGCCGGCCGATGCCTATTCCGCCCGCTTCGGTGAGCCAGTCGATCTGCATGTGGCAGCGGACGATAAGGTGTATGTGGCCGACAAGGAGCTGGGCCAGGTCATCGTGCTGAACAATGACGGTTCGCTGGAGAGGACGATTGGAGATAAGGAAGGGATCGGGCAGCTCAGCTCGCCCGAGGGTGTATTCGTCACCCCGGAAGGCCTTGTTTATGTGGCGGATGCCGGCAATCAGCGAATTGCGGTGTTCGATTCGGACGGCGCGTTCGAACGCGAATACAAGAAGCCGGATTCGGCTCTTCTGGGCTCCGAGCACTTCGTGCCGAACAAGCTCGTCGTCGACCGCCGCGGCGTGATGTACATTGCGCTGAATTCCTCCTATCAAGGTCTCGTCCGCCTGAACGGCGATGGGGAGTTCATGGGCTATTTCGGAGCCAACAAGGCGCAGCAGACGCTGCTTAACTGGCTGAAGAAGCTGATTCTCAACAAGGAGCAGCTGGCGAAGGAGACGGCCAGCCTGCCCCGACCAATTACGAATATTTCGCTGGATGACGATGGCTTCATCTATACGTCAACAGCGGCCGGCTTCGGCCAGGGAGCGATCCGCAAGCTGAATGCCGGGGGCGTGGACGCCTTCAAGAACAAAACACTGGAGAACGGCCACGGCATTGTGGATATGGCGGTCGACAAGGACGGGTTTCTGTACAATGTCGATCTGGATTCGGAGCGCATCAATCTGTACGACCGCAGCGGCAATGCGCTGTTTGCGTTCGGACTTGTCGACAAGGAGACGCAGCAGTACGGCGTCCTCGGTTATCCGACAGGCATCGGCGTCGATTCGCATAATGGAATTTGGATATCCGACAGTCTGACCAAGACCGTGCACAAATACGTCCGCACCGAATTCGGCAGCGACGTCCTCCAGGCGCTCGTGCTCTACACGGATGGCAAATATGAAGAGAGCAAGCCTTACTGGGACAGGGTCTACGCCCGCAATGACATGTACAACGGCACGTTCCAGGGGCTCGGCAAGGTTTATCTGCATGAGAATAATGACGGCGAAGCGCTGAAGTTCATGAAGACGGCATTCGATACGGACGGTTATTCCAAAGCGTTCTGGCAAATTCGGCTGGAATGGCTTCAGGAACACTTCGTCGTCCTGTTCCTATGCCTGGTCGGGCTGGGATTGTTGATCCATTTTGGCATGAAAGGAATCCGCAGGCTCCTGCGCAGACATCCGCTTCCCCCTGCCTGGAGCAGGCCGCTTGCCGATCTGCGGAACTTCGGTTATGTCATGATTCATCCCTATCAGGGCTTCTACCGGCTGAAGGAGGCGCGTGTCGCGCCGTGGATTATCATCCTCCTTCTGGTCGCGGTATTCGGGGTCAAGCTGGCGACGATCTATGGGACCGGCTTCCTGTTCCATCCCGTCGATCTGATGGAGATCAACCTGCGCAATGAGCTGGGCCTGTTCGTGCTTCCATGGCTGACCTGGATCATCGCCAATTATCTCGTTTGCAGCGTCAAGGACGGAGAAGGGAGGTTCAGGGAGGTCGTTCAAGGCAGCACTTATGCGCTCGCGCCTTACTTGTTCTTCTCCGTTCCAATCGTGATCCTGTCCAATATCGTTACGCTGGACGAGAAAGTAATTATCGGCTCCCTGAACTCGGCGATGGTGCTGTGGCTTGTGGTGATGTTCATCGTCATGACCCAGGTCATTCATAATTTCGATTTCCTGGAAACGCTCAAAAATACGGCTGTCACCGTGTTCACGATCGGCACGATCTGGCTGTTCGGCTTCATCGTGTTCGGTCTGTCCTTCAACCTGTACGATTTCTTCTATCAGCTCTACAAAGAGGTGAGTTTCTATCAATAACGTTATCAAGCGGCAATCCCTTCGGGTAAAGCTGATATCCGTGATCGTGCTTGCTGCCGCTGTGCTGCTGCTGATCGTCGTCATTCCGGCCCGCGGCGGAGGGCCGTCCCCGGAGGAGACATTTGCAGACGCGGGTATCGACGTGCCGGAGCCGGTTCACGCGCCGCTGTACGACGGAGAAGCGTGGAAGCCGGCAGCGGGGGCAGACGGATTCGCACTGGCAATGGAGAATGACAAGTACGAGCTGTACGTCCGTCCGGACAATACGCAAATCGCCGTGGTCGACAACAGGACCGGCTATCGGTGGACCAGCAATCCCACCGGGCAGCAGTTGACCAAGGAAACCGTCAAAGGCCAGCTGCTCTCCAATCTGAAATCGACGTTCATCCTGACCTATGTCAAGACAAGCGGGGTGGATCAGACGATCAGGGAAGTGCTCAATGGAGAAAGCCCCGGCACGCAAGCCGTGATGACCCGAACCGGTGCCGGACTTCAAATCGCCTACTCATTTCCGGAGAAGCAGCTTGGATTCGCCATTCAATACGAATTGTCGGACAAAGGGTTAAAAGTGCGCGTACCGGCGGACGGCATTCGGGAGGACGGGGAGTACGCCGTCTTCTCCCTCGACCTGCTCCCATATTTTGGCGCGGCGGCGGTGAATGAGGATGGCTATCTGTTCGTACCCGACGGCCCCGGAGGGCTCATCCGTTTCGATACCGCCCATGCGGATATCTCCAGAGGCTATATTCATGAGGTTTACGGATCGGAAATTACGAATACGGCCAATTGGACCCGGGCCGGGGAGCGGCGGGAAGATATTGCCTATCCGGTATTCGGCCTGAAAAAGGGCGACCACGCGTTCCTCGCCGTCCTGACCGGAGGAGACGATTCGGCCAATATAGCCGCCATGGCGCCAGGATTGAAATCGTCCTTCTTCAACATCTATTCCAGCCAGATCTACCGCGAGGAATATCTGTATCAGATGAGCCGGCTCGCCGCTCCGGCCAAAGCGGTCCAGAAGCAGCTGCTCAACCGGGACCGCGAATTGGAATACCGGTTTCTGGGCGGGGAAGACGCCGATTACACCGGCATGGCCAACGCATACCGCGATTATTTGACAGAAACCGGCCGATTGAAGGAAACGCTGGAGCCGGTCGATCACATTCCGCTGTATTTGAAAATCATGGGCGGTAATTATCAGATCGCCTACAGCCAGGTGCAGTATGTGGCTGCGACTACTTTCCCCCAGGCGGCGGATATCGTCGACAGCCTGCGCAGCAAGGGAGTAGCGAATTCCAAAGTCATTTTCTACGGCTGGCAGAACCAGGGCGACTATAACATGGAGAAGCGCTTTCCGGTCGAACCGGCGCTTGGCGGAGAGTCCGCCGCTCAGGCGTTCGTGTCGAAGATGAAGGGGGAGGGAACTGACGTCTTCTTCCAGGACGACTTCGTCTGGTATGACGAGCACTCATCGACATCTGGCAAGAACTATGCCGTTCGGGCCATCGACGGTACCGCATTCATCGATGAAGGCTGGTACCTGGGCAAGCCGGTTCTGACCGTCGCAAATGCCGTGAGCACGATCGACAAGCTGAAGAAAATCGGCGTATCCGGCATTCACTACAACGGGCTTGGCGAGATCGTGTTCAACGATTATGAGCCTTCGGGGATCTTGACGCGAGAGTTCACGAAGAACGTATACGACGGTCTTCTGGCTTATACCAGGAAGACGCTCGGCTCGGCCGGCGTCACACGGGGCAATGCGTATACGATCGGACAAACGGATTATATCGATTATTTCCCCTATGATTCCAGCTATGATTTCATGATCGACGAGACCGTCCCGTTCTACCCGATCGTGCTGCACGGCTATGTGCCGTACTCGTTCGAGGAGGGCAATCTGCGGGACGATGCGGAGACGGAGTTTCTGAAGGCGATCGAATACGGGGCCGTTCCCTCGTTCTTCATCACGCATGACGATTCCCGCAAGCTGAAGAACACGGATGCTGATTTTCTCTACAGCAGCAGCTTCGCCAAATGGGAGAGCCGGATCGTCGAAGAGTACGGCAAATTCGATTCGCTCGCCAGCGTGTTCGCGCAGAAGATCATCCGTCATGAGAAGCTGTCCGCGAGCCGGTTCGCAACAACGTACGAAGACGGAACCAAAGTTATCGTCGATTACGGAACCAAAACGTTCGAGGTCGAGAAGGGAGGAGGCGCATGAGCGAGGTAAAAGCGAACAAGAGGGATGCGCGTCTCTATCACTCGAAGCTTTACGGTACGGGATTGCTGTTCATGCTTCCGTGGATCATCGGTTTCTGCCTGTTTGTCGCCATTCCGATCGGCTGGTCGCTGTTCATGTCTTTTCACAAAGTCGCCGTCGTTCCCGGCGGATTCAAATATGACTGGCTTGGCATGCAAAATTACCGGGACGCCTTCCTGAAGGACAATGTCTTTCCGATTGAACTGATTACCTACTTCCAGCAGACGCTGCTGATGGTTCCGATCATCGTCATATTCGCGCTGCTGATCTCCGTGCTGCTGAACCAGAAATTTCCCGGGCGGTTCCTCTACCGGGCGCTGTTCTTCCTGCCTGTTATTTTCGCAACCGGCCAGGTGCTGTCCGAGCTGTTCGCGCAAGGGGCGGGAGAAATCCCGTTCCTCGACCAATACAACCTGGAGCCGCTCGTTCAGCAGTACATCGGCGCCGAGTTTGCCAAGACCGTCATGGACGTTCTGAGCCGGGTTTTTCTGATCCTCTGGTATTCAGGCGTGCAAATTCTCATCTTTATCGCAGGCTTTCAGACCATTTCGCCATCTATTTATGAGGCGGTCCGGATCGACGGAGCATCCCCCTGGGACAGCTTCTGGAAGATTACGCTGCCGGCCTGCGTGCCGTTCATCAGCCTGAACGTCCTGTACACGATCATCGACCTGTTCACATTTCCGCTGAATCCGGTCCTCAAGCATATCAAGGACAACATGTTCAAGATCGATACCGGCTACGGTTATGCCAGCGCGCTGGCCTGGATCTATTTCGGGTTCATCTTCGTCCTGATCGCGATCGTCCTGTGGCTGTTCGCCCGGAGCATGAAAACGAGGAGGGCTAACTTATGAATAATACCGGACTGTGGATCGAGAAAGCGAGAAAACAAACGCGCATGCTGGTCTGGAACCGCAAAACCCAGAAGGTCAAAATGCTGGTCATGGGACGAAATCTGTCGGACGGCCTGCTTGCCAAGCTGATCATCTTCTTCCTGCTTTCCATCGTCGCTTATCTGTATCTGCAGCCGCTTCTCTATATGGTGAGCACCATGTTCAAAAACACCAGCGACTTGCTCGATCCAACCGTCAAATGGATTCCGCGCCAGGTGACCTGGGAGAATCTCACCAAGGCTCTGGAGGGCCTGCAGTATCCGGAAGCGCTGAGAAACACAGCCTTGATCGCTCTGTCCTGCTCGCTGGCGCAAGTATTGATCTGCGCTATGACCGGCTATGCGCTCGCCCGGCTGGCTGTGCCGTTCAAGGGACTTTTTACGGCGCTTGTCATCCTGACCTTCCTTATTCCGCCGCAGGTTATCATCATTCCGCTGTACGTCATTTTCAGCAAGCTCGGCCTGCTTAATTCAATCTTCGTATTTCTTGTTCCGGCGATCTTCGGGCAGGGCCTCAAGGGCGCGCTATTCATCCTGATCTTCCGGCAGTTCTTCCGGGCACAGCCGCTGAGTCTTGAGGAAGCCGCGAAGCTGGACGGGGCGTCGACGTTCCGCCTGTTCTTCCGCATCATGCTGCCGCTTGCCGGGTCCGCTTGTCTCGTCGTGTTTCTGTTCTCATTCATTTGGTACTGGAACATGTACTACGAGCCGTCGATGTTTCTTGCCAAGGGATTCACGCCATTGTCGATCCGCCTGGACAATCTGGAGGACGTACTGAATCCTTCGCTGCTGGGCAACACCAACGGCACCAATAATCCGGTCACGGAAGGTACCAAAATGGCCGCGGCGTTCCTGATCATTTTGCCGCCTATAATTATCTTCATGTTTCTGCAGCGCTGGTTCGTTACCGGTATTGAACGAACCGGGATCGTGGAATAGAAGGTGTGCAAGGAGAATCGAAACGAGGGGAGTGATGCCCGAACAACATGAAATGATGAGGGCCGTCAACCGGCTTGGACTTTTCGTTTGAAGATGAATGCAAGCGAAACCATTTTGGGGAGGAAGTAAGAAATGAAGAACAAACGCAAATCGGCAGGGATACTCAGTATCGTCTTGATATTATCCATCATTATAACGGCTTGCTCCGGGGGAAATAGCGGCGGGAACGGCAATACTGCGGCTCCTGGCAACGCAAGCGGCACAAGCGAAACAAACAGCGCCACCGGGGCGGATAACGAGCCGGCCGTAGCGGAGGAACATGATCCCGTCACCATTAAGTTCATTTCATGGAAGGACGGCACTTACAATGAATTGTATGAGCTGTTCCATAAAAAATATCCGTGGATCACGATCGAGCAGGTTCCGGTCAACGGACAGTCGATTATGGAAATCATCGCTGCGCTAGAAGCTGCGGGCACGCCTGCGGATGTGACGGAGATCGATGCGGATTTGATTACATTCGAGCAGAATGGCCTGGTTGAGGATTTGACCCCGTATATTGACAGCAGTCCGATTTTTCAGGAAGCTTCGCTGCCCCAGGGCTTTTTCGATACCATGACGTTCAACAACAAGAAGCTGGCCGTGCCGATGGTCGATGTGCCGATGTGGGTCCTGGTAAATAAGGATCTGCTCTCCAAGCATGGTGTGGATATGCCGCCGAACGACTGGACATATGACGACTTCCGCGAGATTGCCAAGAAGCTGACGGATCCCGACGCGGGCGAATACGGTGTCACGACCCAGCCCGAGATCCAGATGCGCCTGCTCAGCACGAAAGCGATTGCGGACGGCCACGCGGCCAATCTGCAATATATGAACGAGGATTTCACGCAAAGCGTGATGGCTACGCCTGACGTGATGAATGACGTGAAGTGGCTCCAGGAGTTCGTTACGAAGGATGGATCAATGCAAAGCGACGCGGCCGCAACCGCATCGGGCAACGTAACGAGGGAATTTATTAACGGCAAAACCGGCTTCGCGATCGGCGGAGACTGGGTGCTGCCGGATTTGAAAAAGAACGCCAAGTTCAACTGGGATGTACTGCCGTTCCCGCGCGGCGAAGTCAGTCAACCAGGTTATTCGATATACGGGCCGCTCTCGCTGCTGGCCGGTTCGAAGCATAAAGAAGAAGCGTTCCTATGGCTGAGCTTTCAATTCACGATGGAAGCGCAGAAGTGGAAGATCGATCAGGGAGCAAACGCATCCGTGGCCGACCCCGAGCTGACCGCTTATTACGATCAAGCGCCTATCTGGCAGGACAAGAATATCGAAGCCGTGAAAATCGCCCAGAAAAATGCCGTCATCCAGCCAGGCGCTACCGTTCCGGGATGGAGCGAATACAACTGGAACAACATTTTGAACGAAATTATTTTTGGCGAACGCGACATCAACGATATTATTCCGGAAACGGAAGCATGGAATAAGAAAACTGCTGAGCTTCGCGCCACCTTAACCCAATAAGACCAGTGTGACTGGAGACTGACCCGGGCCATGTGCCGTAAGGTCAGTCTTTTTTTTAATTGTGAGTTGCGGACCGGGAGTTGGGCCTAGTATAATCCGAAATAGAAAAAGCTTGAATTTACGCCATGAGGAGGAGAAGGAATATGAATCTGACCATACTGGACACTCTTTTTTCAATTGTGAAACTGCCTCCGACAGAAGAGGTTCCGTCATGGGCAAGCAGCGGCGAACTGTTGTCTATAACACGCACAAATGACGAGCTTTCTATTGTATGTCCTGCCTCCAATATCCCCCATGACGCTCCAACAGATATCGAGCATAATTGGAAATGCATCATGGTAGAAGGAGTGCTGGATTTCGGATTAACGGGTATCTTATCTTCGCTGGCCCGTCCATTGGCGGAAAATGAGATAAGCATTTTTGCGATTTCAACCTATAACACGGATTACATATTGATGAAAGCTCATTTCCTGGCAAAGGCGAAACTGGTGCTGCAGAATGCAGGGCATACATTCAACAGCTAGACATAATGATTAGTCACATATTATAGACTGTTGACAATACAGATTCTGCTTCTCTATAATTTTGACTACTGTCAAAGTCAAAGAAAAAGGTGGATAATGACATGTCTCCACGTACCAGAGAGCAGAATGAAGCCATTCGCAAGCAGCGTAAACAAGAAATTTTGCAGGCGGCTGTCCGCGTTTATGTCGATAAAGGCTACTTGGCGTCTGAGATGGGGGATATAGCGGATCAGGCGGGACTTGCGCATGGTCTGGTTTACTATTATTTCAAGAATAAGAAGGCTTTGTTCCGCGAGCTGTATGAATACATGATGGAGGAGTCCAGGCAGTTTACGAAGACCTACTTTGAGCAAGATGGCTCTACATTTGAGCTGTTCAGAAACTATTCGCAGATTGTCTGCGAACGGGTTTTGGAGAATCCTGTATCTCAACGGTTTTACATGCGCATCAGTCTGGATGTGCATCATTTGTACACGCCAGGAGAAGTTTCTCCATTCGAGTGGATAAAAAACTTCATGCATCCAATGACTCTTGCCATTGATAAGGGTATCGAGCAGGGCACGATTCAGCAGGGTGACGCCAGTCTGATGGCTGTGCAGTTCTGGGGGTCTGTATCTCAAGGGATGAGTTATTTGGATCAGGTGCAGCAGGAGCTTACCGCGCAAGGGACTGCGCCATCGGCCCGGAGAGAGCAGTTAGAGAAGGTTTTGGATCAAGTGGTGGCATCGGCCGTTTCGTTATTTAAACCCCAATAATTTTTTTTGGTTTTATATTGACTTGCGTATCAATCAAAAATAAGATGATTATAAGGAGAGTGAAGTAAATGGGGACCATTCGGAAGGAAATCATGATTGAGGCCAACCTCGAGCAAGTGTGGGATGCGGTAAGCGATGTCGGCTCGGTGCATCGGCGTTTCGTGCCTGGCTACACCGTCGATACACAACTGGATGGCGACAACAGAATTCTTACTTTTGCAAACGGGGCTGTCGTACGCGAGCTTATCGTTTCCGTGGATGATGAAGCATATCGGCTGGCGTATGCGGTAGTCGAGGGACCTATGCCGCTAAAGCATCATCACGCTTCGCTTCAGGTCTTTGCAGAAAGCAGCAGCCACTCCCGGCTTGTCTGGATTACCGACTTTTTGCCCGATGAGCGGGCTGCGGAAGTCCGGACGCGCATAGACCGCGGAGCTGAGGTAATGAAGCAGACCATAGAGGCAGAAATTAAGAATGGCTCGCCGGCCAGCTAAACGCATATGATTTTCGATCAGATACTAACTTCTCCTTGGGACAAGAGCAGTAAATATTTGAAAACAACGGTTATTGTAGCACATCCGAATCTGCAGCAGTCACGCGTTAACAGACGTGGGGCAGCGGAATTACGTCAGTATCCCGATCAAATAACGGTTCAAGAGTTGTACGAAACGTACCGCCTGACCCCTGAGCCCGATCCCGGAATTGCCCGGAGAACGCATGCTGGAAGAAATGCAGCAACAATAATGGCGGCCCGGAACTAATCCTCACACCACGGACTCTTATATTCGTGGTGTTTTTAATTCGTCATCCGTTCAAGTGTCACTGGATATTTATCACGTTGGACTTCTGGATCTGATTATCAAAGCAGCCCGTTTTCCACCTGGATGCAGCGTTGATATAGCGCAGAATACTGCTTATCTGGGATCTATTGCAAATATTCAGTTATTGTTTAATGACATTAATTAATTATTTAATGTCCTTAATTAGTGTGGCAACCCAATACCGAATTGTTGTGGCTGGAACGCTTGTCTCCCGGCTTACATCGTTTATTGTCAGCAGTTTTTGATTTGTACTTGTTTTTGTGACATGGTTTTTATGAAAGAGATTCTTTCAGCAACAGTTTTTTCTTGATGCAGACCGGTCTGGGATTTGATGGTGTGATTTTGCTCGGAACATTGTCATAATGAAAAGGAATACTTGGCAATGGATACTGTGATCCTTTCATTATTCCGCGATCCCGGTATCCGCCACATTTAAGGGAGGCAATATAATGGATAATTATCGGCCGGTCTATCATTTTACATCGAAATTGAACTGGATGAACGATCCTAACGGGCCTTTTCATCTCAATGGGGAATATCATCTGTTCTACCAGCATAATCCGGATAAGCCCGAGTGGGGAAACATCCATTGGGGCCATGCCAAGAGCAGGGATCTGGTGAACTGGGAATACCTTCCCGTGGCGCTTTCCCCCTCCAGGGATCGCGGCGAATATCATTGTTATTCGGGGTGCTCGGTTGTTGAAGAAGGGAAAGCCACGCTGTTCTACACCAGTATCGGCACCGGAGAGCGTAATGCCACAACCGGAGCCGAACAATGGACGGCACACGGCAGCGGCGATTTGATAACCTGGGAGAAATCCCGGAATAATCCCGTGCTTGCGGGAAAAATTCATGGGGACGTAAAGATCGAAGAGTGGCGTGACCCCTATGTGTGGCGGGACTCAGACGGATGGCGGATGGTGCTTGGCGGCGTTCATAAAGGGAAGGGCTGTGCTGCCTTGTACCGCTCAAGCGACCTGCACGACTGGGAATTTACGGGTTTCTTTCATAAAGGGGACGAGTCCATTTGGGAATGCCCGCATGTATTCAAATTCGATAACCGGTATGTTCTTTTCTACTCCCCGTCCGGCGAAGTGCGCTATGTTACCGGCACGGTAAATGAGCAGCTGCAGCTGCAGCCAAATGCGACCGGTTACGCAGACCATGGCGGATGGGAAGGATTCTATGCCTCAACCGGCTTCACCGATCTTTCCGGAAGAAGAATCCTGCTCGGGTGGATGCCCGAAGGCTCAAGAGGAGAAGACTTCCCCTTGCAGCTGGATTGGGCAGGAGCGCTTGCCTTGCCGCGGGTGGTGAGTCTGAAGGACAATGGGAAAATTGCGATGGCCCCCGTTCCGGAGCTAAGCGCGCTGCGTGGAGATCATTCGGTCTTTCATGAGTTGGCTGTACATGCAGAGCCCTATGACACCGGGATTCATTCCCGTGCCTATGAGGCATATGGCGAGCTTGATTTGGCGGGCGTGACGGAGCCAGTCGTGATTTCAGTTTTGCGTTCAAGCGGCGGAGAAGAAGAGACCCAGATCGTGATTGATCCTTCGGCAATGTCTATCATGATTGACCGGACGCGATCAAGCCTGTTTCCCGGAACGCATAAATCCTGCATCACAGGCCAGCTTCCCGAGCTGGAAAACGGGCGCCTGGACGTGAGATTATTTGTCGACCATTCCATCATTGAAGTATTTGCGGGGGATGAAGCTTGTCTATCCTCGCGCGTTTATCCGTCCTTGGCTGATAGCGACGGGTTGACGGTCTCTGCAAGCAGCGGACTAATAGTGTCCCGGTTTGAGGTTTGGCAAATGAATCCAGCAATTATAATCTGATATACGGAAAATAATGGTACCTGACTGAAAATAATTAGACTTCTCCTAAGGGGCTTAGGAGGCGTATCATCTTATGTAAGCCTTTACATTTTAAAATGAATACTCAAATGGAGGGGAGCCGATAAGATGAAGCCTGTCCCGGGAGAAGCTCAGCCGCACACGGCTAACTCGATAAACTGGCCTTATTTACGGAAGAGGATCTGGGAGCATCGCATATTTTACTTGTTTTTATTGCCCGTTTTGGTTTGGTTCATTATTTTTTCCTATACGCCGTTATTTGGACTGGTGCTTGCGTTCAAGGAATTCAACTACGCGGACGGCATTCTTGGGAGCCCATGGGCAGGTTTGAAATACTTCGAACAGTTCTTCGATTACTACCAGGCAGCGGATATTATCCGCAACACGGTTGTGATCAGTTTGTTGAAGGTGATCATCGGATTTCCGGCTCCCATTATTCTTGCGGTTCTGATCAATGAGGTCCGCAAGCAGTGGTTCAAGCGTTATGTGCAGACGATCTTCTATTTGCCTCATTTTATTTCATGGGTTGTTGTCGTTACACTGATGCAGCGTCTGCTTACGCCAAGCGGGGGTCCTGTTAATGAATGGATCACTTCGATCGGGAGCCAGCCTGTCTTCTTTATGGGAAACGTGGATTGGTTCTACCCGCTGATCATTTCCTCTTATATCTGGAAATCGATCGGATGGAATTCGATTATTTATCTGGCGGCGATTGCGGGAATCGATCAGCAGCAGTATGAAGCAGCCAAAATTGACGGCGCAAGCCGGTTCAGGCAGATGTGGCATGTGACGCTGCCGGGGATTCGCAGCATTACGATTATTTTGTTCATCCTCGAATGCGGAACGCTCATGACGGCCGGCTACGAGCAGCTGCTTCTGATGAGCAATCCCGCGACTGCCGCGGTCGGTACCGTGCTCGATACGTATGTGATCCAGGCCGGGCTCCGCGAGGGACGGCTCAGCTATGCGACGGCAGTCGGGTTGTTCCAAAGCATCATCGCCTTCATTCTCATTCTGACGGTAAACCGGATCGGCAAAAAAGTAAGTGAAACATCGTTGTTCTAGAGGGGGCTGTTTATGGTCATCAGATGGTCATGGTTTACGCTGCTCAATTATTTCTTCCTTGGCTTGTTTGCTTTCTGTACGCTCTACCCGTTCATATATATAGCGGCCTATTCGCTGAATGAAGGGATTGACGCCATGCAGGGGGGCATTCATTTCTGGCCGAGGAAGTTCACCCTGGAGAACTACCGGGAAATTTTCAAGGATACGGCGCTTCTGAACGCCTATAAAATTACGCTGCTTCGAACAGTCATTGGCACCCTGCTGCATGTCAGCTTATGTATGCTGGCCGCATACGCCCTGTCCAGGAGGAAGCTCCCGGGAAGAAACTTTTTCACCTTTTTCATCTTTATTCCAACCATCTTCAACGCGGGTTTTATCCCATTGTTCATCGTTCTGCAGAAATTGGGGCTGTTCAATACGTTCTGGGTGTACATCCTGCCTTTTCTGTTCAACTTTTTTCACATTATCATAATGCGGACTTTTTTGGAGCAGCTGCCCGAGGAAATGATCGAATCGGCCAAAATTGACGGCTATGGGGATGTGCGGATTTTTCTGCGCATTATCGTCCCCTTATCTGGACCGGTGCTTGCCGTTGTTTCGATATTTATCGGTGTTTTCCATTGGAATGACTGGTTCACCGGCTCCTATTTTGTCTCGAATAAAGACCTGATTCCCGTACAGACGCTGCTTCAGAATCTGTTGACGCAATCGGAGGCGTTCCTCAATGCGACCCGCAATAATACCAACTCTGGCGGCGGTACGACGGAAATGAGCATGCAGCTGCTGAGAACGACTCCCGAATCGCTGCGGATGGCGATTCTCGTAACCGCAACGCTGCCGATCTTGTGTATTTATCCATTTTTCCAGAAGCATTTCGTCAAGGGAGCGATGCTCGGATCGATCAAGGGGTAACCGCTCCTAACCCGGGAGCTTTATCATAGATTTCCAGTTGATGAAGGAGGAAAGAAGATGAAGGGACAAAAGAAGCGAGGAAAAAGCTTCTCTCTGCTCGCGATTGCTCTGCTGTTGGCTGCTTCGACGGCCTGTTCAAACAATTCATCAACGAACAACACAACAAATTCACCGCCGAATTCCACCGCAAGCGAGAATCAAAATGCACCGGATGACGGAAATCAATTCGAAGATGTCACGCTGACACTGCTGACCAATTGGAACGGCGGGAACACAGCCCCCGAGGATGAGGAGAACAATCCGGTTGCGAAGGTCATTAAAGAAAAGACCGGCGTAACGCTGAAAATCATCGAGGTCACGCAAAATGAAATAGAGAAGGTAAATACGATCTTCGCTACGCAGGACTTGCCTGATATTTATACAGGACCTGCCTGGGCGGGCGGAGGGGAAATGGAAGCCATCCTCAAGGCTGCGAAGGAAAATCAACTGGTCGACCTGACGCCGTATTTGCAGAAATACCCGAACCTGGCCGCGACAGTCGAAGAAAAGAATGTTCCTCCGCATATGTGGGCCCGATATTTCGATCCTGCCAATTTCGACGGAAAATCATATATGCTGTACTCCCAAATGGCTGCGAAGCCCGAGGACCTGAGAGACTGGCTGTATGGCCAGTACGTCCGCAAGGATATTGCCGCTCAAATCGATATTGATCCCCAGTCTGTTCACACGCCTGACGACCTCTACAACTATCTTAAAGCGATCAAGGATGCCAACTTGACGTCGAACGGTCAATCTGTCATCCCGATGGGCGCATTCCACGGCGGATGGGCGCTTGATATCATTAATAAAATGTTCTACAGCAGCTCCGGCGGCTTCTCCTTCGACAGTGAGGGCAAGGCGCAGTACACCTTCATGACGCAGGGCCAAATGGATTATATTCTATATATGCAGAAGCTGCTTCAAGACGGTCTGATCGACCCGGAAGCATTCGTGCAGTCCGATGCGCTTGCCCAGGAGAAGGTGGCGCAAGGCCGCTATGGGGTGCTGTCCGCCCATTATTATGCTATTTACGATGCAACGCGCAGCTTTGTCAATGCACATCCGGAGGCGGAGCTGGAAACGCTTGGACCGTTGAACGATATTAACGGCGATCCGTATAAAGCCCAATTGATATCGCAGGGCTCGGATGTAGTGGCGATTACGAAGAAGTCGAAAAACCCCGATGCCGCTGCCCGGGTTCTCGATTTCCTGATGTCCGACGAAGGTTATCTGCTGACACACTACGGTGTTGAAGGCGTGCACTATGATTTGGTGGACGGCAAGCCTGTCGCGAAGCCGGAATGGGTCACGAAGATGCAGGAGGACCCGGTCAATGCGCTTGTCAATGAAGGGATCAATGCAGGGTATGCCAATGTCTCCGGAGCGAAAAGAATGTTTTCCCAGCTTGGCGGAGAGTTTGGCTATCAGGTGGATCCAAGAACGAAATTGGTGGAGGAAATCACCAAGACCTTGCGGCCCAACGGGGTTGAGCTGGCGGAAGGCTACGACCCGGGGGTATTTGCCCAATCGCAGCAGCAGTGGGAACAGATCAAGCCGATCGCCGATAAATTGGCGGATGTCAACAAGCAAGCCTTCTATGCGAAGACAGAAGAAGAAGCGCGCAGTATTGTCGACGCGGCAAGAAAACAATTGGAGGCGGCCGGCATTCATGAGATAGAGAAAGCGATGAATGATGCTGTGGCAGCAGGGACCATTAAATTCAGGGCCTATAATACAGCAGGCTGACAGTTGATGGAATGGCGGGGCGGGATGATCCGGCTCCCGCTGTTCCTTCTTTTTTATCCGTTATTGGAAGGGGAACCGGGCAGAGAATCGAATTGATAGGTTATGCTCCTACTAAGAATTGTGCAGGTGAATGTACATGAAATTTCATCATAAGCTGATGGTCGTTTGTCTGGTTACCATCGTGATCCCGATTACGGTAGTCAGCTATGTCTTCTTTAACCAGGCCAACCAGCTGGTGGACAAACAGGTGGGCGATTCCTACCGCAAGGTATTGGAGCAGCTGAATACGACCGTAAGCTTTAATCTGAAGTTTTATGAGAGCATTGCGGATCAATTAACCTTGTCCGAGGTCGTGCAGAACGCTTTCGAGGACCCCGATGCCTATGTCCAAAAGGGCATTTTTATGATGAACAAGGAAATCAAGACAACGATCCGATATATTTTCGCCTATCGCGCCTCCGATATTTCGTCGATCCAATTCTTCTCGCTTAAATCGGGAAAGCTCTCGGACGGCTTATACTGGCTGCCCATTCAATCCTTGTTCGACTCCGTCGATGCCGGCTATTTACAGGATTCCGACGTGTGGATGCTGCAATACGACGAGAAGAACGGGAAATACAATTATGCTTTAATCAAGCCTATTTACTCATTGAAATCCTTTCAAAAGCTTGGTTATTTGCGCATGGTTATTGAATTATCCTCCATCATCCCCACACCTGCGGACGCAAGGGCGGGAAACGCGCCGGATCAGGTATTTATTCTAGGCAATCAAGGAACCTATATGTACCATTCCTCGTCGGAGGCCTATATGGGCCAACCGGCTCCGCAGGAGATCGTCCGTCTGTCCCGAAGCGGAGGGGACGCAGGGAATGAGCTGGCGGTGACGCTCGATAAGAAGAACTATTCCTTATGGTACAAGAGCGTCGGTGAGAACCAGCTGACCAGCTTTCTGCTTGTGCCGCAAAGCTCGCTGAACGGGAGTGCCATTCAGCTCCGGAATATGCTGCTCCTGGTTGGCGGGATAAGCATGGTCGTTTTCACTGTGCTTTCTTTCCTCTTTACGCAAAGACTCACCCTGAGGCTGCGGCTGCTGCATCAACGGGTGCTGCTCGTAGGAAAAGGAGTGACCTACAGGCAAAGCGTGGAACGGCGCAATGATGAAATCGGGGTAATCAGTACGAGCTTTGACGTGATGCTCAGCCAGTTGGACCAGCAAATCCAGGAAAACTTCGTGAAGAAGCTGAAAATTAAAGAACTGGAATTGAATTTTTTGCAGACGCAAATTAATCCCCATTTTCTGTATAACACCTTAGACTCCATTAAAAATGAGATTGAGCTGGATGAAGGCGATACAGCCGTGCGTATGGTCATCATTTTATCGGATTTATTCCGCATTTCGGTTTCCAAAGGAAACCGGGTGATCGCCTGGCGGGATGAAATCCATCATGCCGAATGTTATTTGGAAATTCATCGCATCCGTTTTGGAGAATGCTTCGAGGTTGTCTGGGAGATTGATCCCCGCCTGTATGGGATGTACACCTTGAAAATCATTTTGCAGCCGATTCTGGAAAATGCTATCCGGCATGGACTTGGCAGCAGAGGCAAAGGAGGTGTTATACGTGTAGAAGGGAAAGTCATTGACAGGAATGTTGAAATTACCATAACGGATAATGGGTCGGGGATACCGGAGGCGCAATTATTGCGTATACGCGCAGGGATTTCCTATCATGGTGCCGATTCGGGCATCGGCTTGAAAAATATCAACAATCGGATTCAAATGTATTTCGGTCAGGCCTATGGACTTAGCCTTACATCCACAGTGGGGAAAGGTACGGAAGTAAGGCTCTATCTTCCCTTGTTAAAGGAGGATTCAGATGTACAGGCTGCTTCTGGTTGAAGACGAATGGTCGACTCGTAAGTGGTTATCGAAAGTCGTGGATTGGGAAAGCTTCGGATTCCATTGTGTCGATGTTGTGGAGGACGGATTGGCTGCATGGGAAAAATTGCAGTCCGACGGCCGTATTGACGCCATCATGACCGATATTCGGATGCCGCGGATGGACGGCATGGAGCTTGTCAGCCGGATCCGCGACGCCGGATTCGATACTGAGGTGGTCATCTCCAGCGGGTATGGCGAATTCGAATACGCGCAGCAAGCCATCAAGCTGGGCGTTGCGGTCTATTTATTGAAACCGATTACTAAAGAGCAGCTGTGCCTGGAATTTGAAAGCTTGAAGGTGAGTCTGGATGAAAAGCATATGCGCCGAAGCCGGCTGATGCAGGCAGACAGCATGAAGAAAGAGAATGAACGCGCGGTCATTCAGCACTGCCTGCAGCAAACCTTGCTGCAATCTGATGCGGATTCGGACAGAGAATGCGTTCGTCTGTTGGATCTCGCTTCTTCTTCCTTCCCAAGTATTACGATCCTTGCCGAAATCGATGAATATGCCCGGTTTCTGCTCGACCATCCCGTACGGGACCAGAAGCTGTGCAAATTTATGGTGATGAACATTCTGAACGAAATTGCCCGGGAATATCACTGCCTGTTCTCATCTGCCTTATTTGATAACCGATTTATCTTTATCATCCCGTTAAGCTCTATGGGCATAACCGCGGATGAATGGACTCTGCTTATCGGGCGGCGCTTTCAGGAGGCGCTGCGGCAGTATATGAACGTATTCGAGCTGTCGATTTCAATAGGCGGCAGTGCGCAAGCGGATGACCCGGATGCGCTGCCCCGTTCTTTCCGCGAGGCGGAAAAAGCGCTGAATCATAAGTTTTTCAAAGGGAAATCATCGATTACCGGCTTAGGAGAATTAGCCGGGTGGAATGAAGAGTGCAATTATCCCTTCGAATGCGAGAAGCGACTTGCTCTTGCCTTGAAGCAGAATGAAATCGGATCCGCTGCTGCGGTGCTTGAGGATTGGTTTGCTTTGCATAAGCAAAGAGGGGCGGCGGAAGGCGTCATATGGGCGACGGGCGAGCTGCTGGTGAATGTGACGAAGCAGCTGACGGAACTGAAATCCATGAACGCAAGCAGTGAATGGCTCAGCGGTCTGCCGCAGCAGTTCGAAGAAACGGAGACGCTGGAGGATTTGAAAACAAAGATGTCTGACATGATTCACTATGTAATGGACGAGATCCAGATGGACAAGACGGAGCGCGGTCCCGTTTTCAAGGGAATTGAATACATTCAAGTCAATATGAACCGGGATATATCCCTGCAGCAGGTAGCGAATTATGCCGGAATCAGCTCATCCTATTTCAGTACGAGGTTCAAACAGGAAGTGGGGGAAAATTTTATCGACTATATGGTCCGCCTCCGCATGGAGAAAGCGCAGGGACTTCTCGAGCGGACCAAGCTTACGATTATCCAGATCGGGGAACAAATCGGATACAATAACTACCGTTATTTTACGAGAGTGTTCAAAGATCAATATGGGATGACGCCAAGCCAGTACCGCTCCAAGGTATGGAAGCTGTAATGACATTCCATTCAATGCATAGACTTAGCAAAAGAGTGGTACTCCGTTTAAAGGATTTACACTTTCCAGGAGGCGGAGAAAGGAAGAAAATAAAGGTAGAACAACGGCTTGCTGCTTGAGAACGAGCGCGTTTCGTCTAATGAGAAAAGGAGGCTGGGGTATGTTGAATCCGGTTGTGTCCGCAGGGGCTTATACGGATCATGACAAATTTATATTTGAATCATGGGGCTATTTTATTATTCCCGATGTGCTGTCGAGGGAGGAGGTCCGGCAATGCCTGGAGGCGTCGGAGAGAGTTCATAAAGCAGCCGGGACGCCTGCCTTCGGTCAGGTCGGCCGCGGGTATGAAACGGAACCGGCGCTCGAAGGACTGATGGATCATGCGGCGGTGCTGCCTAAGATCAGAGGCCTATACGGCGACAAGTTTATCGTCCAATCCGGCTGGAACACGAGGCAGCCGGCAAGAGGCGTCATGGGAGGCTGGCATCAGGACGGATCGGGCGCCTACAACTTTAATCAGTTAAGCCATCCCATTCCGCTGCTGCAGCTGCGAGCCTCATTCCTGTTGACCGATCAGACGAAACCGGGAATGGGAAATATGGAGCTGGTTCCGGGCAGCCACCGGAGCGCCGTGCCGCTTCCCGCATCGATCCGCGAGCAGAAGGGGGATACGCCGATCGGCCATGTCATTTGTGCGACGGCCGGTTCCGTGCTTGTATTTCATAACGCCGTCTGGCACCGGACCTACGAGCACAATGAGGATTACGACCGTTATACCATGCATTACATCTATTCGCCGCCATGGGTGAAGCCGTCCGACCGCATGGAGAACAACAGCGAATTCATGGCAAGAACAACGCCAATGCGCCGCGCCTTAATGGGGGATTACACAAGGCCTGACGCGCCATTCGGCGGAGGATACGCCGCACTGCCGTTTCATAGTCCGGATAAGGAGGGATGACAAATGCTTAATGTCGCAATGATCAGCAAGTGGCATGTTCATGCCGAAGGTTATGCCAAACATCTGCAATCTCATGGAAGCGTCACCATTACGTCGGTATGGGATGAGAACAAGGACAGGGGACGCGCGTGGGCAGGGGAGCTGGGAGCTGATTTCGAGCCGGATCTGGATAGGCTGCTGCGCAGAGATGATGTGGATGCCGTCGTCATCGATTCCCCTACCAGCATGCATGCCGAAGTGATGATTGCCGCCGCCCATGCGGGAAAGCATATCTTCACGGAGAAATCGATGGCATTGACCGTTGCGGAGTGCGATAAAATTTCTGCCGCGGTACAGCGGGCGGGCGTCAAATTCTGTATCTCGTTTCCCGCCCGTACAAGGCCGCATCATTTGTTCGCCAAGCAGCTCGTGGACGATGGCTTGCTTGGCGCTGTCACACTCCTGCGCATCCGCAACGGTCACGACGGAGCGTTAAATAATTGGCTGCCCGAATACTGGTACGACGAGAAGCAGGCAGGCGGGGGAGCCATGATGGATCTCGGCTGCCATCCGATGTATCTGGCAAGCTGGCTTCTGGGCAGACCGAAACGCATTACCTCCATGTTTAATTATTTCACAGGACGCGCCGTTGAAGATAATGCCCAATGCTCGGTTGAATTTATGAACAATGCGGTTGCGCTGCTGGAGACAAGTCTTGTCACCTACCAGACGCCGGCTGCATTCGAGCTGTACGGTACCGAAGGGACCTTGATCATCTCCGGCGATCATGTCAGATTCGCCTCCAAGCATACGGATTCTCCGCTGCAGGGATGGGTTTCCCCTCGCAAGCTTCCAGCGGAGCAGCCGCTTCCGCTGATTCAGTGGGTGGACGGGATTCTCCAGGATAAACCGATGCCGTTCGGGCTGGAGGATGGAACGAAGCTTACGGAGCTACTGGAAACGGCTTATATCGCTCACCGCGAGAAAAGAACGGTGGAATTCAAGCAGCCGGGAGGGATCTGACCGGATGCGGACTGTTAAAGTAGGAATAATTGGAGTCGGAATGATCGCCAATGGCAAGCATATGCCAAGCCTGGCCAAGGTAGACAATGTGGAAATGGTCGCGTTCTGTGATCTGATCGAGGAAAGAGCCCGCGCAGGCGCGGAGAAGTACGGCATTCCCGGAGCGAAGGTGTTTACCGATTACAAAGAGCTGCTCGCGATGGAAGATATTGAAGTGGTCCATGTGCTGACGCCTAATATTTCGCATGCCGTCATCTCAATCGATGCGCTGGAGGCGGGGAAGCATGTCATGTGCGAGAAACCGATGGCGAAGACCGGCGCCGAAGCGAAAGCGATGTACGAGGCTCATTTGCGTACCGGGAAAAAGCTGACGGTCGGATATCAGAACCGTAGCAAGGCGCGGTCGCAGCTGCTCAAGAAAATGATTGAAAACGATGAGCTCGGCGAAATCTATTACGCCAAAGCGGTTGCCACCAGACGCAGAGGCGTTCCCACCTGGGGTGTCTTTCTGGATAAGGAGAAACAGGGCGGGGGTCCAATGATCGACATCGGAACCCATTCGCTCGATCTTATCCTCTGGCTGATGAACAACTATGAACCGCAGAGCGTGGTCGGAAGCGTGTTCCATAAATTAAAGGATACAGAAAACGCAGCCAACGAATGGGGCTCCTGGGATCCGCAGCAGTTTGAAGTGGAGGATTCGGCCTTTGGTTATGTCAAATTCAAAAATGGCGCGGTGGTTGCGATTGAGAGCAGCTGGGCACTGAACATTGCCAAGTCAGACGGCTCGTATTTATGCGGCACCAAGGGCGGCGCTGATTTTAATGACGGCCTTCGCATTAACGGCGAGAGGGACGGCAGCTTATATTTGAATGTCATAGACGTTGATCCGAACGTAAGAGAACATTTCAGAGGAGAGAAACTGACTGATTTCGAGTATGAAGCCAGGCAGTGGATCAGCAGTATCGTAAATGATACAGAGCCGCTCGTAAAGCCGGAAGAGGCGATGGTTGTGTCAGCCATACTGGAAGCCGTATATATTTCCGCCGAAACCGGGAAGCCCGTCTATTTTGATTGAAAACGCATAAAATCTGGTATGGGTCAGACGCTTCCTGCGTCTGCTCATACCTTTCTTTGATTGGACGCAGCCAGGCGCATGTCCAAAAATCAGAAGAATTCGGAGGGAATCGGGATGAATGAAAAAGAAAAATATTTATTTGACGTACAGGGATACATCGTGGTCAAGAATGTTTTGACCAAGGAGCAGCTTGCTTCGTTAAACAGCGCCATCGATGCGAATATGGAACAGGGTAAGGAGCGGCTGAAAAACTTTATGCTCTGGGAAGAGAGCGATTTTCGCGATCTGATAGATGATCCCAAAATCGTGCCATATCTAACGGAGCTGCTGAAGCAGGAATACCGGTTGGATCACGAGTATACCCTTATTCAACGGAAAGGCCATCCCCCTCTAGGACTTCACGGAGGAGGAGCCCCGTACGATCCGGGGCAGTTTTATGTTTTTAAAGACGGGGAAATGTTCAACGGCCTGACTGTCGTATCTTACGCCTTGACAGATATCGGGCCGGATGACGGCGGATTCTGCTGTATCCCCGGAAGTCATAAAGCCAATTATCGCGTGCCGGATTCGTACAGGGACTATTCGGATATCGGAGCCACCGTACATATTGAGCAGAAGGCGGGGGATGTACTGATATTCACGGAGGCGCTGACTCATGGAACCTTCCCCTGGCAGGGCTCGCATGAACGCCGATCCGTATTATATAAATATGCCCCTGCCATGATTTCGTGGAGAGCTTTCGAAAGACCGCAGGAGCTGCTCGATTTGCTGACCGATGAGCAAAAAGTTATCGTTCAAACACCTTCCAACATATTTTTCAGATACCACGGGGGAGAGAAAAGAAAGAAGTGAAAACATGAATGTCTGTGCAAGTCTTATTATAGTAAGACATAGAGGAACCGCCAATTCAATTTGGCGGTTTTTTTAACCTTATAGAATATATAAGTTTCACATTTATCCATTTCTATAAGGTCTGAGGGAAGAAACTTGCTGCGCCGCCTAAGGACGGCGACTACCGTTTCATCTTGGTCAGTGTTTCTCTATCGTTCATTTTATGAAACTATTGCACCTTAATGTAACTACTTTTCAAATGTTCCATAATCCACTACTCTTGTTGCAGGGGGATACATTAAATTGAAGCCTCAATAAAATGGAGCAAGCAGCGGATTGGAGGCGATACATATGAAAAGACCTTTTGAAGTGGATTCGTCGGAATATCCGTTCAAGGACCATTGGCTGCCTTACCGTGACGGACACATTCATTACATTGACGAAGGACAGGGGCCGGTAGTACTTCTCCTTCACGGAAACCCCACATGGTCTTATCTCTATCGGAATGTCATTAAGGAGCTCAGCAGTGAATGTCGCCTGATCGCTCCGGATTACCCCGGAATGGGTATGTCCAAAGCACCCTCGCGGTACGGCTTCACGCCGCAGGAGCAATCCGATGCGGTCATGGAGCTAATCCGGTTCATGGATCTCAAAAATATGATTCTGGTGGTCCAGGACTGGGGAGGACCGATCGGATTGAATTATGCCGTTCGGAACCGGGACAATCTGCGGGGCATCGTCGTCATGAATACCTGGGCCTGGCCTGCGGCGCTGCCTGCGATGAAGATTTTCTCATTGGCGATGGGAGGATGGCCCATTGGATACTGGCTGCAGACAAGGCGGAACTTCTTCGCCAAAAGGATTGTTCCGCACGGGATTTTTCATTCGGAAAAAATCACGGAAAGCTTGAGAAAAGCCTATACCGACCCGTTTCCGACTCCGGAATCAAGGAAGCCGACATGGGTTTTCCCAAGGCAGATACGAAAAGCGCGATCGTGGCTTGCGGAAATCGAATCGGGACTGTCAGTGCTATCTGATTTACCGGCACAAATTCTCTGGGGCACGAAGGACAGCGCCGGCTTTCCGCCCGAAGAAATGGAAAAATGGCAAGGATATCTTAATTTGAGCATAACCGAATCCCTGCATGATGCCTCTCACTATGTGCAGGAGGACCGGCCGGATCGGGTTGCGGCTTCGATTCGAAGTGTCCTTGAGAGAACGTCTCCGGAATTGATAAATGTGTAATTTTGTAAACTATCATTGTTATGAATGAAAATGGAGGAATTAACTATGAAAACAATTCTTTGGGCAGCATTGTCTGCCAATGGAAACTACGCCCAGTCCAGTGCCGAACATCCGCCAAAAAAAGAAGCATTCGACGATTTTGCGGCCCAAGCGATAGCTGCCGGTAATTTCATCGTCGGACGCCGAACGTTCGAGGCCATGCGTGGAAACGGCGGTGGAGGGGGTGGTCCTTTTGCCGATATCGATATCGTGGTGGTTTCAACAAGCATGAATGAATTGCCCGGTGTCAAGGTTGTAGGGTCCCCGCAGGAAGCACTCGATTACCTGCAGGAGAAGGGCTACCAAACAGCGCTCCTTGCGGGCGGCGCGGATCTGCACAATGCATTTTTAGGTCAAGGGCTTATTGGGGAGATCATATTCAATTTTGCGCCTGTGCTTGAGGGAAAGGGGCTCAACCTCTTGATAGACCAACACCACTATCAGTACAAGGATGTGGAGCTGCTGGACTTCAAGCCGCTTGGCAATGGCGTTGTTCAACTGCGCTACGCCGTTGGCGTTTAATTAAGAATGACAAACTCAAACAATTCGCAACAGGAAAGGGCGCTTGCAGCGATGCGGTGCCTTTTTACTTTTAATAGAAGCAAATCAAAATAATTAATCTCCAAATCAGGGGGCTTGATTGACATAGAACATATGTTCTTGATATCATTAGGCAAACGTAATATGTTCTAAACTCGAATACATAAGTGTGCGCCCATGAAGGTGACCGGATCAGAAATAAAAATAATAGGAGTGAGAGAAATGTCGGAGAAATTGAATCCATCACTCGTCCGGATAGAGCCTTGGGCCGATTCCAATCTGGATTTGCTGCGTCTTATTAATGCTCCGGAGATGATGGAGCATCTTGGAGGTCCGGAAACCGGCGAACAGATCCTTTCCCGGCACAAGCGGTATCTTGAAATTGGCGGACGAGGGACAGGCCGGATGTTCAGCATTGTATTGCTTCCAGAACTTGAAGCTGTCGGCAGTGTCGGGTACTGGGACAGCAAGTGGGAGGAAGAGCGCGTCTACGAAATCGGCTGGAGCATACTGCCGCCTTATCAAGGCAGAGGCATAGCGACCGCAGGTGTCAGAGAAGCTATTACAAGTGCCCACAGGGAACATAAGCATAGGTATATTCATGCGTTCCCGTCTGTCAATAATCCGGCGTCGAACGCAGTATGCCGGAAGCTCGGCTTTTCGTTGATGCATCAGTGCGAATTTGAATACCCGCCAGGGAAAATCATGCAGTGCAACAACTGGCGGCTGGATATCGATGGGGCAATGGAAAATGGAGAGTAGATGTGCTAAACAAATTTGCGGATGGGTCAGCCATTGAACCGCTTCTTCCATCTCGCTGAAATTTACAAGCTCATACGGAAGCTCTCCCAGACCATCTATTGTTCGATCCAGACTCAGCCTGGCAATCATGCTTTTAGGCAAAAGCATTGCGAGATATCGAAGTCCAACCCCATAAGCGCGGGCCACGAATTGCTGCGCGACACACTCCTGATCCTCCGCTTTAATGGCAGAGCCTTTACGGGAATCCATCAATAATTTGCCGCTTTTCTTTTGCTCCTCCAGGAAACCTGTCCATGGGCAGAATCGTAATAGATCATCTGCAGCAACTCCATTTTCAATTTATGCTGAGCTCGTTTTTTATATAATCCTTCAAATGATTTTGGACCGTTGTAATATGAAAACGGTCGTTAAATAATTTGTTCAGAAGAATGCCGCCTTCAATAGTACTCATGATAAGAGTTGCCGTTTTTTGAGGGTCTATATCAGGGCGTAATTCCTTGTTCGCAATTCCGTCCGTGATTTCGTCCCTGAGGAAATGGATTAAATGCTGCATGGCGCCTTGCGCTCTTTCCAGAAGTTTTGCGGATTGTCCGTCATCGGCTTCAATGCTTGCATTCATAATGGGACAACCCCCTGGTATCGTAGGGTTCTCTCCAAATGTAGAATAAACTTCAATAAAGGCGATGATACGGTCCGTCCCTGATGTCTTCAAATGGAGCGCATCTTCAATATATTGTTGAATCACGCTGCAGCATTGATCAAAGGCAAGCAAAGCCAATTCCTCTTTGTCTTTAAAGTGGTTATAAATTCCGCCTTTCTGCATTCCGGTTGCTTCCACAATTTCAGAAAGCGGAGTAGCCAGGAAACCATGCTGGTTCATCAGCATGGCGGATTGTTCTATAATATGTTTTTTTGATTTTTCACCTTTTTTAATCGTAAACACCTCCTGTTTGAAGCTGGTTGCCACATAAAAGACAGACCGTTCATTATATTATAACTATAAACAATTATTAGTCAAGATATACGCCGGTGATAATCCGGAGGTAGTACGCTTCAGGCGATATCCATGATTTTTGTACCGCATTTGGGAACAAATATGTGCTATAATAAGTGCGCAAAATACATGTTTGGCGCACTTTCGGTTTAAAACGATTTTATAATCGTAAGAGGGGCACAGTATGCTGTGTTTGAATGTATCGAAGCCAATAAACAGACATATACAAGCCGCCGCGGACATTCTTTATGTTGTGGACCGGTTACATGAGGGATTAAGAGGGGGATTAAATTTGCCGCGGGATTATGAGCTTGAAGAATTGTACGGGAAACAGCTTCATTGTTTTTCTATATGGATGAAGCAAGCGGGTTATACGGATACCACGCAAAAAGAGTATTTGAGAGAAGCCTGTTCTTATCTTCAATCATTAGAAGGACTTCCGGCAGAGGATGCAGGGAAAATGAACGTTGTGGGATTTTTGGTGGCCAAACAGCGTTCGACCGGGGACCGGACACGGAACAGGACATTATCGGCTATCCGCTCCTTTTATGTGGCATTGATCGATTTCGAAATGGCTAACCGCAATCCGGCTCTTGAGGTGAAAAAATCAAAAACGGAGAAAAACAAGAAACCCGTATATCTCGAAGAAGAAGAGCTTGTCGAGACACTCCGGTATATTGATGGGCGGTACCGAAGCAGGAATATCGCGGTTTTTTTGCTTATGGGCTATTGCGGACTTCGGGTTGGCGAGGTACATCGGCTGAATCTCAAGGATTTCAAGAAAGGGAAGGAGTCCATCGAAGTATTCGGAAAAGGGCGTAAATGGAACGAAATCCCAGTACCTGCTGTTTTGCTGTCGTATCTGATCGAGGTAGAAGCACAAAGAATCACGCCTTTCAGTGCGAAGGAGGATGCTTTTTTTGTTTCACAAAAGGGGAAGAGGCTTTCCATACGGCAGATCCAGAAAATTGTTGGGCAAACCTTCTCGGCCTTTAAAGAGAAGAACCCCAAAGTCACGGATATGAAACTCTCATGCCACAAATTAAGGCACAGTTTTGCCACGATGCTCCTGAGAAATGGGATCGATATCAGGGTTGTCAAAGAGTTATTGGGACACTCATCCATTGAAACGACAATGATCTACACGCATGTGAATGATGAACAAAAGAAACAGGCGATGTCGATGGTGAACATTCCGCTGCATGCGATGGGATAGCCGGTTTAAGTGTCCCGCCGGTCAAGAGCGGCAGCCAGACTCCGCTCTTAAGACCTTATATCTTCTGGTACTGCAACCCAACAACGCCATTCTTATATACTTTAGTGCTGCTCAGGTGCAGGGAGAACTTTGTTCCAGCATCCGTGAACAGCCTTTCGCCTTGAGCAGCGACTACGGGATGTACGAATAACAACAGTTCATCAAAAAGATCGTGATGTAAAAATAACTGCCAGGTTTTCACTCCGCTTTCAACGGAGATGTTCTTGCCGTCACTGTTTTTGAGCTTTTCAATTTCATGAACAAAGCTTTCATCAAGGATTAATTGCTGTGAATTATTCCAAGCCAGAATATCCATTTTTGAACGTGAAATAACAATCTTCTTCATTTCGTTTATTCTTTTGGCAACTGACCGCTCAAGCGCGGAATCAGATGATTTTTCCGCATCCTGCCAATATTCGGCCATCGAGAGGTAAGTATTGCCTCCCATCACGATGGTATCCACATTATTATAGGACTCAAGCGCATCTGCGGCAATTTCATCACTGAATGTCATCCATTCATTGACATCCGAAACAACGCCATCAAGTGATATTTGCATGTACAAAATGATTTTCCTCATTTGCCAGGCCCCTTCTCACAGAAATTCGGATTAATTGTTGATAGCGGCTCTTTCTTATATCTTAGCAAATATACCTATTGATCATTTCTTATCAATTGCTCTCTTTTGCCGGTTGGATTTCTCATAGTATGATATAATTTTTTTGAGCTTGTTATTGTGTATTGTAAGCGCTTATATTGATCATATTCAAGTACAAATAGGAGGTTGAAAGATGCCAATGCCGACCCCGAGGAAAGTTGTTGATTTATCCCAACCAGTCTATCACAACTGTCCAGGCTGGCCGACTTACCGAATGGTGGAGGTCCGTTACGAAGCGCTTTGTCCCAATGATGGCTTTACAGCCGAAAGGCTGGATATGAATGTGCATACCGCTACGCATCTTGATGTACCGTTTCATTTCTACCCGCAAGGAAAGACGATTGAACAGTTTCCGGTCGAACAGTTCCAGGGTGAAGCGGTACCGATTAACCTGTTCGGCATTGAAGCCGATTCGCCAATCGGCAGCAGTCATCTTGAGCTCTATAGCGACCGCATCCGCGAAGGCGATATTGTTCTTCTCTGCACGGGTTGGGGGTTAAAGCGCGGATATAACGAAGATTATTACCATCGGTGGCCTTATCTTAGCGGTGAGGGAGCCGAATGGCTCGTATCTCGCGGCGTCAAGGGAGTCGGTATTGACGGTCTCAGCATCGGTGGCTGGGGAGAAGGTAAGGGGCGGCCTGCGCATGAGGTATTGCTGTCAAATGAAATTTGGCCGCTTGAGGAGCTGTACCTGACTGAGGAGCTTCTAACCGAGGAACGCTGGTATTTATGCGCGTTTCCTCTGAAGCTGCAGGGCTTCGGCGGAGCTCCCGTCAGAGCTGTGGCTATGGCTTTCTAAATGCCCCGATGAAACTAAAAAATCCCCTTGAGCAGGACATGCTGACAGCAGCGGCATGCATCACTTAAGGGGATTTCTCTTTCATTTTGCCTCAACGATCAGAACCTTAAAGCAGCGATTCCCAGGTACTCCTTTAATGCGACGCCGGTATTGGAGAGACCTCCCGATGATGGCGTCAGCTTATTCGCATAGATGGCCGCCTCCTGCGCGGTCCAGTAATCAACAGGATAAGCGATGACGTCAATGGAGGATTTTTTGAAATTCAAGACAGATCGTTCCATATGAAAAGCGGAGGTAACGAGAATCGGATTCTCAAAATGCTGCTCATCGAGAATCAGTTTGACATTTGCGGCATTTTGTTCGGTATTTAACGAAAGATTGTCGATGAAGATTTGGTTGGCGGGTATGTTTAGCCCGATGAGCTGGCGTTTGGCGATATCCGCTTCATTGCCGCTATCCTCGAATACCTGGCCACCGGAGAAAACGATGGGAAGTCCGGTTTCGTTATGCAGTCTTGCTGCGGTCAGCAATCGGTTGGCAGCCGAACCGGACAAGTTCCCCTGGCCGTCGATATCCGGCGTGTCCCTTGTCGCCCCTCCGCCGAGTACGACAATAACGTCGCCTTGCAGCCGGTCGGGAGGCGAATAACGATTCTCCAGCGAACGGATTAAGGCTTCACCAATAAGGCCCGTCGAGAGCAGATACAATAAAAGTGTAGTGGAAAGCAGCATGATTGCGGACTTTCGGTCCCGCCTCCAAATCCGGAAGCAGAGAAGCAGCAGAACGACAATAAATAAACCGGGCGGAAGGACAAAACTGTACAGAAATTTAATGATATAAAGCAAAGCGGCAGCCACCTTCGAAATAAATCTGAACATCCGTCCACTTATTGTAACACGGCTGCAATCTGTCAGGCTATTCAGCAGCCAAAAGACTTCTCCATACCATGGCCTGCATCGGCCATCCCACCCGAACCTGTCCGTCAAAAGAGAAAGCGTGCATGTCCTTTGTGGATATAGTCATAAAAGCCCTCCAGCCGAAGCAATTCCTTTTTCACCTGCAGACCGCCCCTGAATCCCGTGAGCGCGGCATTTTTGCCGATGACACGATGGCATGGAATGACGATGGGTATGGGATTGGCACCGTTCGCGGCTCCCACCGCACGTACTGCTTTAGGACTGCTGACAGTCTCGGCGATATCGGAATAGCTCCGGATTTGGCCGTAAGGGATTTGGGTTAACGCCCGCCAGACGGAGACCTGGAATGCAGTACCGCGCAGGTCGAAGGGGAGCGTAAATAGTTGCCGGCTCCCTTCGAGATATTCCTGCAGCTGGCGGACGTACCCGGATACCCGTTCGGAATCTTCGACCAGCACAGCTTCCGGTATTTTTTTATCCACCCATGCTCTTAGTGTATCGAATGACTCGTTCGGCAGGGTAATCAGGCATAAGCCTTGGCTCGTCGCCGCCAGATAGAGCGGACGGTCTTGGAAAATAGGATGTACAAGAGTTCCCCAGTATACTTCGGTTGCTGTTCTGCCCATGATTATAGTATCCTCCTGTGAGTTATAAGCAATCATCAAGCTTATGATAATACAGCCGAAATAAGATAGCAAAATTCGATAGCGATGCAGGGACCGAACCCCCGCCGGCCGAGAAGTTTAATGAAAATTTTAAGTTTAACCCCATATCTTTTTTAATAATTTTCTTTATCCTGAAGTGGATGATGGGTTAGGAGGAAACAAATGATGAAGAAATGGATTTTTGGGCTTATTATACTCTTGCTGCTGGACTTTGGATTTGCCCAGCACAAACTGAAGGTTATTGACAAGAAGTCAATGGAAGAGGACCATCAAGCTCCGGTGGTGACTCCTGTCAGCAATATGCTTGCCATTCAAGTTACAAAGGATCAGATTCACAAAGGCAATTTGCTGCTTGTCAATAAGGACCATCCTGTACCGTCCGGAGATGAAGCAGCCGAAGCGGTCAATCTGTCACAGCATGAGGAGCTGTTGAACGGATTCGGTTTGCTGGATAACACCATTAAGCTGTCGCCAAGCCTGGCGCAAAAATTTACAACCATGGTGGAGTTCGCCGAAAATGATGGGGTCAACCATTTTTTAATCAGCAGCGGTTACCGGGACGAAAAAAGACAAGAAGAGCTCTATCAACAAATGGGTGCCGACTATGCCCTTCCGGCAGGCTACAGCGAACATAACCTGGGTTTATCGCTTGATATCGGATCTACGCAGGCGGAGATGAATTCGGCCCCTGAAGGGTTGTGGTTGAAAGAAAACGCATGGAAATACGGTTTTGTCCTGCGTTATCCGCAGGATAAAACGGCAATCACGGGCATTCTGTACGAGCCCTGGCATTTTCGCTATGTTGGACTGCCGCACAGCTCCATCATGAAGGAAAAGAATTTTGTCCTGGAAGAATATTTGGACTACTTGAAAGAACAGAAGACTATCACGACGACGATCGATCATCAAAGCTATCAAATTTCTTACTATCCTGTCTCCGGCAGCACAACCATTCCTATTCCGGCGAATGAGCGCTATGAGATTTCAGGCGACAATATGGATGGTGTCATTGTGACCTTGTATTCCTGACGGGGTCAAAATTCCGTGAGAAGGGGAGGATGGGAAATGCAACAAAAGAGAACGTTGAACGATGTTTTCACACTGGGACTGCTTGCCGTGTATATGTATGCATTACTCAAAATTATTTTGTTCAAGTTTCGCGCGATTGACATGACATTTCTCTGGCAGCAGCTCAAGACGAGTCTGAAAAATCCTGATCTGATCAACAGGAGATTGCACGAAGGCAATCTGATTCCATTTCATGAAATATCCCGGACGATCTATGTATTATCCGATCACGATCTGATCAACCTGGTCGGGAATATCGTCATATTCATGCCGTTCGGTGTCTTTCTTGGCATACTGTCAAACAAAAAACTTTCGCTTACAGGCGCATTCCTGCTTGCTCTAGGCTTAAGCCTTTGCCTGGAAAGCGCGCAGGTCCTATTCGCTATTGGAAGCTTTGATGTCGATGATCTCATCCTCAATTCCAGCGGAGGCTTGCTTGGCTGCATGGCCTTCAAATTATGCGCCAAGCTTGTGACAGCTGCGTCAAGTGTCATCCGGCCTGGAGATAGACCCATTTAGCCCACGCAGGAGTCAAGGCTCTAACATTGTATCCTTTAAGGGGACTTTTGCTTTTTTCAAGCAGAAGTCCCTTGAGGCGTTTTCACAAAAGGGCTCTATTCATAGAGGAAGCAAGCCGCGTCAGGAATAAATCTGCTACAATAATAGCCATACTATGTTTACAGAGGTGGAAAGAATGAAGTCGATCACAATACTGATAGCTGATGATGAGCCGGAGATCGCCGATCTGATTGAGCTGCATTTGGGAAAAGAGGGTTACCGCTGCATTAAAGTATTTGACGGACAGGAAGCGATTACCGCGATTCAATCGCATTCCATTGATTTGGCTATTTTAGATATCATGATGCCTAAGCTGGATGGTTATGAAGTAACGAGACAAATCAGGGAGCAGCACAATCTGCCTATTATTTTTTTAAGCGCCAAAGCGAGCGATCTAGATAAGATTGCGGGGCTGGTAAGAGGAGCAGATGATTATGTGACCAAGCCGTTCAATCCGATGGAACTGGTTGCCCGTGTGAATGCCCAGCTCCGGCGGTTCATGCAGTTCAATCACGCAGCACAATCGAATAAAGTTGTTTTGGAGCTGGGCGGGCTGACCATCCACCCGGAGGAACGCACCGTATTCCTCTATGGCAAGCCTGTCGAACTGACTCCCAAAGAGTTTGATATTTTGCATCTGCTGGCCAGCTACCCCAAGAAGGTGTACAGCTCGGAAAATATCTTTGAACAGGTGTGGGGCGAAACTTACTATGAAGGCAGCAATACAGTCATGGTACATATTCGTACCCTGCGCAAAAAGCTTGGAGAAGACACGCACAAAAACAAACTGATCAAAACCGTTTGGGGGGTGGGATATACATTCAATGGCTAACATGATCCGAAGCTTCCGGTTTAAAATGATCCAGTTGTTCGGGTTAAGCATGATCCTTTCCGCTGCGATTACTTATGCTCTCTACAGAGCGCTCCAGCTCTATTATTATACGACGAAGATCGAGAATCCCTTGACTAAAGTCCGGTACTTCATGAGAGAGATGGGAGATATAAACTTTTTTCTGATCGTATTTATTCCTCTCTCCATATATTTTTTCTTTCTACTCACCAAACGCTATGCGGCCTATTTTCACGAAATATCAAGCGGAATTAATCTGCTTGCAAGCGGAGACTTCAACAATCGTATCCATATTCAGTCGAAAGATGAATTCGGGGATATAGCCCGGGACATCAATCTGGCAAGCGAAAAATTGCAGCAGGCCTTGGAGAGAGGCGATTTTGCGGAAAACAGCAAGGAGCAGCTCGTCTTGAATTTGGCTCATGATTTGCGTACGCCGCTGACTTCTGTTTTAGGTTATCTGGATTTCATTCTTCAGGATGATCAATTGACTTCCGAGCAAATGAAACACTACACAAGCATAGCTTTTAACAAGTCCCAACGTTTGGAGAAACTGATCGACGAATTATTTGAAATCACCCGAATGAATTACGGCAAGCTGGTAATTGATAAAAAGCCAATCGATCTGAGCGAGCTTATCATTCAATTAAATGAGGAGTTATACCCTGTTTTTGAGAAAAATAATCTCACCACCCGATTGAATGTGACTCCGCATTTGACTGTTTTGGGGGATGGGGAGCTGCTTGCCCGCGTATTCGAGAATCTTCTGACCAATGCCATCCGTTATGGAAAGGATGGCCAATTTATCGATATTCATTGCAATCTTGAGGCAGAGGATGTAGTGGTACAAGTGGCTAATTATGGCGATTCCATTCCTCCGGAAGAACTGCCTCATATCTTCGATATGTTTTTTACCGGCGATGAAGCGCGGACTCACCATGAAGGAAGCACAGGCCTTGGCTTGTTCATTGCAAAGAATATCGTGACGCAGCATCAAGGCATCATTTCGGCTCAAAGCAGCTTGATCCGCACCTGTTTTGAAGTCCGTCTGCCGCAGCACAAAACAACTAAAATCACCGATTAGTTACCATGCCAACCATTTTATGAAAATTTAAACTTTACCCCACTTCTTTCTTTAACAGTCTGCCCTATTCTTAAACGTATGAAGGGCAGGAGGACAAGAAAATGATGAAGTGGGGTTTTTGGCATGATTTCAATATGAACAAAATGGCGAGATGGCTTCGCAGGGATGCGATGTCGGCATGGCTGTTTCTCGCACCGAGCGGTGTCGGCTTTGCGCTGTTCTATCTGATTCCGTTTGCCATGGGCGTGTTCTATTCTTTCATGGACAGTACGGTAGACGGTCATTATGCGGGTTTGGACAATTACCGTGAGCTGCTGGCGAGCGATTCCTTCCGGAAGGCGGCATCCAATTCGTTTTATTTTAGCGCGGTCAGCGTTCCGCTTATTCTTGCGCTGTCGCTGGGGCTCGCGATGCTGCTCAACCAAAATATATATCTGCGAAAATGGCTGCGGACAGCCTATGTGCTGCCGCTTGTCGTTCCGGTCGCCTCGATCATTCTGGTCTGGCAGATGCTGCTGGACTGGAACGGCTCCCTGAACGCCTGGCTGAGCTATTTTGGTTTTCAGCGTGTGGATTGGATGAAGACCGATGCGGCCCGAAATGTCGTCATAGCCGTTTATTTATGGAAAAACATCGGCTATAACGTGATTTTATTCCTGGCGGGACTGCAGCAGATTCCGAAGGATTATTACGAAACCGCCCAAATTGAAGGGGCAGGCCGTATAAGGCAGTTTGGCAGTATCACGCTTGTCTATCTGACATCCACGATGTTCTTTGTGATTATCATGTCAATCATGAACTCGTTCAAAGTATTCCGGGAAACGTATTTGATCGCCGGGGATTACCCGCAGGACAGCATATACATGCTCCAGCACTATATGAACAACATGTTCATGTCACTGGACATTCAGAAGCTGACTGCGGCGGCGACTCTGATGGTCGGCTGCATCCTGCTGATCGTCATGGTCCTGTTTGCAATCGAGCGCCGTTACCGGCAGTTCATGGAATAGAAGGGAGGAAAGTCTGATTGCCAGCTGCAAAAGTATTGCAGAAAAGTGCGTTAACGCTCGTCATGGGTATGATAGCGCTCCTGTTATTGTTTCCCATTGTGATTACGTTCACCAATTCGCTCATGACCGGACAGGAAATTGACATCGATTACGGATCAATCGGGCAGATGAAAGAGACGGCTGCAGGAAAAGCTATTCCTTTTGTAAATTTGAAATTGCTGCCGGATCAAGTGTCTCTGGAGCAGTACGGCAAGGTGCTCATAAGCAGCCCCAGATATCTGGCGATGTTCTGGAATTCGGTGTGGCTGGTGGTGCCGATCATTGCAGGGCAGACCCTTATAGCGGCCCTTGCCGCCTATGCGCTCTCCAAGCTGAAATTTCGCGGCCGCGATACGCTGTTTCTGATCTATCTGTTGACGATGCTCATGCCGTTCCAGGTGACACTTGTGCCGAATTACATTATGGCTGACAAACTGGGATTGCTGGGCAGTTCAAATGCCATAATCCTGCCCGGCATTTTCGCAGCTTTCGGAGTGTTTATGCTTCGCCAGTTCATGCTGCATATTCCGTATGCCTACATCGAAGCGGCCAAGATGGACGGTGCCGGCCATTTGCGGATATTCCGGACGGTCATCGTCCCCATGGTCAAACCGGGTCTTGCCGCGCTCGTGGTCCTCTTGTTCGTCGATTATTGGAATATGGTGGAGCAGCCGCTTATATTTCTGGACGATCCGTTCAAGCAGCCGCTTTCCGTCTATTTATCCAGGCTCAGTGGCGAGCCGGGAATTGCTTTTGCCGCATCTGTGCTCTATATGGCTCCGATGGTGCTGCTGTTTCTGTATGCGGAAACCTATTTCATTGAGGGCATTCAATTGTCCGGCATCAAAGGATAGTTTTGCCTCACGCAAAACGGATGTGTATGTTTACGATGCTCGTTTTGCCTCACGCAAAACTTTCAGGAAGGAGACGGGAAATGGAGCTGGAGAAAGAAGCGGCTGATCGCAGACGCAAACGGATGATTCAAGTCATGTCCATTGCTCTTTTGGGTCTGCTGATGTTTTTTACATTTTTCAGCAATACGCTGCAATCGCTGACTCTGCCGAAAGTGAGAACGGAGAAGCCGGTCAGCGGAAGTATTGCATTTACGCTTGACGGCAGCGGCATTCTGCGGCCGCTCGCTGAAGCCGGGCTCTTGAATCCCGCAGGCTGGAAGGTCCAGGAGATTCTCGTCAAACCTGGCGATCATGTGAAGAAAGGCCAGCAGCTGATTACCTATGACAGCAAATCTGCCGAACGGGAATTGGAAGATGAAATAACCAATTTAAACAAGCAGAAAATCGGGCTGCAAAATGTTCAGGATCAGTTCATCTTAACAGCCAAGGAAGGGGACCCGCTGAAGATACGGAGTGCCGGACGCGAGATCGAAACACTTAAGCTGGATTTGGCGGCACAGGAGCGCAAAATTAACGCACTTAGAGAGAATCTGGAAAGTCAACAGGAACTCACCGCTCCATTCGACGGAATTATAACGCAAGTGAATGCCATAGAAGGATTAACATCAACGGCAGGACCGGATATTCTTGTCTCGAACAACAGCAAGGGCTACCAATTGGATATTTCTGCGGATTCATCGTTATTGACCAGACTGGGAATTACGGCCGGAGAGAAGTTAAAGGTCGAGGTGCATTCCGTACAGGAGCAGCAGAGCCGCATGATCGACGGCGTTATTGAGGAAATAAAGAATGCAGAGCCGCTGGCCGCGGACTCGTCCGGTGCCGAAGCGGACAAGAGCTTAACGATCCCCCAGAAGCTTCTTCATGTGAAGATCGTCGACGCCAAGCTGAAAGGGGGTGAAGAGGCGCAGATCAAAATCGGGAAGCCCTCCCGTCAACAAGGACTTATCGTTTCCAATGAAGCTGTTCACAGGGAAGGCGACGGCAGTTTTGTTTATAAGATTGAAGAGCAGCGGGGCGCACTTGGCAATGTATTCGTTGCCCGCAAGGTCCAGATTCAGTCCAGTGAAACGAATGGCAAGGAAACGATGATTCAGTCGGATAATATTTATGAGGATGACCGGATTATTCTGGAAAGCAGCGAGCCCCTGCAGGACGGAAACCGTGTTCGTCTGCAGTAGTCAAGCATGAAGCAGCATATTACAGGAGGTATTCATACGATGAGAAAGTGGATGTGCATCATACTTATTCTATTGACGATAACAACGACCGCGTGCAGTTCCGGAGACAACGGGGAAACAGCAGGCAATGAGAAGTCGGCGGCTAAAGAAGGTAAAACCGTCGTCACGTTGTCTATCCAGCAAGCGAGTCCCTTTTATGAGACGTTAGAGAAAAAGTTTGAGGAGAAGTGCCCGGACATCGATTTGCAAATTAAGGCTTATCTGCAGGCAGGCGAGCAAGTGGACTCGGCCAATTATGAAAAATACCAAAAAACGATGAATACAGAGCTGCTTTCGGGAAAAGGCGCGGATATTTACGAAATAAGCAGGCTGCCTTTCGAGGAGTACGTGAGCAAACAGCTCTTTCTGAACATGGATGATCTCATGGAACAAGACAAGACGCTTGACAAGAGCGATTTGGAGATGAATATCTTGAATGCAATCAAGATGAATGGCGGTACATATGCCATCCCTTCGGGTTTTTCCCTCCGGGCGTTCGTAGGCGACGGGAGCGTTCTGGAGAATGCGAATATCGACGATAAGAACTGGACCTGGGATGAATTTACAGAGATTGCGAAGCAGATTATTCAAAAGGAGCAGGAGAACGGCAACGCGAACCGCTATGCCATCGCGGATTATCCGCCGGATGTCCTCCTTCAGGAAATGGTTGTGGATCATTACCCGGAATTCGTTGACAGCGCAGCGAAAAAGGCCATGTTCGATTCTCCTGTGTTCCTGGACACGATGCAGCAAATAAAAAAAATGTACGATGACAAAATCATGACTGCGGGTCCTGCGGAAATCGGCAAGCAAATGTTCTTCTCGACTGTCGTGCAGTCGCCCGCAGATTTGATCAATGGTCCGCATGCCTTATTCTCAAGTCCCAAGCTGCTGCAAAAGCCGCATGCCCAAGGTCAATCAGGCGGAATGAGAATTATCCCCATGTCCCAGTTCGCGATACAAGCCAAATCTCAGGTCCAGGAGGAGGCCTGGAAGCTCATCGCCTTCCTGCTTTCCGCAGACGGGCAATCCCTGCAGGACCGGGAAGGATTCTCACTTCTTAAATCGGTTAACGAGAAGACATTAAACGATATTCAGCAGCAAGTCAAAAGCGGAACATACAAGCTGGCAGACGGGAAAGCAGTCCAGGTATCGGATGAAGAATTTACCCGGTTCAAGCAGCTCATAGATACAGCAGATAACTTCGCGGTACTTGACGGTAAAGTGGTTTCCATTGTCTCCGAGGAGGGCCTGACCTTCTTCGGAGGGCAGAAATCTGCGGAGGAAGTAGCGAAGCTGATCCAGAACCGGATAACAACCTATCTGAACGAATAGCAATTATTGAAGCAAGAAGCAGCCGCCCCGTGCGCTGCTTTTTTCCTGTCAGCATGATGACTGGACAATGTATAGAAGCCGTTTCATGATGCAAAGTTTTATAAAAATTTAATTTTAAACCCCATTTCGATTTAAACAGTTTTCCTTATCCTAGAGGGGAAGAAGGGATAGGAGGATGCCGTAATGAAGGACAGGACAGTGGACGAGACTTTCAATACCTTATATGAAACGTACTATAAACAAGTCTACTATTCAGCTTTTTCGGTAATAAGAGACCATTTTCTGGCACAGGATGTGGTTCAGGAAACCTTCGTCAAGGTTTTCCGCCGTTTCAATACCTTTAAAGATAAAGCAAAGAAGGATGCCTGGCTCAAGGTTATTTCCAGAAATACAGCGATCGACTTATACCGAAAGAAACTTAGAAGGCAGGAAATTTTCAACGAACATATTGAATTATTAGCCGGGGCTGCCGAGGACGACATGGAGCGCTCCATCGAGATGAAGATTGACCGCCAATTGCTTTGCTCCTTGCAGCCAAAGCATCAGAATGCGCTACTGCTTATCTATGAATATGGAATGACCTATGAACAGCTTGCTTCCTATCAGAACACTTCCGTCAGCGCAGTGAAGTCGCAGCTGCATCGTGCAAAGAAAAAACTGCAATCCATGGCAAGGGAAACGGAATAGCGCTCTATGCAATTCCACATCCTAACAATAGGTGAATAAAGGATAAGGAGGACGAACCCATGAATTCCAAGCCGGATTTCAGCGGACTGGACTGGTTGAAATTTCTGGCCGCTATATTGGTTGTTGCCAATCATACCGGTCCGCTGCAAACCTACAGTCCCTATGCCGATTTTCTGTTAAGCGGTGTCCTTACACGTATAGCCGTTCCCGTGTTTTTCATGACCTCAGGATTCTTTTTCTTCCGCAAGCTGACCGGGGACCCCTCAGCGGATAAAAAAAAGCTGTTTCGCTATTCGAAAAAAATTGGAATACTATATGCGATTGCCATATTGTTGTATATTCCGTTAAACATATATACTGGTTATTTCACCGTTCATTTTACTGCGTATTCCTTCATCAGAGACATTATATTTGACGGCACCTTTTATCATTTGTGGTATTTGCCGGCTTTGCTTGCCGGGTTATTTATGACCTTCTTCTTGTACGAAAGATTGTCGATGAATGCGCTGCTTGCAGCGGCCGGATTATTGTATATCTTCGGGCTGCTTGGCGGGAGCTATTATGGACTTATTGCGGACAATAAAGGAATTTCGCAGGTCTACGATGGAATCTTTACTTTGTTTGACAACACGCGCAACGGGCTGTTTTACGCACCTGTTTATCTTGTATTGGGTGCTTGGGCAGCCAGGAGGCCACAGCCGGCGGGGAGCGCAATGAAGAATGCCGGCTTGTTTCTGGCATCGCTCGGATTCATGCTTGCCGAGGGAATCCTCCTGAATTCAGCGGGAATTCCCAGGCAGGACGGTATGTATTTTTTTGCTCTGCCAGCCGCTTATTTTTTATTTCAATGGGCGCGGGAATGGAAGGGGAGATCAGGCAAAGCCTTCCGGGAGTGGCGGGTGTGGGTTTATATATTGCATCCTTACGCGATCGTGTTTGTACATGCAGCGATACAAGCCGAAAGCCTTGAGGATTTGTTCATTGCGAACAGCCTGTTTCGTTTTCTTGCGGTATGTTTGTTGTCAATCGCCATGGCCGCGGCTGCAGGACGGATATCCCTGATTAGAATTTCAATTCCAGGCCTGGGAAAACAGAAAACAAATACAACCCATTGACATAAAAAATCTAACAATGTTATATTTCTGAATGAGATTAAAATTTAAAAGGAGGGTGAATCCATTTGAGTCGCCGTGAGCGGCATAAGCAGGAGCTTCGGCAGCGAATTATTTTTGCGACGAGGGAGATCGCTTCCGAAGAAGGATGGCAGGGCATAACGATCCGCAAGGTAGCGGAGCGGATCGAATACAGTCCGCCGACTATTTACGAGTATTTCGAGAACAAGGATGCGCTGCTTTATCAGCTGCTGAAGGACGGATTTCACTTGCTCTATCTCGATCTGGCGAAGGCTAAAGAGGAGAACAAGGAAACACCGCAGCAAACACTGTATGCTATTGCCAAAGCGTACTGGGCTTTTGCTTTCCGGGAACGCGAATTATACGAAATTATGCATGGCCTTGGAGGCGTTTCGTTTGGGACCCGTGAAACTCCCGAGGAACCCGTTCGGGTATTCTTCCTGCTGCGCGATGCCATTACTGACTGTCTGAACATCGAGACGAATGATCTTGACGGTGAAGTCGATTTATTCTGGAGCAATTTGCATGGCATGATTTCTCTGACGATTCAGGGCCGCATGAAAGGCGGCAAGGAACGCGCCGAGGTTCTGGTCGATCGAATGGTGGAGTTATATATCAAGGCATGGGGGTAGCTCCCCTTTTCTTTTTGCAAAAAAATAACACAGTTAGATAATCGAACGATGATAATATTAGGAGGCATTCCCATGTATACTTATCTGTTGTTCATCCATATTATCTCGGCCGTGACAGCTATCTGCGCCGTTATCGGCTATCCATTAATCATGGGCAGCGTCAGCACGGCAGGGCAGGCAAGGTTCGGATTGGCGCTGCTGGAGAAGATGGCGATCCTCCCGAAAGCCGGCGGGACACTGCTGCTTCTGACCGGTCTGGCACTCGGCTTCCTGCAAACCTATCTGTTCCACCAGATGTGGTATGTGGTCTCGATAGCCATCTTCTTCGTCATTCTGGTCATTCTGGCCGTCCTGCTTCCATCCGGCATCAAAGAGCAGCTTGCGCTGCTGCAGCAGACGCAAGGAGATGCGCTGCCGGACGAGTACCGGCGGAGCCGCAGGCGCTCCGCCTGGTTGGAAGGAATTGCGAATCTGGCCGTTTTCATCTCGATTCTGCTGATGGTGTTCAAGCCCTTTTAAACCTACGAAGAGCGGCCAGCTTTGAAACGGCGACTGCCAACGATAAAGCGTGAATTGATCCCGCCAATCATTATGCAGCAGGCATTTCTTCCCGTTTGTGCTATCATTAAACGATAAAACATCAATCTCCCGCCTCGCCGAAAGGAGCAGTCATCGCTATGAATTCTTCGTTTATTGATCAACCGAACGGGATTTTCCCTTCCGTATGTCCGCTTGATTGCCCGGATCAATGCGGCCTGCTGGTCCGCAAGGAGTCGGGGAAAATCGTAAAAATAGACGGTGACCCGTCCCATCCCGTCACACAAGGGGCCATTTGCAACAAAGTGCGCAATATGACGGAGCGGATCTACGATCCGAACCGCCTGCAGTATCCGCTGCTGCGGACGGGGCCCAAGGGCTCCGGGCAGTTCCGGCGCATCAGCTGGGAGGAGGCTCTGGAGACCATCGCCTCTCGGTGGAAGACACTTGCGGCTTCCGGGGAGGGAGCAGAGTCGATTCTGCCTTACAGCTTCTACGGCAATATGGGCAGAATTGGCACCGAAGGGATGGGGCGGAGGTTCTTCAACCGCCTGGGAGCCAGCCGGCTCATTTATTCCATTTGCGAAGCGGCTGGCTCGGAGGGCTACCGCTACACGATGGGCGGCAGCTACGGAACGGATCCGGAGGAAACGGTTCATGCCAAGCTTCATATCATGTGGGGCATCAACGCGGTCAGCACAAATATGCACCAGGTTACGATCGCCGAGAAGGCGCGCAAGCAGGGGGCGCAAATCGTCGTTATCGATGTTCACCGGAACCGGACGGCGAAGTGGGCGGACTGGTTCATTCCCGTTATGCCCGGCACGGATGCGGCGCTGGCGCTTGGAATTATGTTTATTTTGTTCGCGGAAGGATTGACGGACGAGGATTTTCTTCAACAGTATACGGTCGGACATGAGGAGCTGCGCGAGCATGTCCGTCAGTATCCGCCGGACGTCGTATCCGCCATTACGGGCGTGCCTGTGGATGATATCTATAAGCTTGCGCGGCTGTACGGCAGCACGACACCGTCGTTTATCCGGATCGGAAACGGACCGCAGCATCACGATAACGGGGGTATGACCACCCGCGCGATCGCCTGTCTGCCTGCGCTCACGGGGCAGTGGCTGGTCAAGGGCGGCGGCGCGATAAAAGGCAACGGCGGTTATCTGAGCCTGAACAAATCCGCCCTGGAGCGTCCCGGTCTGAGCCGCAAGAACACCCGGCGAATCAATATGAATCTGCTGGGCAGTGCCCTGCTGGAGCTGGACCGGCCGATCCGCTCGCTTTACGTGTACAATTCCAATCCGGCAATTGTCGCCCCCGAAGCGAATAAAGTAAGGGAAGGGCTGGCGAGCGAGGATTTGTTTACTGTGGTTCACGATCTGTTCCTGACCGAGACGGCGAAATTCGCCGATATCGTGCTGCCTGCGACCTCGTCATTCGAAAATACCGATCTTTATACGTCGTATTGGCATCACTATGTGCAGCTGCAGCAGCCGGTCATCGAGCCATGCGGGGAAAGCAAGTCCAATGTCGAGGTATTCAGGCTGCTGGCGCAGGCGATGGGCTTCGACGAGCAGCCGCTGTGCGATACGGAGGAGGAGATGATCCAACAGGCGCTGGACGCTCCGGGCAATCCCCGCCTGCAAGGAATTACGCTGGAAGGCTTGACGGCCAGCCAGTTCGCCAAGGCCGACGTGAAGCCAGTCCTCCAGGACAAACTGCATACTCCGAGCGGCCGCATCGAGCTGTATTCCAAAGCGATGCAGCGCAGCGGTTATCCGGCTCTGCCGACCTACGTACCGCTGGTTGACGACGGTCCGCATCCACTGCTGTTCATACCGACGGCCAATCACAATTTTCTCAACTCGACATTCGCCGGGAACGACAAGCATATACAGATGGAAAAAGCGCCGCGGCTTTATATGAATATCCTGGATGCCGAAGCACGCGGTATCCGGGACGGAGACACGGTACGGGTATGGAATGGACGGGGAAGCTGTGAGCTTGCGGCAGCGGTTGGCAGCGACGTTCTGCCTGGAGTCGTCGTCAGTCAGGGACTGTGGTCCGATGCCGCAGGGGGCAAGGCGCTCGTCAACGCGCTGACGCCGGACCGCGTTGCCGATATGGGCAATGGCGCGACCTTTTTCTCCGGAAGGGTGCAGGTGGCACAAGCACTTCATCTGCAGCAATGACAGGCGGAGCATCCCTTTGCCCTTAACGGGAAGTTATCGCAATCTATTGACCGCGAAGCGGACTTGCGACAAAGTGATTTTACATTAGCGGCGGGCAGCGGCATGATTGAAGTTCTGAATACTTCACAGCTTGCCGGCAGCTGCTTGCTAAAAATAGTTATTCAGGAGAATGGCCCGGATTGACAGGATCCGGGTATTTTTTTCGTCCGGAGCCTATTCCTGCTCCCGTAAGGGAGCATTTTAAGGCGGCAGCATTATTTAGAAAAAGAAAATCGCTTGACATGGAGTATACTCCATGCAATAAGCTTCAGTTGCTTAACCGAATAGGCAATAGGCAGAGAGGAGGGCAAGGGGTGGAAGCCTGCATTTTTTAGACAGCAAGATTATGAACCAGGACAAGCCGCTGCTGCAATGCCATACAGGATGTTGAGAAAATCGGCTGCCGGAATATGACATGAACGTTTCCCTGCTGCAGCGTATTGTAGCAGAAAAAAATCAAAATGGAGTCGCCAATGACTGAAATATACACTGCTTCGGGAATAATGAACGCAGCCAACCCCTTTTCTTGGACCAGATTAAGCATCATTGAAATTAGGAGGAGATTGAATATGCATACGGACAATATAGAGACAATTACACCTCAGGCACCGATTCCTTCGGGCTTCGGGCCGCAAACAACAGCACGCGAGGCGCTTGGCGGACGTGATTTGACGGGCAAAATCGCCATCGTAACCGGCGGGTATACCGGCATCGGCCTTGAGACAACCCGCGCGTTGGCAGAAGCAGGCGCGACGGTCATTGTCCCCGCCCGCACGCCAGAGAAAGCCCGTGCTTCATTATCGGGTATCTCGAGAGTGGAGCTGGAGGAGCTGGATCTAATCGATCCTGCTTCCATCGACGCCTTCGCGCAGCGGTTTCTGAATTCTGGACGGCCGCTGGACATCCTGATCAATAATGCAGGCATTATGGGACCGCCGCAGGTGCACGATGCGCGTGGTTTCGATACCCAATTCGCCACCAATCATCTGGGACACTTCCAGTTGACCGCGCGGCTCTGGCCGGCTTTGGTGAAGTCGGGAAGCGCAAGGGTCGTCTCGCTTTCTTCCGTTGGAATCCGTTACGGAAGCGTAGATTTTGACGATCCCAACTTCGAACGCAGGGCATATGACAAATACCAGGCCTACGGCCAGTCCAAATCTGCCAACTCGTTGTTTGCAATCGCATTGGACAGGCGGGGCCGGGAGCATGGCGTCCGCGCCTTCGCCGTTCACCCTGGCGCAGTCATGAGCGGATTAGTGCGTTATATGTCGGAAGAGGAGCTGAGCGCCTCCGGTGCGCTTGACGAGGAAGGTAATCCTCCCGCTGAGCCGCTGTACGTATTCAAGACCACGGAGCAGGGAGCGGCGACGAGTGTATGGTGTGCAGCGAATACGCAGCTGGACGGCAAGGGCGGCGTTTACTGCGAGGATGCCGATATCTCCGTAGTTGTCCCCGCTGACGCTCCGATGGGGCCGGGTGTCGTACAATGGGCGATCGATCCCGGCTTGGCAGAGCGGCTGTGGCGGCTCAGCGAAGAGATGACCGGCGTGAAATTCACGATCTGACTGTACGCGGCCTTACGATTGCATGAACATAGCCATGATAACCGCATCATTGCGCAAAGCCTGTTGAGAACACTCAACAGGCTTTTGCCGTGTAAAGGCGGGCTTGCAGTGCCGCCTGCGTGACGTGAATTTGATATTCACCTATAAAATCTCCAGCTTTTCCTTCAGTTATTCGCTTCTGCCGCAAAGCTCCTGCGCTTGAGCTTTTACAGTGCATTAACGGCTTTTTCGCCAACCATGCGGATAGAGCCGTTTTTGCTGTTTTTTCGAAAGTGCAGCTTATTAAAATTTGAAATCGTTCCTTCTGTATCGGGCGTCAAGTTAGTCTTCGGGAACAACCGACCGCAAGGAGACAGGCGCTGATCACTGCCGTCACCACGGCAATGATGTGTAAACCTGAAGTCGTCACCGAGCCGCCGAATATAAGCCCCAGCAAACTGGTGGAGAAGATGCTGCCTACGGAACGGAACGTCTGGAACAAACCGGATGCAACGCCGGTCTCTTCCGGTTTCGTATGGCTATACAAGGCTGTTGAAAGCCCCATATTGTTCATTCCATTTGAGATGCCGATGACTGCAGCGACCAGCAGAATGATCGGAACAGAAGTATGAGACCCAAGCACAAGGAGCAGGAGGGTACCCGCTACAAGCACGATACTGCCGATGATGACAGGCTGCCGGTAGCTTGAACGGCGAATCATCCGGACTGCGAGCGGAGTCGTCAATACGCCGATGCCAGCAAAAGGAAGCATCAGTAATCCGGCGGTCTGCGGATCGTAGCCTCTAACTTGGCCCAGCCATAACGGCAAGCCAAAGAAGAGCGAATAGAACACGATGTTCAGACCGGCATACTGGGCAAATACGGAAGTAAGCCGGATATTCGACGCCAGCATCCTGACATCCAGAAACGGTTTATCCGTACGCAGCTCCCGCAGGATCAGCAGAGCCCCGGCAACCGGAACGACGATCAGCAGCCACCACTGGGCACTATTGCCAATCGTGACCAGGAAGAACATCAGGCTTGCGAACATGCCGCTGAACAATACGATTCCCGGAAGATCGATCATATGCAGAACGCCTTTCCGCGCTTCCGGAGGCTGATTCTGCTTGTCCGCAGGGATCCACCTGAATGCCAGGATAAGCACCAGCGCCGCAACCGGTACATTGATCCAGAAGATGGATTGCCATCCCGCATGAGCTACCAGAAGACCGCCCAAAGTAGGCCCGAAAGCGGCCATGACGTTGGCGGTAATGGAGATTAGCCCGAGTGCCGCAGTTGAGCTTTTACCGTCATCACGGTCAGCCGTTCGGGAAACGGAGCGAATGATCGACAGACCGGCAGGAAAGGCGCATGTGCTTCCGAAAGCCTGCAGGATCCTGAGTGCCAGCAGCCAACCGAAAGACGGCGCCCAGGCAGAGAGAAGACTGCTGATGATAACCAGCGCCATTCCGGTGCTGAAAACGCGGCGTGGGCCGAACAGATCCGCAAGCTTGCCCATCAAGGGCTGGCCTACCGTCGCCGCAAGGTAGAAACTCGAAATCAGCCAGGTTACGGTCGTTATGCCTACCCCGAAGCTGGAGCCGATATTCAGAAGCGCGACGGAGATCATGGATGAGTTCAGCGGGTTAAGTAAAACGCCCAGTGCAACGACCCATGTGACCTGTTTCATTACTCGCTGATGGTCTGACCCTATTGGGGCAGCCATTGTACCCGCAGCCGATGTCATTATATATTGCCTCCTTTTATGTGATCCTTTTATGGAGCTTCTTTCATCCCAACCGGCCACTCTATTATTGTAAGATTGATTACTCATAAATAAAAATATATATTTAATTATAAATTAATCACTTTATAGTTATGGATTGAGGTGGGAATTCAATGGATTTATTGCAGCTCCAATATTTTCAAAAAGTAGCGCAGCTGGAGCATATGACGAAGGCCGCACGCGAGCTTCAAATTGCCCAACCGGCCCTAAGCATGACAATTGCACGCTTGGAGAACGATTTGGGAGTACCCTTATTTGACCGTCTGGGACGGCAGATCCGGCTCAATGCGTATGGAAGAGCTTTTCTCATCAAAGCGGAAACGGCACTGAAAGCTCTGGAGGAAGGACGGCGCGAGCTCGCGGATATGTCGGGGCTGGAGCATGGGCGCGTATCTCTGGCGGTGACAACTTTAAACCGTTTCTCCAAGCTGTTGGGCGCTTTTCTTGCCAAGCATCCCGATGTCAGCTTTCGCGTAATCCAGGTTCCTACAGAGGAATCGAAAACCCGGCTGCTCAGCGGTGAAATCGACTTTTGTTTCTCTTATCAGCCCTTTGAGCAGCCGGAGGTCTGTTGTTTGCCTTTATTTACGGAAGACATTCTGCTGGCTGTACCGGCTTCACATCATCTTGCAGGCCGGCGAAGCATAAGCCTTCACGAGGTGGCCCACGAATCTTTCGTCAGTCTGAAAACCGGATACAGCTTCCGCGATATAACCGATGAATGCTGCCGGAAAGCAGGTTTTGTCCCAAATATTGTGTGCGAGGGAGACGAGCCAGCGGCGATAGATGGCTTGGTTCGGGCGGGTTTGGGAATCGCTTTTCTGCCGGCGGCGGCAAGAAAAGAGTATTCTTCGCTTCATTTGCTGGATATTGCAGAGCCTGTCTGCCAATGGACCCTTCATTTGAGCTGGCTTGAACAGCGCTATCTGTCACAGGCGGCACGCCGGTTTCATGATTTTGTCATCCGCCTGTATGGAAAAAAGAGCATTTCGCCATGACATTTCCATATGGGGCTGGATGAAAATCGCTTGACATGGAGTGAACTCCATCCGATATGATGCGATGGAACAGGAACAGGCTTGGCGGCCGATTGTCAATAAGCAATGAGAAGGCTTGGGCTGCAGCCCCAAATTGAGCTCGCTGATGGCTGAAATGCATGCTGCTTCGGGAATAATAAATGACAATCCGGACCGCCCAATATAGGACCTGTTGAAGCGTTCAAAACCAGGAGGAGGTTAATATGCAAACAGCTAACCGCTATACAATTACGCCCCAGGCTCCAATCCCATCCGGCTTCGGTCCGCAAACAACAGCACGGGAAGCGCTGGGCGGACGCGAATTGACGGGTAAGATCGCCATCGTCACCGGCGGATATTCCGGTGTCGGCCTTGAAACCACCCGTGTTCTGGCCGAAGCAGGTGCAACTGTGATTGTGCCTGCACGTACGCCGGAGAAAGCCCGCGCTGCGGTTGCAGGTATCTCCCGCGTGGAACTGGAAGAGCTGGATCTTTTCGATCCCGCTTCCATCGATGCCTTTGCGCAGCGCTTTCTGGACTCGGGACGGCCGCTGCATATCCTCATCAATAATGCCGGAATTATGGCTGCCCCGCTTGTACGCGACGCACGCGGCTACGAGTCCCAATTCGCCACCAATCATCTGGGGCACTTCCAGCTTACGGCGAGGCTGTGGCCTGCATTGAAGCGGGCTGGAAGCGCGCGGGTTATCTCGCTCTCATCAACTGGAATCCGCTTCGGAGGCGTTGATTTTGACGATATAAACTTCGAGCGGCGGGAGTACGACAAGTGGAAGGCTTACGGCCAGTCCAAATCCGCCAACGCATTGTTTGCCGTCGCGCTGGACAGACGCGGCGCGGCTTATGGCATCCGCGCCTTTTCCGTCCATCCCGGCAGAATTCTGACCGATTTGGTGCGGCATATGTCGGACGAGGAGAAGGGAGCAGCAGGAGGAAATTTAAAGACCACCGAACAGGGAGCAGCGACGAGCGTCTGGTGCGCAACAAGTGATCAGCTGGAGGGAAAAGGCGGCGTATTCTGTATGGATGCCGATATTGCCGGGGTTGTATCGGAAGAAGCTCTGCAAGGGCTGGGCCAGGTGATGACAGGCGTACTTCCCTGGGCGATCGATCCCGGCCTGGCGGAGAGGCTTTGGCAGGTCAGCGAGGAGATGACGGGCGTAAGGTTCACGGCTTGAACCGGAGCATAAAATAACATGATTGCTTGGATCATGAAGGGTAATGTGAACAGCAGCTGAGCCTGCAGATGCAGGCTCAGCTGCTTATTTTTGCTCAAAATAGGTGCAAGGATAACATTATTCCAATTCAGTCAAAATCATTTCTCCATTCTGGAGTTGACTAATCCCAATGCTGTGCTTATAATAAAAAAATGAACGGTCTGTCTTATATTGACGGGAAATAAAGTCTCTCATCAATATAAAACAATAGTTGGTAAATTATATTGATTTAAAGGAGAGATCTTCAATGAGCAGAATATAGCAGGTGACTTAGGACCAGGGAAATTTGAAATATCGTTATTGTTGTGTCCGTGTGAAATTCGTTTCAGAACAAAATCAATTTTTTTTGCCCTATGGAGAACGATCGTTCTCGATGGAGTAATTACTTCATAAAAACAAAATCAACACAATAGAAACTAAATACTGGAGGAATCGAAATGGAAAGAATGAATGGGAAAGTTGCATTGATCACAGGAGGAAACAGCGGTATCGGTCTGGCAACTGCAAAATTATTTGTGGCGGAAGGGGCGAAAGTAGTTATTACAGGCAGGAATCAGGCTAAGTTATCCGCCGCGGTCGAAGAACTTGGTGTCAATGCCTTTGCCGTCCAGATGGATGCGGGTGATCCGGCAAGCATGGAAAAAACGGTGGCTGCAGCGGTGGCCAAATTCGGTAAGCTGGATGTAGTTTTTGCGAATGCGGGCATTGCCGGAAATACACCTCTGGGCGGGACCGAGCTGTCTGTATTTGAGGAAATTATCAAGGTCAATGTTACCGGAGTATTTTTTACCGTACAAGCGGCCCTGCCGCATTTGAAGTCTGGGGCGTCGGTCATTTTGAACGGCTCGGTGCTGGCGTCATTGGGCGCATCCGGGTATTCGGCCTATGCAGCGAGTAAAGGCGCGGTCAGAAGCATGGTTAGAGTGCTGGCTACCGAGCTGTCGCCTCATGGTATCCGGGTGAATACGATTGTTCCGGGAGCAACCCGTACGCCAATCTGGGGACAATCGACGCCTGAAGGCATGTCCAGCCTGGAGAATGCGCTATCGCCGTCCATTCCGCTTAATCGCCTGGCCGATCCGGATGAAGTCGCCAAGGCCGTCTTATTCCTGGCCTCGGATGATTCCTCCTACATCCAGGGTACTGAAGTCGTTGTCGATGGAGGCGCAACTTCTTCGCCGGCTGGGGCCCCCATCTATCGGGCAAAAGGATAAGAAAGCAATTGGCGCAAGTTTCATCATAATACCAATTAACATGAATATTCTGTGGGTGCGGTGTTCTCCAAATAGCGGCAGGACTCGCCCCATATCGCCGAGAAATGAAGCTCAACGCAATACCCAGCAATTATTAAACAGGAGGTAATAACAATGTCTAAATTAAATATTGGAATTATTTTGGGAAGCTTCCGTCAAGGACGCGTGAGTCCACAGGTAGGAGAATGGGTGAAAGCAATTGCTGACAAACGGGGTGATGCAAACTATGAAATCGTAGATATTGCAGACTTTAAATTACCGTTTTTTGGAGTTGAAGATGGCGAAGAACAGGTAAGGGCATGGTCAGAGAAGTTGAATAGCCTGGATGGATTCGTCTTCGTCACGGCAGAATATAATCACAGCGTGTCGGCAGTCTTGAAAAACGCACTCGATTCAGCCCGGGAGGCCTGGTACAATAAGGCAGCCGGCATCGTAAGCTATGGTTCAACAGGCGGAGCCCGTGCTGCCGAGCATTTACGCGGAATCTTGTCAGAGCTGAGCGTTGCGCATGTCCGTGTTCATCCAACATTATCCTTATTTACAGATTTTGAAAATTACAGCGTGTTTAAACCGGCTGATTTACATGTAAACAATGTTAATTCCATGCTTGATCAAGTGGTTGCATGGAGCGGCGCATTAAAGCCTTTGCGGTAAAGCTGTTTTAAAATCAGGAGCTGTGAATACTTAGAGGCAGTCCTCATAGTTACTGTCTTCAGCTTAAAATAGATCAAGGCTATTCAGCAATCGCTGCTGGGTAGCCTTTTTTTGCAATCTTTATTTCATCTTGATCTGCGCTTCATCCTTTCTTGACCTGACTTTACTAAACTAGCCTTGCAGTCAAGACAATGGAAGGATGAAGAGAATGAAAAAAAGCATACTGTTCCTTTGCATCGCGCTGATGCTATCCATTACCGCCTGCAGCGGGGGCAATACGACATCTGGCCCGCCATCAGGCGGCGCAAACACGGATCAATCAACACAACCGGACAGCAGCAAACCGGAGAGCGCGGCTTCAACATCCAATCCTTCCCCAACCCCCGCCCCCGATCCCAACAAAAAAAGCACCATTGTTTTATCTATGTACGGTTACGATCAGTATTATGATGACGCGAAGAAGGCTTATGAGAAAGAGCATCCGAACATTACCGTCGATCTGAAGTATGTAACCAAGGACTTTGACCCCTCCGGCACGCTGGTGGAGAAGTTCAGGACCAAGACGAGCGCCGATTTCCTCAGCGGCAAAGGGGCCGATATGATCGTCACGGATGATTTGCCGATTGAAGGTTTCATCGGAAAACAACTCTTGGCCAATCTGAGCGACATGATGAATGGCGATACATCCTTTAAAAAAGAGGATTACTTTCAGAACATCCTTGATGGTGTGAAGGAAAGCGACGGCAGCGTGTATGCCATGCCCCTGTCCTTCTACGTGTCCGCCCTGCTGGCAGATGAGAATGCGCTAAAAAGCACGGGTGTGACTATTGACGACAGCGGCTGGAACTGGGAGCAGTTCGCCGCCACCGCGAAAAAGCTGCCCATGACAGGCAGGTACAAATACGCTTATACCGAGAAGCGAGATAGCAATTTTCTGTATGCGCTGGTGACGGCGTCGTATTCCCAATTTGTGGATCGGGTCAACCGGAAAGCCCATTTTGATTCAGATGCGTTTATTAGTCTGCTGAATCAAATAAAGCAGCTGGAAAAGGACGATGTGGTAAGCTTTGATTTTCGAAATTACGAACATGTATATTTCCGGCAGACGGATATTTCTTCCTTCGGCGATTATATGTTCAGGGTTGCAGAAAGCAAGTTTGAAAAACCGGCGCTGTATCAGGCTCCCAAGGGCGAAGGGCAGCAGGACGGCGGATCCTTTTCCCCGCTTTTCAACATCGCCATTAATGCAAATTCCGCCGTTAAGCCGGAAGCGTGGGATTTCCTCAAATTTTTGATGTCAAGGGGAGCAGGCAATGTGGACAAGGAACCGGACGGGAGTTACTCCGTGTATACTACGTTTCCGTTATCCAAGATCGTATTTGCAGCGCAGGAGGCTAAGTTTGTGCAGGACGGCAAGGCCAAGCAGGAGGAGCTTCAGACTGTGACTGACTTTATTTCCAAAGCAAGCAACCGGAAATCGACGCTCCCCTACGAGATCGAGATCCTCATATGGGACGAAACGCCGGCCTTCTTCAGCGGGCAGAAGTCGGCCGAGGCTGTTGCGGACATTATGCAAAACAAAGCGACGACTTACCTCAATGAATAAGCCGCGGTTCCGGTTTCCCGGACGGCTGAAGAAGGACGGGCCTGCAGCCTTCCTGTTTCTTGCGCCCAGTCTGCTCGGCTTCTCGCTGTTCTATGCGATACCCTTTGCGATGGGCGTCTATTACTCCTTCACCGACAAGCTGCAAGGCGGTTCCTTCGCCGGGTTGGCCAATTACAGGGAGCTGCTGTACAGCAGCTCCTTCCGCCAGGCGGCAGCCAATACGCTGCTTTTCACGGGGATCAGCGTTCCCATTCTGATCGCGCTGTCGCTCGCTCTGGCACTCATGCTGAATCAACGGATGTGGCTTAGAAACGGGCTGCAGACGGCGGTTGTTCTGCCCCTTGTCGTTCCGGTTGCTTCCATCGTCATGGTTTGGCAAATATTCGTCGATTGGAACGGCACCTTGAACAGCTGGCTGCACTTCATGGGACTGCCGCGGATCGATTGGATGAATTCGAACTGGTCCATGGCCGTACTGGTGCTGATGTATATCTGGAAAAATATCGGCTACAATATGATTCTCTTCCTTGCCGGTCTGCAGTCGATCCCCCAAAGCTATTACGAAACGGCCCGGATCGAGGGAGCAGGCGGCATTCGCCAGCTATTCGGCATTACGCTCGTTTACTTGATACCGACCATGTTTTTCGTCATTCTTATTTCGATTATCAATTCGTTCAAGGTATTCCGGGAAACCTACATGCTTGCCGGAAATTATCCGTACGATCGCATTTATATGATGCAGCATTATATGAACAATATGTTTGTCTCGCTGGATATTCAGAAGCTGGCGGCGGCCGCTACGCTGATGGTCGGTTGCATTATTGCGCTGGTATCGGGCTTGTTATCGGCCGAACGCCGGTTTCAGCAAAATCTGGAGTAATGGGGGGAGCTTATGCGGAATATTCGTGCGCTTCCCAGGGCGGTGCTGTTTACTTTAATCGCGGCAGTGGCGGCACTCCTGCTCATTCCAATTGTCCTCACAGCCGCAAACTCGCTCATGACCCAAAACGAGTTCGCTGCTAATTACGGTTTGATCGGCACGATGACCGATACCACAGCAGGGGACAAGGATGCCTTTGTCAATCTGAAGCTGATACCGGACTGGGTGACCTTCGCCCAGTATAAAAAACTGCTCATTACGACGCCGCGGTTTCTGCAGATGTTCTGGAACTCGGCAGGACTTGTCACGCCGATCGTTGCCGGACAGACACTGATCGCTTCTCTGGCCGCTTATGCCTTTGCCAAGCTCCGTTTCAGAGGACGGGATGCGCTGTTCATGGTCTATCTGATGACGATGCTCATGCCGTTTCAGGTGACACTGGTTCCCAATTACATCATCATCGACCGATTGGGATTATTCAACACAACGGCGGCGATTATTCTGCCTGGCATTTTCGGCGCCTTTGGCGTATTTATGATCCGTCAATTTATGGCTCAAATTCCGAATGCCTATATGGAAGCTGCCAAGACGGACGGTGCTGGACATGCCGCCATTTTCGTCCGGATCATCCTTCCCTTGGTCAAACCGGGCTTGGCTGCGCTGAGCGTCCTGCTGTTCGTCGACTATTGGAATATGGTCGAACAGCCGCTCATCTTTCTGGAGGATGAGTTCAAGCAGCCGCTGTCGCTCTATCTGCTTCAGATCAGTGAACAGGAAACAGATGTGGTTTTTGCCGCTTCGGTCCTGTACATGTGCCCGATGATCCTGCTGTTCCTGTACGCCGAAACTTATTTTGTCGAGGGCATTCAGCATTCGGGAATCAAGGGGTAATCAAGTATCAGGAGTGATGAAATGGAAGCAGACTTCAGATCCGACGATTCTAAAAGCCGAAAGCGAAAAATCCGCCTGCTTGCCGGGTTGTTTTTTGGCTTGCTGATCGTCCTCACATTATTCAGCAATACGCTGTTTGCCCTGACGCTGCCTAAAGTTACGGTGGAGCAGCCTGGCACCGGTCTTCTGAATCAGGAGTTTAAGGGAAGCGCCGCCGTGAAGTTTGTGTCAGAGCTGGATCTATCGAACCCGGCGGGCGGGAAAGTCAAACAGGTGCTGGTCAAGGAGGGTGATGCCGTCCGGAAAGGACAGGCACTCGTCATGTATGAAAACAGCGAGACGGAGCAGCAGATCGAGGCGGAGCGGGACGCGCTGAAAAAGCTGAAGCTCCCTGTGCCAAGCCTGCAGCGCGACTATATCGAAGCTGCTGCCAATGCGGATACGGGGGCACAAAGCGACGCCCGAATCGCATTGGAAAGCGCGCGGCTGGATATTGCCGCTCAGGAAAGGCGTATTCAGGCACTGGAGGGCCAGCTTGCCGATCAACAAAAGCTGAAAGCCCCGTTCGACGGCATTGTAAAGGCTGTTCATGCGGTAGAAGGCTTGCCTTCAGGCACGGGAGAAGGTGATATCCGCCTTGTTAATTCGGACAAGGGACTGCAGTTCGAGATGCAGGTGCCTGTCAATATTGCCGCCACGCTGGATACAGCCGAGCCTTTGGAGGTCATGATTTCAGGCAAGAGCGGCCGTTCCGTTCAGGGGAACATTGTGGAAATCGGAGACAGCGATGCCTCTCAGCCAAGCGAATCAGCTCCGGAAACGATTCGTCTGCTCGTCAGCCTGCATGATAAGGCTCTCCGCGAGGGTGAGCGGGTTGAGCTCGATCTCACGGCCAAGGGAGACGGGAACGCGCTTGTCATTTCAAGCCAGGCGGTCCATAAAGACAGGGACGGCGCCTATGTGTTTGTTATCGACAATAAGAAAGGACCGCTTGGCAATGTCAACTTTGCAAGAAAGCTGTCGGTCACCATAACTGCCGTCAACGAGATGAGAACCGCGGTAGTCGACAGCTTATTTGGAGATGAAATGGTCATTGTGGAAAGCGGCGATCCTCTGGTCGACGGCACTCAGGTCCGCTACTAGCAAGACACGCCGGCTCCCTTTTCAAAACGAAATTTGATATGATGGAACGGTAAACAAAGGACACGACTTGGGGGCTTCGCATGGACGTCAGGACGATTTTAGTTGTGGAGGATGAACCCATACTGAGGGAAATCGTGAAAGATTATTTTCTGAATGAAGGGTATGAGGTGCTGGAAGCAGTGGACGGCGAGCAAGCCTTGCAGCTGATTCAAGCCAGGAAAGTAGACCTCATCATACTGGACATCATGCTTCCAAGACTGGATGGATGGTCAGTTTGCCGCCGCATACGGAAGACCTCCGATGTTCCGATTATCATGCTAACCGCACGCGTGGACGAAGACGACACGCTGCTTGGCTTCGAGCTTGGCGCCGACGATTACGTCACGAAGCCGTATAGTCCGCCCGTTCTGCTGGCCAGAGCAAAACGGCTGCTCGACAGCCGCTCGCGGCAAAGCCAATCGCCTGGCACAAGCGATACGTTGATCCGTCACGGCATCCGCATTCATTTTCCATCGCGGACGGTGGAAAGCGAGGGGGTATCGATCAACCTGACGCATACGGAATTCGAGATATTGAGCAGCCTGATGCAGAACCAGGGCATTGTGATGACCAGGGAGCAGATGATCACCAGGATCTGGGGGTACGAATACGCCGGAGACGATCGTACGATAAATACCCATATCCGCAATTTAAGAATCAAGCTGGGCGATAAAGCGAAGCTGATTACAACCATTGTCAGAACCGGCTACCGGTTCGGGGCAAGTGTATGACAAGCCGTATCGTACTGAAGCTGTTTCTGCTGACCATCCTGTTGTGTACGCTTATTTTGGCGTCTATATACATTGGGCAAACGGTATTTTTCAAGGATTATTATGTCAATCAGAAAGTGAAAGACATCCAGGCAAGCCTGCAAAGCTATAAGTCGCAGTATGAATCCGGCGAGGGAGACGCCAGGCTCGCGCAATCGCTCGCGCAGGACTTTTACCGGGATCACGGCGCATGGCTGGCGGTTCTGGACCACAATGGCGAGCTGATCCAAACCGACGCGTTCGACATGGAATTGACCGGCGAGAGCCTGAGCGGCCAAACCGTGACCTATAAGGTGCCGCTGTATCACTTGGTGAGCGCGGACGAAGGGGAGGGTTTCAAAGGCTTCCTTGCGGATCAAACGCCTTTCTGGATCTACGGCATCGTGAAAGGGAGCACGTTAATTCCGGCTGCCATCCGGACAGAGAATAACGGAAGCGGGATCAAAATCGAAACGTTCGAAAACGCGCGCTTGAAAAGGATAATGACCGACCTCGTAGCGGAGAAATTGAAAAAAATGGACGAGAGCCTGGCGGAGAAATTGAACCACGAATCGGACTTTAATGGCAGCAAGGCGGAGCTGTACGATCCGTTCACTTACATGCAGGGCAAAGTCGTGAAGACACGATTCCAGATGCTGGACGATACGAATAGTCTGCTCTATACGAATGCCTTGTTTCTCGATCAGATCAACGTTTTCCAGACAGAGCTGCTCTTGAAATACGCTCCAGGGGATGCGGGTCCGCAAACGCAGGACTTCGAGCAGAGCAACGCGAAATACAAGCTGATCGTTCAGCCGATGCGCAGCTCTGACGGGAATACCGCTTATCTCTTCGCGATGGCATCCCTCCAGCCGGTTGATGAAGCGGTGCAGATGGTCCAGAGCTACTATATGTACATTATCGCGTTTGTATCGCTGCTGGTCCTGTTTGCTTCCTTTTACTACTCCATGACGATTGCAAGACCTCTGCTGAGGGTCAACCAGATGACGAAGAAGCTTGCCAACCTCGACTTTTCGGCTGAAATTCCGATTAAATCGAAGGATGAGATCGGCGATTTGTCCAGAAATATAAACTCTCTCTCGCAGACGCTGCATTCTTATATCAAGCAGCTACAGGATGACATCGAGAAGGAGAAGCGGCTGGAGAACACGCGCAAGGAATTTATATCCGGTGTATCGCATGAGCTCAAGACACCTCTCAGCGTGATGAAGAGCTGCATCTCGATTCTGAAGGACGGCGTGGCCGCCCACAAAAAGGATCACTATTTCGCAGCGATGGAGAAAGAAGTGGACAAAATGGATGCGCTCATCGTCGGGATGCTTGAGCTGGCCAAATATGAGTCGGGCACGTATCAATTGAAGATGGACGAGTTTGATATCGACACCTTGATCGAAGCGGTTTGCGGTCAGTTTAGGGCGGAAATGGACGAGAAAATGCTGCAGCTGCACCTTCAGTTGTCTCCTGTCAAAGTTGTGGCCAGCCAGCTGCGCATCGAGCAGGTCATGACCAATTTTATAACAAACGCGATCCTGTATACGCCTGCAGGTCAAGCCATTAATGTGACCGCCATTGAAGAGGCGGATCGGGTCGCCGTCAGCGTGGAAAACATGGGCGCGCGTATTCCGCCGGAGCAGCTGGATAAAGTATGGGACCGTTTCTACCGTGGAGACACTTCCCGCCAGCGTTCCATGGGAGGCACGGGGCTGGGACTGGCCATCTCGAAGAACATTCTGGAGCTTCACGGAGTGGAATACGGAGCCGCCAATACGCAGAATGGCGTCGCCTTTTATTTCTATCTGAATAAAAAGCAATAAAGCAGGGAGGGGCATGCAGCTGGTCATGGAACATTGAAGATACACAGTATTTAAATTTGTCCCCAAACCGCAGGGAACTTTCACCAGTTCACGCGGTTTTTTTTGCGTTATGGCGGTAAACTTTAGGTCAGGTGAAGGATTTTGAAGCAATCGGGATAACCAGAAACCGGGACACGCAGCATGGACTGCTTCGCCGGTATAATGGAGAAAAAGTGTATTCAGTAGAAAACATGCCTGAACGAAATTAATAGATAACATAATTTTAGTTATGTAAACTGATAATTAATAAGGTAACATAATTAAAATTATGTTACCTTATTGCAGTTACGAGGCAATTTTGGATATTGAAAATCCGTAAAATCGTTCATGACGCCGAAGCTGGTGCAGCAGCCGCTGGTTGTCTGCTTCAGAACAAGAGGGACGGTGAAGAAATCCACGGGACTGATAAGGATAAAGGATTTATTGGCTGAGTTATTCGGATGGTCGGGCGGATCGTGCCAAAGCAGGAAGAAAAAATATAAGCACCCCTGAAAAGATTTGTCGTATTCGTTTGACCCCAAATTGAGGTATGATTAGATTTGATGATGAAATCTTCTTTTTACTTCGGGTATATTCGATTTAGTACGGGAAGGAGCAAGTACATATGGAAAATGATCGTAACTGGGCAGGCAACTACAGGTACAGCGCGTCTGAACTCCATGTTCCCGAAAACGTGGAGCAAGTACAGGAATTGGTTGCTCGCAGCAGTCAAATCAAGGTGCTTGGCACGCGCCATTCTTTTAATGGTATTGCCGATTCTACTAAAAGCTTTGTCTCGCTTCAGAAGCTTGACCGGGTGACAGCATTAGATCAAACGCGCAATACGGTAACGGTCCAAGCCGGAATCCGCTATGGAGAACTGTGCCAATATCTTCACGGCAACGGCTATGCGCTGCACAATTTGGCATCGCTGCCCCATATTACGGTTGCAGGCGCGTGTGCAACGGCTACGCATGGTTCCGGTGACCGGAACGGCAATCTTGCTACAGCGGTTCATGCCCTGGAGATCGTCAAAGCGGACGGAGAGGTGGCCGTAATCTCCCGTGATCAACAAGACGGGATCATTGACGGAGCGGTCGTTGGACTTGGAGGTTTGGGCGTCGTTACAAGCCTTACATTGGATGTGCTGCCGACATTTCAGATGAGTCAGCATGTTTATGACAACCTGCCTCTGGAGCAGCTTCAAGAGCACTTTGACGATATTTTCTCCAGCGGCTACAGTGTCAGTCTGTTTACGGATTGGAAGACTGCATCATTCAATCAGGTCTGGCTGAAGCGCATCCTGACAGATCAAGTCTCCGCTCAGGGAGAGCCTGATTTTTTCGGCGCGGCACCTGCAACCGCGCGGCGGCACCCGGTGCCAGGCTACGCATCGGAAAATTGCAGCGAACAGATGGGCATTCCGGGACCGTGGTACGAAAGGCTGCCGCATTTTCGCATGGATTTCACCCCAAGCGCCGGAGAGGAGCTGCAAAGCGAGTACTTCGTGCCGCACCATGAGGCGTATCAGGCATTATGCGCAATAAACCAGATACGGGAGTACATAGCGCCGCTTCTTTATATTTCCGAGGTTCGCACGATTGCGGAAGACCATTTGTGGATGAGCCCTTGCTATAAGCAGGAGTCGGTATCTATCCACTTTACGTGGAAATCCGATTGGGAGGCCGTTCAGCAGGTACTGCCGATCATCGAAAAGCAGCTTGCTCCCTTCCAAGCCCGCCCGCACTGGGCCAAGCTTTTTACCATGCCGCCCGAACGGCTGCAGCCCCTGTACGAGAAGCTGCCCGACTTTCAACAGCTGCTCCTTCGGTACGACCCGCAGGGGAAATTCCGCAACGACTTCTTGAATAAATATATTTTGGCGAACTAAACAGCGGCAGCCCGGGACTTTATTCCAAGTCCATGGCTGCCGCTGTTTATGTTTTGCACATTTATCGTTCCGGTTCACGCAGCAGACGATGAACTGATCAACAAACGTCAGCTTATTTTTGTATGAACTATTCAACTGATGCCGTGTTAATAGTATAATGTATTCTGTTTTCACAATAAGCGGGCCGGACCTACCTTTAACTTCAGTTATATATGGCTGGTCCTCGAAAAGGGTGTGAGCCGTATTTTATTTCAATCCAGCGATTCTATTCACAAGCAGCCTTCATTCACAAACTTCTGGGTCTCGCGAATTTTATCTTCAACCGCCTTCCAGATGCTCTCCGTGGCGATCGGATGGCAGATGTATGAGTTGACTCATGACGCCTTCAGCCTTGGACTTGTAGGGCTAGCCCAGTTCTTGCCCATGGTGCTGCTTACTTTCGTTGTGGGTCACGTCGCAGACCGTTTTGACCGTCGCAGAATTGTTTTTTTATGTCAGATCATCGAAGGCGGGATCGCCGCTCTTCTGCTAATCGGAAATATTGCCGGGTGGCTTGGCCGTGAGCAAATCCTGGTGGCAGCGGCGGTTATCGGTGCATGCCGTGCCTTCGAAGGCCCTTCGTCATCAGCGCTGCTGCCGCAGCTGGTTCCAAAAGCCATGCTCCAGCAAGCCGTCGCCTGGACTACCTCGGTCGGGCAAACGTCTCAAATTTTGGGCCCGTCTCTTGGGGGAGTGCTTTATTCATTAGGTCCTGCTTTTGTATACAGTACATCTACCATAGCGCTGCTGGTCGCCGGAATCCTCACCTTCCTGATCCGTATGGAGCCAAGCATCCGAAAGTCGGAACCCGTCTCCATGCGCTCTGTCTTCCTGGGCCTGGAGTTCATCTTTAGGCATCCCGTAATTCTGGGAACGATCTCGCTTGATCTTTTTGCCGTTCTGCTTGGCGGAGCTACGGCACTTTTACCGATATTTGCGCAGGATATTCTACATACAGGTGCGTGGGGATTAGGATTAATGCGAACTGCACCGGCAATTGGCGCATTATTAATGTCCGTCATCTTCTCCTATTATCCGCTTAAAAAGAACTTTGGACCCATGTTGTTCGGTGCTCTCGCCGTATTCGGACTGGCCACCATGCTCTTCGCCGTTTCGACGAGCCTGCTTATCTCACTGGTTGCCTTGTTCTTCGTCGGAGCTTCGGATGTGGTCAGCGTCGTGATCAGGTCTTCACTCGTGCAGCTGCAAACACCGGATGAGATGCGGGGCCGGGTGAACGCAGTGAATTCGCTGTTTATCGGGACTTCGAATCAATTGGGCGAGTTCGAGTCGGGTACACTGGCCGGATTTGTTGGAGCCGTTCCGGCTGCTTTCATCGGCGGTATAGGAACTATAGCCGTCGCTGGCTTATGGATGTATTTATTTCCGTCCCTCAGGCGCCTGCGGTCGTTAACGGAAAGTTAGCGGGATGGAATAAACGTAATGATGTTCCGGGACAACCGAAGCAACACGCGGCTGCTGAGGAGGGGCTTGCTCCTCTTAAGTGGGATAATTCTATATGTCGGAAATTGCTTTACTTCAGATCCAGCGGAGCGGCTGCAGCACGGAGGACGGAGCAGGAATAGGCGAACTGTTCCTGTTCTTTCTCCGTCAGGTTCAATTCGACCAGCTCGGCTATGCCGCGCCGTGTCAATATGGCCGGAACGCCCGCGCATAGTCCGTTAACCCCATATTCCCCCTCCAAAATGGCGGATACCGCCGTTATCTTGTAATCGTCATTCAAAACAGAGCGGACGATATGTGCGATAGCATTTGCAATTCCGTAATGCGTCGATCCCTTCCGCTGCATGATTTCCCATCCGGCGTTGCGTGTTTTCGCAGCAATTTCGTCGAGCTTGATATGCCCGAACCGGTGGGGATGCTGGGCCAGAATGTCCAATATCGGCTTGCCGCCAATCGTTACATGCGACCAGGCCGGGAATTGGGAGTCTCCATGCTCGCCGAGCACATACCCCTGCACGCTCCGCGGGTCGACGGGCAAAAACTCGCACAGCAGTGTCTTCAGACGGGAAGAGTCGATTGAAGTGCCGGTTCCGATCACTTGGCCGCGAGACAAACCTGATAGCTTCCATACCATGTAGGTGACGATATCGACCGGGTTCGCGGCCACGACAAAAATACCGTTGAAGCCGCTCTTCATGATAAGGGGAATTATCGTTTTATAAATCTCATAAGAGCTGTCCAAGAGAGCAAGCCGGGTGCCGCCCGGAATCGGATTTGCCCCCGCACATAGAACAACGATGTCGGCATCGCCGCAATCCTCATAACCGCCGGCATAAACTTTCGTCCGTGTATGTGTGAAATCCATACAATGCGACAGGTCGAGCGCCTGCGCGTAAGCACGTTCTGCCGTCCTGTCGATCAGCAGAATTTCGTCGCAGATCGATTGATTAACCATCGAATATGCACAGCTCGCCCCAACAAATCCAACGCCGACAACCGCCACTTTCCGTGTTTTGCTTCCCATTGCCCGATCCCCCGCTCTCGTGATGCATTTGCTTCTATTATATGATATTGCGCGGTTAAGTTGTCACTATTATGTAATAAAGAATCACATTAACCAGACAGGCGTTAAGCAGAGGCCACAGGGGCAGTTATTATTTCTCGCGCTCCAACTGAAAAAACCGCCAAACCCCTTGGTTATCAAGGGTTTGGCGGTTCTGAGCATGTCATAGATTCATACAGGCACAGCTTATTCTGCAATTGAAGCATAAACCTCTTCGATTATATGAGACGCTATCGAACCAGCTCAATAAACCTGCTTGCTGTGCTGGAAAGCGGCATATTGCGCATAATCATTAGCCCCACGTGAGAAGGCGGCAGCCGCACGTCCAGCTGAATCTCGAAGAGGGAACCCTCCTCCAGCTCCTTCGATACAAATTCCCTGGTCACATAAGAGATTCCAAGACCCTTCCGCGCAAACTCGATGAGAAGATCCACGCTTCCAACCTCGATCTCAGGCTTGAGCGTATAGCCATAGCTTTGAAATAATTCCGTAATGGCCATTCGCGCCCGGCTGTTGCGCGAGAATAGGATGACGGGGTGCTGGAGCAGCATGTCCAGCGATAGAACCACATCCTTAAGCTCGGCATAACGGGCCCCCGCAACAAAGCAATCCTGCAGCTGGATACTTTCCCGCACCTCAAGCTGGGAATCGCCGATAGGCATCCGAACGACGCCCAAATCGATTCTGCCTTCTTTTAAGAAAGCGATGATTTCCGGCGTCGTTCCATGGTTCAGGTGGAGCCGGATGCCGGGATGCTTCTGATGAAAGTCCTCCAGGTAGGGAAGCAAATAATGCTTGAACAGCGAATCGCTTCCGCCGATCCGCAGCTCGCCGCTGTCCAGATTTTTAAGCGCGGCCATTTTTTCTTCAGCCAGCGAAATCAAAATCTGGGACTGCTCGATATAGGAATACAGAATGGCGCCTTCTTGCGTCAGCGCAACGCCTTTGGAATTCCGGTAAAACAGCGTAATGCCGAAGCTGTCCTCCAGTTGTTTGATGGCGTGGCTGACGCTCGGTTGGGTAAGATATAAAGCCTTGGCAGCCTGGGTCAAACTGCCTGTCTTCGCAGCCCAATAAAAAACTTTGTACAATTCGTAATTATTGGTCATAGACGTGGTCTATAGCTCCTGTCAAATATATTAATTACACGTATAGATGATAATCGTATTATAGTGGAAATACGAAAAAGAAACCAGAGCTTGCGGATTGGAAAGCAGTCTTGCTGCCCTGCAGCCGCTGTCCCCAATGCCGGACGATCAAGCGTAAAACAACTGACGATCGTCCTTCGGCGGAAAGCTCTGATGGAAGGAGAAAGAATAATGGATCCAACAACCTTTGTTTTGTTTGGAGCGACAGGGGATTTAGCCAAAAGAAAAATTTACCCTGCCTTGTATAATTTATTCGTCGATCAGAAGCTGCCTGAATCCTTCTCCTTGATTGGCCTTGGAAGAAGAGAATGGACTGATGAATCCTTTCAGGCAAATGTAGAGCAGTCTCTTCGTATGTTTTCCAGACGCGAACCGGACGATTCCGCATCGATGCAAAAATTTCTCAGCGCGTTTCGTTACAGCGTTTTGGATATTGGCCGTAAAGAGGATTACCAGAAGCTCCTGCAGCTGGTCGAACAGCGGGAAGAAGAGCTGCGCATTTCGCCGAATCGCCTGTTTTACTTATCGGTTGGTCCTGAATTTTTTGAAACGATTGCAGCGAACATCGGGGAGAGCGGGCTTGGTTCCGCGGATGGCTGGAAGCGTCTGGTGATCGAGAAGCCTTTCGGTCATGATTTGCAATCCGCCCGGGATTTAAATCAGAAGCTGAGCAAAGATTTTACGGAGGAAGAGATTTTTAGGATCGATCATTATCTCGGCAAGCCGATGGTGCAGAAGCTTGAGATTCTGCAGCAGTCCAATCCGGTCATCCATGCGCTTTGGACCAACCGTTACATTGCCAATGTGCAGATTACCGCGAACGAAACGGTCGGCGTTGAAGAAAGAGCGGGTTATTACGATCATGTTGGCGCCGTAAGAGACATGTTCCAAAACCATATGCTGCAATTGCTAATGATGCTGACGATTCACCTTCCGAACAACAGCAGCTCCGAAAGAGTGCGCTTCAAGAAGAAAAAAGTGATGGAAGACCTCGAGCCCATTGAAAAACAGAATGTGGCCGCCAACATTATCCGCGGTCAATACAAAGCGGGAACGATTCAAGGAAAACCGGTCATCGGCTATACTTCCGAGCCGGGAATTGCGGATTCATCCATGAACGATACGTTTATTGCCGCCAGATTGCAGATTGATGATTTCTTTTGGCGCGGGGTGCCTTTCTACATCCGGACAGGCAAAAGAATGAAGGAAAAATCAACGCGGATCGTCATTGAGTTCAAAGAACCGCTGAAGTCCTCCCAGGCCGACGAGGATAGCAAAGTGCCTAATCTTCTCGTATTTGAAATTAGTCCGAACGAAGGCATTACGCTTCAATTAAATACAAGGGATCCCCACCATAAAGGGGAGTTTACACCCATTAATATAGATTTTCACACGAGCAGGGACGATGTTCCCGAGGCTTACGAAAATTTGATTTTTGACGCTCTGCACGGAGACCCTACGTTCTTTGCGCATTGGGACGAAGTCGAATTGTCCTGGAAATGGGTTCAACCGGTTCTCGAAGCATTCGAAGAGAATCTGGTTCCGCTTCATCTGTACGCAGCGGGCACTTACGGGCCAGCCGAGTCCGACGCGCTGCTGGCGGAGGATGGCTATCACTGGTGGTTTGATGCCAAACCTGAACAAGAAATCGAATTAAAAGAGGGAGAACAATATGTCTATCACAAAAACAATTGATCAGTTAGCAATCGATACGATCCGTACCTTGTCAATCGACGCCATAAACAGCGCCAACTCCGGTCATCCAGGTCTGCCAATGGGAGCTGCGCCGATGGCATATGCGCTTTGGTCCAGACTGCTCAATCACAATCCCGGTCATGCGAAGTGGTTTAACCGAGACCGTTTCGTTCTTTCTGCGGGCCACGGTTCTGCCTTGCTTTACAGCCTTCTGCATTTGTCCGGCTATCAGGTGTCGCTGGATGATTTGAAACAATTCCGCAAGCTGAACAGCAAAACGCCCGGACATCCCGAATTTGGACACACGGATGGCGTAGATGCCACGACTGGCCCCCTGGGACAAGGCATTGCCATGGCAGTCGGGATGGCGATGGCCGAAGCTCATCTGGCCGCGAAATTCAATCAGAACGGCTTCCCGGTTGTGGATCATTATACGTATGCGCTCGTCGGCGACGGCTGTTTGATGGAAGGGATCTCGTACGAGGCGATGTCCATGGCGGGACATATGAAGCTGGGCAAATTAATCGTTTTGTATGATTCCAACGACATCTCATTGGATGGAGCGCTGAACCTTTCCTTCGGGGAAAGCATCCAAAAAAGAGCCGAATCGGCTCATTGGGAATATCTGCGGGTCGAGGATGGCAACGACGTTTCGCGAATTGCCGAAGCGATCGCGGCGGCCAAGCAAAACGATTCGCAGCCAACCATTATCGAAATCCGGACAATTATCGGTTACGGCAGCAAGGTAGCCGGAACGAACAAAGCGCACGGCAATCCGTTGGGCAAAGATGAAGCCAAGGCAACCAAGGCAGCTTATGGCTGGCAGTATGAAGAAGAGTTCACCGTTCCGGCGGAAGTCAAAGCTCATTTCGAACAGCTTAAGCATAAAGGCGCGGCCAAAGAAGCAGAATGGGACCAATTATTCGCTTCCTATAAAGCGCAGTATCCTCAGCAGGGCAAGGAGCTGGAGCAAGCCATCGACGGCTCCGTACTGCTTGATGCGGCAGACATTCTTACGTTCGACACCTCTAAAACCGTTTCAACCCGTATAGCGAGCGGAGAAGCGATCAATCATTACGTGAAAACTGTTCCTTCTATTTTTGGAGGCAGCGCGGATTTGTCGCATTCGACGATGACGGATATCGGCGGAGAGCAAACATTCGCCGTTCAATCCTATTCGGGACGCAATATTTACTTTGGCGTCCGCGAGCATGCAATGGGCGCAGCCGGCAATGGCATGGCCCTGCATGGAGGCATTAAACCGTTCGTCAGCACCTTCTTCGTATTCAGCGACTATTTGCGCCCGTCCATTCGCTTGGCTGCGCTGCAAAAGCTGCCCGTGACTTATGTCTTTACCCATGATTCCATTGCCGTCGGGGAAGATGGTCCCACGCATGAGCCCGTCGAACACCTGGCTGCACTTCGCACCATTCCGGGACTTACGGTCATCCGGCCAAGCGACGCCAACGAAACGGCAAGCGCATGGGCCTATGCCCTGCAGCAAAATGATGGACCGGTAGCTCTGGTGCTGAGCAGACAGAATCTGCCTGTATATGAAGAAACCAAAGCCAATGTTGACAAGGTAGCGAAGGGAGCCTATGTCCTGACGGAAACGGGCGGTAAGCCGGACGTCATCCTGATCGGAACCGGATCCGAGGTTTCTCTTGCCGTAAGCGCCAAGGCGGAGCTGGAGCGGGACAATATCTCTGTACGCGTCGTCGCTATGCCGAGCAGAGAGCTGTTCGATCGTCAATCTGACGCCTACAAAGAGAGCGTGCTTCCTGCTTCCGTCACGAAGCGGCTGTCCATCGAAGCAGGCATTTCACTCGGCTGGGAGCGTTATACGGGACCCGCTGGCAGCGTTTTGTCTATCGATACGTTCGGCGCTTCAGGTGCAGGCTCGGCAGTTATGGAATACTTTGGTTTCTCCCCGGCTAATGTGGTTAGCTTGACGAAAGAATTACTGAATAAAACAAACTAATGATGAACAAGAAGAAGCGGCTGCGCAGCCGCATGTTATGAAATTCAAAAAATCAGCAACTAAAAAACGGAGGTAATGAGCTATGAAATTTTTTATCGATACCGCAAATGTGGAAGACATCAAAAAAGCGTATAAAATCGGCGTATTATCCGGTGTTACAACGAACCCTTCTCTGGTAGCCAAGGAAGGCGTTAAATTCGAGGACAGGATTGCGGAAATTCTGCAGTTGGTGCCCGAGGTTGAATCCGTTTCTGCCGAAGTAACGCCTGACGCCCTGACAGCCGAGGAAATGATCGCGCAAGCGAATGAACTGATCAAAATCAACAATAACGACAAAAACATCACCATCAAGCTGCCGATGACGCTGGCCGGTCTGGAAGCCTGCCGCTACCTGACCAAAAAAGGCGTCAAAACAAATGTGACGTTGATTTTCACGGTGAATCAGGCACTCTTGGCTGCCCGCGCAGGCGCTACCTATGTATCACCCTTTCTTGGCCGCCTGGACGATATTTCGGAAGACGGCGTCCAATTGATTGTAAAAATCGCTGAATTGTTCCGCACGCACAAGCTGGATGCGCAAATCATAGCGGCATCTGTCCGCCATCCGGATCACGTTACCCGCGTAGCCATGGCAGGCGCGCATATTGCAACGATTCCCTTCGCGGTTATCGAGCAAATCTCCAAGCATCCTCTGACGGATCAAGGGATGGAGAAATTCGCTGCTGATTGGAAGAAAACAACGCTTTAAGATGCGCTCAAGATAAATTCGAAATCAAAGGAGATGTTCCATATGGCTGTTTCATTTGATTATTCCAATGCATTATCGTTTATCGGGCAGCATGAAGTGGATTACTTCAGCGAGTTTGTGAACGCGGCTCATCATATGCTTCATGAGAAGAAAGGACCCGGATCCGATTATCTGGGCTGGGTGAATCTGCCGCTTCAATATGATCGGGAAGAGTTTGCAAGAATCAAACAGGCTGCCGAGCGCATTCGCAGCCATTCCGATGCCTTGATCGTCATTGGCATTGGCGGTTCCTATCTGGGCGCAAGATCCGCGATCGAGGCGTTGTCCCATACGTTTCATAATCAAATGGACGGGAATACCCAGGTCTATTTTGCCGGACAAAATATCAGTTCGACATACATCACCCATTTATTGGAGCTGCTGGAGGGCAAGGATATTTCCCTGAATGTCATTTCCAAGTCGGGAACGACGACGGAGCCGGCAATCGCATTCCGTATTCTGCGGGATTATATGGAGAAGAAATACGGCAAAGGCGAAGCGCAGAAGCGTATCTTTGCCACAACCGATTCCTCCAAGGGCGCATTAAAAAAACTGGCCGATGAAGAAGGCTATGAAACTTTTGTCATTCCCGACGATGTAGGCGGACGCTATTCCGTGCTTACAGCCGTTGGACTTCTGCCCATAGCTGCTGCCGGGCTCGATATCGATCAAATGATGGCGGGAGCCGCAGCTGCCGCAAAGAAATACAATAATGCCGATCTTGCCGCCAATGAGAGCTATCAATATGCGGCCGTCCGCAATGCTCTTTACCGCAAAGGAAAATCCATCGAGCTGCTGGCTAATTTTGAACCGTCCCTGCATTTTGTTTCGGAGTGGTGGAAGCAGCTGTTCGGCGAAAGCGAAGGCAAAGACCAGAAGGGGCTTTATCCCGCGTCTGTCGATTTCACAACCGATCTGCATTCGATGGGCCAATATGTCCAGGAAGGCCGGCGCGATCTCATCGAGACGGTCCTCTCGGTGAAGAAGCCCCGGATTGAGCTGACCATTCAGGAGGATTCGGGCAATCTGGACGGACTGAATTTTGTCGCGGGCATGACGATGGACGAAGTGAACAAGAAAGCCGCCCAAGGTACCCGCCTTGCCCATGTTGACGGAGGCGTGCCCAATCTGATTGTTGAGCTGGATGAACTGAATGAATACACGTACGGCGAAATGGTGTACTTCTTTGAGAAGGCATGCGGCATCAGCGGCCTGCTGCTCGGGGTGAACCCGTTTGACCAGCCTGGAGTGGAAGCATACAAGATCAATATGTTTGCACTGCTGGGCAAGCCTGGATTTGAAGCGCAAAAAGCCGAGCTCGTGAAGCGTTTATCTGCAGCAGGACAGGAATAACAAGGAGGGAATAACAATGAGCAAGCAGCAAATTGGCGTGGTTGGATTGGCCGTCATGGGTAAAAACCTGGCCTTGAATATCGAAAGCAAAGGATTCTCGGTTTCTCTATATAATCGTTCAGCAGAGAAAACAAATGAACTTGTGGCGGAAGCGCAGGGAAAGAATCTTGTAGGCACGTACAGCATCGAGGAATTCGTGCAGTCGCTTGAGACGCCGCGTAAAATCTTAATCATGGTCAAAGCGGGACAACCGACAGACGATACCATTAATCAGCTGGTGCCATATCTGGATCAAGGCGATATCCTGATCGACGGCGGAAACGCCTTTTTCCCTGACACGCAAAGAAGAAACAAAGAGCTGCAGGCACAAGGCTTCCGCTTTATCGGCGCCGGAGTCTCGGGCGGGGAAGAGGGTGCGCTGAACGGCCCTGCGATAATGCCGGGCGGGCAAAGAGACGCCTATGAGCTGGTAGAGCCTATCCTGACCGCCATCTCGGCCAAAGTGAACGGCGATCCTTGCTCCACCTATATCGGAGCGGACGGCGCTGGCCACTATGTCAAAATGGTGCACAACGGCATCGAATACGGCGACATGCAATTGATTGGCGAAGCGTATCATCTGCTTAAGGATGTATTGAACTTGAATACAAGTCAGCTGCATGACATTTTCACCGAATGGAACAATGGCGAGCTGGACAGCTATTTGATCGAAATCACGGCCGATATTTTCGCGAAAACAGATCCGGATACAGGCAAACCGATGGTGGACGTGATCCTCGATTCGGCAGGGCAAAAAGGAACCGGAAAATGGACAAGTCAAAGCGCATTGGATTTGGGCGTCCCATTGTCCATTATTACCGAATCCGTATTTGCCCGGTTTATTTCCGCTATGAAAGAAGAACGCACGGCCGCAAGCAAACGGCTGAATGGCCCTGCGGCAGCAAGCTATGACGGCGATCCCGGGGAATTCATCGAAGCTGTCCGCAAAGCTTTGTATACCAGCAAAATCGCATCGTACGCGCAGGGCTTTGCGCAAATGAGAGCTGCTTCCGACGCATACAACTGGGATTTGAACTATGGCAGCATTGCGATGATATTCCGCGGCGGATGTATAATCCGTGCAAGATTTCTACAAAATATCAAGGATGCTTATGACCGCGACCCGGCTCTGAAAAACCTCCTTCTGGACGAATACTTTGGCGGAATCGTGGATAACTACCAGGAAGCCTGGAGAAAAGTCATTTCAGTTGCCGTAACCAGGGGAATACCGGTTCCTGCTTTTGCTTCCGCTCTGGCATATTACGACAGCTACCGCACAGAGAGACTGCCGGCTAATCTGCTGCAGGCGCAAAGGGATTATTTTGGGGCGCATACATTCGAGCGGCTTGATCAAGAAGGCAGCTTTCACTTTCAATGGATGAAAAATTAACGGGTAACCGATCATTGGAATATTAATATCATTAATTAACTGCAATAAGAGCACTCCTCCCGGTTATCATGAAATTCCCAATTTCATGGTATCCGGCACAGGGGTGCTTTTCATGTTGTCACCTTCCAAGAAAGGAATCACTGGTTGATTCATAATAAAAAAATATTTTTCGGATGTGTCGATTTTGCCGATATTTAGTCGTCGCCTTAATAGAGGCCGGGGTTTCGGGTAACTAATTTGAGCTTGGCAGAACAATTGAACGCCTGCAATCCATTCGGCGTGCTGCCGTCTGCACCTGAAACGGGATAGGATAAACTGAAGCACTGAAAGCACATGCAATCCGGGGCGGTCAATAAAGCATTCCCGGATCACGTAAATGGCGGCAGCTCAAGGATCTGTCCGTGGTTTGAAGAAACTCATATTAAATAAATAATCTGCAGCAGCAGCAAAGGAGATACATGATGAACACAGTAATTTCAAGAGACGGCACCAGAATCGCTTATGACAAGGTTGGACAAGGGCCGTCACTCGTATTGGTAGCAGGGGCGTTCAGTTACCGCAAATTTCCGGGACAGGTGCAGCTGGCCGGTCTGTTGTCAGAGCACTTCACGGTCTACAATTACGACCGGCGCGGCCGCGGCGACAGCGGAGATACCCAGCCATATGCCATAGAGCGCGAGATTGAGGATCTACAGGCCATAATAGAAGCAGCCGGCGGATCGGCAAATGTTTGGGGTTTGTCGTCCGGGGCGGTTCTTGCCCTGCAGGCAGCGGCAAAGGGGTTGAATATCACAAAGCTGGCCCTGCATGAACCCCCATTTGTGGTCGATGCAGCGGACCGCAAGCCGCCTGAAGATTTCGTCAAACATGTTTCCGGGCTCATTGCCGCCAATCGCCGGGCTGAGACCATCAAGTACTTCATGACTCGGGGCATGGGCGCTCCTTCATTCGTTATCAGCTTGATGCGCATTATGCCAGGCGTTTGGACCAGGCTCATGGCCGTTGCCCATACGCTCCCTTACGATGCGGCCTTGCTGGATGGATATATGGACGGCAAGCCGCTGCCTGCCAGCTTGTGGAGTGCCGTCACGATGCCAGCGCTGGTGTTCGAAGGCACGGAAAGCCCGGCATCATTGCGTCATGGCGCCCAGGCGCTGGCGAACGTGCTACCCAATGCCCAGCTGCTGAGCAAGAAGGGACTCGGACATACCAAGAAGCTCGCCGCACATCTAATTGCGGCAGAGCTTACAGCCTTCTTTGGCCCAGGCGGCAAGGGGAATTAGCTGAAACTTTGACCGTTCTTCCAGGTGAAGAGCCGAGTGATTGAAGACTGGAGCAGTTCTGCTGTGCTGCGAATCGAGTGGAGCTGAAGAGTATACCAAATGAATGAGCCGCGGCGAACAGGGTTGTCTCAAAGGTCATCAATTGACCTTTTGAGACAGCCCTGTTTTTTGCTCTGGAAATGCTGACGTAAATCGGCTGAGCGGCAGTCTCTTTATTTGTGTGAGTCTGTACCGCAAGATTGGCCTCCTTATCCTCGTGTCAGACACTCCGTCATTATATCAGAGTTTTCAGCGCATCCGAGGTGAAAGGGTTCAATTCTTCCCACCGTCCACCCCGAACTTTCATGACCCATTCCGGATCCGCCAACAACGATCGCCCAACCGCCACCAGATCGAATTCATTATGGCTCAACCTTTCGATCAACTCTTCAATACCGGTTGTCCCGGTCACCTTTCCCGGCATTAATGAACTCATGAATTCTTCGTCAAGGCCTACTGATCCAACGGTGATTACGGGTTTTCCCGTGATAGCCCGGACCCAACCGGCCAGGTTCAAGCTGGAGCCCGCAAATTCCGGCTCCCAGAACCGGCGTGTCGAGAAGTGGTAGACGTCAACGCCCGCGGCTGTTAGCGGCTCCAGGAACGCAGCCAATTGCTCCGGCGTGTCCGCCAGCCTGGCCGTATACGATGAAATTTTCCATTGCGATATGCGAAGCATGATGGGGAAATCGGGTCCAACGGCTTTCCTGACGGAAGCAATCACCTCGGCAGCGAAGCGGGTACGCCCCCCGTAGTCATCACCGCCATACCGGTCCGATCTCCGATTGGTGTGTTTCCAGAAAAATTGATCGATCAGATAGCCGTGCCCGCCATGGATCTCTATACCGTCGAACCCCAGTCTCTTAGCGTCTGAAGCGGCATTGGCATATGCATCAATAACGAAGCGGATATCCGTTTCGGTCATAGGCGTGGTTACCGGGTTGCCGTGCAGATCGAGACCGGACGGCCCGATTGGGGGTGATTCCGGATCCGCCGATTCCAAGACCGACCTGGTCATGCCAACATGCCATAGTTGGGGGAAGATCAGGCCGCCTGCTTCGTGTACTTGCTCAACGACGGCGGACCAGCCGGCAAGCGCAGGACCGTAGAAATGGGGAACATTCGGGTTATCCGCTGCCGAAGGATGGTTAATAACCGTCCCTTCCGTAATGATCAGTCCTACGCCATTCTGCGCACGGCGCCGGTAATAACGGGCCACATCAGGTCCGGGTATCCCGTTTGGCGAGAACGCTCTCGTCATTGGCGACATGACGATTCGATTCCGCAGCTTCAAATTGCCAAGCGTGAACGGAAGAAATAAAGGCTGAACGGACGGATGAACGGGCGGGGCGTCCGATTTTGAATTTCTGCTCATGGTTAAGCCCTCCTTGCGTGTATGCAGTTTATTTTATATCAAAGTTCAGGCTTGAAGCCGGAGGATGCGGGTGTTTCTTTGGATCGCTGCTCCAGCTTCATGGGACCGACCGTTAGGGCAGCGGCTGTGCCGATGATGGATACGCAAAGCGAAAGGATAAATCCTTGCGTGATCGCATGATCCATCGCGAGCCTATAGTAGGAAACAAGCTCGGGGTCAAAGTATTCCTTATACCGAAATACGGTTTCGGGATCCATTGGATTAAGGGCCTTGTCTGAACCCGGAACCAGATGGAATAGGGAGGCTGCCGTATTGACCGACAATTCCATATGGGAATTGACGATTACGGCCGTGACCGAGGCGCCCATAACGCCGCCTATACTTCTGCTGAACCCGATAAGCGAAGCGGAGACTCCTATGAATTGTTTTTCGACACTGTATGAGGCGGCGTTCTGGCTGACACTGTTGAGCGGACCGATAACGAATAATCCGAGAATGACGACAAGGCCGATGATTTGCCAAAAGGGCACATCCTGGTTCATATTCATGAAAAGCAAGGAAACTCCGGCTCCAAGCGCCATATTGACGAACATGACGGTTCGAAACCGGAAATGAGTCTGGAAGAATCCGATCAGAACAGCGCCGCCAATCATGGAAAGCATCAGCGGGGTCAGCAGCAGATTCAATTTGCTTTCACCGAGTACATAATTGGCATACAGGGGCAGGTAAGACATCGCCGAGAAGATGAGTGCGCCTTGGCAAAACACGACGATGCTTGTACCGGCCACCATGCGGTTTCTGAAAAGCCGGAGCGGCAATATCGGCTCCTTAACCCGCCGTTCCACAACGTAGAACCCGATGGCCGCCAATGCTGAAATAATGAATAAGCCGACAATCCTCCAGGAACCCCAAGCATAGTCTTTTCCGCCCAATTCAAGCGCAAGCATGGAAGAGACCGTCGTGATGACAATCAGCAGCGCGCCGGTCACATCGATTTTGGGTTTTGTCTCCGACCGGGATTCCCTGAGCGTGAAGAGCAGTGCAACAGACGAAACGATACCGATCGGCAGGTTGACATAAAAGCACCACCGCCAGGTGAGCGTATCCGCGATCCATGTGCCGATCTGGGGTCCCGCAATGGAAGACAGTCCGAACACGGAACCAAAAATACCGGATAGCTTCGCCGCATCTTTCGGATCGGTAAACAAGGTATAAATCAATGAGAATGAAATCGGCAAAATGGCGCCGGATCCGATGCCTTGAATGACCCGGTAGAAAATGAGCTGTTCAATGCTTCCGGCCGTTCCGCAGAGCGCAGAACCCAGCAGGAAGATGCCGATGCCGATCAGATAAAAGGTTTTTCGCCCGAACAGGTCGGAGAGCTTGCCGAAAATCAGCATCGTGCTGGTTCCGGCAAGTGCATAAGCTGTATAAACCCAAATGATTTTATTCAATCCGCCAATATCGTCTAGGATTTTGTTGATGCTTGCCGATACGATCGAGTTATCCAATGCGGTCAGCACAAATCCCAGAGCGATGGACAATAGAATAATGCCCTTCTTTTGTTCTGTCAAACAAGTTTCCTCCACTCCGAAATTCAACTGCGCAGCACCATTAGAACATTTTTGCCGCCAGATCCGTATTCCGGAGCCCTTCCGCAATAATCGCCCGGCTGCGGTCTGGATATTGATTATGCCCCTCAATCACAATCGTTGTAATGTCACGGATGCCGAACACCTGCAAATGCTTCTTGACGAAATTAACCGCAAGTTCCTCCAGATCTCCATATACTCCGCCTCTGGCATTTAATAGGGCCACCTTCTTGGCGGTTAATAGTCCAACCAGACCCTCGGCTGTGTACTGAAAGGTTTTACGCGGTTGATGCAGATAATCCAGATACGTATGCAATACAGCGGGAACCGTCAAATTCCATAGCGGGAAGGCGATGACTACTTTATCGGCAGTCAGAAACTGCTCCAGATGTTTGCGGACGGATGTTTGCTCGGCTTGTTCTTTCGGGGTGAGTGCCAGGCCGTTGGCGAATTTGTAATTCCCCGTAATCATCGTGTCTCCCAAATAAGGCAGTTGTTCTTGAAACAAATTTACTTGCATGACCGGATCGTCCGGATGCGCTTCCTTGTAGCTCTTCAGAAACGTATCGTACATTCTCACACTTACCGAATGCTCCGCTGGTCGGTTGTTCGCTTTAATAAACAATGTGGCAGCCAATTTTATTCCTCCGTCCATGATTAGTTTTGATACCAAATACTTTATAAAGTATTTAGTTTACAAACCAAATTTATCCTGAGTCATTTACTTTGTCAAGATTTTTCTTTACAATGTGGAGCATGCAGGTACCGTTCGGAAAACAAGTCATTGGAGGCAGTTCCATCATGAGTAAGAAAGATCAGTCATCCGTAACATCCACCCGGAGAGCGATTGTAACATTGCTGAAACAGTACGGGCCTATGGATGCCATTACATTAGCGTCCAGGCTGACATTGACGGGGATGGCAGTGCGTCAGCATTTATATGAGCTGCAGTCCCAGCAGGTTGTTGAATATGAAGAAGAGGCCCGGCCCATGGGCAGGCCGGCCAAGATATGGAAGCTGACATCCCAAGCCAATCTCTGGTTTCCAAATGGGTACCAGCAGTTATCGGTCGGCTTGCTTGGCGCCATAAGAATGTCATTCGGGGACGAGGGAATCGAGAAGGTACTGGAGTCTCAAAATCATGCAAAAAAGATTCAATACCAAGAGCTTATGTCCGGTGCAGCCGGCCTGCGGGACAAGCTTCAAAAGCTGTTCACGATCCGCATGAACGAGGGATATTTTGCCGAGGTTCAAGAGCTTGAGGATGGCAGCTTTTTATTTGTGCAGAAGCACTGCCCAATTCTGGAGGCCGCCGCCGTATGCAATGGTTTTTGCCGTAACGAGATGGAACTCTTTCAATCCGTGCTGGGAGACCATGTGCAGATTGAACGGGTTGAGTATCTTTTATCAGGCGGCAGCCGCTGCGCTTACCGGATAACGGAATTGCATAAAGAGGTCACCTCATGATGATATGAGATTATGAGGAGGGTAGCATGCGATTTGAGGAATATCAAATTAACCAATGGTTAGAGAATATAACAGCAGAAGAGCAAGCTGAAATCAAAGGTGCATTCAGCATGCAATATGACGTCAATATTGGACTTAAACCAGAGGAACTGGCCTCTTTGAACATGGAACTCCTGCTCCCGTTAAGAGATTTAATCCGCGGAGTCGTGCTGACTAAGACGAATAAGCCGAATAAGCCGAATATGCAGGAAGTTTATAACTCTTTGCGTTCACGAAAACTACCACGTAGAACGGAGTTTGGAGCCGTTAAGGACTCGGATGAATGACTGAAGTAGGATCGATACTATATGTTCAGAAAACTTGAATATAGTATTTTTGGATTAATATATAGGTCCCAAATGTCAGAACGGCTCAATCGCAAAATGATGCGAAGCGAGCCGTTCCTGGTTTGAGTGCAGCTATTTAATATAGTTAATCAATTACAATCATTTGAAATATGACCTGAGCATACTTTACATAGTTGCACGCATACTAGCTTTGGGGGGCGAAACGAAGCGGCAGGCTCTTTACGCCATGTACGATAAATCCGCGTGCCGGCTCCAGCGGCTCCGTGTTTTTCCGGGCAAGCTCCGGCAGTCGGTTCCTCACCGCTGTCAGTGCGACTTTGGCTTCCAAACGGGCGAGCGGCGCTCCGAGACAAAAGTGGATGCCTTGACCGAAGGCCAAATGCGCGTTGGATTCCCTGGATATATCAAAACGGGCAGGTTCGTCAAACTTTGCTTCATCCCGGTTGGCAGAGCCGATCCATGCCACAACGCGGGTTCCTTGCGGAATCGTTTGGTCCCCGATCTGCACATCCTGTTTGGCGGTCCGAAACATGGCCTGCACAGGAGAACGAAAGCGGAGCACTTCTTCAATGGCATTGGGCAGCATTTCCGGCCGGGATACAAGCTTGTCCCACTCAGCCGGATGGTCCAGGAAAGCAAGAACGGCATTGCCAATGAGATTGGTGGTTGTCTCATTACCGGCTACCAGCAGCAAACGGCAAAAAGACAGGATGTCCGATTCCGACAGATGAGAGTTTCCTTCTTCTGCTGCCAGCAAAGTGCTGATCAGATCATTTTGAGGCTGGACGCGGCGCTGTGCGATGATGTCTTTGAAATAGTCGTTCATCTCCATATGTGCCTGACGGGAGCCTGCTTGGCCGCCGCCGATTATGGCATCGGCACCTGCCACGATTTCATCCGACCATTCCTTGAAACGGTCACGGTCTGCGGCAGGCACTCCCAGCAACTCAGCTATCACAATAACGGGAAGCGGATAAGCAAAGTCCCTGATCAGATCGAGTTCGCCAGTATTGGCTTTTTTATCCAGCAGCTCATTAGCAATCTCTTCGATTCTTGGCTCAAGAGCGGCGACGGCTTTTGGAGTAAACGCGCGATTTACTAAAGAACGCAGGTCGGTATGCCTTGGAGGGTCCGTAGTAATCAAGCTGAAACCTTCTTGCTTTTGTTCAGATGGTTCTGCAGCCTTGCCTTGGACACTTGGTCCCGAGGAGAAATGGGCATGGTCGGTCAGTACCGTTTTGACGTGATCATAGGTAAACACGGACCATAACTGAAGCGACTCCATATACGCGACGGGTTGATTTTTTCTGAACATCTCATAAACAGGATACGGATTTGATAAAAACTCAGGAGATAGTAGATTAATCATAATCGGACACCATCCTTTGAGAAAGTTTCTGACAACTAGGAATATACAGGAAAGTATCCGGAGATACAAACTTTAGAGCATGAGGAGCTTCGCGCTGAAGCATTCTTCCCTATCAACTTGGCATCGATTAACCAAATATATTCCTTTACAGGAATATTCCATTTAGGGTATATTGTAAACAGGAATTACCGCTGCTTTGATTAATCTTGAATGGAGGAATTTGAAATGACTGAAAGCCGTGCAGCAAAGAACATGACAGCGAAAATGGAAGATAACGAACTGGTAATCACACGTGTCTTTAATGCGCCTCGCGAGCTTATGTTCAAAGTATGGTCCGAGGTTGGGCATCTGAAGCACTGGTGGGGACCGAAGGGATTCAAATGGGGTTTCGCTGAACTGGATTTCCGTCCGGGCGGTTTTTTCCATTACAGTATGCAATCCCCGGATGGTTACCTAATGTGGGCCAAATTTATTTATCATGAAATTGAGGCACTGGAGAAGATCGTTTGGGACAACTGTTTTTCGGATGAGGAGGGCAATATTGTCCGGCCGGATTTCAGCGATCAGTTCCCGCTGAAAATACGCAATGTTCTGACCCTTGCGGAAAATGGCGGCAAAACCACCATTACCCTGCGGGGCGGCCCGATCCATGCAACCGAGGAAGAACGAAGCTTCTTTGCAGGTATGTTTGAGTCCATGAAGGAAGGCTTCGGCAATACTTTCGATCAGCTCGATGAATATCTGGCGAAGATTTGACGGGAATTCATTAATATCCCGAAGGATGAAGGTAAACCATTCTTTCAAATAAATCGCAATAGAAGAGGAGCTAGCCCTAAGGCAGCTCCTCTTCGGTTTATGAATAGACATACGCCAATTGCTTATACCGTGCAGGAAGGTAGGAGAAAATAGGGGGAAACAGCATAGGGGAGAGGTCAGGCAATCACAAGACCGCCGTCAACCGCGATGATTTGTCCCGTGATCCAGCTTGCCTCCGGAGCGGCCAAATTCACAATCCAGCGTGCTACATCATCCGGCTCGCCACGGCGGCCGAGCGGGATAGCCTGGCGCTCCTGCTCCTTGACGGCATTGATTTGCTCATCGGAAAGTCCCATCCGCTCGCGGAGGAAATCCGTCTCGACCGGCCCGGACGCAACAGCATTCACGCGAATGCCCTTCGGGGCGAGCTCAAGCGCCCAGCAGCGCGTCAAATGCTCCAAAGCTGCCTTGCTCGCGGCATAAAGCGACAGCCCGGCAGCCGCCTTGCTTCCATAGGTACTCGACAAATTGATGATTGTGCCTTTCGTTTCTTCAAGGTACGGGATGGCGGCAGCGGCAAGCAGTGTTGGGCCGGCGACATTGACGTTGAAAATATCGGATATCGATTTTGCATTTGCTTGGATAAGCGGCTGGAGGGCGCCGCCACCTGCGTTGTTGACGATGACATCAAGGCGACCCCAATGTTCGATGGCCGCTGCGACCGTCCGGGCAGCCGAATCCGGATCGCCTGCATCCGCCGCAAAACCCTTAATGCCGGGGTTGCCGGCCGATATTTCTTCCAAAGCAGCTTTTCGCCGCCCGGTGATGAGCACCTTGGCTCCCTTTGCAGCAAACAGCTTTGCCGCTGCAAGTCCGATACCCGCGCCGCCACCTGTGATAATAACAACCTTGTCTTCGAGTATATTCATAAGATTCTCCTTCAGTTTTAAATTTTTAACGCACCGTTTGACCCATAGTCCAATCAAAAGGGGATTCCGCTCAATTCCGGCGGGCAGTCCGAGCTGCGTCTAAAACAACTTTTTCAGCAGTCCTTTTAACTGCTCCTGTTCTTCTATGGTGAGCTTGCTGCCAACATTCCGGGTGATCGTCTGCTCATAAACAGGCCATACCTGCGATATCACATCATGACCCTCGGATGTTAAACTGACAAAAATTCGTCTCCTGTTGGAGGGGTCGAATTCTCTTTTGATCCGGCCCGCTTGCTCCAGCGCATTTAATAAATTACTTATATTGGCCCGTGTAACAGCAAGATCGTCGCTTAATTCGGAAGGGAGCATCGCTTTTCCTCCAGACTTCAGCGCCACCAGCAAGCACCATCGGCCGAGCGTCAGCTCGAAGCTCCCCAGCTGCTCCTCCAGCTGTTTGACCAGATGGTGATTGGTCTTATAGAGAGTCAAAAAAACATCAACCGACATAACCGGCTGTTCAAATGGATCCCATTTCCCGTTCATATAACCTCCCCGCAGCCTGTCGCACCAAGCGGATTTTCCAAATTGCGTGAAGCGGACTCGCATTGTACCGCATGCCGCTCAATAGTTAACTGTTTAACTATTAGCTATTTAACAATAATACTTTACCTGTTCCCTGTCAAGCTGCCTGCATTGTCCGTGCAGCTTCGGAGCGGCTCGAAGATTCAAATCGCTGCCCCGGGTGGAGAGTGGACAGCTGCAATAAGCGAATGGACAGTGAAATAACATCAGAAAAGGATTTATTATGGAAAGGTGGAATCTTTTTATGTTAACTTTATTTTTGAAAGGAGGGTTATCGTGCCTGAGTAAAGAGACTCATAGAAATTTCGTTTGTGTCGGAATTTGTAACGGAAGGGAATGTGATTCGCGATGCTTCGTCGTCCTTTGCCAATATTCGTGCAGCTGCTGGCCGGGATTTTCCTCATTTCCGTTCTTGTAATCGCTCTCACGAATATTCTGAATTACCGCCTGACCTCCCAGGTGATGCTTAACCGGATGGCGGATTACACCCAGCAATCAGTCGAGCAGCTCTCGGATAAAATCGATGTGCTGCTGGCTCAGTATGATCAGTTATCGCAGCTTGTCGTGTTTGACGACCGTGTCCAGCAAACATTGAACGAAGCAGGAAGCGGGAAGCGCGTTGCGGAAGATCCGATCGAATTCAGCAGGTACATTGGCCAGAAAACGCGGCATATCGCAAACGGCATGCTGATTCATCTGTTTGACAGAAGCGGTCATGGATACTCCTCAACGGATTCGCTGCAGCTGTTCTGGCGCGAATATGACGAAGCATCCTCTGTAACATGGTACAGCAAGATGGCCCGCATGGACGGTAAAATGCTGTGGGTGTACGGTCCCGCATGGAGGGACGGTGAAATCCCTGCCATCATCGGGGCGCGCAAAATCAAGTATACGAAAGATCTTCATATCATCGGCGACCAATTCCTCGTTTTTCCTGTCGATAAATTGAACCGGATGATCGGGCAGACCGTTCAACCGATCGAGCGCAAGGTACAGGTGATGGATCCGCTCGGCAACATCGTCTATTCTACGCAATCGAGCGAAATAGGTACGGCTGCCGATACCGGTCTGTTCGCCAAATTCGCCGACGGAGGACCTCTGTTCTTCGATTGGACTACCCGGGAAGAAGGCGAGCAGATGTATGTAACCTACGCTAAGTCCACCTATACGGGCTGGACAACGATTGCTTATTTCCGGAAAGAAGCGGTGTACAGCGACACCTCGCAAATCTGGATCCACGCCCTGCTGACCATCGCCGCAGGCACGGCTGTCGCCCTTATTCTGGTCGCTTATTTCACATGGACGCTCACCAAGCCAATCCGCTACCTCGCGCTCGGGATGAACAGAATCGGCAGACATGCGGTCCATCCGGTGAAGATGCGGTTTACCAGCAGGGAGATATCGCTTTTGTATGCCAATTACAACCAGATGGTCAACCAGCTGAAGACGCTGATCGAACGGTTGTCGGAGCAGCAAATCAGCGTGCAGCGGGCTCAGCTCGTCGCGCTAAAAGCGCAGTTCCGTCCGCATTTTCTGTATAATTCGCTGAATTTGATCTATTGGACTATCGAGGACGGACGCGCCGAGGAGGCTCAGGAGATGACGCTTGCCTTAAGCGATTTGCTTCGTTACAGCATTCATCCCACGTCGGATATGGTCATGCTCAGGGATGATCTGGATCAGCTGGAGCGGTACCTGTTCCTGCAGCGTTCCCGTTACGGGAGGGTCCTGCAGGTGAACGTGGAGGTCGAAGAAGGACTCGAGGAGCAGCGGGTGCTCCGCCTCATGCTCCAGCCGCTTGTCGAGAATGCGATCCGGCACGGGCTCGAACAGAAGGAGCATGGCGACTGGCGCATTCGCGTCTGCATTTGCCGAAAAGGCGACCGATTGCTTTGTGCGGTGGAAGACAACGGTACGGGATTGGATGCGGATGCCATGAAGAGGCTGGAAATACGGGTTCGTCAGAATCAGATGCCCGAGGGAAAAGAGGGCGGCATCGGCCTTTCCAATCTGCACAGCCAGCTTCAATCCTTCTTCGGGGAGCCTTACGGTTTAAGGCTTTTTGCCAGTCCGCTTGGCGGGCTTGGAGTCATTCTGTCGCTCCCCCTTGACAAGGCCAAACCCGCATCGGTGTGGAGCGATTTGCTTGGAGGTGACGTCCGTTGAGCAGACATTGGCTCATTCTGCCTTTTCTGATGACGGCGTTCATGATCGTCGTTTGTTCCTGTATGCCGCAGACATCCCTGCCGACCATCAAAGCGCATCCGGACAAGACCACAATCCGCATATGGCTTTGGCAGGGCAGCGGCCTGGAGTCTCTGATTCAAGCCTATAAGGACAGTCATCAGGGGATCGATGTGGAGATTGTCACTTCCCAATACGACGACATTCAACCGAACCTGATGATCGCCTTCGCAACCTGGTCCGATTCGCCCGATCTCGTCCTTCTGGATTCGTCGCAAATTAACCAGATGAAGAATTTTCCCGCATATTTCCATAATTTATATGAGTACGGCGATGAGCATGTCCACTATCTGGATTGGAAATGGAGGCAGGCGGAGAGTGATGACGGCAGCTTTTTGTTTGCGCTTCCGGCCGACATCGGTCCTGTCGCTCTTGCCTACCGCTTTGATTTGTTTGCAGCCGCAGGCTTGCCCGCAGGCCGCACGGAAATTACAGCCATGCTTGGCAGCTGGGACGATCTGGAGCGGCTTGGGATCGCGCTCAAAGAGAAGTCGGGCATCCCGCTGTTCGACAATTTGACCAATATTTATCTTTCCTATTTGAATCAATACGTACAGCCGCATTCAGATAAATCCGGAAATGAATCCGTTGCCCGGTTCAAGGAAGCGTGGGACCGGACGATCCGGTTTCATAAGCTCGGTTTGAGCGCGGGGCTGCAATCCCAGACGCAAGCCTGGGCAAGCGGAGCGGTGAACGGACGGTTCGCCGCCGTTCTGGGACCATCCTGGGTCCATGGGCTGATGAAGAAGAATGCGCCTGCGACTGCCGGCAAGTGGGATTTGGCACGGCCTCCCGGCGAACCATCCAACTGGGACGGGACATTCATAGCCGTGCCCGCCGCAAGTCGTTATCCGCAAGAGGCGTATGAATTGGCCCGGTGGCTGACTGCCCCGCCACGGCAGCTCGATAATTTTATCCAGAACGGAAACTTTCCGTCAACCCCGGAATCCTACGCATCCTCCGATTTCATCGGGATTCACGATCCTTTTTTTAACAACGCGCCGACCGGCCAGATCTATTCCTATACCGCACTGCGTTATAAGGGCGGGTTTGAGGATGCGGATATGACCATGACGGACCGGCTCATCCGCGATGCGCTGCAGCGGGTGGAGACTGAAGGAGCAGACCCTGATCTTATGTGGGAATCGGTCATGCGGGAAGTTGGCAGCGACACAGGCAGCAGCAGGAATTAAATGGATAAAATATACCTTTACAGCGGGAGAGATGGCCGTGTTTACGATAATGGTTGTTGACGATGAACCGAATGTACGGATGCCCGTGTGCCGGATGCTGTCGCAGCTCACAGGCGTGGACAACGTCCTGGAAGCAGGCGATGGGGAGGAAGCGCTGAAGCTGCTGGATCAGCATGAAGTGCAGCTGATCATTACCGACATCCGCATGCCAAGAATGGACGGACTGGAGCTGGCAGGGAGGGTGAAGGACCGGTTCCCGAATTCGCAATTGTATATACTAACCGGTCATGCGGAATTCGACTACGCCCTGAAGGCGATGGAGCATCAGGTTGCGGGGTACTTGCTCAAGCCGCTGTCCAAGCAGAAGCTGCTGGACGTGTTCGACGCTGCGTATGCGAAATACCGCGAGCGCTATCATGTCCATCAGGTGGATACGATCCGCAGCAGCGCGCTGCTCGAGAAGCGCATCCACGACCTGCTTCATGACCTTCCGCTGCCCAAATTCGACGAGAACCTGATTCCACCCTTTGAGCAGATATCGCTCGTTTCCTTCTCCACCAGGGATCTTCAATCGCTGGGAGAACCGTCCGTCCGCTATTTCATCAGGAACAGCGCATACGAAGCGTTCGGCAAGCTGGGCGTACCGGTGGTCTGCCTTGAGGAACGTCTGATTACCATTGTGCTGTTCACAGCCCGATTCGACCGGGAGTTATGGGAGGAGCTGGTGAACGAGACGGTGCTGTGGATTCAGGAAAAGCTGCGCATTCCGATCAAGACAGGATATGGCGGTCACAGCAGCGACATCGGAGATATCGGTATGATGTATGTGCGCTGCGTGGTTAACCTGGGATTTACCGAGCTGTCGAGGCGCGGAGCAAGCGAACGGCTGGCTCCCATTGTCCGAAGCCTGATTGCCTATATTCACAAGGAATACGCAGGCAGCGCGCAGCTTGCCGATTTTGCCCAGACGCATCAAGTCAATGCCAATTACTTAAGCAATCTTTTTCATCAGGAGACAGGCATGACCTATTCCCAGTATTTGACTCATCACCGCCTGATGCAGGCGAAACGGCTTCTCCGCGAAAGCAATCTTAAAATATACGAGGTATGCGAACAGGCGGGATACCGGGACCCTGCGTATTTCAGCCGCATTTTTAAAATGGCGGAGGGCATGTCGCCGAACGATTACCGTCTGTGTGCATCACTTTCCCAACATTAGTACCAGAAAACGAAGATTACTCATCTATCCCCGGAATGGGGCTGGCCGTACACTATATGTAAGGGCTTACTTTAGGCGGTCCTACCAGAAGAAGGGAGAATCAGTGATGAAGGGAACAAGGTATTTCAAAACACTCTTGTTGATTGTACTACCGCTGATGCTGGTACTCAGCGCTTGCGGAGGAAGCGGTGACAGCGTCAACAGTGGAACAGATGCTTCCACCGGCAGCACAGGAGGCGACAGCAGCAAGAAGGTCAAGCTGCAAATGTGGTTTTGGCAGGGAGCATCCTTCGAGAAAATTATTCCGGAATTCAACAAGCTGCATCCGGATATTGAAATTGTCCCGCAGATTTACAAATGGGAAGACGCGCACAAGAAGCTTCTGACCGCAATGTCCGCCGACTCGGGAGGCCCGGATATCGCAATGATCGATATCTCGCAGCTGGACCAGTTTCTGAAATATCCCGACAAGTTCTATGACTTGAACGAGTTCGGCGCATCCGATCTGAAGGATGAATACCTCGAGTGGAAATGGAACCAGTCGATCGTCGGAGACAAGCAGCTTGGCTTGCCGACGGACATCGGTCCTATGGTGCTGTACTATCGGGCGGATCTGTTCGAGAAAGCGGGACTGCCTTCCGCTCCGGAAGATGTCTCCGCGAAGATCACGAACTGGGATGAATTCCTTGAGGCGGGAAGAACGCTGAAGGAAAAGACGGGCGTAGACATGCTGTCCAACCCGTATGAGCTGTACGGCGCGATCCGCGACCAGGGCGATGAGCTGTATTTTGATAAAGACGACAATATGATTATCGATCAAAATCCGCAGATCAAGAAGGCGCTGGAGTATTACATCAAAGCCCGCGATATGGGCATTGCCGGCACTTATGACCAGAAGAACGCCCTGCAGGAATATTCCGCAGCGCTTAATTCGGGGAAAATCGCCACCTATATTTCGGCGGCTTGGGGACGCGGACATGTCGAGACGCGAGCGCCCGATACGAAAGGCAACTGGCGTGCCGCGAAAATTCCGGAAGGCACCGGCAACATGGGAGGCTCGTTCCTGCTCATTCCCAAGCAGAGCAAATATGCCGAGCAAGCTTACGAGGCCATAAAATGGATGCTCTCCCCTGAGCAGCAGCTGGAAGTGGCCAAAATCTCCGGAAACTTCCCTTCGACGCCTTCGGTCTACGGCGATAAGACGTTTACCGAGCAGGGCTTCGATTTCTGGGGCGGGCAAAAGCTTGGCGTATTGTTTGCAGAAGTCTCGAAAGATGTGAAGGTGCAGCGTAAAGGACCGAATTATCAAACGGTGGAAGATATCATCAACGACGGGATGCAGGCGGTCACGGTCGGCAAGTCCGAGGATCCCGAGAAAGAATTCTGGGCGCTCGTCGAGAAAGCCAAGACAAAGCTCAAGAACAAATAAGGTTATCCATTCCCCGAACGCGGCAAGATCCTGCTTGTTCTTCCATAGCAGCCGCTTTCGGGGGAACCCCTGAAAAAGATAGTAGGGTTAAGGAGGTGGGGACGTGAAAGGATTCAGATCATATTTGGCTTCCTATCTGATGATTTCACCGTTCTTTATTCTATTTCTCATATTCGGACTGTTCCCGATCCTGTTCTCGCTTTATCTCTCGTTCCATGCATGGGACGGGCTTGGCACGATGGAGTATGTGGGCTTTCGGAATTTCAAAAATCTGCTGTCCGACGATCCTGACTTCTGGAAGTCGGTCGGGAATACGTTTGTCATCTGGTTTCTTTCTACGCTGCCGCAGCTGTTCCTTGCGCTGGTGTCCGCGTTCCTGCTCAATGCGGCTTTCATGCGGTTTAAAGACTTCTTCCGCGCCGTATTTTTCCTGCCGAATATTACGTCTATCGTTGCCGTTGCGATTATCTTCGGTTCTTTTTTCGGCACGCAATTCGGCCTGATCAATGGACTGCTCGGCATCATGGGTATTCCGAGAATCGATTGGATCAACGATACATTCTGGGTGAAAGCCGCGATTGCCCTGATGGTCATCTGGCGCTGGACGGGCTATAACGCAATCATCTATCTGGCAGGTCTGCAGGCAGTGCCAAACGATCTGTACGAAGCGGCAACAATCGACGGCGCAAGCCGCACACAGCAGTTTTTCAGGATAACGCTGCCGCTCCTGAAGCCGATCATCCTGTTCACCGTCATCCTTTCGACCATCGGCGGCATGCAGCTGTTCACCGAGCCGGCGATTCTGGTCGGCAATACCGGCGGAGCGACGAAGGGAGGGCTTACGCTGGTGCTGTATCTGTATAACCAGGCGTTCGGCAACCAGTTGTTCGGCTACTCGTCGGCAATCGCATGGGTGCTGTTCCTCCTGATCGGCATCTTCTCCTTCCTGAACTGGAAATTCATTTCGAGGGGAGAGAGCATGTGATGGATGCAAAAGCTCCGGCTGCTACCACGCTGCCGAAAACCATGATGTCCGCCAGGACGGGAAGGAGATTCAGCTTTGGTCTGATCGGCATCTACACAGGCATGTTCCTGGGCGCTATTCTGTCGCTGTTTCCGTTCTATTGGCTGATTGTCATGTCCACGGCAACGACGTCCGATATGTTCCGGTTCCCGCCGAGACTGCTGCCAAGCGATCAGCTCCTGGTGAATATTCAGAAAGTGCTGGATAATGTCGGTTTCTTCCAATCCTTCGCCAACAGCCTGATTGTAGCGGTTTCCCATACGCTGCTTGTCTTGTTCTTCTGTTCCATGGCGGGCTTCGTATTCGCGAAATTCGAATTCCCCGGGAAGGGCATCCTGTTCCTGTTTCTGCTTATGACAATGATGATCCCGCAGCAGCTCGGCCTTATCCCGCAGTTCATCATCATGCAGAAGCTGGGCTGGATCAACGAATTGAAGGCGCTCATTATTCCCGGTGTGGCCAATGCGTTCGGCATCTTCTGGATGAGGCAGTATACGCATTCCGTCATCCACGATGAGCTGATCAACGCAGGACGGATCGACGGATGCCGGACATTTGACTTGTATTGGCGCGTGGCGCTGCCAATCCTCCGGCCGGCGCTAGCCACCTTGGGGATCATTACATTTCTGGGCTCGTGGAACGACTATTTGTGGCCGCTTGTCGTCATATCGGTTCAGGACAAATTTACGATCCAAATGCTCATCGCCTCCATGAACGGCGTGTACAGTACCGATTATTCCATGGTAATGGCCGCCACACTGATGGCGACGGTGCCGTTGATCATCGTTTTTTCCCTCTTCAGCCGCCAATTCATCGCAGGTTTGATGCAGGGCTCGGTGAAGGATTAAACATCATATAAGGAATCAATCATGCGAAGGATGGACCTTAATACAATCGTGCAAACAGGCTGCCTTATTTTACCGGGCAGCCTGTTTGAGCACGCGCTGAACTTTGACGGCATTGTGGACGTGGAGCACCATATAGTTGATTATTTCTGATAAATCGTGTCGTTCAAGCGTTCCGCATCAAAGCAGCCTCCCTGGACATATTAATGGATGACATAATCATTCCGGGGCACATTATACCATTGACTAAATGGTTAGATAAGTTTATATTATTACTAACCAGTTAGTTATTATAATGGCTGAACCCAAAGAGAGAAGGAATGAACCGATGACACAACGGACCTGGCTGATTACCGGCGTAACCAGCGGCTTCGGCCGCCACATGACCGAGCAGCTTCTTGCCCGCGGCGACCGTGTCGCCGGCACCGTCCGCAGGATGGATGCCATGAACGATCTCAAAGCCAAATATGGCGACCTCCTGTGGCTCGCCCATCTCGATGTAACCGATACGCCAGCTATCCATCAGGCTGTGAACCAGGCATTCTCCGAACTCGGCAAGATCGACGTTGTGGTCAACAATGCCGGTTATGGACTCTTCGGCGCAGCTGAGGAGCTGACGGATGAGCAAATCCTCCACCATCTGAACACCAACCTGATCGGCTCGATCCAAGTGGTCCGCGCCGCGCTTCCATATTTGCGCGCGCAAGGCGGGGGCCGCATTATCCAGCTCTCTACCTATGGCGGCCAGGCGACCAATCCAGGCGCGTCGCTGTATCACGCAAGCAAGTGGGGAATCGAAGGCTTCATCGAATCAACGATGAAGGATATTGCACCTTTCAATATCGGTGTCACCATCGTCGAGCCTGGCGGCGCGCGCACGGAGTTCAGATACGGCAGCGCCAGGATCGGTACGAAAATCGATGCCTATGACGCAAGCCCTGCCAGCGTGACCCGGCGATTCATTGAGGGCTCCGCGCATCTTCCGATTGGCGATCCTGCCAAGATGGCCAAGATCATGATCGACAGCGTCGATCAGAATCCGGCACCTGAGCGGATCGTGCTCGGCAGCGACTCTTACAATGCGATTCACAAGGCGCTTACCGAACGGCTCGCGGCTCTGGAAGCGCAGAAAGATCTCGCATTCTCGACAGACTTCCCCGTAAGCCGCTGACGGGAAGCGGTGGACTTATCCCAAAATCCGGTCTGATGCCCTTCGCTGGACAGCAGACAGCTTATCCAAGGCGTTACGCTTACAGAGGAAGGATGTACAAGTCAACATGGCTTGTGCATCCTTCTTTGCCGTTCCTTCCGAGGCTCTTTTGCCGCTTATAGGGTGGGCCTCTCATGCTTATGCATAAAATTTTTCACTCCCATCCATGCTAACTACTCACAGCCTTTTTCGTTATTCGGATAATATGACATACAGTCGTCATATTATGAATTGTATAGTATGTATGTAATCACAAATCAGGTACGGGGAGAGACAGCTATGGAAAACGTAAAGTCAAAGGTCATCATTATAACGGGAGCATCCAGCGGGATCGGACAAGCTGCGGCGGAGTTATTGGCTAAATACGGTGCAAAGATCGTATTGGCAGCGAGAAGAGAAGACCGTTTGCAGAAGATCGTAAGCGATATTAAAAAAAAGGGTGGGGAGGCTGTATATTTAGCAACCAATGTGGCTTCTTCGGAAGACATGCAGGAATTGGCCCGATTTGCATTAAAGCAATATGGACGCATCGATGTGCTTGTCAATAATGCCGGAATTATGCCTCTTTCTCAGTTGAATGAATTAAAGGTCCACGAATGGGACCAAATGATCGATGTCAATATCAAAGGCGTTTTATATGGGATTGCCGCCGTTCTGCCAGCTATGAGGGAACAAAAATCAGGCCATATCATCAACATTTCATCGGTTGCCGGTTATCATGTATCCCCAACCTCTGCTGTGTACAGCAGCACAAAATTTGCGGTCAGAGCCATTACGGAAGGGCTGCGCCAGGAAGAATCGCCGGCATCCAATATCCGCACCACGATTGTCTCCCCCGGTTTTACGGATACGGAGCTGACCAATGCGATCAGCAGTCCTGAAATTAAAGCCATGGTGAGCCAAATCAGCGACATTGCGATTTCTCCCGACAGCATAGCAAGAGCGATTGCCTTCGCGATTAATGAACCGGCCGATACCGGAGTGAATGAAATTGTCATCAGACCGACCGCACAGCCATCTTAATCGGCCGCCTTTGAGATGCAAAGCTATTTGGAACAAGAATGGGAGCGGTTTATATGCCTGAACATCATGATATATTAAGCTTTAAAGCTTTTACTTCCTGGGCTGCTGCATTAAACAAATGGGATGCCGATTTATGGACAAAACCGATTTCGGAAGGGAAATGGTCGGTTAGCGAAATTGTTTCGCACATTTTGAATTGGGATAATCATATAATCTCGCAGATTCTTCCCGCCGTGAGAAAAGGGAAAAACATCACATTTCCAGATATTGAGACCTATAATCAAAAAGCATCCCAGTATGCCAAATCGGGAATTACACAATCGGCCTTGATCGATGAAGCCATTCGAACCAGAGAACATCTTATCGCCCAGCTATTGGAGATGCCCGATGACTTATATCATGCGCACTTGAACTATTCTCTTGCATTCCTCATTCAGGAATTTGTTTTACACGACGATCAGCATAAAGAACAGATCGAATCATTTGTAAATCGAGAAGAAAGGGTGATAAAATGATAGAACAAGAGGATGATCGCCAATGCCATAAGGCATAATAAGGCTATTTTAGATGCAGGGGGATAACGATCAATGGGAATTGCTGTTCTTCTCGGAAGCTCTCGCAAAAACGGAAATACCGACAGATTGGCAAGTCAGCTGGTAGAAGGTTTGGATGCGGTTAAATTATATTTATCCGACTATAACATCCAACCGATTAACGATTATCGTCATTCCGAAAGGGAATCGTTTCCGGACGATGATTACCTTATGTTAATAGAACAGGTTTTGAAACAGGACATTATTGTGTTTGCGACTCCTGTCTACTGGTATGGAATGTCAGGAGTCATGAAAACCTTTGTTGACCGCTGGTCCCAATCGCTGCTGGAGAACAGAGCGGGTTTCAGAGCTGATTTATCCACCAAAAAGGCCTTTGTTATCGCAATTGGGGACGATGAACCTCATTTGAAAGGACTGCCGTTAATTCAGCAATTCCAATATATTTTTGATTTTACCGGCATAACGTTTGCGGGTCATCTGCTTGGTAAGGGAAACAGACCGGATGACATTCTGCACGATGCGGCAGCTCTTATTGCTCTCGAGGAATTACGGGGAAAACTGAACCATTATCTCGCAGGTGCATAAAACGCAATGCCGATTGGAAAGCATGAGGATGCCGGGTTCTCCCGGACACTTGCGAATGGTTGGAGTTGGGAGGTAATTGCAATGAAAGTCAGACCCTCGGTTAAGCCTATTTGTGAAAAATGCAGGGTTATTCGCCGCGATGGCGAGGTTATGGTCATTTGTGAAAATCCGAAGCATAAACAGAAGCAAGGGTAATGTTCCTGGTCATTTGCTCGCCTATGCAGAACCAAATCAGGCTGCAAGAAAGTCCTTGAGGATCAAGCGCTTCACAATGATGACCAGTTCCGATTATTGGAGCTGGTCATTTTTTTGTTCAAACGAAAGAATACGACTCTTCTGACCTTCATGCATAATTGGTAGAAATTAATGGAAGTCTATTTATACACATCGGATTACAAGCCGTTATGGGTCGTTAGGCCTGGAATCCTTTCTTTAGCGCCGAAGCGATCGTCACGACCCGTTTGGCTTGATGAATGACGGCGGCTTTGGCATCTTCGACAATTTTTCCTTGCTGGTCGACCGTCACACTTGTACCGTAAGGATTGCCTCCTGCATCAAACAGGGATTGATTCGTATAACCTGGCGCTACGACGATGGCGCCCCAATGATACATTGTCGTGTACAGAGCGAGTATGGTAGCTTCCTGACCGCCATGCGGGTTTTGTGCGGAGGTCATCGCGCTTACTACCTTGTTGACTATTTTTCCTTGAAACCAAATGCCGCCAGTGGAGTCCAAAAATTGTTTCATCTGTGCCGCAATATTTCCGAACCGTGTGGGGGTGCTGAAAATTATGGCATCTGCTGCCACGATATCATCAGAAGCTACAGTGGGGACATCCTTGGTCGCTTCGACATGCGCTTTCCAATCCGGGTTAGCGTCAATCTCTGATTGGGGCGCAAATTCCGGTACCTTGAAAAGCTTGACGTCTGCCCCCGCAAGCTTCCCTCCCTCTGCAGCCCACTGGGCGAGTTGATAGTTTGTACCCGTAGAGCTGTAGTAGACAACCGCCAGATGTACATGTGCCATACCTTTTATTTGCCCCTTCCGACAATATTCTCTGTATCTTCATCTTTTTAACGTTTAGATGCCATCCCCTATTATTCGCACCGGACCGCACAAATATTCCCAAATGAAGAATAGCCTGCTTCTGTATGGTAAACAAGTTACTATGTCGTCGAGAATGGGTATAGATGTCCATCTAAACAAAAGGACGTTAACCCGTTGTCGAAAACGAGCAAAATTAACGCATCGGAGCGTTCCGATAGTCCGATCGCGGCAAGCTCGCGGGCATTGAATGACCGATCCCAGAAAATTTGATCCGTAAGGGGAAGCACATTGGCAGCGGATATAATCATATCGCCCTGAATCAACACCGCGCCATCATGCAAAGGGCTCTCCGGAAGGAAAATGGACTCCAGCAGCGGGGTGGAGATCTTTGCGAATATGGGTGTGCCTTGACTTATTAGAGGAGCTATAAGGTCTTCTCTTTGAATGACGATAAGCGCTCCTTGCCGCTTGGAACTCAAATGATGCATGGCAAAGGATATTTCCTTATAATGATTTGTGTATTCAGACAGAATGCTGTTCAAAAAATAGGTGGACGCAACCGATACCGATTCGGAAAACCTTTTGGAAATCTCATCAATATCGCTTAGAAGTTGAACACGATCCTGCTCAAAGGTGAAAATAACATTTTTCAGTATTTCCTCAATCCGGGTCAGCTTTTTAATTAATTCAGTCCGCAGAAGAGAAAAGTCGCTATTGGCAATATCCATATGTAAACCCTCCGCCTGACAGGGATTTAATCTTATTTTGATTCCGGGAGCTGAAAGGGGTAAAGAGCACCTTTATAGGAAAATGATTCTCTTCCCGTTTCCTCGGATACCACGACGATTAATGCGTCCGTCCGCTCCGACAATCCGATTGCAGCGCGATGGCGTGTCCCTAACTTTTTTTTATATGTTTTTTTGGTGAGCGGGAGGATGTTGGCAGCCGATACAATAATATCGTAACGGATCAATACAGCTCCATCATGCAGGGGGCTGCCAACCGGGAAAATGGAATCCAGAAGCGAACCGGAAAATTCGGCATGGATAGGTACTCCCGGGGTAATCCATTCGTCAAGCGGATCTTCCCTTTGGATGACAATAAGCGCTCCTTGCCGTTTGGAGCTGAGCTTGCGGACGGCTTCGAAAATTTCGTTAAACTTATTTGTATAAGGAGCCAGCAGGCAGCTTAGGTAATACGCAGATGCCATCTTTCCCGAATCCGAGAATCTTTTAGAAAGATGTCTAAGATCATTCAGAATGTCAATGTCCTCTTGATTCAATGAGGCAATTAATTGGGATAGATTTTCGGAGATGCTGATGAACTGTTCCTTAACATCATTCTGCTGCGGTGAAAGCCCTCCCCCAGTGTATTCCATTGCTGTTTAGCCTCCTTTACTATTCTTTAGCTATTCCCGTTGATGGCAATAATTATTTCTAGTAATAGACAGCTGCCAGGGGAACGTTCGACATATTGTTTTTAGAATTGAAATATACTCGGACGTTCGTTTATTATACAGCTATGAGACACAAGGACGATATTAAAAACGAAGCAATCTTTCAGGCCGCGATTGACCTTCTGAATGAAATAGGTTTCTCTGACATTTCGATGTCCAAAATAGCCAGACGGGCGAAGATCTCATCCTCGACGATTTATGTCTATTATGTTAACAGGGAGGATATGGGATATGTTAGCCAAGCTAAACGTTATTGTTAAAGAGATAATGAGCAGGCAGCTTATTCAAGAGCTCGAAGATACGTTGTCCAAGCCTTCGTTTTATCCGAAAAAAATATTTTAAGCTCCTTGCAAACCTGCGGATTCTTGATGTTGCGCGGCAGTTTGGGAGATGATCTTTCATTATTCTTTTATTGGCCTTTGCTACAATTACAAATGGCGGTCGTCTGGCTTCCGCGTCGGCAACCATTCACCTGTGTTTGGAACATGGAACACAAGCTGCTGCGCGCAGCTTCGGGAGCTCCATCTCCTGATCGTGCCAGACAATTCGTACATCAATTATCCATGAAGGAAAGGAGGCAAAAAATGAGGAAATCAGCTTTAAGCATGCTGCTCGCTCTGGTTATGTTCTGGGCCTCATTATCGCAGGTGCAATATGCAAATGCGGCCGAGGAGAGCGATTATTCGTACACCATTGACGGCGATGGCGCAACGATTACCGATTTCCCGAGAGGAGCTGCTCTGGATGTCATAATTCCCGATACCTTGGGAGGAGTGGCGGTTACCGCGATTGGGGAAACTGCATTTTATATCAACGATCTTACGAGCGTCGTCTTTCCGGACAGTCTGAAGAGCATTGGCAATGATGCATTTGGTTATAATTTCCTTACCAGCATTGACATCCCGGACGGCGTGACCAGTATCGGCGAAAGAGCCTTCAAGAATAATCTGCTGACAAGCGTAGACATTCCGGACAGCGTGACGAGTATGGGGCAGGAGGTTTTCTCGAACAATCTTATTACCCGCGTGAATATCCCGGACAGCTTAACGAGCATCAGCGATTTTGCATTTAGAGGCAACCAGCTTACAAGCGTGGTTATTCCAGACGGCGTGACGAGTATAGGAGGTTATGCTTTCCGTTATAATCTTCTAACCAGCGTAACGCTGCTGAATGAATCGACAGTTATTGATAACCTCGCGTTCAACAATAATCAGACCATTGCGGCAGATCTGAAGATTTTTGGTTCCGCGAGATCCGCTGTGCAAAATTATGCAAGGAGCAAGGGCTATACATTTGTGGACGGGACCGTGCTGTTTGAAGCGATGGACGCGGCGAAACAGCTGTTAGTATCCCATCTGCCAGGCACAAATGAAGGGCAGGTGCCAGCGCTCATTCATGACGGCTTGAAGGATGCGCTCGCTGATGCCAGACTCTTCGTCGACGGGATCACGGGCACAACCGTATCCACCGATTTGGACCCTCCCGCAGCCTTGTTGAATGCGGCGATCGATGCGTTCACTGACGCGATCATTCCACCTCCTGCCGATGCTGCAGCATTGGGAGCGGTCATAGCGGCTGCGGATCAGGCGTTGACCGAGCATCCGGAAGGCACGGACGTCGGTGAAGCGTCCAGCGCAGCCCGCACCGCGCTGCAAGATGCGATCAATGTGGCGCAGGATATCGCTGACGATGCCGGGAATCAAACCCAGAATCAGCTGGATGCGGCAGCCGCCGCGTTGAATGCGGCGATCGATATATTCGGGGATGCCATTATCCCGGCTGGCGATGCCGCAGCATTGGAAGCGGTCATAGCGGCTGCGGATCAGACGTTGACCGAGCATCCCGAAGGCACGGACGTCGGTGAAGCGTCCAGCGCAGCCCGCGCCGCGCTGAAAGACGCAATCGATGTGGCGGAAGATATCGCTGACGCTGCCGGGGATCAAACCCAGAATCAGCTGGATGCGGCAGCCGCCGCGTTGAATGAGGCGATCGATACATTCGGGGATGCCATTATCCCGGCTGGCGATGCCGCAGCATTGGAAGCGGCAATCGCATTAGCGGATCAGGCATTGACCGAGCATCCCGAAGGCACGGACGTCGGTGAAGCGTCCAGCGCAGCCCGCACCGCGCTGAAAGACGCAATCGATGTGGCGCAGGGTATCGCTGACGATGCCGGGAATCAAACCCAGGATCAGCTGGACGCGGCAGCCGCCGCGTTGGATAACGCCTTGGCGCATTTTGAAGCCGCTTGGGTGGGACTTGTGCTGACAGCGCCAGCGGATGGTCTGTACGGCACCCATGATATCTTACGCTTTACGGTGGTCTATGGGTATGAAGTGAGCGTGACGGGTTCGCCGGCCATTCCGCTCGCAATCGGCAGCGGCAGCGGTACCGAGACGGTTTATGCCTCTTATACAGGGGAACGCGGCACGCCATTGACCGAGCTGACCTTCGAATATGACGTTCCCGGAGGATTTGCTGATGAGGATGGCATTGCCATTTCCCCGCAGATGGAGCTTCCGAACGGCGCAAGCATAACGCGTGCCAATGGCGGCGGGGCAGCTTCGCTGGCGTATCAGGCACCGGATATGAAGGGGCTGCATATCGTGTCCGTTCCGCCTGTTATTGCCCTGGCCGCTGGAGAAGGCGGCAGTTCATCGGCAGGTGTAACGGTGACGGCGAGCGTATATGGAGTGTCGGCGGGCAACACGTTGACCGAGCTGAACTGGCTGCCGGGAAGCCATAGCAGCGCCGATTTTGCAGGCGAAGCCGGTACCGATATTCTGGCCGCGCAGCAGTTCACCGTCTCAGCGAACGGCACTTATACCGTCTATGCCAGGGACAAGGCAGGCAATGAAGCGGTGAGCGAAATTGCCGTCACCGGCATCGATACATCGTCACCCGATCCGGATGAAGACGATGGGGACGATACACCCGGCGGACCGGTTTATACCGGCCCATCGGGTCCCGCAACCGAACCGACGGCAACCATTATGCTGGACGGCGTAAGTACGGCGGTGCGATTCACGAAGGAGACATCCGCCGACGGACAGACCTTGATCCGGCTCTTCCCGACAGCGGAGCAATTGGCCGGAGCCTTCGCCGATCAAGCGGAAACAGAGCTTAAGGCCGACGGGCTCGGTCCGGCAGTCAAGATAAGCTTGCCGGCAGCGCTGCTTCTAAGCGTCCTAAACAGCCAACCGGAAGCCCAGCTGTTGATAACCGTGAACGGGAACAGTCTGCGTATTCCGCTAAGCGCTATTGGCGAACTGCCCGAAGGGTCAATCCTGACAGCTGCGATCGCAGAAGCGTCCGATGCGTCGAGCGCTGCCATAAAGCAAGTGATCGACAAGGCAGGCGCGACCCAGCTGCTTGCGCATCCGATCGCTTATGGGCTGGATGCGGACGGCCAGGCCATTACTGGCTGGAGCGGCATCTATGCAGAGCGGACGATCAGGCTGCCCGCGGCAGTCAATCCGGATAAGACGACGGCGGTATGGATCGATGCGAAGGGCGGTCTGCATTTTGCGCCTTCCGTATTTTCAAGTGGCGAACCGCCGATGGTAGTCATTCATTCCCCTGTGGACGGCCTGTATACGGTCATTCAGTCGGACGAATCGTTCCCTGATGTGGAGGGGCATTGGGCACAAGAGGAGATCGAGCTGCTGGCGAACAAGCGGATCGTCGAAGGACAGCCGGACGGCGGATTCGCTCCGAACGCCAAGGTGTCCCGCGCCGAATTCGCAGCGCTGCTCGTGCGCGCACTCGGGCTGCCCGAGGCCAGTGGAGAAGAGCCGTTCACGGACGTGAAGGCGGAGGACTGGTATGTCGAAGCAGCAGAAACTGCGCTGCATGCCGGTTTGATCGACGGCTTTGAGGACGGGACCTTCCGGCCCAACGCCAGTATCACCCGCGAGCAGATGTCCGTGATGATCGCAAGAGCGTTGGCGTTCGCCGGACAAACGCCGCAGACGAATGCCGGCGCATTGGAGCCGTTCGCCGACGCCGCAGACATTTCGGACTGGGCGGCGGATGCGATTGCACAGCTCTCCGGGACAGGAATTGTCCAAGGGACGACCGGCGGGGCATTCGATCCGCAGACGGAAGCAACCCGGGCGCAAAGCGCCGTCATACTGAAGCGGATGCTGCAATATTTACATTTTATTTAATAAGTCAGCAATTAAAACAACCTTCGCTGCCCTCTGGACGGCGAAGGCTGTTTTTGATTGGAGTATGCGTACAGAAGATCAGAGGAGAAGACTATCGCAATGGATAGATGCCCCTGTCATCCGGGTGGCGATGCCGAATGCCGGATGGATGTAATGGAAATGAGTCTCCTGTTTGTCTTTAATCCAGTGTTTTAAAAATTTCCATGGGCCGCATCATTTCATAATCCTCATGCTCCAGCATGTGGCAATGCCACACATAACGCCCGGTAAAAGGTCCAAAACGGGCTATTATGGATGTAATATAACCATAAGGGGCTCGAACGGTATCCTTCAATCCTGTTTCATAAGGTTCAGGAGGATCCGGAGGTCCCGGGAATATAAGGTTTCCTGTTTCTTCAAAATGAGCGACATCAAAAGGCTGACGGTCAAGGATTTGGAAGTCAACCAAATGTAGATGGATCGGGTGGGGATCATCATTAATGATATTAATGAACCTCCATATTTCGACCGTATTCACTTCAATTTTTTCGGATATGCGATCTATCCACATTTTACCGTCCAATAAATTCAAGGATCGTCCATACCGGTCCTGAATTCGGATAAGCACCAAATCTCTTGTTCTCTTGGCCATATTTCTTGATAGTCTTATAAATTCTCCCATGTAAAATGGAAGAGAGCTGGTATCTGCGCTTGTTAGCGGTTGGATGACTCTGAATTGCATAACCTCCGTAGTTTCGGCTGAGGCATTCCCGGTAACATTTTTGAGAGTGATGGATTGGCCGCGGCATTGGGAAAAATCGATGATTACGTCCATACGCTCGGCGCTCAAAAGGATAAATTCATGGATGACGATCATTGTCTCAAGCAGGCCGCTATCCGTGCCAATTTGAAAAAAAGGCTGGTTGCTGTCCAATTTTAATGTAAGGATTCGACTATTGGATGCGTTCAATATCCGAAACCGGTATTTTCGTGGCTCAACGTTCAAATAGGGGTAGACTTTTCCGTTGACCAGTATCGTATCCGCATCAAAAGGAGGGACTAGAGAAGGAGACGGGAGACCTGCATCATCCTGATCCGGCCGGGCGGGATAGTAAAGCGATCCATCGGGATTGAACGATCGGTCCACAATGATAAGCGGAATTTCATATTTTCCTTGAGGAAGATTAAGCGATTGCTCGTGCTTGTCGCGAATGAGATAATAACCCACGAGTCCCGCATAGACATTCAATCTTGTAATTCCTATAGTGTGGTCGTGATACCATAAAGCTGTGGCCCGCTCAATATTCGGATAGATATACACCTCCCGCTCAAATAGAGGTCCCGTTTGTTCGAAATTTCTCGTGAACCATGCCTCAGGGTAACCATCGCTATGGGCTGGCGTTCTTCCTCCATGTAAATGTACAACGCTTCTTCCTTCCGGAAGCGTTGCTTCGGAACCGTGAATCGTGGTATCAACGGGAAGAAAGTGCTTGGCCGGCAGATCATTGATCCATTTGACCAACACAGTCTCATTCTTCATCACATCGAACGTAGGACCTGGAAATATTCCTTCGTACCCCCATAGACGGGTTGGCGGAAGGTCCCTGTGCAGCTTCTGGGAAAACTCCTTCATTATCACTTCGTAATAGGAATGATTGCTGCATTGCTTCCTGGGGGATAACGTATAGGGAACGGGCAGCTCATCTACGAATTTTTGGAGATTTATCTTTTCGGGCATATAAAAGGGAGACCTCCTTACATTCAAGATCCACGGAGTAAGTTTATGAATGTGAGCTTGCTCTTTATGCTGGCTATAACCGGCGGGTATGGCGGCTTGCCGGATAAATACCTTTGCACAGCGGGCTGGAACCTATGGGCAAATGCCGCATACGATGTAAAAACACAGTTGAAGAAGGAGTGATCTTATAATGCCCGCTATTGTCGGCTTTGCCAAAATTGTCAGCGTCGGATCGAGTTCCATCGTCCAGTTCGGCGACTGTATCCAATCGTCTCCATCCAGCACGTCAAAAACATATGCCGGAGCCGGTTCATTTTTAACAGGCAGCCTTGCCAACTCGAACAATGCGCTCAGTGCCACGAACACGAACGACCCTGATTTCCAGGACAGCGTACAGAACGATATTGCCACTGGTGTGAATGCTATTTGAGTCTGACTGGCCGCTCTGAAGAGAGAATCATGCCTTTCCCGATTTCTTTGGAGCTTCTCATTATCCGGTTCGCCGTATCATTGGCATTTACCCTTGAGCAGGTTGGCCGTTCTCAGGATGTCATGGGCAAGAATTCCAGGCCGATCCCCGTTATTAAAGCCTATCAGTCCCGGGACCTTTCGCTTGAGGAGGCTTATTTCTGCCTCCTTGGCGGCATGTGTCTGCCGGTAATATTACATAGGGCGTCATCTTTGAAAATCAATCGTCCCCACATTAGCTTCTGATGTCTGGGGATAATAATCTGTTTTTGTTATGGATCCGCGTAAATCGCGGTTTTTTTATTTTTTGGCTCCATATTTCATGCCGGTTCGCTTCATTTGTACGCCGGATTCCCTTTCCAGTACGTGTCCGCTGTCCCTTTCATTTTCTAAAAAACTCACGATATTTACAAAACCCTATCACCGGCGTTCTTAATCATATGGTAGAATATGGGCGAAATACTAGATTCCATATGAGGAGGGACTTTAATGGGAAATCTTGCGTGGAGAAATGGAAAATGGGTAAAGGCCGCCTTGCTGACGGCTCTGGTACTGCCGCTGTTTGCGGGATTCACAGGCGGGCTCCAGCCGGCCTATGCCGAGGGTCCGGGCGACCCGGCGCCTTTCATTGATGCGAAGATCGTCAACGAGAATGCAGGCAAAAAGGTTCTTTTCGACAACACGCACGCCCAAACGGCGGGAGCGGCGGACTGGGTAATTGACGGGGGCTTCTCGGATTTTGGCCAAGCACTGGCAAACGACGGCTACTATGTAAAGGAACTGCGCAAGTCTGCCGCTTTTACTTATAATGATTTGAAGGATTACGACGTGTTCGTCATCGCGGAGCCGAACATTCCGTTCAAGACGAGCGAGCAGGACGCCATGGAGCAGTATGTCCAGGAGGGCGGGAGCATCTTCTTTATCGGCGACCATTATAACGCGGACCGCAACAAGAACCGCTGGGACGGCTCCGAGGCAATAAACGGGTACCGGCGCGGTGCCTGGGAAGATCCGGCCAAGGGGATGGCCGCGGAAGAAAGAAGCTCGGCCGCCATGCAAAATATCGCCAGCTCCGATTGGCTGGCGGACAATTTCGGCGTCCGGTTCCGCTACAATGCGCTGGGCGATATAACGGCGAATCAGATCGTCCAGTCCGGGCAGGCATTCGGCATTACGGAAGGCGTGTCTGGCGTGGCCATGCATGCCGGCTCGACACTCGCCATCATCGATCCGTCCAAAGCCAAAGGGATCGTCTACGTTCCCGAAACGAACGAGTCCTGGGGAAGCGCCGTCGACCAAGGGGTCTATAACGGCGGAGGGATTGAAGAAGGGCCTTTTGTTGCCGTCTCCAAGGCCGGAGCCGGCAAAGCCGCATTTATCGGCGATTCGTCGCCGGTCGAGGACGCCACTCCGAAATATCTGCGCGAGGAGACGGGCGCAAGGAAGACGACATACGACGGCTTCAAGGAGCAGGATGACGGCCTGCTGCTTGTGAATTTGATCAATTGGCTGTCCGAGAAGGAGAGCTATACGAGCCTGGAGCAAGTAAGCGGCCTGCAGCTCGACCAGCCAACGGCGCTGCTGCCGACCGAGTCTCCCGAAGCATCTACGGAGCCGCAGCCGGAGCCTTGGTCCGCCCCGGCGGCCGGGTATAAATGGCATGACCGTTCGACCTTCAAGCCGGGTTCTTACGGCGGACCTGCAAGCAGCGCGAATGCGGCGTACAGCTTCGTCCACCAGGCGCAGCTGCCGAACGCGGCCGATTTTCAAATTCGCGTAGCCGCAGACAATCTGCCTGCCAATACCACGGTATCGGGCTTCGGCGCGGGCATTTATTTGACCGGCGGCGCGCAGGTAGCTCTGATCCGGAATGAAGACAGCACGTGGCCGGCAGCTTATGGCTACAGCGCCGCTTTCAGCTTGACCTCTGACAGCAGGGGACATGCTTTCAAGGACCTGACGGTCCGGATCAAGCCGGGTACGAATGGAACGGCGAACCTCCGCCTCAGACAGAACGGCACGAACCTGCTCACACAGACCGTGACACTGGCAAACGTGCCTGCGGAGCCGCTGCCGGAGGAGGAGGGACCGATTCCGTCAGCTGTCACCATAGCGGAAGCCCGTACGAAGGCGGAAGGAACGACCGTTACGGTGGAGGGAGTGATCACGACCGAGCCGGGTGCTTTTGGCGGACAAGCCTTCTATCTTCAGGATGAGACCGGCGGAATTTATGTGTTCCAAAGCGCCAGCGGCTATCACCAGGGCGATGTCGTGAAGATTACGGCGCCTCTTGCCATTTATAATACCGAGCTTGAGCTTGCCGATTTGGTTGCAGTCGAGAAGACGGGCACGGCACCGCTGCCTGGCCCGGTCATGGCGGAAGCGGTGAGCGATGCCAATCAAGGGCAGCTGCTTCAGCTGCAGGATGTGACGATCCGCAATATCATCAGCGCAACGCCTGCGGGTTCTTTTGAATTCGACGCGGTGAACGGCGGAGTCAGCAATCATGTGCGCGTCGATGTGCGGACGGGAGCTGCGCTTGCCGATTTTCCGTATCAGGAAGGAGCCGTTGTGAACGTAACGGGCGTCTCGGCTATTTTCAGAGGGCTCTATCAGTTGAAGCCGAGAGGACTCGGCGACTTCACAGCGGTGCAGTCGGATACGGAGGCGCCGACAACGTCGGCTGCACTTTCCACGGCTCCTAACGCCGACGGATGGGTGAATCAGGATGTGGAAGTTACATTAAGTGCTTCAGATGAAACGGCTGGAACCATAACGACGCAATATGCCGTTGACGGCGGTGCATACAATGCCTATGCGGGGCCGTTCACCATCACAGAGGAAGCGCGGCATACGATCGGCTATTTCTCTAAGGATGCGGCTGGCAACGCGGAAGAGGCGAAATTCATTCAGGTGAACGTGGATAAAACGCTTCCTGCCGCTGAACTGACCCAGTCGGGGCAGGCTGTAGGGGATGTGCTTGAAACAGCTGTTCTGACCTTTGAATTGGTTTCATCCGACGGGCTCTCCGGAATAATCTCAGAGCAGCTGCTATTGGACGGCGCAGAAATTGCGAGCGGGGAGACGGTACAGGCATCGGAGCTGGGAGTTGGCGCTCACTCGGTAAGCTACAGCGTTGCGGATGCCGCAGGGAACGTCTCGGCTGCCAGCTATCCCTTCCAGATTACAGGCAAGCCACTGGCGACGGGCGTTCCAGGCAAGCCGGTGCTGTCGAGCAACAACGGTTATGATACGGGCCTGCGGGACGGCAGCTATACGGTAACGATGAATGTATGGTGGGGGAATAACGGCACCTCATTCAAGCTGTACGAGAACGGCGAGCTGATCAGCACGCAGAATCTGACGGACAGGACACCAGCCGCGCAAACCGTGAATACCGATATTGCCGGCAAGGCGAACGGGACTTACCGTTATACAGCGGAGCTTGGCAATGCCTACGGAACGACGATGAGCGATACGCTGGTCGTGACCGTGACGGATGCGTCCCCCGGCAAGCCGGTGCTGTCGCAAGACAATTGGGACGGCGACGGCAAATATAACGTAACCATGAATCTGTGGTGGGGAACGAATGCGACCGGGTACCGGCTGTATGAAAATGACAGACTCATCGATTCGCAGCAGCTGGAGGAGCACACGCCGAACGCACAGCATACCGTGACAGCGATTGACCGGCGTAAGGCGGGAACCTACACGTACCGCAGCGAGCTTGTCAACGCCGCAGGCAAGACAACAAGCGAGACGATCACTGTCGTCGTGAGGTAGCGCGAAAGCGCGCGAAAATACTGCCTCCTTAAAAGCGGGTAAGATGAGATTCCTGCGCGGCGCAATGGGAGCACGCCACGAGGTACATCAAAAGCGAATCCCCGTTTAGACGCCAAGTTCGGTGGGAACGTGCCATGAGGCATGCGTGCCATTCGATGCGGTATAGAGAATGCGCAGCATTATTCAATGCCGAATGCGGCGAGAGCAAGCCATGAGGTAAATTAAAGCGCACCTCAATGGCCGAGTGCTTTGGGTACAGCCATGTTGTGTGGAAAGCACATCTCATTCAAAGCCGAATACAACGGGAGCACGCCATGAAGGTACACAACAAACCATATTGCGAGCTTCACAGACCCGGCGCAACTAAAGAAACCGTCCGTTCCGCAGCAGGCGGAACGGACGGTTTCTTCTCCTAGACCAGTCTCTTCCGGATTGCCCCGGAGAGATAGTCGATGATCGTGATCATGATTACGATGCCAAGCAGAATGATGCCGACGCGGTCCCAGTTGCGCGTACTGAGTGCAAAGATAAGCGGCGTTCCGATGCCGCCGGCACCTATAACTCCCAAAATCGTGGCAGAGCGCAAATTGATCTCGAACCGGTACAGCGTATAGGACAGGAAGCCCGGAAGTACCTGCGGAATGACCGCGAACCATAGCAGCTGGAGCCGATTGGCGCCTGTCGCAATCAGTGCTTCCACCGGACCGCGGTCGATACTTTCGATCTCGTCGGCGAACAGCTTGCCCAGCATCCCGACCGAATGCAAGCCAAGCGCCAGAGCGCCTGCGAAGGAGCCGGGTCCGACCGCCTTGATGAACAGGATCGCCATGACAATCTCGGGAAAGGTCCGGATGAAGCTGAGAAGGATTTTCCCCGTGCCGGATACCGTCTTATATTGGCTCATATTGGCAGCCGCCCAGAATGCAAACGGGATGCAGATCACGGTGGAGATAAAAGTGCCCAGGACGGATATCGCGAGCGTATCCAGCAGACCGCGCAGCAGATCCTCGCCATCGGGCAAGTAGACGAAGTCCCAGTCCGGTGAGAATATGCCGGTCGTGATCGACTTCGTAATCTGCCAGGCCGTCTCCTTGATCCCCGTGAACGGAATACCGGCGAAAGCCCATATATAGACGGCCGCAAGCGCCGCATAGATAAGCCAGCGATATCGGCTGCGCCGCGGTTTGCGAAGTCGTTGTGCTTCTGTTTTCGTCGTCATAGCAGCTTCTCCCTCAGCTTGGTGCTCGCATAATCGATCAGCAGCACGACAGCCAATGTGAAAAGAATAATAACGCAAGTCTTGTCATATTCCAGGAAGCCGAGCGTTACATCGTAGAAATGGCCGATCCCTCCGGCACCGACGAGCCCAAGCACCGCAGCAGCCCGAACGTTAATCTCGAAGGTATACAGCGTAAACGAGACAAAATGCGCCTGAATCTGCGGCACGACGCTGTACATGATACGCTGCGAGCGGTTAGCGCCAACGGCGGTCATCGCTTCCAGCGGTCCGCGGTCGATTCCTTCGAGCGCCTCATAGGTCAGCTTGGCGATCAGGCCCAGCGAGAAAACGGCGAGAGCCAGGATGCCCGGCACGGGACCGATGCCGAAAATGGCAACGAAGATCGCCGCAAGCAGCAAATCCGGGATGGTGCGGACCAGATTAAGCAGGAAGCGGATCGGGTAGAAGAGCCACCCGGTTCCGGCGATATTGCTTGCGCACAGCAGGGCGACAGGAACGGCCAGAATGGCGCCTATCGTCGTGCCGATAACCGCCATGCGTATCGTCTCCAGCATGGCAGCCACAATATTATCGAAATACGACCATCTCGGCGGAAACATTTCGCGAAGCAGATCCAGCATATTCGGCAGGCCTTTGACAAGCTCGCCAATCGTCGCTTCGGTCCTCGCGGCGCTTCCCCACAACGCCGCGAGCACGATTGCTGCCGTCAAGTAATGCTTGTATCTTCGGGGCGGCTTCGGACGCTCTGCACGGGGTTGTGCGCTTGCTTTCACATTCGCCTGCAGGCTCATACGACAAGCTCCCCGAGCAGCTCGTCCGTCATAATCGGTCTGCCGTAAATTGAGGCGAACCTTTCATCCGTCGCTTCCGATACGGGCCCGTCGAAGACGACTTCGCCTGCCCGGAGCCCGACAATCCGCGTCGCGTATTCCCGGGCCAGATCGATAAAGTGTAGGTTGACGATCGTCGTAATGCCAAGCTCCTGATTGATTTTTTTCAAATCGTCCATGACCTGCTTCGTTGTCAGCGGGTCGAGGGAGGCAACAGGCTCATCGGCCAAAATAATTTTCGCTTCCTGCGCAAGGACACGGGCAATCGCAACGCGCTGCTGCTGTCCCCCTGACAGCTCGTCCGCCCGGGAATAAGCCTTCTCCACAATATTGACTCTCTCCAGCGCCTTGAAGGCCAGGTTGACGTCATGCTCCGGGAAGCGGCCAAGAATGGTCTGCAGTGTGGAATGGTAGCCAACCCGGCCGGCCAGCACGTTGCGGAGGACGGTCGAGCGCTTGACCAGATTAAAGCTCTGGAATATCATACCGATATCGCGGCGGATCATCCGCAGCTGCTTGCCGCTCGCCTGCGTGATCGAACTGCCGTCGATAAGGATGTCGCCTTCGGAAATATCGTGCAGCCGGTTGATCGAGCGGAGAAGGGTGGATTTGCCTGCCCCGGACAGCCCGACAACCGCGACGAACTCACCTTTGCCGAAGGTCAGATTGATGCCGTTTAGTCCCTTTGTCGCGTTCGGATATGTCTTGTATACGTTGCGGAGCTCTATCATGCTTAAGTTCCTTCCTTTTCGTTAGAGAGTCGTAACAATGGGACAAGCCAGCACGCGCGCCGTAAGCGAACGTACTGGCTTGTCCAGCCGGGAGCAAAACCGGCTTGCCGAAAGAAGCGCGAGAGATTACTCTGTTTTCACTTTTTCCCCATATTGGCGGACAATCTCAAATACGCTGTCGTCGGATTTGACATAGCCTTCGTGCGTATAGATTTCCTTAATGATGTTGTGGCCTTCCGGATCGGTGCCGATATCGATGAACGCCTGCTGAATTTTCGCCGTCCAGTCCGGGTTCATATCGGAGCGGACCGTTACGGTGTCGTTCGGTATCGGCTCGGTGAAAGCCAGGACGCGGGTATCCTTGAATACATCCGGATAGTCCTTCAACACGGTATTGCGCGCATCCTGAAAAATAGCGGCAGCGTCGACATCCCCGTTCAGCAAAGCAATTACGCCCTGGTCATGGCCTTTCACCGTAACCGGCGTTACGTCGCTCAGCGGATCGATGCCGTTATCCATCAGCTTGCCTGCCGGCCACACATAACCGGCCGACGAAGTGACATCCTGATAGGCGATACGTTTGCCCTTCAGATCCTTTACTTCTTTGATATCAGAATCCGCCTTGACGATAAGCATCGATTTGTAGAAATCAACCAGTTCGGCCGTCGGAGCGCCGGTGTTGTCGTCAACGCCGAAACGCTGCGCCTGCAAAATAATACTGGCCGCCCCTTTGTCTTTGGCAATGACGTATGCGGTAGGGGGGAGGAAGCCTACGTCTACCTGCTTGGAAGCCATGGCCTCAATAATCGTGTTGTAGTTGGTGGACACACTCACTTTTACCGGGATGCCCAATTTGTCGCCCAGCAGCTTCTCCAGCGGTTTCGCCTTCGCCTCCAGCGTATCGGCGTTCTGCGAAGGAACGAATTGAACGGTCAGCGTTTCGGGAACATAGCCTTCGGCTGACTCGCTTGCTTCAGTCGTATCGGCAGGGGCAGAAGTCTCTTCGTTCGCCGCCGCAGGCACTGCGGAGTTGCCGCCATTATTGCCTGCGGTGCCGTTGTTGGCGCCGCAGGCGCTAAGCAATAACGCGGACAGCAGCAGCGGAAAAGCAAGAACATGCATTTTTCTCAATTCAAACCCTCCAGATATTTACTTTTTTCTTACACTTGTCTACTATAAAATACTTTTATTAACTGTTGGTAATCGCCAGAAGAAGGGTTTGTAAATGTTGGAAAATAACCAAGGGACTATTCCCAAGAGGAAAGGGGAGGGGGACGCCGGATGCAATCAGACCAACTCCGCAGCTATAGCCGGGAAGCACGGCTGACCGACAAGCAAAGCGCCGCCCGATTCACCGGGCGGCGCTGATTTTTTAATGCATATGCAGTTAAGCGATGAACAACTGCCTGCATCCGTCAGTTTTTCACCTTCGGACAGTTAGAGCAGTATTCTTCGACACTGGAGACCTCATAGTAGAAGCAGCAGGTTTTGCGGACCCGCATAGGCGTTTCAGTGACAGTCGAGGAAACCGGTTTGCCATAAAAGGGGCTCAGCGGATTTTGTTTCTCCCCGAACAGGGCGCCAGGAGCCCGATGAATCAGGTATTGAAAGTCTGCCCGGCCGCGGGCTTGCTCCTGCTGATCCCCGCTTGCGCGGATTCGTTTCTCATAGAGCGAAAAAACACGAACCGCGGCATTCTCCCATAAAATCGGTTTGGGCACCTTGGCCACGCCAGACATGACCTGTATGAGCTTGCCCAGATTACCGGCGAAATAACTTTGAATTACCGTGTCGCGCCAAGCATGCCGTTCGCTTGCTTCGGGCATCGCCGCATTGACATCGTCAAGACTGACAAGCTCCAGCCAGGAGAGGCCAGGGGTCGATTCGAGCAAACAGTTCCCGGCTGATAAATCCAGCCCCCTGTTGTACGCGGACATGGCGTACAGCAGCGGAGCGGCGGTTAAGAAGGCATATCTTTTCATAAACTGCGAAGCTGTAATCATCCGCGAGGGGGACTGCAGCTGCACAGTCAATAGATCCAGATAATCGGAGCATCTCGCTGCATCGAGCAGGTCCGACACTCTCACCGAATTCCTGTGACGGGTCGAGGCATGCTCACACATGCCAAAATGTCCGCTCAAGTAATTCCATTCCTCCTGCGTGAGCCGGGACTGCATGTTCATTCCCCCTTCGGATTCCGGGCTCAAACGGACTTAGTTAAGCGCATCAGCAATCTGATCGACAACCAGGTTGATGGCAATAGGGCCATAATAACCGATCCACTGCGCCGTATTCTCCACATAGACACGGCTTGCCGTCACTGCGCTCAGACTTTTCCAGATTGAGGTGTTTTGAAATTCAGCCGTCAGTTCCGTATTCGTGTCGTCCTGAAGCAGAAACATGTGATCGGCAGCGAGCTCCGGCAGGACTTCAAGCGAAATCATCGTGCTTGTATCTGTGCTGTTGACTGCCATTTTGGGAGGAGTCAGGCCCAGGTCATCGTATAAAATTTGTGCGGTTCGATGCGATGTCGTATGGAGACGAATCATTTTATCCCTGGGCCGGATCAGAGCGACCGTTTGGTCTTTCAATTTGTCGGCCAATACGGTCTTCAGGTCGCTCACTTTCTGTTTGTAATCATCAACCAGCTTCTGCGCCTCTTCCGGCTGATGCAAAATTTGCCCGAATTTCAACAGTACGGTCCGCCAATCCTCATTGCGCTCCAGCACAAGCGTCGGTGCGATTTTCTGCAAATCGTCGTAAATCTTGTCATGGAACTCCGTGGCGATAATAAGATCCGGCTGGAGTCCGATGATTGCTTCCAGATTCGGTTCCACATATGTTCCGACCAACGTGACATTGTTCATCTTTTCGCCCAAATATTCAGGGAGCGCATTGTCGGTTTCGGCCACTACGCTGCCCAGCGGCTGCTTGCCCAGTGCCAGCATTTGATCCGCATACTGGACGTCCAGCACGACGATTTTCTCCGGTACCTTATCGAGTGTGATCCCGCCCCGAAGACCCTGAATGGTCACCGGTTCCGCGGGTGCGGGCTCCGCTGGGGCGTTGGTATTGCCAGCCCCGTCAGTATTGGCTTGCGTTTGATTCGCCGCAGCTTCTCCAGTATTATTGCCGCCTTGATTGGTACTGCTCGAACACGCCCCCAGGAACATAACCAAAGCTGCCAACAAGCTAATGGTCCATACAAAATTGATTTTTCGATACATACAACAAGCCCCTCCGGTTTCTAATTGATAATGATTTTCAACATCACTTACAACACTATAACGACTCAGGCTGTCCTCAGCAATGGATGCTTGCGACAACCGCAATGGATTATGGCGACATGAGAAGAGGGGCTGTCGCCGTCCTCCGGCAGCGCGGCAAGTTCCTTAGACCCGTGAAATATAAACAAAGGATGAGGGAGAATTAACCTTTCTTCTATTACAAAAAAACACTGTTGAGGATCGACGGATCCTGATTCAACAGTGTTTGTATAAGAAGCGAATTGACGCATCGCCCGTTATAGCATGCGCTTTACGACAAAACAGGATGTTTTGCATTGAGGAACACTTCCGCCACCTGGTCCACCACCCGATTCATCGCAATAGGGCCGTAATAGGCAATCCACATGCTCACTTTGGCGTGATAAACGTGATGCTGCTGCACGGCCCGCAGACTTTTCCAGGTAGTCGTATTCTGAATCTCATCCGACCATGTTTGAAATTTGTTGTCGGTCAAAACAAAATAATGGTCGGCGTCCAGCTCCGGCAGCCCCTCCAACGAAATCATGGAGCTGGTCCGTTTGCGCTGTACGGCTTGCTTCGGCGGATGCAGCCCCAGATCGCTGTATAAAATCGCCGCCGTACGGTGAGCGCTCGTATGCAGTCTTATATTGTTATCCCGCGGCCGGATTACGGTTACCGACTGTCCATGCAGCTTCGCTGCCAGAACCGATTTCAGCCTGCCGACTTTATGTTTGTACTGCTCCAGAACCTGCTCCGCCTCCAGTTCCTTGCCCGTAATACGCCCGATGATTCGCAAGGTTTCTCTCCAGTCGCGGTTCCGCTCAAACATGATGGTCGGCGCTATTTGCGCGAGGCTTGCATAAATATTCCTCTGAAACTCGGTGCAAATGATCAGATCGGGGGCTAAAGCACGGAGTGCTTCCATATCGGGTTCATCCTTCGTCCCCAAGGTCTTGAGCGCGTGCTGCTTGCCGATCAGATACTCGGGAAAGCTGCTTGGATCCCCGCTTACCATGACGCTACCGGCCGGCTGTTCTCCCAATGCCAGCATATGGTCCATAAACTGGGGATCCAGCACGGCAATTTTCCCAGGCTGCCGCTGAAGCGCAAGCTCGCCTTTAAGATGAATGACCGTACGCAATGAGCGGCGGATCGCAGTATTCAGCGGATCTGTCCATGCCTTCTTTCCAATGCGGTCTGCCGCCGAATGAAGCTTGATCACTGCATTTTTATCCGGTTCATCTTCTCTGGACTGCAGCATCCAATCCCGATAAGTGCTTGGTGAAACGCCCGTAGAACGTTTAAATAACCGGCTGAAATAGTAGCTGTCCACATAACCGACCGCTTCGGCGATATCCTTGAGCCCTGCATTCGTATCCAGGAGCAGTTCCTTGGCCTTGTCCATGCGCACCTGCAGCAGATAGTCAATTGGCCCAAGCGCCAGCCGTTTTTTGAACAGCCGCTGAATCGTCCGGGAGCTGCAATTCAAGAGCGCCGCAAGTGTGTCTGCTGTGATCGGCTGGGCATAGTTATTATCCATGTATCTTGCTGCCTGCAGCACCAAATCCGGTGCAGCCCGCTCCAGTCCATCGTGCTGCAATTGCTCCATCAGCTCGCAAACGAACTGATAAAATAACGATTTCACCTGCAGCTTCGCCATCGCTCCAGGCTGGTCCCATTCCTGCTCCATGCGGGACAAGACAGCGAGCAGGGGGGCGGCGTGACTGACCGCAAAACCATATTGGATATCAAACGGTCCCGTGCGGTCCAGCAGCTGAAGCAGATCCTGACTGCATGGCAGCGGCAGAGCGGCTTTATACTGAATCATATAATATTCCAAATGTTCGGCGATATCCGTAACAGCCAGAACTGTGTCTTTGCCGGCGTGGCAAACATATCCGTTCTCCACAAGCTGCTCCTCTCCGTTCAGCAGCAGCCGGGCACGGCCTTGTATCGTGTAAAGCAAAGTGCTCGCCGGGAGCCGGGATGCATGCAGCTGCCCGCCAATCGGCAGCGCGCTACGCTTCACCTCCATTATTTTCAGTGCTGCATGGTTCCAAAGTAAAAGATGGTCTTCCACAATCATAATAGGCTATCAACTCCTGAAGAGGGGATGAGGATGAATAATAATGATAATCAATATCATTGCTATTATACAATAAAACGGATAAGACAGGGGTAAAGAAAGTATTCACATCAACGATTCTAATGGGCGAAATCTTTGGCAAAAAAATCTCTATTTTAGTGATTGACCAATCAATAACCGAATGATATGATGAATTCAAGTTAGTGATTGACCAATAACTAAACCATAGAAAAGAGGAAATTAAAATGGAAAAAGCAATAGTAATTGGCGCAACGGGCGGGACGGGAGCAGCGATTACGGAGGAGCTGGTCAAACGGGGGATACAAACGATTGCCTTTGGGCGTTCACGCGAGAAATTGGTACGTTTTGCCGATAAGCTTGGCAATCCCGCGCACTTGACGCTCGCCGTAGGGGATGCAATGCGCCCTGACGATATTGCAGCTCAAGCCGACGGCGCGGACGTATTGTTCCATTGCGCGAACGTTCCTTATCACGAGATGGCAAGCAAGCTGATTCCGCTGGGCGAATCGGTGATGGAGGCGGCAGAGAGGCTTGCGGTTAAAGTGGTCGCGATTGACGGAATCTATCCTTATGGAAGAAAACAGATGGATCTTGTGACAGAAGAGCATCCCAAGCAGCCGCATACGAAAAAAGGAAAAGTCCGCCTGGACTATGAACGGATGCTGTTTAGCAAGCGGTGGAGCAGGTCCAAGGTCATGATTGTCCGCCTGCCTGATTATTATGGACCTACAGCTAACGAGGCCTCGTATCTGGGTTCAACCCTAGAGGCCATCGCTGCCGGCAAAATGTCTTTTTTCGTCGGCAACATGCGTGTTCCACGCGAATTCATCTACTTGCCGGATGCTGCCGCCATGATTGCCGAGCTGGCGGACAAAGATTTTGCTTACGGGCAGAACTGGAATATACCGGGAGCCGGGCTCATATCGGGACGAGAGATCGTACGGATTGCGCAGGCGGCAAGCGGCCGTGCTAAACCGGTCATTCCTCTGAGAAAATTAGGTTTATCGCTGCTGGGCATGGGCGTACCCGTCATGAAAGAAGTCGTGGAGATGCTTTATTTAACCGAAGAGCCGCTGACGCTGAGCGGAGACAAATTCAAACGGTTAGTCGGGCCCATCACCGCGACGCCGTTCCAGGAAGGCTTGACCACGACAATAAAGGCCTTGCAGGGGAACCAATCATCCCTTGCAAATTTGTAATTGATTAACCAATTACAATAAAGGCGATTCCATCAAGCGGGAGGAAGGCGGGGCAATGTGAAGAGCGGGATTCGCCTTTACACATAGCCGGGATCTCGTATAGGATAAGGATAGAGAGCCTCCGCCTTGAAACGGGATAAGACGCTTCTCATCCATTATTCGGCTTCTTTATTAAAAGGTGCTGAAAATACGAGATGTAAGGAAGTTTCAAATGACACTTTCCAAGGCGCAGGAGGCCGTCCATCAATTTACCAGGTTTGGTATTATCGGGGTTTGCAACGGGGCACTCGACTTGCTTGCATTAAATCTGCTGCTGTGGATATGGCATGGACACACGGTGCTGGAGCTCACGCTCATCAATACCTTTGCTTATGGACTGGCCGTTCTGAACAGTTATTACTGGAATTCACGAATAACCTTCAAGAATGAAGCCTCATACTCAACGAAGGAAAAAATAAAATTTTTCGCCCAGGCTGCTGTGAGCCTGGTCATCAGCAATCTCGTATTTGTGATATCTGCCCGATTGCTGGGGCATTATGCTATTCCCTTGTGGATCATCGACAATACATCGAAGGGATTGTCCATGGTTCTGTCTTCAACCTGCAGCTTCTTTTTTATGAGATACCTGGTATATAAGCAATAACAGAACGCTATAAATGAATGTGTACTCAAGCGGAATACCGCTTGAGTTTTTTTGTTTTGGTTAACAAAAACATGCTGGATAACGGCTGCTTCAAAGCAGTAACATCCGCCGCTTTCGACGTCAGGATATCTGCCATGGAAAGCCGGGAAGGACAGGCATTTATGAACGAAAGAAGGGGATATTTTCCTTTTGTCGAATTATCGTTGGGAAAGATGCTGCCGTTGACCCTTGTTCAGAACCGCTGTCTGTATCCTATTAATTGGAAGGAGTGAAGAACCATGATGGAAGATAAGACTCGAGCAAGCGCCTCTGCGACAAAGTTAAGGAGATGGGTGATCAGGACCGTCCAGCGGAAAATCTTATTGTCTTCAATGCTCGCAGCCGCTGTGTGTTATATGTGCACCGGCTGTGAATTATCTGGCCAGACCGGAATGAATAAGCCTGCTGCTCAAGACGAATCTGCTATATCCATTGTCATCAGCAGCCTCGGCATGACCTTTCCCGATGGAATGGATGAGAACGACAATCCATATTTGAGCTATATCGAGACCAAGAATGATTTGGATATCAAGGTAACCACACCTCCTCCGGAAGTCTATGAGGAGAAGCTGGATGTCATTATGTCGTCAGGCAATTTGCCGGATTTGCTCCATACCTACGATCCTGTCTGGTTTAATCATTATGCCAAGCAGGGAAGCTTTATCCCCCTCGACGGGCTGATTGATCAATACGGGCCCAATCTCAAGAAGAAAATTAAGGATGAGGTATGGGACAGAGTGCGATACAACGGTAAAATCTATGCCATCCCCAGCTTGAACGAGGTCATTGGCAATGAGATTATGTACGCCCGCAAGGATTGGCTCGATCGGGTGGGGATGAAGCCGCCTGTCACACTGGAGGAATATTACAACGTTATTAGAGCATTCACCAGGGATGATCCCGATGGAAACGGCAAAGCAGATACAGTGGGACTGACCCTGATGACCGACATGAGCCGGTCTGCCCCTTTCTTCGGGGCATTCGGCACGCAGCTGGACTCCTGGTTCGAGAGGGATGGCCAGCTCGTGAATGGCAGCATTATGCCGGAAACCCGGAAAGCGCTTGCCTTTCTCGCCCGTTTGTACCAGGAGGGGCTGCTCGATCGCGAATTTCCCTTAAATTTGCATAACAACTTGTATGAGAAGGTAGAAAGCGGCAAGGTTGGGCTGTTCTCGGCGACCTGGTACGACACCCGCGGTCCGATTGCAGCCAATATGAAAAAAGATCCGGATGCGGAGTGGATTGCCCTGGATTATCCTACAGGTGTCCATGGAGAGAAGGGAATAAAAAATCAGGATAATATACGCGGATACAACGTCATCCCTGTGGGGACGAAACATCCGGAGCTGGTCATCAGGATGCTTGACTTTATCGCAGGCGACTACAAGAACCTGAAGCTGGGATTTGAGAATCAGATCTGGACGATGGAGAACGGGCGGATGGTAACGGATTTTGCCATGCATGACAAGCATCTGTACAGAGGCATCTATCAATCATTAGTGGACGTGCCGGATCCTGAATTATTCAAGGAAAGGCTCGACTCGCTTGGCGATTTTTATCTGTATGACAATCTGCAGACGATTGAACAGAATCTCATCGTAAATGAATTTTACGGCATCCCCACACCGGCCATGAGCCAATACGACAAACAGCTGGGCGATCTGCAGGAGGGATTAATCAAAATCATTATGGGGATTCAGCCCCTGGAAGCGTTTGACTCATTTGTGGAGCAGTGGAAGCAGCAGGGAGGGGACGAGATAACCAAAGAGGTGAATGAATGGTACAGGAAACAAAGGGATGGCGAAAGGGGCAGGGAATGGGATGAATAAAATGCTGCGCTGGATCGCAGAACGTTATTCCAGAAATATACAGACTCGTCTTACCGGCTATTTTCTTCTTATCCTGCTTCCGTTGGTTGTTGTCAGTTTGTTTGCCATCGAGAAGTCCCGGGACATTCTCTACGAGCAAGCTGTTGAGCGAACGCAGGTCGCATTGTCCTCCACGATGGATTATATTGATCTCGCCTTGCAAAATGTAGAGGAGATATCCAGCGTTATTGCTGCCGATCCCAGCATTATCGAACTGTTGAACAAGAATGACTCCAATCTGTCGCCGGAATCGATCCTCGACTTCTCGCTTATTCTCAAGCAGCTATCCAATTTGATTTCCGTCAATCGATTTGTCTCGGAAATTTCGATCTATCACCAGGCTTCCCATATGCTCATCTCTACTAATTTCGGAGGCCGCCGGATATTGTCGGAGCCTCAGCAGGAATGGCTGGTCGAGGCTTCCCGTAGCAACGGGACGGGACTTCGCTATATGCTGGCAGATGCGCATGTTGCGGAGGGGATGACGCTTGGCAGCTTGTTGAATGCCGATAGTCTATTTCTTGTCCGTTCCATGGACTTGTACAATTCGGACCGCAAATCCAATCTCTTGATTGTGACCTTTAACAAGAACAAGCTGCTGAGCGCCATCAAGACGCTGCTTCCGACGGCAAGCACCCGGATTGATTTGCAGAATGAGAGGGGCGAGGTGGTAGCGGGCACCAGCAGTTCAGAGAACATGAAGGAACAGCATATTTTGGACAACGAAATGGCCGTTACGATTGATTCTGAGTATTCACTCTGGCAGCTTACCCTGGTTCAGCCCAAGAAAGAATTGTATGAGGAGACCGACCAGCTGCGTATGTTTACCTATACGATTATTGTAATCAGTATCCTTCTGGCTGTTGGCATATCGTGGGTGGTGTACAGCGGCATCGCCTCCCCCGTACACAGGCTGGCCCGCGGAATGAAGCAGCTCGGCAACGGCAAGCTGGATATCAGGCTGGAGAACAAACGGAAGGATGAATTCGGATTTCTGATCGATTCGTTTAATCAGATGACGATTTACCAGAAGCATCTCATCGAAGATCATTACGAGCAGCAGCTGCGGTTAACCACTACAGAGCTCAAATTTCTGCAATCTCAGATCAACCCGCATTTTTTATATAATACGCTGGATTCCATCTATTGGATGGCCAAAAACTACGATGCGGAGGAAATAAGCGAGATGGTCATGAACCTGTCCAGGTTCTTCCGCCTGAGCTTGAATAAGGGCAAAGAAGTGTTCACTATCGAGGAAAGCCTGGTCCATCTCCATTATTACATCCGGATCCAGCAGCTGCGTTTTCTGGACAATTTCACGGTGGAATACCATATTGCGGAAGAGTGCAAAGCCGCACTGATTCTGAAGCTGATGCTTCAGCCGCTGGTGGAGAACGCCATACTGCACGGCATGGAGGGCAGATCCGGCGGAGGGCTGCTCAGCATCAGCAGCTGGGTGGATGACAAGCCGTTCTTAAACATCAGCATCCAAGATAATGGCTCCGGCATAGAGGGCAAGCGGCTTCACTACATTCAGAACGAATTGAAGCAGATGGGGCTGCGCAGCTTTCCCTCCCTGTCTCAGGATGAGGGAAACGTGAAGGATCTGTTCGGCCTGCGTAATGTGTATACCAGAATGCAGCTCTATTATGGCAAGCAGTCGGCAATGACGATCCGCAGTATTCAGGGAGAAGGGACAACTGTCACCCTCTCGATCCCCCTGGACCGCTGCAGGTAGATCTTCCGGCTTAAGCCCTGCTGCCACAAACAAACGGAAGGGGAAGAATCCAGATGAATTTGATGATTGTGGAGGATGAACCGCGCTTGCGCAATGCGCTGGCCCATAACATACGATGGGAGGAACATGGGATTGACCTGACAGGACTGGCATCGAACGGGCTGGAGGCGCTGCAGCTGGTGAAGCGCAATAAACCGGATATCATGATTATCGATGTGCAGATGCCCGAGATGGATGGATTGACCTTGGTCCGCAGGCTGCAGGAGCAGCAGGAAACGAAGTCCTTTATGAAGATGATTATATTGAGCGGACATGATAATTTCGCCTTCGCACAGGATGCGATGGAGCATGGGGTTTCCCGGTATTTGCTGAAGCCGGCAGGCGAAGACGAGATATTGGAGGCGGTTCTCGAAGCCAGGAAGCAGCTCCAGGAAGAGTGGGAGCAGTGGCAGAGCAAGGCGGCGCTGGAGCAGAAGTGGAAGGATCATCTGCCTATCCTGCAAAATAACTTTTTTCAAAATTGGGTCAATGGAAAGCTTACGTCCCTGGAGGCATTAAAGCAAAGCAAGGATTTCTACATTGAATTGAAGGAAGACGACCGGATCGCCGTAGCCGTTGTCGATCTCGATCCGATCCCCGACGATGGCAACCTGCGGTTCACTCCTCAAGACAGGCCGCTGCTGCAATTTACGATGCAATGCATGGCAAACGAGTTATTATCCCATCCATCCTGCTGGGTCAGTACGGACGCCGACCATCATCTGCTGCTCGTGTTCATCGCGGAAGCCGTTCAGTCTCCCAATGAAGCGATGCTTTTCTTTAATTCGGCGGTCGTCAAGCTGTTATCCCAGACGAAGGCTGTGCTCAAGCTTACAGCAAGCGCCGGCATCTGCTCCTCCGCAGGAAGCCTGGAGGAGATGGAGCTGCTCTATGCGCAAGCATGCAGGGCACTCCAGGAGCGGATGGTGTACGGACCTGATATTGCGATCCCGTATCGGGAGGTGCCTGAGCGCAGCCCGCATACTCAGTTGGCTCATCAAAGCCTGGAGAAGACATTGGAAATCGCCCTGGAAACCGCTGATGAGCATAAAGCGATGGAAGCATTGGCCGGTTTGTGGGAGGTAGGGGCTAAACAATTCGAATCGGCAGATGAAGTGCATGAAGCGGTGCTGTACCTGAGCAGCTTGTTTGTGCGGATCATTCAGAAGCAAGGCTGGATGGTGAGAGATGTGGTCGGGGATGACTTCATCTATTTTCAAAATCTGAAGCTGCTTCAAACACAAGTGCAGACCTGGTCATGGTTAGCGCGCATTGTAAGGCATATCACCACATTCAGGCATAATCAACGGAGGACGACCAGCAATCAAATGGTAAGAGAGATTCTGACGATACTGGACCAGGAAATCGACCAGGAAATAACGCTGCATACCGTTGCAGATCGGCTGTATGTCAATTCATCTTATCTAAGCCGGCTGTTCAAGCAGGAGATGGGGGTTGCCTTCTCCGCTTATGTGCTGGAGCGCAAGATGGAGCGGGCCAAGGCCATTTTGCTGGAAGGACTAAAGGTATATGACGCGGCCCGCCTGGTTGGCTACCGCGACGTCAGTTATTTTACCAAAGTGTTCCGGAAATACTGGGGCGTAAACCCCGGCGAATGTAAACCTTAATCGCCGGATATAAACCTGAATCCCGCTTCGACAGAGGGGTTCAGTTTTTTTTTCGATGCCGGCGCCAGTCCGGAAATCCGAGAAACTAAACATCAGATTACCAGAAATAGTAATGACACTCGCCTACTCATTGTTGTGATCGGAGTCTACAATTTGAAGTACAACACCACTAAAAAAGGGGGATTAATATGAAGCCTGCGACAGATAAGCTGACGCCAACCCGTCCCCGCCGGAGTTATTGGATGCGGCTGTGGTCGGATATATGGCGGGAATGGGATCTGTACTTATTGCTGGTCCCTGGCATTTTGTTTATTCTGCTGTTCAAGTATACGCCAATGTACGGGATTATTATTGCCTTCAAGGATTTCAATATTTTCACCGGTTTTGCTGACAGTCCCTGGGTAGGAGGCAAGCATTTTGAGAAATTGTTTACTTCGCCTGATTTTGCCCTTGTATTCAAAAATACGGTGATCATCAGCCTGCTGAAAATCGGCATTTTGTTTCCTCTGCCCATCATTGTCGCACTGATGCTCAATGAGATGCGTCATGTCCTCTTCAAACGAACGGTACAGACCGTCATCTATCTGCCTCACTTCTTGTCATGGGTTATTGTCGGCGGACTGTTCATCGACCTCTTGTCGACGAACGGAGGAATTGTAAACAAGCTTCTGGCCGCCATGAACCTGGAGCCCATCTCTTTCTTTCTCGACAACAGCTATTTCCGCAGCGTACTGGTCGCTTCAGCGGGTTGGAAGGAGACGGGATGGAGCACCATTGTCTACCTGGCGGCTTTTTCCAACATTGATCCCATGCTCTACGAGGCTTCCAAAATCGATGGAGCAGGGCGGCTGAAGCAGCTGTGGCATATCACCCTGCCGGGGATCGCGCCCATTATCATCCTGATGTTTATTTTACGCCTTGGCAACATTCTGGAGGCAGGCACCGAGCAGATTCTGGTTATGTACAATCCAGTCGTATACAAGGTATCGGATGTTATCGGCTCTTATGTGTACCGGATGGGTCTGGGCAATCAGGATTACAGCTTCACAACGGCGGTCGGCATGTTCGAAGCTGTGATTTCATTTACGCTCGTCATCACCGGCAATGCCTTAAGCAGAAAATATCTGCAGCGTGGAATCTGGTAAACAGGAGGAGGAAAACGCATGAACAGCCGTTCGGCAGTCAAACAAGGAAGAGCAGCGGCCCAAAACGGGGAGATTAAAAGCTCATTAGCGGAAAAGGCTTTTGCCATCTTTAATTATATCTTTTTTGTCCTGATGGGAATCACGACGCTGCTTCCCTTCGTCAATCTGATCGCCAAATCCTTCAGCAGCGAAGAGGCTGTGATTTCGGGGAGGGTAGGCTTGCTGCCGGTAGGCTTTCAGTATGGCACATACGGCTATGTCCTGCAGGATGAGATGTTTCTTAATTCCTTGAAAATATCGGTTCTCTTGACGGTAACGGGTACGATTCTCAGCTTACTTCTGACGACAATCACAGCGTATCCGTTATCCAAGCTCAGGCTGAGGGGCAGAAAATGGCTGCTGCTGATGTTTATTTTCACGATGCTCTTCAGCGGCGGGCTGATTCCCACTTATCTGCTCATGAATAATCTGAATCTGGTCAATACGTTCCCGGTGTTGTTCCTGCCCGCAATGGTGAACGTCTTCAATATGCTGATCATCAAAAACTATTTCGAAGGACTGCCCGAATCGCTGGAGGAATCAGCCAAGCTGGACGGAGCGGGAAACATCCGGATATTAACATCCATTATCCTTCCCCTGTCGATGCCGGTGCTTGCCACGATTGCCTTGTTCTTTGCCGTCGCCTTCTGGAACGATTATTTCACCTCTATGATCTACATCTCAAATCCGGCGTTGAAGCCGCTGCAGCTGTATTTGAAGGAGCTGTTCGTGTCCTCGGGAGGAGAGTTTCTTAAGGATAATGTGGATGCGGCATTGAATACCACTCCCCAATCCATCCAGGCGTCTTCGATCCTGTTGGCCACGATTCCGATCCTGCTCGTCTACCCCTTCCTGCAAAAATATTTTGTAAAAGGCGTTCTGGTAGGCTCGGTCAAGGGTTGATTCTGATTAGCTTAAGGATGGTGATGCCGCTCTTATAGCAGCTTGGCTGGCCTGTTGAGTCAGGTAAGACGATATTGAAGAAGTTATTCTTTAATTACTTAAGAGTCTATCATTCAAGGAGGTTCAAGCATGATGAAGAAATCAGCACGCCTTGCCCTTATTCTCGGATTAAGTCTGGCTGTCGCCGGCTGCAGCGGTTCTCCGAATCCAGACCCCGCTGCCACTCCCGCCGCAGGGAATAACGAAGGGGACACTAATAGTCAGCAGGAAGGAACGAAACCAGGTCTCCGCATGATTATGCAGTACAGCTTATTCGATCCAAACAAAGAGTACACCGGCCAATACATCAAGGAAAAAACGGGATATGACATTGAATATGAAATGCTGCCTGCTGAGAATGCGGATGAAAAACTGAATCTGCTAGTGGCCGGCAATGAAAGCTTCGACCTCATGAAGCTGAACGCTGCCCAGTTCTATAATCTGGCTACAGCCGGAGCTCTTGAGCCGATTGACGAGCTGCTTAAAGAACATGGGAATTATATTAATCAGGCCATCAAGCCCGAATCATGGGGGAGCGCAACGATTGACGGCAAGATCTATGCGCTGCCGGAGGCGGGAGCAGGCGTCAGTATTGGGGAGGAGCTGGTTATCAGGCAGGATTGGCTCGATGAGCTTGGCCTCGAAATCCCTTCCAATACGGATGAACTGTACACGGTGCTCAAGACGATCAAGGAGAAGAAAAAGATTATTCCGCTTACAGGCAGCAAAGATTCGATCTATGGGGATATCGCCGCAGCCTTCGGCGTGCTCACGGACTGGAAGGTAGTGGACGGCAAAATTGTCCATAAAGCCGAGCAGCCGGAGATGAAGGAATTTCTCGCTTATATGAACAAATTGTACAGTGAGGGTTTAGTGGATACGGAAATGCCTCTTAATACAGCCGCCAAAGCCATTGAGAAATTTTCCGGCGGGCAGGCCGCCGTCTACAAACTGGCCTGGTGGAATGCAGGCAATACGATTAATGCGCTCAGCAAGAATTTCCCTGAAGCGACTGTATCCGTCATCCCGTACTTGAAGAACAAGGAGGGAAAAGCGTCTATTGGAGCAGTCGCCAATACCACCTGGTTCATTGCCATTCCCAAAGCCTCCAAGCATAAAGGGGATGCTATGGAGCTGTTGAACGCCAAGCTTGAGCCGGAGACCTTCAAGGGAATGGCGATCGGTATCGAAGGTGTCCATCATGAGGTCAAGGATGGAAAATATTATCCGATATTGCCTAAATTCAACGATGATCTGAACAATGCCAGCGCATTCATGACCGGGGTGGATGAAGAGAATTATCCTGTTTATTGGCAGGCGCGCGTACGCAAAGACCCTGTGCTCCAGGCCTACTATGAAGATTTTCAGAAGAACTCGGAAGGAATAGTCGTTGTCGATCCTATGTCCCTGGCTCCGCCTATCGAAGCGATATCCAAAAACACACTGAAGCTGAACAAGCTGCTGGATGACAATGTATTGAAATTTATTGCCGGCTCCGAGCCTCTGGACAGCTATGATCAATTCCTGGCTCAGTGGCGCGCTGAGGGAGGCGCTGATATGGTTAGTAGCGCCAATGAATGGTACCAATCGACGAAATAATACGATTTTGGAAGCAAGCAGTTGCAAAAAGCGCAGCTGCTTTTTTCTGAAAGGATCGCCAGGCAAGATTGATGAGAAGGGTGGAAAACCATTTGAACATGAGGATCTTGAGAAGATTGCCGATTGTCCTTATTCTCTCTATATTTGCGACCTTCTTGGCACCTGTTGTTGTCCCTGCATCAGCAGCGGAAGAACCAACTCTTGAGTCGGTTATGACAGACCAGGAGCAAGAGCCCGGCCTGGAGCCGGACCACGGGCAAGGGCCTGTGCAGGACTCGGAAGCCGCGGAAGTTCCAGTGCAGGATGCGGATCCCGGGCAAGTGCCTGATCCGGGCACGGACCCCGGGCAGGAGCCTGATCCGGGCACGGATCCGGGGCAAGAGCCTGATCCAGATGCGGCCCCCGGGCAGGAGCCTGATCCGGGCACGGATCCGGGGCAAGAGCCTGATCCGGATGGGGATCCCGGGCAGGAGCCTGATCCGGGCACGGACCCCGGGCAGGAGCCTGATCCGGATGCGGACCCCGGGCAAGAGCCTGATCCAGGCACGGACCCCGGGCAGGAGCCTGATCCGGGCACGGATCCCGGGCAAGAGCCTGATCCGGACGCGAATCCCGGGCAAGAACCTGATCCGGACGCGGATCCCGGGCAAGAGCCTGATCCGGACGCGAATCCCGGGCAAGAACCTGATCCGGACGCGGATCCCGGGCAAGAGCCCGATCCGGGCACGGATCCCGGGCAAGGACCTGATCCGGACGCGGATCCCGGGCAAGAGCCCGATCCGGGCACGGATCCGGGATTGGAACCTGAGCTGCATCTAACGACGCCATCAGGTACGACTGTGACGGCACCCGTTTTCGAGGTGAGCGGATATGTGTACAACTATACGGAGGAGCTGGATATGAAGCTGACCATTAATGATAGGGAAACGGTGGTTACAGCAGGCGGCAGCTTTCGTTTAAACGTGTTCCTTGCCCCAGGTGCCAACACATTGGCAGTCAAGCTAATGGTAGCAGAAGCGGAGCTTGCCCTGATCTCTCTGGCTGTTACGTACGATAATTCGCAGCAGAGCGGCGATTATATCGAGGTGGAGGCAGCTCCGGCCGATATTAGCATCTCCATCGAAGGTCCGCGCAAGAAGCTCGATTATATCGATACCGATGTAACAGGAATCAGCAATGTCGTATCATTATTCACTCGGGATTATGGCGAAGCCATCACTGTGCCTCAATACAATGTTGCGGTTCAGGTGGACGCGGGCAGCAGGGTGCTGCAGGTGGTCAACCCATCCGTCAACGGCGGCGCGCCTGTGTGGACAGGTCCGACTGAATTGCTCATCCCGGAAGACGGCTATGTGTTGATGGCGCAGGATGACAGTTATACCAGTAATGATATCAAGCGTTATTTGGCCACTAACTTCAAGGCGGGAGATATCATCAAACTGCGCAAGAACGGCGAGGTGGTGCCTGTCAGAGATGTGATGAACGGCAATGGCTTGATCGCCCGCCTGTCACTGGCTAACAACCCGATGTATACGGTGGTCGACAATCAAACGATAATATCGGGAGAAATACTTAACATCGACGATCCAGAGGCTACTGTATTATCGGTTAATGAAACACAAGTCCCCTTCGAGATGGACGGAAGCTTCTCATATACTCATATTCTGACACCAGGCACGAACTATATCGATGTGAAAGTAGAAAAGAATGGTATCGAGCAGGATTTACGCCACCTGGTTGTCTTCAGCAGACCGGATTTCACATCGGAGAAAGAGGTTATCCTGTGGGTGGATCAGGCTTCGAACGCGAGAAAGCTGCAATCCAGTGAGCAGGTTTATGAATTTCTGAAAAAAGCGAAGGATAATGGCACCACCTCCGTTGTCTTTGATGTTAAGGGCGTGGAGGGTTATGCCTCATATAAGAAAAATGACTTGACAGGACGCCCATACGTCAGTGAAATCACAGCTCCGGAGAAAGCCGGCTCCAATCCGGATCTGGATTTGCTGGAGGAATTCATCACCTATGGACACGAGCTGGGATTAAAAATCCATGCTGCCGTGAATGTATTCGCCGAAGGATCTATTGCCCATAACGAATTCGCCATCCTGGATGATCATCTGGATTGGGAGGAACGGGTTCACTACGCCGAGAACAATGGAGAGATCAAGCGGCTCCGGGAGAGTGCCAAGCAGGGATTAGTGGCTTTTGTCAATCCCGCCAACGATGAGGTAAGGGAATACGAGCTCAAAACCTTTGAAGAAATTATAAAAAATTATCAGGTGGACGGCGTCGTCCATGACCGCAGCCGGTATGACAATGAAGGGGCTGACTTCAGCGAAGAGACCCGGGCGAAATTCGAGAGCTTCCTGCAGAGCAGAGGCAAACAGCTTGCGAATTGGCCAACAGATGTCTATGGATTTGCAGGAAACGTTCGGGTGGACGGACCGTTGATTCAGGATTGGTGGGAGTTTCGCTCCGGCACAATCAAGAGCTTCTTCAAGGAAGTGAAGGACCTGACAGAATCCTATGAGAGCTCAACAGGAAGAACCATTCAGGTCTCCTCCTATGTGGGATCCTGGTACGAAACCTATTATCTGAACGGCGTCAACTGGGGCAGCACCAACTTTAGGTTTGATCCCAGGCTGGGGATTGGCAATGAATCGCTTTATACACCGGAATATTATCAAACGGCCTATATCGAATACCTGGATTTCCTGATGATCGGCGCCTATCAAACGACAAGTCAGGAAATCGAGAAATACATTACATTGGGCAATATAGCGACTAACGGTGAAATTCCGCTGTATGCAGGAATCGCTTTGACTAATGTGCAAATTCCGGCTATGCAGCGGGAGGTATTCCAGGCGGGCCTTAAGAATACGAATGGATTAATGCTATTCGACGCCTCTCAGGTTAACTGGCCGATGGTTTCGGCTGCGCTCAGGGATGAAGAATATGTCAAGGATTATCAATTGGGGATGAGTCTGCCTGACAGCCCTGAATCGTTCCTGGAAGGCAATTATTATGATGTCAACCGGATTGAAGGAAATATCAATGTGCTGACAGAAGCATTCGGATACTCCACGGGAACGAACCAATTCGGCGTTGAGGTCGTGGTTAACGACTCCGGGGAGGTAACCCGGGTGGTTAACCGGAACCAGGCGATCAATTGGAGCTGGGGAGTTCCGGAGATGAATAATAGTGTGATCCCGTCTGGCGGATTCGTCATTACGACACTCGACCCGTCAGGTATTCGAACAAACAGGCAGCTCGTGGCTAATGCCTATGATGAAGGGGATCAGGTGCGGGCCGCCGTTCTGAGTGGATTGCAGGATGATGAAGGGCGGGAAACCGGCAGCAGCCAATTGGAAATTGAAGGCCATGTCGATGTACTGGGTCCGGGTGTAGCGTCAGTTAAACTAAACGGGCAATCCGCAACGGTAGAGGAGAACGGCTCCTTCACAGCCACTATTCCGCTGTCAGTAGGGATCAACGGGATAACGATCGAAGTTTACGTGGATGAGCTGAAAACCAATACCAAAACCTTGGAGATCGTTCGAACGGACTCGTCACCGGGCGATGATGGTTCAGTGCCGGAAACGCCGGAGACACCGGAAACGCCGGAGACTCCAGAAACTCCAGAAACTCCAGAAACGCCGGAGACTCCAGAGATACCGGAAACGCCAAATACACCAGTTACACCAAACACGCCAGTCGTACCCGATAAAGCTGCAGCCCCGGCTGAACGCTTGTCGGCAACGTATGAAGCGGCATCAAACGGGCAATTCCTGACAGATGCAGATGTCAATCTGGAGCTTATGCTGAAGGAAATCGAACAGCTGCAGCAGTTGAACATCTCTGACCAGATATTGGATTACTCCATTCAAGAGGTGGAGGATGTGCTCTTGATTAATCTCCCGGTAAGCGGATTAGATAAAGCATTGGCGGCTCTGCCAAAAGGCAGAATGGTTATCAGCTCTCCGCTGGGCCGCTTCGAAGTGCCGCTGGCTGGACTGCAGGCAGGTCTTGCTGCAGCCAAACCTGCAGAGATGCTCCAAATAAGAATCGGCAAGCTGCCCGATGAGGAGGAGGAGCAAATCAACCGCCGGCTCAGGATGGAGGGGGCATCTAAGCTTGGCTACAGCGTTAATATCAGTCTGGTATGGGAGCAAGGCGGCGTAGAGCAGCATGTTACCAGCCTGGATGGCGCCAAAGCCGGATTTACCTTTCATTTATCCGCGCAAGCCGATCCTTCTCTTACGTCAGCGTTATCGCATGACCCGGCAGAAGGGAAAAGCCGCTTCATTCCTGCTTTGGTCGAGCAGGCAGAGGGTGGGAATTCCGATGTGCGGTTGATATTATCCGAGCTGGGTCTGTTCTCTGTGGCTAGCTCAGAGAAGACATTTGATGATATGGGCGGCCACTGGGCAAGCAATGAGGTAAGTCTGCTGGCTTCCAAACGAATCATCGAGGGAACAGATGATCTTCACTTTACGCCGAATGAGCCGATCACCCGTGCCCAATTCACCACGCTATTGGTCCGTGCGTTAGGCTGGAGGGATGGGGAGGAGCAAACGACATTCGGCGATGTAAACCGGGATGCCTGGTACGCAGGAGCAATAGGGACCGCTGCCGCAAGGGGACTTGTAGAGGGCATCAACGACAAAGAGTTCCGGCCCAATGAGCCGATAACACGCGAACAATTAAGCGTCCTGCTGCTGCGTGCTTTGCAAATGACAGGAATGGAGCAGGAGGCAGGAAACCTGCTCGAGATCCTGCAGCGCTACCAGGATCGAGAAGCCATCGCAGCGTGGTCTGAATCAGCGGTTGCTGCTGTTACCGATATGGGAATCATGGAAGGACGCTCTGCTGCGGGCTTCGTGCCCAAGGGTTCAGCAACACGGGCCGAAGCCGCTGTTGTACTGATGAGAATGCTCCAGCACGCAGGGTATATCAACCGTTAGATAACGATAAGATGAGAAAAAAGATGACTTCTGATTAATTAATCAGAAGTCATCTTTTTTTAATTAACAGAAAGTATAAAATTTGGCCGATACTTTTCTGATATTTTTGAGGAAAGAAACTTACCATGCCGCTTAAGGACGCCGCTTCTTCTTATTTATGCTTCTTTCTATGACCTTATACGATCCATAAGTTCTAGGAGAAGTAAATTTCTTGGCCCAGCTCGCTTGATTCATAAATGCCGCATAAGATCTTCATCATCTCCACACCGTCCTCTACGGGGCTTAAGGTCGGTTTTTTGCCTTGGCAGACCTCAATGAAATAATTCATCTCATCCTGAAAGCCCGCTGCAAAGTCAAAGGTCAGGCTGTCGATCTGAGGGGTGCTGTTCAAAATCGTATCATGCTTCTCTGTAATGAACGCAAGCTCCGGCTCGAGCTCTACGCCGCCCTGTTCCCCGTAAAGCTTGACCGTCAGCTCATCCTCCTTGGCATGAAGCGTGAAGCTGACATCAACCAGGAGAGATGCCCCGTTATCAAAGCGGATAAGCGCATTGGCCATATCCTCCACCGAATTGTGCTCCGCGTCGTAATCCGCGGCTTTGTAAGATTTCAGATTCTGGACATTGGAGCGGTTGCCCAGCTTCTTGTACGTATTGCCGCTGATTGACCTCACCTTGGGCCGGCCCATGAGGTACCAGCATAAATCGATCACATGAACGCCAACATCGATCAAAGGACCGCCTCCGGAACGTTCCAGGTCGGAGAACCATCCTCCGGGGTTGCCCAATTTCCGGATACAGGATGCTTTGGCATAATAGATGGGTCCGATGTCGCCCCCATCCATGAAGGCTTTGACGATACGTGTATTGGATGCGTATCTGCGGACGAATCCGACCTGAAGTATCTTGCCGGAAGCTTGAACCGCCTGCTGAACGGCAAGGGCTTCCCGCACGTTCCTGCAGAGCGGCTTCTCTACCAATACATGCTTGCCTGCCTGCAGGGCGGCGATGCTGATCTCCGCGTGGGAGTTATTCCAGGTGCAGATATTGACGGCATCAATCTCGGGATTCGCCAGCAGTTCCTTATAGTCGGAATAAACGTTGGGAATATTGTACTTCCCGGCTTTGGCCTGTGCGCGCCCGATCTGCAGGTCGCAGATGGCATGGAGTGTCGCTTCAGCGTGATTGTGATAGGAGCGCAAATGCATCTCCGAGATGGTCCCGGCACCTATCACGCCTATTTTTATAGGATTGCTCATCGTCAGCACCTCATTCTTATAGTGGTCAGACCGCGTGAATGGAAGGCCATTCCAGCTCGATGCCTTCCTGAATCAGCCTGTTTTGAAAGCTCGCAAGCTCTTTCCCGCTGCTGCGTATGTCAGTTGGATTGACATTATGATCCAGGCAGTAACTGGCGCAATATCCTGCCGCTTCCCCGATATTCCACTCCACCGGATGCAGCCGGTAGCAGCCATTGGTAATGTGGGTTACGCCAATGTTTTTACCTGCCGCCAAGACATTGCTCACCCGTTTGGGTATCAGGCTGCCGAGCGGAATCTGGAAGGGGAGAGAGGATATATCAATATAGGACTGACCGCCTGTACTCGGATGCAGATCAATGCGGTAGCTGCCGATGCCGATTGAATCATGGAACTTTTCGGCCAGGCCTTCCGGGCGGCATGCAGCGGCCACATGCTGCTCAAGAACGGTGAATTGAGCCTGTATTCGCCGGGATTCACGAATATAGGGATACATCGCCAAGCCATCTGCCGTACCGACCACATCGGGCCGCAGCCGAAGTCCGGGATATCCCGCTTTGCCGTCCGGCCGCGGTGCAGCCGTCTGCAGCCAATAGAGCAGAGAGAGGCTGAGCTGCTTGGCTTGATGCAAATGACGGGCCCGCTCTTCTTCGCTGACGTCAATTATCGGCCCCAACCAATAATCGTTTTGCGGCCAGTTCACCAGCGATATCGAGCCTGGATACGTTCCTGCGTGAAAATGCTGTTGATCCGCTATTTGACGGTAAAGAAACAGGGGAAATTTATCGGTATCCGCGAATAGCCCGTATTGGATGGGCTCCAGAGTGGAAGGTTTTATTCCGCTCAGACTCAGCAGCCGATCCGGCCAGAAATCGGGCTTGTAATCCCGCCAAAACTCATAAAGCTCAGGCTTGGCAATGGTATAATCTTCGCCATCCCGGTAATCCATGGCAAAGCAGCTGGTGAAGCCCTGCATATTCATGGGTTGCGGCGGGCCCTCAACCGCATGGGGCTCACCGGTCTGGGCAACGGATTCCGCTCCGGTCACATACTCTATTCCGGCCAGGGGCAGCAAATCGCCGCATTCCGTCGCATCCGCATAGATGGAAGCGAGCAAAACCAGCTGATCGCCGGTATCCAGGCACTTTACGGTAACCGAACGGATCTGGTCTCCCGTTGTCTCTGCTTCCACAAGCACATGACGATACAGAATCTGCAGCTGCCCGCTGTGGATATACGGGGCCAGCATGCCATGCAGGACAGCGACGGCCGCCCGCGGTTCATGGGAAATGCGGCTGACGATGCCGCTGCCAGGATTCAGATGAGGTAGCGCTCTTGCCTCGGCAGTAAGAGGAAAAAACTGCCGGTAATATTGACGGATACCGTCACGGAACTGCCGATAACTTCGTGTACAGCCAAATGATTCAATCCACCGGTGCTCGTCGGGAGGCACGGCCTGACTCGTCAATTGACCGCCGATCCACAAGGTTTCTTCCGTCATGATGACGGTTTTTCCCGATTTTGCCGCAGCCAGCGCAGCCGCAGTGCCTCCGGTTCCCCCTCCGATAATGATGATGTCGGCATGGAATTCGCGTTTCATTTTTGCCATTTCTCCCTTATGATTATTTGATAGAGTTGAAATACGCGAAGCTATCGAGGATTCCTTGCACTTCACTGCCCAAGCCTTCATATTCAAGGACAAAGGCCCCCTGATACCCATGCTCGCGCAAGCGGTTCACAATTTTCTTGACCTCAACCTCGCCTTTACCCAGCGCAATTCCTTCATAGGCTTGGCCGCCAAGAGACATGTAGCGCCCGTTTATATCCGGGTAGAAATCCTTGACATGAACATGGGCAATAAGAGGCAGCAGCACTTCAAGCGCTTGTGAAGGATGCTCGCCGACCAGAAGGAAATTGCCGGTATCGAAGGTGGAACGAAGTGCGGGGGAACCGACACGGTCGATGATCTTCTGAACCTGCTCACCGCTGCCGGCCAGCTTGCCGTGATTTTCGAGGCCAAGCACCATTCCGGCAAGCTCTGCCTGCCGGGCGGCCTCAGACAACCCATCCACAATCCAATCCAGCGCCGTCTCATAATTGATGCTTCCGCTGAGATTGCCGGAGAACACTCGAATCATCGAGGTGCCAAGTGCTTGGGCCGTTGGAAAAGCCTCCGTTATTTGTTTTAATGCGGCTGAACGTTCCACAGGTGATTCATTCACAAAGTCGTTGGCTACGGCGTAGCTCACCACCGTAATTCCATTGTCCCGGATATAGTCCAATACCTGCGGGAGCTCCTGCTCTATGTCCCGCCAAAACACATTTAACAGCTCCACGCGATTGATGCCTTCCACGGAACAGAAGGATAAGAAGTCCATCACGGTCCAGCCTTGTTCTCTCACCGTACGGTGGACACTCCACATACTCAACGACAATTCCATCCTGACATTCCTCCACTTCTTATTCAATTCAATGAATCATGTACGGACCTATCCTCATTGTAGAAGCTGGCAGGAGGAAAAAGTAGGGTAGGAGGATGACCTTTTATGGTAATATGATGCGTTTATTGATGACGGCAGCCGCAGCCGCGCACGGACAGAACGCCTCTTCCGGATCCAAGGCTTGCATATCACAAGCTGTTGTCCGAGCGGACACAAGGCGCGAGAATATCGAATCGTAGGAAGGAACGGCACGGCTGTCACCGTCCTCTGGCGGCAAAGTTAGTTTCTTCTTCAAAAATATCAGAAAAGGCGAGCCAAATTTTACACTTCTTTCTAAAATTTATTTCAATGAAAAAAGGCCGCCCCGGGGAAGGCGACCAAAATTGGTCTGTACGATAATCTCGATGCTTATCAGCAATTTTATCAGTTGAAAGTACCTTGGCTGGCTATGTCCAACACGCCGAATCCGCCTCGTTTTAGTCCGGAACTATTTCTTTCGTTTGTAATAGGGGCTAATGCCGCTGTTTCTTCTTGTCTAATGTCCAAGATCGCTTGGCAAATTATCGTCGCTTACGCTGCTGACTGGCATGTGTTCGACGGGTGTGACTTCTATGTCCGTTACATTGCGTTCACAATGCGGGCAGTAATAGGAAATGTTGATCTCCTCGCCGCAGGAGCGGTGAATAATCCGCTTATAGCAGGTTTCCAAATGATCTTTGCCCCACAGGATGATGGCGTTCATGACGTTGTCCAGCGCTTGTCCGCTTGGTGTCAAACCATATTCGTAGCGCGGGGGATGCGCAGAGTAAAGGCGGGAAATAATAAGTCCATCTTCTTCCAGCATGCGGAGCCGCTCCGAAAGAATACTTGTGGAAAGCCCATTAAGGGCATGCTTCATGTCATTGAATGTACGCGTTCCAATCATGATTTCATGGATAATCAGCAGCGTCCAACGGTCGCCGATCATATTCAGCGTTTCGGCGATATTGCACTCTAAATCATAGACTTTTTTCATCCGGTTGATCCCGCCTTCCTTGATACCAGAAAGTATAACATAGCCCGATTAAGTTTCAAATAAGAACTTAGTTGTTTTTTAGAACTTTATTTTGTATAGTATACACGTAGCAAATCTGGAGGTGTTCGTTATAATAGATCGACAAACAGACGCATTAATCATCGGGTTTGGGAAGGGCGGCAAGACGCTGGCGCCTTTTCTGGCAAAGCAAGGCTGGAGCGTAACGGTGGTCGAGCAATCCGCGGCTATGTATGGGGGAACCTGCATTAATATCGGCTGTATTCCGACCAAATCGCTGGTTCATTCGGCGGAAAATGCCGCCGCTCGCGGTTACGCCGATTTCGCCGGGAAACAGAGCGCTTTTGAGGAAGCATGGCGGACCAAAGAAGAGCTGGTCGCGTTCCTGCGCAGCAAAAATCAGGAAAATATCGAGAATCACCCTGGTATCCAATTGATTACCGGACATGCATCATTCCTTTCGCCCCACGAGGTATTGGTTGAAATCCAAGGAATGGAACCCGTCACGATCACGGCGAAGCATATTTTCATCAACACCGGCGCGCAACCGTTCATGCCGGCAATCGAAGGAGCGGACGCCAGCAAGCGCGTTTATAACAGCACAACCTTGCTTGGCCTGAATAAGCTCCCCCGGCGGTTGGCCATTATCGGCAGTGGATATATTGGCCTGGAGTTCGCCTCTATGTACGCCAATTTCGGTGCCGAGGTCACGGTTTTCGAGAGAGGAGCGGAGTTCTTGAAGCGGGCAGACCCGGATGTTCGCGAAGAGATCAAACATGTCCTGGAAGCAAAAGGCATTCGTTTCCGCCTCTCGACCCGCGTAAAGAACATAAAGGACAACGACGGTGCGACGGTCATTACGCTGATCAACGGCGAGGGACAGATCGAACAGGCAGAGGTCGACGCCGTGCTAATTGCAACCGGCCGAAAACCGAATACGGATTCGCTTGCGCTTGATCGCGCCGGCGTGGCTGTTACAGACAAAGGGTTTATCGCGGTCGACGATACGCTTCGTACCAATGTGCCTCATATTTGGGCGATTGGGGACGTCAATGGCGGACCGCAGTTCACTTACATTTCACTCGATGATTACCGCATCATCAGGAATCAATTATTCGGCGACGGTTCCCGCTCGCGGCAGGATCGCAAGAACATCCCGCAATCCGTCTTTATTACACCGGTATTCGCGCAGGTAGGATTATCGGAAGAAGAAGCGCGGAAAGTAGGATACCAGATCAAGGTGGCCAAACTTGCGGCAGGGGCATCGACTCGGGCCAGAATATTGAAAAACACGGACGGCATGGTCAAAGCCGTTGTCAATGCGGCCAACGGCCAAATTTTGGGATGCACGCTGTTCTGTGTGGAAGCGGGAGAATTGATCAACCTGGTCGCCTTGGCGATGGACGGCAATCAACCTTATACGTATTTGAGGGACCGGATCTACACGCATCCGGGCATGGCCGAGATCTTCAACGACTTGTTCGCACTGATCGATCAAGCATGAAACCAAAAGATGCATGGAACGAAAGACAGCGACGCCTGGCAGATGAGGTAGACAATAACAGGTTTGCAAAAACGAGCCGCGGATACCGCGGCTTTTTTGATTTGATGAATTGAGATAACAACATGCATCCATCATTGAGATCCGGAACGGCAGGGAAAACCAGGAAGCAAATAGGCATGACAAAACAAACTTTTCAACTTCATATGAAGGATATGAGCTAAAATAGTGTTAAAAAGGCCTCATCTTGATCTCATTCGGAAGTTATGAGATGACGAGCATGGTTATTACAGGAAAATCGTTAAAAACGCCATGTAGGGGAGAGCAGGGGGATTGTACGGGCCAACAGGAAGTGGCGTTGTGCTGCCGCTGCGTCCGGCATTTTGGAATATCCCGCAACTTTTCTCCATATCCATCGTCTGAAGGTTTTATATGCAGGAATATCCTGGAACAAACCGGCAGGCTCCGGATTCACAGCAGACGATTATGGGCGGCAAGCGGATAGAGAACATGGAGCGGCATAAGGAGAACAGACGTGACGATGTTGAAAACGATGGCGAAGATATCAGGAGCGGCGCTCCTCCTCTTCGGGATGAACGGTCTGATCAACTACACACTGTTGAAGCCGCTCGACGGCGGGGCGAAGGTGTTCAACCAGTTTCGCCACCATCTGGACGATGCCATATTCGTGATGCTGTTTGTTTTCGTAGCGTTCATCTTCTGGGCGATGTTCGCCGTTCTCAATCAGGAGCGCGGCTATCTTTATCTTGGGGTCATCTCGTTCTTGACGTCGCTTCAGCTGTTTGCGGAATGGGATGATAAAGTGTTGTTGTTCGGGCCTTTCCCGGAAATTCCATACAACTCGCTGGCCATCAAAAGCGGAGTTGCGTTCTTGTCCTTCGCTTTTGTCTCTTATCTGCTGGGAACCTCAAATAGACCCGTCGTCCGCATGCTGCTCTGGGCGGGAGGACTTCTTTGGGCCGTCATTGCGGCAGCCTCGCTGCTGCCTGTCGGCGAATCTATGATCATTGTCCTCAGCCGGCTGTTCCTGGGTTTTGTTTTCCTGAACATGACAATTTGCATATCGCAATTTTTGACCCTGCTGCGAAGCAAGGCGAATCAGGCGGAGCTAAGGTTAATTGCGTCCGGATTCGTCTTGTTTGCGCTGGTCCTGCTGCCTGATCCGGGAAAAGATTTGCTGGAGGATATTGCCGGGCGCAATCTCGGATACCGCCTGGTATATTGGGAGCAATGCCTGGAAGATACATTCCCTTGGGCTCTGCTGGCGCTGTTGACCGTGTTTGGGATACTGTTTTTCCGCCGGTTCATCCAGACGCTAAGTGATAACAGAGCCATCGCCGACGAGCTCCGAGCGAAAAACACCTCCCTGGAGCAGGAAGTTGATACCCGGCAGCGGCTGGATCAACTGTTGTCCGTACTGCTTCGGACTTACCGGATCGCCGATTTGGAGCAAAGCGTCATCCGGGAAGGGCAGCGATATTTCCAGCCGCATGCGTTTCTGCTGGTGAAGCACGATGAAGCGAAAGATTTTATCCAATTCGAGGGAAAGGCTGCTCCTCCCTCCCGGGAGGGGGATATTGGCAGGATACTGAGGTCAACAGGGAACCGGATGTCCGATGGCGAGGCGATTGTCGCTCCTGCGATGGTTTTGGGATCGGCGGGCGGAACTGGCGGGATAAGGCTTTACTTGGCCGTCTGCTCGTCAGATGGCGTTCCGATCCTCATAGATGAACGGGATAAGTTCGCTTTAATGCTTATGTCCAAATATGTATCGATCTTTTATGAATACTTTCAATTGCTTGAGAGCCGGCTAAGGGAAATGGAGCAGCGGCAAGCGGATCGGTCGCCATGGTTATCCAAGCTGTTTATGCAAATTGCGGAGAAGGAGCGAAAGCGCCTGGCCTCCGACCTTCATGACGAAGTGCTGCAGGAATTGCTGCATATCCGCCGGACCTTTGAACGAATGCCCGCCGGACAATGGCTGCATGAGGACAATGAGCAGATACGACTTGGGCTCGATAATGCCGAGTTCATGATCCGGGAAACATGCAGGGAGCTGATGCCATCGTTTTTGTCCGATCATGGTGTGCTGCACGCGGTTTCCAGGCTGGTGGAGAAAACCCGGCTGCGGGTTGATTTTCAGCTGGAATTCCATGCATTGCCGTTAACCGCTTCTCTCAGCGACGAGCAAACCACGGCGGTCTACAGAGTCGTGCAGGAACTCATTAACAATGCGGTCAAGCATTCGGAAGCGTCCAGAGTCATAATGGAGATCGGGCAGGAGGAAAGCGATGTGTATATCCGGTATGAGGATGACGGCAAAGGCATGGAGACCGGTATCGATTTTTCTTCCATGAACCGGTTTGGATTAAGGGGCATTGCGGAGCGGATCCACATGGTAGGAGGGGAAGTGTCGGTGCAGTCTGAGCCCGGTCAGGGCGTCAAAGTCCATTGTTCTTTGCCGGTCTGATGCGGTGAATTGTTATTAGCACGGCAAACAGGCTACAAGTCCATGTTCAGCCATTTCAGCTTGATGCCCTTCATCACGGCCTCCTGCCGGGAGGCCGCACCCAGTTTCCCGAACAGATGCGAGATCAGATATTCGACATTGCGCTGGCTCATGAAAAGCCGGTCCGCAATGTCTTTATTTTTGTGTCCCTGAGCAATCAGCTTCAAGACGGCCAGTTCCTTGTCCGATAACGTCCGGCTCGCTCCCCCGGAGTCCACGCCCGGCTCGGAAAGGCGGCTTTCTTTGGTTCTCAGCTGCCTGGCGAGATGGACAGGAAGAACCGTTAATTGCTGGATAGCTAATTGAAGACTGGCGATAAATTCCCGTTCGCCAAGAGACTTCTCCAGAATGCCGGTTACCCCAATCTCGATCAGCCGGTCGTAATGCTCCGAGATGTCCTCGCCGGTCAATATGACGATTATCGCTTCCGGATGGCGCTGCAGAGCAGCTTCCGTTAATTCGAAACCGTTCATCTCCGGCAGCTTCAGATCAAATACGAACAGATCAAAAACAGATTGTTCCATCAGGTCCACTGCAAATGCACCGCTTGACGCAGTCGTCACGCGAAAGCCGTTTTTTTCGAGAATGATGGCCGTTCCGGCCAAGAAGGTCCGGTGGTCATCAACCAACAAAATATGGGTCACAATCGATCCCCCCAACTACTCCCTTTGAGAATGAATGATTTCATTATACTATACCGGCGGTTTCGCGGCACCGCAATCGTCCGCAGCAAGACCGAAAGCAATGCCTCCCGGTACCGAAGATCGATTTGCGCGGTTTATCCTCTTTCTTTCGGTGAGCTTACCATGACCCCCGTGTTATTGTTGGTGCATGAGAACGAAAGGGGATGCAGAAATGGAGAAGAGATTAATCTATCTGGACCGCTTGAAAGTTTTTTTGACGGTGCTGGTCGTACTCCACCATACGGCAATTACTTATGGCGGTTCGGGAGGCTGGTTTTATTACGAGCATCAGGACAATGTTGTGGTAAATACACTGCTTACGATATTTACGGCTGTCAACCAATCGTTTTTTATGGGGCTGTTCTTTTTTATTTCCGGGTTTGTGACCCCCGCTTCCTATGACCGCCAAGGGGGAGGCGGATTCCTTAAGGCACGCCTGGTCCGGTTCGGTATTCCGCTGATGTTCTATATGCTGGTTATTGCTCCGTTCCTCAGATATGTTGCGACCGGGCATGAAGGTTCACTGGGTCTATATATCCAAGAGGAGGTAATCCCTCATCCGCTCCGGGGTTTGATTGAATTTGAAGTAGGGCCGCTGTGGTATTTGGTGGCGCTGCTGCTGTTCTTCGTCATCTATTCGGGTTATCGAGTGATGACGGCAGGCAAGCCTCTCCGTAAACCTCCCGCACTGACACCGAGGCTTATAGCAGGTTATCTTGTAATCGTCATGGCTGCAAATTTTATCGTACGCTTGGCATACCCCGTTGGAACCGAGGTAATGCATTTGCAATTGGCATATTTTCCGGCCTATATCGGCTTGTTCATGGCGGGCATTGCGGCCAATCGCGGAAATTGGCTGCAGCAGCTGACCGAAGACGCCGCCCGGAAGTGGAGGGGGATCGTCATTTTGCTGATCGTCTTGTTTCCTGCAGGGATGGCGTTCGGAGGAGCATTGGAGGGCGACATATCCCAATTCATGGGGGGAATGAGCTGGCAAGCTGCCTTTTATGCAATAATCGATCCGCTGCTTGGTTTGGGGATCTCCTATGTACTGCTGGTATGGTTCCGCAAACGATGGAACAGCGCGGCAGCTTTGTCTACCGGATGGCTGTCCTCCAACGCTTTTCTCGTTTATATCATTCATGCGCTGTTTGTGACCTATGTGTCCTTTGCGCTTCGTTCTCTGGACTGGCATCCGATTGTAAAATTTGTATTGGTCGGCTGTGCCGCCGTCATTCTCTCCTACGCGGCAGCATCGCTCATCCGCAGGATCCCCGGCATCAAAAGGGTGGTTTGAGATCATGCAGTTGTTTGATTTTTTAGTCATAATAGCAATCGATAAGAAACGGCTTCATACGCCATACGATATAATTGAATCAGAATGGCCTCCTATACGTTCCCAGCAGCAAGCTTTTCGAATCAAAGGAGGAATGAACATGCCATGACTCAAAGAAGCAGCGAATGCGGCAGTCCTTATAGTGTCGGATCGGGCAGCGCCATTACTGGCGCCATCGCCAACTTGACCTGCGGCAAAATCGTAGACTGACTCGTCTAAAACATTTAAAAATGACAAGGAGACATTAAAATGAAGCATCTTATAGTCTTTGCCCATCCAAAAACTGAAAGTTTTAACCACACGATATTGGAAACCGCAGCCGCTGCATTAACAAAAAACGGCCATGAGGTTATTGTGCGTGATCTGTATGCACTCCATTTCCAGCCTGTTCTAAAATCAGAAGATTCAATTGCGATGAGAGCCGGGCAAACACCGCAGGATATTAAAACGGAACAAGAATTTATTACGCAAGCGGAAGTTATTACATTTATTTATCCTATTTGGTGGACGGGACTTCCCGCGATCCTTAAAGGTTATGTTGACCGCGTGTTCTCTTACGGCTTTGCCTATAGTGTTGGTGAACAAGGTATCGTTAAGATGCTGACAGGCAAGAAGGGATTTATTATCAACACACATGCTACTCCCCTGGAAATTTACGATACGATTGGGATGACCGCCGGATTGAAAATTACGTCGGATATTGGCATCTTGGACTTCGTTGGTATTGAACCTGTGGGACATTTATTTTTTGGCAGCATAGGAAACCTTGATGGGGAGGCATATAAAGGGTTGTTACAGGAAGTTGAAGATACGATTCATTCATTATTTCCAAAATAATTCAGTGCACGGAACATATTAGTTTCTGCTTCGCCTACCCACACTCATTTCTTCTTTGTATATACGGCTGATCATAGTCTATATGCAAGCCTTCATCCCCATCATGTACCCTTACTCTGCTCCCTTACAATATTTTTATCGCGTTTTTACAATACCGCGTTCCCTTGATTTTGTTAAATTGGGCATAGGAAACCTTTTTACTCCCGGGTTAGCCGCAATATATACAGAAAGGTAGTGGAACAATGAAATTATCCCAAGTCAGACTGCTGGTGAACAATTTTCACGAAAGTGTAGCCTTTTACAAAGACGTGATGGAGTTTCCAATGGGGTTTTCCTCAGAGGAGATGCAGTTCGCATCATTTAATACCGGCGAAACCAAACTCGAAATTTTTTCCCGTGAAAATATCGTTGAAGTGCTCGATGAAAACCATCTTCCAACCGGTACAGAATCACAGTCGAAATTTTTACTCGCATTTGCCGTCGATGATGTGGACGAGGTGTGCGCCCGTTTGAAGGAAAGAGGAGTGGAGCTCCTTAATGAACCTCATGACCGGCAGGCCTGGAATGCAAGGGTTGCCCATTTACGCGATCCGGAAGGCAATGTGATCGAACTCTATAAACACCCGCTTTAACAGCCTTAGTCCGGCTTTGGTTCATTTAACAATCTCGTGTAGATTTCCGGGGATGTTCCTACGATAGATTTGAAATCATGAATGAAATGGGCTTGATCGTAATAGCCGAGCTCCAAAGCAAGCCTTGACCAGTCGGGAATATCGCCATCGTCCATTTTCTCGACCGCTTCGTGAAGCCGGTAGCGTTGAATGATCCATTTGGGGCTGACCCCCACATACTGACGGAATAAGAGCTGAAACTGCCTTTTGCCTAGAGGGAAGCGCCGCACAATGTCATCAACTTTAACGATGCTTCTATCGGAGACGATAGTTTGAACGACGTTATTAATGAGCTCGACATTGGTGTCGGGTTCTGGGAGACGTTCCCGAATAAAAGATTCTGCAAGAGGAATCATCTGTTCTGCGGTCTCCTGGGAAAAAAGCCGCTGCTCCAGCGCCTGGCTGCCCATTCCATAGATTTCCCGGAAAGGCACCATGCGGTCCGTCAGGGTTGAAACGGAATTGTTCAGAAAGGGATAATAAGCTCCAGGCAGGAATTTGACGCCGAAGACCGCTCCTTGTTCCTGGAGAAGCACTGAAAACCTGCCTTTAAAAACGCCCACAATTCGCGAATTGTCTCTTTCAAACACCAGATGAACGGAAGGATGAGGCAGGGTTTCTTGAAGATGCGGTTCCTTCCCCCGAAGATCCCAGCGGACAATCCAGTAATGCTCAATGAAAGGTATGAGATCGGTGGAGGGGGAGTACCGGGAAGCTGAAAATTTGGGATTTTCCTTATTAACGTGTAATAGTCCAACAGGTTTTCCGGGTTTCAATTCCATCAGAGATCCCTCCCGTATCGAGCAGTTTGGGTGCTGCATGACAATTATGATAACATAGCTGCGGTCAGGTGCATGATGAAATTGAACCCCCGGCGCATAAGAAGGCTGCCCGCTTGACGCGGCAGCCTTCTTGTGCGAATTGGCAGGTTATAACTATCCAAATAGAGTATGGTGGGGGTGGTGATTTATGTTAGGGCATGTTGCGGAATCGGGTAAGTGAGATAGAAAAAGCAGGAATCTCATTGGGGTACGCTTCCCCATTATCTGCCTTTTAATTTATTCCAAAACGGAATGCGGCCTTGAATATCGTCAATAACAGAAGAAAAGCCCGGGGCCAGCGACAGGAAAAAACCGGTGCAATGATGTGCCTTCTGGTATTCGGAATCTTCCATCAGAACAAGATGCGCCTTCTTGATATTATAATGGGGGATGGCAGGGAAAAGATGATGAACCAAATGATATGAATTGCGGTGAGGATGAAGAAGCACCCGTTCAAACCAATTTCCAAAGGAGTTCCTTGTCGCAAACATTTCCTTATCGTTTTCCAGGCCGGCATGTTCGGCCATCTCAGCCCAATATTTCAGTATTTGCAGCGTCGTCATAAAAGGAATGACCCAAAAAAGTATAAGCTCCAGCCAAAATCCGAAAAAGATGGAGCAGAATATGATCAATGCCCAATATACACCCCGCACGATGTTGTCGAAACGCGTTTCGTCTTTGGAATACATCGTTACTTTGATCATTCCGCTCAAATAACGGGGCACATGAACCAGGGTCAAAGGTCTCAGACAATGACGGAGAATAAATTCCAACCTGCTCTTCGGAGGGTTATCTAGCCCTACCAATTGATACCGCAGTTTGTCGGGGTCAATATCGCTCCACAAATATTTGTGATGGGTCATATGGCCCTTGATGTAGGCTCGATAGGAAATCATAATGGGGTAAGCTGCAAATAAGCAGGCAATCCATTTGTTTAATTTGTGGTTTTTGAACAGCATATTGTGGCTGGATTCATGCATCATGATATCCAGACCGCGCATTCGGCTTCCTATGATTGTGATGCTGATGAGATACATCCATATCGTAGGCTTTAAGTAAAAAAGGGCGATAACCGCCGAGATGATCAGCCAGTCCAGTCCTATGGCGAAATAATTGTACCAATTATTCTGCTGCTGCAGCTCGCGTATTTGGCTGCGTATTTCGGGCGAAAAACGATATTTTTCCAATTCATGATGCTGCGTTCCTTCCAAACGGCTTGCTGCGTCGCTCATTATTGTTGCCCTCCTTAATAACTTGAGTCTTGCAAAAACATTACGAAAAACCTTGTAAGTGTTTGTAAAACAGAGAGGTTATAGGAGAAAAAACAGGCAGGAATAATTGGCAGGAATAAGTAAAATATGTTGCACTTTCAATTATTACTAGTATATTATAAATTGTATTACATCAGTTATTGGAATTGAAATAGGTCAATTATCATGATTAATCCCTATTTTTCAACATATTTGAGAAATTATAGGGAACATTGACCCTGATATTCAACGTTTTGGAGGAAATAAAGGGAATAATGTGCATATTTGAAAATTGAGTGCGGGATGAAAAACGATTCTATCAGATTCGAAACGAATTCATATGGAAAACCGCATATAAAAGATTCAGAATATTAGAAATTTAATCATTCGGAGAGATGCGCTTATTCGTTGAAGGAAAGTACATAAAAGCCGCAGCTCAAGAAATATTGCCGGAAGGATTCACTCATGAATAACATGCTTCTATTTTGTTTCCCCTATGCGGGCGGATCTGAATCTATCTACTATCCGTGGCGCAAGCATTTGCTTCCCGGCATTGAGCTGCTGCCAGTCCCCTACGCCGGCAGAGGAAAAAGATTTCAGGACACTTGCTATAAAGACATGAATGATGCCTTATGCGATCTGTTTGCATATGTAAAACAATATATCAGCGGAACGAAGTATTCCTTTTTTGGACATAGCATGGGCGGACTAATCGCTTATGAGCTCTGCAGAAAGCTGGAGGGTGAAGGGATTCATCCTCCCAGGCATGTATTTGTTTCCGGCGTCAGAGCGCCGAACAGGATACGAAGCCATAATCTTCACCAGCTGCCCGAGGAAGAATTCAAGAAAAAATTGGATGAATTAAACGGCACGCCCAAAGAGGTTCTTCACAATCGACAGCTAATGGAGATTTTTCTGCCGATATTGAGATCCGACTTCAGGCTGATCGAAGAATATGCGTTTATGCCGGACAATGCCAGGCTAAACGCCAATATCACCGCATTATACGGGAAAGGGGACGATATCGTTTATGAGGATATGATGCATTGGAAGGATTTTACGAAGGAGCGGTTTGGCCTTCACGGCTATCCCGGAGGACATTTTTTCATTAACGATAACGATTTCGATATCCTGCATCTGATTAACGACACCTTAGCGGAGCATTGAGTGCAAGCCAACAATCAATACAACTTTTGTACTGATCAGGAGGGTTATAATGCATACCCCAAACATTCCCGCAAACAGCAGACATGATAACGATACCGATCGATTAACGGAAGAAGAAATCTATTGGCTCGGCAAATTGTCAGCCGATTTGGGCATGAGCAGTTTTGCGGTTGATCACAAGATGGTGCGTACGGAAATTCAGGATACAGAAATCCATACGTTTAACCTTCCAGATGAAATTGCACGCAGGATTACGGCCGTGAGCAACGGGTCGGAATACGGTGTTTTCATCATTTTGCTGTGCGGAATTCAATATTTGCTATCCATACATTCGGGAAATAAAGATGTTGTTGTCGGGATTCCGGTGTTCAGGACGAAGTCCGGGCCGGCTTTTCAGGATAACCATTTGATTATACGAAATGTGATGGATAGCCGCATGACGTTCAAGGATCTTCTGTTCGAGGTAAAACAAACCGTCTCGGATGCGGGCAAGCACCAGAAAGTTTCCTACCGCAAGCTGGCAAGGCTTCTGCATCTGGAAACGCCTGCCGGAGATCTGCCTAAACCGCGAACGGTCGTCTTACTGGAAAATATCCAAAATAATGCTTCCGCCGGTCAATCCGCCGCCGATACGACGTTTCAGTTCAACTTGGCGGGAGAGCACATTCATTGCCGTGTATCGTTTAAGACAGGCGGCATTACGCAGGAGACCATTCGCGGTATTGCGAATCATTTCACTCACTTCTTCAGAACCGTTCTGGATAACCCTGACATCCTATTGTCCGGGATTGGAATTCCGGATGAAGAGAGAAGCCGTCTATTATACGAGTTTAACGAAACGGCTGCCCCTTATCCAAAGGACAAAACCGTAGTTGACTGGTTTGAAGAGCAGGTGGAGAGAACCCCGCATCAAACAGCAGTCGTTTATCAGAACCGAAAGCTGACCTACAGGGAACTCAACGCCAAAGCGAATCAAATCGCCCATCTATTGATCAGGCTTGGGATCGGGGAAGGCAGCGTTGTCGGGATCATGGTGGAAAGATCGCTTGAGATGCCCGTAGGGATGATGGGGATTTTAAAGACCGGGGGAGCGTATTTGCCGATTGACCCGAGCCTGCCGGAGGAACGAATCAGGTCTCTGCTGAACAACTCGCAGGCCGGCATTATTCTGGTAAACGGCAATCTTGAAGTAAATATTTCTGATGCGGAGATGAAAATCGTCGATATCGGGAGCGCCTTGGCGAGCAGCGTGCCGGAGGCTGTGGATAATCCGGGATTGACGTATGACCCGGAGGGTATGATGTATGTTCTGTTCACTTCGGGAACCACAGGCGTGCCCAAAGGGGTAATGGTGAAACGGCGTTCATTCGTCAATTTGCTGAATTGGTATATACGCGAACTGAAGCTGAGCGATGCTGACGACCTGATGCTGATCGCACCGCTCAGCTTCGATACGGCACATAAAAATTTGTTCGCTCCTTTATTGGTGGGCGGGCGGCTGCACCTGTTCACCGCAGGGATGTATGACTATAACGAGATGTCGGATGTGATCGCCCGTGAACGGATTACGGTTATCAATTGTTCACCGAGTGCCCTTTACCCTTTGATCGATTACAACGAGTACAACGAATACCGCAAATTAAGCCCTTTGAAGCATGTGATCGTGGGCGGCGAGCCTATTAATCTGAAAAAGCTGAAGCCATGGCTCCAATCACCCGAATGCCGCTCCGATGTCATCAATACCTATGGTCCTACGGAGTGTACGGATATCGCGGCCTCCTTCAAGTTTAACCGCCTGAATATGGAGCAATTGGAAATTGTTCCGCTCGGCAAACCGCTGCCCAATACCGAAATATACATCGTGGATGAGGATACGAACCTGCAGCCGATTGGTGTTGCCGGCGAGTTATGCATCAGCGGAGACGGTCTGTCGCTCGGCTATTATAACGCGCCGAATCTGACGAACGAGAAGTTCGTGGAATGTCCGTTCTATCCGGGTAAAAAGATTTATAAAACCGGAGACCTCGCAAGATGGATGCAGGACGGCACGCTTGAATTTCTCGGCCGCAAAGACTTTCAGACCAAGATCAGAGGCTTCCGTGTCGAGCTTGGCGAGGTAGAGCATTGCCTGCTGCAGCATCCCGGCGTGGAAGAGGCCATTGCAGTGTCCATGAAAGATTCTGCAGGCATGGATGTGCTATGCGCCTATTTCGTTTCCCGCCTGAAGCTGCCGGTTGCAGAATTAAGAAGCTATGTTGCCCAGAAGCTCCCCGATTTCATGATACCCGCATATTTCACGCAGCTCGGCAAAATGCCTCTCAACAACAATGGGAAAATCGATCGGAAAGCCCTGCCCGCACCGGATCCGGATACAGCCGCAAGCTCGCCTTATGCCGCACCGGAAAGCAATATGGAACGATTGTTCGCAGGCATATGGGAAGAGGTTCTGGGTGTGGCGAGAGTTGGCATCCATGATGATTTCTTTGAACTGGGAGGCCATTCGCTTAAAGCCGCTGCCATCGTGCTGAAGATCAACAGGGAGCTGGAAACCAGCTTGCAAATAAGCGGCTTGTTCCGTCATCCCAGCATAAGAGCGTTCGCCAAATACGCGGAGAGCTTGCAAGGGCGGCAATATCCGGCCATTCGGCCTGTGGAAACAGCCGGGACTTATCCCGTTCCTTCGCAGCAGAAGCGGCTGTTCATCTTGTGGCAGCTGGATCGGAGTTCGCTCGCCTATAACATGACCTCTGTGAATATGATCGAGGGCGGTCTTGACCGGCGGAAGCTGGAGGATACGCTCGGACGTCTTATCCGCCGGCATGAATCGCTGCGAACCTCCTTCATATTCAAGGACGGCGAGCTTGTGCAGACGATCCGACCCGACATTACCTTCACGCTGGATATCGAAGAGGGGGAAGAAATTGGGCTTCAGCGTGCAGTCAATGACTTTGTGAAGCCCTTCGATCTGGAAAAGGAGCCGTTGTTCAGAGTCAAGCTCATGAAGGTTGGAGACAACAGGCACCTGCTGCTGACCGATATCCATCACATTGTCTTCGACGGCGCGTCGATGGATATCTTGATGCAGGAATTCTCCGAACTGTACTCAGGGATGAGCCAGAGACAGCTCGAGCTGCAATATAAAGACTATTCGGTATGGCAGGCTGAGCAGAATGCGGCCGATGACAGGAGAAGGCAAGAGGCGTATTGGCTGAATCTGTTCAAGGATGGGGTTCCCGAGCTTCAACTGAATACGGATTATCCGCGGCAGCCTGTCATGCGGTTCGAGGGCGGCAGCGTAAGCGTCCTCGCTAATGCAGAATTGACTGCGGGCTTAAGAGCGGTTGCCGCAGAAAGCGGGGCAACCCTATATATGCTGCTGTTGTCCGCGGTTAACGCGTTGTTGTTCAAATACACCGGGCAAGAGGACATTGTAATCGGCTCGCCGACGGCAGGGAGGTCCCATCCGGGTCTGGAACGGATCGTTGGCATGTTCGTGAACACGGTTGTCATGAGAAACTTTCCATGCGGGGAAAAGACGTTCATGGCTCTTCTGGGCGAAGTCAAGGAGAATACGCTGAAGGCCTTCGAGAATGAACAATATCCCTTTGAAGTACTGGTGGATAAACTGGGAGTTCCAAGGAACACGGGAAGAAATCCTTTATACGATGTGATTTTTGCGCAGGAAAGCGATGATCGCGCGGCCATGGATACTGCCGGATTGTCCTTCCGGGAATATCCGGTTGAGGAGCGTTCGGCCCAGATCGATCTTTCCATTCGGGCCCTTGAGAAGAGGAGCACCCTTGATTTCAGATTTAAATACCGCACGGATCTGTTTGCGGAAGAAACAATCGAAAGGATGGCCGGCCATTTCATCCGTTTGCTTGAGGAAATCGCTCAAAACCGCGATGTCCGATTGCAGGATATCCGCATCCTGTCCGACCAGGATGAGCGGCTGCTGCTTGAAGGCTTCAATTATACGCAGATTGAATTCCCGTACGAAAAGACGGTACATGAATTAATCGGGCGGCAGGTGCGGGACACTCCAACGGAGACCGCTATCGTGTATAAGGACAAGCAGCTGACATATGCCGAATTGGATGAGCAGGCTAACCGGCTTGCCCGCGTTCTGAGAAACAAGGGAGTGAAACGAAACGATATTGTCGGAATCATTGCGGAGCCATCTGCCGAAATGGTCATAAGCGTACTGGGAGTACTGAAGTCCGGGGGCGCTTATCTGCCGATTGATCCCGGTTTCCCGGTGAACAGGATCCGCTATATGCTGGAGGACAGCCGTTGTTCATTAATCGTGACGCAGCGCCCTCTTCAGGAGCTTTTGAAGCTTGATCAGGTCGCCCTGGATGACGAATCTGTAAGCCAGGTAGAAGCATCCTGCCCGGAGAACGTCAATCTTCCCGGCGATCTGGCTTATGTGATCTATACATCCGGCACGACAGGGAAGCCGAAGGGCGTCATGATCGAGCACCGGAACGTGACGAATCAGCTTGCGGGATTCACCGCCCGGCTGAAGTTCGACCGGGAATGCCGTCATCTGTTTCTGGCCAAGTTCACCTTCGATGTGTCGGTGCAGCAGATGCTGCTGCCGCTTCTTTCCGGCGGACAGCTGTATATCCCCGGCGAAGAAACGGCTGCCGAGCCCGGACGTCTCTGGAGCTACATGGCGAAGCACCAAGTTAACGTTCTGTGCGCCGTACCCGCCCATATGAAAGTTCTTCTGAACAACAGGCGCGATCTCGTTAATCACCGGTTCCGTTATGTCATGCTGGCGGGAGAAGTGTTCAGCAGAAATCTGTATGACGAGCTGCGAAGCGCCGTCCATGCCGATCAGATCGTGAATCTGTACGGGCCGACCGAAACAACAATCTATACGACTTACCATATCTGCGACGGCAGCGAGGCAGGTGCGAGCCTGCCGATCGGCAAGCCTTTAGATAATTACAGAACGTATATTCTGGACCGCGATCTTCGCCCGGTGCCGCTGGGGGTGGCGGGAGAGCTGAACATCTCCGGTGCTGGAGTGGGAAGAGGGTATCTGAACAGACCGGACCTGACCCGCGAACGGTTTGTCCCTGACCCGTTCCTGGATGGGGCGAGCATGTACAAGACGGGAGATTTGGTCAGATGGCTTCCGGACGGCGGCATCGAATATATGGGAAGACTCGACCATCAGGTCAAAATCAAGGGAATCCGGATTGAGCCGGGCGAAATCAATCATCATCTCCTTAATCATGGCAGCATTAAGGATGCGGTTGTCGCGGCAAAATTGAATCCGTCAGGCGAAGCCTACCTGTGCGCGTATGTGGTCGCGGAAGACGCTGTAACCACAACGGAATTAAGGGAATACCTGGGGTTGCATTTGTCCGGGTACATGATTCCCGAGCGATTCGTGCAGCTTGCGCAGCTGCCTGTAACGACCAGCGGTAAAATCGATATCAAGGCACTACAGGAAAGAGAAGATGAAATCTATATGCTTTCGGGAACCGCTTATGCGGAGCCTTCAAGCGGGCTTGAGCAGGCGATAGCGGAGATATGGAAGCAGGTGCTCGGAACGGACCGGGTAGGAGTCCACGACCATTTCTTCGAGCTTGGCGGAAATTCCCTGAATATTATCGAGGTGCATGTCCTCCTGAAGGAACGGCTGAACGTCGACCTGCCGGTGGTTGAACTGTTCCGTTATTCCTCTATCCATGCATTGGCAAGGCACTTGGGGGCGACAGCAGACGAAGGCGTGCGGGAAGGAAGCGGCCCGGATCGGGATCAAGTCAGGGAGGAATCGAAGAATCGGTTAAAGCAAAGAATGCAGAGAAAAAAAGAGGGTGGGAAATTATGAACAACCATACGACAAACGGGTTGGAGATCGCGGTTGTCGGAATGGCATGCCGGGTTCCAGGCGGAAACGATATCCGCAGCTTCTGGGATACGATCAAGAACGGAACGGAAGCGATCTCTTTCTTCACGAATGAGGAACTGCAGGAAGCGGGCGTCGACCCGGAGACGCTCCGTAGTCCCGGCTATGTCAAAGCCGGGGGCGTAATCCGTGATTCGGAATGGTTTGACACCCATTTGTTCCGCTACTCCCCCCGGGAATCGGAAGTGATGGACCCCCAGCTTAAAGTGCTGCATGAATGTGCCTGGGAAGCGCTTGAGCAAGCAGGCTGCTGCGGGGAGCATGGGAACGGATTAACGGGCGTCTATATCGGAGGGTCAACAAACTTATATTGGATGAACGATGTGTTTCAACAAGCGCCCGACTTTATGAGAGAAGCTAACTTGTTGAACGGATCGCAATTTTTCAGCACGAGATTATCGCATCAGCTGAATTTGAAGGGCCCAAGCTATACGGTTCAAACGGCGTGTTCATCTTCATTGGTTGCCATTCATCTGGCCTGTCAGGGTCTTCTGGGCGGCGAATGCGATATCGCTCTGGCTGGAGGCGTATCCATCACACTGCCGGAGAAACGAGGCTATTGGTATCAGGAGGGCATGATTCTGTCACCCGACGGACACTGCAGACCGTTCGACGCCAATGCCAAAGGAACGGTCAATGGCAGCGGGGCGGGCATGGTGGTCCTGAAAAGGCTGCAGGATGCCCTGGAGGGCGGAGATTATATTTACGCAGTCGTAAAGGGGTCGGCGGTCAACAATGACGGCCGCGATAAAGTCAGCTTTACCGCTCCGAGCATAGAGGGACAGGCCGATGCGATCAGGTCCGCTCTGCTCATGGCGGAAGTCGAACCGGAAAGCATCACCTATGTGGAGGCGCACGGGACCGGGACCGTACTCGGCGATCCGATTGAAATCGAAGGGCTGAAGCTGGCATTTAATACCGGCAAGCGGGGCTACTGCGGCATCGGATCAGTTAAAGCGAATATCGGGCATCTCGATAATGCTGCGGGCGTGGCCGGTTTCATCAAGACAGCGCTTTCCCTGAAGCACCGGCTGATTCCGCCGAGCATTAATTTCGCGAAGCCGAACGACAAAATCGATTTTGAACGAAGCCCGTTCTATGTCAACACCCGTCCGGCTGAGTGGAAGCATTCGGATTTTCCATTAAGAGCCGGGGTAAGTTCATTCGGAATCGGCGGAACCAATGCTCATCTGGTGCTCGAGGAAGCTCCGGACAGAGGCAGCCCGGACCGCGGCAGAAGGGTCCAGCTTCTGTCGCTCTCCGCGCAAACCATGAAGTCCCTTGATGAACAGACCCGCAGGCTGGCCGATTATTTGGACCAGAACGAAGACATTGATTTGGCCGATGCGGCCTATACGCTTCTGGTCGGCAGAAAACAGATGAAGTACCGCAGGGTGCTGGCGGCGGCGGATGCAGCCGAGGCCAAGCGGGAGCTGTCTTCAGCGCATTCTGCCAAAGTACAGACGGCGAAGGTGTCCGGCTCCGTCAAGCCGGTCATCTTCATGTTCCCGGGACAAGGCTCCCAATATATCAATATGGGATTGGAGCTGTATAGAGAAGAACAAGGATTTCGCGAAGAGGTAGACCAATGCTGTCATATCCTGGCCAGGTTAAGGGGATATGATATGAAGGAAATCTTGTATCCGGCACATATCGGGGAGGGAACTAACGAGAGGATTCATCAAACATCCTATACTCAACCTGCAATTTTTATTTTTGAATATGCGCTGGCCAGGATGCTGATGAATTGGGGGATCCGCCCGGACGGCATGATCGGACATAGTCTGGGCGAATATGTGGCCGCTTGTTTATCCGGAGTGCTGTCGCTCGAACATGCCCTGGCACTGGTTTCGGCACGCGCCGACCTTATGCAGCGGCTGCCGGCGGGCGGCATGTTGAGCGTGATGGCGACGTCAGAGAGGCTGCTGCCGCTGCTTGGCCCCGGTCTGACCATTGCCGTTTTAAACGGTCCGTCACAGTGTGTCGTTTCGGGTTCATATGAAGAATTGAATGATCTGGAGGCAGAACTGGACCGGCAGGGTCTCCGTCATAAGAGGCTGCAGACTTCCCATGCCTTTCATTCATCAATGATGGACCCGGTTCTAAGCGTCTTTGAAGAGAAAGCCAGGGAAGCCGTCTTTGGCGAGCCGCAGATTCCTTATATTTCAAATGTCACGGGAAAATGGATAACCGCCCAGGAAGCGGCGGACCCCCGGTATTGGGTGAAGCATTTGCGCGGCACCGTCCGGTTTTCCGAGGGTGTGGGGCAATTATTGGCGGATGCGGACAGTATCTTTGTCGAGGTAGGGCCTGGCAAGACATTAAGCGCATTCGTCAGACAGCAACTTGACGAAGAATCGGCAGCACGGAATGTGATCGTGAATATGGTAAAGTCCTCCATTGATAATGTGCCGGACGACGAATTCTTGCTTCGCGGAATCGGCAGGCTGCATATTCATGGCGCGCACATCGATTGGCAGAGCTATTACGCAAGAGAGAGAAGATTCCGCGTTCCGCTGCCCACGTATGCGTTTGATCGCCAGTATTACAGCATTCGCGCCGGTCAAGCCGGAAGCGGAGCCGACAATCGGGATACGACGGGCCGGGTCGGCGGGGATGCGGCCAGGGGCAGTAACGGGCAGCTGGCAGCAAAAGACGGGACGCCAATGACAGATAAGGAACAGCTCATTATTGAAGCCTATAAGGAAGTTACAGGCGTAAAGAATATAACCCTTTATGATGATTTCTTCGAACTCGGAGGCAGCTCGCTGTCTGCCGTCAACGTTGTATCCAGACTGCAGAAGGACCTTCGGATATCCATCCGTCAACTGTTTGAATATCCGCGGGTGTCCGATCTGGCACAGCATATCGGCTTCAAGACAGAAGGCCCTTTCTTACCGAAGGACGAATTGAAGCGGTACTTGCTGGCGCGGAGAGAAAGATATCTTTCGCCCGCGGATGCGGGCAATGAATGGGAAGCAAAACGCCGTCTATACGAGGAGAGAAGCAGGGGATATAACGAAACAAGCCTTACCCGCAGGGTGGAATACAAGGATATTTTGTTGACGGGAAGCACGGGATACCTGGGAATCTATTTGCTCTATGAATTATTAAGGCACTCGAGCAGCAATGTGCATCTTATCATAAGAAGCGGGAGCCGGGAGGAAGCCGGGAAACGGATCAAAGAAAAGCTCGGTTTTTATTTCGGACCGGACTTTTATGAGGAATGGAACCGGAGAATTTTCGTATATAACGGTGATTTAACGAAGAAGAATCTGGGAATGGATGACAGCGGGTACCGGGATCTTTGCGGACTCATTCCATGCATTATTCATTCGGCGGCCAATGTCAGCCATTACGGCAAATACGACGAATCTTATGAGGCCAACATTGTGGCTACGGATAACTTAGTCGAGTTTGCGCTCACGGGACGGATCAAGGATTTTAACCATATCTCGACGATGGCCGTCGCTTCCGGCAGGGTTGAACATCAGAAGGACATCCTGTTTACCGAATTCGATTGCGATGTCGGACAAGCCCTGACGAGTCCATACTCGAAAACGAAGCTCATAGCAGAGAAACGATTGAGGGAAGCAAGACAAAAAGGAGTCGACGTTACTATTTTCCGTGTCGGCAACATCGTATTCGACTCCAGATCCGGCAAGTTCCAGGAAAATATCGCACAGAACGCTTTATATTCCTTAATCCAATCCTATGTCACGATCGGGTTGATTCCGGAAATGGAGAGGGATACGGATTTTTCATGCGTGGATGACGTAAGCCGGGCAATCGTGAGCTTGTTCGACCGAATGGAGCTGAAGAATGAGACCCATCATATTTACAATCCGAGCCCTGTCAGCATGTCGGAGCTGCTGACGATTCCAGGTTTGTCGCTCGGCGTGGAACAGGCGTCGATCGAACGGTTTCTGGACTATGTCTATGATGAAAATAAGGTCCGCGGACATTCATCCCCTATCTATAACATCCAGCTGCACAGCATCGGAGATGATTGGGGAGAGCTTGACAGTCCGGCCGAACACACTTTATTCCATATCAGGAGCGACAAGACGGCCGCGCTGTTAGAAAGAACGGGCTTTGTATGGAATGAGATGAACGAGCAGCTTGCCGGACGAATGATAGATTACTGCCGGCAAGTGAAATTCCTGTAGGATTCGGAGGTGCGGCAGTTGACAAGCAAAGACATCTTGCATCGTACGGAATATTATAATCTTACACATCCTCAAAAAAGAATATGGTATATGGAAAATATCAACCCTGGCCAATCGATGCATAATATCGGCGGCACAGTAAGAATAAAAGGAAAGGCGGATTTCGCTTTACTGGAGGAAGCGATCCGCTCGTTTGTAAAATCGAATGAGGGCATCCGGCTTCGTCTTACGGAGTCGGAGGGTGATGTCCGGCAATATATAAGCGATGATTCAAGTTTTCTTATCGACTTTTTCGACTTCAGTGCACACCCGAATCCGGAAGAACCATTTACCGTCTGGGTTCGTCAGGAAGCGTCGGCGCACATGCCGATCTACGATAACGCCTTGTTTTATTTCGCTTTATTGAAATTGGGAGACCGCGACAACGGTTATTTCGTCAAGGCGCATCATCTGGTTGCGGACGGATGGTCGATGAATCTTCTGACCGAACAGATTTGCGGCGCTTATTCAAGGCTCTTAAAAGGCGAGGAGGCAACCAGCCGACACGGAAATTCCTATCTCTCTTACATCGAACAGGAGCAAACGTATTTGGCGGGCGCGCGGCTGCTGAAAAACAGGAAATTCTGGAACGACAAATTCTCGGCGCTGCCGGAGCCGGCAGAAAATGCCGGTTTGGAATGCGGCGCAGGAAACCGCAAAACATTTTCGCTGCGAAGCGGGCAAACCGAACGTATCAAACAATTCGCCGCCGATCATAATATTTCGCTGTATAGCTTCTTCGTCGCCTTGTATCTCATCTATCTTCATAAGCTGTCCAGGCGGGATGATCTCGTTGTCGGACTGCCGCTGCTGAATCGGGCGGGTAAACAAGAGAAGAGCATCGTGGGGATGTTTACGAGCACGATGCCGTTTCGCTTTCGTATGGATGCCGAAGTGCCGGCAAGTCAATTAATCGGGGACATGAACCGCGAGTTGACGCAATGCTATTATCACCAGAGGTATCCGTTCGATCTCCTGGTGCAGGATTTGGAATTGAACAAGAAGGGCTACGGCCCTTTATTCCATTCCTCTGTCAATTATTATAACACCCGTTTGATGAACGATCTTGACGGCATTCCAATCCAAAATGAAGAATTTTACAGCGGGGAGCAGCTGTATTCGTTCCAGCTGATCATCCGGGAATGGTCCGGCTCGGGAGAGCTCCAGCTGGATATGGACTATAAGCTGCAGGATTATACGGAAGAAAGGATCCAGCAGACATACCATAGTCTGCTTCATCTGGCCGATCAAATCGTACAGTTTCCCGACCGAAAGCTACGCGGGCTCAACCTTGTAGCTGAAGATGATTGGCATAGACGGATGTACGAATTCAACGCTACCGAATTCGATTATCCGAAAGAGCAGACGATTCACCGGCTGTTCGCGGAACAGGCGGCAAGAACGCCGGATCGGATCGCGCTCCGTCTGAATAATCAAACCTTAACCTATCGGGGATTAAATGAAAAATCGAATCAATTGGCAAGATTTCTTCTCGGGAGAGGCGTAAAAAGAGGAGTCATCGTCGGGCTGTCAACGAAACACTCGATGGAAACGATCATCGGAATTCTCGCAATTCTCAAAGCGGGAGGCGCTTATTTGCCCGTCGATCCCGATTTGCCGCCGGACCGGATTCATTATATGCTGCAGGATTCGGGGACTTCCATCCTGTTGACCGATGATGAGATGCTTCGTACATCGAACCTTTCCCGTTTCGAAGGGGAAGTCATTCAGCTGAATTCGGCAAGCCTGTATACAGGGGAGGCCTCCGACCTTGGGGACCTTAGCGGGCCGTCCGATCTGGTCTATATCATATATACGTCAGGTTCTACCGGATTGCCGAAGGGCGCCATGATCGAGCATCGCGGACTGGTGAATTATATCTGTTGGGCAAAGCGGGTATATGCGGATTCCGGTGAGACTGACGTGTTCGCATTCTATTCTTCCTTGACTTTCGATCTGACGGTCACCTCGATATTCACGCCGCTCATCGGCGGCGGCCAGATTGCCATTTATCCCGCCGATGACAATGAGTATGCGCTTTATAAAATAGTCCGGGAATCTATAGCAACCATTGTAAAACTGACACCCTCCCATCTCTCCCTATTAAAGGATACCGTTTCCGGGACGGGTTCGATCCGAACCTTTATCGTCGGAGGCGAAGATTTAAAGACAAGCCTCGCAAGCAGCATTCTCGACCGTTTCGGCAGTCATATCACGATCTACAACGAATACGGTCCGACGGAGACGGTCGTGGGATGTATGATCCACCGGTTCGATGCCGGGAAGGATCAAGGAATCTCGGTTCCAATCGGCATCCCTGCCCAAAATATGAAAATATATATATTGGATCCGGAGCTCAATCCGGTGCCGGATGGTGAAACCGGAGAGCTGTACATCTCCGGAGACGGAGTCGCGCGGGGTTACCTGAACAGGCCGGAGCTGACGAAAGAGAGATTTATCGATAATCCTTTCGTTCAGGGAAAGCGGATGTATAAAACGGGCGACTTGGCCAGATTTATAGATGGAAGCAGGATCGAATACGCGGGAAGAACGGACAGTCAAGTGAAAATACGCGGACACCGCATCGAGCTGGGCGAGATCGAGCATTGTATGACCCAACATCCAGGCGTAAAAGAAGCCGTTGCCATGGACCGCGAGGATCGCAGCGGCGGCCGGTATCTCTGTGTCTATTACACCGCGCAAAAAGAGATTCCCGCACCGGGGCTGGCGAATTTCTTGAAAGAGCATATGCCGGAATATATGATTCCCGCTTATTTTATGGCGTTAGACGCCATCCCTTTGACAATTAACGGAAAAGTCGATAAAGCTGCTTTACCCGAGCCTGCACCAGCAAGGAACGAGCCGGCCGCCCGCGAAGCAGCAAACGTGATGGAACGGTTGCTAATCGATACCGTCGGACATGTTCTGAATGCAGAAGATGCGAGCCTGAAGGATAATTTCTATTATTTGGGCGGGGATTCCATCAAAGCGATCCAGATCGCCTCGAAGCTTGGGAGCGGGGGGTACAGAATCAAAGTAAAGGATATATTGGCTCACCCTGTAATCGAAGACATGGCATTATATATGGAAACCATTGGGGGAGGGGCGGCCGGAGAAGACAGCCCTTGCGAAGGCGTGATCAAGCCGCTTCCTTCGACATCATGGCTTTTCTCGCAGCGTTTGCCGGACATGAACCATTACACGCAATCGGTGCTGCTCAAATTAAAAGGCCGGCTGTATCCCGATAAACTGGAAACGGCGCTGAATATGATCATCCGCCATCACGATGCCTTCAGAATCAACTATGTTGCCCGGACGGGGGAGCTGATCTATAACGATTCCCTTCTCTCGGAACAATGCGAAATCCGGATTGTCGATTTGTCGGGATATCCGGTTTCCGAACAGCCTGCTCAAATCTCGGGGATCGGGGAGAAGCTGAAAGCAAGCTTTGACATTGAAAATGGAGTTTTGATCAAGGCTTGCATTTTTCATCTTGGCGGTCAGGACACCAGGCTGCTCATGACCGCTCATCATCTGGCTGTCGACGGGATATCCTGGAGAATTATCTTCGAGGATATGAGCCAAGTGTACGAACAATTGCTGCATAACAAGGTTGCCGTACTCCCGCCAAAAACATGTTCGGTGCAGGACTGGGCCACCCAATTGGAGCAGTTTGGCCGGGGTCCTGCGAGAAGAAGCCTGCCTTTCTGGAATGAGCAGGTTGTTGGAACCGGCACGGAAACGTGGAGCGATTTTGACCTGGGTGCGGATGCTATGGAAAACTGCGAAACGGTAGAATACCGGTTGGCGGAGGATGAAACACAACGGCTGCTGTTCAAGGCAAACGACGCCTACAGGACAAAAGGCGATGAATTGATGCTCATCGCGTTAGCGCTGGTGATGAGGGATTATACGAAAACCGGCGACGTGTTGGTTGAAATCGAGAGACATGGGCGCGAGGAGATCGCGGACCATATCGACATATCAAGAACGGTAGGCTGGTTTACGAGTTTATATCCGGTCAGACTGGCAGTCCCGCATACGGATCTGTCATCGCAAATCAAGCTGTTGAAGGATCAATTGCGGGGGATCCCGAACAATGGACTTTGTCATGGTGTCTTGAAATATATAACCGGCGAATTGGACGGCGATCCGGGGAAAAATGTGCGGTTTAATTATTTGGGCGATTTTAACGCTTCATTTACGAGCGGAATATTCGAATATGCGGAGGAGCCTGCCGGCAGAGACTGCAGCGGCCGCAATGAAATGTCTTGCCTGCTGGATATCGTCGCTTATTCGGTGAATAACAGGCTGAAACTTTCGATAACCTACAGCCGCAACAAGTTTAGACCGGAGACGGCAGAGCGATTTGCCCGCTCCTATATGGATCGGTTGAGAGAGGTCATCGATCATTGCAGCGGCAGGGACCACAGCGAATTTACGCCTGCCGATTTTGAAACGGCAGACCTCTCGAGCGACGAGCTCGAACATCTTTTTAACGATTGAAATCATGCCGAACCGATTCTCGAAGTGGAGAGGACCATGCCTAAAATGCAAACAAGATCCATATGGATGATCCTTGTCGTATTCCTGCTGGTTCCAACCATAGCCGGACCCGCCGCTGCCGCGGCGAATGAAAGCGCGGCAGCGGAATTGCCGGACGGCTATGAACGCCAGCTGGACTCATGGATTCAGAAGCAAAAAAAAGAGGGGAAAATTCCCGGCTTGTCGGTCGTCGTTGTCAAGGACGATCAACCTGTTTATAAAAAAAGCTTCGGCTATTCCAATCGGGAGACGAAGCAGTCCGTAACCGAACAAACCTTGTTCGAAATCGGGTCAAACAGCAAGGCGTTTACGGCTCTGGCTGTCTATCAGCTTGCCGGAGAAGGCGTCATCGATTTGAATGAGCCGGTCAGCACATATTTGCCCTGGTTCCAAATGAAGTATAAGGGCGAGCACGATGGGCAGCTCATCGACGGTGTGGTCGATATCACGTTGGAACAGCTGCTGCACCACAGCAGCGGAATCCCGTTCGAGACGATCAAGGACATTCCCGTGACGGACGATGAAGATGCGCTTGAACAAACGGTGAGAACGTTGCTGAATCACCCTCTTGCGTCCTACCCGGGAGAACAATTTGAATACGCGACGATCAATTACGATATTTTGGGCCTGATTATTCAGGAAGTGACGGACCAATCGTTTGAACAATATGCGGACAGCCATATCCTGAAGCCTTTTGGGCTCGATCATACGTATCTGTTCAGGCAGGAGGCCGCATCGCAAGACATGGCCGAGGGCTACAAGCTCGGATTCTTGAGACCTGTCCAGTATGATGCTCCGATGTACCGCGGCAATACGCCGGCCGGATATTTCATCTCCAATGCGGAGGATATGGAAAAGTGGCTGAGGATCCAGATGGGCGCATCCGCGCTGGAACAGGCCGACCAGGACACGGTTCAAAGAACGCATGAGCCGAACCGCTCCGTTGCTCCCTCTTCGGACGGATCGTCCTATGCGGGGGGATGGGAGGTATACCAGAGCGGGGAAGGTGAAATCTCCCATGACGGAAGCAATCCGAACTTTTCCTCCTTCCTCGTATTTCGTCCCCATGAGGGTCTGGGCGTTGCCGTACTGGCCAATTTGAACTCGTCTTATACAAGCGTCATGGGTCAAGGCATCATGGATATCCTTCAAGGAAAGAAACCGGCGGACAACGCGCAGGATATGTATAAAAGCCTCGATGTTTTTGCTTTTTTCGTCACCCTGCTGATGCTCCCGCTGATAGTTGTTACACTGTATTTTATTGTTCTGTCCGCAGCCCGGATTTCCAAGAAAAAAAGAAGGCTGGAGAAGCATGCAGCCAGGCGTATAGGGATTCCGCTGGCTTCGCTCGCATTTATCCTGGTATCGGGATATTGCCTATATCAAATTCCCGATGTATTATTTTCCGGGCTTTCCTGGGATTTCGTCAAGGTGTGGGCGCCTGCGAGCTTGATTATTGCGATTGGCGCGGTCATGGCCGCCATCATCCTTTTCTGCATATACCTGACGCTGGTATCCGTTTTTCCGGAACGCAGGGACAGGAATTTTTTTCCCCTCATCCTATTGAGCATCGCCAGCGGCTTCGGCAATGCGATGATCATCTTCATCGTCAATGAAGCGTTAAACCGGACGGAGAATTCCGGAAGCGGACTGTTTTTATATTTTGCACTGGGCATTGTCATTTACGTGATGGGACAGAAGTTCGTGCGGACCAGGCTCATCACGCTTACGAATAATTTGATCGCTGATAAAAGGATCGAGCTGCTGGACAAAATTTTGAATACCCCCTATGAGAAAATCGAGCGTCTCGAGAGCGAAAAGATTCAAACCACGTTAAATAATGATACAGAAGCCATCAGCAACCACGCGGCTACTCTTATTACCGGGCTGACGGATTCGATAACGCTGCTGTGCTGTCTGGTCTATCTGGGAATTCTGAATGTCTACGGATTGCTGATTTCCATTGCCGTCATGCTCGCCGCGGCAGGCTTATATTATGTGGCAGGAAGGTCGGCCAATAAGCTGTGGGAGCAAACGAGAAACATTCAAAATACCTTCTTCCGATATATCAACGATCTTACCGGAGGCTATAAGGAACTCAGGCTGGGGGCGTCTAAACGGGAGCATTTCAGAGCGGATATGCAGGAAAGCATCGGCGATTACAAGGACAAGCGGATCCGGGGCGGGCTGAAGTTCGCCAATGTATTTATTATCGGCGAATTGTTGTTCACGCTTGTGATCGGGGCGGTCACGTTCTTGTTTCCCATTCTGTTCGAGCAGGTGCAGAGCCATTCTCTGCGAAACTATGTGTTCGTATTCCTCTACATGACAGGGCCGGTCAACAGCATTCTTAATGCGATTCCGCATGCCGTACAGCTGCGGATCAGCTGGAAGCGGATCAAAGCGTTTATCGCGCATTTGACGGAGATTGAAGCCGGCAAGGAGAAGACAGAAAAAGAGGTTGGGCAATCCGGCGGCTTGCAAATTGAACTGAAGGACGTGGAATACGAATACCGCGGCGAGAATGGCGAGTCCTTTCGGGTCGGACCGATCGACTGCAAATTTCATTCCGGCGAGATCGTTTTTATTACAGGAGGGAACGGAAGCGGCAAATCAACGCTTGCGAAACTGATTACAGGATTGTACGCGTGCGAGAAGGGTGAAATATTCGTCAACAACCAAGTCATCGGCCAGGAGGAGCTGGGGGAACTCTACTCTGCCATTTTCAGCGACTACTACCTGTTCACCAAAATATACGGCATCGATTGCGCGTCCAAAGAGGATGAGATCGATACCTATTTGAAACTGCTGCGCATCGACGAGAAGCTGCAAATTCAAGACGGGGAGTTCAGTACGACGAAGCTTTCGACAGGTCAAAGAAAGCGACTGGCATTATTAATCAACTATCTGGAGGACAAGCCGATCTGCCTGTTTGACGAGTGGGCGGCCGACCAGGATCCGGAGTTCAGACAATTCTTCTATACGGAATTATTGCCGCAGTTCAAATCCAAAGGGAAGTGCGTCATTGCCATTACCCACGACGACCGTTATTTTCATATGGCAGACAAGCTGATCAAGATGGAAAGAGGAGAAATCGTAGAAGAACTACAAATGAACCATACTCTTGCAGGTTCTGCTGCACAAGCGAGATAGGAGGAGCTTACGTTATGGCGAAACTGGATCGACAGCATGTCGAAGACATCGTTGGATTAACCCCGATGCAGGAAGGAATCTTGTTTCATTACTTAAAAGATCCCCTGAGCGACGAGTATTTCGAGCAGCTGTGTCTGGAAATTTCGGGCAAGGTGAATGAGGCGCATTTTGCGGAAGCATGGGAGAGCGTCATCCAAACCAATGAAATGCTGCGTACGCTGTTTCGTTGGGAAAACGTCAAAGCCCCTGTACAAATCATTTTGAAACAGCATCCCTTGCAGCTGGAGCTCCACAACCTCCAGGATCGGAATGAGGACGACAAGCGCTTGCAGCTCGATGACATCAAAACAAAGGACAGGGAGAAGAAGTTTGATCTCCGGAAGGTCCCGTTCAGGATCGCGTTATGCCGGCTGGAGGAAGAGAAGCATGAAATGATCCTAAGCAGCCATCATATTTTATTTGACGGCTGGAGCAGCGGACTCCTGTTAAAACAATTTATGGAAGCATACCGGGGGTTAAGCCGCTCGGAGAACGTCGTACGCCCGAATAAGAAAAGGTATAAGGATTTTGTCAAAATCATTCAAAATCAGGATAAAGAGCAGCAAAAGCGGTTTTGGCAGGGTGTATTTGATGGGTTTGACTCGCAAACAAGGCTGACATCCGAAATCATCAAGCGCCCCGAAGAACGGAGAGACGTTCATCATCGTATCCGATTTTCGAAAGACGAGCTGGAGCGGTTTGCAAGACAAAATGAAGTGACGCTGGCCTCTCTGATCTACGGCGTCTGGGGAATCGTACTGCAAAAAAATGTGAATGAAGACGATATCGTGTTCGGCACGACCGTATCCGGAAGATCCGCATGGTTTCAGGGCATTGAGGAGATTGTCGGGCTGTTCATCAATACGATCCCGCTCCGGGTAACCCGCACTCCGGATGAGTCGGCCATAGATCTGATAAGAAAGGTGCACCTGTCATTACAGAGCAGGGATGAGCATGAGCACACCCCTCTCGCGGATATCAAACGATACAGCGGATTAGATGGCCAGGCAGAGCTGTTCGATACGATCGTCGTTTTTGAAAATTATCCTTTGGACCGGACCGTCACGAGCAAACAAGGCGAAATTGCCTTCAGCTCGTACTCCGCGTTTGAAATGACGAATTATGATTTAACGATAAGCGTGACCATTGATGACGATATTGAGGTTTGCTTCAGCTGCAATGAACAGGTACTCGGCTCGTCTTCGGTCATCAGGCTGGCGGAGCATTTTGCCGCAATTATGAAGGATGTGATCCGGACACCCGGCAAAAGGGTGGACCAAATTGAAATCATATCCGCCGAAGAGAGAAAGCGAATCCTGTACGAATTCAACAATACCCGGACAGCTTTCCCGGATCATGCGGCGGTCAGCCGCTTGTTCGAACGGCAGGCGGTAAGAACGCCTGACCATATCGCTGTCGTGTGCGACGGGAGAACGGTCACGTATCAAGAGCTGGATGCGATGTCGAACAGCATGGCGCATGAGTTGACCGGCAGAGGCGTTAGGTTCGGGGAAATCGTCGCTATCATGGCAGAACGGTCGGTCGAAATGATTGCCGGCATTATCGCCGTGCTGAAAGCGGGAGCCGCGTACCTGCCGGTGGATCCGGCATTTCCCGAATCGCGGAAGAGGTATATGCTGCAGGATAGCGGCGCCAGGCTGCTGCTTGCCCATCAAGAGCCGCTCGATAAAAGCGGCCGCTTGGCAGCGGATCTTCCGGCCGAATGCATCGTGCTGCTGGACGATCAACGGTTATATTCAGGCCAGACATTCAGCCCGGTTAGAGATCCGGACCCGGATGGACTGTTCGCCGTATTTTATACGTCCGGAACGACAGGGAAGCCAAAGGGCGTCATGGTGGAGAACAAAAGCGTCGTCAGCCATATCCAGTGGTTTGCCGGAACGTATGGGATAGATAGCACTACGAATGTCCTGCAAATGACGAATTATATATTCGATCCCAGCATACAAGAATTTTTCGGAACCCTGCTTCATGGAGCTGCAATGCATATCGCAGGGCAAAACGTAATTCTGGACCGCGAGCAGTTTTGCGATTATGTGGACCGGCATCAAATCCACATTATTAACCTGATCCCGACGTTATTGAAACAATTAATGAGCAGCAAGCGGAAATTAAACAGTTTGCGCATCATCATATCAGGCGGCGAAAGGCTTGACGATTCGTTAAAGGATGAGCTGGTCGGAAATGGCTATGTGCTGTATAACAACTACGGGCCAACGGAAACGACAGTAGACGCCTTATCTTCGTTATGCTCGGCAGGCAAAGTAACGCTTGGCAAACCGATTGCCAATGCGCGATGCTATATTCTTGACCGTGACCGTAATCTTGCCCCGATCGGCATTGCCGGCGAGCTGTATATCGCCGGAGCCGGGGTGGCCAGAGGGTATTTGAACATGCCTGAGCTTACGGCCGAGAAATTCATGAATGATCCGTTCATGCCGGATGAAAGAATGTACCGAACAGGCGATATAGGACGATGGCTTCCTGACGGGGAAGTGGAATTGATCGGAAGAGCGGACCACCAGGTGAAGATCAGAGGCCACCGGATTGAGCTTGGTGAAATTCAGAACCGGTTGCTGCAGCATGATCAAATTCGGGATGCCGTCGTGATCGATCTGGACAATCATGAGGGTAAAAAAACGATTTGCGCTTATATAGTCGCAAATATCCCATTGGAGACCAGGCATCTGAGGGAATTCCTGTCGGCGGAATTGCCGGATTATATGGTGCCTTCCAGCTTTGTCAGACTGGAAAAATTGCCGCTGACATCCATAGGGAAAATTGACCGGAAGGCTTTGCCTGCTCCCGCAGCGATTACCGGAAATGAGTTTGCGGCTCCCCGCAGCAAAACAGAGGAAGTGCTGGCAGACATATGGACTTCCGTGCTGGGAATCGATAAGGGCGCAGTCGGCATTAACGATAATTTTTTCGAATTGGGCGGGGATTCCATTCTGAGCATTCAGATTGCCGGGAAAGCGATGCAAGCGGGGATTCCGATCACGGTAAGCCAAATCTTTCAGCACCAGACGATCGCCGAGCTCGCAAACGAGGCTGAACAACTGGAGGTCAGGGCAGAAAAGGCGGCAGAAACGCCGGAGACGGGAGAAGTTCCGCTTACGCCTATTCAGATGTGGTTTTTTGAGCAGAATTTGGAAAATGTACATCATTGGAATCAAGCGCTGCTGCTTGAAACCCGCCCCGGTATGAATCCTGAATGGTTGAAGCAGAGCTTTCAGAACCTGGTCCGTGCTCATGACAGCTTCCGGCTTCGGTTTCTGAAACGCGGCGGGGAGTGGATCCAGACTTATTCGGATGCGGAGGGCGAAGGATCGTTTGAAATATTTGAGATGTCCGGTATTTCACCATGGCAGCGCGAAGAAAAAATGAAGGAGACCTGTTCCCTGCTTCAGCGCAGCTTGAACATTACGGAAGGACCGTTGATCAGAGCGGCATATTTCCAGTTTGGGAAAGAAAACAGCGGGAGATTGTTTATCACCGCACATCATCTTGTTGTGGATGGTTACTCGTGGCGTGTGATAACCCAGGACCTTCAGGATGGCTGTAAACAGCTTGAAAAGGGTGAGTCTGTGAAGCTGCTCCCGGGCAGTCTCTCCTTTAAGAAGTGGTCGGCGCATATACGCGAATACGCGAAATCGGACAAATTAAAGGGTGAACAGTCTTATTGGCAAAGCGTTATCCCATCTTCCATAAATCCGATACCTAGCGATCTGGACCATGGACTCAATACGGAGGAGGCCGCCGATACGATATCCGTTACTCTGTCGAAGGAAGAAACGGACAGCCTGCTGCATGATATTCACGTACCGTTCCGGACTCGAATAGACGATATTCTGCTTGCCGCGCTTTCCTGCACGTTAAGGGACTGGTCCGGGGCGGCGCTTATCGATCTGGAGGGCCATGGCAGAGAGAAGCTGCTGGAGGAGCATGATGTTTCCCGGACCGTCGGCTGGTTCACCTCGGTATATCCGATCGTCCTGGGAGATACAGTCGGAGATGCGGAATCCGGCGAAATGCTTGGCAGTCTGATCAAGCAGGTGAAGGAACGGTATCGGAGCATCCCTGGGGGGGGAATCGGGTATGAAATTTTATATTATCTGGCGGAGGACGGCATCCGCGAGACGATCGCATCCAAGCCGAGGGCGCAAATCAGCTTCAACTATTTGGGACAGTTCGACCAGGTATTGAAGAAGAGCGGATTATTTAAGTTGGCTGACGTAAATACGGGAAATGCCCGGGATTTGAAGGGAATCCGGAGCCATTTGATTGATATCGACGCGATGATTGCAGGCGGTGTGCTGACCATCGACTGGAAGTATGGCACACGTATTCATCTGCCGGAGACCATCCGGCAGCTGGCGGAGGATCTTGTTCGCCATTTGAGGAGCATCATCTTGATCTGCAAGGCGGAGCAAACGCGTCAATTTACGCCGTCGGATTTCCCTCTTGCGCCGGTTGGACAAAACAAGCTGGATGAATGGGCTGGGCAGTACCGGAATGTGGAAGACATTTATACGCTCTCGCCCGTGCAGCAAAGCATGATTTTTCACCATGTGTATTCTCCGGGTTCATCCGTGACGGTGGAGCAAACCATATACTCGATTCATACCGGATTGAATATCGGGGCCTTTGAGAAGGTATGGCAAACGGTCCTGAACCGGCATGAAAGCCTGAGGGCTTCCTACCATTGGGAGGGATTAGAGGAGCCCGTACAGATTATCCATCATGACATCAATATTCCATTTGAAGTCCTGGATTGGACGGGCGTTCCGGAATCCGGGAGACGTACCAGAATGGAACGGCTTATCGAAGAAGACCGCAGAAGAGGATTTGATCTTTCCAAGCCGCCGCTTATGAGAATTCTGGTGGTGCAATGGGAGAAGTCCGCCTATGAGGTGATATGGACGCATCATCATCTTCAGCTTGACGGATGGTGCATCGGCATTCTTCTGAGCGAGATCGGAACGTTGTATGAGGCTTATTCCTCCGGTCTTGAACCCGCAATGAACGAGGCGCTGCCATTCAAGGAATATATCAAATGGTACCGCGCACAAAATTTGGAGCAGGCCGAGCACTATTGGAAGCGGACGTTAAAGGGATTTAAAACGCCTATACATTTTGCCGGCCTTTTTCCCGCAGCTGCCAAGATCGCAGCAGAACAGACGCCGGCATTCGGCAAAGCCGTGTATGAGGTACAGCCGGCTATGCAGGAAGCTCTGCGGGATTTTTCCAGGAAGCACCGGCTCACATTAAATACGATCATACAGGGAGCTTGGGCGATTCTATTAAACCGCTACTCCGGGGAGAAAGATATTGTATTTGGCGCCACGTCGTCGGGACGTCCGACTGAGCTGGCCGGTTCGGCTTCCATCATCGGCTGCTTCATGAATACACTGCCTTTTCGTGTATTCGCGGATGCGGGTTATGAAACGATCCCCTGGCTGCAGGACATACAGCGGAGCAGCGTTGAAATGCGTCAATTCGAATACACGCCTCTGTCCGATATTCGCAGCTGGAGCGATGTGCCGAGGAATTCAGCCTTATATGATCTGTATGAAAGCATCGTCATCATCGAAAATTATCCCTTCGACATAACGCTGAAGGACGGTCTGGGCTCCTTGAAGGTGCAATCCATGAGGGTAGAGGAGCAGATGGATTATCCTCTGACTGTTTATTGCAATTTGCAGCCTGAGCTGCATTTCAATCTCTTATTTGATTATCGTTATCTGGCAGACGACACGGCACATCGGATGCTCGGGCATTTAATCAACATAATCCAGGGATTACTGGAAGGCGAAGGCCGCACGACTGGCGAGATTTCAATGTTATCCGGTGACGAGCTGTGGCAGATTACCGGCGGCAGCGATGTCTCCATGAATGTTCCCAAAGATCAAAGCTTCAATGACCTGTTCGAAGCCCAGGTGAAGCTGCGTCCCGGCCATACGGCGGTTATATGCGAGGATGAGCGGCTGACATACGTCGAGCTGGACATCCTCTCGAACCGGCTGGCTCATAAGCTTATCAAATGGGGTATCGGGCCGGAAGTGCCGGTAGGGTTGTTCGTGGAAAGATCGATCAATCTGGTCGTAGGAATCATGGGTATTTTGAAGGCGGGCGGCGCCTTTCTTCCCATTGATGCCGATTATCCGGGCGAGAGAGTCGACTTGATGCTGGAAGATGCCCGGGTGCCTGTCCTGCTTACCGAATCAAGCCTTGAAGCGAAGGTCCGCAACCCTGAGGGTCGTACCGTATGCCTGGATAGGGAATGGGACGCTTTGCTGCAGGAACCGGCAGATAAGCCGGCTTCCGGGGTGGGTCCCGGGAATCTGGCCTATGTCATCTATACTTCCGGCTCAACCGGAAGGCCTAAGGGCGTCATGATGCCGCATGAAGCGGTTGTAAGCCACTCTATAGATTTGATCGGTCGTTACCGGCTCACTCCGGAGGACCGTGTCCTCCAGTTTTCTTCAATCGGTTTTGATATTTCGCTTGAACAGGTTCTAACGACATTGGCAGCGGGCGCCGCTCTGGTGCTGCGGGACAACAGGATGTGGACACCGCGGCAGTTTTCGCAAAAATGCAAGGAGTATGGGCTTACGGTTACGAATCTCCCGACCTCCTACTGGAACGAAGTTGTACAGCAGTGGCATATTGAGCCTGACACGGTTCCGGGCGGCGGGCTCAGGCTTGTCATCGTCGGCGGGGAACGGATGCTTCCGGAGAAGGTCGCACTTTGGGAGAAACTCCCGCTCACTAATATTCTTCTTCTCAATGCCTACGGACCTGCGGAGACAGCGATGACCAGCACGCTGTACCCCGTTTCCGGAGAGGGCAGCAAGAGTGCGGATTTGACATGCATTCCCGTCGGCAAGCCTCTTGCAAATCGGCGCATTTACATTGTTGACGAAGACATGCGGCTGCTTCCGGTGGGAGTTAAAGGCGAAATAGGTATCGGCGGCATTCCGCTGGCCCGGGGTTACTTGAATAAACCGGAGCTCACGAATGAAAAGTTTATAAAAGACCCGTTCTTCGACGGTTACGGCGACCGTCTTTACCTTACGGGAGATCTGGGCAGGCGGCTTGGCGACGGTAATATCGAGGTGCTGGGGCGGAAGGATGAGCAAACCAAAATCCGCGGACATCGCATCGACATCGGCGAGATCGAAAGTATATTGAACCGCTGCAGCCTCGTAAAAGATGCCGTAGTCGTTGTGAAATCGCGGGCTACGACAGAGCATGATCTTGCTGCGTTCTATGTGGCTTCCGATCCGATGACGAACGAGCCGTCGGGCATAAGAGAATTTCTGAACCATTTGCTCCCGGCTTATATGATCCCCGCGTATTTCATTCCGATGGATCGGCTTCCGCTGAATCCAAACGGGAAAATCGACCGCAAGGCGCTCGCGGGTATGGAAATCGTGATGAACCCTATGGCGGAATATGAGGCTCCGGCCAATAATATCCAGACCAGGCTTGTATCCATTTGGGAAAAAATATTGGGAACCGGCACTGTGGGAATCAATCATCATTTTTTCGAGATCGGCGGCCAATCCCTAAAGGCGATTACGCTGATTTCCGAAATCCACCGCGAGTTTGAAGTGGAGCTTCCACTGGTCCACGTATTCGAAGCTCCTACAATCAAACAGCTTTCAGTGCTGATCGAAGAAACGATGGACAAGAACGCGTATCTGTCGATCGGGCCGGCAGCTGAGAAGGCGCGCTATGAGGTGTCGGCTGCCCAGAGAAGGCTGTTTATCGTAAGCCGTCTGGCTGGTGCAAGCACCAATTATAATATTCCGGGAGCAGTGCTGCTGAGTGGCCGGATCGATGTGCCGCGGCTGGAACGGGCGTTCAAAGCCCTGGTCAGGCGGCATGAAATGCTGCGAACCTCCTTTATGGAGGAAGAGGGACGAATCTACCAAATCGTGCATCGGAATGCGCCATTGGAGATCCGGCATCTGCACGCCGAAGAAAGCAGTCTTGAACGGCTGCTTGAACAATTTATACTACCATTCGAGCTGGAACAGGCGCCATTATTTCGAGCCGCGATTGTCGAAGTGTCTGCCTCCAAATCTCTGCTTATGTATGATATGCATCATATGATATCGGATGGACAGTCAATCGCCATTCTGATCCGGGAGTTTGTCCGCTTGTACGAAGGGGAAACCCTGCCGGAGCCAAGAATCCAGTATAAAGACTTTTCCGAATGGCAAAATCAGCGGCTGGTTTCCGATAGGATGAAAAAGCAGGAGGACTACTGGCTCCGCACATTCCCATCGGAAATTCCGCTGCTGGATTTGCCGACCGATCGGCCCAGACCGGACACGCGGATATTCGAGGGTGATCAGCTTGAATTTGAATTGAACCATTCCTTGACCTCGGAATTGAATCGAATCGCCCGCGGGCAAGGCGTTACGCTGTATGCCGTGCTGCTGGCAGCCTTTAATGTTCTATTGCTTAAGTACACCGGGCAGGAAGATATCGTAGTGGGAAGTCCCGTGGCGGGGAGGCGGCATGCCGAGTTGGAACATATCGTCGGGATGTTCGTCAATACGCTTGCGGTGCGTAATTTCCCTGATCCCGGCAAAACGTTGGAGGCCTTCGTGAAGGAAGTGGCGGAGCGATCGCTCGAGGCGCTCGAAAATCAGGAGTACCCGTTCGAAATGCTGGTTGAGAAGCTTCAGCCCGCAAGGGATCTGAACCGTCATCCTTTGTTTGATGTGATGTTTGCTTTTGAGAATGTGGATATGGCCAAGGCGCAGGTGGACGATTTTGAAATTATTCCATTCGAATATAATAGTCACACGGCCAAATTCGATCTGGAGCTGAAAGTGACCGAGCGCGAAGGCGGTCTCCGCTTTGTTTTGGAATACAGCACAAGTCTGTTCAATCAGGAAACGATCGTCAGGATGGCCGGACACCTGGTCAGGATTCTTGAAATCATTGCGGAAGACAGGACAGTTCCTCTGGGAGAAATCGATCTCCTATCCGCAGAAGAGAAGAAGATGCTGCTGACCGATTTCAACAGGACGAGGATGCCGTTCCCGGATCAAAAAACGATCAAGCAGCTTTTCGAGGAACAAGCCCAGAAGCATCCTCACCGTACTGCGGTTGTATCCGGCCCAAGATCAATGACCTTTAAGGAATTGAACGAGAAAGCGAATCAATTGGCCAAGCGCTTGATCGGGATGGGAGCAGGGCCGGAGACGGTAATCGGAATATTGGCGGAGCCTTCGCTCGAAATGATTATCGGAATATGGGGCGTCGTCAAGAGCGGCGCGGCTTATCTTCCCATAGATTCCGAATTTCCGGGGGAACGTATCCGTTATATGCTTGAGGACAGCGGGGCTATCGCGCTTCTCGTTCAACCGCATTTATCGGCGGCTGCCGATTATCCGGGCGAAGTCATGCCGCTTGATTATGAACGATTAGTCCCCGGCGATGCTGCGAATCCTGCGGATTATGGCACATCCAAAGATCCGGTATATATCATTTATACATCCGGCACGACAGGTATTCCTAAGGGTGTTCCCGTCAAACATCGAAGCCTGGTCAACTACAGCTCGTGGTTCGCCCGAACAGCGGCGCTGGAGCCTGGCGACAGAACGATGCTGCTATCGTCCTTCGCCTTTGATTTGGGCTATACAAGCTTGTATTCTTCGCTTCTTAACGGATGTGAGCTGCATCTGGCTTCAAAGGATATGTATGTCGTTCCCGAGAAGCTGCTGGCGTATTTGACAGCTCATAGAATCAGTTATATCAAGCTCACACCTTCCTTGTTTGGCCTTATGATCAACAGTCCGTCAATCGGGGAGAACCGGAAACTTGAGGAATTGAGATTGGTAGTGCTTGGGGGAGAAGAGATCAAGCCTGCCGATATCGGCAGGTTCCACCACTTGCATCCTGGCGCGAGGGTCATCAATCATTACGGGCCTACGGAGGCGACCATCGGAGCCATAACCCATACGGTCCGTTTCGACAATCCCGATTCCTACGCGAAGAAAACCGTCATCGGAAGGCCGGTCGACAATATTAGCGTGCACCTGCTGGATTCGCGGCTGAAGCTTGTCCCCATCGGGGTTGCCGGCGAAATCTGTATTTCCGGGGAGGGATTGACCGAAGGCTATTTGAATCTAAATGAACAGAATGCCGAAAAATTCGTAGAGGCTTCATTCGGCAGCGGGACCATCAGATTGTATAAAACCGGAGACTTGGGCAGACTCACGGCTGACGGAGAGATCGAATTTCTGGGAAGAACGGACAGCCAGTTGAAAATACGCGGGTTCCGGGTGGAACCGGAGGAAGTGGCCTCGATATTGCGCCGGCATGATTCAGTGATTGATGCAGTCGTGACCGCCCGAAGGGACGGGAATTTCAACCATAGTCTGTACGCCTATCTTGTGTTGAAAGAAGGCGCAGACTCATTGGAATTAAGACAATATGCATCAAACAGGCTTCCCTACTATATGATCCCGCAACGAATGATGAAGTTGAAGCAGATTCCGTTGACGCCGAACGGCAAAATCGATTTCAAGGCTCTTCCCGAACCATCCGATGCGGCCGTCATGACGGTCGAGTACGAAATGCCGGCGGATCCGGTTGAACGCAAAATGGCTGAAATCTGGGAAAAGGTCCTCGCACAGGACAAGGTCGGCGTGCAGGATTCGTTCTTCGAACTGGGCGGTCACTCGCTTAGTGCGATGCTGCTCGCGGCTGAAATGCATAAAGCGTTCCATGTGGACATTCCGCTCCGGGAGATCTTCAGATCCCCGACAATCAGAGGGATGAGAGAATATATGAGAATGGCGCCGGTAAACATCCATTCGTCGCTGGAGCCGATAAAGACCGGTGATTATTACGAGCTTTCATCCGCTCAGAGGAGATTTTACGCGCTCCATCAGATCGAAGGAATCGGGACAAGCTACAATATGCCGAGGGCAACGCTGTTGGAAGGCGAAATCGATCCGGTGAGATTGGAGAAAGCGTTTAGTGAAATCGTGAAGAGGCATGAAGCGTTCAGGACTTCGTTTGATATCGTGGACGGCGAACCCGTGCAGCGGATACACATGCACGCGGAGGTGGACATCCGCTATACGGAATCTGGGGATGATTGGAGTTCCAATCCCGCGGATGGCTGGAGCGACGAGCTGATCCATAACATCGACGCATTTATCCGGCCTTTTGATTTAACCAAGCCACCTCTGCTCAGAGTCGGGGTTATCCGTTTGAGCCAGGATCGGCATTTGCTGTTAACCGACATGCATCATATCATTTCGGACGGGTATTCCGTCGGCATTCTGGTGCAGGAGTTCGCGAGGTTATATCAAGGCGAGCCGCTGCCGGAGATCCGTGTTCAGTATAAGGATTATGCGGCGTGGCAGAATCGGTTTTTGGGGACGGAGGCGGCAAGACGGCAGGAGGAATATTGGTCGGATATGCTTTCCGGAGACCTTCCCGTTCTGAATTTGCCCACGGATTTCCCCAGACCGGCTATGCAAAGTTTCGAAGGGGAAAGCATCATTTTTGAAACAGGGAATGCATTGAAGGAACAGTTGAGCACGCTATGTCTGGAAACAGGCGCAACGCTTTATATGGTCTTGCTGGCAGCTTACAGCACGCTATTATCCAGGTATGCCTCACAGCAGGATATTATCGTGGGATCGCCGGTGCTGGGCCGGACGCATTCGGATCTGCAAAATATTATCGGCATGTTCGTCAATACGCTTGCCATAAGAAGTCGTCCAAGAGGAGACCGCTCCTTTGCCGCGCTGCTTGCGGAGGTGAAGGAAAACCTGCTTGAAGCCTATGAACATCAGGATTATCAGTTTGATATGCTTCTGGACAAATTAAAGATCAAGAGGGATCCGGGTCGAAATCCGATATTCAGCACCATGCTGGCGCTTCAGGATAGTCCGGGCAAGGAGCATAGGATCGGGAAGATCATTTTGACTCCCGTAAATTACAGGAAGAGCAGCTCCAAGTTTGATCTATCGTTATTTGCGGAAACCGGTGAAGACCGAATCTTTTTTGAATTCGAGTATGCCAGCAAGCTGTTTGTAAGAGAAACGGTGGAGAAAATGGCAAAGGACTATTTAACCCTATTAAATATCATAAGCCGCGATCCCGAAATCAGTATAAACGCGATTGAGATTGAAGGTATAGTCGTGGATAACGCAGACATTGAAAATATAACCTTTCATTTCTAGTCGCAGATGGTATTATCATTTGGAGGAGCTTGCTTCGGGAAGCTCCTCTTTATGTTTCATGAAGCTTCAGGATTAAAAGGGGAGATTGGCATGAAAATTCGTTTAGTGAAAGGTTCAGACTATTACTTGATTTCGCCTCTGATCAATGATTGGTGGGGAGGCAGGCAAATTTCTGGCAAGCTGCCGAAATTATTCTTTGACCATTTTTCAAGCACCAGCTTCATTGCGGAAAAGGAAGATGAAATGATAGGTTTTCTGATAGGATTCCTCTCGCAAACCCATTCAAATGAAGCCTATATTCACTTTGCGGGCGTTCATCCTGAATACAGAAAACATCATGTTGGAAAGAAATTATACGACGAATTTTTTCATGCAGCGAAACAAAATGGCCGAAGCATTGTCCGGTGCATAACGTCTCCTGTAAACAAGGGCTCGATCGCATTTCATACCAGGATGGGATTTGAAATCGAGGCGGGTAATAAGGAAGATGCCGGAGTTTCAGTACACGCAGATTATGATGGGGCCAATCAGGATAGGGTGCTATTTGTTAAAACGATTATGCACCTATGATGATTCAGACGCCCTTTACAACGCACCTCTAAGATGATATTCTTAAAACATGACGTTAACGTCATGTTTTATCAGAGAGGAAGTGAACGATGAGTCACCGCATGCGCATAGGCGATTTGACGGAACGGGCAGGGGTAACGCAGCGCACCGTCCGATATTACGAAAGCATCGGATTAATCCCGTCAGGCGAGCGTGAAGGCAATGGGCAGCACTATTATACAGAGGAGACGCTTGCCCGTCTGCGGAAAATTGACCAGTTAAAGAGGCTTGGACTCAGTCTGGAAGAAATACGGGATGTTATAGACCTCTATTTCCTTGACCCCAGCGGTGTACAGCCTAAGCAGAAGGTCCTCGGCATCCTCCGTCAGCATCTCGCTGAATCGGACCAGAAGATCGGGGCGCTGCAGCAATTTCGCGCTGAATTGCAGGCCAATATCGAACGCTTCGAGAATTGGTTTGAGGAAAGAGAAGACCATTAAATTTTTTTTGGCCTAAACATGACGTTAACGTTATGTTTAGATATCTAATCTCATTGAGGAGGATTAACAATATGAATGAAACAATAGGTTTTATCGGTCTTGGCAATTTGGGGCTCCCCATGGCAACCAATCTGCTCCATGCAGGGTATTCGATCGCCGTGTACAACCGCACTGCGAGTAAAGCGGAATCGCTCGTTGCTCAGGGTGCGCGGCTAGCCACACGACCTGTTGACGCGGTAACGACCGGGGGAATTGTCGCGACCCTTGTATGGGATGATGCGGCTGTGGAAAGCATCGTCATGAGTGACGGCTTTTTAGAGAAACTGGGACAAGGCGGCATCCATATTTCGATGAGCACGGTATCGCCTGAAACGTCGAGAAAGCTTGCGGCCATCCATGCCCAACATGGCAGTGTCTTGATCGAAGCCCCCATATTTGGAGTAGCCGAGGCCGCTGTCGCCCGGCAGCTCTTGATTCCTCTTGCAGGTCCGCAGAATGCCAAAGAACGAGTCCGGCCGCTCCTGGAGGCGATGGGGGGACAGAATATCTTTGATTTTGGCGAAGAGGTCGGAGCGGCCACACAGGTCAAGCTTGTCGGGAACTTTATGATCGTATCGGCGGTTCAGACTCTGAGAGAAGCACTTTCGATGGTTGAAAAAAACGGCGGCGATCCCAAAGCAGTGGCCGACATGCTGACACAAACATTATTCGCCGCTCCAATCTATAAGAACTATGGCAGGATGATTGCCGAAAAAAAGGATGCTGCTTTCAGTCAAAGCAGGATTCCGCTTAAGGATGTAGGGATCTTCAAAAAGACAGCAGAGCAGGTGGAATCACCGACGCCCGTATCAAGTCTGTTGTACGATCTCTTAAGCAGCGGCGAAGGATGAGCGTGACAAGAGGTAGCTGACCTGCGGGTCGGCTGCCTCTTGTCATACGAAGGATAGAATTTATATTTGATCGTTTGCTGCTTGATTCTCATGATGAATGCTTTGCTTGAGAAGACCAAAAGAAATAATGATAACGCCGATGACGGCTGCGGCAACCGGGACGATCAGTGCTGTTCGAAAGCCATCCAGCATGGCTTGAGGTGATCCGTCTCTGGTAGCGGCGATGTTGACAGCGGTAACTAACGATAAACCAAGGGCCGCGCCAAATTGGAATGAAGTGCTTAGGAGACCGCTGGCCAGCCCTTGTTCTTCTTCTGCGATGCCGTCTGTAGCCGCAATCGTGAGCGGGCCATACGTAAGAGCAAAAGCGGTCCCTGTAAGAATCATCGTTGGGAACATGGCCGCATAGCTCCAATCGAGGTCAATTCCAAGGAACAAGAAGTACGATATGGCAGCAAGACAGAAGCCTCCGAAAATAACCCGGACATTGCCGAAACGTCTAACAAGCCATGGCGTGAGCGTTGGCGCCAGTACAGCGTCGACACCTACGGCCAAGAGAGCCAGGCCAGTCTCGAATGAAGACCAACCGCGAAGTTCCTGGAGATATAAAACCGCAATGAACTGGAAAGCGAAGAACGAGCCGGCGAACAGCATCGCGCCGAGATTAGCCCGCACAAGTGATGCCGAGCGGAGGATGCCAAGGCGCATCAGCGGTGAAGCCGAATGCCGTTCGATCATTATAAAGACAAACAGGAAGATGAGGCCGCCTGCCAGCATGCCGGCCGTCCAGCCCCAGCCCACGTCGGGTGCCTGAACGACCGCCAGAACAAGCAGGAGCATCGTACCCGTTATGCATATCGCTCCTCCAAGATCAAAGCCGTGAGACGAACGGGCTGGCCGGTCAGATTTTGGGATGAGGCGGATCGCGGCCAGGAGAATGATGAATGCCAGTATAACCGGGGCAAAAAATACCCACCTCCAATTAATCGTGGTTAACAAGCCGCCTGTGACAAGGCCAAGCGAGAAGCCGGCTGCTGCAGTTCCTGCATAGACCAGGAGAGCCTTGTTGCGCTTCGGTCCCTCAGGGATGCTCGTTGTGATAATGGATAACCCTGCAGGCGTCATGAAAGCGGCAGCCACCCCTGTTACGAAGCGGGCGAGAATGAGAATCCAGCCTTCAGAAGCGAATCCGCCAAGACCCGAAAAAACAAGGAAAACGAAGAGCCAGATGAGGAACATCCGTCTGCGGCCAAGCAAGTCCGCAGCTCTGCCCCCTAGCAGCATGAAACCTCCATAACCAAGCACATAGGCGCTTATTACCCAACTCAGTGCACTGGTTGACATGCCGAGTTCAGCCCGGATCGACGGCAGCGCTACACCCATCATCGACACGTCGATTCCTTCGAGGAAGATGGCTCCGCACAGCACGAACAGAAGCCCCCAGGATAATTTGCTGTTTAGTGTTCTATCTGTCTTCACTTGAAACCTCTCCCTTCAGCCTGAGATTAACCCTATTCACGGCTAAGTGTCTGCTTCCAAACACAGCCGTCTACACGTTTGTTCCCCCATTCCTGCCAATGATTGGCTTGACATGAGGAAATTATAAATCATACAATAACAATCATAAAGTACGCACTTTTTTGTACCATTAGCACTTATAAGTACTATAGGTACCAAAAAGTACCTATACTAAGGATGGAGTCATACTCAAGTCAGGGGGAAGCTGAAACCATGAAATCACTTAAAAAGGATTATTATAACTTACCTGTGGAAGCCACTCTGGAAGTCATCGGGGGCAAGTGGAAAACGTTGATTCTCTGTCATTTGACTTATGGATCCAAAAGAACCAGCGAGCTAAAAAAACTGATGCCGGATATTACTCAAAAGATGCTGACCCAACAGCTCCGGGAGCTGGAGGAGGATGAAATCATCATCAGGACGGTATATAACCAGGTTCCTCCTAAAGTTGTTTATGAATTAAGTGAAGTAGGAGAAACGCTAAAATCGATCATTGATCAAATGTGCGAATGGGGAGAACAATATCTGAATAGACAGACATTGTCTTCAAAGGATGATTAATGACATTAATAATATATTTAATAACATTAATTATTTTTGATTAACGACATTAATGATATCTGAAATGCAAGGACCGTCAAACACTTGTAAATTTGTGTTCGGCGGCCTTTTTGCGTTCACGTCCAGGTAAGCGGATATATTCGTCACCATTTGAACACCATAATTTTTGATAACGATATAACGATGGGGTGGTAATCTTAATGTGGCTTGTAGGGCTCTACATATTGAACGTTCTGTGTATGCTAGTCATAGCCGTCCGCGAGGTCCGCAAGCCGGCAAAGGCATTGAACTGGCTGGCAATAGGTCTCATTCTGCCTTTTATCGGTTTCATTGTGTATCTTATCATTGCAAATCCGGTGCGTATCCGCCGCGAACGCGAGAGACTCGCTTCATCCCGTAATGAACCGGATTCGCTGCCTGAATTGTTCGGCCGCACATCCTCGATCATTGCGCAATCTGTCAGGCAGTTAACCGTGCATGGACTCAGGGAAGGCCGTGTCCAAATTCTTACGAACGGTATTGAAACGTATGAGAAGCTTGTCGAATCCATACAGAAAGCGCAAAGCGCCATTGATCTGGAATATTTTATATATCGGAATGACCAGGCAGGCAAACCAATTACGGACGCACTGATCGAAAGGGCCAGATCCCGCGTTCAGATCCGTTTTGTAAGGGACGGCTGGGGGAGCAGGCAATTTCCGCAAAGCGAGGTCAATCGGATGATGGAAGCCGGAATTGAATGCCGGACGATATTTCCCGCACGTTTTCCCTGGTTGCCCGCTTTGACTCACCGGGATCATTGCAAGATCGTCGTGATCGATGGCAAAGAGGGCTTTACAGGCGGTATCAATGTGGGGTACGAGTATACCGGTTTAAAGCCTGACGTGGGGTTTTGGCGTGATACCCATTTGCGAATAAAAGGAAAGGCTGTTAACGATCTGCAGACTCTGTTCGATGTCCATTGGAATATCGCTTCGCCGGAAAAAATGAAAAGAAAATCACCGCAGAAGTCCGCTCGGGATAAAAGGCATCGATCGCAGCCCGTTGCTGCTTCAGCCAGATTTTCTTATTTATCGGAAGAATGGGGGAGTGAGCTGGGGGCGGATCTTGATCCCATACCGGGCACAGATGTGTTGCGCCATGCTTACATACAGACGTTGGAAAGCAATCCTGGACTGCCAACACAGGTCATCCGTCAGGCTTACTTCGTTTGCCTGACCCAAGCGGCCCGGACCATTGACATAACCACGCCTTACTTTGTGCCTGAAGCAGACATCATTATGGCTTTAAAGACAGCCGTGGCGCGGGGTGTGCGCGTAAGATTGCTGGTTCCTCGCCGCGTGACCCCCAAAATCATAGGGTATGCGGGCCGTACCTACTATGGAGAGCTGCTGGAAGCCGGGGTTCATATTTATATGTATGAGAAGGGTACGGTCCATGCGAAGGTGATGATCATCGATGAGGAAATGGCGGGTATCGGCTCGGCGAATTACGATATCTCAAGTTTTCGTCTGAATTTCGAGGTCATTGAACTCCTCTACAGCACCCGCACAGCGCTGGAACTCACAATGCAATTTGAACGCGATCTTAATGATTCCGTTCCTTTGCGTATGGAAGAATTGAACAAGCGCAGCTATCGACAACGCTTTATTGAACAAGCAGCGCGACTGTTTGCGCCTTTATTATAAAACGATCCGGATAGCAATTTAAGGACTGAAATAATTTTTGGTGGTGAATCCGAATGCTTTCTACCCTAAAAAGATTCTTAATAGGACGACCGCTGAAATCAACTGCATTAGGGGAACAAAAACTGAATAAGACGAAAGCGTTAGCCATCCTTTCTTCGGATGCCTTATCTTCAGTCGCATATGGGCCAGAGCAGATACTGGTTGTGTTGATTACAGTAAGTGCTGCAGCTATTTGGTACTCCATTCCGATTGCGATTGGAGTTCTGATTCTGTTGACGGCTCTTATCCTGTCCTATCGGCAAATCATCTTCGCGTATCCTCATGGCGGCGGAGCTTATGTGGTTTCAAAGGAGAATCTGGGCATATACCCGGGGCTGATCGCTGGAGGCTCCTTATTGGTGGACTACATTCTGACGGTTGCTGTAAGTGTGTCGGCAGGCACGGATGCCATTACATCTGCTTTTCCTTCTTTACATCCTTATAATGTCGCCATCGCCATCGTGTTTGTCCTGTTCATTACAACCTTGAATTTAAGAGGCGTAACCGAGTCGGCATCTATTTTAGCCTATCCGGTTTATTTATTTGTTTTCGCATTATTCATTTTAATCGGCGTGGGCATTTACAACATCGTAACGGGGGATATTCCCCCTAAATTGCATACACCAATCGGCACGCCGGTAGCTGGAATCAGTTTATTTCTGCTACTAAGAGCATTTGCTTCGGGCAGCTCGGCTTTAACCGGCGTTGAAGCAATCTCAAATGCCATCCCGAATTTCAAAGCGCCTGCTCCGAATAACGCGGCCAAGACTCTGCTGGCCATGGGTTCTTTATTGGCTTTGTTGTTTTCGGGGATCGTAAGCCTGGCTTATTATTATGGAATTGTTCCCAGAGCGGATGTAACGGTGGTTTCCCAAATTGCGGAGCAGACCTTTGGACGGAACTTTATGTATTTCTTCATTCAGGGAACTACGGCCCTGATACTGATCCTTGCCGCCAACACCGGGTATTCCGCTTTTCCTCTGCTTGCGGTTAATCTTGCCAAAGACAGATTTATTCCAAGAATGTTCACGATCCGCGGAGACCGGTTGGGGTATTCCAACGGGATTATCAATCTTGGCGTTTTTTCGATCATCCTGATCATTGCGTTTAAAGGAAAGACGGAGCATCTCATCCCGCTTTACGCTGTCGGTGTGTTTATCCCGTTTTCCCTTTCCCAGACAGGTATGGTGGTAAAATGGATCCGCGAAAAGCCCAATGGGTGGGTTTCCAAGCTTATTATAAATACGCTGGGGGCGTTAATAAGCTTAATCGTTTGCTTGATGTTCTTCTTAACCAAGTTCTCGCAGGTTTGGTCCGTGTTGATTTTCTTGCCGTTGATCATTTTTCTCTTTCATCGGATCAAGAACCATTACACGGCGGTGGGCAATCAATTAGGCATCACAACCTGCGAGGCCGCTTTGCCTATTGAGGGGAATGTAATGATTCTTCCTGTGGCCGGCATTACTCATGTGGTTGAGAATTCATTAAACTATGCCAAATCGCTGTCACCTTTTCAGATTATCGCCGTTTACGTCCATTTTGAGCGGGAGGATGAAGCCGTTTTTGAAGAAAAATGGAGAAAATGGCAGCCTGATGTGAGACTGGTCACCTTGCATTCTCCTTATCGTAGCATCATAAACCCACTGAGCAAATTTATTGATACCGTTCAACGCAAAGCGAGTGAATCGAATTACCAGGTCACCGTCATTATTCCGCAATTCATTCCCAAAAAAGGATGGCATAACATCTTGCATAACCAATCCAGCTTGCTGATTCGCGCCCACTTGCTGTACCGGAGAAATGTCATTATTACTACCGTACCCTTTCACTTAAGGGAATAGGCTGCTGTCAGAATAACTGAAAACAACATGGAATGGTTTGACACTCACCTTCAGGAAAGTACCTGAACTAAAGGTGCATACTTACATATTTGCAGTACGCACTTTATACTCTAAGAAATAAATCATTACGAAAGGAGGACAAATTTTTGAAAACTCTTGTTATCCTTGCACATCCAAGCATTGAAACATCCGTCATAAATAAACGATGGGCAGAAGAACTCCAGAAATATCCGGAAAAGTATACCGTACATGAATTGCATAAGGTTTACCCGGACGGAAACATTGATGCGGAGAAGGAACAGCAATTAATTGAATCGCATCGCAATCTGGTTTTACAGTTCCCTGTATATTGGTTTAATTGTCCGCCTCTCCTTAAAAAATGGCTTGACGATGTTTTTGCATATGGTTGGGCTTATGGTTCAAATGGAGGCGATAAATTGAAGTATCGCAAAGCTGCCTTAGCCGTATCGGCCGGAATAAAGAAAGGAGATTATAGTGAAGAGGGGAGATATCGCTATACGCTTGAACAATTATTATCTCCTTTTGAGATAACCTTCCTCTACTGCAATGCTGATTATCGTTCGTTCTTTGCGTATTATGGTACAGAACATGAGCCTGGCGAAAATGCGCCCGGCACAGAAAATGAGCCGTCTGTAAGCGATTTGGAAAAAAGCGCACAAGATTATCTGGATTTTGTCGACAATCTGTGATAGACAGCTTTATTAAAGCTTAAAAAAGAAGTATTTCCTTGTTTAGGAGATACTTCTTTTGATTTAAACAAATAGCTATGCCTACTGCCGTACAGCATCCAGAGCCGACATACTGTTTTTCTCGCCCCAATCGCAGATCATATGCAATAAGGGAATTAGAGAGAGACCACGCTCAGATAATGAATATTCAACTTTTGGAGGTACTTGGGGAAATTCCTCGCGTATGATCAGGCCATCCGCCTCCAGCTCTTTCAACATTATGCTTAGCGTTTTAAAGGAAATAGTACCGATGCTTCGCTTCAGCTCATTATGCCGCATAACCTTATTTTCAGACAGCCAATGCAAAATGATCATTTTATATTTACCGCCTATTAAGGACAACGTATATCCAAAGCCAGTGGCTTTTGGTTCGACGCCAGTCGGAACACAGGTTTCGCGCACAGCTGCACTCTCCTTCAGGTGAAGTATATGGATATAAATGGGCATTCACACTTTTACAATAGACCATTATGCAAACGGATGTAAAGTATGAGCGCTATATAAATGAATACGAATAACTGCATTCATTGCGGTCAATAGCTGGAATAATCAACTACCCGTTTCAATCGCCCCATGATAAAGTTAAGAAATGATGAGATAGCTGCAAGGAGGATTGCGTCATGATGAATGCGTCCAACAAGAAGAGAACTGACTCCGCTTCCAAAATAATCAGGGCCTCGCCGCGAATGATCTACAAGGCATTCGTGGAGCCGGAGAATCTGGTTACGTGGCTCCCGCCAAAAGGCATGAAGGGCCGCATTTACGAGTTCGATGCCAGGGAGGGCGGATCCTACCGGATGTCCCTCACCTATATTGGAACAGACCATACAACAACAGGCAAGACCTCGGATGACTCTGACGTCGTCCGGGGGAGATTTCTGAAGCTGGTCCCGGACGAGCAGATCGTGCAGCTGGTCGAATTTGTGTCCGAAGATCCGATGTTCGCGGGTGCCATGACGATGACATGGTCCTTGCGAGCAGTCCCCAAAGGCACCGAAGTCACCATCGTTTGCGAGAACGTCCCCGAAGGAATACGACAGGAAGATCACGATGCAGGCATGAAATCCTCACTGGAAAATCTCGCTGCCTTCACTGAATAAAAGTCCAGCATCCATAATAATAGGCGTGGACGGCATTACGATTGGGGAAACGGGAATCCAGTCAATTCCGGAATATGAGGAGCTCATGAATCCGTGTCAAGCTGGATTGCAGATGAATATATTGTTGTTTTGGAACGGAGTAAGTGTTTCCCGGCACTTGGTCCTTTTTTTTTGGCCTTTATTGAAATGTATAAGTATATACCGCGCAGGAATGGGATTGTTATTTGCTTGTCTATTATTTTTTATTAGAAGGGGAGAGGCTGCAAACAAATGATTTCGAAAATTAGAGGGTGGCGGTTCACGGACTTCTCACTTTTCATCAGCTTTTAAATAGCTTATAATTATTAGATAATAGTATATATTTTAATCTATAAATAATTGTAATACATGATGACATGGTTATTATTGAAACAGAAAAGGTGTGTAAAAATGAGCAACGGAGAAACGAAAACAGACGTCATCTTGATTGGTGCCGGAATCATGAGCGCAACTTTAGGGACACTTCTGAAAGAATTAGTGCCGGAATGGGAAATTACAGTTTTTGAAAAGCTCGAAAATGCAGGAGAAGAAAGCTCTAACGAATGGAATAATGCAGGAACAGGGCATGCGGCACTGTGCGAGCTTAACTACACGGTCGAAAAACCGGACGGATCAATAGATATCAGCAAAGCTATCCAAATCAATGAACAGTTTCAGCTGTCCATGCAGTTTTGGTCTTATCTTGTAAACAGCAGGCTGATACGTAATCCGCAGGACTTTATCATGCCTTTACCTCATATGAGTATGGTACAAGGGGAGCAAGATGTAGCGTTTTTAAAGAAACGATTTGAAGCGATGTCGCATAATCCTCTGTTTCAAGGGATGGAATTTTCCGATGATCCTGGAAAACTGATGGAATGGATTCCGCTTATTATACAAGATCGTCCAGCGAATGATTCTATAGCGGCAACAAAAATCGACTCTGGCACTGATGTCAACTTCGGTGCCTTAACCCGTATTTTGTTTGACCACTTAAAGAGTAAGAACGTCGATGTCAAATACAAACATAGCGTTGATAATCTTAAACGTGCCGGCGATGGCTCGTGGAAATTGAAAGTACGAAATGACGGCGGTATCGTCGAACGACATACTGCGAAATTCGTCTTTATCGGAGGCGGGGGAGGAAGCCTGCATTTATTGCAAAAATCCGGTATTCCTGAAGGAAAACATATTGGCGGATTCCCGGTAAGCGGAATATTTATGGTATGTAATAATTCGGATGTTGTTGCGCAGCATCATGCAAAGGTATACGGCAAAGCTAAGGTTGGCGCTCCTCCAATGTCCGTTCCGCATCTTGACACACGATTTATCGATAATAAAAAATCGCTGCTATTCGGACCATTTGCCGGCTTCTCACCAAAGTTTTTGAAAACCGGTTCAATGTTTGATTTGGTAACTTCCGTAAAACCGGATAATCTCGTAACGATGTTGTCGGCAGGCGCAAAAAACATGTCCTTGACAAGATATCTGATCGGGCAAGTCATGTTATCGAAGGAAAAGCGCATGGAAGAGCTGCGAGAGTTTATCCCGAACGCCAAAAGCCAGGATTGGGATTTGGTAGTAGCGGGCCAACGAGTACAAGTTATCAAAGATACAGAAGCTGGCGGCAAAGGAACACTCCAATTCGGTACGGAAGTTATTAGCGCAGCTGATGGCTCGATTGCAGCATTGCTGGGTGCTTCTCCAGGCGCTTCAACTGCAGTTCACGTTATGCTTGAGGTAGTCAAAAAATGCTTCCCGCAGCATATGAAAGAGTGGGAATCGAAAATTAAAGAAATGATTCCTTCTTATGGCGTGTCACTCATGGAAAACCCGGAGCTTCTTCACGAAATTCATATTTCAACGGCAGAATCGCTTGGTTTAAGCAAAAAAGAGCTAGTTTATAGTTAACTAAGTTGAAAAAGTTTACTAATGAAAATTACTAATGAAAATTACTAATGAAAATTACTAATGAAAAAATAAACAATGAAACACTTTAGAATCTTTGATCTTTTATAGATTGAAGATTCTTCTTTTTTGAATTTGTTTTTAATGATGCAGAGATTAAAATTAAATTTATCAAAGTTGCAGAGATCAAAAATAGACGAAACGCCGTTGATTCAAGCATACTTTTACACAAAATTCGTATTTTATACATATGTCTACAAAGATGCAATCGCTCGAATTCAAATCCCCGCCGCGACGCCTTTTCTCGTTCCCATCCGAATTGGAATCTAAGTTAATGAGTTTTTCGTATTCTTCTTGTATGTAAACCCTGGTTGTCCATTTTCCCCCAGCCCCCAATAACCAATCGTAGCCAAACTGATCTTCCATTTCTAAATTTAGCATGGATTATTATACTAACCGCTAAAATTCAACAGCTTGGTAGCATGAGATTTCAAGCTCGGGTTATAGCTCAAAACGACGAAACAGGACAGTATTCTTCTGCCCCCAGCTGTGCTTTTAATATATTGTGTCACAATCCATAAAAATGCGCACTCCCAACACTAATATTTCCTGTCAAATTCGTATTGAATTGACATCTAATTGTCACATAAAAAGGCGTGCTTAATGGCACGCCTTTTTATGCACCTATTGTCATTGATAATCTTTCATGTTGAACAAACAATCGTTAAGCATTATTACATGATACATATTTCGAGTGGTATCCGGCGAGTCTAGCGGCCATGATGCACCTGCGCAGAACCACTAACTGAATATCGGTCAGATCACCAGCACACGTTTGGCTATGCGCGTGGCGGCAGTGACTTTGTTGTGACTCGCCGCTATTTGAACTTGACGAGATTCTGGAGGATCAGTTCAGCCAAGGTATTGCCCCTGGCCTGGACGAGCGAGCCGCCATCCTTGAGTGGTCCTAACGCAATCGGCGCGAAACCGAGTTGTTCGGCCAGAACCGCGACCGGCGCCGCGCCACCCACTTGAAGGGGTGCCTTCCCGTCGATGTCATTGAGCACATGGATGGCCGACGTTTTGGGATCGTACTTCTCGGGCCAAATCACACGGTCATAGATCGATTACTGCTCCTTCTTGAACAAATCCTGGAAGATGAGCTGGCCCCAAGTGCGGCCGCGCGCGTGCACCAGCGCGCCACCCTCGTTGAGCTTTCCCAGCTTGACGGGTGCGAACCCGAGTTGTTTGGCCAAGGCCGCCACGGGAGCGGTCGCGTCCTCGTCGTCGCTCGATAGAAAGACGACCCGGTGGCCGCCCTCGACGATCGGATCGGCAGCCAGGGTGGCCGCAATCAGGTGATTGAAACCTTTCACGAACTTGGCGCCTGTGAACGCCTTTGCGATGACGGCGGAGGACGGGAGACCGTCCAGCTCTTCAAGGGGAACTCCAAACGCGTTCGTCGCGTCGATGACCGTCTTGCCTTCCCAGCTCGGCAGGGCCTTCGCAACCTCGCGGTGCTCCCAGAATGGGATTGCCAAGATGATCGTGTCGGCTTCGACTGCATTCTGCAGCGACTTGGCGACGACCGTGGGTCCAATCGCCCGAGCCTGCGGCGCCAACGCCTCGGGCGGCCGGCGGCTCGCGACGGTCACGTCGATGCTTTTACGGGCGAAGGCGTGGGCGAGAGCCTGGCCTACCGAGCCGAATCCTACAATCGCATAGCTCATAATGCTTCTCCGATCCGTGTTGATATTGATTCCCCGGCCTTCAACAGCGCTGGGTTATCCGTTTCGCTGCGTGGCGACCTTCGCGAGATCTTCCAGAAGCTTCTCTTGGCGCTCGCCAGCGCCATGCCGCTCGATCCACCCGTGATGACTGCAACCTTACCATCTAGCTTTCCCATGGCTTCTCCTTTCGTGGCGTCGTACTGCGCCTCTGTTCCCATTTGCACAAATTTCATTGTTACTCCTCCTTTGTTAGTGGGTTGTTTACCACTTCAATATTTTTATATTTTTTATATTTATAGAAACATAGAAATAAGAACAATAAAAAATTACTCCAACAAATAAGGTGCGTACTTCTGAGCCATACTACGATTCATACTGAAGTAGATGAACGTCCCGTCCTTTCGGAGATCCAGCCGGCCGCAATCGGTCAATTGCTTCAAGTGATGAGACAGTGTCGAGCCGGCGATGGTTTTCAGCTTCCTCCCGATGTCGGAACAACACAAAGTTCTCTCCTCAGTAAGCATCATGGCGATTTTGAGCCGTGTCGGTTCCCCGAGCGCTTTGTATACTTTGACGGCTTGCCGCGGTCCCGCGCCGGGGTCAAACCTGCGACATGCCCCCGTCGACAACGAGATCGATGGCCGTCGTGAAACGACTGTCGTCCGAGGCGAGATAGAGTACCGCAGCCGCGATCTCCGTAGAAAGCCCGAAGCGTCCCAACGGAACCTGCGTGACGAAGTAGTCCGTCAACTCTTTGGAAATTCCGGCGAAGGCAGCCGTGTCGCCGATCGCTCCCGGACTAATGCTGTTCACTCGGATTTTGCGGTCCTTCAAGTCGTTCGTCCAGCTTCGCGCGAACGATCTTACCGCCGCCTTGGCAGCCGCGTACACGCTTGCTCCAGCATATCCCTTGAGGTGCGAATTCGAGGCGTTGAGGATGATCGAGCCGCCGTCGCGCATTAGGGGCAGCGCCTTTTGGACGGTGAACAGCGTACCGCTGACGTTGAGATTGAGCGTATCGTGGACCAACTGCTCCGAGATCAACCCGATCGGCTTGTCGACTTCTCCGCCGCCGGCGCTCGCGAAGATGATGTCGATGTAGCCCTTTTCGGATTTCACCTTCTCGTAGAGCCGGTCGAGGTCCGCCAGGTTGGCGGAGTCGGCGCGAACGCCGGTCACGTTGCGGCCAATCGCCTTCACCGCCTCGTCGAGTACCTCCTGTCGCCGGCCGGTAATGAACACATAGGCCCCCTCTTCTACGAACAATTTCGCCGTCTCAAGCGCCATACCGCTCGTTCCGCCCGTGATGACTGCAACCTTACCGTTTAGCTTTCCCATGGCTTCTCCTTTCGTGGCGTCGTACTGCGCCTCTGTTCCCATTTGCACATTTTTCATTGTAGTTTACTCCTCCTTTGATAGTGGGTTGTTTACCACTTCAATACTTTTAAATTTCTAGAAACATAGAAATAAGATCAATAAAAAATTACTCCAACAAATAAGGTGCGTTCTTCTGAGCCATAATACGATTCATACTGAGTAGATGAAAGTCCCGTCCTTGCGGAGATCCACCAGGCCGCAATCGGTCAATTGCTTCAAGTAATGAGACAGTGTCGAGCCGGCGATGGTTTTCAGCTTGCTCCCGATGTCGGAACAACACAAAGTTCTCTCCTCAATAAGCAGCATGGCGATTTTGAGCCGTGTCGGTTCCCCGAGCGCTTTGTTTACTTTGACGGCTTGCCGCGGTCCCGCGCCGGGGTCAGACGTGCGCCAAGCCCCCGTCGACAACGAGATCGATGGCCGTCGTGAAACGACTGTCGTCCGAGGCGAGATAGAGTACCGCAGCCGCAATATCCTTAGTAACCCCGAGGCGTCCCAACGGAACCTGCGAGACGAAGAAGTCCCTCGCCTCTTTAGGAATTGCGGCGGAGGCACCCGAGTCGATCACTCCCGGACTCATGCTGTTCACCCGGATTTTGCGGTCCTTCAACTCGCTCGCCCAGCTTCGCGCGAACGACCTGACCGCCGCCTTGGCAGCCGCATACACGCTTATTCCAGGATATCCCTTGAGGTGCGAAGCCGAGGCGTTGAGGATGATCGAGCCGCCGTCGCGCATTAGGGGCAGCGCCTTTTGGACGGTGAACAGCGTACCGCGGACGATGAGATTGAGCGTATCGTCGACCAACTTCTCCGACATGGACCCGATCGGATGGCCGACTTCTCCGTTGCCGGCGCTGGCGAAGACGATGTCGATGTGGCCCTTTACGGATTTCACCTTCTCGTAGAGCCGGTCGAGGTCCGCCAGGTTGGCGGAGTCGGCGCGAACGCCGGTCACGTTGCAGCCAATCGCCCTCACCGCCTCGTCGAGTACCTCCTGCCGCCGGCCGGTGATGAACACATAGGCCCCCTCTTCGACGAACAGTTTCGCCGTCTCAAGTGCCATACCGCTCGATCCGCCCGTGATGACTGCAACCTTACCGTCTAGCTTTCCCATGGCTTCTCCTTTCGTGTTGCCCATTTGCACAAATGTATTGTATCTTGTGGATCACTGATCCAGATACAGGTTCATTATAAATGGATCAGTGATCCATTGTCAAGGTGATGCGAGCCGACGCCAGAAAAAATTACAGCCATCTACTTGCCGTCGTGCGAAGCGCCAGCCCGGATTCGCGCCACGGGGAGCTATAGCTATGAACGAATGCCACCCCTTCGCGAAACCAGGACATGCAACAGTTGGCCTAGGCTCGAGCATCGTCTTAACCATCACCGCGCGGCGGGCAGTGAAGCGCGGAGTCCGGGTCCGCGTGGGCGCTCGCCATCAAGGCGTAAACCCCCTGTTCGCCCTGATGTCGGCGCTCGTGCATGTACTTCTTGGATAAGGGATTGCTCTAAGGGGGATAAACTTCAAAAAAGTGTCATAGCCATCATTCAGAAGATTCATTCGCACATTGAAGCTGACGATGAAGGAAATCCCACGGAATAGCGGATTGCAGGCCGCCGCGGCTAAGTGATATGATGATGGCAACAATATAAGAATCCCCGACCGCTGGAACGATCAGAGATTCGTCTGACTGGGCGACGCGATTGTAACGGTAAGCAATACCGGCTTCCGGATGCCATGCACTTAACTGGGGTTGCAACATCAATCCACCATCACGATACGATAGAGTCGATGTTCTACAATGCGTGTAACTTGCGGCCATATTGCGTGCGTAATGCGTGCTGACTGGCTGTACTGTTAGAACAAGATGCTTACCACACCGCATCATTTCGATGAGCTTCCGAAGTGTATTCAATGTACGAAGAATTTCTTGAAGCACAGCACCCTAGTGGTTAAGTTTGTGCCACAAATGAAGGAGAGTGGGATTTATGCGAGCCGACGCCAGAAGAAATTACAGCCATCTACTTGTAGTCGCGCGTGACGTCGTCACCGAGCATGGTACCGATGCGTCTATGCGAGATATCGCCCGCCGGGCCGACGTCGGGTTGGCCACACTGCTTCGCCATTTCCCGACGCGAGAAGCCTTGTTCGAAGCGTTGCTGCGTACGAATCTGGACGCACTGACGGAGAAGGCAGGCGAACTCGAAACGTCGAATCCACCTGACGAAGCGCTCGTTTCCTGGTTTCGCGAAGGGGTGGCATTCGTCCAAAGCTATAGCGGCGTAGTCGCCTTGATGGCTAACGCCCACGCGGACCCGAACTCCGGGCTTCACGCTACATGCACAGCAGTGCACTCAGCGGGCGCGCGACTACTGCTCCGTGCTCAGGCCGAGGGAACGGCGCGCGCCGATATGGATGGAGACGACCTGTTCGCCCTGATGTCGGCGCTCGGCTGGCTCGTCGACCAACCCTCATTCGCGCCCCGGGCCGATCATCTCTTTCACGTTATCGCGAGCGCCATCCTGACAAATCGGTCGAGCACCGAGTCAAGAAGGCAACGTGTTGAGTCAGATTTGCCGACGCATACTTTCCTACCAGGAAAGCCCGGGGATTCGAACCAGACGGCGGAAAGCTGACTGGAGCCGACACTCGAAGGTCATTACCGCACTTGATCGATTGGCCGCTCCTACACTGATCGGAGTAACCGATGCCCATATTTCCAAAATAGAATCAGGTAAGGATTTCGCGGCGGTTTAGGGTGCTCATCCCGATTTATAAATCTTGGATACAGACTGCGATGGCAAGAAGACAGTGGATCGGAAGGAAATTTTCTTCAGCGAGTGCTGAACAGGCCCCGCCATGCGCATCTTACTGCTGAAAGATGACGCCCCCCTGAATGCTGCCCGTTATTTCAATGGAAAAAGGATAAGCGGACATTTGTTCAAAATTGTGGGTAGCGGATAAGTACACGGGTGAAAAGTACGGGAAAACCAGCTGATAAATCGCCACCAGTCAGCAAACTTGGGCTACGGGCTACGGTACAACCGTCTCAAGGACTGAAGCGTTACCCCGATGTTCTCCCTTGAACGACATAAAGCTGAATTCGCATAAGTGAATTCAGCCCATAACTTGCTCCGACGTTTCACCCTTCGGGCGAATTCCGCAGCAGGAATGCACTTGCCGTCTCCTGGAACTGTTCCGATTTAGGGCTCAGCCAGAAGCCGAAATGGTCCTCGCCCTCCATCCAATAGCTCTCAGCCCCCGGTATCTGCATAGCGGCGTATTCGCCGTTCTCAAACGAAACGTCACCGTCCAACGTTCCGTGGATGATGAGACTGGGCGCCTGAATACGCGCAAGCGGCAGCGGGCCTGTCTCATGGATTTGCTTCGCATCGTTGTCCGTCCCTGCCGTGCGCTCGCCGTATGGGAAGGTTGTGCCCAGCATCGCCTCGAAGAACACCCGCTTCTCTGACGTTTTCATAATATAGTCGGCGCGCTGAGCCTTCTGCTTGGCGGAGTACAGGCCGGTCTCGTCGAGCGTGCTTTCCACGACCGACCGCGGCGACAGATGGGCGGTCAGCATCACAAGCTTCTGGCCGATCGTATTCATGAACAGCTTCCGGAAGGAGAAGCTTGACAAAGACGTGTCGCCGCCGGGCTTCGGCTCGCTCTGGCCGCCGATGGCGACAAGCCCCCAAACCCGATCCGGGTATTTCGCCGCGAACATATAAGCGGCGGGAGCTCCGGCCGATTCCGTCAGGAGGCCAACCTGCTCTATACCCAGCTCATCTAACAATGCGGACATAAGCTCCGCCTGCTCCTCCAGCGTCGCACCGTCGTTGAGCGGTGTACCGAGATAGCCCGGCCGTGACGGGCTTAGGATCCGGAAGCCGTCGTCCTGCAGCCAGCTGGCAAACAGCCGCCCTTGGTCGGCTCCGCCGAGTCCGGCATGAACGGACAGAATGACGGGACCTTTCGTTCCATAGATGTCATATTCCACCGGTCCGCGCGGTGTCTCGGCGGTCTTCAAATTCAGCTGCACGCCGGGCAGCATGGTCCGCTGGTTGCCGGAGGGATATCCGCCGTCCCATACAGACAGCCAGATGACGAAAGCGGCTATCACTACAACCACCCCAGCGGTTCCTACTAGTAGTCTTCGTTTTGCACGGCCCCTCTTTTTCTTCTCAATCGGGGCACCCGTCTTGATGTCCATCGTTCATCCTCCTTCGTTTAGCTCTTGTTGGAGCGGCGGTTTCGGCGTTGTCAACGATGCCGTATCCGGCTTATTCAGTCCCGGCCAAAACGCCCAACGGTCCAGCAGCAGTGTAATCGCCGGCACGAGGAATGGGCGGACGACGAACGTGTCGAGCAGTACCCCAATCGCCGTAATGATACCGACCTGCATGAGCAGCTGTACCGGCATATTGACAAGTACGGCGAATGTCCCCGCCAGGATGAGGCCTGCGGAGGCTATGACAGCCCCCGTCTCACCCACGCCTTCCAGCACTGCTTGCTTTAATGGCATGCACCTGCTCTTTCGCCAGATGCCCGATACCATAAAGATGTTGTAGTCTTCGCCGAGCGCGACGATGAAAATGAACGCGTACAGCGGAACGGCGCCCTGAATCGCAGCGGAGCCGACCAAATCGTGAATGACGATCCAGCCGAGTCCAAGTGCCGCCAAATAAGAGAGAATTACGGTGGCGATCAGATACACGGCGGCAACAACTGAGCGGAGATAGACCAGCAGCAGCAGGGCGATCTGCCCGATGACGGCGGAGAAAACAAGGCGCATATCGCGCTCGCCTGTCGATTTCGTGTCGTATTGCTCCGCGGTCTGGCCGGCGATCCATACGTTGTCCGGCCCACCCGGTACGCCAGCTTGCTCGAGGATGGATTCCGCGGTTCGGCGAAGCTCCGGAATGAGCTTAATCGTTTCCGTCGAATACGGATTCATCGCGAGCTGAACATCAAACATGGCGATGTCCGGATTCATCCGACCGGCCTGCGGCTCGGATACGCGGCTCACGTATGGAAGCGACGCCAGTGTCTCGCTGACTGGCAGCTCACGCCCTTTCGTGTCGACCATCAATTTAACCGGGGCCAATTGCCCCACTGAGAACTGTTCGCCGATGATGGCGAAGCCTTCGCGGGAAGGTGCGCCATCCGGAAAAGCCTCCAGCCTGTCGTATGTGAAATCGATTCTGGCCGCTACCGCGGCCAGACCGCCGAGCATAACGACGGCAATGGCCGTAATCAGCCACGGTCGGCGTAACACGAACTCTCCCGTCCGATAACGCACCGGCTTTGGCGATGCCGGCGCCGGTCTTCCGCAGAGTATGGCGCGCTCGGCTTCTATGTCCGGCGTTCGGGGAACGAGCGGCCAGAACGAGGCTCTGCCTAGAATGGCCAGCAAAGCGGGCACGAGCGTCAGGCTCGACAGCACCATGACGAAGATAGCGACGCTGAATGGTACGGCGAAGCGCTGGAAGGAGCCGTACTCCGCTGCGAGCAGCGTAATCAAGGCGAGTACGACAGTCAGCCCGCTCATCACGATCGCGCCGGACGAATCTGACAAGGCCCCGCGAAGCGCCCTCCCTTTGTCGGTCTCTACGGTCAGCAGCTGACGAAACCTGGAAATCAGGAACAAGCAGTAGTCGGTACCGGCGCCGAAAAGCAGGACGGACATAATGTTTTTTCCTTGCGATTCGACCGTGATCCAGCCCTCATGCGCCATCCAACCGAGAATCGGGGTGATGACCGCGTAGGCGCAGCTGACGGCCGCCAGCGGAATAAACGCCAGGATTGGTGAACGGTAGATGAGCAGAAGCAGGATAAGAACGAGCGATACGGTGCCGATGAGCAGCGGTTTGTCCGCCTGCCCGAACAATCCCGCCGCGTCGCTCTGGATGCCGGCGGGCCCGGTCACTCTGGCGAACAACTCGCCGGAGGCGTCTATGGCGTTCGCGAACGGATCGAATCCGAGGGAGGCGGCTGCCTTCGCTTTCATGTCGGCGATGCCCTCGCTCAATTGGTCGGCATCCGCCTGCTTACTGAACGACAGCTCCGAGACGAGCGTTCCGCCGTCCTCCGACAGTCTCCCCCTTAGGACCTCAAGTGGCGATTCATGCAGTGGCTGGACAAATGTCTGATGCGGCGCGGGTTCGAACTCCAGCCGTCGCGCGAGCTCGCGTATGCCCTCAAGATCCGCATCCGTCAGACCCCCGGAACGGCGCCATACGACAAGTGCCGGCATTTCGTCTTCGTTGCCAAATTCGCGTGCCACCAGCGCCGCCGCTTGCATGGATGGCTTGGATGCGCCGAGCTGCGGCTCGTTGTTCTTCACTTCCGCGTTCAACGAAGGAAGAAGCAGGCTCAGCAGTCCGGCTGCGGCGATCCACAGCATCAAAACAATCCACCCGTTTCTCGCTCCGGCTGTCCGCTTTTTTTTCATTTTGATGCGTCTCTTCATTCCGAATCTCCCCTACTCTCTTCGATCATAGTGGCCCGGCTGGCCAATCTTCGCGATTCGCCGTCTTCCCTTTTCCCGCTTAAGTTTACCTGACAAATGTCGAGAACGTATGCAGATCTTCCACTCTTTCCGTGTATGGCCTTATAGGGCCGGGCGAATCGCGCTATAATGGGAACAAACTAAAGTGGAGGATGGGATGGGCATGGAGCCGAAATTGCTGCTAGTCGAAGACGAACCGGGGATGCTGGAGGAAATGCAAACCTTTTTGCAGCGGGAAGGGTTTCGCATCGTGTCGGCGCGAACCGGCAATGAAGCGCTCGTGGTCGCCCGAACGGAACGCCCCGATCTTGTCTTGCTCGATTGGATGTTGCCCGGGAAAAGCGGCATCGATGTTTGCCGAGAAATCCGGCAAACCTTGAATTGCGGCATTATTATGGTGACGGCAAGAGCGGAAGAATCAGATAAAATCGTCGGTCTTGAAATCGGCGCGGACGATTATTTGACAAAGCCTTTCAGTCTGCGCGAGCTCGCCTCACGCATTCGCTCCGTGCTGCGCCGCCTGCGCGGCCAGGAGGAGGAACGGCCTACGGTGCTGGAGCGGAACAGTCTGCTCATCTCTGAAGCGAAGCGTCAGGTATTCAAGGACGGCAAGGAAATTCAGCTGACGCCGACCGAGTTCAAAATTTTGTTCACGCTCGCGGCGCGGCCCGGAATCGTCTTTAGCCGTCTGCAATTACTAAGTGCGGCGATGGAAGACGATTACGCAGGCTACGAACGGTCAATGGATTCCCATATTCGCAATCTCCGGCGCAAATTGGAGGACGACGCAGTCAATCCCCGGTTCATTCAGACTGTATACGGCTTCGGATATCGCTTCGGTGAATGGACATGACGGTCCGGCAAAAAATTTTCGCCTATATGGGGCTGCTCGTCGTCATCGTCAGCGTCTCCCATGCCCTTCCGACTCAGGTGTACACCAGCTACCTGTTCGACCAGTTTCAAAGGGAACAGGTCGACACGGTTTATCTAAACGCGCCGCCGGAGCAGCAGATCGACATGCTCAGGACCTATGTGCTGGACAAATTACGGCCAATCGGCCTCGTCAAGCTTTGTTTTTTTGCCGCAATCGGACTGTTCTTCAGCTTCTGGATATCCGGCGTGCTGACCTTACCGCTTCGCAAACTTGTCGCTGCCATCGAACGCGTCGCCAGCGGCGACCTGGACGTGCAGGTTCCTGTTCAGACGAACGACGAATATGGCAAAGTGATCCGGACGTTCAACGAGATGACGGTCCGACTCCGCCAATCCGAAGAGGTCCGCCGGCGGCTTGTCGCCGATGTTGCCCATGAGCTCCGCACGCCGCTGTCCATCATGCAGCTGAAGCTTGAAAACCTGCAGCAGACCGGCGGTCATGTTCCCCCGGAAATGCTGCTTCGCCTTCAGGACGAGATCATCCGGCTCAGTCTGCTGGTGGACGATCTACATGTCTTGTCGCTGGCCGAGTCGGGCCGGTTGACGCTTGACCTCCAGCCTTTGGATCTGACGGCGCGTCTTGCTCAAATTACGGACGATGTGCGGCATGATGCGGAAGAGAACGGGCTGACGGTCCGTTTCTCCGCTTCCACAGGGCCATTTTCGGTCATGGCCGACGGAAGGAGGATTACGCAGGTTTTCATCAATTTGCTGACCAATGCCATTCGCTACACGTCTGCGGGTGGGTCGATTTCGGTTGAAATCGAAGAGGGGTTTATCGTGGAGGGCCGTTCGTATGTTGGCGTTTCCGTCATTGATACCGGTATTGGAATACCGGCAGAGGATCTTCCTCATCTATTCGATCGGTTCTACCGCGTCGAGAAGGCACGCTCGCGGCATAACGGTGGGACGGGGCTCGGGCTGTCCATCGCCCATCATTTCGTCAAGTCGCATGGTGGGTTCATTCGCGTCCGGAGCCAACCGGATGAGGGGACAACCTTTACGGTCTTTTTGCCACAAGGAAGGAACTAACACTGAGCCATCCTTCCAGCCGTGAAAGAGGAAAATATGTGGTCTTCGCGCAACATTTGACCGACTGGCTGTAGAGCACCATATGCCTTTGTCGTAACAATACACAAATCATCGTTACGAGTGATTGTCAGTTTAATAACTGGTAAATTTACCGTCTCAAATCTCATTTGCATTTAGCCCTTATACAGCGCTGTATGACCTCATTGTACCGAAAGATAACATGCTATGCCAAATTAATGAGCTGGTAGACTTCTCCGCTGGAACAATGGGTTCACCCTCTCGCAATGATACTTAAATTATACGCGGCCGACAACTGTTCTTTCTTTCATTGAAGCGCAAAGGAGGCTGTCCTGTAGCAGGTAACCGATTACCTGATGGATCGCCTCCTTTTTCAAGGTTGTATTAGGCAACCAGGCAGCGAGTTCCTTTTTCTCGGTCCAGGCGCGCCACACGAGCGATTTATTCGATGTATAGTTGAGGGCAGGCCACGATTTACGGCTCCTTCTACCTACGAGATCTGACAAAACCTATCACCAGCAAAAAGAATGGTGGTTTTTTATTCATTGATTTATTATTTTAGCCTAGATACATAACGATTTATATACTCATTCATTTGTCTGTTTTCATTGGTATTCCTTCATGTAACAATCCTCCATTTTAGGAAAAAGGCCGTTCAATGTTATAGAAGTCTTTGTCCATTCATCATGCTTTTGCTTCTCAATTATAGAGACTTGACAATTTCCAAAGCTTCTGACGGTTCCATTCTCGTTCTGTGATTAATATTTGAAACGCCGGCAATGATTCGGCCGTTCTGATTGATGACATAAGTTGCAGGGACGGGCAGTTCAAACGAATCGTCTCCATTTATTTTCGGTAACATACTTAAAGTGCCATGCATGAAATCGGGGAGTGTATATTTCAAGTTATACATTTCAGCCACTTTATTTTGGCGATCACTTACTACAATAAAACTCAGTCCTTGCTTTTCTTTTTGCGATAATGAATTATCTGGCGTCTGAGGACTGATAGCTATAAGTTGAGCACCTGCTGACTTAATATCACTCATGATGCGTTCATAAGCTTTTAATTGCAAATTACAAAATGGACACCATTCTCCTCTGTAGAAAATGAGAATGATAGGACCTTTCTTCAATTCCTCCCATAACGTGATCCATTTTCCAGTCGCGTCTTCCAATGTGAAATCTGGTGACATATCCCCGATGTTTAGTCCCTTACCTGCACCTTTGTTACGAAGGTCTTGTAAATATTTTTCAAACACAGTCGCTGCGTGCGAATTGCTTGCGTTAATGTTAGCCTGAACTTCCAATTCCGACTTCAATGTTGGTTTCACAACTAATCGCTCCTTCATTGTGTAGTCTTTCTTAATCTTAAACGTATTCCCCTTATCCTTCCTTCCCCTTGAGGAGGATTTTCACGTCGGGCGAATTACCAGGCTGCGGCAAGCTTGACGGCCTGTTCCATTGCTGTCCGGATGATCTCTTTCGCGCGCTCCGGTTGAAAATCATGACCTTCCACGTACAGTGCTTTTACGTCGTGGATCCCGACGATGCCGAGAACCATGTTTAGATAGGGATGACTGTGATCCATAGCAGCAGCCGCCCCTGAGGAGTAAATCCCGCCGCTCGACTGGATATGCAGCGCTTTTTTGTCATGCGATAGGCCGACCGGCCCGTGTTCTGTGTAATAGAATGTCTTACCTACGATGACGAAAGCGTCGATGAACGCCTTTAGCCGAGGGGGAATGCCCCAATTCCACATTGGCGAGACAAACACGTATTCATCAGCGCGCATCGCCACTTCGGTTATTTCGTTAAGGGCATTAACTTTCGTTCGTTCCACGAGACTCAGCTCAGAAAAGTCCATGCGAAATTTTCTTAATTTCTCCCATGCTCGCACGACATCGCCGTCGACTGTCTGGCTTGGTTGACATCAAATACGCGTACGTTGTCATTCGGATGAGCTTCCTGATAAGCTTGAAGAAACGCCCGGCCAACCTGCAGACCGACCGAATCGTCCGGCAATTTGGGGCTTGCGGTAATAAACAATAATTGCGTCATGTTACTGCCTCCTAGGTTTGTAATGGGGTGAGCGGTAAATAGATGAGTGCGTCATAGTACGTGAGAGGAAGGAAATGAAGGTTTCCTGCGGGAGGCATCATGGTTGCAGGCCGAAGCGCGAATAGAGTAAAGGAATGAAGCATTAAATTACGAACATGAGTCCGTGTATTAAGTAAGGTAAATAAGGATCCTACTAATAACAAAGGCCTCGCGGCTGACAATGATCCACGAGGCCTGATACTTGATTCCTTACGGACGAATGCGGATGATCGTTTTTCCCTTGATCCGCTCGGTCGGGTTGAAAGCAGCGACGGCATTTTCGAGGGTCGCGATTTGGCCGATGTTTGTCCGCAGGCGACCATCCCGGACCCGCTGGACGACCTCACCCAGTTGCGCGCGATCGGCCTCGACGACGAAATCAACCGCCAGGCCCTCGGCGGGTTGTACCTCGGGCGGGCCGGCGATGGTCACAAGCATTCCACCGGCGCGAACCAGACCCACGGACCTCTTCCCGATGTCACCACCGATCACGTCGAAAACCAGATCGACGCCGCCGACGTCTTCCAGTGAGTCGTTGTCGAGGTCGACGAACTCCTGCGCACCGAAGTCGAGCGCCGACAGACGGTCAGCGGCACGTCCGGTGCCAATAACGTAGGCTCCCGCCTCGCGGGCGAGCTGCGTCACCATTGAACCGACTCCACCGGCCGAGCCGTGCACGAGGACGCTCTGCCCCGCCTGGAAGCGGCCGTGTACGAACAACCCCTGCCATGCGGTTAGACCCGAGATTGGTAGACTCGCGCCCACCGTGAAGTCGATATCACTCGGCAACGGTGCGAGGTTGCGTGCCTCGACAACCACGTACTCCGCCAGGGTGCCGTCGCGCGTCCAGTCAGCGAGCCCGAACACCCGTTGTCCTACCGATAGCCCCCTCGTGCCATAGCCGAGGGCGCTGACCACTCCGGCCACTTCGTGGCCGGGGATCGACGGTGTGCGGTCACGGCCGAGGCGATCGGTCCAGGTTCCGGGCCACGTCAGTTCCCCTGGGGTGAATCCCGAAGCATGAACCTGAACGACGACATCGTTCGGCGCCGCCTTCGGTTCCGGCCTCTCCGTCAGCGTCATCCCCGCCGTTCCTGCGGCCTCGTCTGTCACAACAATCGCTTTCATTTGGACACCTCCATGTATAGTCCCTCTTAGATTAATTTGAACCGCTCACAAACGACATGAAAGGGGATCTGTTTCGACCATATTCATAATTAATTAGCCCGGAATCGGAAATGTCGGACTTGTTTTCGAACCATACACATGCCGACATATTATATTTATTTGAACCACTTCACAACATCATCAAACGGTCTGCGTGTTTTTGTTCTCGGCTCTTTTTTGCGATAACCGAAGGCAATCATGACCGAGATGGTAAAGTGCCCGTCCTCCAGCAGCCCTTCCTCGTCTAACAGCTGATTCATTTTCTCAATATCAAAGCCTTCGATCGGACATGAGTCAATGCCGATTTGCGCCGAAGCCGTCATCATGTTCGCAAGCGGTATATACGTCTGCTTGATGGACCAATCGGTAAGAAAGCGTTCATGATCCAGGAGCTTGAAATCATTTCGCTGGAACTCTTCAAGTATTTCAAGATGCCTTGTCAGGTGTTCCTTCGGAACGTCTCTGACCTGCTGCTCCTTCAGGTAAGCGGAGTCATATCTCATATCCATCGGGGTCCGGGCCAGAATAATGACGAAATGACTGGCCTCCGGCAGTTTGCTTGCCGCTCCATAGGAAATGTTTTTTATTTTGTTCAATAGTTGTTCGTTTTGAACAACAACAAATCTCCACGGCTCAGAGCTAAACGTGCTGGGCGAAAGCCGGCCCGTTTCCAAAATAAATTCAAAGTCGTCGTCGGAGATGGTTTTGCTTGGATCGAAAGCTTTGGTTGCATGCCGAAAATGAAAAGCTTTCAAGATTTCTTCCTTAGTCGTTGTCATGATATAGTCTCCTTCTTAACATTTAATATAAATGCATGAGTGCCTGTACAACAGCCACCTGAATCTGCCTCATTAATCCGTTTTGACCCGCTCGCTCCGTCCGCACATTGAACTCTTCAAACGTTTTGTTGTAGGTCACCAATCGTATTCTTCTCTTTTGTCCGGCAGACAACCGGACTTCCTGCTAATTTACGAAGGGGCGTTAGTTAATTGGCCAATATGTCGTCCGTTATTGGTCCCTAAACAAGCTTTTCGATAACGCTTAGATCTGGTAAAAATTTCAAGACAGCTTGGTCGAATTGTTCAACTACTCCATAATGTCGCACCGCTTCTTCAGCCTTGTTCTTACAAATAATAAATGCAAAAATCGTTACAGCTTTCTTAGCTCTCGCAAAATGTCCTCCGGGCTTTGACGCTGCATGAAATTCGGATTGACATAGGAGGAGCGGATAATGGCGTTCTCATCGATCATGAATGTTGCCGGAACCGGTAAAATCCATTTCGAGGTATTATTGTACTCCGCAAGATCGAGTCCGCTACCTTCCATGAGTTCCCTTACGCCCGGCGGAACATCGAAGAGTAGATTGTATTTGGCCGTTACCAAGCCATTCGGATCGCTAAGGACTTGAAATTCCAATTCTTCCTTTTTCTGCAGGGATAATGAAAGATCCGGCTTTTGCGGGCTAATCGTTATAAGCTGCGCTCCTATCGCTTGGATATCCGGCAATATCTGCTGATAAGCCTTTAATTGCATATTGCAAAAAGGACACCATCCGCCGCGATAGAAAACCAGCACAACCGGCCCTTTCGCGAGCTCCTCGAATTAGATTACATCCCGGCCTAATGCGTTTGTTAATTTAAAGTCCAATGCCTTTTCGCCTGGGTGCTTCCCGGAAGCGATCCCTGATTTCTGAAGTTCTTCAATCATTTGACCGATCTTGATCTGCGCTTCAATCGGGGAATTAGCCCTAAACTGCTGAGTGGCCGCTTCCAACTGTTCGGTTAAATTTTGGTTGCTCATCGTTCTGGAACCTCCAATATCAAGTGATAGCTTGATTATAATTCTATTAAAATAGAAGTTCTGTAATGTAGTTTACAGTTCTCCATTTTTTAAAAATGATGCAAAACGGCATACAATGTCGGATTCAGTCGATAAAAATCGAAAAATATGGTAAGGAGAGATGTTATGAAAACCTTGGAGAAAGATTTATTCACTGCATTACGCGAACGACGATCCATTTATGGAATTAGAAAAAAATCACCAATTTCAGATCAAAGTATCCAAGAAATAATAGAGGAAACCGTTAAACATACACCATCAGCGTTTAATAATCAGACTACCCGCATTGTTCTGCTCTTGGGTGAACAACATAACAAGTTATGGGAAATTACGACTGAAGTTCTCAAAGCAGACGTTCCTGCCGAAAAATTTTCTTCTACTCAGGAAAAAATGAATGGATTTCGGGACGGATACGGCACAATTCTTTTCTTTGAAGATCAGTTAATTATTGATAATTTTATGGATAAATATCCATCTTATCAAGAACAGTTCCCAATTTGGTCAATGCATACTAGTGGAATGCACCAATTGGTTATCTGGAGGGCACTGGAGGCTGAAGGACTGGGTGTGAACCTACAGCATTACAATCCATTGATTGATGAACGAGTAAAAGCTGAATGGAAGTTGCCGGAAAGCTGAAAACTGATTGCCCAAATGCCGTTCGGTGAACCGTCTGCCACAGCAGGTGAAAAAAAGTTTAATCCAGTACAAGAACGTATAAAAGTTTTTAAATAAACTTAACCCTGAGGCTGTCTAATGACAGTCTCTTTGTTTAATAACATGATCATTTTATACTCTGTGTTTCTTCATAATAGGAATGCTGCCCGTTTCTTAATAAATCAATTTTGCCGGCTGTATGAGCTGCCATTTATGCGATTTTGTCCCAATGTCGCTCTCTTCTTACTCTGCTTTCTACAGATGTAATTAGTCATTTTGTTTGATCTGTCGAGAATGAGATAATGTTCGTCTCAAAAACGGAAATAGGATAAAGTCCTTGTCATTCTAATTTGACAAGAACTACATTAAAAAGCCGCGACTTACGATGAGATAGACGTCTGTTGCATCATTGGAAGCGGTTATTAGCCCGCTTATAGTGTAAGTGACATTTCATTGCCATCTGCATTCATGTGGGACACTGGATCGCTGGCAATTGGCGGTCCACTCTCCATCTTGGCGCTCATTGAGAAGGTTAAACGATTAATTATCGGTCATCCTTAACGTGCGAATATCATCACCTCCAATAAAGGCCGTGCCAGTCAATCCGGCGTATGGCTCTGCTCAGCGAGCCATCGTTTTCCCCCGGCATCCCCGTCTGTACTTTCGACGGAACTTTTCCTTTCATAACCATCGCAAGCATCAGCCCTTGACGCTTGAAGCCTGAACGCCGCCCAGCGGGGTGCTGCATCGCTCAGATTGCAACCGGTCCGACCGTATGCCTCTTCGCGCTAAGTGACTCGGCTTGCTTACTCCGCTTTGGACTTATCGAAGATAATGATCATTTTAGTCTCCTTGTGCACCCTTTCGCGTCGATTCGTCGTCTTCGCGAACGATTTCTCGTCGAGAAATAACGTAAAAAAGCCGCATTTAATGCGGCTCTTAATGAGATAATGTACTTGTCATCCCACGCCTTCTGTTGTCTTGTTTCGGAGGATAAGAGAAACACGCGTGCCTGAGACACGGGAGAGCAGCCTTCGTCATGTAAACATGAGGAAACACATTTGTATGATAGATATCCAGAAATTATAAACTAAATAGACTCCCGGATGCTCTTAGGAAGGCTTTTAACAACCAAATCATAAGATTGGTCAATCATTGCAAAGATATCCGACTCTTTCAAAGAACCCTGGAGAATAATCGTATTCCAGTGCTGTTTGTTCATATGATATCCCGGTTTAACGTCCTCATGCTGCTCTCTCAAGCTTTCCGCAATCACCGGGTCACATTTTAGGTTCAAGTACCCTTTTTCCTCATAAAAAAGAGCAAATATTTTACCTGTAATTTTTATCGCGAATGGATCGGTTCCTCCCAAGGGAACGACAAGGACAATATCTTGATTGTCGTCGAGCATGATCCCCGTTGGTCCTTGCATGTCAATGTGTAGGGTTTCGAGGAATATTTTCTTCAAGAATTGTAACAGCAAGTTGAACAGACAGGCGTGATGTCTTAACGACGCCCTCCTTAGCAAGCTGGCTCATTGCGCCACTGACCGTTTCGCGGCTAGCACCGAGCATATTGGCAATCTCTTGATGCGAAAGAGGCAGATCGATCAGTGCATATCCGTCTTGAATGACGCCGAATTTTGCGCTCAGTGTGGAAAGGAGATGGAGTAGGCGTTTTCTCAGACCATGAAGCGCAAGCTGTTCTAATTGACCCTCCCGCTCATTTAACCGGTCACTGAGTGTTTTAAGAAATTTGAGCGCGAGCTGAGGCCGATTGATCATCAGCCGTTCGAACTGAGGCTCGAACATGGTGCAAAGAAGCGACGGTTCCAGCGTTTCAATATAAACCCGTCTGGTTCCGAACGAGAATGAATTTAACTCTCCGAATATATTTCCTTTTGTGAGAATGCCAAGCGTAAACTGTTTTCCGCTGTCGTTCAGTTGATAGAGTCTAAGCTTGCCCTCTTTGACGAAATAGAGTCCCTCGCGGATGGACTCCGGGGTTTGGACCAATGTGTTTTTTGTGATCCAATTGAAATGATGGATGGTATCTAACTGATCGATCTCTCTTAACTCTTCGCTCGACATTTCTTCAAAAATGCTGATTTGTGATAAATACCAGAGCTTGTTCATTGAATATCGAGCCTCCAAATGGTGTTAGCCAACGGGATAACAGATATGCCTTTTTATTGCCCCACGGCAACGCCGATGATTGAGACGGTTCCGCAGCCTCCACGATTGGAGAATAGACATGCTGTTTAACTACTGCATACCACACCGGAACAGCCGCGACCGAGAGTAGCGCCCAAAAAGCAAGCGCCGTTTGCAATGAGTGTAATTTCATTTGGATAGGAGCGGACAAACTGACCTCCAGAGCGGACCCAGCGATAAGGCCATAGAGCATAAGGCGATCATCATTGAAATGTTACGGAAAAAGTGTTTTTTGATAAATCCGGATAATAGAGGCCCTATTACATATAACTAACAACACCAGTCAAAACGTGCATGGGAGCGGAATGCGCGACCATACGCAAAACTGTGCCTCCCGTTATCGTAACCAGTGAACAGGCAATCCCGCGGTCAATGTCAATATGTTTGCCGAGTCGAATGGATAGCGGCGAAAGAAAGCCCTTGAAAAAAACGAAAAAACGTTAATAAACTGGTTGCAAATGCACTAATGCCCAGTTCTCTTCGAATGATCGCGCGATTGACTAACCGAAGGCCTCAGATTCAGTGATGCCATAAAGAGGGCGCGTTCGGAAGCCAGTCGGCCGCCTTCGACGGTATTCCCTAATGCTGTGAGTTTGCTTAACTGTTTCGAATATTCCGTTCACGGGTCCGAATAAACAAGGATCGAAGGTTCATCTTCTTCCTGAAACTTTGTATTGGCAACATCCATAATAGCATGTAGAATTGGATTTCATCAGATCCACTTTTATTTGAAAATCAGCATACCACTTATTTGAAATGAAGGAGGCTTGCTTTATGCCCCAACGCATGCTGTCTGCTACGATTGAATCGAAAACAAAACAAATCTATTCGTTACTGCGCGAACAGATATTTCAAGGTGTTTATGCAGCCAGTGTTAAGCTCCCATCGACGCGGGATATGGCAAACGAATTCGGAGTATCGCGGGCACTCATCGTGGACGTGTATGAACAACTAATCGCCGAAGGGTACTTGGAGGGCCGTCAAGGCTCTGGCAGCTACGTTGTTGATTTGGGCGGAAGTAAACGACAATTCCCTTCTCAGTTCCAAGAAATCGATTCTTCCGGTGAAGCGACTGTTGCGGAACCCCCGGCCCGCTTCCAAGGCATTGATTTTCGCCCTAGTTTTCCGGCTTTGGAGCACATCCCTTTCAAGAAATGGAAAGAAACCGCCGTTGCCGCATATGCAACTACTCATGTAGGAGAATTTGGCTATGACGATGATCCTGCAGGACATTGGCAGCTTCGCACGAATATTTGTCGGCTTTTGCTGCATACCAAGGGGATTCGGTGCCTGCCTTCACAGGTGATCGTAACCGCCGGAGCGACTCAAGCCATAGCCTTGCTGTCCCGGCTTTTATTGAAACCGGGTGACGCAGTAGCCATAGAAGATCCTAGCGCCACCTTCATTCAACATATTTTTGCATCGACAGGCGCTGATCTTATACCGGTTCCCGTAGATGAACATGGCCTGCGCATTGACGACATGCCGACTCATCGGCACCCCAAATGCGTGTTCGTCACTCCATCACATCAATTTCCTTTAGGCAGCATTCTTTCCATTGGGCGGCGCATTCAGCTTATCGATTACGCCCGACAAACCGGATGTTACATTATCGAAGATGATTACGACAGCGAATTCCGTTATACAGGAATGCCGATACATGCCCTACGAGAGCTCGACTCGGAACGTATCGTCTATGTCGGGACTTTCAGTAAAAACTTGTTTCCTGCGTTGCGTATCGGTTATATGGTCGTTCCGCATGAGCTGCTAACTCCGCTTCTGCGTTTAAAGAAGCTGACAGACATGCACTGTCCGATCTTGCCGCAAATCACATTGGCGAGATTTATCTCCGAACGCCACCTGGAACACCACATCGCCCGTATGAAGCGCATTTACAGCAAAAGACGAAAATGTCTCATCGCCGGTCTGTCCAACGTTTTCGGCAGCAGAGTGAAAATATCCGGGGATGCCGCAGGTCTGCATTTGGTTGCGGAAATGGCAGGAAGCCTATGCGACTCCCAAGTAGCCGCTCAACTTGAGGAACTTCATATTAAAGTATATCCAGCAGAAAGGTACACCATCGTTAAAGGAAGGTACGAAGATCGACTCATTATGGGATTTGGCAATGTGGAAGAAATCAACATTTTGGAGGGAACCAAGGCGATTGCGAGTGTCTTAAGACATATGTCGTAAATTGCTATTGGGGGATTGGGTTTTTGAATTCAGGGAATTGGGAATCATTTATTGAGAAGGTAAAGAAGTTATAAGTTATTACTTCTTTTTTGCTTTTTTGTAAACAAGACGAGATAGCGGGGCTCGATGGGGACGCCTAATGGAGCGGGCAAAAAAAAACCTTCGAGGAGGATCTTTCGCGTCCGGTGCATTACATGGCCACGGTAAGCTTGACGGGTTGTTCCATTGTTGCCGTACGATCTCTTTCGCGCGCTCCGGTTGAAAATCATGGTCTTCCACGTACAGCGTTTGTACGTAGCGAATCCCGACGAGCCGAGCACCAATCGCAGATAGGGATACGTCGTCATTAATCCTTTAATCTGACATAACGCCAATAAAACCAATTTGCGACAGGTGAAGACGAATACTGCTGATGCCCATCTATTAGGGACGCTGTACTATAAAGAAGAACTTGAGTCGCGGTCAGGCCCGAAATCGGTAGGCTCGCGCCCACCTGAAGTCGACAGCGCCCGATGTGAGCGATCCATCAAGCCGTTCGTGATCGGGAGAAAGAACTGGTTATTTGCGAACACGCCTCGCGGCGCGAATGCAAGTGCGGCAATCTACAGTGTCATCGAGACGGCGAAGAAAAACGGACTGCTTCCGTTTCCATATTTATAGTACCTGTTCGAGCAGCTTCCTCAGCTTCCAGATTCACAAAATCCAGAGGCGCTCTAGCATTATTTGCCATGGTCATCTTCGCTTCCGATCACTTGTCGTGTTATAGGATAGGCATGGGCAAGTTTGAGGTTATGTGACGCTTATGTGGCTTACCAGTTGCCAGCATTTTGACCGCCGTCGACATAAAGAATCTCTCCTGTCACGAAATGTGCGGACTCCAGATACAGAATTGCGTCAACAATATCTTGAACCTCTCCTATTCGGCCTACAGGGTGCAATTTAGACAGAAAGCCATGTGTCTCAACCGCATGCATAGGTGTGTTAGTTACCCCAGGCGCGACGGCGTTCACACGAATACCCTTATCCGCATACTCAATCGCTAGCGATTTTGTTGCTGAGTTCAAACCTCCTTTGGTCAGTGCGGCAAGTACAGATGGCAAAGACTTGTGTGGATGTACGACAACCCCACTTCCTGTGATGTTTACGATATGGCCGGAACCCACTTTCATCATCTCAGTCACCGCACGCTGCGTAACATGGAAAAATCCTGCCAAATTGATTGACAACATCGATGTAAAATCCTCTTTAGTGAAGTCCGTGAATGATTTCGCAATAAAAATACCAGCATTGTTCACCAGTGTGTCGATCCGGCCAAAGCGAGAAAGCCCTTCGCCGATTAAGCGGTCTGCGATTTGAGTGTCTGAAATGTCGCCGGCAACATAAGCGACGTTTGCACCTGTCGGATCAATTTCACTTGCAGCCTCTATCAGCATTTGTTCGCGGCGGCCATTAATAATTACATTTGCTCCTCGTTTCACCAGTTCAATTGCCACTGCTTTTCCTATACCGCTGCTTCCGCCTGTAATCATTACGACTTTTCCTTGAAATTCCATCTCCCAGTCTCCTTTAATCTAGTATTCGTATCAAGTGATAGTTTGATTATAAATCCAAATTAAATCGGAGTTCTGTGAGGTAGATTACAGTTCTCCATCATATTTTGAAAGGTGGCGCGACCACGGCACAGCTTCCAGAAGGGGGGAGCCATGATCGCCGTTGTGGGTTGCTGGATATCCTCAAAAGGATATGATAATACATGTAACGATTTATGGTGAGGTATCCACTGTGGGGAAACGGCAAAGGTACAATGAAGAATTTGAGGAGGGACGCACTCAGAGGGATATAGAGAGAGGCAGCGAAAGAACCGTTTTTTGAAACGGCTCTTAAATGTGCATAATATAATACAAACGGGCACTTTACCATATACCGCCCAGGGTACTTCCTTGAAGTCATTCATGAAACTCGTCTTCGAGCATAGTTTTTGCCAATTGTACAGACATGCGTGATGTTTTGATGGTGCCCTCTTTGACAAGCTCGTTCATCACGCCGCTGACAGCCTCCCGAGAAGCACCGAGTATATTGGCAATCTCTTGTTGCGAAAGCGCCAGGTCAATCAGCACATAACCTTCTCGAATGACGCCAAATTTGACACTCAAAGTAGAAAATAGATGAAGAACGCGATTTCGAAGGCCATGGATCGCATGCTGCTCCAACTGATCATCTAGTTCTTCCAATCGGTCGCTTAGAACCTTCATTAATTTTAGCGCAAGCTGCGGCCGACGGATCATCAGTTTCTTGAACTGAGACTCAGATAAGGAGCAGATAAGCGATGATTCCATCGTTTCAATATAAACCCTCTTTGTCCCGACCGAGAACGATTTTAGCTCTCCGAATAAATTCCCCCTTACTAAGATATCAAGTGTAAATTGCTTACCGTTTTCGTTTAGTATATAGAGTCTAAGCTTACCTTCTTTGACAAAAAAAAGTCCCTCGCGAACTTTCTCCGGGATTTGGACCAATGTGTTTTTCGGGAACCAATTAAAATGATTGATGGTTTCCAATAGATTAATCTCAATCATATCTTCGTTTGTCATTTCTTCAATTATGCTAATTTGCGATAAACACCATAACTTGTTCATTAGAATATCACTCCTCTTAATGACCTTTATGACTGCCACTCCGGCCACTTCGTGGCCGGCGATCGGTCCAGGTTCCGGGCCACGTCAGTTCGCCTGGGGTGAATCACGACGCATGAACCTGAACGACGATATCGTTCGGCGCCCCCTTCGGTTCCGGGCTCTCCGTCAGCCGCTCTCAGATTGACAATGGCGACTGCAGCGGGCCGATGCGTTGTGTCGCGTAATGGTAACCTGTTATCTAGATTACGGTAAACAGGAACGAGACAAAAAGAGCAAGCGCCAGCCGATCCGTGTCGATATGAGACTCAGCAAATGTTGAATAACTTGTTTCATGTCCGATCCCCCATTCAAGGTGTTGATCTGGTCAATCGAATGACCTTTTCCCAGCGGCAACGAGATTAAACTGCCTGCTCATCCGTCATCATTGAAGTGCCTACGAACCCGCCTTGGATGGAAGACCTTCCGCCAGAGCTTCCGTTTCGTTTCTGGCGGCATAGTACCGCGCAAACCTTACGGAATAACCCAACATGTAGAGAACCACCAGTGAAGCGAGAACATTCAGGACGATCAGAGATACGTACAAGTCAAATAAGTAGCTTAGGAGACCGACTCCCACGATGGGAACAATAAATCCGATGTAACCCGCAAAGTAGAAAGTCGTTATCACCTTCGGTCGCTCCATTGCATTCGGAAGCTCGCCGGCCAGTCGCAGGCTGATTTGGAATGTCCAACCGCTGCCCAGCGCCTGAACGAGCATCCCGATCCACATTAGGCTAATACTTTCCGACGTCCCGGAGAAAACGACAAGCCAGGCTCCGCAAGCCAATAAAGCAATACCGATCCGAAGCCGTACGACTGGTTGTTTGAACCAGGGCAGCATTTGCATCATCGTGCCGCCCCCCATAAGCAGTAGAATCAGGAGACCGGACACAGCAAGGTTGGAAGTGTGAATCACGTTTTTCACAAACGAAGGAATCAAGGAGAGAACGGTTCCGTTCAAGGTAAACAGCGTGAAAAAGGGCAACGCACTGAACGACCAGAAATGAGGTTTAATTTGGGTAGACACCCCGAGTGAAATCGATGCCGACGCAGTTCGACTGCGTTCCTTCTTAGCTTTAAAATCATCGTCCTGCAATGTTTCCAGGACGACCCAAGCGCTCAGTAACAGAACGGTCAAAAGCCAAAAGGGCGTACGCAGCGGCATCAGATGGAGATACTCGATGATCAAACCGGCAAAAGCAGGTCCTAGACCGAAACCAACGGAAACAGCTATACCCGATAACAGAATCGCTTTGCCCGCTTTCTCTTTGGGCGTTTGCTTTAACAAAAACGCGACTGCGGTGCCCGTAAAGCTTCCATATGCGATACCTTCCAGCATTCTCGCCCCGTAAACGAGCCAGGCCTGCTGACTTGCCATAAAGAGAAAGGTAGCCAGGATCGACAACAGGATGCTGATGCGAAGAACCCGCTTCAGGCCCCAACCGCTTCCTTTGGAGCCGACGATGAGCAAAGGGGGCAGCAGGAAAATCGCATACACTGCGAATAAAATGGTGATTTGCAGACTGCTTAATCGGTATTGCTCCTGATACAGCGGAAATAAAGGAGACGTAAATGAAGTTCCAGTGGACATCATGAGGATGACCCATATCATTTTTTTCATAGAGAACGACCTCTTTTTTATTGGATGATAATTTTATTGCTGAGGACAGGATGGCATTCGCCGTACCGGTCCTTTATCTTTACTTTGCCAATAAGTGAGAATCTCTCCGGGCGGAGCAGCGTCAATTGGCCGATATGATGGCTAGTCGCGTCCGCTAACGGTCCCTGAACAAGCTTTTCGACAATGCTTTGCTCCGGTATGAAATGCAAGATGGTTTGATCCAATTGTTCGACTATTTCATAAAATCGCGCTGCTTCTTCATACCAGCCTTACAAGTTGTACGCGCGGTGAACCGGTAATCGTTGACAATTTCGATCGGCATCCTGACGCCGTAACCGGAATTAAATGAAGCAAAATCGCTCGCTGTTCCGGAGATGGCAGCCGTGAATCGGAACTTCATAGCACCCACCCAATGACGAAGTAATTTTTCGGAAGCAGGGAATAAGCCCTGCTCGTGCATCCGCTCCGATTGTCGCTGAAACCAGCCGAATAAGCTACTCCCGTATCACCAGCAAATATGGATATGTCACGTCTTATCGTACGGCAAGATAATTATACATGTGCTATCCAACTTAAAGCTTCGCTTCTTCAGACTTGGTTCTTACCATAATTAATAATTCTGCTCACAAATGAATGATGCAAAAATCGTTACAGCTTTCTTAGCTCTCGCAAAATGTCCTCCGGGCTTTGACGCTGCATGAAATTCGGATTGACATAGGAAGAGCGGATAATGGCGTTCTCATCGATCATGAATGTTGCCGGAACCGGTAAAATCCATTTCGAGGTATTATTGTACTCCGCAAGATCGAGTCCGCTACCTTCCATGAGTTCCCTTACGCCCAGCGGAACATCGAAGAGTAGATTATATTTGGCCGTTACCAAGCCATTCGGATCGCTAAGGACTTGAAATTCCAATTCTTCCTTTTCCTGCAGAGATAATGAATGATCCGGCTTTTGCGGGCTAATCGTTATAAGCTGCGCTCCTATCGCTTGGATATCCGGCAATATCTGCTGATAAGCCTTTAATTGCATATTGCAAAAAGGACACCATCCGCCGCGATAGAAAACCAGCACAACCGGCCCTTTCGCGAGCTCCTCGAATAAGATTACATCCCGGCCTAATGCGTTTGTTAATTTAAAGTCCAATGCCTTTTCGCCTGGTTGCTTCCCGGAAGCGATCCCTGATTTCTGAAGTTCTTCAATCATTTGACCGATCTTGATCTGCGCTTCAATCGGTGAATTGGCCTTAAACTGCTGTGTGGCCGCTTCCAATTGTTCGGTTAAATTTTGGTTGCTCATCGTTCTGAAACCTCCAATATAATGTGATAGCATGATTATAAATCCAAATTAAAGCGGAGTTCTGTGAGGTAGATTACTTTACTCCATCATATTTATCCACTTCCACAAATAAACTGCACATTGCGGCCAAGAATACCCGTGCTTGGATAGACTTGTAAACGGCTGAAAGTTATCGAGGGTATATGTCACGTTGCTGCCATTCGGCTTTGTCATGCTCGTCAGCCGATCCCGATTACCGTTATGCACTCCGCCTCTTAAAGATAAACGATCTTTCCTTTAAGCATTGGATACTTCTTTAGTTCCGTCTATATAGATTAGTCGACTTGTAAAAGCCAAAAACGATCACTCCCCGGAACCCAAAGTGCCGGAAAGCGATCGTTTTGTTTCATCATCGCATGAACTTTGCAGCGATCTTACTGATTTTTCTTTTCCATGGCTTTGAGCAAGGTCGCTAGCATCTTAGCTGCTTCGCCTCTAGTTGCGCTCTTCGCTGGCGCAAACTGATTATTGGGCATGCCGCTGATAATCTCGGCTTGCTGCGCCTTTTTCACGGCTTCGCGCGCGTAGGCGGAAATGTTGGCTTCGTCCTTGAAATGAACCGGCTGCGCGCTGTCCTCCAAGGTGTATCCGGGCAAATCGGACAGTCTTACGAGGATAACCGCCATTTGTTCCCTTGAAATTTTGTCGTTAGGAGCAAACGCATTCGCTGCCGACCCCAAAGAAAATTATATAAAGTTGGAATTGAATATGACCCGAGTCAAATAAGCAGTGAACAATTGAAACAAATTGTTACCGATCATCTCGGAAATGCTGCTTCAAACTCATGAATTTCTATGCTTTGTGTCACAACTCCACATCCACATTATAGTTCAAGAACGACGAAAAAAGACAGAGTTTCCACTACTCCGAGCTTTGCATTCGTATTGTGTCACAACCCATAAAAACCCGCACCAATACTAGCGCTTCCTGTCGAATAAGTAAATGTAGTTTACACAGTATTTTATACATATGTCAGTAAATCGAATAATAAACTCGGTCATTCTTTTTGCTTGCTTGAAGAATTCTTCCTTTTGAAATTTCGGCTGAACATCTTTTTCTTTTCTATATCAGGTAAGCTGACTGCTGCCCTGAAATACAGAAAAGCGAACTGCACTCATTCGCAATTCGCTTTTCCTATTTAGTGTATATATGCGCTATTGCAATCACTTCATGCCTGGATAACAGTAACTTCGGATATTGTAGCGTCAGATGCCACTCTATTTTCATCGCACCTACGTTTCAATGAAAACTCCGCACAAAATGCATTTGGAGGTAATTTACCATTTGGGCTGCAAAGGATAGGGGCAGTGTCTCCCATCAATTTTCGTTCTGATTTGCACGAGACAACCACAATATTTACAAGTGCCTCCGTGTGCATAAGCAGTGCAGCTCATACATAGAGAAAGCCTTCTATTACTTGTTTCCTCATCCACAAACAGAATATGTCTCGCTTGTACCAGTTGGCGCAGTATTTCCTCTATTTTATCCTGAGTTACTTCAATATTTTCGGAGCAGTTTCTGCATGGATTTTGTGTTGTCATTTCGTCCCCTCCAGTCAAACCAACGTCAGTACAACAACGGACATAGGCGGAATATCAGCATTCAACCCTCCTTCATTCAGCTGCATTTTGTTAAACACCGCGGGCTTGACCTGTTCCGGTTGATCGAATGTATTATGACTGTTCATTGAGGACGACGTTAATATCCTGCCAGATACTTGCTTGGCTGCAAATCCTCCGGTATCGCATTCGACTTGAGCGTTATTATGAGGGTCTGTATTGCACAGGGTGATATTCAGCCTGCCGACAGTATCGATAGAAGCCGATACACTAAGCTGAGGAACATCCTCCTCTCCAAAATTGTATCTACTTGAATTAAGCTCAATCGGCTGCAATATGGCATCCTGGTGCACCTTGAACATTTCGAAAACATGATAAGTTGGCGTAAGTATCATCTGATCGCCTTCCGTCAAAATAACGGCTTGCAAGACATTAATCGTTTGTGCAATGTTAGCCATTCTTACACGGTCACAGTGATTGTTGAATATATTCAGGCTGATCCCTGCAGAAACAGCATCCCTCAATGTATTTTGCTGAAACAGAAAGCCCGGATTGGTTCCCGGTTCGACATCAAACCAGGTTCCCCATTCATCTACGATCAATGCTACCTTCTTGTCGGGGTCATATTTGTCCATAATCGCCGAGTGTTTCTCAACAAGCTCTTCCGTGTAGTAAGCGGCTTTCATAATGCCAAACCATTCGCTCTCATCGAAGTCAACCGCCTGGCCTCGCACCGCTTCAGAGTCTTTTACGTAAATCTTGTTTCCGTCCTCCCCCTCTATGACGATGCTGTGGTCTCTTACTCTCGTATAATAGTGGAGCGCCAGCCCATCCATAAAGAGGCCCGCTTCCCTCATCAGAACTTCTGTCCAGTGATAATTGTCCCCACGGGGACCGGCAGCGATTTTATAGATGGAATTGTCTCCATAATCCCGAACATATAAGCTGTATTGTTTGTATAGATCAGCATAATACTCCGCTCGCATTCTACCACCGCAGCCCCAGTTTTCATTTCCTACTCCGAAATAGGTTAGCTTCCACGGCTTCTTTCTACCATTAGCTTTCCGCAGGTCTGCCATTGGCGATTCACCATCAAAGGTCATATATTCGACCCATTGCTGCATCTCATGAACCGTTCCACTTCCTACATTTCCGCAAATGTAAGGCTCGGTATCCAGCAATTCGCACAAATCATAGAATTCGTGGGTTCCAAAATGATTATTCTCTACCACGCCACCCCAATGCGTATTAATCATATGCGCTCTTTCTTCCTTGGGCCCTATGCCATCCTTCCAATGGTATTCATCGGCGAAGCATCCTCCCGGCCATCGCAGGATAGGAATATTCATCTCTTTCAGTGCATGAACAACATCGCTTCTCATTCCTCGAATATTGGGAATATCGGAATCCTCTCCTACCCAAACACCCTCATAAATACATCGTCCCAAATGTTCGACAAAATGTCCGTAAATGTTCCTGTCTACCTTGTGGACTCCTGTGTTCGTGTTGATTTTTAACGTATTCATTTTATCAGCCTCCTGAGTTCTAAACTTCAAGATTAAAATAATCAAGTATACGTCTTAACCTTTAACTCCACCAGCTGCCAATCCTGAAATAAAAGCCTTTTGATTCAACAGAAATAAGATAATAATTGGTATAATGGCCAGGACAGCTCCTGATATCAACATGTCGTAATTGTTCCCGTAAGGCGACATTAGGGAGGCAAGACCTATCGGGATCGTAAACATGGTGTTTGTGCGCAGCACGATCAAAGGCCATATGAAACTGTTCCAGTTCTGCATGGCAAGTAGTATCCCCATAGCTCCAAAGGCTGGCTGCATTAGAGGCGCCATAATTCTAAAAAATATACCGAATTCGGTGCAGCCATCCACCCTCCCGGCATCCATAAAATCCTTGGAAATCCCCCCCACATACTGTCGGAAGAAAAATATCGCCATGGGCGACACCATAAAGGGAAGAATCACTCCATAATACGTATTGATGATGCCCATACCGACAATCAGCTTGTATAAAGGAAGAATAAGAATTTCAAGCGGTACCATCATGACAAACAGCACCAAGGTAAAAATAATGTTCCTTCCCTTAAAGTAATAGGCTCCCAGACCATAGCCCACTAATGAAGAAAGAAACAGTGAGCTCACGGTATGAAAGGCGGTAATAAGAAGGCTGTTCCTGTACCAGTACAAATAAGTATCGCCTTTGCCGGTGAAAAGCAGCTTATAGTTATCAAGACTCATCAAGCTCGGTATAATTCTGAAATCCATCCCGTTTCTGAACAGCTCCGTGGAACTCTTGAACGAAGCCATAAGCATGTAATATAGCGGAAACAAAATGATAAAGCTGACGATCATGAAGAAAACAGTATTCAATAAGGTCATGCACTTCCTTCTAAGTTTACTATTCACACTCAGTCGCCATCCTTTTTGAAGAGTCCGAACCACTTCAACTGCACCAGGTTAATGGTAAGCACAATCATAAGCAGTGTAATTCCTATAGCCGATCCCATACCCATATCATTGCGCTGGAAAGCCTGCTGGTAAATATACCTTACAATGGTAAGTCCAATATCCCCCGGCATTCCTTCATTCCAGAATACAAAGCTTTCCCCGAACATCCTGTATCCTTCAAAAATACCAATTGTCAAAGTATAGATGATAATAGGTTTCAAAAGCGGTAAAGTGATTGTATATAACCTGGTAAATGCACTGGCTCCGTCTATTTCCGCAGACTCGTACAATTCCTTCGGGATGCTCTGAAGGCCGGCAAGATAGTACACCATATTGATCCCTGCATGTCGCCAAACGGTCAAGATCACCATCAGCATCATCCCGGTACTATAGTTCAACATCCATTTTTGTGGAGAAAACCCCAATTTGATCAACAGAGAGTTAATTAAGGCAGTATCAAGCTCGCCAAACATTAACCTGAAGGAAACGCCTGCAACAATAACCGAAGTCAAAGCCGGCAAAAAGATAACAGATTTGAACAACGTTTTGCCCTTTGTCAGCTGTGAATTCAGCAGCACGGCAAATACTATGGGGATCGGAATCAACACTATAATCGATAAAATTGTATAAATAGTAGTCGTTAGTAAGGCGTTATAAAAATGCTCATTGAACAGTCTCGAATAGTTATCAAATCCTATAAACCTTGCATTATTGAGCCCCAGCACCTCCTGAAAGCTCATCTTGAAGGTTGAGATCGTAGGATATAAAAAAAATATGAGAAAAGACAGAATAAAAGGTGAGACAAAAATGTACGGTGTCCATTTTCCCGAATAAAAAATGCTTCTAAAATTGAACCGTTTCTTCATCATTCTTTGGCTGAAACCCGAATTGTTCATACCTCTTAACAAACTTCCACCTCCTTTCTGTAACTCAGCTGCAAATAGAGACTTTTAGCTTCACATGCATTTAACCGGTTTCATTATTTTTACTGCTTGCGCAGCTCATCGGCGGCAGTCTTTAATGCCTGTTCCGGGGTTTGGCTCTGTTCTTTCAGCGACTTGAACAAGACATTCGACTTTACAATATCCTGGGAAGCGGAGCTCAATTCTCCCATATTAGGCGATTTAATCTCTTCTTTCATGTTGATAAGCACATTGAATACTTTTTCATTACTGAAGTACGCATCAGGATTCTGAAGCTCTGGAGAATCCCACACGTCCCATCTTATTGGGTCAAACTTCAGTTCCTGCCATATCCTTATATTCGACTCTTTGGAGAGTTTGGCATAAGCGAGGAATTTAACGGCAATTTCCTGATTCTTGCTCTGCTTGGTAACAGCTGTACCCGTCCCCCCCATTCCGGCAGACCTCGCGTTGCCTTCCTCCCAGATTGGCATCGGACGGACAACAATTTTACCTTTTAAATCCGGCATATAGTCTAAAAACCTGCTCATATACCACATTGGCATAATCAGTGAAGCCATTCCGCCTTTATTCATATAGGTAAAAAATTCCTCGGAGCCTGTAGCGCCTCCTGGCATGGGGATGGCAATTTTATCCTTATAGATCATATCCTGCATAGATTGCAGAGTCTTTATATTGATTGCGTTGTCAAGAATAACCCCGCCGTCTTTATCAAGATAGTCAGAGTCCTGCTGAACAATCATTGGCCAGAACGGCCTCTGGTCGGTAACCTCGAAAGCCGTCATGGGCTTACCTGTGGCTGCCAAAACCTTTTTCCCCGCTTCGATATAATCACTCCAGGTCTTAATGTTATCCGCACTCACACCGGCTTTATCCAAAATTTCCTTGTTGTAATAAACCACTGTAGCTCCTACATGGAAGTCAATACCATAATATTTTCCATCTTTACTGTAAATATCGAATCGGGATTGAATGAACTTATCTAACTCGGGTTCGATGATGTTATTCAATTCTAATAATTGAATATCACCTTTCAGAAAGTTTTGGAAGAAATTGATGTTTATATCGGCAATATCCGGTGCGCCAACTCCCGATTGCAAGGCAATCAAAAGCTTGTTGTGCATTTCTGCGTTGGGGTAAGTATCAATGGTTAATTCAACAGGCTCGTTGGGATTGCTTTTATTCCAAAGTTCAACCGTCTTTTCATAGTATCTTTTGTGCTGCTCCTGAAATGTCCACAATGACAACTTAGTCGGTTTCTGAGATTGATTAGTTCCACTTTGGGATGATTGTTCCTCTCCGCCGCTGTCGCTGCACGCTGACAAAATGGATGAAAGTAAGAACAGAATAGATACGGCAATAATGGAAACCCTTTTCATATGCTTCCCCCTCATATAAATGAATGCAGCGAATATGGCTACCCGCCTATATCTAATTATAAAAACCCATCCACCTATTTCGAACTCCAATTATTTGTACTCTACTCTAACTTTTTGATGTGGCATGGCATTGGACTGGCTCCGTTACCTGCGGTAGGCAAGCTCATATTCAAGAGGCGTCATGCCCGATACCTCTTTAAATACCTTAAAAAAGTAGTTATAATTGTTAAAACCCACCTGACTTACAATTTCTTTTAGCTTTAGTTCACCATTTTCTATATGTAGTTTGGCATTTTCGACCCTGACATGGTTCAAGTATTCGGCAAAGCCCATCCGGCACTCCTCTTTAAAAAGCCTGCTGAGATAAGAGCTGCTTACCCCTGCGAAGTCGGCCGCATCGATTAAAGAAAGATCCTTTCCGAAATTACGATGAATGAATTCGACAGCCTTCTTAGTAATTCTGCTTAGTCGGTTGTCTATTTTTATCCGCTCCAGCATAGCAATCAATTTACGGTTAAGACTCAGAACCCAGTTCTTAATTTCCTCGAGGGTCTCATATTTCTGGATCATATTGTAGGGATTATCCTCACTGGCATAAAGCTTAGACATCTCAATACCGGTATCTTTGGAAACTTTATTGACAATATTGATTAGTTCCACACATATTATTTGAGTTGATTTACTGCTTAATCGTAAAGTTACGATTTTATTAAAGGTTTTCTCAATCAGTCTCTCCGTGCTCTCGTATTCCAAATTTCTAAGAGCCGTATATATAGCCTTTTCATCCTTGATATCCAGGCAAAAGAAGCCCTCCTCATGCTTTTCGCTTGCATTTTCGAAAAAAATTTCGTTTTTCCCCTTATAATACTTGTCCTTCAATCTGGAATTTGCTTCGCTATACGCTTGATGTAGATCGAGTATTCCCTTGCAATCATTACTTACACCAAAACATGCCGTTATGTTCAAATATCTGGTAATCTCCGACCTTATTCTGTTTAAAATAGTATAAAGCTTATTATATATATACATCATGCTGATGTTCTTGCCTAAAGAGAAAATCACAATAAATCTCCCTTTTATTTCCTGGAAAATGACTGATTTCTCCCAATCGGCGAGTATCTCCTTAGATATATCCATACAGGTTTTCAACAAAATATCTATTTCTTTGGGGGAGAACTTTTCTTCAATTATGCGAAAGTCATCAATCTCAATAACAGTTACAGCCAAGCTCTGCGTATCGATTCTTATCTCCAGGGAGTCTAATTTTTTCTTAATCTCATGGATATCTGACAGGCTTCCCTCAATGAGCTTGTGAAAAAACTCATGACGCAGAACCACCCTCCCATTTATAAGCTCTTTGTTAAACTCACTCTGTCTGTCGCGTTCATTTTTATAATGCATTATGGAGCCTCTGGCTGCCTCAAGTATATCCAGCAAAACGACAGCATCCAGCCGGTGCTTCAGCACATAGTCGATGGCCCCCTTTTTCATACTCTGCCTAACATAATCGAAATCGTCGAATGCGCTTATAGCAATAATCCTGACTTGCGGACAGTGTTTTTCTATATGTTCGATCAGTTCTATGCCATTCGCTACAGGCATGTTCATGTCAGTGATAACGATATCAGGCAGTTCATGCTGTAGTAAATGGATTGCGTTTGTTCCGTTATTGGCTTCCCCCGAAATATAAAATCCATTGCATTCCCAGTCGATCATAGTTTTCAAGTCTGTCCGTGAAAAGGCATTATCATCCACTATAAGTACCTTCAGCATATTGGTCGACCTCCTTCTCTCCTGCGGCAGGAATGGTAATCTCTACAGTAGTAAACAGGTTCGAAGCGCTTTGGATGGAAATCCCGAATTGCTCCCCGAAATACAGCTTGATTCTTTCATCAACATTACGAATGCCAATACCGCTCAGGCTTCTTTCCTTAATTGGCAGGTTCCCCCGCAATAAATGGTTCATAACCTCGCTAGCGACCCCGACCCCGTTATCGGTGATAGATATTTTCAATTCGTTCTCCACCCTGTAGCCTTTGATGATGATCAAGCCCTGCCCCTCCGCAGGCTCAAGCCCGTGCAGCAGTGAATTTTCCACAATCGGCTGCAATATAAACTTTAATATTTGGCAGTCTAGAACGCCTTCCTCCATCTCAAAATGAACCTTGAACTTATCATAATATCTGTATGTCATTATATTTAAGTAGCTTTTTACATATTCGATCTCTTCCCTTAAGCTGATTAGTTCACTTCCTTTTCCCATGCTTGCGTGCAGCAGTTCGATAAGTGAGGTAATAATGCTTGCTATATTGTCCGCCTTCTGTTTTTTAGCAAGCCACCTTATGGTATTCAGAGTATTAGAAAGAAAATGCGGGTTTATTTGCGCCTGAAGGGTTTTCAGCTCTGCAAGCCTTTTCAAATTTTCTTTTCTTTTGACTTCATCAATAAGGAATTGAAGTTCCCTCACCATAGTATTGAATTTGGTCGTTACTACCCCTAGCTCATCACTGCTATTGTCCTCAATCTGAACTAAAAATTCGCCTGTTTTTACGTTATTCATGGAATTGACCAGCTGTTTTAAAGGCATTGAGATACTTTTGGATACGATAAGGGAAAGAAGGAGCGCTAGTAGAAAACATATAATTCCCAAAATAGTGATATAAATACCTAATCGAATGGACTCCTCGTTCAGATAGGAAAACGGTATCGTACTAACTACATACCAGTCGGCGCTTGGTATATAGTTATAGGCAATTAAATTCCGTTTTCCCGACACTGTACTATTAAATGAATATATATCTTTCTTTTTATTTTGTTTAATTTTCTCAATAAGAGAGCTGTCAAGATACGTCTTGGCAACTTGCATTTCAGGGCTCCGGCTGGAAATAACCGTACCTTTTCCATCCAATATAAAAACATCGGCACCGTCTCCAATGTCTATATCCTGATACTTTTTTAAAATATATTTCTCATTCACTCTGATCATAATATACCCAAGGGGTATTCCCTGCCGCAGTGATTTAAGGCTTCTCGTTAGCAGGATACCGTACTTACCGTAATTATTTATTCTATAGTCCGAATTCCAAGAAGCTTCTTCATTATTCCTGTCCTCAATTGTCCATATGGGAATACCGTTATTGAACAACGTCTCCTCAAGAATACGGTTCAAATAGTCAGGCTGCAGTTTAAATTTAAAATTAAAATCCCCAAAAGCAATGATTTTCTCTTTGTTCCTTGTATACAGAAGCACATCCGAAATGCTGCGGTAAAAGGTAAATCTTTTGACCAGAACATCATGCATTTTTAACTCTATATCATTTTTTTCCCATTCGTTGAGCGTATGAAAGGAAAGCAGCGTATTTTGAACGATATCCAGGAAGGCAATATCAATGCTGTCATTTTCAATTCGGACAAGTTCATTTTGAATATTTTCACTCACCTGATTCATCACCTGGATCGAATAAGTGCTTATCTTGGTCTTCATGGCTTCACTTGATTTATAGTACGTAAAAAGTCCGGTGGTTAGTAGTGGAACCAATGATAGAACAGCGAAGGAGACGACCAGTCTGTTTTGAATCTTTATCTGTCTAATAAGGCGATCCATCTTCATTCTCGCATTTCACCCTCTAGTACTCTCTTTTTCACTACTCTCATAATTATTATATAAAAACCCGTACATGCTTAGACTCGCGCATAAAAATTCGTTAAGGAACAGACAAGATGCTTACCTGATCAGTCGCTTTCGATGAGTTACGAGAATAAATAAAGCCGGCAGCCGAAATTTCAGCAGCCGGCCGTATAGGGATTTTACGTGATTTTCACTGCTCGAGATGACTGAGCTACAATAGCATTTGCCTCTAATTTTGAACATGATCCATTTGCGCGTGATACCCATCGTATAATGTTTACATGTTCAATAACAAAGCTCCACCTCCGGAATTCCTATGAAGGATTCCTGTATATATGTAAACTTCCCGTCTGCCCTTACCTTCGTATAATATTCAAACTGACCGATAACTCGAAAGACGCCTTGCATGACGCCTGGATAAACTCGATTAACAGAGTAAATTTGGCTTCTATGCGATTGAAGCGCCCTCCCTTTTGCTTCGCGATGTTGAATAATGTTCACTTTCCCGGTTATAGGAACTGCGCTGGATGGTGCTGAGTCTGAACAATAGTCATAATAATGGGGAATGGATGTAAAGTAAAAGGAGCACAACTGGGTTGGATTCAGTTTCTTCTCGGACTGAAGAATCGCTTGTACCGTAGCCTGAGATATTGCAATGTGATCCTGATGTCCGGTAACTCCGTTGGGAGGAAACGTGACGATAACATGCGGCTTCAGCTGCAGGATATAGGATTCGATCTTTGCGGCTACCTCGATTATGTCTTGATTCGCTAAACTTCCATCCTGATAACGGAGCAAATGCAAATTCGATACGCCTAAAATGTCGCAAGCGTGAGTCAGCTCCCGCTCCCGGACTGAGGCAAGTTCCTGCCTGCAGGTTACAAGGTACTCACCGGACTTTCCCCCGCAACCGGAAGTTGCGCATATCAGATAGATATCATGACCGGCTTCTCGATATTTCGCCATTGTTCCCGCGCAAGCGAACGACTCATCGTCGGGATGGGCAAAAACGAACAACAGCCTTTTTTTCATCTGACTCCTCCCAGAGATTCATGGTCCATCATTTATTCTTTCTTTGATAGTAGTGATCTAAGGCCAAAACCATCATTCCATAAATAGGCTCCTTTGCTCCGCTTTCTATTTGACCAAAGGGTGCATGTTTCATGAATTGATTTGTTACATATTCTCTCACAAACTCATTATTGTGTAAGACCCCGCCTTGCAATATGATTTGAAACGGCTTTGTATATAAATTTATTTGATCGAGGACTGCCTTAGCACATGCAAATAACTCCTTTGCAGCTTGCTTCATGATGGAAAAAGCCAATGGATCGCCTTGTATATGCGCTTGTGAGACAATCCTGGACAGCTCACCTACTTTTTCCACCGAAAAGCTGGTACTATAAATCCAATTAAACAATTCATCGTGATCCTTGAGCCCCAAATAAGGAAAAATATAATGGGCCAACTTGTTCGGAGCCATCCTTCCATCACTTGTTCTCAAAATGTGAATAATGGCTTGTTTACCGATCCAATACCCGCTTCCCTCATCCCCAACCCGATGACCCCACCCTCCTGCTCTGACAACCACTCCTTGATCATTCATGCCATAGACAATTGATCCAGTCCCGGCAATCATAAGAACTCCGGGTTGACCATTGGTGGCTCCCATTAGCGTAGCGAAGCCATCGTTTTCGATGATCAAATGTTTTGCACTAATGCGTAAATGCTGGAGGGCATCTTTGACAATCTCTTCGATGATCCTGCGGTCATAATCCGTATCCAAGCCGGCTAACCCGAGCGCAGCACAATCCGTTACTAATTCCTCTTCACCAATCACCCATTCTCCCATGAACTTGCAGTCCTCCAAGGCATTGCGAATGGCAAGGATGAGCTCTCTCACGGCAGCTTCCTTTCCGACTCCCTGATAATTACAGGAACCAGACCTGCCCTGACCTAGAATTTGGCCATACTCATCGAAGAAGTTGCATAGGCTTTTTGTGCCGCCTCCATCTAAGGCAAGGAGGGGAATTTGATGTGAAGACATTATGGGTTACCCCACTCCATCATAACTTCATCCAGAAACTGCAGGGCGGTATGACTTTTATGATTCGACTCGGTAAGCCATTTAGCGAGAGTCAGCTGCTGATGGCCACGATCTTGAATCATGCGGTTCATTTCTTGAGGATTTGGTCCTCCCGGCAAAGAGCGTATGTGAATAAAATTCATTGGATCCAAGGACTGCTTCAAGGTGTTTGTATCGATTGTTAGATCACGTCCTATGATTTCACCAGCTACTTCATTAACTAGTTCCCGTGTCATTTCATTAGGAGATAAACCTTCCGACATCGCTCTTTTTACCAATGAACTAACGATATGGTGGGAGGTGCGAAAGGAGAGATTGTCCGTTCGAACCAAGGTATCCGCCAGCTCTGTAACGGTAGCGAAACTGCTTGTTGTCCGTTTGCGAAGGACTTCTTTATTGACGTCCATAGTCCCCACTACAACGGCTAGCAATCGATAGATCTTGTCCATAAGTTCAAGAGACTTCCATGCATATGGCTGCATGTCGTCTTCGGTATCGACAATATCGCCGAATGGCGTATTATGCATCATCGTAAGGACGGAGTCCGCATTGCCCACACAGCTGGAAAGTAAGGCACGCATATGTTCCAGAGAAACAGGATTCCGTTTCTGCGGCATAATGGAACTGATCTGCACATAAGGAGCGGCTACCTTGATAACAGCAAATTCCTGTGTACACCAGAGCAGCAAATCCTGAACTACCCTCCCCAGGTTGACCGCTGCAAGTTTTATTGCGTTTGCCACCTCACCCAGATAATCCGCCCCGCCAATAGCATCATAGGAATTTTCTACAAGATCGTCAAAAGCAAGAAGCTCTTTCACACGGTGCCGATCGATAGAAAAGCCCGTCGTTGTGAGTGCAGCCGCTCCCATGCTGCTGTGGTTACAATTATTAAAAGCGGCCGTCAACCGCCGCAGGTCTCTAGTAAGGGAGTCCACAACAGCCATGATGTAGTGCGCCATAGTCGTAGGCTGCGCGTGCTGGGTGTGTGTGTAGCCAATCATCACGGTTTGGACATGCTCTTCTGCGAAGTGAAGAAGCTGCTCGCGCAACTGTAACGCGGATTGCATCGTGATGAGCAGCTTTTCCCGAAGTACTATGCGATAGATGGTGACGCCCATATCGTTACGGCTCTTGGCCAGATGCAAATTTCCTGCAACATCGCCTGCAAGCTGATGAAGCTGACTTTCCACCTGAAAGAATAAGTCCTCGTACTGGCCCGAATAACTGGAATGGCGGAGACCATCAAGATCAAGATTTACGATAGACTTCGCAATCTTGCAAGCCTCTTCTGGTGTTATTAATTGCTGCTCCTTCAGCATGATCAAATGAGCCTTATTGACAGCCATCATGGCCTCCAACAGATGCTGCTTGGCTTCATTATAAGATGGTTCAAGTACGGCTTCGGTATATGTTTTGCCCGGGAATACTTGACCTTCTTTTGTCAAAATATCCTCACGATTTCCCATATTGTTATTCACCTCCGTCATTTTTTACCGGCTTGTGCAGCCAATTTTCGATTAATTGATGTAAATTGGCACTTGCCTTCTCTATGATCCAATTTCCGGCTTGTATGGATATCTGTTGAATGTGCCCCGTATATCCATCCCACCCTTCGGGACTGCCTTCCACCAATATATAAGGCAGATCCGATATTGAAGGACTTGCCGTTAATTGCTCATCGCAATCCCTTACGTGGACCAAATCCTGTCGAAATGCTTTGACAACTGACATTTCATATGGACCTCCATGTCCTCTACCCTGTGTGCCTGTGAAAATTCCAGCTTCTTCCGCACTTTGTGCCGGCACCATTTGCCACCAGTTGACCAATAGAATATTTGCGTCCTTATAGGTAGCCGTTATCGCTTCGGCTGCCGTTCTCGACACACCCATATTCCCGTCATGTGCATTTAACAACAATATATTCCGGATGCCCAGTTGGCAGATCGAGTCAATAATTTCATATAGATAATTGGTTATGACAGAGGGACTAATTGAGATCGTCCCCGGAAAACGATGGGTTTTGCCAGGACACGAGGTGTAAGAAACAACAGGATAAATAAGCGGTTTTAAAGAAGGATGGAGACCCTTGGCGAATTCATTCGCCAGAATGACATCCGTACCCAGTGGAGAATGAGGCCCGTGATATTCGATAGATCCGAGCGGTAGCACCGCAAAATGAATCTCTTTAAGAATGGACTCTATATCCCGACCATGCACATCGATAATATCCATTATTAATCATTCCCCCGTTTGGTGAAGGAGGCCCATTCCAGGGCCTCCCTCTGTCCTTAAGGCTATTGTTTCAAGCTGATCATGTTCACAAAGAGGCGAATCGTGCCAGGAACCAGTTCAGGAATTTCACGGTACCATACAAGTGAACTATAGGTGTAGGTTCCTTTTCCGTATTTGGCAGTTAAGAATGTTCCGGTGAATTCCTTCTCTCCCGGGTCTCCGTTCGAGATCAGCTGCGTGTACTCTTTGCCCCACTTGGAAGGATTATAGGCTGAACGGTCTTGAACCCAATTGCTCCAATCCGCTTGTGTAATTTTATTAGGAGTAGTAAAGATCGGATGCTCAGGCGCTAGCATTGTTACCTTGGAGTTTTCATCCGTTACGCGCCATTTAATTAATGGCTCGCCGATTTCAATTGGATAAGGGGCAAGGTCAGGCTTCCAGTTATCCTCCGGCTTATGATACTGAACGACCAAATTTCCTCCATGCTCCACATAAGAGAGCAGTCTTTGATTGCTTGACAGCAGCTCTGGACGGAAACCATATGCGCGAATACCCAATACAATCGTATCGTATTGAGACAGGTCAGCCGATTGGATCGCTTTCTCATCGAGCTGTGTAACGTTCACACCAAATTGCGTTAAGTATTGATCGATATTATCGAACCCGCTGGATACATATCCAACTTTCAGATCTGCCGGCACTTTCAAATCAAAAGCCTGAATCTTCAATTCGGCTGGCTGGATCAAGTAATTTCTGCCAATATGAGAATACTCGATTACCTGTACATTCTCCTTGCTTGTGACCTTTCCACTTGTTGCCGTCGCGGTTACGGTATATTTGCCAACGGCCGTTCCGGCCGGCGCTTTGATCTGGAACGTTAGAGGCTTCGTCTCACCTTTAGCTACGAAGATCACTTCCTGGGATGCAGGTGTTACCGTCCAGCCCTTAGGCACGTTCAAGGCAACGGCCGTATTGGCTGCGCCTGGCGAGTAGTTGTGAACGGTAACCTTGACCGGGAGAGACTCTTCAATCTTCAACGTGTTTAGCACCGTTGCGTTAGGGCTTAACGACAGGGCAAATGCCGGCAGTACCGCCACTTGCGTGGATGGGGCAACATGTATTTTCCCCGAAACGCCATCTAACTGATACCTGACATCAGCACTTACGACAGAGGGCTGATAGACTTGAAATTCTGCTGCATTCAGCGGAACTTGAACTTCATAAGTAGCGGTTACCGTCTGATTGTAGTTTAATTGGTCAAACTTCGTGGTTCCAGCTGCTTTTGTTGTCCAGCCCTCTGGCACATTCAGCTGCAGCTGAATATTGCCCAGGTCGCTTCTGCCACCATTGTATGCAGTAACCGTCATCTTAACGGTTTGGCCTGCAACGATTTCACTAGTTTCCGGGTTTACCTTCACCACCATTGACGTTGCTTCCATACCTGCTTTGTTCAATTGATCTTCTTTCACCTGAAGACGATACAGCAGATCCGTCTTGACGCTTGCGTCCAGCGTCGAAGCCTTAATATCCATAATGGCAGTTTCGACATCCGCTCTCATTTCCTGAACTTCCCGTGCTACGTCAGTGAAAACAGGATATGCTTTTATAACTTCGTCCGCATCCTCGTTTAGTGCGCGTAAATCCTTGATCACTTTCTGATCTTTGCCCTTTGCTTCCACCTCATTTGCCAAATCCTCGAAGGAGAAGGCAATACCGTCAAAGAAATCCTGCTCTTTCCCCGAATTAGGTGATGAATTTAACTTATAATAGTTGTAGCCCGGTCCTTCTTCTACATGTCTACCCATCCCCTGACTTTTATGCATGAAGCGGGATTCTTCGCCTAATTGAACATAAGATGCGCCGTAGATTTCGTCATAATCCCCCACAGGAACGGCAACATTATAGTCCTTCTCATCGGCGGGTAGATACAACTTCTTGATCTGCCAAGGCTGGAGCCCTTTTTTCAAATGTTCCGGGAACACCTCAGGGTTAGCAGCGTCCTGAAAGGCACGAACCGTTATTACGTTAATGGCGCGGTGATGGCCGTGTGTAGATTCTTCATTGAGAAAAGAGGGAATGACAACATCGGGACGCAGCTCCCTTATTTTCCGAATAAGTCTTTCATAGACAACGGAATCTCCCCACTTTTGCAGCGTCTCATCCGGACTTTTGGAAAATCCGAAGTCAAATATAGGGTCATTGATCTGCTCGCTTAACATGCCCAAGGTGACATTAGTGATTTTGGAAGCTTCCTGCAGCTCGCGTGTACGAATAATGCCCAGTGCGTTGCCGAGCTCACTGCCAATCTCATTCTGGCCCCCTTCTCCGCGGTTGGCAATAACACTTAACGTATTGACGCCTCTTCCCAATGAAAGATAGGCAAGCATTGCACTATGCTCGTCGTCCGGGTGGGCTCCCGTATTCATGGCGCTGGCAATCGTGGTAAGAGGTTTAATGGATTTCCAGAGATCAACAACACCTCTATCGGCGCTGGCAGGCTGCGCCATACCAGGAAGCAGCATGCTTCCTAATACAGCAACACTAGTAATACTGGTGAACACCTTCAACCATGTACGCTTCATCACTTTGTCTCCTCCTTGTTTCTCCTCTGAGTGCTGAGCCGGAAACCGTGAATTTCCGGCTTGTTCTATCATGCAGCGGTTGTGAGCCTTAAGATCCCCGCGGAATGATCAACCTTTTATACAGCTGTCCCCGCTTTGTCGCCGGTCAATTTTTTAGAGAGAAAGAGAACGATAATGATGAGGATGATTTGCAGCACGCCATAAGCGCAGGCGGTTCCAAATTCAAAGGAATACATTCTTTGGAAAATTTCCACTGATATCGGAGCTGTACTTGATGTAAACAAGAGAATTGACGAGACGAATTCACCGATGCCTGTAACGAAGGCTAATAAGGTACCCGCCAGAATCCCGCTAAGTGACAGGGGAAATACGATACGGCGGAAGCTATACCACCATGACGCTCCCAAGTTACGGGCAGCCTCTTCGATGGAAGGATCCATCTGCATAAGCGTAGCTGACGTTGAACGGAATACAAGCGGTAAATGACGAACAAAGTAGGCTAATGGCAGAATCCAGAACGTCCCCACTAAAACTTGCCCAAAACTAAATGCTGACGGTGTACTGAAAGCCGTAATCAGATTAATCCCTACAACTGTCCCGGGTAAAGCCCACGGGAGCATGATGAATACATCCAGCAATGTTTTACCTTTAAATTTGAGACGAACCATCGCATAGGCGGCAGCAACCCCGAATATCACATTGCCAACCGTAGCAACAAAACTCATTTTGAAACTATTTGCAATAGGACGCCATGTCTTTCCGTCGGTGAACAATTCCACATAATGCCTGAAGGTATACTCAGGCGGCAGTATTTGTGTCGTCCAGGTACCATCGGTAGAAAAGGAGATGAGAATCAGCACCAGTATGGGCAGGAGCAGAATGATGACACCTATCGCAGAGAGTAACATGGCTATGTATTTTCCCCATGCACTCTTGACCTCTGTCCGGTGTACACTGACACCTTTACTCGAATTCTGGTAGCTACGCAAGCCTTGATACCAGCGCATGATAATGAGAAACAGGACGGAAACAATGGATAATAAGGTAGACTGTGCAGCCGCCATATCCAAATTCCCGTTGGTGCGCGACAAATAAATTTGCATCGTCATCGTTCTATCGATTCCAAAGATGAGTGGTGCCGTATAGGAGGCCATGGCAATCATAAATACAAGCAAGGAGGATGCGACGATAGCTGGAGTGAGCATAGGCAGTATGATGCGCCGCCATATGTAGATTCGTCCTGCTCCAAGACTTGCGGCCGCTTCCTCCAATGACGGATCCAGCCCTTTGATCGCGGCTGAAGCGGTCATATAGAAATAGGTGTACATCGTAAAGGTGTGAACCACGAGAACGCCCCAAACGCCTTTTAGTGAAAATGGTACGTGGTCCATCTCTAACCACAGCTTGAGAGTCCGGGGAATAATACCGCTTTCTCCATATAGAAAAGTGAATGAGAGCACGCCTACAAGCGGAGGCAGTGCCATCGGCACCATGGCGAGAATCATCAGCACCTTCCTGCCGGGAAACTCATAGCGTTCCAATAGAAAGGCCATGGCTACTCCTACTATCGCGCAGGTTATTACACTTAGAACGGAAATATAAACACTCGTCCAGAGCGCCTCCAAATTGGCGGTATGCTCTAGGCTGAAAAACCGCGCATAGTTTTTCAAAGAAAGACTGCTTTCCATGCGGATGCTCTGAATAAAAGTTTGATACAGCGGGAAAAGCACATAGGCAAGCAGCACCAGAAACAAGGGAGCGATTAATATATAAACGAAGTAAGGGGATGCAGTGAGGGAACGATGTCTGTTGTCAGGCTGAGGAGATCTTGTATTTTTGAACAACATGGTTTCATCCTCCACTTATTCTAAGAGATAAATACTTTCTTTGGGAATGTGTATCGCAAGCATATCATCACGCTGACGGACTTGGTGTCCCTGGTTGACGAACATCGCTTTAAACGTCCTATCCGCGGCCTCCGTCAAGTAATGGACATTCACACCGGTGAATTCGGAAATGACTACTTTTGCCAAGAATGTGTTCTCCGAATGATAAGACTCTGGCTGAGCCTCCCGGATAGCCTCAGGACGAATAGAAATGGTGGCTTGTGCTCCCACTGCAAGATGGCTACGAGAGTCACTATTCTTTATGAACCCGCACAGGACCAGATCAGGCGAAACCCGGACATAGAACTGGTCACCCTCGATTCGCTCCACGACTCCTTCCCACAGGTTAGACTCACCTATAAAGGAAGCGACAAATCGGTTGAGCGGCCGGTTGTAGATTTCATCCGGCTTTCCAACCTGCTGCACAACGCCGCCTTGCATGACCATAATCCGATCTGACATCGCCATTGCCTCAGCTTGATCATGCGTCACATAAATGGTTGTAATACCGGATTCAAGCTGCAGTCTTTTTATCTCCAAACGCGTCTCTTCTCTCAATTTGGCATCCAAATTCGATAAGGGCTCATCCAGGAGCAAAATATTCGGCTCAATTACCAGCGCTCTTGCAAGAGCAACACGCTGTTGTTGACCACCGGATAATTGATCAATACGGCGATTGCCGTATCCCTGCAAGTGTACCTGCCGTAGGGCGCGTTCTACTCTTTGGAGCCGTTCGTCTTTCGGCCGCTTTCTAACCTGGAGGCCAAAGGCTACATTCTCAAATACCGTCATATGAGGAAATAAGGCATAATTCTGAAACACCATCCCGGTATTTCGTTTATGGGGCGGCAAAGTCGTTACATCCTGATTGCCGAATATAATGCGGCCGGAGGTTGGATAGTAAAAGCCTGCGATCATTCTGAGCGTTGTCGTCTTACCGCATCCGCTTGGACCAAGGAACGTGAAGAACTCGCCGGGTTGAATTCGAATGTTCACGTTCTGAACGCCCGACACTTTTCCAAACTGCTTGGTTACATGTTCCAGAGCGACTTCGATCACGTACGGCGCCTCCCTTACAAAGTTCATGAAGAGGATCTGCGCATCCCGCCACTAAGCGGAATTACTTTGATCCTTTTCCTTTAATGTTTTCATCCCAATACTGCATCCATTCCATTTCTTTATCGGCCATTACCTTCCAATCAATATTCATTGGCTTCAACTCGATACCGTTTAGCCAAGCTGGAAGCGTATCTTTGCTAATATCTGTGCGAGTAGGAATCTGGAATAATGTTTCAGCCAATTCAACTCGAAGTTTGGAGTCGAATAAGAACTCATAAAATTTCTCAGCGGCCTCTTTGTTTTTGGCATTCTTCACCATGCCAACTCCGTCTACAAGAATAGGCGCTCCGCTTGCCGGATAAATAAAATCAAACGGCTGATTTTTCAAATTCTTCAGAATCATAATGTCCTGTAAGTTCCACAACGATAACGTTCCTTCTTCTCGGGCTAATTTCAAGTAAAGGTTAGTTGGATCCTGCGCATATTCTTTCGTATTCGCATCCAGCTTCTTGAGCCATTCATAGCCTTTTTCAGGTTCAGCAGCACCTTCCTTAAAAATCATGGCGGAATAGATGGTTCTCATCGTTCCAGATGCAAGAACACCCCGGATGATGACTTTGTCCTTGTATTTCGGATCAAGCAGGTCATCCCAATCCTTGGGAGCGTCTTCTGGTTTAAGCGCTTTGGAATTATACATGATCACCTCTGGCAGCAGCATTTCGCCATACCAGCGATCCTTTTCATCTTTGTACAAAGCCGGTATGCTGTCTGCGAAGCTGGGCTTGAAGCTTTCCAGGAGATCTTCATCGGCAGCAGTCATCAAAGCGGATTGCGTTCCGCCCCACCAGAAATCGGCTTGAGGATTGGCTTTCTCTCCCCGGACGCGCTCTAGAATTTGCTGCGCTCCCATCGTTAATACCTCGACTTCTACTTCCGGATGCTCCGCATTAAATTTTGGAATGATTTCATCGACGACACTTTTATCTCTCGCCGTATAGATGACCAGCTTTTGCTTCTCTGCCGATTTAGGCGCCTCCGCAGCAGCCGGAATGTCAGAGGGCGCCGAGGGGGGCGGCTCGCTATTATTTACGCCGCCCGGCGTGGAGCCTCCGCAAGCTGAAACCACGGCCATCATAGCTCCGACAAAAATACCCAAGAGCAATCTGTATACATTTCCTTTATTTGTTGTCATATGTATAACCTCCCGAAGGGTGTATTTTGTTGGATTTCACTACAGGGAAAGCTTCCAAAACACTGTGAATCGCCCCTATAATACCCGCTCTGGTATCAAGAGTCGCCAGCTTGATTTGAGGCACATAGGGAACCCACTCCGTCAACATGTTTTGGATTTTCTCTAAACCGCTATCTCCGATCTCAATCATCTCCCCGCTTAAAATCAACAATTCCGGGTCCAGTATGCTCACCATATTTGCGATTCCGTAAGCCCAATGCCTGTAAATATCATGTAATAATCGGCTTGCCGCTTCATGGCCATCTTCAGCATGCTGTATCAGCTGTTGAATCACGCCAGACTCCGCTTCGAGGGAAGGCAAAACTTTTTTTGCCTTTTCATAAATAACGGGTGCAGAGTAATTTCTTTCGAAAACCCCATATTCACCCCGGCGAAGCTTCTCAACCTGCCCCACCATCATATAACCGATCTCGCCGGATGCTTCTCGGGAACCCCTGTATAATTGGCCGTCTATAATTATGCCTGCGCCAATTCCCGTGCCCACATACATATATATTTGATTCAGAATGCCATTCCCGACGCCCTTATGAAACTCCCCTAAAGCCATCAAATTTACGTCATTATCGATCATAACCGGTATGCCTAACCGTTCTTCTATCTCCTGCTTAACCGGCAAACCCATCCACCCTGTGCTTGGCGCATAACTCACTGTTCCGTTGTTACGCTGTGTAATCCCGGGCAAACCTAAGCCTATTCCCAGCAATCGGGATTTTTCAAACCCACTTTTACCAAGCAAGGTTGAGAGACCCAATTCCAGATAACGAATGGCCATTTCGCCGTTTGTAGGCTGCGGCAATCGAAAGCTGTAATCAACCAACAAATCTCCACTTAGATCAGCGATGGACATATACAATGTACTGCCCTCAAAAATAGCCCCGACAACACCGTAGGCCTGAAAATTATATTCGAGCAGGATCGGCTTTCTACCGCCCTTGGACTCACCTATACCGACCTCATAGATAAGTCCTTCCTTTATCATTTCATCGACCAATGAAGATACGCATGGCCGGCTTAGTTCTGTCAGCTTAGACAAATCCGCTCTGGAAGCCCGTTTATTCTCCCGGAGCTTACGCAGAATCTCTTGCCGATTGATTTGTTTCATATACTTGCTGTTTCCTGTTTGACTGCGACCAAGCACCTTGTTCACCCCCTTTGATAGTTAAAATGACTAACAAAGTTATCTAGTACGAATCTTATTATGATTTTTCCGATTTAAGTACAACTTCAAAAAAAACGATTTAAAAGTGCGCTTCATGGCCTGCAGACTGAGCCTTGTTCTTACCTTAAAATAGTCCTGTCCAGATTGCGTCTGTATCCTTGTGTATCAAAGGTTTTGTTGTCGGTTGAATAGAACTTGATGTTGGCTGCTGATCGAAATGATGTAATGATTAAATGTGCAGACATAAACGACACAAATTTAAGGACATTCACCCGGATAAAATAAATGACATGCCACCTTTTCTTGGCATGTCATTTTATATTAATCAATTGAACAAATCGAAGTTCCTTTTTCTTTGCGCTAGCACATTCCTGTCCTGAGCGGGGCAAACTGCCAAAATTGACTTTTTACCGTTACTCCAAAATCTTAAGGCCGAATTTCCGTGACCATTCGTTCAGCTTGTCTACTAAACTGCTTTTCAGCTCAATGGCCTCTTCACGCAACAGCCGGGCTTTTCTTAGGTAAGACTGCTGGCCCGGAATTTGCAGGTTCGCGGCTCTTCCTTCCATTCGGTCCAGCATCTCGGTCGTTTTGTCTCGAAACGGCTGCTGTCCGAGCAAGCCGCCTGCGTTAATGCAAATGGCGGTATGGGACGGCATGCCCACCAAACCGGTGCCTGGCTGAGGCTCGTCGATAATTTGACCTTCTGACAATACGCCGGAAATAATTTCGCCAAATAACGTTAACCCGAAGCCTTTGTGGCTGCCCATCGGCAACCGGGTGCCCTTGGAAATGGCGTCGGGATCCTTAGTTGGCTTGCCGTCGGCATCGAGCCCCCAATAGCCGGGCACCTCCTCCCCTGCTTTCGCTTTCTCCGCCAATACCCCGTTGGAGGCATAGGCCAGGCAAGCGTCGAACATGATCGGATATTCGCGGTTGGTCGGAACGGCGTAGCCCATCGGACTTGTGCCGATGACCTTTTCCTTTCGGGCGGGAGCGCCCATCGTCGGCGCCCCGCGAGTAATAATATAGCTGATATACCCGTCCGCAGCAGCTTGCTCCAAGTAAGGCGCCGAGGACAGCAGATGGTTGGAATTGCGGATGGCGCAAAGTCCTATCCCATGCTCGTCCGCCAACTGCCGGGCCCGGTTCATGATAAACATCCCGCCTATTTCTCCTAAGCCGTTATCACCTTCATAATTTTCCAATGCGGCGAATTTGTGGATCAATGCGGTATCGGGATTCGCTTTGATCTTCCCCGTGGTCAGGCTCTCGATTCTGCCGGGAAGATCGTACACGTCGTGGTGGCCCACGCCTCTCAGCGTTGCCCGCATGAAGACCCCGGTAGCCACAGCCGCATTGTCCGGATTTAAGCCAGCCGCCTGCAGCAATTGGCCGATCACCCGTTCCAGTTCGGATAGTTGTACTCGCATTCAGGCCCCTCCTATCTTCTGATTTCGATTCCGGCTTCCTGTATCCCCTGCTTAACCGCATCCAGAAGTGCGAAGGTCGCCCCGTCGTAATGCCCCAGCGACAAGCCGTCAACGCCCAATGTACTTAAGATTTTGATGCTTTCGCGCACCAGTTCCGGCGTTGCGTTAGGTCTTGGCGCAAAAGCTGCGATCAGGTCCTTGTCGTATCCGATTCCCCGGCGTATTTTCAGAATCGTATTTTTTTTTCGTTTAAATCGGTCGGGAGCGCCTAACTGCTCGGTATAATCCGAATCTCTGACCGAATCCAGATAATCCTTCACCGCTATATAATCCAAGCCGACCAGCTCGGGATATTTCACGTAATTGTTGTAGCGGAAATCGGTATTCGGATTGGCAGCCTTAATGGACGCATGAACATCCTTGAGCAGGCTGGTCACCGACTTCATCCTGAATTCCAGGAACTGATACAAGGATGGATATTCCAGCAGCAGCCCTGTTTCAAGCAAATCGCTTCCCATCAGTACATGATTATCCATCACTGTCTCCAGATTTCTTGAAGCTGAGGCATGAACCAGATGCTCTAAATATTGAAGATCGCTAATGATTTTGTCCCAGTCATAGCCCATCGAGATCGCTTTTTCTCTGCAATGGCTGCAGAAGCATCCGCCTTTCACTACGCCGAGCAGGGCTCCGACCTTGTTCTCGGGATCATTCTCCATAAACCACGGCGCTTTTACGGGTTCACCGGTCGCAAACAGCCTCATGCAGGTTTGAATAAAGTCAATGTCATGATTTTTTACGGTATCGTAGTAAATGGCTTTCATATATTCTCTGACATGATCGTTATTGCAGCAAAAATGATCTTCAATGATATTGCCGTGTATATTTTTTTGCAGCACATCCGGGAACTCGGCCTTCGCTACTTCGCAATCAAAAAAGCTGTGGGAAATTTCCGCTCCCGTTTTCAGATTCTTTTTTCTTCCGTATACGGTTAACTCGTCGAGCCAATCCTTATCCTTCAGAAAATCTCTTGTCGAATACAGCGGTTTAAGCGGCGTGTTTTTAAAATTGCTCTCATCCATTCTGTAGTAGACTCGGCTGTCTTCAGGCAAATAAAACTTCCGCTTCGGGTTGTGGGTGTAGAACAGGCTGGTTAAGGGCCTTTTTTCCTTATGCATGATTCCCACCAAATAGACGCTGTTTACCAGGCTGTGCTCCATCACATTGTCAACGCAGGTTTCAACGCCTTCATCCGCCAAATCCCACGGATACAAGCTTGATGCCACTTCTTTGATATACATGTTTCATTCTCCTTCTCTATGTTCAATTTATTGGTAAAGATCTTTGGTTAAAAATGCCGTATCCTTGTTGGCTGCATACCAGTCCTTATACCACTTCTCGGCCTTTTCGCCGCCCGCATTTTTCCAGGTAGCCTTAGCTTGCTCAATCGCATCGTCAACGGTAAACGAAGGTCCCGACACGATCGCTTTGGCCAAAATATCCGAGATTTCCTTGCCTGTATTCGTTTCAATCAATTGGATATCCGTAGGCGTGGCCGGCAGGGTCGAGCGATGCGTAAAGCCGGGCTCGGGCCGGTCCTTCGATACATATTCTTTCTGGGCAATATCGATAAAGTTGATAAAATCTTTATCGATCGGCTTACTCGGATCAAGCGTATTTTTAAAATCGATGCATTTGTCAAAATAAAGACTGGAAGAACTGATCATATTAAAATCCGAGGCATACGCGACCTGCTTGGCAAGGTCGTCGTTGATGAATTTTGGGCAGCCGTCAGGCCCGGTCTTGGACTGGACGCCTTCAAGCCCGTAGTTAAGCGCATGTATATAAGGCTCGGAGTTCATAAAATCGATAAATTTTATGACCGCAACCGGGTCCTTGGCTGACGCGTTGATCATGCCGAGCGTCCGGGCGGGAACGCCGATCCAGGAGCTAAACTGGCCGAACGGACTCTTTGGCAGCTCGATCGGAGTAATTTCCGCATTGGGATTATTTTTCTTCAGCGTCACATACGACTGATAGCCCAGCTTCGTGGTCCCGTTATTGGCTCCCCAAATGCCCAATTTCCCCGTTACCCAGTCCTGCTCTCCTTTGGCGCCGGCCGTATCTACCAGGAAATCTTTATCAACGATGCCTTCGTCGTAAAGCCGCTTTTTAAATTCCGTTGCCGCTTTGAGTCTGTCCCAATCCCGGATCAGCTGCCCGTTTTCAACGACCCATCCGACATTTTGAAACATGTTGTCAAGAACCTGCCCGCTGACGAAGCTTAAGCTCATGCCGTACGTGTCGTTCTTTCCATTGCCGTCCGGGTCCAGGTCGGTGAAGGCTTTGGCGACTTTATACAGCTCCTCCGTCGTTTTCGGCACTTCCAGATTCAGCTTCTTCAGCCAATCGACCCGTATATAATAGGCGTGATTTGGCGTCACCTGAGTCGATACCGTGCCGACCTCATAAAGCTTGCCGTCCGGCTTTCTTCCCAATTTATCGAGCGTCGGGTATTTTTTTAGTAAATCCTTATATATAGTGCTGTGCTTTTCGATTAGATCGTCAAGAGGCATAACCAGCTTTTTGGAATATAATTCGTTCTTATAATCGGCCAAATATTCCATAATCAGATCGGGCGCGTTTCCGGCCGCAAACAGCGTATTGAATTTTTGCACGGATTCCCAGCGGGGAATAGGAACGAACGTGACCTCGACAGGACCGTTTTCGTTAATCCATTTGGTCCAGCGATTGTTTTCCAAGGTTCCTTCCGCTGCGGGGACAGCTCCCCGATCGTATACGCCGACCGTTATTTTCGGTTTCTTCTGGGGCTGCGCGTCCGCTTTTTCCGTCTTATCCGTGACGTCGGATGCCGCGCCGCCCCCCAGAGAGCATCCCGAAACGACGAGCATGCCAGCCAAAATGCCAAGTGCAACGATATGCAGCCGTTGTAATGAAAACAGCTTGTTCATTGAAAATCCCCTCCAATAAAGGATGTACTTGCCTGCTGAACAGTTTGTGCCTCCGTTCGGGCATCCCCGTTTTACATGACGATCACCTCCTTTGAACAGTTGGTCTTATCCTTTAATCGCGCCGAGCATAATGCCTTTGATGAAATATTTTTGAATAAACGGATAAACGATCAGCATCGGGGCAACCATGATCAAAACGGCGGCCGCTTTGATCGAGTCCGGCGTCATCGCCTTCATATCTTCCGGCTGCAGCATGTTCAACTCCTGCATCAACGATTGACTGCGAACCATTTGCTGCACCATGACTGTCAAATTCAATTTCAAGGTGTCGTTAATATAAATCAGGACGCTCATGAACGCATTCCAATAGCTAACTCCATAAAATAGAGTCAATGCGGCCAATACGGGAACCGATAACGGCAGGATCACTTTAAAGAGAAGCCACATTTCGTTGCAGCCGTCGATCCGGGCGGCCTCTTCCATCTCGACCGGGATGCTTTCAAAAAAGCTCTTCATCACAAGCATATTAAACCCGCTGATCAGGCCGGAAGCCCAGATCGCGCCGTAAGAATTGACCAGCCCCAGGCTTTTAATGACGAGAAAGGTGGGCACCAGGCCGCCGGTAAAAATCATCGTAAAGACGATCGCCAATGTGAAGAAACGCCGGTAATAAAAATTCGGCCGGGACAGCGGATAAGCAGCCATAATGGTAAATACCATGCTTAACAGGACGCCTACAACCGTAATGGTCACACTGTTCAGAAAAGCTTTTACAATGCTGGTTCCGTCAATCAAGGTGGCATAGCCCGCAGTCGTCCAGTCGATGGGCCAAAAGATGACATAACCTGACGCTATCGCCGTGGCGTCGCTGAAGGATAATGCGAACAAATGCAAAAACGGAAGGATGCAGCTTAATCCGGCGAGACCCAGCAGCGTATAATTAACGGCATAAAACCATTTTTCTCCTGCGCTTTCTCTCAATGTCTCTCACCTCCGATTGAATTTACCATAGTCCCCTGCCGAATTTTCTGGCTATTTGATTTGCCGTTAACACCATAATTAAGCTGATGACCGCCTCAAATAGTCCAATGGCCGTGGTCAGACTGAACTGCATGCCGAGTAGACCAATCTTATAAACATACGTGCTGATCACCTCTGAAATATTGGAGACGACTGGATTTTGCAGCACGAATATTTGGTCAAAACCGACCTCCATGATCTGTCCCATGGAAAGAATAAACATAAGCACAATCGTCGGGCCGATCCCCGGCAGCGTAATATGCCATATTTTTCTCAGTTTGCCCGCTCCATCCAGACTGGCCGATTCGTATAAGCTGGGATCGATCGTTGTAAGCGCCGCCATATAAATGATCGCCGTCCACCCTGCCGTTTTCCATATGCCGGAACCGACAAATATCGCGATCCACGGATATTCCTTGTAAAGAAACGGATAGGCGCTTCCGGTCCAATGATTGATCCAATAATTCACAATGCCGGATTCCTGCGAAAAAATGCTTAAGATCATCCCTCCAATCACGACCCATGAAATAAAATGCGGCAAAAATACCAGGGTTTGCACCGATTTCCGGAACCAAAGCCTGCGAGCCTCACTTAATAAAATCGCCAGTACAATCGGAAACGGAAAGCCGACGAATACACTTAAAACGCTCAGTATCAAGGTGTTGCGAATAATATCCAACGTTTGGACCGAGCTGAACAAGGTTTTAAAGTTGCTTAAGCCCACCCAGGGGCTCCCGAATATCCCGTCCACAAAGTTGTACTCCTTAAACGCGATGATCAATCCGACCATAGGCGTATATTTGAAAATAATGAAGTACAACGCAGGTGGTAGGAATAGAAGAAGCAGTGCCTGGTTTTGCCTCAATTTTTTGCGTCCCTGCATCCATGCGGATCTGGATTGCGTTTGAGTTGTCATATTCAACCTCCTTTCCCTTCAATTGTTACTCTCAGAGTAAATCCGGACGCTGTTCCGGTCAACATACATGATTCTCAACGTATACTATTGGTACAAATCCATATAAAAAGCCGCCCGTATATGGGCAGCCCGCTGCGCGAACAGATCCTCTTTCCAATCGCTGTTGTCAGAAAGCTAGGAGCTTCTCCAAGACGATTCTATTCGCTCTGCTCTTTATTCACCGGCCTTTCAATTAACCGTAACCTTGCGGTAATCGCCCGGCGTAAGCCCAACAATTTTTTTAAATACGCGAATGAAGGAAAGAGAATGCGTATAGCCTACCCTCGCTGCGATCTCGTGGATGGATTGAGTCGTTTCGCTTAACATTCGTTTCGCATGCTCCATGCGAATGGACACCAAATAATCGACGAATTTCACCCCAAATTCATCCTTGAACAATCTGCTGAGATACTTCGGGCTGATTCCGAACTCATCGCTCAAGCTGTTCAGCGAAATGTCCTGATTGGCAAAATGCCGCTCGATATACATCTTCACTTCCTGCATCTGGGAATGATTATGCTTCACCTCGCGCAGCACATTCATCCGCTTCCTAGCCTCCGCCAGGATGTCAAAAAACTCGTCCTCTACCTCATCAACCGTATCGAAGCGGTCGATCAGCTTATTCAGTTGCGGCAATGCCGTATGCTTCCATATATCTTGAAATTCAGCAGGCAGCTCCATCAGATCCTTGTACAAATAATAAATTAAATAGTTCAGTTGGGAGAGGATTTCGTCTCTTGAAAAAAAACCTTTCCTGAGCTCATCCATGAACTGCCGGAATTGAACCTCCCATTCCTGCTCACCCAGGCGGAGATGCTGCGACATGGAACGAATGAAATGTAAATGACGAAAGCTTTCCCCGTACTCCTTCGCCACAATTTCCCAATGCCCGATAATCCGGTTGCTGCCGAGTGCTGTCTTGTATTTGATGCTGTCCAGCGACTCCTGATACGAATGCGGAACCATCGATATTTGTTTAGTCGAGCTGCCGATTCCGATCGTTACTGTGAATTTCAGATTTTGCCCGACCCATGTCCGCATTTGCTCGCAGATGTCAAAAATGATTTCCTGTGTGTTCACATTTTTCTCGGTAATTTGAAACAGCACGCTAAGCTGATGCTTTTCCAGCCACTCGGACCAAATATTGATCGAGTGATCCTGGGCTATTTCCATGACGACATTGCCGAGTATAAATTTCAACAAAGAATGGTCTTTGTTCGAATACTTGTTTTTGAAAGCAAAATATTGATCAATTTCGATGACAACGACATTCAATTGCTCGAATTCATTGTTGAGTCCCAAGGTTCCCACTTCAAAGTCCCATTCGGCCACATTTATTTTTTGATGCTCGCTCATCAATTTGCGAAAAAAATGTATTTTCCGATAAATTAGATTTTCTTCATGCCGCTTTAAAAAGCTGGTGGACTGTTTGACGAGATCGTCAAACACCACTCCAATAAATCGGACATCGTTATTATCCGCCTTCGCCTCGGCCCCGACACTTCCAGGCGCCGAATACGAGCGGGCACGCGCCAGAATCGTTTCAATCGGCTTGTAGTTCCAGCGAATGACATAAAAAATCAGCAAACCTCCAAGCAGCGCAATAAACAGGCCACCGGCAATCCAGAAATACGATATCACCGATGATGCTACCCCATACGCATTGTCACCCATCAGTCCGCTGTGATAGGTCCAGTGGGTATAGTTCGATTTGGACCGCTGCAGCTCCGTTCCCGTCGTTTGCTCATGCTGATCGCCCTGCTCGTCCGGATTGCCCCACAGCAACCTGCCGGTTTGATCGAAAATATCGATAAACGTGACCTTTGATGTCGACATATTATCAATGTTGTTTTTGATCGAATCCGTCTTTACGTTGACGACCAGATAGCCCTGCTCCCCAGAAAGGAGCTTTCTTACCAAGGAAACGACCCGCACGGACTCCGGCTTGTTTGGAAACTCCCGGTAGCTCCTGATGCCAGACCATAAATACTGCTGGGGATCGCCCTTGAGTTGAAGAAGAAAGTCCCGGTCGGTAAAATTGTCGATCGATATCAATTGGTTGGTCGTTAAGATGGTCCGGTCCGTTTGACGGTAAAAATAGACGGAGTCGATTAACGGGTTGACCAGCATGAGTTCGCGCAAATCGCCCGATAACTTGTAATCGATGAGCGGAGAATTTTCAAGGGCGGATCCACTTGCGAAATTTTGCAAATTCATATTCATCAAAATTTCTTTGACCATCTGCTGATCGATATTTTCCAGTGCGTAATCGATCGATTGAATCGCGTGCTGGAGGTAGACGCTGTCCGCTTTCGTAACATCGCCCTTAATAATTTGACTGGTAGACAAAAAAATAAAAAAGATAAGCGTCGACGACATAATCATAAAAATGGGAATATAAGTAAATAATTGCCGATAAAACCAATTGTTTCGAATCATTGCAATCATAGTAGAAACTCCCCCAATCGATTATTCATTGAGTGCGCTTTCATCCTACAATTCGCGATATCATCGCTTTATACCTGCTGATTTTTCTTCCAATTCCCTAATTTTCCAGATCAGCTGGAGGCTTTGTTTTACAATGGGTTAAGGGATATGATCTTGTCTCCAGACAACAAAAAAGCCACGATCTACGTGACTTTTAATGTGTCACTTATGATAAATGACCATGTTCTCTTGTTCCTCAGGGATGACGCGAATATTCCGTTTCTTCAAAATTTATAAATTAATAAATAAGAACATTTGTTCTAGTTGATTATATGACGAGAATGCCAGTTCGTATACAGGTAAAAAATTTCTCGCGGTTCCGCACCGCTTCTGAGCGGCAAAAAAAAGTCCGTGCCAAGCCGCCATTCGGCAGCCCGGCATGGATTTTTCCTTTGAAGCTTATTCTGCGAAGTTTCTCAGCATCTGAGCGCTTATCTCGCTTAATCTGGAGATTTCCCCGACGGAGAGCGTCATGTCGACGGATTTTACGTTTTCACGGAAATACTTCTCATTCTGTGTGCCTCAAGAGCTACACTTTTACTTAATCATTCGACAATTCAAAAATCGTCCCGCGGACTCCTCCAGGAATATTGCGGCTCATAACCCAGCTTCTCGCGTAGTTTCCGGCACGTAATTAAGCCTTCCGTCCCTTCCAAATTGACGGCCATCTCTCTCAGATCGGGCCAGTGGCGTTCAGTGACCGTTCGTGTATCCTCCCTGTGTCTGCTATCCGTATGCAGATAGAAAACTTCAAATAAATCGAGATTCGTTGCTTCCAGAGCCATTGTGAACGCCTGAGCCGCATCGCGCGGATCGATATATTGATGCGTAGTGCCGATCGGACCGCCCACATGATTCGGACGAGCTTCAGGTGTTATATCGTATTGATACTTATGGCGCTGGGACGGGTAATCTACACCATTCAGGCGGAATGCCACGGTACGTATGCCGTAGGCCAATCCAAATGTCCTTAAAGTATCCTCATTGATCAGCTTGGACAGGCTGTAGGAATCCTCCGGCCGCAGCGGATGTTCTTCGTCAATGGGCAAATAGTCGACCTGAAAAGGCATGCTGCTGATTCGAAAACCAAGTCCCAGCACATAGTAGGTGGAGGCGGCTACGACAGTCTTCACATGGAATCTGCGTGCCGCATCCATGAGATAATAGGTACCCATCGTGTTGACCCGCATCGTCTCGTCTTCCGGCATTCGCTGTATTCGGGTGCGTCCGGGCTGCAGGGTCGTATCGTGGGTTATTGCTCCAAGATGTACAATTGAATCTGCATCCGACAGATGAATCGCGCGCATATTATCTTCGAGCGAGGTCAGGTTTCCTTTAATAAACCGGACGTCCTTCGGAAAGTTTTCCGGATCGGGAGAAACCACATCAAATGCCGTCACTTGATAATTTCGCTCCATCAAATAATCCATAGCATATCTGGCCAATCGTCCGGCCCCTCCGGTTACCAATACTTTTCGATTTGTCGTCATGATTACGTATCCTTTCTCCTTTCAAATCCTTACACGGTTCGAAAGTTGTTATATCCGAGCTCTTCCAAATAACGTTTGCTAATTTGAATTGCTTCAAGTTGCGGCAGCATCGGATTGCCCCTCCGGGTTGCGCTCCACTGATTGCCGTCCAGTTCGACCAAGGCATAATAGGCGTAATCGCGTTCTTCCAAATATCCGAATATGCCCCGGATATCGACAACCCCCATGCCAAGCGGCGTATACCCGAGAAATCCGGTTTTATCGATTTCCCGCCCCTGAGCATCCCGCTTAACCGGCCCTCCGATATAATCCTTAATGTGCACCATGCGGATCAGCTCATAGTACTCCTTGACAAATTTGATCGGATCGGAGCCTCCTTTGGCGATTTGACCGAGATCCGGCGCAAATTTGACAACACTCGAATCCACCGCGTCCATCACCCTGTGTATCTCCTCTTCCGTCTCAACGGGCGTTCCGGTATGCGGATGGAAGCAGCAAATCAACCCTTGATCCGATATCCGCTTCGCCAGCTCGTTTAAAGTCGTAATGATAGAAGGCAAATGTTCGGAGATGGCAAAGCCGCCGCGCTGCAGCCCCGTGCCGCCGATAACAACCGCAGGACCTTCAAATTTCTTGTACAGTTCGACCCAATCCATGACCTGCTGTATGCCGTCCTCACGTTTGCCCGGATCGACAAGATCCAAATGGCAGTACAAGGATGTCAATTGCAGCTTACTGCGTCTGAACACCTCCGGCAGATTTTGGCCTTTCTTCTCCCAATCCTCCAGCACCCATCCGAATGTTTCCGTTCCCCAGTAGCCGCACGATCCAATGGCATCAGCTGCCTGCTCTATCTCATCGTTATCCCAGGTAATGGCCGTGTGGCCGATCCGGATATTAATCATCCTGGCTCGCCTCCGCATCCTTCGCTTTCTTTTCAACTAAATCTTTCATATACCGGATACCTCGTTCAAAATAGTCGTACTCCTGCTCCAACCGGTCCCGGGCAGGGTCCCAGACCATCCAGCCCGGTTCGATCAACAAGTGCAAGCCTTCGGCGCGGGGACTTTTCCGGGCGAGAAGGTCGACGGCCAGTGATAAATCGACATGGCCGTCCCCAAGACCGCACCCCTGCGCAATCATCGGAATATATCCGCGTACCGGCATATCCACAATGACCATATCCTTCATATGGGTCGTAAACGTATAGGGCGCCAGCGCTTCAATGTCGTCATTCGGATCGCAAAACACCGTAAACCCGTTAGCCGTATCAAGCGCGGCGCCTACGTTCGGCAGATCCACCCTGTCGAACAGATAGACCATCTCGCGCCCGGTAAAATCGCAATGATTCTCCACGGCCAGTGCCAGGCCTTCGTTCGCAGCCATCTTCCCCGCCTCGCGCAAAGCGGGCACAAGGAAATCCAGATGATCGCGAATACCGAGGCTCCTGTTGAAGCGGCTCGTCTTGACATTCAGCCTGCCGTAACCGGTTCGCACGACCGGCATCTCGAGAAAGCTGGCCGTCTCGATTGCTTTCAGAAACCGCGACTTCGCCTCGACATCCTCAAAGAGTCCGCTTACGCCGAAGGCTCCGGGAGCTGCAAGCTCAAGTTCAATCCCCAGCTCGCTCGCCAGCGTCTTGATTTCGAGCAGCTTGTCACTGTCGTCCGGTAGATGTCCGAAACCGACCTGGTGCACCGTACACCCCATAGCGGCCAGCTGGCGGATTTGCCATTCCGTAATGTCATCCTTCCGCATTCCCTCTGGCGCCGGGTAAAAGCTGCCTTGAACGCCTATTTTCATCGAGCGGAGCTTCGCGCTCGCATAACGGTCCGTTTGCAGCAGATCAGTCATACCTTTCGCATCCCTTCCTATCCATTTATAATTTCGCTCCGGCAGGGTGAACCAACGCACCGCCATCCCAAAGCCATAGTGCTGATGACAATCATTCCCCTTTCCAATTCTTGTCGTATTCGGTTTGTTGAATGTGCAGATATTCGTCCAGTCCGATATTTTTCAGTTCAGCCAGGTACGTTTCCCAATCTTTGTCGATATCGCGGTTGCCGACAATAAAATCAGCCGTAGCCGCTTCATAGTACTTTTTCAAGTCCTGGTAAAGCTGATTGTACTTTTGAGCGGTATCGGGATTAAAGAAGAACTTCGGTACAGAAACTTTTTCTGCATACGGGTCATAGGCTTTCGCTGCGTCAAACAGCGACGTCTCCAGATCGAATTGGCCTTCCGGCAGCTTCGAGCGCGCATCTGAACCCCAGCGCTGCCAGATGCTGTTGGCACCGTGCCAGTGCGCTTTTTGCGGGTCCTGCCAGATGTCCTTGCCGATAATCTCGAATTGCGCTTCACCGCCGTTCGCCGCAACCGTGCCCGACTTCGGCTTATCCCAATTGACGCCTGGTGTGCCGTACCGGCCTCTGGCGCTCGCATCCGCCGTATACTGGAAATCAATCCATTTAATCGCCGCTACCTTATCTTTCGCCGAGGCAGGAATCATAAACTTGTATGAACCGATCGTGCCGTAATCATTGCGGTATGCGTTCTGGAAGCCGCTTGGCCCTTTGAGCGGCAGTACGATTTGATAGCGCAATCTCGTCGAGTCGTTCGCCGCGAACACGTGCTGCCCGCCCCCGGCTACTGCGCCGACTGTCTCTCCGCCGTTCAATTCCACGGTTTGCTTCATTTGATTTTCGTCATTGGTAAAGGCCGCAGGATCAATAAGTCCTTCCGTATAGATCTTGTTCAGATATCGGAGGCCTTCCCTCCACTCCGGCGTCACGTAAGCGGCCACGATTTTTTCGTTCGTGACGTTAAGGCCATCGCTGTCAAAATAGGTAAACGCATGCAGGATGAACTGATGGATACTGGAATACCAGCTCTTCGGTGACCCGGTGATGCCGATTTCATCCGCTTTCCCGTTGCCGTTCGGGTCCTTCTCCTTGACCGCCTTAAGGTACTGTTCCAGCCCGTCGGTCGTCGTAGGCATCTGCATATTCAGCTTCTTCAGGAAATCCGAGTTGATCCAGAAGCGCATCGCCCGGTCGCAGTTGTAGCAAGTCCCGAGTTCCCGAAGTCCGTAGATATGTCCGTCCGGCGCGGTTACCGATTTTTTCAAATCCGGATACTGCTCGAATTGCTCTTTGATGTTAGGGGCGTACTGATCAATCAATTCCTCGATCGGAAGGAGAGCACCTTGCGAGCCGTATGTCGCCAAAAAAGAATTGTCGGCGCCAAAGTCCCCCATGATTATGTCGCCCAGATCGCCCCCGGAAGAAAGCTCGAGATTCAGCTTTTGAATCTTGTCGGCATCCGGATACAGGTTCCATTTAATTTGGACCTGCGTCTGATCCTGTTCCCACGTGGTCAGGTCGTTCTCACCGTACTCGTACGATAATGTGTTAGGCCAGCGTGGCGTAGTAACCGTAAGACTCGTCGACTTGTTGGAGCCGCTGTCCTCGGCATTGCTCTCATTGGCGCCGCTGTTATTGCCGGATTGCGGAGACGATCCTGATCCCGCATCTGAGCAAGCGCTTATAAACGTTAAGACTGCAAGCAGCAAAACCAGTAAACCGGTGACCCTTTTGCTCACGTTCATTCTCCCTTCAACATGCTTTTATTTTTAATATTATCAACTCGGTCCTGTCCTCAAGGATCGAAAATCCTGCTGGCATACAGGAGGAACGAATCAATTAGCCTTTGATCGACCCGATCATCACGCCCTTTACGAAATGCTTTTGAATGAAGGGATAGACGAGCCATACCGGCAGACTGGCGACAATAATAATGGAGAATTTCACCAGATCGGCTAAGCCTTGCTTCCGCATCATCGATTCGGGGTCTGTAATCGTGGTCGGATCGATATCGTTCTGAACCAGAATATCTCGCAGAACGATTTGCAGCGGAAACAGATGATCGCTCTTTAAATAAATGAAGGCATTGAAATACGAATTCCAGTGAAAAACTCCGTAAAACAGCACCAGCACCGCAGTCATCGCCTTGGAGAGCGGCATCACGATATTCCAGATAAACTTCACATGCGAGCAGCCGTCGATTGCCGCCGCTTCGTACAGCTCGGAGCTGATTGTTGCCGTATAGAACGTCCTGGCGATAATTACGTTGAATACGCTTAGCGCGGTCGGCAGCAGCATGGCCCACCTCGTGTCGATTATGTGCAGGTTCTTGATCAGCAGATAGTTCGGAATTAAGCCGCCGTTAAACAGCATCGTGAAAGCAAAGATATACATGATGACATTACGCCCAACCATGGTCTTCCTGGACAGCGGGTAGGCGGCCATGATAGTGAGCGTGATGTTGATAAGCGTACCGGCGACCGTGTAAAACACCGTATTTCCATAGCCAAGAACGATTCTCGGATCCCGGAAGACTGCCGCATAACCTTCCAGCGAGAAATCGACCGGCCACAGAAAGACTTTACCGGTAATGACAGCTTCCCTGCCGCTGAATGAAGCGCTGAATATATAAATAAGCGGATACAGGACGATTAACAGAGCAAAAAGCAGCAGCAAATCATTGAAGAAATAAAAGAGTTTGTCTGATCTGATCAGCGCCGGTTTCGATTCCTTCATCGCTTGTCCTCCTTACCACAGACTGGTTTCGCCAACTTTTTTGGCAATCTGGTTTACCGTCATAATCAAGACTAAATTGACGAAGGAATTAAAGAAGCCGATCGCCGTAGCGTAAGAATAATTCGGAGCCGAAGAAGCAAGGCTGACAGAGTACACATAGGTTGAGATGACTTCGGAGGAAGCCAGGTTTAAAGGATTTTGCATCAAATAAATTTTCTCAAATCCGATGCCCATCATCTGTCCCATATGCAGGATCAGCAGCGTAACTATTGTCGGCGCAATCCCGGGCAAGTCCACGTGCCAGATACGCTGCAGCCGGCTAGCTCCGTCGATGGTGGCCGCCTCGTGGATTTCCGGGCTGATGCCGGAGAGCGCTGCCAAATAAATAATCGTTCCCCAGCCAGCATTCTGCCATATGCCGGACCATACATAGATGGACTTGAACATGGAAGGCTCGCCCATGAAATTGATCGGTTCAACCCCAAAGTGACCGAACGCAATATTGACGATGCCAATTCGGGGGTTCAGAAACTGCAGAATAATGCCGACCATGACGACTGTTGATATAAAATAAGGCATATACGTAATGAACTGGACTGTCATTTTGAATTTCTTCCGCATGGTGGCATTCAGGGCGAGCGCCAATATTATCGGGAGCGGAAAGCCCGCAATCAGCTCGTACAAGCTGAGCAGCAGCGTGTTTCCGACGGTCCGAACGAACTGGTACGATTCGAAAAACCGGGTAAAATGCTTGAGACCTACCCAGGGGCTGCCCCAGATTCCCTCCATAATGCGAAAATCCTTGAACCCCAGCTGCAAGCCGTACATGGGACCGTACTGAAAAATAATCAGCCATGCAAACGGCAGAAAGATGATCAAATAGAGCTGGTAATCGAGTTTAATCTGCTTCCAGCGTCTCCTGTGGCTGATAGCCGCCGGACGGTCGGAATACTGTAAGTCTACGGGAGCTACCTTTGACGGCATATTTCCCCTCCTAAGCGTTATTGAAAAACCGCCATTTCATAGGCATAGACCTCTGCATTTTCAACGAAAACGGCTAATTGTCCCGATTAAGACGAGTGAACGTCTCTAAGCTTGCGAACGCTTCCTCCGGCGATTTTCCAGCCAGAATCTGTTGTATCGTCTTGTTGTACTCGCCTCCGATCACGAGTCCCAATCCGACATCGTAAAAGATGAACATCTTTTTCATGGTATTCATCTCTTTCTGCAGCTCTTTCGTCAGGGATGGTGTCCGGTCGGAATCAAGCCCTTGCTTGATGACCGGGATATCTCCTTCTTCTGCGATCATCTGCTGATATTTTTCACTGGTAAACGTTTTGAGCAACTCGATTGCCGATTTTTTATCCTTGGCTTCGGCACTGATGGCAAAATTGACAGACGTTTGCCCGAGCCAGATGTCGGCATCTCCCTTTCCATTTGCAAAGGTCGGGAACTTGACAACACCGATTGAATGCTTCACCTCGGAGTCTTCCGCAATCATTTGGCTGATTACCCAACTACCCGTAACAAGCATGGCCGCCTGACCTTGCCTGAACATGAGATTCACGGCGTCGTTGTCCAGCTCCAGAAATTCTTTCGGAAAAGCTCCCCTATCGCGCAATTCCTGCATAACGTATCCCGTCTTGATAAACGAAGGGTGGACCCAACTCCCCTCTCCGTTCTTCAATGCGTTGTACGGTTCATCGCCTCCAATCCGGTTCTCGACCATCTCGCTGAACAGAGCTGCAGTCCATGGCGTCTTCGCGCCAAAAGCGAAAGGCGTAACATGGTGTACTGACAGCACGCGAACGATATGCAATAAATCATCGTAGGTACGCGGCGGGCTCAGGTTGTACCGCTTGAATATTTCCGTGTTGTAGAATAACGCAACAGCGGCAAAGGAAGTAGGAATGGCATAAATCTGTTCCCGGTAGGACAACAGGTCGAATACGCCGGGCGTAAAGCTCTCTTTCCATTCGGGGTCCTCCGCAAGCGCATTGTTGAGCGGAAGGAGCCGCTCGGCAGCCGCATACATCTGCAGTATGCCGTCAGCGTGACTCATAAAAATATCGGGCCCATCGTTCGCAGCAAGCTTTGCCTTCAGCTTCGTATAGTACGGAGTACCTGGAATATGGCGAATCGTCACGGACGCGTTCAAGTCCGGCCGTGCATTGAATTCGCTTACCGCTTTGCTGTACAGGTTTGTCGTCGTTTGACCTTCCTGAAGCCAGTCATACAAGCTCATCTTTACCTTTTCCTCTTCTGAATGAATGCCGTCGGATTCGCTTGCGGACCGAGAAAGCGGATTCATACATGCGGATAATAAAATGAACGGTACAAGCATCAGGACCAGCGCTAACAATCGAATCATTCCGAGTCTCATCATTGTCCTCCTTACATGTATGGTAATTGTAAATCAATCTGGGAACCATGCGGCATTTCTGACCATTAGGTTGAAGATTCCGACCGATTTTCTTCGCGGGCAGCCCTGCTCGGCAGCTTCAATTGAACGAAAGTTCCCATGCCGGAGGCGCTTTGGATGGATAGACCATAGGTCTTCCCGTAATGGAACTGAATGCGCTGATGAACATTGAGCAGTCCGATTCCCGAATGGACATCCTCGGGGTTTTTGGCCAATGCCCTCTGAATTTCCAATAATCGGGACGATTCCACACCCAGTCCGTCATCGGTTACCGTAAGCATGAGATCATCTCCCGAAAAAAAGCTGCGGACTTTGACCGAGCCATTGCCCAGCTTCAACTCCAATCCGTGTATGAATGCATTTTCAATCAGAGGCTGCAGAATGAAACGGGGAACGACAACACCAAGCGTGCCCGGTTCCATCTCGATGTTAATGTTGAATTTATCGGCATAACGGTATTTCTGAATATAAACATACTTGTTTACATTTTTGATTTCCTGATCAAGCGTCACCATATCTTTCCCCTTAATCGCCTCACGCATCAAGTCGCCCAGAGCCTTGGTGAGCTTGCCGACATCAGGAATACCCTGTATGCGCGCCAGCCAATTGATCGTTTCGAGCGTATTGAACAGAAAATGAGGATTGATTTGCAGCATGAGAACCTTTAATTGGGAACGCTGCTTTAACAAATCTTCCTGGTAAACCTGTTTGATGAGGTAGTTTATTCGAGCAATCATCCGGTTAAAGTTTCGGCTTAAGATGCCGATTTCATTGCGGGAATTGTATTGAAAGCTGACATCGAGCCGGCCTAATTCAATGTGCTTCATCGTATCCGACAGCTGCCGGATCGGTTTGGTCATGCTGTTCGATGTACAATAGGCGAGAATGGCCGCCAGTACGAATACGGACAGAAAAATAACGATCATCCAATTTTTTAACGTGATTGACTGGATGGAGTAAGTTTCGGCGGGAATGACGCTGACCAGTTTCCAGCCCATATCTTTAATCTGTTGATAGACGACGATCTGCCTGCGGCCGTCGACCGCCTCGCTAAAGCTGCCTTGACTCCCCCCGTCGACAATACGGTTAATATGCGACACGCTTGGCCGAATGCCCGTATTCGGCTTATCACCTTGAGAGATGATTCGTCCGGTTCCATCCAAAATGAACAGATCGCCGTTAATGTGCCTGTAATACTCGTACAGGGCAATTCTCTTATAATCGAGGAGAAAATATCCAATCTTCTTCAAGTTGTCGACATCGTATATCGAGCTTCCGCCTTCAATTAGCAGCGGTTCTTGTTCCAGATTAAGCCAAATCAGATTGCCCTTGTTGTTCATAATCCGATCCCAATCCTTCATAGTGAGACGGACTGAAAAAGGCTTGTCCCCCGTTTGAAACACATTTCCGTTCAGGGAGAAAATATGCACAGCCTCGATGTCTTCGCGATCAATAATTGTCGCATATAAAATTTGACTCACCTGATTGGAAAGCGTCAAATAATCGACCGTTGACAATTGACCCGAATTTGCTTGCTCCAGCACCTGGCGTATTTCCGGATTCGTAAAGATGGCGTAATACAGCCGGTCGATCTCCCGCAAATTCAGCTCGATGTTTTTGCTGATTTCACTCAGCAGATCAACCGTGTATTCGTTTGTCTTTTTCTGAATAAGCGAGTTGGATTTTTGGTAGGTAAGCGCGCCAATGATGGCAAGAGGAATGAAATTAAGAAGCAGAAAGGCGATGAAAAGCTTGTTGTGGATGCTCAAATCGGTGCTCATTTTCTTTAGCCTTGCCGACAGGACGGTACCACGCATCATGATTCCTCCATTTCAGTCTGGCCGGCCGACAGCCGTTTGCGGAATTCATTTGGCGTTACGCCATAACGCTTCTTGAACATTTGACCAAAATATCTTGAGTCGTGGAAACCGACTCGTTCCGCAATTTCATATACTCGGGTTGATGAATCTGCGAGCAAGTCGACCGCCTTCTGCATGCGGATTCGAGCCAGCACGTTTACGAAGTTTTCGCCTGTTTCCTTTTTAAACAAACGAGTCAAATAATCGGGGTGGAAGTGATAGCGCCGGGAAAATAGCTGGAGGGTAAGATCTTCCATATAACAGGTTTCCAGCTCATGCAGGATGTTCCTGATGACATGGTTGGCACTCGCCGAAGCGCTATTCTCCGTCAACCTGCCTTCCAGCATAAATTGATATTCCTTCAACCGGTCTCGCATATACTCGCTGTCTTTTTTCTGTTTCCGTTCGCTCTCGATATGTTGCTTGGCTTTCCGGCATACGTTCATAATCTCATCGGGGTCGGTCGGCTTCAAGACGAAACCGGAAGCCCCCAGTTGAATTGCCTTTAAAGCGTAATCGAGCTGATGATACGCCGTAATAAAAATGACCTTCAGCTGCGGAAAATCCTGCCTTGTCCTTTCAATTAATTCAAGTCCGTCCATTCCGGGCATTCGGATATCCGTCAGTAAAATATCTGATTTCTTGGCGCGAATGAACTCGAGCGCCTTAAGCCCGTTATCGGCTACACCCGCCAAAACGAATCCTTCCTCCTCCCAGGGGAGAATCATTAACCCTTTTCTAGTGATCGGTTCGTCATCCGCAATAATAATGCTTACCATACCATCGCCTCCTTATCGCAAGAAAAAATCGGGAATAAACCTGGCAGTCTACCAAAGTAAGCGCTTTCACTACATGGAGGTTTATTTACAAAAATTTCTACTGCGTACCCTCATAGTACTTCGGAGCTCAATATGTATTCAACCCGGAGCGAACTTATTTATTGCTGCCACCGCCGCATCTAGTGTCGAGTCGGCATAAAATCTAGCCGGAATATGTTCCGGCTAGGGTCACATCTCTCACAAAAGGGATAATATGGCGCTGGACTGGCCCGTGACGTATCGTTTCGCGAACTTAATGATTTTAACCGAAATACTCTACCGAATCAGGACAAGGGTCGTGGTTTGATCCCGTATATTCCTTTCCTTTCACAAAAAGACGCTCGTTTGCGAGCGTCTCGGTAATACGAATGCGAGTTACATTCCAGATAGGAACCAGCGATCTGTGAGAACTGGTTCTGCTATAGCAGCCATCTGATTAATATTGATGCCAATACGTTCGCTAATATTTTTTCTTTTTTTAGGTAGGAAAATCCTTTATATTAACGAATGTTGTCAAGTGGAGGTGTGAGTTATGTTTAGCAATGGTACCCAACTAAATCCCGAATCCGAGCTCAAGCGTGCCAAGCTGGCTCAGGTGCCCGTTCTCGTCAAATACAAGGACGGCGAAATCACTGAATACGGCGGTCCGATCGAGGAAATCACTGCTGAGGCTGTCAAAATCAACGGCACGTATTATACGAAAGCCGCATGCCTTTTCTACATACGGTAGGCGTTGGTGGTGTTACAGCTTCGGAATCTTCACGGTCACTGTCGTCCCGTGGCCGATCCGGCTTTCTATGGTGATCCCATAACCCTCTCCGAACAGCAGCCGCAGCCTGTTATGGATATTGGTTAGTCCGATGCTTTTCTCCGATTGGCCGTCTTGCGCACGTTTTGGATACTCCATGTCCAGCTTAGCCTGGAGGGCGGCCAGCTCCTCCGGCTCCATTCCCTTCCCGGTATCCATAATACAGAAGCACACATCCCCATTAGCATCCATGCTCCCGGTAATTTGGAGCCGTCCTCCTTGGTCCATCCGCTCCAGCCCGTGGTAGACGGAATTCTCCACAATGGGCTGGAGAATCATCTTGGGGGTTTTCATCTCCAACAGCCCCTCTTCGACATCAATGTTCATGGAGAATTTATTTTCGTACCGAATGGAGATAATCTTCATATAAGCCTGAATACAGTCCAGTTCTTCCCTGATCTGTACAAGTTCATCTTTTTTTATGCTGTAACGGAAAATTTTAGACATGCATGACGTAATTTGCGCTATCTCTCTGACTCCGTATTCCAATCCGATGCTGCTGATACAATTCAGCGTATTATAGAGGAAATGGGGGTTGATCTGGCTCTGCAGGGCAGAAAACTCCGCCTGCTTCTGGCTCAGCTCGGATTCGTATAATCTGGCCTGGGTATTGAACATATCCCTTGCCATTTCCTCCATTTCATCCATCATCCGGTTGATGTCACGGGCCAGCGAGCCTACCTCATTGGTAGACCGGACTTTAATACGGAAGCCCATGTCCCGCCTCCCCACCTTCTTCATATCCATAACAAGTCCCATTACCGGACCCATCAGATTATTCATAAAAAAAATGCCCATCATGATCATGCTTAGAATAATCCCAATCCCCACGATAATGCTGACCTTCCGCATGGAGTTCATGTCCGCAGTCAGTTCATTCACCGGAATCATACTAACAACCCGCCACCCGCCCGCCTGCTCCAAACCCTTGACCTGGACAAGAATATCTTCCCCGTCAATGGTTGTTTTCACGCCGTTAAGCAGGGTGTCCTTATCCATAGACAGAACATCCCTGAACAATGTGCCTCGGGCATTGGAATTCGTAGACGCAATGATCTCATCCCGGCTATTTAGAATGTACAGGGTGGAGTTGGGCGTTAATTCCGTATTTTCCACAAGCCCCTGCAGCTTTTCCATATTGACCATCACTGTGCAGTAACCGGTAATTTGGGAGAAATGGATTCCCCCAAGGGATTCCACAATCGGCGCTATATAAAAAAAATGTTCCGTTTTTGCTCTGTCGTCATTTAAAATGGTGGTGAACTTCCCCTTATCCCGTAGCGAAGGATCATCCTTATACGTCCTGATAAAGGCTTCATAACGATCGAGAAAAAAAATATCGCCGCTTGCTGACGTCAGACTCTTTCCCCGAATGTCATTGATCACAATTCCGTCCACATACGAATTAAAGGATCTCATATATTCCATGAGATCCAGTGCATAATTACCGCTATCAAACGCCCTTTTGTAATCATCATCCACTACGGCGAATTCCTGAATCAGTTTGCTATTGACCGCAATGCCGGTGCTGACCCTGATATCATTAAACACAGAATCAATCTTGCCGCGTGTTTGCTCAATCATCTGGTTACCGAAATTGGCTGCCCTATGCTGGGTTAAATTAGAGAAACTATAAAAAAAATAAATTTCCATGACTGTGAAAATAATGATAGCGAAAAAAAAGATCAGCCATATCTGATGTTTCAATTTCAGTTTGCTAGCCTTCATGGCCTGCCGCTCCGTTCCTATCAACTTTTTCTGAATTTGGTAGGCGTTATCCCGCAATGCTTCTTGAATACTTTATTGAAATAATAATATTCCACATACCCGGTCTTAACGGCAATGTCCTCAATGGACAGATCAGTGTGCTTCAGGAGCTCACGGGCTTTCTTGATCCTGAGCTCCGACACATATTCGGAGAAGGTTTTACCCAGATTTTTTTTGAATAATTGACAGCAATACACCTGATTAATGAAGAATTGGGCGGACAAATCCTTCAAATACAATTTCTGTTCATAGTGACCGTCGATATAGGCTACCATCCGGTTAAAGCAGGACAAGATGTCCCCTTCATGTAAAGGGCGGCTGTTCCCTTGCCTGATGGATTCGAGGACGTCATGCAAATAACTGCACAGAGACTCAAAATGTTCAAATCGTTCCTTGATTTCGGAATAATTCAGGAATTCCAGTTCCATATCCTTCAATTCCTCTGAATATGCGTTTACAAGTATCCCGACTGCCTGATTCCATAAGTAGACAACCTCAGACATGCCCAGGCGATGATTCCTGAAGTATTCCTGCAGCCCATTTATGTACACATCCATGTCGTCAAGTTGATTCCCCTGAATGATACGACAGATCTCATCGATACATGGTTTCACCAGATAAAGCTTCGGCTCGTAATGAACGGTGCCTGCAGCTTCGTCCAGAAAAATCTGAGAGGCTGAAAGGTCAGCCTCTTTAATCAGCTTGCTCATATGTGCAAGCTGGCTGGAGATGCTGCTGATGCCTACAGCATGAATGCCAGTATTATTCACAACCAATTCGTTCCAATGTCCTTCCAACCAAGTTTTATGCTCCGTCATCAGAACAACCAACCTTTTTCTGGTTCCTGCTTCAACTTCCACAGCATTAACAGGCTTTCCTTCCAAAGACAGCAGCTTTCTGAAATTCTTGTTTTCGCCTTCGAAATGGATCGCAAGCACCTGGTAATAGCATACAGCCGCGCTATCGGAAAGCGGAAGGAAACGCTTTATCCCATCCTGATCCGACGAGGTAAGCGCATCCAGAAGGAGGTGATTGCGTGCTGCGCTTCTCTCGGAGAAATGCATGGCCAGCTTCGCAATGAACGAATCGGCCATATCAACATCCAAGGGCTTCAGGAAATAATTCAACGCGCCGTAGCGCAGTGCTTCCTGAGCATATTCAAATTCTGCATATCCGCTTATGACGACAAACTCAATGTCCAAACCATGTGCCTTGGCCCTCTTCATTAGATCCAGTCCGGAAATGTCCGGCATACGGATATCAGTAAATACCAAATCCGGTTTATCCGCTTTTATGGCATCCCACGCTTTGTAAGCGCTTGTAAATTGTCCTGTAATTTCAAAGCCATATTTATCCCAGTCAAAGGCGTTGCGGATTCCTTTAACCGCCCACGACTCATCATCTACAATCATGACCTTGTACATGGGTCTCCTCCTGAACATATGAATTTCTCCGAATAATATCAAAGCTATCCGGGAATAGCAATCAAAATACGGATAAACCACGCTGCAGTGCAATCGATGGCTTATCCGTGTACTATGAATTACTTGCTGCTCGCTTTGATTTCTCTGTAGTGCTTCACATTTTCATCCTGAACAGCCTTACCGCCGGCATCCATATATTCTTTCACCAGCTTGTCATACAAGGAATCGAACTCTGCCGGCTTAGCAACAATCAGCCTGTCAATCATTTGCTTATTCATATCACCCAACGTTTTGCCGTACTTGATATTAGCTTCGTTCGTGACGCCATAGTAGAAGCCGGTATAGCCGTCTGTCGTATTGATCTTGTATGAATCAACAGCCAATTGCTCATAGCTTTGATCCCCGGTTGCTAAAGCTGATGCATACGTTTTGACATTCTTTTCGGTGTCGCCCAGCTCTGCGCCGTTTACAACAAGAGTATAATCCAGATTCAGATTGCTCATCTGCATATTTTCGCCGGTTTGCGCAATCCCTTGTGGGATATCGTTAACCATCTTGTGGTTGACACCTTCTTCGCCGAACTGCAGGAAGAACAGCACATCCGGGTCAGCCATCCAGTTCAGATACTTCATGGCCAGCTCCGCATTTTTGCTGCTTTTCGGGATGAAGGAGAAAAGCCCGTTCTCATTGTACATCTCTTTCAGGTATTTCCCCTCTTGGTTCTTGAAGGTATCTATAGGAACAAAGTTGGCATCCGGTGCATTTTGCTTCAGCGGATCACGAATTTTTTGCACCAGTGGATAATCCCAGTTGGCAGCATAGAAGCCGACCTTGCCGTTAGTTAAATCGGCATCCGCTTGCTTGGCTGTTTTGTCCAGAGCAAAGTCGGGACTGATCAGCTTTTCAGCATACAGCTTGTTCAGCCATTTGAATGCATCCTTATGGCCGGGCTTCAGCCAGTTGGGAGCAGTAACGAATTCCTCCTCCGACATCGGCCCCCAGAAGGATTGAACCAGGTTGCCGAAGGTGTAGTTCATGCCGGCAGAAGCTGTTGCCCAGGGAATGACACCGTTCACATCACCGGGGTTCTTGTCGCGGAAGGCAACCAGCGTTGCATACAATTCATCCTTGTTCGTCGGAACAGGCATTCCCAGCTTATCCAGCCAATCCTTGCGGATAAACATGCCGTTCCAGGCAAGCAGAGTCCGTTTGGCCGGGATGGAGACTTGTTTGCCCTCATATTTCCCGTAGGAAAGGACGGTGTCGCCTAGATAAGACTTCAATTGCTGGCCATCCTTCTCCAACAATTCGTCCAGTGTATAGAGACCTTTGTTTTTGGCAAAGCGGGTTACAGTGGTCCCATCGTAGGTGAAGGAAATATCAGGAGCTTCGTTGGCAGCCATCAACACATTTAGCTTGTCGACTTCCTGGGAACGGGGTACAGAAACAAATTTTACAATAGCGTTATTGGGCTTGCCGAATTTTTCATTGACATATTTGGTCCACGTGTTGTTGTTCAAGTCCGGCTGTCCCTGAATACCTCTGTCAAACACTTCCACAGTCAAGGTTACAGCAGGACCGGAAGTTGCTCCTGATTCAGCGGTTGACGCTGCCGGTGAATTGTTGTCGTCATTTCCACAGCCTGCCACAACACTGGCCAGAAGCGCTGTACTAAACAGAATTGCTGCTTTCTTCTTCATGCCCGTATACACTTTAAACCACCCTTTCAGTTGTATGTAATGAAATCATCACTGCTTTAAATCCCTTGCATCTTGACATCCACAATCCACCACCCTGGGAATCACCCCCCTCATCGTGATCTATTTCCCCATCAGCCCTTGATAGCTCCCGTCATCACGCCATCTACGAAATACTTCTGCAGTTTGGGATAGATCAACAAAATCGGGATGGTTGTAAACATAACGCTAGCCGCTTTCAGAGACTCAGGTACAATGTAGGCGCCGGCACTTCCTTCTCCTCCTTGTTGGCTATCCAGCTGCTGATTGGCCGAAATGATCTGGTAAAGCTTCATCTGCATAGGATACAGATTTTTATCCGTGATGTAGAACAACGCATCCTGGAATCCGTTCCATCTGTCCACCGCATAGAAGAGGCTTAATGTGGCGATCGAAGGCAACGAGAGGGGAAGCACAATCTTGATGAGAATGCCTAGATCCGAACACCCGTCAATAGCAGCCGATTCCTCCAGACTCTCCGGAAGATTAGTGAAGAAGGTCTTCAGGATAATCAGGTTAAACACGCTCATGGCGCCCGGTAAAACCAAACTCCACACCGTATTCATCATACCTAGGTTTTTAACCAGCATGTAGGAGGGAATCAAACCGCCGCTGAAATACATGGTGAAGACCAACGCTGACAAAATAAAGCTTCTTCCCATCAGCCGCTTCTTCGTTAACGGATACGCTGCGCAAACGGTAAGGAACATACACACCACGGTGTAGAAAATCGTAAGCACAATACTGTATCCAAGCGTATAGAGCATCTCCACATCGCTTAAGATGGTTTTGTATGTTTCTACGGTGAAACCAACCGGCCATAGCCCTACTTTTTGGGAAATGATCGCTTCGTTGGAGCTTAAAGAAAGCGCAATCATATACAGGAACGGAACAATACATGTGAAGGACAATGCCACAATAAATGCGATAATCACGATATCTGCTGCACTCATTTTTTTCTTTTTGCCCATACTGCGTGCCATACTCACCATATCCCATCCTCACCCAATTTTTTCGCGATATAGTTAGCAGCAACCAGCAGGATCAAGCCAACTACGGATTGGAACAATCCTACCGCTGTTGCCTGGGAGAAATCCCCCGAACTAATCCCAACTCTGTATACGAAAGTACTGATAACATCGGAGTATTCGCTAACCAGTGAATTCCCCATAACAAAGGGACGATCGAACCCGATAGTCACCATTCTACCAATTTGGAGAATCAGCAAAATATTGATAGTTGCCTTAATGCCGGGCAGTGTAATATGCCATATTTTGCGAAGCCTTGAACAGCCATCAATATCGGAGGCTTCATATAATTCCTTATTGATTCCAGTCATTGCCGCCAGATAGATGATAGTTCCCCATCCGATATTGTGCCATACGCCAACGGAGATATAAGTGATCAACCAAGGTGTTTTCTGCGACAGAAACTGAAGCTTCTCAAATCCGAGGCTCGACAGGAAAGTGTTGACCATGCCGCTGTTAGAGAACATCAGATAGACCATACCGCCTATAATAACCCAGGACAAAAAGTGAGGCAGATACAACACGGTCTGTGTTAGTTTCTTGAATTTTGCCAGTCTCACTTCATTGAGCAATATCGCCAGCACAATGGGCGCAGGGAATCCCGCGATCAAGTCCAGAACATTCAGGGCCAGCGTATTCTTGAGCGCACGGTAGAAGCTGTCCTGCTGGAAAATAAATTGGAACACATCCAGTCCTACCCATTCACTCCCCTTAATTCCTGCAAAAATGTTGTAATCCTGGAATGCCATAATCACGCCATAGATGGGGGCATACTTGAAGATTAGGATATACGCAAAGGGCAGCAGCAAGAGAGCGTATAACAGTGCGTCTCTTTTGATGTTGTGCAGAAAATTGTTTTTCCTCTTTATCGAAGCGTACTCTCGAGATTTGTCTAAAACCGCTTTCATTTCTCTCATCCCTCCGGTTGTATTAAGGCGCTCTCATGTTTCATTATATCTATCGGAGAGATTTAAAAAATGTACTCATTTAAATGAATTTTGTAATAACTTAAAATGGCGGGAGAAATTTTCCATATTCTGCATGACAACCCGCCTTGCCGAAATATAAGACAATCAATTCATCGCCGGGAAAGCTTGCGGCGTTTGAACAAAACGAAAAACCCGCAAAGAACCTTGATTTATCAAGGCTATTTGCGGGCTTTAGACTCCTCTATTTCGACTTAGCTGCGCCAAGCTATAAAGCACGAAAGTATGGCGGACACTTCAACCCGGGATACAGCACTGGTTGGCTCCAGAAGGTTCCCTGGCTTGCCGTTCAGGATACCTGTCTCCACAGCCCAACCCATGGCTTCCCTTGCCCAATCGGAAATTTCACTGCTGTCCGCAAAGCTCCTGCTGTTGCCATTCGCAGCAGGTTGCCCGGCGTACCGGTGCAGGAGAGTGATCAACTGCTCCCGGGTAATGGCAGCTGTCGTAAAGAGACTCGGCGAAGGATTATTGGTTCGGCCGTATCCGCGGTGTTCAAGCGAGAGCACACGATAATGGTGCGCTAATAATGGAGCGACGTGCGGCCAGCCTCCCATTTCTGAATCAAGAACTACCGTGCCGCGTGCAACAGAATCAGAGGCATGCCAACACCCGAATCCTCATAGTACAACAGCAAATCGTCTAGTTGAGCGATTACCAAAGCTATACTAGGTTTTTCCAAATTATCCTGCCCGTTGCTTCAAAAGAAAAAGGAGCAGCTGAACGCTACTCTACGCTATCGTACCCTTTAGCTTAATAAAGTAATCAACATTCACTTTCGACTAAACGCACCTCTAAACCGACCGTAATAAGCACCACTAGGGTTCCACCAATTATATGTTAACAGCGGAGTAATATCAGGGCGAAAACAGTTTCCAATGCCCTTCGGAGACAACTTCGACCGATCCGTCGATCACTTTGATGGCGGTCTGATCATCAATCGCATACGCTGGCCCATGCATCCCGGCGGCCCATCTCTCTGCATCAGCCATGGTGTTTCTCGGCAGCATCTCATGATCCAGATGCGGAAATATTGCAAAGTCAACCAGTCTTAGCGTTTCATCGCCACCGTTGGGTGGAGTCCACCCAACGAAGAAATTCCCGATGTTAGGTGCCATCACCATGCTCCCGGCACTCAGTCCCACATAGACTAAGTTCAGCGACGGCAAGAGGTCTGCCAGTCCGGACTGCCGCATCCAGTAACACAGAAACAAGGGGTCACCGCCATTTACCAGTAGAACGTCAGTCTCCTTGACCATAGGAACCCAAAGCTGTTCATCGATGCTAGGCAACGCGGTGAGCTCCAGAACCCCCATGGACTTCCAGCCCAGCTCACACATCGGTGTGGTGGCTTGACCGCTAAAGAACTGCCATGCGTGACCTGCACCACCGGGTATGGCGTACACCGCAGTGGTAATGCAGAGGGCGCTGGACTCGGCAATCGGTTTGCCCAGCATGTCAACCAGCGCGTCGTGGATGCTTTTGTTATTGATGCCTGCAGATGTGAGCAGAAATTTCATAACTTCACTCCTTTGCTTTGTCTGTCGTTTATTCTTTTAGACTTTTCAAACGGGGGTGAGGACGTCAAACGGGACAGCTTAAGCTGGTACATCTTGAGCTGCAGATAGTAGGCTTTCAATGTATTTGGACTGAACCCCAGGCCCAAAGTTAGGTTTGGTTGTTTAAAATTACAACCGTCTTGTCATGTCTGTCAGCATCTCACGCCATGTTGCCGAAAGACGGTTTTCCCGCAAGCTCGTAGCGCAATTGAACCTTGCCTTTGGAGAACGTTCTGGATTCAAGCAATTGCAGGGCCGTTGGTATCGTTCCATCGCCGAAGAATCGTTTTCCCTTTCCGAGCATTACCGGAAACTGCCAGATGTTCATTCGGTTAATCAGCTCGTGACGCAACAATGTCTGGATCAGGTCGCTGCTGCCGACGACGCGCACCTCCCGTAACGCTCCTTCAACAAAGGCACACTTGTGGTCACATCCGCGTCGAGTAGCTTTGTATTTTTCCAATCGACGCTGGTCAATGTCCGGGATGCGACGTATTTCGGATTCTCGTTCATCAGCTTGGTGAACGGGTTTGTGTCACAGATCCTGCCACCCGCCATAGCCAAAACCACCTTCACGATCTTCTTCGGGCGGCCCGGGAGCTTGAACAACGCCATCCAAGGTCATGAACATATGCACAACAAGATTTCCCATTTTGCTTTTCATCCTTTCAAATTAAATCTGTTTATAAGGGGGAATGTCTACATAATCTACATTCTAAAACATTTCAGTTCGGATTGTTTCTTACAGATTGCTAATCTGCCTGTTACTTCAACAAACGAAAAAGGAGCTGCCGCGCGGCAAGCTCCTCACTAACGTACCCGTTAGGTCAATGCTCAATTGATTCTAAGCTTGGAGACTGCCATCTCTTTTTCTCATATCTAACCCAATATTTTCCTCCAACCTCAATTAAATCACTAATATTCAAGGATGTTGATATGATCGCTTTCCGCCCACTTTCATTCTCCAAGGAAATTGAGTTTGGTGCTTTCTCAACAATTGTTGCATATTCATAGGTAACCGCAGTATTCGAAAACCAAATAAAGGCCACAAATATAAGCAGTGCAGTACAAACTATCATTATTATTTTCCACTTCGTTTTTACTCCAATGTTCTCCACTTCCTCTTTCTTCATTTATATACCATTTACATTCTATACTTAAGAGTATCATCAGCAATAATAAACATATATGCAACAATTCCTGCAAAAATAAGGTGTAAAATAAGTCCCGCGACATAATAAATAATTGTCCTCTTAACGAAACGGCCTTAGTCCGATGAAATTCAGGACCAAGGCCGTGTAATTGATTTTTATACTGTCTACTTGACGGAGAGCAGTTCAATCTCTGGTTGACTGAAAAATATAAAAATTCCGAGACTTGTTGGATCTGTTATGATATATCTTCTTATCACCAATCGCTATAAGAATCCGACGATATTTAAACTCAAACCACGAGCGGTATGACCCCAAGCAGTGAATGCAGTTTACGCCAGTAGTAAGAGTTTCTTGCCGTTACTCATTTCAATAACTGGTATCCGGAGCGAAATAAACCCAGCTTATCTGGGTTCCGGATAATATAAATGTTGTGAATCGTATGTCCTTCGGCATGAATCATCACGACAGATTCGGCTTGCTCTCTTACACGGACCACGACCCCGGTCTGGCCGTTAATCCTGCTTACCTCCAATTGAATGCCACCCTCGTAATGGAGCGACTTGCGGAAAAAACCGAAAAGGAATTTGGAGACGGCCTCGCGGTATTCGATCGGACGAACAGCGGCGAACACTTTCCCTCCCCCGTCTGAGATGAGCGCGACATCGTCCGCAAGCATGGAAACGACCTGGTCTGTGTTATCCTGCTCAAGCGCGGCAACGAATCGGCGGATCCACGCTTCTCTATCGGTCTCGGCATGGACCGGTTCCCCTTCGCCGATTTCCATCTTTCCTTTCGCGCGGCTGAGAAGCTTGCGGCAATTGACCTCGCTTTTACCGATGATCTCGGCTATACCGGCATAATCGAAGCCGAGCGCCTCACGCAAGACGAACACCGCCCGTTCTGCTGGGGACAGTTTTTCCAGCAATACCAGTGTCGCATAAGACAGCAGCTCGTCTTGTACTATAAAATCGAGCGTTTCGTCTTCCGAAGTCGGGATGGGCTCGGGGAGCCATTCTCCGAAATACCGCTCCCGCCGTTTGCAGGCCGATTTGTATAAATCGCGGCAGCGATTGACGACCATTTTACACAAATACGCTTTAGGTTCTTCGGCGAGACCAGAGGGATGTACGTCACACACCTTCAAGAACACGTCCTGCACTACGTCTTCTGCATCAGACCACGTACCTGTCATCTGATAAGCAAGCGTGAGCAACAGCCCCTTGTAATGCTTGTAGAACTCCTCCATCGGTGTACCGCCTCCTTTTCACGTTTTAACCTGTCTTTCATTTCGTCAGCAAGCTTGCCGTGTCCCATGAGCCGCAGAGGATGCTTGATTGCCTGATCTTTGAATAGGTTGCGGATTTCCTTCACGGCGTGAATCCCCGCATAACCGGCGCCAATGACGAAGCAGGTCAATGTTTTTCATAAGAGCCACTCCTTCTGTTTGTTTGCACCCAGAACGAGCAGAGGCTTCTGATGTGACACCTATCTGAGAACGTCATAAAAAATCCCTCGGGGGGGATTATTCGCATCACCAGGCAGCGGCAAGCTTGTATGCTTTCGCTATGGCCGTACGGACGATTTCTTTCGCATTCTCCGGTTTATTTTCATGCCCTTCCACAAACAGAGCTTCTACATCGCTTACCCCAACAATACCCAGAACCATTTTTAAATAAGGATGGCTGTGATCCATCGCCGTAAAAGGCCCTTCGGAGAAAATGCCGCCGCTCGCTTGAATATGAATCGCTTTTTTGCCTTTTAAGTGTCCGACGGGACCGCTTTCTGTGTAATGGAACGTTTTTCCAACGATAACAAAGGAATCGATAAATGCCTTGAGACGTGGCGGGACTCCCCAATTCCACATGGGAGAGACAACCACATATTTATCGGCACGCGTCACCATTTCGGTTACTTCGTTCAGGGCGTGAAGTTTTTGCTGTTCGACGGGACTCAGCTCGGAGAAGTCCATGTTCAACTTTCGAATTTTCCCCCATGCCATTATGACATCGCCGTCGATCGTCTGAAATGATTCTTTATAGATATCGAATTCTTTCACTTCATCGTCCGGGTGAGCTTCCTGATAGGCTTGAAGAAAAGACTGGCCTACTTGAAGTCCGACTGAATGTTCCGGAGACTTGGGATTCGCGGTAATATATAATAATTGTGCCATGTTGTTTCCTCCTATGCTTATCGTACGTTGACGTTAATCGACAAGGTTTAGTTTTTCCAATGAGAAGTAAAGTAATGTGCGGCCGCTTCCTCGATCCCGGTAAGCGCGAGCCGACACTTCATCTCGGTAACAAGGCCGTGCTCTGGACCCGCAGGATCTTGTGTTTCAAGGCCGGCAAGGGCAGTTTCCGTCATTTTTAACGTGAGGAGGGAAGCGGCCATTCCTTCGTTTTACAGTTTTACAGTCCGAAGCGCGAACGGAGCAGCTCCTTATAGCGCAAGCCGTCAATGTGCTCCTTCGTCACGGTTCCGTCCTTCCATTCCGTAAATGAATCTTCCGTTAACGTAACGTTACCACCGGCCGTCAATTTCGTGGCGAGCGGACGTTTGTTGAACTTCGATCCGGGATGCTCCGCAACCATCTTCCGAATGTCTTCGCTTTCCGATAGGTCGGTGATCGGCTTCCCGGAATCAAAGGCGTATCCGATATGCCAATCCGAATCCTTATGCATTATCTTCACTTCGAGTTTGTAATCTCCAAGACTGCCGTCCTCCGGCCGGATCCGAAATGAACCGTTCGCGGAAATGACGGCTTCCCCGGTTAACGGAACGGGCTTCAGCGGCAAATTCGCCCCAAATCCTGTATCGACGAGATAAATCCGTCCTAAGTGGGCTAGAAGAACGGCGATATGACTCCTTCCCCATGACAAATAGTTTTGTGCTTCCCGGTCATAGATGACCCCTCTTGTCAGCATGACGTTAAATCCATTTTCGACAAGGAACAGATATAAGAGCGAATTCAGCTCGTAGCAAAGTCCCCCTTCTTTCTCAAGCAGCAGCTTGTTAATCAAATATGGCTTCGTAATCGGAAATGCCCGGCCGTTCAGCACGCGCATATTTTCAAAGGGAAACGTTCTTGCCGTTTTCTCCAGAATGCGGTCCAGCCCATCGAAATCGAGCACTTCGTCCACCGGCAGTCCGATTCTTTCGCGAAATAACAAATTAATCCCGTTCATACGTTGTCCTCCGATCAATGAATGCGATTTTCGTTCCATACCTTAAGCATAATGAGTACGTAGGAGACGGACCATCGCGAATATCGCGAACTGTACCAATACAGTTTGATGAAGGAGAAGGGTGTACGGCGCATATAATCTATATCCTTCAAGGGTATATACAAGGGTATATAGAAGTAGTTATGCAGCGGCGTCATAAAGACAAAGATGTACTTTTTGGCCCGCTTAAACTGATGCAGCACCCTTGGCTGACCCGTGCCATAACGCATGAATATTTTCATAAAAATGATAAAACACATTCAGACTGAACTTAGCGGTATCATCGGAAGGGTCTTTACGATAAGCGGCATTTTTCTCCATCTCCCGTTTCTTCTGGACATTTTTACGCTACAGCCAACATTATTGCGGCGTATGCCGATTGACCTTGTTATTCTATCTCATCCTCTTCACTCCTTCAGAACCTAATGTAAATTTGAATTTCCGGGAGGCAGCCGCTCTTTCCCGGTTTTTCGTCATCTTAAACGAAATAGGGCTGATGTCTGTGACATTCGTCGTATCATTTCCAAATCGAATTAGGCGGCATCCGGAACACAGACCAGTGGCATTGCGGCAAGGGAACGTCCGCTGGCGCGGCATTGTTGCATATGAGGCGGCTACATCGTTGTATATTCATCAATTCAACAGGAGATGGTGATTAAAGGATATGTCTGATATGGCAAGCAAACTAGTTTGTCATTGTTATTGGCGCTGGGATTTCCGGTTTGATGGCATCTTGTCCGATTATGCGCTGTCTAGAAATGGAATCAATCATTCCAGGTGTTAACTCCATTCTGACAAGAGTGGTCATCCCCCATGACCGGTTGGAACTTTATCAGATATTGCGGGCAGCACTCATCATCGGAGAAGTATTCGGGGTTCATAGCTGGAAAAAATCAATAAAACGGAGGTAGATTCAAGTGAACATTTTAGTGGCGGGAGCAAGCGGGGTCATCGGAGATCGCTCATTCTGATGCTGGTACAAGCGGGACATGAAGTGACCGGATTAATACGCAATCCGGAACATGCTGCAAGAATGAGGGAAGCTGGCGGGCTTGCCGCTACAAACGGCGTCAGTTCCTTCATATATACGGAAGATGCCGCAGCAGCCGCTGGGCTCGCACTGGGCTGGCCGTCGGGAGCGTAAACATTGTGGACAAGTGATCCGGCAGCCGGCACTAAATGGTTGCGCGTCTACTCAGACTGCCTTGATGCTCCGGAGCCAAGGATGGAGCCGGGAAGTGCAAGAGGCGAACGCGGAGCACTGAATGCAAAAGCACTTCAGAACGGTACCATATAGGAATTCAAGTAAAGCTCGTTCTCGAAGGGAAAGATAAGAGAACTTTAATTGAATCATATCCTCTCGATTAAGAACTTTGGAATGCGATTATCCATCTTTGGCTCGCATTTGAAGATTCTGCCTTGTTCTGATTGTGAAAGGCCGTACCTTATTGGTACGGGCCTTTATGTTATGACGTTACTTAATGGCGTATTCATGCGCTTCAGTCGATCACTGCCTGATAGATCATTGTCCAGAAATCATGAGCGATCAGGCTGTTCTTAGGAAGCTGCGCCCCTCTGAGCTGAATCATTAGCGTCGCCATTAGCTCCTCACGCGGATCTGCGATCCAAGTCGATCCCAGAGCCCCCGGCCAGAAAAACGAGCCTTCGCCAGGACCGATTCCGATTTGCCTGGTCCTGACTGAGACGCCATACCCGTATCCTTTGTTCGTCCACATCATCGACCCGTCGTAATCGGTCTCGTCGAAGAAGGGATGCGTATGCTGTTCGGGAGTGAGATGGTCGGTTATCATCGCCTCCACGGATTTGCGTGACAGAATGCGTACCCTGTCCAGCTCCCCATGGCCAAGCAGCATTCGTCCGAAACGCTGGTAATCATCCGCCGTGGAGAGAAGGCCGGCTCCCCCGGATAGGAAGAGAGGAGCTTCCGCCCAACCAGTCGATTCCGGACGGTCCAGTGCGAGGAGGCCTCCCCCCTCCTTCGGAGCGTATGCGACTGACAGCAGGCCTCGTTTTTCCGGCGGCATCGTGAAACTTGTGTCTCTCATCCCAAGGGGCTCAAAAATCCGTTCATGGAAAAACTCATCCAGCGTTTGACCCGTTACCCGGGCAATTAATACGCCAAGAACTTCGTGTGCAATGTGGTAGAGGAAGCGGGTGCCCGGCTGATAGAGTAACGGCAGCTCGGCCAGCCGTTTCATCCAGGAATCAGGATCGAGATGCTCCTTAGCATTCTGAACCCCCAGCGGCTTTACCAATGGAGCGGGGAGCAGCTTCATCACCTCGGACTGCAGCTGGTGATCCCCCCAGCCGATACCGATACGTGAGGTAAGCAAGTCGTGAAGCGTGATAGGGCGGGACGATGGCAAGACGTCGTCCAACCTCCCGTTCGGATCACGCAGAACAACCCGGTTGGAAAGCTCCGGGAGCCATTCATTCACCGGATCATAGAGACGAATCTTTCCTGCTTCGACCAGCATCAATGCGGCTGCAGCCGTGATAGGCTTTGTCATCGACATGATTCGGAAGAGCGTATCCCGTCGAACGGGAATGCGTGTCTCTTTGTCCTGCCAGCCGATCGCATCGGCATAGGCCTCCTCGCCTTTGCGATGAACAATGGCGACCGCCCCGGCAATCTCTCCGCGATCCACATATCCCTGCAAGGCTCCGCTTAGTCGGCGAAGACGTGTTGCGGAAAAGCCCGCTTTTTGCATCGATATCTCTCCTTAGAACAGCAATAGATTTAAGTAAATATAACACTTTAAAGCTTTGTAATTGAAGCAATTGTTATATATTTTGCTTTGATAAACCATAACAAAAAGTATTCACGCTGTTTTCTATAAATTCCTCTTTGGTGTCACTGATAAATTGAGTATTCCATAATGCATTGGAAGAAAAATAACCGTAATACATGGTCAATAACACCATGGCTTGTTTTGAAGCATCAGTAATCACCATTTTGTTCTGATCCTGCATTACAAAAAAGTAATCTGTTAATAATCTTTGCAATTGCTTTGTATTTTCAGCAATAAGGTTGATTAATTCGGGCATAGTCGTTCGTTCTTGAATGGCAATTAAAAAAATCTCCCTATTATTCTCCATTAAGTCAAGATACGATTTTGCAATAAGTTTTAGGTCTTGTTCCAACTCGTGTATGACTTTTTGTTCAAATATTTTTTTTAAACTAGGGGCATATGAATACTTTCTAACGGCTGCTTCGAGCACCCCTTTTTTGGTCTTAAAATGGCGAAATACCGTCATCTCGCTTACTTCCGAGGCGACGGCAATATCCTTTATTGTTACTGATTTGAATCCCTTTGCTTGCATTAATTGAAGAGCAGCATCAAGAATTCGATCAGAAGTACCTGTCTCTTTTTCATGCATAAAAGCGCGCCCCCATTCTTTATAACAATTCTCTTTACACTCTGCTCCTATTCCATATAACTTCCTCCATTTACTGGCGTATACGTACCTGTAGTGAATTGACTGTCATCGCTTGCCAGGAAAGAAATGACCCTTGCCACATCATTGGGTTGAGCCAAACGACGAAGTGGAGTGAAATTGCTTATCGTTTGCTTCATTTCTTCGGACATAAACGCGGTAGCATCTGTTTCAACCACCCCTGGCGCAACCACATTAGAAGTGATCCCATAGGGTCCGAGTTCATTTGCGATATACATAGCGAAAGTATCAAGGCCGCCTTTAGCTGTACCGTGAGCAATCATGTTGGGGGCAATATGCTTGCCTGAGCCAGAGGAGACATAAATAATGCGCCCATATTTTTGTTCGACCATAAATGGAATAACAGCCTGCGTCATGACAAATACTGATTTTAGTTCATCATTTAACTTTTGGGAAAACTCATCCCATACCATTTCAGCAAATGGCTTTGTTACAAAAGACATGTTTGCATTATTCACTAAAATATCAATTCGTCCACCAAAAGCTTCTTTCGTTTTCTTTATAAGCTCAGCAACTTGGTTCTCATCACGAATATCTGCCTGAACAGGTATGGCCTCACCGCCATCTGTTCGAATATTGTCAACCACTGCATGTGCTGCATCATGATTACGAACATAATTCACTACGACTTTTGCTCCGCGTTGTGCTAATAATTTCGATGTTGCACTTCCAATACCGCGCGCTCCTCCAGTTACAATAGCCACTTTTCCTTGCAAATTCATTTTTACCTCTCCTTTGCATGTATGTTATTGATAACTAACATCATTATAATGATTGCTTAAACGTACTGTCAAATTACAAACATAGCCAATAACCAAGATCACTCCATTTTGCTCAGTTTTCCTCAGGCAACGGCGCCATCCGTCGAGGCAATTGTCTTCGTCGGAAATGAGATCATGTTCTTGTCACCATTAAATAAATGATTTTGCGAAGAAACAAAAGAAGGAGCTGCCCCGGCAGCTCCTTCGTCAAATGTCTTTATCAAGCTATCGTACCCGTCGTATTATTCGGTCAGCCAGTTTTTACCTGGTTGAATCAATACCAAGAGCATCTGTCCCACCTTGAAAATAAGATCGATGCTCTCGCTAAAGAAGTTGAGGAATTTAGGATTATCCGGTCAATACCCGGGATCGGCGGCAAAATCGCGGCAACGGTATTGTCCGAAATCGGGGAGATCAACCGGTTTAATCACGCCAAGAAAGTAGTCGCCTTTGCAGGTGTAGACCCTAGTGTCTTTTCGTCAAGGAAGTTTACCGCCACCACCAATCGTATCACGAAACGTGGCTCCAAGCAGCTGAGGCATAGCCTTTATCTTGCGGTTATATGTGGGTTAAAGAATTCCCGGAATAAAAAGCTTCGTGAATGCTACGATATGAGTCGCCGTTGTTGCCTGTATAAACACGGCACGGCTATTTCTCCAACTCATAACGGGCCGCGATAATGCCCGACTTGAGCGTTCGGCTGGACAGCAGCTTGAGCCTGATTTTCTCACCGTCGCCGTGGAATGCCGATTTTCCGCCGCCCAAGATGACCGGACAAATCGTCAGCAGGAATTCGTCGATCAGGCCGAGCTCAAGCAACGTTTTCGCCGCCCCCGGACTGCCGAAGATAACGAGGTTTTTGCCAGGCTGCTCCTTGAGCGCCTTGATTTCCTCTGCGATATTGTCCTTGATCAGCATCGTATTGTTCCATTCCACAATGTCCATCGAGCCGGAAATGACGATCTTCTTAACATCCTGCAGCCATTTGGCATGCTCCATACCGTGCCTCGACGCATTCGGATTGTCCAGCACCGTGGGCCAGTAGCTCTCCATCAACCGATACGTCGTGCGTCCGTATACGGGAGAGCCGACTTCGGCTACGACCTCCTCGGCGTATTTCTCTAATTCCTCGTTGTACGGAATCCAATCTAGTCCTCCGTTCGAATCCGACGCATACCCGTCCAACGACACATGCATGAACAATACGAGTTTTCTCATGTTTGCTTCTCCTCCGATTTCGAATTCAGTTGTTCGATTTTTTGGCAGTAGGCCCGTGTTTCGTCCTGCTCTTACCTTCACTATAAATCATTACGTTACGTAAGGATCAAGCGGAAATCTGAATTTATTTCGAAAACAACAATGTTGCGCAATTCCTGCCCGTTAGCGGAGCGGCAGCTTCAACACATCTTATTGAAAAACCCAGCCCCCTCAAAGGACTGGATCGCCGCGGCCATCACCCCGTATCGTATTATGAGGTCATCAGAACTTACTGGTCGACCTCATTTTTATAGGGTCGTAAGATAGCCATAGCCGGGGATTGAACGTTCGTGCCCGTGGGACTAGCGCCAGTCTATCCGGATCGTTACGAATGATGTCCATCCAAGTCTTCGAAGCTTCTAACCTACATGAACCCGTGATCCTGCGCTTCCTTGGACTTGCTTGCCTCCCGCGGCCAACGCCTTGTCTGCCAGTTCGTTCACATGTTCTCTGCTGTCAGCGGAGAGTGGGATAATTCCTGCGGCGCTGCCCATGCCGGGCGCACCACAAATAGCTAAGCCCCCGGCTCTAGTGACGGGGGCTTGGCTATTATTGTGAACAGTAGAAACTTTACCTTTACTTATTGGCGAAGGCGAGCGCTCTAATCAGGATGACCGTCGCCTCGGCTCTTGTTGCCGTCTTGTCCGGTGCGAATTTGTTGTCTCCGACGCCTTGAATGAGACCGTTCTCCACAGCCGCCGCGACTGCCGCTTTGGCCCATGCCGGAATCTCGGCGTCATCCGCAAATGGGGCTGCCGCGTTTGTCTTACTGGCGATGCCAAGCGCATTCGCAATCATCATCGCCATCTCGGTACGGCTGATTTGCGCGTTCGGCCGGAAGCTGCCGTCCTCGTAGCCTTTCACGAATCCGGCCTGCACCGCCTGTGCGATGCCTTGTCTCGCCCATGCGCCGATTGTACCTGTGTCGGTGAACGCCAAGGTGGCTCCGCCCCCTTGCAGATTCAGCATGCGAGCCATCATGACCGCGAACTCGGCGCGGGTAACCTCGCCGTTCGGCTTGAATGTACCGTCGGTATAGCCGTCGATGATTCCATTCGCAGCCGCCTGCTTAATGCCTGCTTCCGCCCAGTGGCCCACAATGTCGCTGAACGTCACTTCCGCGGTTATCTCAGGCTCGCTATCGGGAATATCATCAACTTTTTTATCTACGGCGAATACCGCGAACTTCGTAAAATGATCGACTTCCGCCGTAATCTGCTCGCCGCTCGTTTCACCTCCTATCTCTACCCACTCCATCTCTTCCTCATCGTAGTAGAAAATTGAGGCGGTTTGGTTCGTGCCGACCAAATCCGGATCGAACGTTAAGGTAATCGTGACCGGGTTCGAGAAATTTTCCGTGAAGTTTTTCAAAATTTCATATACCGGGCTAAGAAGCACATCATCATCGGTTACGAGCTGCGAAGTATTCAACACTCTTTGAACCGTAATCGTCAATTGCTTCTCCGATGCTCCGGCGGGAACCGTGATCGTAACAGCGTTATTCTCGAACCGGGCCGTGCCGCCGACGCCGGCAGGCAACGTAATGCCAGATGGCGTTGCCGATCCTCCGCCCCAACCTCCGTTTCCACTGCCGTTGCCATCGTCCGATTCGGCAGCGCGGTTGACGATAATCGAATACACCTTCTTCGTCTCCCCATCCTCTGCCGTCACAGTAACCGTTACGGTATTGTCTCCTATAACCAGATCGTTGCCACCTTCAATCGCAACATCGGCGGTCTCGTCGACAGCAGTTGCCGCAACTGTGACGGATGTTTTGCTGTACGGCACATTCACCGTATAGCTCGTCTTGTCGGCGCTAAATCCGCCTACTGTGTCGCCGTCCACCGTAAGATCGGTCAAATTGACGTTAAATACCGGCAAGTCTTCATACTCGGCCCTGAGCGAAACTGTGTTCGCCGGCATTGTGAACATGAACGGATTCTCTGTATAGCTGTCATTCGCGAGACCGTCCGCCGTCCATTTGACAAATCGCTGCCCGTCCGGAACGTCGGCCGTTACCGTAACTTGAGCGTCTTCCTTGACTTGCGCGGGACTGTCCACCGCATCTCCGTCTACCGTAATGGCGCCTCCTTCTACCGTCAGATCGGAGACAATCCGATCGGAAATCTTGAAGGTAACGTTGATCGTGTGTGCGGCGTCTACATTTTCAAACGTATACTTGCGCGCCTCGGCAGCTTCGGCGTTCTCCACGCCGTCAATCTCTACCGTGTCCACTTCAAAATTTTCGTTAGGCGTGAAAGTAAATGTCTGACTTTGTCCGCGCTCGACCAAAACATATCCGCTTGGAGAGATGGTTCCACCTGAACCTGCCGATGCAATAATCGTTACGTGGTTATCTTCATCATCGCCGATATCGATCATTCTGGGTACGGGTACATTGTTCGCCGCATCCCACTCCCAATGATTTTCAAAGTCCCATCCCAGATCCTCAAACGTTTCTTGCTGCTTGAAGTCGGCGGCTGCCTTTACCGCAAATACAGAGACGATTTCCGAAGGCAATCCGCTCGTGCTTAGCTTGGCGCCGTCATAGTAGTTGATTTGATCCGCGTCAATGATCGGCCTGCCGCCGGACCAGTCCCCTGCCAATTTGCCAAGGCCGTCCCCATATACCGTATTCGTGACCGTATTGCCACGGAAGGTTTGGAGCAGGCTGCCTGACGAACCGCCCATGTCGCCGACGACAGCTCCGAAATACTCGCCTCCGTCCGGTCCTGTGACCGAACCCGCCACAAAGTTATTACGAATGACGCTGCCCGTTGTCGTATCCTTCGTTGTAAGAGGCGAACCGGAATTGTTCCAGCTGGTACCCCCAATCAAGCCGCCGATTCTCGTTCCGTACACATCTGCGGTTACGGAGGAATTTTGCAAGACGCCCGCATGGAGTAAGCCTACAATCCCGCCCGTATAGCTGTCGCCGCTTACTTTCCCATCCACATAGCTGTTCTCCACCGTGCCGGTGGAAGTTCCTGCAATGGCGCCGGTATTATGGCCTCCGCTAATATCCGCATTCACCAATGCCACATTTACAATTCTTCCGCCTGTGCCCAGGTAGGCAAATAACCCGGTGTTATTGTCGCTGCTCGTAATTTCCAGGTTGCGTATGACATAGCCTTGTCCATTAAATGTGCCCAAGAACGGCGTTGGTGAGCCGCCTCCGCCGATCGCCGAAAAAGTCACGCCCTCCATATCAATATCGGCCGATAATTCGTAGTTTCCGTCAATCGGATAATCCGGTGTGCCGAACCCTTCCGAGAATGCAGTCAATTCGCTTGCCGTTCCGATTTTTACAAGATAAGCGGGTACCGTCACGTCGACCGGCTGACTCTCATGGTAGCCTTCTTTGGCGGCATAGCGTACCTGATACGTGCCGGTGATAAGGTCTGTGATCTCGCTGCCGGTAACAGGCGTATACGCGTCATCCGTCGAAAGCTTGTACTCCATTCCGGCCGCGACGCCCGTGATCTTGCCGTCTGCATTCGCGATCGTCGTCGGAGCCACGCCCGATAAGCCTGTAGGCGCATCCTGGAACTTGAGCGTATCGCGGTTGATTGTGAACGTATCCACTACGCTCATATCGGAAACGCGGTAGGTGCTCACCGTGAAAGAGGTGCCGGTGATGTCGACCTTCGTAATATTAGGCGTGTTCTCCTGATTCTTCACCGCGGCATATGGAAAACTTGCATTCTGAATGGCGTAATGCTTGCTGCCGCTCGAAGAGTTTGCGGTGATGTAGAGTACCTGTCCGGCTTCCGGATTCGTCACGCTCGAAGGTACGCTGCCTTCCGGGATGACCGGGGTTGTGCCGTTCATCATGTAGGTGCGTGTATACACATGATCGTGGCCCATGAATACGACGTCAATTCCCAATTGTGAGAAAACAGGGGCCATATCTTCACGCCGCTGCAAAATATCGCTGTTCAGCGCATGGTTTGCGACACTGTAAATCGAATGGTGGAACGTGACCACCTTCCATTTCACAGCCTGGCCGTGCGCATTCAACGTCTCCTGCAGGAACTGTGAATGTTCTGCCGCACTGAGATTGTTGGAATTAATCGACATGAACAGGGTGTTATTGTAGATATACCAGTAGTCGCCACTGCCGCTGCCGGCGCTGGGGACCCCTCCTAGGGTGGAAACATTCGGCATGTTGAAGTGCTGGGAGAAAGCGTTGCTGGCTACATCGTGGTTACCGAGGTCGACGGCCAACGCCAGAGATTTGAGTACATTGGGGCTAAGTAATCCATTATACTGCGTTTCGGTATCCGCGGTTTCCACCTGATCACCCGCGGTGATTAAGAAACTGGAATGCGGGAAAGCGGCTGCCGATTTGTTGAGCGTGTTGGTCCAGCCGGCCGTGTCGTTTCCGACGTTGCCGCTGCTTCCGATCTGGGGATCACCCGCGAACAGGAAACTGAAATCGCCGGTAAAGCTCTGCGTCTTAAAGCTGTAAATCGGCGACCAGCCGTCGTCAGTGCCGACGCGGTAGACATACTCCGTATTGGCAGCAAGGCCTGTGATGGTCGCTTTGTTGCTCTTGAACCCGGTCACATTGGTGTCGGAAGCCACCGCAGCGAACTCCTGATGCTCTGTCGGGAATTCACCGTCCGTCAGTTCGGAATTCAGCGCGAGCTGCACCTTTCCTTTGGTCGGGGCGTCGCTGTACCAAACCACGTTACGCTGCGTCTGGTCAGCGCCGATGTTCAGGGTAACATTCGTTACACGGTAAAGGTCCATATCCTCGCGGTAGCTGGGGATGGCTGTAAATTCGACATTGCCGTCTTTCACGATCAGTTTGTAGGTATCCGGGTCTGCAAACAACACCGGCACACCGGGTTTAGCGTATCCGCTATATACAACCGGATTATTATCTTTCGCGCCTACCTCGGAATTGGGGACGATTGCCAGAGATGCATCGACTACATCGTACAGGGATGCAAGATTATTATAACCGTGATGAGCTACCTGCACGATGTCGCTGCGCAGGGTATCGGCGCTGTACATTTGCAGCATATCGTTCTGAACTAGGGTATTGACATCTCCCAGCATTAAAAAGCTTTTGCCGTCCATCGTGAGCTTTAATACCGTGCTGGTATCGTTAAAATCAGTAATGGTGGTGACGCCGCTGCTGTTCACGGCATCCTCGTGGGTATGCAGCACATCAAACCCGACTCCCTGGAGACTAAAATGCTGACCGGTGTGCAGCTTCACATACTTGGCGTTGGGAAAGTTTGTGCTGAAGCTTTGCTTCATCAAAAATGTACCGGCGTCATAGCCGCTTCTCATGGTCTGGAAAGACGGTGTATTGAACAATACGCTTTCCACATTCAGATTGTCATGATAGGCGTCAACGAAGGCGTGCGCCATATATACATGATCGCCGTGCGCGTGGGAGAAGAACCAGGCTCTGATGTTGATTTTTGAACCGTATGGCTGTCCTGTAATCTTGTACATGAACTTCATGAGGCCGTACTGCGCAGCTTCGCTGCTCTGATTCTGATGACCGCCGTCAATGACAAACAGGCTGTTGTCCGCCAATTTGACGATCATCAGGGCACCGCAATCACAATGTTTTGATGGATCGACCGGGCCTATGCCATTGGCATAATCAATGCTGTATAGATAGAATTCGGTGCTGCCGCTCCCTATTGCTGCAGAATCCAATTCGGATAAAAGCGTATTGGTGGAATTGTCCTGGATAATGCGGGCCTGATGAGAATTGGCCGTGTAATATAAATAGAAATACTGGCTTCCTTGTTTCAGTGAATCATAGATGTTGCCTTCGGTCTCCGTATGGGTGATCGGTTCAAAGCCGTTTGAAAGAAGACTCTGAACGTATGCATCGAAGGTTTCCGCACTTGTCTCACTGACTACAACCATTTCTGAATCTTCATTTGTTACGGAATACTGATCGTTGGCCAATCCGGGGCCGCTGTTATAAGTTTTGCTAAGGGTACCGTCCGGATAATTGGGCAGGCCTCCGGGCATTGTCGGCGCATTGCTGTTGGTTATCGTCTTGGTGAAAACGGTCTGACCGTCTTTTTGGGCCGTAATGGTCGCTTCAGTCCATAAATTGTCGGGGATGCTGTTCATAGCAACGCTATAAAGCGTGGAGCCGTCAGCGGCAACATATGTGATATCGCCGACTCTCACGCTGCCGCCGGAAGGAAGTGCGGCAAGCTCGGCATTTTCGATGGTGGCGGAATCTTTTGTAAGAGCGGCATTCACGGTCAACCCCTGCGTATCGACCGATCCGTCTGTTTGAACGAAGTAATAAATCGTGTTGAGATCATTGCCTATCGATTCTTTTTCTATGATGCCATCGTAATCCTGGTCTGCAAGAGTGCGTACCTTCTCAAAATACAGAAGTGGATATCCTCCCTCGGGGTTGGAGGTGTACGCATTGGCACCGTCCTCTGTGACAGTGATTTTTGTCAACAGATCGGCAGCAGAGTTGAACGTGGTGCCAGGCGTACCAGCCGGATCCGAGGAACCATATTCTGATCTGCCTGCCATATAAAAGTTTTGAAAAGTCAGGTTCGAAGCGTTTTTAGCGTAGCCGATTTCAGCTGCCAATGGATTGGGAGAGGCGTTATAAGCGTATATAATTTCCAGATTGCTTGTGTTGGCATAGCCAAGAATGCCAAAGTAGTATCCGTTACCTCCGTTCTTCACGGTGCTTCCGCCATCGGCATAAGCGATGACGCTGCCGGTATTGTAGCTATAATCGATACGTCCGCTTTTAATATAGCCGATGATACCGGCTGCGCGTTCGCCCGCAATGTTGTAAATGGTCACATTCCCCTTGTTGGCGCTGTAGGTGATATCGGCGTTGGTTGCAGCGTTGCTGGAAGAAGTCATGCCCACGATTCCGCCGACGTTATTACTGCCGTTCGTCACAGTTATATCGCCGTTATTCACGGAAGTTGTGACAACGCCTTTTGCAAAGGTTGTAACAAAGCCCAATATGCCGCCGACAGAACCATTCGTGCCGGTGCCCAGATCCCCACCAGGATTGGCCGCTTTCGTGGGCGATGTTACGTTGATTGTTCCGTTATTCGTGCAGTTTGCGATGGTACCGCCAGGGTTTCCTTTGTTAAGGATAGAACCCGCGATCCCACCTGCATGAACAATTCCTGTCGCGCCTTGCACGGTGATGTCCACGTTGCTCGTGCAGTTGATAATTCTGCCCCCTGCAATATTTGCGGCAACGCTGCCGACATAACCGCTGTAAATGGTGGCGTTGATCGTACCACCGACCGTCAGATTCACAACGGTACCCGACACATAACCGAACAGACCCACAAGGTAAACACCGTTTTGAGGTCTTGTCTGGTTAATATTGAGGGTGAGGGTATGGCCCGCGCCGTTGAAGCTTCCCGAAAACGGGGCGTCTGCCGTGCCAATGGGTATCCAGTCGGTTTGCCCGGAAAGGTCAATATCATTTGTCAGCACATAATTCTTGTCGGGATTCCCCGCCGCCCAAAGCAAGTCATCAATAGAAGATATCTGATAAACGCCGTGGCTTATGGCCGGTTCAGCCACCCCATTGCTACTGCTGCTCGATGTGGTAAATACAGTTTGGCCGTCTTTTTGAGAGGACTCGTTTTCTACACCCGCCGCAGCTGCGGGCCTCGCGGTCAACGGCAGTGCGCCGAGGAGCAGCGCGATGACAAGGAGCAGGCTGAAAAGCTGTTTGCCCCGCATTGCCCACGAATGTTTTTTCAGAATGGGAAGCATGTTGTTTGTTCCTCCTTAGAATTTAGATTAATCCGGGTGCTTAAATACAATTAAAACAATATAATAAAAAGCCGTGAAACGTCCGTTAATTTTTAGTTAAGAGAGTGTGAATAATTTTGTTTAATTCGCCCATCTTTTCGTTTTAACTCTAATACTCTGTAATTCTTAATATTTTCTTTAATAGCCAACAAGACAAGAATCAGGATTAAACTTTTCGACATTGGAACGTTCATAAAATTCGCCAATAAGAGCCGAGAAAATGCGCGCAAAGATAGGGAAAGGGACGAAGAGGACTATGCATTTTAGATTATCTTTCAAAAACTATTCACTTCATCACTATAATCAAGCGTTACGATATTTGGGGGGCTGGAGATCTTTGGGGGATACTTGTTTTGCTTTATGATGGTCTAATAGAATTAGAGTCTCATCTAAAACAGAAGTTGACCACTCTGATTTCGCTAATCCTTGATAACCAACTTGATGAAATACCCAAGAAACTACCCGATTTCGTTTGGACTTCGCCACGATTTATGCGATAAGTAATCGTCAACTTGGTCACGGCAAGTCCTCTCTCTCCTGAAAAATAATAAAAAAGCTCCTCACAACAATTCATACTGGCACACTTGCCCGTATAAATGTTGCTCAGAGCTTCTCTCTTGGACACTACTCTAAACAAAATTTTTTAGTTATTCAATTAGGTTTTGTCATTCCCATTAATAGCTTGTCTATATGCTAACTCCGATTTGTTAATGCCGTGTTATCCATGTAAATAATTCAATATCAGAAAGTAGTTAGTGGAAGTTCGACGGGCTTTGCTCAAACAGTTGCACGAACATCAGGTTCCGCTGACCGATAATAGCGTTGCGCATAGATCGTATCGTCGTACAGAACGTATCCGCCATGATAATAAAACCGCCAACGCGCGCCCGTATGGACGTTCGCTGGCGGCATCGCCTTTCAGCCTTTGACTGCGCCGCCGGTCGTTCCTTCCGCCAAATACTTTTGGATGAAGAAACCGACGACAATGATCGGCACCATTGTCACCGTTGCAGCCGCGCTGCTTTTGCCCCAATCAACCGAGACCGAACCGACGAACCGCGAAATGCCGACGGGAAACGTGTATGTGTCCATGGTCTATTCTTATCATTTTTCAACCCCTGTTGTCATTAATGCTCAAATCGAGACTGTCTGCCCTCACTCCCAAGATGTCAGGCAAAATAAACAGTTTAGCGGAAAGATTCGATAAAGCTTTTTAGAACGCTCTCGGATTTGAAAATCCCCTTCCTCACGTCGCCCTGTCCCAACGATCATTAGTATGGTCAGAATTTCGGCGCTGCCGGGGACTCGAGGAAGCAAAGGTCACCACGATCCCAATGGCAAGTGGTTCTGACGGATAATCCGGCTCCCTCACCGCCATGACCGCTTAGTACCATGAGAACTCCTTTGGTTCGGCATCATTTTTTTTTGATACATATATCAATAGCAATCATTTTACAGCAAGAAAAAGCCAGCTTACAATCATACATGAAAACAATAATTTCCGGTAGCAATTACTTTGCTGCCCTCGTACATTTGAGGAGGATATCGAAATGATTAAGTTCACCAATCTGTTTTCCGCTTTTCAGTTAGGGTCCCTATCACTGCCCAATAGGGTTGTCCTTTCGCCGATGACACGTACGAGCGCGGAGTCAAATGGCCTGGCGAACGACCGGATGGCGCGTTATTATGCAAGGTTCGCGAAGGGTGGATTCGGTCTTATCATTACGGAAGGCATTTATCCGGACTTATTGAACAGTCAAAGTTATATGAACCAACCAGGTATTGCAAATAAAGAGCAGGCCGAGTCATGGAGGCCGGTCATACAGGCGGTACATCGCGAAGGGAAACGAATAATCGCGCAGCTTATGCATGCGGGGGCGCTTGTTCAGCACGATGGATTTACACCGATAGCACCTTCAGCTATTAAGCCGATCGGCACGATGTTAGAAGATCACGGAGGCAGCGGGGAATTTACAATCCCGAGAGCGATGACGATAACGGAGATCCGGAAGGTGATCGATAATTTCGCCCAAGCCGCTCTTCGCGCCAAGCAGGCAGGATTCGATGGGGTTGAAGTGCATGCCGCCAACGGCTATTTACTCGATCAATTCATTACCGATTACACGAATCTCAGAACCGATGATTACGGTGGTAGTACAGAGAAACGAATCCGAATTGTCTTGGAAGCATTGGGAGCAATCCGCGACGTCGTTGGCCCCGAATACACGGTTGGCGTTCGTATCTCGCAAGGAAAAGTGAATGATATTCACCATAAGTGGGCGAACGGTATCGAAGATGCCAAAATCATTTTCCAGAGACTGAGCAATGCTTCTCCAACTTATATTCATACAACTGAATACAAAGCATTTGCGCCTGCATTCGCAGATGACGGCCCCACACTGGCAGTACTCGCCAAAAAGTACGGCGGCTTGCCCGTCATCGCGAACGGCAAGCTGGGTGAGCCTGTAACAGCGGAACAGCTGTTGGCGGCGAATCAGTCTGACTTAGTCGCGATCGGCACAAGCGCATTGGTGAATTCGGCTTGGGTGAATAAAGTGAAGGAGGGAACCGGGCTGAACCGTTTCGATCATCGATTCCTTCACCCTATCGCGACGCTGCGGGATGATGAATTAAACGTATAAAATCGGAGCCGGGCCGTCGGCGCCTCCGTTCGCTAATCGGTCCGCCTCACCGCGCGCACGGTCGGAAACTCGATAACTCTAATTCATGTAAATGTATATTACATAGTATTTTATACATTACATCTTTTTCTTGATCGGGAAAAACACCGGCAGCCGTGTGGAATGAAAATTAATGGCCACGCTGCCGGTGTATTAAACTAACGTTATCCGTTAGCGCAACCAATACACAAAAAACGGATTCATTCTTATGGTCTATACAGCAGTCACGATTATTGGCTGATTCTTTGTAACTATTACGGTATGCTCATGTTGTGCCACAAAGCTATTGTCGGGTACGCTTAAAGTCCATCCATCCATTTGCTCAACGACATACCCTGCACCTGTAGACAAAAAGGGCTCGATTGTAATTACCAGGCCCTCTTTCAATACCCGTTTATCGTGCTTGTTATAAACGGGTAGAATATCTTTTGGGTTCTCGTGCAAAGATTTTCCAATACCGTGGCTACACAGATTCTTAATTACATTATAGCCGCCTTTTTTAGCCTCGATTTCAATAATCCTTCCGATTTCGTTCAATTTTACTCCAGGCTTCAGTGAAGAGATTACTTTCATCATTGTATTGTGTGTGTATTGACACAGACGCATTAATGATGGCTCGTATGGAGGTATCGGAAAAGAATGTCCCGAATCCGCATAATAGCCCCCCAATTCCGCAGAAACATCGATGTTTATTAAATCGCCCGGTTGAATGATTCGATTTCCCGGTATTCCGTGGGCAACTTCGTGGTTAATACTAATACATGTGTTGCCAGGAAAATTGTAAGTTGACTTAGGTGCCGGCACAGCCCCATGCCTTTTCAAAAACTGCCCTCCAATATCATCCAGTTCCTTTGTCGTAATTCCTACACGTGCGTGACGTTTCATTTCACTGATCGTCAATGCAACGATTTTACCAATTTCCTTCAGACCATCAATATCGTTTTGTGATCCTATTGTCATAAAAGTCCCTCCATTTTCCATATGAATCTAAACTTAACACAAATTTATTTTAACACAAAATAGAATATTCAATGTTCCGCTCTGTTCAAATTACTCATAGCAATCCGCATTGTATGATGAGCAGTCTCTTCTTTCATTGTACGCAAAGAAGCGCCAGCGTAAAAACTGGCGCAGTTCCGGAAAATAAGTGAAGTTTTTCAGCCAAATGTATGGATTAAAGGCGCTTGTGTAGATCGCATGCACATAAAAGACGAACATCGGAAGCGTATGAGGGAAAACTCACTCTAGAGAAGGAAAAAATGCATTTATTGCGGATTATTTAATCATTAATTGGCATTTAATAATGGCCATTTGCTTTCCTTCAAGTGTTAATGTACTCTCTTCAATTTCCTTAAAGCCATTCTTTGAATAAAATGCTCTTCCTATTTCATTATCCTTTTTGACAATAACAGTTAAAGTGTTCCCTGATTGCATAATTTTAAAAAATTCATTTAAAAACTTTGTACCGATTCCTTGTTTTTGCGATTCCGGTTTTATATAGATTCTATATAATTCATATTCAGCTTTACTTAGTTGGATTAATTGTGCATAACCTAATATTTGGTTAGATTCTTCAGCCACTAGAAACGATGACTTCCCTAAATCTGTATCACCGTCAATTAACTGACGTATATTTGAAATTGAAAAAGCCTTATTGAGATAATTATTAATAAAGTCCATTGAAAGGCTTTCTCGATAAGCAGATGTCCAAGTCTCGAAGGCAACCTCTCTAATTTGTTGGGTATCGGCATGTGATGCTATTCTAATTGAAACCATCATATGTTTCCTCCTAAGACGAGCATTGATCCAGCCACTAGGGGTTTCAAACGTTCACTAAAAGGAGCGCAGTTCATTTATTAATGTGACGAGCACATCTTATAATCAAGAGTAACTTAGTTGTTATTTAAGGTTTGCGATACAAAATCATTCACTGCTTTTACAAACTCTTGAGGCGTCTCCACATGATTCATATGCCCGCCTTGTTCGAACATCACGAGCTGCGAAGCCGGGATTTTCTCATCCATCTCTTTAGCCCAACGGGGTCCGCAGTTAAAATCGTACTCGCCAACGAGGATCAGGGTAGTGGTTTGAATTGTATCTAAGACATCACGAACATCCCACGTATACGGCTTGCGATTCGGGTCAACGGAGAAATCCAACTCAGCTTGCCACTCGTTAAATCCTTCCGGCAGCTTCCAATAGTTACCGAAGAATGCAGGCATCAAGCGCCTCAAAACTTTCAGGATCGCTTCTCTATCCCGCGCTTTTCCTGTAATCATGTCCATCCATGCCTGCTTCGCATCCTGAGCTTCAGGAAGATTCGCCCAACGCTGAGCGAAAATCTCGAGTTGTTGAACCTGCTCCATTCCAAGTTCTTGATTCATACAAGGAGCCGAGCTGTAGAGGATAAGTCCGCCGAGTTCATCCGGATAATCAATTGCATATTGAAGACCTACAAAACCTCCATGCGAGTGACCCAGGAAAAATGGCTGCTGTGATCCTGTGTGCTCGGCTACTTTATGAGCGAAGTAGGCGTACTTCGACATATTGTAATCTCCGTCCAGCAGGTTATCGGAGCGTCCTGTGCCTACCGGCTCCAAATAGATAACGGTCATGAATCTTTCCAGTAGCGGCATACGCATATAACTCCAATGAAAACCAGGACCTCCTGCATGAACCATACAAATCGGACCTTCCCCCGCAACGTGATAAACTTGACGGACACCATCTATTACGACCTCGTGCATAACTGGTGAAAAGGCACCATTGGATGCTTGAAAATTAAATTCAGTCATGAATATTCCCTCTTTCAGTTTATTTATTAAAAACAGCTTGTACCAGGCGTTATTCGAATGTCGATTTGAATATTGTTTAACTTATTCAGGGTATATATACATTTATTGTTTGTATATATCTTTGTATAGAAAGCACTTGACTCTTGTATAGCTATGCGCAATAATTGCTACATGGAAAACAGGAAAACGCAGATAATAGATCTGGCATCGTCACTGATTCGAAAAAAAGGCTATTCTACCTTTTCTTATGACGAAATTTCAAAACATTTTGGCGTTACAAAAGCAAGCATTCACTATCATTTCGAGAAAAAGGAAGATCTAGGCCTTGCCGTATTGGATCAACTTTATCGAGGTTTGGTCAATTTTAAGTCTGTTATCCAACAATCCTCACAATCGGTTGAAGAGAAGCTAATTCAATATTGCACTGACCAATCCAGACGGTTTGCAGAGTATGACATATGTCCGACCTCTTCCTTACAATCTGATTATGAATTGTTACCGGAATCGATGAGACAAAAGCTTCAAGAGATAAGTGAGTTTGAACTTTCGATTATCGATGACATTGTTGCTGAAGGAGCGAGTGATCCTGCAATTAATACACGCGCCTTGGCAATCACAATCCTGTCTGCAATCAAGGGAGCACTGCAGTATAACCGAGCAATGCACGGCAATTTCATACCGGATATCATGTATGGAATTAATCGTCTATTAAAAAACCAGTAAGAATACAATATAAGAGTAACAAATTAAAGGGAGGCCTTGTGCAGCTCTTTTTTTGTTTTATCTCAATTGTTAACAGTAGTTGGTATGTTCAGGCGCCCCTATGGAGTCGCCTTTTTTCAATAGCTTGTACATTAGAATCCTGGAAAAGCGGATAACCCGGGCAATTGAATGAAGAAGAGGATAACCAAGAGTACTGTTAATACGACAGCGGGAAGCATTTGTTGAAACGTATCCTTCACTCGAACGTGCGTCAGGATGCCTCCAAACATGGTAACGCCCAACCACAAGGCTCCCGCCGCGGCCCAGCTAGGTTCCCAGAAGCCGAAGGCCAGTGCCGCTACGCCCACCCATTGGATAAATCCCGTAACGACGCGGAACCCCTGCGGCAATTTATAATGATTAAACGCGTCGACTTGCATTTTCGAACCCGAGATTTTACTGAATCCCGCCATCAGAAAAACTAAGCTTATAAGTCCTTGCAGAACAATCGCTACGATATCTATTCCTGAGTCTCCTCTATGACTGAGCTTGATGGTTGCACAGAAACAACAATTAATATATAGCGCAGTTAACGACGCGGTTAACTGCGCCCGTTAAGCACATATTTTAAACTGCCTCTAACGTTTTCTATCCCCTTATTTCCCAATAATCGCTTTAACTCCAAGATTTAAAGGCCTGGGTAAGTAATGTGATACTTTTTGGAAACTGCTAGCAGCTTCTGCATGGCCTCAGGAGTGGGTGGCTCGACATGAGCCTCCATCCCTTCCACATAAGGAACGCCTAGTTCCTTCACAAAAGAATCAAATCCCGCAGGATAGGCGGTAACCAGAAACTTAGCTTTGTCTGATTTCACCTTGAAAGTGTGTGGAATGCCACGAGGAGCAAACACATATTCACCGGTTTTCACCAAAATAGTTTCCTTACCGAGCGTCATCTCTATTTCTCCATCCAGAACGTAAAAGGATTCATCTTCTTTTTCATGCAAATGCAGGGGCGGTCCATCATCTTTCTTGACGGAGCAATGCACGACGCAAAACTCTCCGTTCGTATCTTCCCCGCTCACCAATATTGAATTTACGTCACTAAGAAAAAGGAACGTATTTTCTTTGTTGATACTCCGGTACATCATGCCCGCTTTGCTTTGATTACTCATCTTTTTGTATGCTCCTTCTTGTTGTGAAATTACACTGCAAAATCATACTTACCGGAAGGTAAGTATCGCTGCAACTATTTGAGTATAGCTACCCCCTTTTTCTATGTCAACCTTTCTAACATTAATGATTTGTAAATATTCATGTTCACGTTGATTAAAAAAATGTTGTAAATAATACAAGCATTCTTTCCACTTGAGCACATTCTCCAAGCGAAATGTTGATAGCTCAAGCACGAGATCAAGCTGCTTTTTGCTTTCTCAAAGAACAGTTCCCGCCAATACGCAGCAGGAATAGAACTCTAACTCTCCAATTATCTCCACAACGCGACAAGATTGCCGATGTTCCTAAGTAATAAAAAAACAGGCTGCCAAAGCAACCTGCTGCGTGTTTCTCATTCAATTATCGTTCCCCGACTAGCTGAATGATTCAATCGTATTGAAAATTCGTGAGTAAATATCCTCAATAGTCCGGGCTCTCATCACACTATGCCCTATTTTTATAATTATCCCGGAGGCACCCCTGGTTACGGCTTGTTTTGGAAACAGTGTAGGGCGGTGTCCTAGTTGCCGAGATCGTCGGAGCGTCCGGCTGCCAGGCGGGACCACTGGGAGGTCGGGCGGCCGTCCAGCCGAAACTGACCACCTTTGGAGTCCCAACGCTGCGGCCAGCCCTCGGGCGAATCCTCCCAGAACTCCTGCCGGCCGTAGACAGTCAGGTCCAGCAGTCCGTACGACGGTGCCATCAGTTCGTTGCCGCGGCCGGTGGTCCAGTAGGTCTCGTAGACCTTGTCATCGTCCCGGAGATAACTGACCAGGATGCCGAAGTGCCGGTCTGCGATCAACCGGTCCACGGCGTCCAGTGGAACCGAGTACCAGGGAACCGTCCAGCCCATGAAGTCGCGATACCGCGAGCTCTCCTCGTACGGTCCCTGACAGAAAGTCGCGTAGCTTACGTCCCGCGAGTTCAGATAGGACAGCTCGTTGATGTGGGTCGTGGAGAAGGTGCAGCCCTCGCACTGCTCTGCGGCGGTCCTGCCGGTGTGCCACATGTGAAAGTAGACGACCAGCTGGCGGCGGCCCTCGAACGTCTCCAGCAGCGTGACCGGGCCATCCGGGCCGATCAGCGGGATGGTCGAGTCCACCTCGACCATCGGCAGCCGCCGTCGGGCTGCCGCAATTGCGTCACCTTCGCGAGTATGCATCTTCTCCCGGATCCGCAGCTCATCCAGTTCGGCCTTCCAGGCGGCCCGGTCGACCACTGTAGGCAGCGCAGAAATGTTGTCATTTTGATTCATATAATTATCCCCTCTCGCTATTTTTTACTTACACGCCACACCCATAGTTTATCACGCATAAATACAAAGGATTTCTTCTTGATTGCTCAAAATTCCTTCACGATTTCCGTGTCATCATGCATTGCCAAAACATCTACCATAAAAAAACTGCACCTCCAATGATAGAACGTGTCTAACAATTGGGATGCAGTTCACTAAATAATGATCATTGGATGACTCTTCAGTTAATGTGTCGCCTGCGCCGTTCGGCACTCATCCACTCAGGAGTCCAGGTTTGCTCTTTGTCATCGATACGTTTGCCTGGTGGAACAATGGCATCAATCGCATCCAATACCTCTGTGCCGAGCCTCATCTGTGCACCGGAAATATAGGCTTTTAATTGCTCTAAAGTGCGTGGTCCCCATAGAGTTGATGTGACGGATGGATGACTTTGGGTAAAAGCTATCGCCATATCCGCAAGTGGAATCCCCGCTTCATTTGCCAGCTGCTGCAACTTTGCAATTATCTTAAACTTATATTCATTTTCAGCTGATTCAGGATCTAATGTATCCACATATCCTTTTAATGTGGCAGCGCGTGAATCGCTTTGCGCGGCCTGACCAGCCGTGTATTTTCCAGTTAGTAAGCCACCGGATAAGGGACTGTACACAAATAGTGAAAGGTCATAATGTTTGGCTATTTCAGCAAGTTCAAATTCCATTCGTCGATTAATAATGGAATATGGTGTTTGCTCACTTACAAATCGCTGAATATGATATTGATCACTAATGGCTTGTGCTTGAACAATTTGCCAACCCAGGTGATTTGAAGTGCCGATATGATGAATTTTCCCTTCCATCACCAAATCGTTCAACGTCATTAGAATTTCCTCATAGGCAACAAATTCAAAAGGAAGATGAAGTTGATAAAGGTCTATATAATCGGTTTGCAAACGTAGTAGACTTTGTTCAACAGCAGTTCGTATCCAACGACGAGATGCACCACTTTGATTTATTTCATTAGTAGCCTCCGCACCGAATTTAGAAGCTAATATGACATTCTGCCGCTTATTCTTAATAGCTTTACCGATTATACGTTCTGATTCCCCCTTTCCGTAAATATTTGATGTATCAATCAAATTAATTCCAAAGTCCAATGCTTCGTCAATAATTTTTATGCTCTCTTCTTCGCTTGCCCTGGATCCAAAACTTGATCCGCCTAACGCAAACGCGCTGACTTTTGTACCAGTCCTTCCAAGATATCGGTATTCCATGGTTTTCCTCCTTTAGTTTATACAGCCCAAAGATAATGAACTTGTGTTGATTAAGGCTGTAGAAGCAATTATAATCAAGCATAACGAGGAGATCAATGAACATAAAAGGCCAAGTGTTGATTAATAGATATAATGTAAAAAGTGTTGATAAATAAATCCAACATTCATAACAGGAGGTAAACAAATGATCGAAAAAAGTACGGATATGAGAGTAATCCGCAGTCGTACGCTAATGGAGAACGCATTGTTGTCTATTTTAGAGAAAGAAGGTATTAAAGGGCTGACAGTTAAAAACCTTTGTGAAAGAGCAGGAATAAATCGAGGCACCTTTTATTTGCATTATAAAGATATTTTTCATCTGATTGAGGAAACGGCGTTTATTCAAGGATTGTTGAGTGTATTCGAACCAATCCATATTCAGGAGTTGATGCAGCATCCTGATCAACAACGAGCTTATCCTCCAATCACCAAAGCTTTTCAATACATGCATAAGCATGCCAGCTTTTTTAAAGCACTATTCCATTCGGGAGCTCCAGCAGAATTAAGAGAACGGCTCCAGTATTTAGTAGGCACACGCTTGTATGAAAATCTGAAACGAGATCAATCATCTATGAACAATGAAAGCCGCCTATTCACTGACTATGCCATTGCTTATTTAGGAAATGCACAATTTGGAATTATACAACACTGGTTTATGACGGATCGTGCAATTCCTCCCGAAGATATAGCGAGGATGTTAACCGTATATATACGTAATACTCCATGTCTTGATCACAAAGTTTGAAATCAAGCAAGTGCTCGATTTCACCAGCCGAAAATCAATATTTGATTCGTTCTTTCGTTGTCTAAACCTGAACTGCTCTTAAGATCAGGTTTTTGAGCTTCTGCGAAATCAACTAAATTAATGGCTTCATACCCCTGCCTGTTCAGTTTTTCTCTGTCGGCAGCAAGCTTATAAAATTTAACCATGTTGCCGATCTCGTCATCTGTTTTGTCCCGTCCTTCAGCCGCCAATTTTGCTATATCTGCTGACATCTGCTTATTTGCATTATCACCAAGGTCCACTAAGCAACCTACTATTACTTTATCTGCCGGTATTTGCGTGGACGCAAGCCATTTTGCATTTACAGCTTCATAAAAATCGTCTTGTGGTCTGGTTTTTGTAACTTCATTGGTGGCGTCTGTATTATTTGTTTCTTTGTCAATTGTATTTGCTTCGTTAATTTCTTTCCCATCTCCTACATGGTTAGAGGTGCTTGTACAGGTGATGCTGAAATCACAACAGCTGCACTCAAAGTTATGAGACTGAGCATTTTTATTCTACTCATCATTGATTTAATTCCTCCAATGTAAATTTAGGTAAAATCCAACCGATAACGGCATTGCCTCCCATCTGCGAAGCTTGGTGTGTCATTTCTTTAAAGGCTGCGTCTCTTGCTCCCCTTTACTTGGTTTCATAGGCTTTCGAACGCCTGCAAGATCCCTGAATGAAGCTAGAAGGTCTCTCCCGATATTGGCACCCATGATGACTTCACCGGTTGCGACGCCGATATACTGCTTGACTGGGGAACCATCAACGATTGCGGTAGTTGTAATAATCAAGTATCTTCCTCCAATAAACTTAGATTTGTTAGCTGACAGAAGTTTGAATAGGATCCTCATTTCCTATCCTACAAGCCCCGATGAAACAGAACCTAAACGAATCGCTGAACAACAGCTAAATTTTGCTCTTGCCGTTTAGGTTCTGTTAAATGGAGTGTGTTACGTCAGCGGACTTCTTATTCATCCAATTTGAACGCAGCATCTGCCTCCTTGGACCCGGAAACCGTGGGATGGTATTACTATCTTGAGAAAATAAAGTATTTGCTTAGTGCTTAGATTAAGATTGGGCTCCTTTTAAGCATTACATGCTACGCGTGTAGGTTCTTTAATTAGTAAGTGGAAATGGAATATAATGAGGAGGACGTAGACCAAGCGGAAGGCGCGGGAGACTCCTTTTTTTATTGAGCTAACGGGTAGAATACTTCCAGTATGTGTTAATATAGAAATGGATGTTTCTTTGTTCAAATTCAGAGTGGCAGGCCTTGCTCTCGTTGGAAACTGAAAATTGGAGGGCGTTATTGAAATGGCTAAACTGATCTACGCTGGTAACGTATCTTTGGACGGTTACATTGAGGACGACCGCGGCAATATCGAGTGGACGATCTCCGATGACGAGGTGTTTGCGTTCTGGACTGACTTCGAGCGGCCGATTGGCACCTGCCTATACGGGCGTCGAATGTACGAGTTGATGGTGTACTAGAATCGAGCACGAATTCGATCCTGATGCGATCCGGAGGCTGAAGGAGTCTTCAGGAGCTGACATTACGATTGGCGGCCCCGAGCTTGCCGGGCAGGCGACGAGCGCAGGACTGATCGACGAGTGTCATCTGCTTCTTAATCCGATCGTCTTGGGTGGAGGTAAGCGAGCATTGCCGGACAACCTCCGCATGCGGCTCGAGCTGCTCGGTGAGCGCCGCTTTCGAAGCGGCGTTATTCATCTTCACTACCGCGTGATCGTCTGACCGCGACGCTAGAGTGAAATTCAGGAGATACGCTATATATATGTGCAGTGACCTCTCAGGGAATAACCGCCCAAAATAGGTTTGGAGCCAACAGGTATTCTCCTGGACTTCTTTAACAGAAATGAGGCGCTCCATATTCTTGGCACTGCACAAATCCATGAATCATTAACCTGTCTACATGACAGGTTTTTTGCTATATACAAAGAACTTAATGCGGCCGTTTTACTTCAAGCTGTTGTTATTGAGCTATCGCTCCCCGTATCTTTTCATGTCGGGATCCTCTATAGCGATAACCTCCCTTGCTGCTTCTATGAAAGATAACATGATTGGTGAAAGCCACTTGTCTTTATGCCATAACATCTGTGTATACACGTGCAAGTCCGGAATTTGCCATGGAAGAGCAACAAGTTCTCCCCGTTCAACTTCGGTTTCCGCTGTTATTTCAGGAAGAAAGGCAATACCGATTCCCGCAATTGCACATTGTTTAATGGCTTCGGCATTTTGAAACTCTAAATACGTAATACTATCAATGCCCTCTTTCTCAAATGCCCGGTCAAACATGGTTCGATAGGTACAACCCTTTTCATTAGTCAAGAACACTTCTCCGTGAAAATCTTCAAGCTGTAGTACAGCTCGTTTCACGAGTGGATGGTCTGGAGCGGCGAAAAAGCGGAAGGTTTCTTCCAGCAACGGTTCCACAGCAAGTCCCGTTGAGCGGATGGGTTCGTCCAACATAAAGACGACATCCGCGGTTCCCTCAAAGAGCGTTTGCTTGAGTTGCTGATTGGAAACAGAGCGGAAGATGAGACGCACTCCCGGTTGGCGCGAACGAAATAGGTGAAAGACAGCTGGAAGCCGATAGGCGCAAAGTACCTCGTTGGCACTTACCGTTAGGGTGCCGCTTAGATTTTCATTGTCATGAACGACGCTGCGGGCTTCATCCAATTTGTCCAGAACGCCTTGGATATGAGTTAAAAAGCGTTTACCCGCAGTTGTCAGAACGAGCTGCTTGCCCAATCGGTCAAAGAGACGAACACCAAGTTCATCCTCCAATGCTTTTATTTGCATGGTGACGTTGGAGGGGACGTAGCTCAGCGCTTCCGCAGCCCGGGTGAAATTTAAAGTTGATGCAACCGTTCGGAACGTATTCAAGTGGCGCAATTCCATCATACTATCCCCTTTTACTTTCAATATTATTGAATACTATATTGAATTCTAATCACTTTTATTGAAAGTATCACAGCCCTATACTAAGCACAAGACAAACATTCCAAATGTATGGACTTATTTTGAAGGGAGCAACAATACGATGGATTATGAGGTTTTTGATTTGGGTGATGTCACCTTGCAATCAGGAGTAACGTTACCAAGCGCTTTTCTTGCTTATAAGACTTATGGAAGATTGAATGAACAGAAGGATAATGTCATTGTCTATCCAACTGCTTTTGGCGACCAGCATGTTCAGAATGAATGGTTGATTGGTAAAGGCATGGCACTAGATCCGCAGAAATATTTCATTATCGTTCCAAATCTGCTGGGCAATGGATTATCTTCGTCTCCCAGCAACACGCCTTCCCCATTCGACCGGGCTAATTTTCCGCAGGTCACCATTTATGACAACACTAAATTACAGCATCGGTTAGTGACCGAGAAATTCGGTATTCAAAGGATCGCTCTCGTAGTTGGATGGTCAATGGGAGGCATTCAATCATTCCAATGGGGAGCAAGTTATCCGGACATGGTGGAACGAATTGCACCTTTCGCCGGAGTTGCAAAAACTGGATCCCATACGTATGTGGTCCTGGACGGAATGAAAGCTCCGCTCATGGCGGCAGTTGGCTTCGATTCAAGTAAACTAAACCAGTTGACTTCTGCAGATATGCGCGCCGTTGGCCGTGTCTATGCAGGATGGGGCTTATCGCAGACATTTTATAGAGAGCAGCTTTATCGTGAGCTGGGATATGACTCATTGGCAGATTTTGTAGCTGGCGTCTGGGAAGAAAGCTTTATGAGGATGGATCCGCACAATGTCCTGGCCATGTTATGGACAGGCCAAAATGCAGATATTAGTGCAAACCCCTCTTATAACGGAGATTTCGATGAGGCGCTCAAAAGCATTAAAGCGCTTGCCTGCGTCATGCCAGGAAGCACGGATCTCTTCTGCCCGGCGGACGATAACGAATATGAGGCTAAGCTTATACCTAATGCTGTTTTTAATCCAATCGAGTCGATCTGGGGCCATTTTGCCGGACGCGGAATCAACAGTGCCGATAATAAATTTATTGATGAGAACCTAAAACACTTGTTAGCGCGTAGTACAAAAGGATAGATCATCATTCGTATAAAGGGAACAACTTTTTGTCCTCGGCTCGGGACAAGAATTTTGTTCCCTTACATTAAAAAAGCCGCCATATTATTTTGCCGCTGGCAGTCAGCTTGTCAGGGCTTGTGGCTACCGGCAGCTGATAAGCCGTTTGCGCTGAAATATTTATACATTTTTATGCAAGCAAGCTATAAGCCTGGGGACATTGTTTTTACACTAATTTCTTTCAGTTTTGTTTATTTTAAACGCTCGTAATTTATAGCGTCCTTGTTTCCGTTCACCGCCTCCTTGCATTCGTGTTTTAGCAACCCCAAGTGCCATGTTACTCCATAAGATCTGCTCTACAAACGGGGACTGTTCATTTGTACATTGAACAATGATTATAACTTCACCATGTTTAGTTTTAGCCGTTCTTATCTTCTTCCGTTTATAGAGGGTCTTTATTACATCGAATACAAAACCAATCGCAAAACCACCTGCCGATCCAATTAGTCCCCAAAACACTGGTCCCCAGTCAAGATTAAATCCTCTGGCTACCCCTATCGTTCCACCCATCATGGCAAGTACGAGCCCAATATCAACTAATGAGGTTCCGTCCATACCATGCTTCGAATCAAGCAGTTTTGTATCTATTTGACGGTTATCAAGTGGAACTGCGTAGATATTATCGATTTCATTTTCTTTTAGTTTGCTAATGGCAAGCTCGACATAGTGTGAATGCTGAAATGTAGAGAAGAACTGTATGTCCATCAGATTTTTTCTCCTTTATGCAATACAAAATTTTGTGATTGATGATGTTTTTTCAAAAAGTCCGCTTGTTCCCAATTAAAAAGTTTGACTAATTCAACAGTATTTGAGTAGGAATCATATATGCCATAGAAATATATCGATGGGAAATAAAGCGACCACTGAGCATCTACTACATCTCTGGCTCTCGAAAAGTCCCCTAGTAAACAATAGTGAATGCCTTCAACCAGGTTTGAATTTAGGATTACGATTATGGTCATAATCAGAAGCAAAAAAGCGCCTAAGAGTCGATGAATATATAGTTGCCCGAGACTTGGCAATGCCATTGACCAGGCGAAAGCGATCCATGGCTCTTTCTTGTCTAAAAAGTTATTCCCAAAAGGGTTTATCGTGAAAGTCGTGTACTTCGCATTTTCCCTTTTCGCCAACAGATGTATCTTATTTTCATCGATAGCAACTCGGTAGCTGTCCCATACTGCAAATAAATAAACTGGAATATAGAGGTATATGTGCTTTTCGTCTAAAACAGCCTTTGCCTGGTCTATTTCGCCGTTAAACGAATACATAATGGCTGTATTAAGATGGGTTAATTGGTTAATATAAAATTCCCAAAAAAACAATGCAAAGCCAGTCAAAAATTTGTGGACCAAAAAATGGCCAAATCCAGGGAAAGCTATGGACCATAATGCGACTAAAAGGGGATTTCGCTGGTGAAGTTGAATTGTACCGAATGCAGTAACGTTGGCTTGATAATACCGATTCCTATATACGTTCCTAAAGTTATTCATCGCTTGTTTCCCCTTTGCCTTTCGATGAGAAAATCAATTGTTATTCTTTCCATATTTTTAATATTCATCCAATTCATTTTTTTTCGAAAACGAACCTATACTAAAAAAAGCCCGCGGTTTCCGCGGACTTCCATCAGATTATGCTCTTATGCGCTTTGGCTTGGTTTCTTGCGTATGCTTTTGAGTTCAAAAGCTTCTTTCGGAATCCCCAGTTCTTGGGCCTTCTTCTTTTTAATCACCATAGCCTGTTGTAAGCTGGTTGCTTGAAATTCAATTGAAGTGCCAGACGGATTCTCAAATGCATAGTAGCTTTTTCTATTCGACATTAACTTAGCGCCTCCCCATCTTATTCTCTTATGATTTTGTAGTCCATGTTCTTGACCGCAGTTTGCTAAAAATATTATGTCCACGCATCCTGTATATATACACAAATTGGGAATTGCTATATGAACGAGATAGGTTCTTGTCAGTCCTTTACCGAACACGATTCGGGAATAATCTCATCCGGTCCAATCTTACTTTAAGTTCAAAAGAGGAGCTGCTCGAAGCAAGCTCCTCCACTATCGTGATCCGTTAACGCAAAAATTTACTTCAACTGCTGCTTTCATTTAAGCATGAAGAGCGTACGTCCATGTCATGACAGCCGAGGCTACAATAAAAACATGCAATACCATATGCTCTACGTTCGGCCTAGGATTGTTTTTGATACGAGGCAATATGGTGAAGGTCTTTGCAAATATACGTTCATATACTTGTGTCCACGTTTCATTGTTAGGCATTTTATAGATCGCATGACCTGTAAAATAAGGTATCCACCAGCTCAACATAGCGCCCACAACTACAAGTGTCCAGATGGTTGCAGCAACACCGATTAGAATAGGCATTTGGGTAAATATAAGGATGATAGGGACAATCATAATAATGCCGTTCATTAGAGCCTCATTTTTACGTTCTTTGATTGTATAATTGCGGACACCATTAAAAGGAAAGAAATCAATTCTGGTTGTCAACTGATGATATAGCAGCGTAATAACCTGCAGCCATAACATTGTGAAAAACATTTTTATTCCTCCTTTGAACTCCAGACTCGTTAGTGCTCATTCTTGCCTGCTACTGGCTCTCATCATGAAATTGCTGCTTAAAGCCGCTAATGAGACCGTGGATACCCATTTGAAACCAATCGTCGTAGTAGCTTTGAGGCGCTGTTGGCGGACTGGGCAAATTGCCGACTTCTGCCAATGCATGACCGATTACAAAAACAGCTATAGATTGGATTACGAAAAGCACCTGCTCTTCACTGGCACTTGACTTTTGCATTGCTATTGCCAGTGGTGCAGCGAGCTTGATTCCCACTTCAGCCGATACCGGATGAGTAGCTATCAATTGCACTACCCCTGGGTGTGCGCACAAAGTTTCTCTGAATCTGACCCCAAATGCATACAACGCCTCCCACCATGAGTGTGGCTCAGCATCAGGTACTGCCCGGGCGCTTATTGAATCGACGATGTTCTGGATCAGAGCTCCTTTGTTAGGGAAGTGATAATAAAGAGAAGCCGCTTCAATATTTAGTGCTGACCCCAGTTTGCGCATCGTTAACCCTGCTGCCCCATCCTTATCTAGGATTTCGAGTGCGACTTGGATAATGCGCTCCTTGTTTAAGGTCTGTTTCAAAGAATCACTCATAGTTGGATTTTATAAACCTCCGATTCTTATTAGTTTTCCTTACCTAACAAAGTTAGTTTAACTTAGTTAGGTAAGGAAAGTCAATATCCATTTTCAAAAAAATATCCTACCCGTTCAAGGACCGGTCACCAGTCTAATACTTACTAAATTGGGGAAATTCAATGCCGTCTGGGACACCAGGGAACCTCCCGAAATAAGCTATCCTCCCTCTATGGGGAAAGGTAAAGAGGAGCTGCCCGAAGCAAGCTCCTCCACTATCGTGATCCGTTAGCTTATATATCTTTATTTGGGGCTTTCCAGCCTCCACCATTTTTTAAAAAGTGAATCTAATTAACACAAATGTTAATATTATAATTACTACTCCTGCAGAGAGCAGTCCTTGCTTATCATTTTTTTGTTAAGATCGTTAAATGATTAAATGATTATCCTTTAAGCAGACTCCCTTTAAACAGCATGTTTATTGTTCGAATAAAGAGAACGACCAAAACGATGCTTAACAAAGCCAGAACGACCGCGGAAATGGCGATTAACAGCCAGGAATGCACAAACATCGCATATTTTAAAGCGGCATTGCTGAGAGCAGCCATTGGAAAGCCTACGGCCCACCAGGAAGCGCCAAACGGGATGGATTTTTTAAATACTTTGAAGAATAGGACAATGAACAGGAACAGACCAAAGTAATACAAGATGGAGGCGAACGGATCAATCCGCTGCTCGAAGTTCGTATAGCCAAGAAAACCAACCTCAAACGGCGCAATCATAATCATCATGGAGGGCGTTGATCCTGCTGGCAGTGGAGCTTGATGAATCAATCTGGATAAGATCAAGGAAAGGAAAACTAAAGCAACAATTCCTCCGATCGCCAGGGACAACAAGTTAATTTCATGCGCCCATGGGAACGGCATTGTCCCGCCGGTAACAGCGATATTAATGGTCCCTACCACAGGAATCAACAAGGCCGGAACCGCGTTGCCTGGCTCGAGATTGCCGTTCAACAAGCGTGTAACGACGACAAAACTAAGCGCTAATGTGGGTACAATTCCGATGATCCAGATCACTTGCCCCGATATCTGACTGTAGGCGCCTATCACGGAGGAAAGCAATAGAATGGAAATCGTGATCGTACCGAAAAAATTCCCTAAAACCGGATGCGTAAATTCATCTTTGACTTGCTGAGGATAAAGAATCCATTTTGAAATATAACCTATGCTTAACGCGACAAAGACCAGAACAGCGACAATTCCAATGATATCAGCGATAACGGGGGAAGTGCCGAATAGCTTGTTTGCTTGTCTCCAAGCCAATGACAGACTTGAAATTCCCATAACCGACGCGAACAGATTGACGGGTAAGAATTGAACAGAACTTTTTTGTTTCTGCATGGCAGCCATGGTTTGCATGGATAATCACCACTTTCTATACAAATTATTGTTTATCGAATGCAGAGTGCATTCGTGCTATGTTGTCGTGCCAACATCATACGGAAATTGTGAAGTCTTTGGAGAATAAGTCAGCCCCAGTTCGGCCAATAACCAAACCAAGGCTGATTCGTCATGCTTTATACCTTAATAAATTGATGCGCATCTATGAATCTTAGTATCCATCTTCCGATTCGATTTTATGCCCTCTCCCATATGCCGCAATGAGCAAATGGTCCTTTATGGTACTCCTTTCGATTAGCTCAACTTTCATCTGATGCCTCATTGTATTAGATTAAAAATTATAGATCAATATCATTTTTTCTATCAAAACGATAGATGTGATCTATGATTTTTTTTGAATTTCCGGATAATGTTATTGTGTGATAAGAACTTGCTGTTATAAATGACAAGAACTTCCGGTTCATACTGTCCGATAGTTAAACTTATCCAAATAACGAAACAGCGGAGGTCCAGGACTTTGAATGCCAAAGCCTAGGATCTCCGCTGTTTTTATTGTGCTGGCTTTATCCCGGTCATTATAGCCAATACGGGCAAATCGACCTGAATCAAGCGTTAAATTACCCGGAATAAACGTCAATCATGATTTCTTCTTCAAATCCGAGCTTGCGGTAAATGCTTTGACCCATGGAGCTTGCCTGCAGAATCGCCTGCTTTGCTCCTGAGGCATGTATATCGCGTAAGGCATGGGCCACGATTGCTCCGCCGATGCCTCTTGAGCGGAATTCTTGAAGAGTCGCAACCGTGTATATCCCCGTAACGTCTCCTTGACTGAAGGTCATTAAGGTACTGACGGGCATGTCGTTTAAATAGCCAAGGTAATAGCGGGTCGATTTCCGTTCCTGGTCATAGGCGAAAATCTGAGTAGCGGCCTCTGCCACTTCATCCGGAAGCCGATACTCGGCAATAAAGACCCGTTTGAATATCTCGAGTTCCTCATCCGTATGAATGGTGCGAATTTGCAGTCCCGGTACTTCGGCATTCTTGATCGCCTGGCCTTCAAGGGAAAGCGACATCCCGGACATACTGCCCACGTTGACAAACGCGTTCGCATGCAGCGCTTCGATTACGGCTTCATCCCGATCATGGGAATAGATGTGCCAGCCGCACTTCATTCCACGCTTGTGGTACGAAGCAGCGATGGCTTTCACATCCGCAGCAACGTCAAACTCTTTGGAAGCCTGGTAATCGAATACGCGGTTGAAAATCGGATACGGAATATCAGTTTCGACCCGGCAGGCTGTCAGAGTGCGTTCAAATTTCATGAGCGGATTATTATTGCTCAGATGTTCAAAAGCCAGAATCATGTTATCGCGAATAGCTTCATTATAGCTCGCCAATTTCTTCATCCTCCGTTAGCATTCCTGTAGATGGATTAATTTTGTCGTTGAAAAAAGAAAAGCGCCTTCGAATCATGGGGATATCCAACGCTGAAGCGGAGTTTGATCGGTCACTATTCTTGCCAGGCCGGCAGTTTATTATTATTGTCGGGAGCCTCTTATTCTGTGATTGTGACACCCAACCGGATGGCCGGAATGGCTGATCCTGGATGGTCCTCTCCGTAAGTCAACTGAGGCGCGACGTAGACATCAGGGTTCGCCTGCTTGCCCTTATAAATCTCGGGAGGAAATTAGCTTTTTTTGACCTTACCTTAAAGGTATGTGGAATGCCGCGAGGAGCGAAGACATAATCTCCACTTTTAACCAGAAGAGTTTCATTGCCAAGTGTCATTACTAATTCTCCATCCAACACGTAAAAAGATTCGTCTTCATCTCTATGGATATGGAGTGGCGGACCATCATTTTCATTGACCGAACAATGCACGACACAAAACTCCCCGTTTGTGTCCTCACCACTTACCAATATTGAATTAATGTCTGTAAGAATAGGAATGTATTTTCTTTGTTGGGATTCCGATGCATCATACCGGCTTTGCTTTGGTTACTAATCATCATTCTTTGCTCCTCTTTATTGGAAATTAATTCCAAGTACCTGCGCAGGTATATTAGAATCGATCGTTCTCATATTAATTATTCATTCTAAATCTGTCAACTTATATAACATAAAATTTATAATCCGAGGTTGTGGAATTTTATGGAAGTCTCGTTTTCACCTATTAATAGGTCAATTTCTTACAACCCGCGTCACTTAAATAAACTTGAAGTCATAATTGAAATAAACATATCTCATGCCTTACCTCTCCTTCAACGAAATCACTGTAAAAAACCATCGCCAATGCTTGGCGATGGTTTTTTAACATTTGAAAATTGAACGTTATCACAGGGCTAGTTAAAAACGCATAAGGGAGTTGACGCGAGGAAAAAATAGCAATGGGTTATACTTTCCGGTTAGACCAACCGTTTATCGTAACGTTAAGTTTACCGGTAATTCACAACCTATACGAGAACGAATCTTTCTTTACCATTCGTTCCCGATATGTTATAACAAACTTCGAAGCGATATTTGGAGCCCATTTCAACTGCGACCATCTTGCGATCTCTTCCCGAACTTGCGGTGCGACTTGCGTTCCCAATAGTTCAATGGCTTTCATAACATCCTCATGCGGCATGGTGCCAATGGGTAAATGCAGGAAAAATCGTGTGAAGCCTAAATGTTTGCTCATGTGAATAATTTTGTTGGCCACCGTTTCGGGATCGCCTACGTAGAGTGCGCCTTCTAAGCTGCGTGAGGCATCAAAGTTTGAACGGCTGTATTGTCCCCAACCGCGCTCTTTTCCAAAATGGTTAAACGATGCCTGAGTAGGAGGGAAATACTTCTCGACCGCAAGCGAGGTACTCTCTGCAATGAATCCGAGTGAGTGTACAGCTATTTTTAATTTCGCTGCATCATGTCCTGCACGGGCAGCAGCGTTCTTATAGAGCGGCACGAGCGGAGCAAATTGCAAGGGGTTTCCGCCAATAATCGCCAAAACCAGCGGCAGTCCAAGTACCCCTGCCCGTATTACCGATTCTGGATTACCCCCACTGCCGAGCCATACTGGTAACGGGTTCTGAACCGGCCGCGGATACACGCCAAGATTCGTAAAGGCAGGTCGATGCCCTCCTTTCCAGGTCACCTTCTCCGAGTCCCTTAATTTTAATAATAGTTCCAATTTTTCCTCAAAAAGCTCTTCATAGTCATTTAAATCATAACCAAACAATGGGAACGCATCGACCATAGAGCCTCGACCCGCGATAATCTCGGCACGTCCATTTGAAATACCATCGAGCGTGGCAAATTGCTGAAACAAACGTACTGGATCAGCAGCAGAGAGCACCGAAACAGAACTGGTTAAGCGTATCCTTTTAGTCATGGGCGCCGCTGCCGCCAGCACAACAGCAGTAGCGGAATCCGCAAATTCCTTACGATGATGCTCGCCGACCCCAAATACATCCAACCCAACCTGATCGGCAAGGACAATTTCTTCCACAACCTCACGCAAGCGCTGCGCATGACTAATTGTCTCGCCCATTTGAACATCCGGAGTTGTTTCGACAAACGTATCTATACCTATTTCCATTTTCAAATCCCCCTAAATATAAAGTTAAAATAAAATCCTTATTTCACTAAAAATCCGACCCATCATTTTTAGCATGGCTTTCACGATTCTTGATACCATACCCGATTTTCCTCAGCACGCGAATAAGTTTGGCATGCACTCGCTCCTCTAATAATTTACACTATAATTAGTTATTCTAAAATTATTAATTCTAATAATATAGTATAATACTAATCTGTCAACATGAAAAATAAGACATGGACACCTCCGTAAAAGACAGCTGCCCGTTCTTTTTAGGAGATTAACCAGAACTTACTGGTTGATCTTTATTGCAGCCAGCTAGCTGTCGGTGGAGCACGAACGGAATCGGGCTTTGAATGGAGGTACGTAATGGCCGGCTCGGTCCATAAGAGGGCACTTTTTCAAGTTAAAAACGTTCGCTGCTGCTGCTTCCTAATGCCTTATGGTCGATGATCGAACATTTTATTCCATTTGAGGATTAACCCGAAAATTCTTCTTGAGATGAGATTTAACCAACTTGTCAAAATCGGGAATGGGATATGGGTATTGTCATACAAATTTGACAAGAACTTTATCCCACAACGCAAAAAAAGGCCGCAGTTTACGCGGCCAATAATGAGATAATATGCGTGCCACCTGTCACCTAATAAGCGCTCCCCGCTGCACTTGACCACAGCAAAAGCGCTTTAGCATCGCAGCAGCGCTTATCCGCATATAAATGGAAATCCGTACTCCAATATCACTTTATTCTATGGCTTACTGTCGGCTTGTCAGGGACCAGCCCGATCGCTTTACAAGGTTTGTTACAAGTTCATCGTCGAAGACGATTCCAAAACCCGGCGTGGCCGGAATATGAATCTCTCCGCTTTCGATTCGATACGCAGATACATCCATTCCTTCAATAGCAATGTCGTCGTATTCCACAAATTCGAAGTTGCGCACGGCGGCTGACAAATGTCCCGATGCTTAAATGCCGTAAGCATTGCCGTAACAATGAGGCGCAGACCGCAAACCATGCGCATCCAGCTTCTCGCCTAATTCCAGCCAATGCGTGAAGCCGGGCCAGATGATATCGTACTGCAGCACATCGACACGGCCGCGGGTCGCCCACTCAACAAGATGCGGTGAAGCAAGCCCTTCCCCATCCGCGATCAGTACATTCTGCCCACGTTGCCGGAGCCATTCCTTCAGGTCCTCATACAAGGCTTCATCCTCATGGAACGCTTCTTCCAGCCAATACAGATTCACATCCGCCAAAGCCGCCAAGACCTCTTTGGTTAAGTTCAAATTATAGGCATTATTCGCATCGATCATAATTTTGCCTGTGGGACCCGCCACTTCCGAGATCCCCTGTACGATCGCGATATCTCGTTTCGTCCCTTCCCGGAGCGGCATATGGCGTCCGCCTCGGCCAACTTTAATCTTAAAATGGCGATGGCCCTTCGCATATCCTTGTTTCGCTTCTTCTTGCATCAACGCGACCGCGGCTCTATCATCGGACAGATGCAAATCATCGAAGTACAGAGAGGTATCGTAGCAGGGGACAACCAATGGGACTCCCCTTTCCAAGCGGGCACCCGACACCAGGTCATAAACTGGTTTGCCTTGTCTTTGTCCTAACCAATCGAGAATTGGATATTCCAATTGCAAACGATACGCTTCGCGCAGTCTGCCCCGGTCGTCGAATAAGTCAAGCAATCGGCGGCCTATTATCTCTTCGGCCCAGTCCGGCTTCATATGAATCGAGCTGCCGTAACCCGTTTGTCCATCGATCGTAATTCTGGCGATGTCCACTGTGCAGCTTTTGCCATGAATGCCGATTCTGCCATTGGCCCCTGCGCTTCTGGCACGTTCGCCCGTTAATTTGGCGAATTCGATCTTTTCCACTTTCCAATCAGCGTGTATGCCTGTAATGTCCATAGGATCCTCCATAACCGGCTCGGCGGCTTCATGTTCCGATTTGATTCGTAAGTAGAATACCATATTATAGAATTAAATTGTTAGTAGATAATTCATGCGCCGCCCCACTTCTCGAATAACCGGTTCACCCGCGAACTGATGTCTTGCTCGGCTACGGTCAGTAATCCGTCTTTGCTGAAGACGGGTTTGCCGTCGATGACGACATGGGCAATCGCATTCGGCTGCATGGCATAGACCATATTCGCAAATAATTCGCGTTTTGGCGCCAACGACAAATCCTGAATGTTCAGCGCGGTGAAGTCCGCCGCTTTGCCGGGTTCGATCGAACCGGCCTGCAGCCTCAACATCTCAGCGCCGCTCGCGGTTCCCATCCGGAACACGTCATTCGCGGTGATGCAGGTCCCATCCAACCGGGAAACCTTTTGCAGCAAAGCGCACATCCGCATTTCTTCAAACATGCTGATCCGGTTGTTGCTGCACCCTCCATCCGTCCCCAAGGAAACTTTTACGCCGGATTTCAAGAGGTCAGGGATTCGGGTGACGCCGTCTGCGAGAAACATATTGCTGGAGGGACAATAAGCCAGCGAGCTGCCGCGGCTGCCAATCAACCCGACCTCCGAATCATCCAGCCATACCAAATGAATGGCGATCATCCGTTCATCCAATACGCCTAACGAGTCCAAATAATGAATCGGCCTAAGGCCGTAATCCCTTAACGTCTCCTCAACCTCGAACATTTCTTCCGCGACATGAATATGGAAAGGGGTATCCAGCTCGACCGCCAGACGATGACCGGCCTTAATCATTTCCGGCGAAGCCGCGTGCGGACTGTGCGGTGCCGGATGGACCGTAACCATCGGGTCTCCCTGGTATTTGACGGCAAGAGAACGGGTCCGTTCCACGGCTTCCTCCACCGTCTCCCTGTACGCCGCTGGCGCGCCGCTCCAATCGTACATTGTCCGGGCAAAAACAAGCCGGATACCTACGTCCTTCGCAGCCTGAATAACCGCCTCGTCAAAGGCCGTGCTGCCGTTATGAACATAGAAAAAGTCGCTGACTGTCGTGACGCCGTACCTGATCATTTCCCCGAAAGCCAGCAGTGCTCCCGTATAGATCGCTTCTTCATCAAGCAGCGGCGTGTACCGGTACAGCGCTTGATCCCTCCATTCCAGAAAAGGTTTATCGATGGCGATGCCGCGCAGCAGGCTTTGAAAAGAATGATTATGCGCATTGACCGTGCCCGGCACGATCGCTTTCCCTTCCCAGCGGACAAGCTCGGCATCTGGAAATGTAGCGGATACCTCTGGTGAAGGTCCAACCTCCATGATAACGCCGTTCTGCTCCACGAGTGCAAAATCCTTCTGAAACGCTCCTTTTGCATAGACATAATCCGCTGCATACAGCTTCCGCTTGCTCACGCTAACCCTCCTTAAGCATCCAATTTCTCATCCAGCGCCAAAATGGAATGAAGAAGGACGTTGCCTACCTTCCCGATATCTTCGATCCGGCTCGCCTCTTCCGGACAATGGCTTTTCCCATCCAGACTGGGGACGAAGAGCATCCCCGAACGGGTAAGCGACGCCATATGCGCCGCGTCATGTCCAGCCATGCTGCCAAGCGGTGCATGCGGATATCCGAGCTTCTCCGCCTGCAAAGCGCAGGTCCCGGCAACGAGCGGATCCATGGCAACCGGATGCTGGTCGAGCAGCATGCGGCGCTCGATTCGCACTCCTCTGCTAGAGTTAATGTGTGCCGCCTGCAACTCCCATTTATCGATTGCTTCCTGGATGTCGGCTCTCGTTTTCCCGCGGATCTCCATATGAAACTGCACCTTGCCCGGAATAATATTAGGCGCATTCGGTTCGTTCGTGATCTTCCCGACCGTCCCTACGATTTCGTCCGATGGATGTGCAAGACATACCCGCTCCAGCGCAAGCATCGCTTCGGCCGCTCCCAGTAAAGCATCGGTCCGTTCCTGCATAAGTGTCGTCCCCGCGTGATTCGGCACGCCAAGGACGGTCACTTCCTCGCGGTATATGCCCGTGATTGCCGTGACAATGCCGACCGGAATGCCGCGGTTCAGCAGCCTCTTCCCCTGCTCGATATGCACCTCGAGAAAAGCAGCGAGCTCTTCCGGCTTCCGGCGCGCCTGCCCGTAACGCTCCGCATTCCCGCCCGCTTGGCGCAGCGCATCGATAATAAGCCTGCCGGTGTCGTCCCGGACGCCTTCCAAGTCCCGCCTTGTCAGCTTGCCGGCTACCGTCCGGCTGCCGAATGTCGATAGACCGAACGGATTCGGTTCTTCCGCGCTGAAGGAAACGAGCTCGAGCGGATGCCGGGTCCAAACGCCCTGCTCTTTCAGCACAAGCATAAACTCCAAAGCTAACAAGACACCCAGCGCTCCGTCGTACTTGCCTCCGTTCGGCACCGTATCGACGTGGGAACCGAACGCTATAGCCGGAAGCTCGCTGCGCTTGCCTCGCCGGGCAGCCCAAATATTGGCCGCTTCGTCAACGCGAACGTCCAAGCCGAGAGCAGCCGCTTTCTCTTTTACCCAATCCCGGGCCGCTAAATCCGCAGGCGTAAACGCCGTCCGGTCCAAGCCGCCCTGCCCATTCAAGCCGATTCGGCCCAGTTCATGGATGGCTTTCTCCAATCTGGCCGCATTGATCGTCAGCTGCTTCATACGTAATTCCTTTGGCCTTGCACAATGACGGGAACACCCTTCTTGATAACCGTCTCCGTCAAATTAACGGCATAATGGTACTGCAAGTATTCGATATTCGAAGCATCGAAAATAACCAGATCCGCCTGCTTTCCGGCCTCGATGCTGCCGATCCGGTCTGCGCGTCCGATCGCATGAGCCGCATTGATCGTGCAGGCAGTCAGCGCTTCGGCAGGCGTCATCCGCATCGTTAAGCAGGCCAGGTTCATCATAAAGGGAAGCGATTCCGTCGGGCTGGAGCCCGGATTCCGGTCGGTCGACAAGGCGACCGGCACGCCCGCTTCGATCATTTTCCGGGCATTGGCCGGCTTCGTCATGAGGAAGAAGGCCGTACCGGGCAGTAGCACCGCAATGACGCCTTTCTCTGCCATTGCCCGAATGCCGGCGTCCGACGCCCGCAGCAGATGCTCGGCCGATACGGCTCCTATCTCGGCAGCCAGCTCGGCGCCCCCGTAAGGGACGATCTCATCGGCATGAATTTTCGGCTTCAGCCCCCATTTCAGGCCGGCTTCCAGGATCGTCCTCGATTGCCCGGGAGTGAACACGCCCTCCTCGCAGAAGACGTCGCAGTACTCTGCCAGCCCTTCCTTTGCGACAGCCGGTATCATTTCTTCCGTTACGATTCTGACGAACAAGTCCGGATCCGACTTGTACTCGGGAGGAACCGCATGGGCACCCATGAAGGTCGAGACGAGATCGACGGGATGCTCGCCATGAAGATAGCGGGCCGCCCGCAGCTGCTTCAATTCATCCGCAAGCCGCAGTCCGTAGCCGCTCTTCGCCTCGATCGTCGTAACGCCGTGGGCAAGGAAGCGGTCAAGCCGCTTGCGGGTCTCCCTGATTAACTGCGCTTCCGATGCGGCGCGGGTTTTGATCGTTGAATTGAGAATGCCCCCGCCCGCTTGTAGGATTTCCATATAGGCGGCGCCGCGGATGCGAAGCGTCAGCTCATGCTCCCGGGAACCGGCGAACACCACATGCGTATGCGGGTCGATCAGACCGGGGGTGACGGTCTTTCCTTCCGCACAAATAACGTTGACGTCTTCGCCCCCATGGTGCAAAACATACTCCGCCGCCTCTTCGTCGGTTCCGACGAAGACGATGCGTTCGCCATCCGCGACGACACCGCCGTTCTCAATGATGTTCAGCTTCTCCATCTCTATTCCAGTCTTCGGCGCCTGGCTGCCCCCGCTTACGGTTGCGACTTGCGCCGCGTTCTTGATATAAAGCATAGGGTAGCGTCACTCCTTTCCGGTCACCTGTCTGCCCGCCATCGGCATCCGAATCCCCATCTTCTTGGCGTTATCGATCGCCAGAGCATAGCCGGCATCCGCATGGCGAACGATGCCCATGCCCGGATCGGTCGTCAAGACGCGCTCCAATCGCTCCTCCGCCTCCTTCGTCCCGTCCGCGACGATCACCATGCCGGCATGAATGGAATAACCCATGCCTACACCGCCGCCGTGATGCAGCGATACCCAGCTTGCCCCGGCCGCCGTATTGAGGAGCGCGTTCAGAATCGGCCAATCCGCGACCGCATCGCTGCCGTCGCACATCGCCTCTGTTTCGCGGTTCGGCGATGCGACGGAGCCCGCGTCAAGATGGTCGCGCCCGATCACGATCGGAGCCGACAGCTCCCCGGAAGCGACCATATCGTTAATGATGCGGCCGAACAACGCCCGCTCGCCGTAGCCGAGCCAGCAGATCCGGGACGGCAGGCCCTGGAAGGCGATTTTGGCCTGCGCCATTCGGATCCATTTGCATAAATGTTCACGGTGGGCGAACGTCTTTAAGATCACTTCATCGGTTTTGTAGATGTCCTCGGGATCGCCGGATAACGCCGCCCAGCGGAACGGACCCCGTCCCTCGCAAAACTGCGGACGGATGTAAGCAGGGACAAAGCCCGGAAAAGCAAAGGCGTCTTCCACGCCTTCATCGTAAGCAACCTGGCGAATATTATTGCCGTAGTCGAAGGCGATGGCGCCGAGCCGCTTCATCTCGAGCATCGCCATTACATGCGCGGCCATGCTTTCTTTGGCCCTCCGGACATAAGCCGCCGGATTTTCCGCGCGCTGCTTGCTGCCTTCCTCCAACGATAAGCCCTGAGGCAGATAACCGTTCAGCGGATCGTGGGCCGAGGTTTGATCCGTTATAATATCCGGAATGAAGCTGCGGCGGAGCATTTCCGGCAGTACCTCTGCCGCATTGCCGACCAAACCGATGGATAACGCACGCCCCTCCTTCCGGGCCTCGACCGCAAGCGAGATCGCGTCATCCAGGCTTTCCAGCATGCAATCGCAATAACGCGAATGAATCCGCTTCTCGATTCGTGTCTTGTCGACGTCGATCCCGATCAGCACGCCTTCGTTCATGGTGACGGCTAACGGCTGCGCCCCTCCCATTCCGCCGAGGCCGGCCGTTACGGTAATCGTCCCTTTCAAAGTGCCGCCGAAGTGCTGCCTTGCGCATTCCGCGAACGTCTCATAAGTACCCTGAACGATGCCCTGGCTGCCGATATAAATCCAGCTGCCTGCCGTCATCTGTCCGTACATCATAAGCCCCTTCCGGTCCAGCTCGTGAAAAGTATCCCAGTTCGCCCATGCCGGAACCAGGTTCGAGTTGGCGAGCAGCACACGCGGCGCGTCCCGGTGGGTCCGGAAGACCGCGACCGGCTTGCCGGATTGCACCAGCATCGTCTCGTTGTCCTCCAGCTGCTTCAGCGTATCGACGATGGCATCGAAGCTCTCCCAATTCCGCGCGGCTTTGCCAATTCCCCCGTACACGACCAGTTTGCCCGGATATTCGGCCACCTCCGGATCAAGATTGTTCATCAGCATGCGCAGCGCCGCTTCCTGGACCCAGCCCTTCGTATTCAGCCCGGCGCCGCGCGGCGCGCGAACGACTCGTTCCTTCATAGCGTCAAACCTCCAATCCTATTTATACAATCGGGACGACCGACGCGATGGCTTCCCGCACATTCGTCTTTCTCATCCATTCCGCCATGACGCGAATATCGCCTGACAATACGCGGTCTTCATCCATGAAGCTCACATGCTCGCGGCACCGGTCATACATCCATTTCGTGCCCTTTCCCAGTTTTTCCGGACCGCGAAAATCGGCAGCCTGTGCTGCGCACAGAAGCTCGATAGCAACCACCGAATAGGCGTTCAGCACAATCTGACTCGCTTTGCGGGCCGCGATCGTCCCCATGCTGACGTGATCCTCCTGATTTCCCGACGAGGGGATCGAGTCTACGCTGGCCGGATGCGCAAGCGACTTATTCTCAGACACAACCGCGGCCGCCGTATATTGGGCGATCATAAAGCCGGACTGGACGCCCCCGTCCTTCGCCAGGAAAGGAGGAAGCTTCTCATTCAAAGACGGATTGACGAGTCTTTCGGTACGTCGCTCCGAGATGCTGGCGAGCTCGGAAGCACTGATGGCAAGATGATCCATCGCCAAGGCGATCGGTTGACCGTGGAAATTGCCTCCGGAAATGACACGATTCTCAGCAGCGAAGATGAGCGGATTGTCAGTTGCCGCATTCATTTCGATTTCCAGCTTCTCTTGGATATATCGCAGCGCGTCCCGGCTGGCGCCATGGACCTGCGGAGCGCAGCGGATCGAATAAGCGTCCTGCACGCGCAGCTTTCCCTGATCCGTCATCAACCGGCTCCCCTGCGTCAAACGCCGGATATTCGCAGCGGATTGTCCCTGCCCCGGATGCGGGCGAAGCGCGTGGGTAAGCGGTTCGAAAGCATCGCGAATGCCGCGAAGCTCCTCAGCCGTTAACGCGGCCGCACAATCCGCCCATCCGGCTAAATTGACGGCATCATAGCAAGCAAGCGCTCCAATCCCCGTCATCACCTGCGTCCCGTTAATCAACGCTAGACCTTCCTTGGCCTCCAGCGCGATAGGCTGTAAGCCGGCTTTGGCCACCGCTTCGCTGCCGGGCAACCGATCGCCGCGAAAGCAGGCTTCTCCTTCGCCAACCAGCACGAGTGCCAGATGCGACAACGGCGCTAAGTCCCCGCTTGCCCCAAGCGAGCCTTGCTCCGGGATGACCGGCGTCACTCCGGCATTCAGCATATCAACCAGCAGTTGAACAACTCCCGGCCGGATGCCGGAATAGCCCAGCGATAAAGCATTTACGCGCAGCAGCATGGTCGCTCTTACCGCTTCCTCCGTCAGCGGCGGTCCAATCCCGCAGGCATGGCTTCGAATGAGATTCAGCTGCATGCGCTTCGTGTCTTCGGCCGAAATATAAGTATCGCTGAATTTGCCAAAACCGGTCGTCAGCCCATACACCACCCGCTTCTCACGAAGCAGCTTCTCGACGTACGCCCGGCTAATCGCCATTTGATCGAGGCAGCTTTGACTAATTCGCACCCGCTCCTTATAGCGGGCTACCCGGACCACCTGTTCAATCGTCATCGTTCCGCCGTCAACGAGCACCGTACTTTCGTCCATTGGCAACATGCTGGCACCTGCCTTTAAGCCCAAATAAGTGTGAAACTTATACATTCTTGGAATTTAAAAAAAGCCAATACCCGGGTTGAGGTATCGGCTTCAGGTACTTGGCTGTTGGCATGTCGATCAAGGCGTTTATACATTCACGTATTCCCATCATTGTTAAAATATATGTAGCGAATGCAGCCTTAAAACCAGAAATAAGAAAACTTTTTATTTCATCGCTTGGATATGCGCTTGCTCAGGAAAAAAAACACCCGGAGGTGTTTTCTGTTGACCAACTATGAACTGCGTCGGCAGATACTTCTTTCAACTAATTGCAACTAATTGCTTATAGTAAACACGAAAATTATTTTCGCTTATCTACGGAGATACTAATAGAAGGATCATTAACAATAGTACTCCTCGAGTATCTTGGCGCTATGTCTGCCTGCTCTTAAAAACTGATGTTCTTATAGTTCTTTCTTACATTTTACGATTAAAAATTTTACTGGAGGTTTATTCTTCATGTCCTTGCTTGGCTCGTCAATTTCTGAAAACTCTACAAGTCCATATTTCTCAAATTCTTGTTTTATGGAGTCAGAATCATAAAAAAACATTTTTACGCCCTCCATGATTTCGAAATAGTCTTTATCCAATTGTTTGCCCTGTCCAAACATGGGGGCTTTTTTTGAAACAGCTGTAAAAATCATATATCCATTTGGCTTTAACTGATTATAGCAATCTTTAATAAACTTTTCTCTCTCACGATTATTCAATAAATGAATAAGTGCATAGCTAAATATACCGTCATAGAGTTTGTCATCAAAAGGCATATCAGTTACGGAACCATGAAAAATACTGCTATCAAGCCCGTTTTGCCTCGCCAAATCAATCGCTGTTTTTGAAATCTCAATACCTGTTACTTTTATTCCATTGTCAATAAAAACCTTAGCATTTCTGCCATATCCAATACCTGGTACCAGTATGTCCTTAACATTCCTTTCAAGGAAAAAGTCCTTCGTCACGATTGCGGAGTCTGTAGGTTCAAATCCCCACATCGTTTGTTTTTCGATAAAACTGGATTCCCAGAATTCCGTCATATCTCTATCTCCTTTATGCTTTATTTTATTTACTCCGCTTTACCCCCGTCATTCAATAAAAAGGATGCTCCCGCTCCCGCGCCTTCGCTTGGGCTATGTCCTTCTCATTATATTCCAGGGGCAGGATTAAATGGTCTTTTGGGACATCACTTCAAAATATTCCACAACGACCTCGCGGAATTCCAGAGCCGCCCGAGAAATGTACTGGCTCTTGTTCCATAATAAAGCGATCTCCCGTACCAATTCGTGATTCTCAACTTGGAGATAATGGATATGTTCCTGCGAATTCCTTGCCGTGCTTGGTATGAAGGCTATTCCAATTTCGGCTTCTACAAGAGCGCTTAGCCTTGCAGGTTCATCGCCCTCATACACATACTTTGGTTCAAATCCAACCGATTGGCATAAGGAGTCCACGAAATCGCGAGCGCCATAGCCTTTCTTTACACCGACAAACCATTCATTTCTGAGCTCTGTCAGGGATACGCATCTTTGGTTTGCCAGTCGATGCCCTTTTGGAACCGCTACGAGGATTGGGTCGATGTACACGATTTGACATTCAATATCATCCTCATGTATAGGAGGTGAAGTCAGGCAAAAATCGACCTCTCCTCTATGAAGAAGCGTAACCATATTCTGCGCGCTAAGCATTTGCACATGAAACAGGACATTAGGCCGCCTTTTCCGAAACTCTCGAAGGATATTCGGCAACGGACTTGCGGTGGTCACCGCCAACTCGAGTGTGCCATGTTCCGGGCTGGACAAATCGCTAATCTCCTGCTTCCCCTGTTCCAATTCAAACAGAGCCCTTTCCGCCCGGCGAAGGAATCTGCTTCCGAACTCATTCAATCGCAGCTTCCTCCCTGTTCGATCGAATAGTGGAACCCCCAGATCCTCCTCCAGGCGTTGAATCGTTTTGCTTAGCGACGATTGAGTAACGTGCAGACTTCGTGCAGCTTCGGTCACATGCTCCAGTCGGGCTACCGCGAGAAAATATTGCAATTGAAGAAGTTCCAATTTTGCACTCCCCATTCATTCCTCTGAGTCAATAAAATCATAACATAAAATGCGTTTGAGTAAATATTCGAATTCAAGTACGATGATATCAATACAGCTTAGGGGGACCAAAAATGAATGTTCGCAGCAGATGGTTGTTGATTTCCGTTGGACTGGGGGTACTATTGAACCCATTAAATTCTTCGATGATTTCTGTTGCGATTCCCAAATTGCAAAATGTGTTCCACCTTGATTTTACCGTTGTTTCCTGGGTTATTTTCACCTTCTACATTTCAAGTGCTGTCGCTCAGCCTGTCATGGGAAAGGCAAGCGATTTATTCGGCCGCAAGAAGATATTTCTTGCCGGTCTTGTTGTATCCTTCATTTCATCTTTACTCGCTCCTTTATCGCCAAATTTTGCATGGCTTATCGTGTCCCGCATTGTGCAGGCGATCGGAACCAGTATGATGGTTGCGGTTGGAATGGCTATTGTACGAATTCATATTAAGGAGAAACAAGCGACAGCGCTGTCCATTTTGTCGATTTTCCTATCCGGAGCGGCAGCAATCGGTCCTTTTGTTGGCGGGGTCTTGATTCAGCGGTGGGACTGGTCTGTTATCTTTATTGTCAATATCCCATTCGTGGCGGCGAGCTTTTTGTTAGCCTGGCGGGCGATTCCCAAGGATGAGACACCAACATCCGCTGAACGAGGCATGTCCCTGCGTAAATGGTTTAATTTGATTGATGCCTTGGGGATCCTGCTTTTTACAGTGGCTCTGGTCGCCCTGCTCATCGGATTGCTTTCAGCAAAATCATCTGGGCATGTTTCATTATGGCATATCATTGTCGGGGGGATAGGGCTTGCTGCACTGTGGGCTTTCGTGCGACATGAGTTGAAAACGACATCACCCTTCATTCCTTTGCGCACATTCGCCAAATATCCTGCGATGATTTGGGTCAATGTGCAATTCATGCTTGTCAATGTGCTGTTTTACGCTGTCTTTTTTGGGGTTCCGTCTTACTTGCAAATGGTTCGTCATGCCAGCGAGTTCGATACAGGGATTCTCATGCTAACCTTAGGCTTGTGCTCGATCGTTATTTCTCCAATCGCAGGACGATGGATAGATAAATCAGGACCAAGGCCAGCCTTGCTGGTATCTGCACTGCTGATGGCATTCGGTTCTGTGTGGATCGTTACATTGAGTCAAACTTCGCCGATTATCAGTGTGAGCCTGGCGTTAGCCGCATTTGGCATTAGCAACGGTATGAACGCTGTTGGTATGCAGGCGGCTTTGTTTAAAAGCTCTCCAAAAGAAATGATCGGTGTAGCATCCAGACTATTCAATACATCGAGATATCTGGGTACCATTTTATCTTCATTGTTGACAAGCATCGTTATGGGTGAGCAGTTCAGTGCTGGAGGTTTTCGACTGCTCGGGGTTATCCTCACAGTCATAGCATTGGCCTTGATAGTTATGAGTCTGAGGCGCGGGAGTCAGGGTAATTGAAAGAGTCAAATGCAAACCAGCAAACAAAAAAAAGCGCTTAGAAAAGAAGGATTAGATAACCATTCTTATCATTGACGGTATATGGGAGCCCCTAAGGGTGCTGAGCGTGCTCCCCCATCAACGGTAATTTCCGCTCCCTGCACGAACGAGGAATCATCGGAAGCCAGAAACAAGACAGCATCGGCTATTTCCTCCGGATCGCCCATACGGTTAAGCGGAATCGTGCGCGCTTGGGAGGCTTCCAGCTTCGCGGTTTCTTCAGAGGTCGATTTTTTCCAAATGGGTGTGCGTGTTGCCCCTGGCACCACCGTGTTTACGCGGATGCCAAGCGGTGACAACTCGGATACGAACACTCTTGCCATGCTGCTGATGGCTCCTTTACTCGCTGCGTAGGCGGATCTTTCAGGCGCACCGTCCGTTGCTCGCGTTGAGCCGGTCAAGATGACCGAAGCCCCTTCCTTCAGATGGGGCAGAGCGGCTTGTACCGTGAAGAAGACGCCGGTCACGTTAACCTTAAGGACTTCCTCGAAAACCGAAAGCGCTGTGCCTCCTAAAGGTGTAGAAGATGCAATGCCGGCATTCGCGTATACGATGTCCAATCCGCCGAAGGCTGCGACTGCTTCGGACACCGCATTCTCCATGCTTGCCGGATCGGCTGCATCCGCCTGAATCGCAAGGACATTGGAGCCAAGTTCCTCTGCCACCGAGTTTAACGTGGTCTGATTCCGGCCCGTAATCACGACCTTCGCGCCTTCTGCGATGAACAATTTCGCGGTTGTCAAACCAATTCCGCTATTGCCTCCTGTAATTAATGCCACTTTGCCATCAAGTTTTCCCATTTTCCTGCTCCTTTGATCCGAATATGCACCCCAATTCGCTACCATCTATAATGACTTCAATCTTCCTTAAATATACATCTCACATCACAGGCAAACTCGCGCATCGTGGACGATAGGATATTAAGCCAAGTTGTTCCGATGCTGATCGCGGCAAAATTTCGACCTCAATCTGACGTGCTCCCTTCTACCTTTGCCGGGAATGAGATCAAGCTCTTGTCCTTGGCAATTGACAAGAACTTGATTCCATAAGTGACAGGAATTTGTCTCATAAAACAAAAAAGCCGCGATTTACGCGACTTGTTATGGGTCGTCATCCACGATCAGAATCTTGGCCTCCATATAGGAGCTCTCTACATATTGCTATAACAGATTTGCATACTCACCTGTGGTATTCAGGGGCCGCCTGCTTGATCAGCCCGCGTAGCCGGGAGAGCGTCTCACTTCTTCAGTCGCCCGGCTCCCCGATTTTGCGTCTATCAGCTCTGATGGCGACTCGAGTTTCATTGACCCGCTCTTCTTCATGCTGCCTGGTGCACGACGACCAGAGTCGCTGCAATCACAGTAATCACAAAGGCAAATCAGGCCAATACCTTTTCAAGCTCGCCGCACCATTTTCCCCAGCCATACCTAGCGCCTTCGAGACCTTGTACATTGGCGAAGCCGGTTTGTTCAAGATGAAGGTTAACCTTTCCGTCCCCTAAATCCTGCAGTGTCCAGGTAACCGTGTGCTTCTCCCCTCCGTTGGCCCAAGTATAGGATACCCGGTTTGGTGCGTCCACGATCAGCACTTCTCCGTCAATAATGCCATCCCAATATTCGGACGGCTGCGTGCGGAACTGAAAACGGTGTCCGACGACGGGCTCAAAATCATTTTCCATCGCCTGACCATTGTGGATGTTAACCACCCACCTGGCTAGCTTGCTTGAATCGGTTATGGCGGACCAGAGTTTCTCGATCGATGTCGTGTACTGAAAATCCAAGGATAAGACTAAACTCATTCTTCTTCCTCCTCTAATAGTTGGCTCAAGCGCAGCATATTCGTACTCCAGAACTTGCCGTAGAAGCCCACCCAATCTTGAATTTCTCTGAGCGGAGAGGCGTTCAGCCTGAATCGCGTTTCTCTGCCGACTTTTCGGTCTAGGACCAGTCCCGCTTCTTTAAGGATTGTCAAATGTTTGGATACCGCTGTACGGCCCATTTGAAACTGTGCCGTCAACTCATGAAGAGGTATCTCCTCTGCTTCTGCCAACAGACGAATCAGTTGGCGTCTTGTTGGGTCTGCAATCGCGTCAAACACATCCCGCAGCTGGTTGTTTTCGCTCACAACACCCCCTCCTAAGTTGTTTGTTGATTCTCTGATAGGACACTATTTGGTGACGCTTTTATTATAAGACACCATAAGGTGTCGTGTCAATTAATTTTATAAACTCCTGATAAAAGCTGTCAGTCAGCTTATTAATTTTCAGCTCTTGTTTACTAGGGTAGTTTTTAGGCTGGTGTTGATGATCCCAGTGTCTACCCGTCTGAAAAGTTTATCGCAACGTTTAATCGAATCACAATCCCTGTTGAATTACTGTACTTCGTTGGCATATCGGCCTTTGTTATCTTGGCACCAAAACCGCACGCTTGACTGTTTGGTATGCAACTAAACAAGGTGTTTTTTTCCATATGTGGTCTTCCCGTTTTGACAAAAAAGCTGCCGAGAATTCCTCGACAGCTTTTTCAACATAAGATTATGCTGTATTATGTGGACGATCTACAAAGACTAACCCTGAGTTCGGCTCAACTCCCCTCAGAGCGTGAAATTCGCACCAGTCATCTCTTCACTGAAGCCAGCCCTGCCCTATCCCTCAATAAATAGAAAATGCCAGAATGCAATTTAGCCCCGGGCGTAAAGCTTGTCGTTAATGGATACCGCCAGCCGGATTCCGCTAAACGGTATGTTTCGAACAGGATCACATGAAAGTACAACTGCTACTTGCCGTACTGGATAGGTTTACCGGTTCAGAGGGAGTGGATGTCGAAGGATTATGTCTTATATCTAGGAGTAAATTATCGTTTTTATCGACATTACAGCCAGGGAGACTGTCCCCACATCATTAGACACTGAAATCGTCTAAAACTCTAAGGCCGTGCAGATGTGCCGTCCGGCCTTCTCGCTAGTGTCCAAGCGGGCAGCTTGTTCTCGGTCGGATATTTGCTCGCGAGCTCCTCGTTAATGTCGATGCCTAGACCCGGCTTACCGTTCAGGTATGCAAAGCCGTTGCGGACTTCCGGCGTACCCGGGAATACTTCCCGGATAATATCGGAGGGGTCATACCATTCCTGAATGCCGAAGTTCAGCGAGCTCATATCCAGATGCAGGTTAGCGGCATGGCCGACAGGCGAGACGTCGCCGGGACCGTGCCAGGCGGTGCGCACGCCGAACGCTTCGGACAACACGGCCAGCTTGCGCGCAGGCGTAATGCCACCGATCGCGCTGATGTGGCAGCGAATAAAGTCAATCAATTGATTTTTAATCAATGGAATCCATTCCTGTGGGTGAACGAATAATTCTCCCATCGCAATCGGAGTAGAGGATTGATTACGAATGGCACGGAACCAGTCCAAATCCTCAGGAGCGAGTGGGTCTTCCAGGAAAAATAAACGATGCGGCTCCAATTCCTTGGCTAATCGGACGGCTTCGATCGGAGCGATCCGTTCATGAATATCGTGGAGTAGTTCCACGTCAAACCCGATTTTGTAACGGATATGCTCGAACAAAGCAGGCACACTGCGGGCATAAGCATCCGGATCATAATAAGCTCCTGCCATAGCCCCCTCGGGGGTATGCATGGCCCGCTGCTTACCGCCATATCCGCCCCATTGGCAGCGAATATATTTGTAACCCTGCTCTTTAAACCGAATGACGTTCTCTTCAACCTGCTGCAAGCTCGTGCCGTCTGCATGCCGGTAAACCGCGGCTGCCTCTCTGCATTTGCCTCCCAGCAGGTCATAGACCGGCATGCCCGCTATTTTCCCCTTAATATCCCAAAGAGCCATATCGATGCCCGAGATGGCGTTGTTGAGCACGGGACCGTTGCGCCAATATGAGCTAACCATCGCTGTACTCCAAATATCCTCTATGCGGGAGGGATCTTTTCCAATCAGAAACGGTTTCAAATATTCATCAATCGCCGTAGCTACAGCTAAATACCGCTGGGTAAACGTAGCGCAGCCCAATCCGTATAATTCAGGTTCGTTCGTCTCGATCTTCACTACGATCAGATTAATCCCCTCAGGAGCGGTTAGAATCGTTTTGACATCCCGGATTTCCAATTTCCCATACAATCCCATGGTTGGATACCATCCTTTTCCAGTTCAATTTTCCCCAGTCTCTGTCCACACTAGGGTATTCGGGAAACATAGGCTAATACCTGAAAATAAATGTTAGTAACTGGACTTTGAACTAATATGTACTCGCTTTGACTCTCTCAAATGTTATTCTTCTGTGCCCCTGTCATTAATTCCTCTATATCATTAGAAATTTATCTTTTCAGTAATCACTTGAGATCTCCAAATAAAACTCTCAAAAATTGTAGGGCATGGCATTAACCCAGTTTAGGCAATTTACTATTGTTTTTATATCCTGAATCGTGAGCGGTCTTGATTGCGTCTGCCAATTCAGGCGTATAGTTCGCGGTTGTCAATTTTCCACGCTCCAGGATCGCTTTAGCGTACTCTTCAGAGTAATACAGAGCATCATCTGATATATGTACCAAATAGTATTGTCGATCCGGACCAACTTTACGGCTCTTTACTTTTGTATTCAAAATCTTTTTAGACCTGCCTAATTTGGCACCCTCATGGATGTCAATGCCCCAGATCTCCTGGCTGCTATTGTCTAAAACCTCGTAACCGACTACTACTCTGCGTCCTAAACTATCAGATAATGTAAGTAATTTAAGTAGTGTACAATCCGTTTTCAGCTTAAATTTTCCTTTTGTAGTTTTAGTGGATGACTTTCCTATAGTCACGCTTTTGGAGACTTTTCGCACTTTCGTTTTCTTAATTTCGGAAGAACCTTCTTCATCACTATTCGTTACAGGCCTCTTGCTTGTTAATTTTTCCAAGAGTTCTTGTTCCATTTCCCGCTTTATCTTTTGCATTCCCTGCGTCATTTTCAGGGTTAAATCCTGCTCCAATTTCTTTTGCAATTCCAGGGTGCTTTCAGCCCTGGTTTTAATTGTCTTCTTTGTTGTGGCGGCTTTCCGACTCTTGGTTTTCTTGGAAATGCGCTTTGGCTTCGTGAGAGAATAAAGGGTTTCTTTTAACTCCTTGATCAAGGATTTTTTGGCCTTTCGTTTCCTTGCCATATTCATCCTCCTTCTGGCGGACTCCATAGGATTCGCGCAAATGTGTGTGCCCGGATTAACTTTCCTCTATTTTCCCCTAGTTACTCGATACTTTTCAATATATATATTCATTAATGCAATGTATCGCACTATTCATTGAGAAGCTTGAGAATCATGGCGATGCATCGGTGCTCCGATTTTTGACGCGGAGGGCCGTTTGAAAGCATCAATCAGCGTGACTGCGTTAAGAGCAGTTGGACCAAATTTCTGATTGGCCAACATTATCCTACTTGGAGGGGATGGTGTTTGGTTCTTCCTTTAATAGTCATTTGAACAAGTCGATTCAACTGACGGTTGAGCCTCAGTGACTATGGTCGGCTCACAGCGTGCCAGTATAAAAAAACACCTGACCGTGCGGTCAGGTGAGGAGGGCTCGCTTAGTAGGGCTGAGCTGCCGGAAAGCCAATTTTCTCTTTGCGGACCAGTTGTTTCGTTTTGTCGGAGAACCCATTGTAGGTCTCCTGCGGAATTTGAATGCTGCCCTGCTGCGGTCCGTTTTCCGCTGCCGTATAAATCAGGGCAATGTTCGGTCTGGGATGATCCGATTGATTCGGCGTGCCGCGATGCCACATCCGGTCATCTCTTATCATAATGGAACCAGCCGGCATGGTGGCTTTGAAGGAAAGCATATGCTCGGCAAGCCTGGATTTGTCAAGCACCTTCGGGCTGTACCAATTATCCGGGTGCAAATGCGTCCCCCCCGGCCATACCTCCATAGGACCGTTCCGCTCCGTTACATCGACAAGCGGATAGTTGACGACAAGATGGGTGATCGGCAAATTCACCGTACAGCGGTCACCGAATCTTGCTCCCATGTCGGCATGAACATGCTGCGCCTTCGTCCCGCCGGGCATAGAGGTATTCGAGGCAAAGTAAGTCAATAGACAGTCCGAACCCAAAATTTGGTCGATGACATCGGTTACGAAAGGATGGGCAATGATGTTTTCGTTGCAAAATGGCTGCTCGAACGGCAAATGCAGACCGATATGATTCGTGCCGTCATGGAATCCCTCGTTTACGTCGAAATGGTTCTTGTCCATAAATCCGTCCAGAAGGCGGCCGATCTTATCGTATAACTCGTCCACTTGCGCTCTGGGCAGCACTTCTTCAAACAACACGTACCCGTTCACTTTAATAAGTTGAACCGCCAGTTCAATCGTCTCCGGCAATAATTTGCCTGAGGCTAGTTCTTCTGCGCTAACTCTCACCTTTTATCTCCGCCATTTCTGTTAGTTAGTAAAATCTGCTCGCTTGTTAACTCAGCCGATTCCGAAAGCTTCGCTATTGGGATGGGCGTTCTGCTTCGTACGCCCCTCTTCCCTTAAATAAAGATCTCGATTACGTTACGTTCGGATGTCAGAGCGGCAGCCAGAAGCTCCCGGCCAATGCGCATTCCGCCCGGCCGATAGCGATTATGCGTTTCCCGAACCGGTACATCCGCGCCGTTCACCGCGACCCGATTGCCCTCGCCGCCTGCAAGGCGGTAGACAAACTCGACCGGCCGGTCCATGAACCGGAAGGCAAACCGCAAGCCGGACAGCTCGGCGGGAAGCACGGGATCCACCACCAAATCGCCGCCTTCCTGACGGATGCCCAGGCAGCCCGAGATGAGCTGGTTCATATAAATTCCGGGACCGCTGGAATAGATCCGCCAGCCTCCCTTGACCGGCGCTTGGCCGTCTCTGAGCGCTTCGAACCGCTCCTGGGCTGCGTAGCGGTCGTTAAACTTCCCGTCGGAGCTGCTGAAATAGGCATTGCTCTGACGAAGCTCGGCATTCGGCACCTCATCCGTCAGCCCGACCGGGTTGATCATCTGCAGCGCCTTCCACGCCTCATCGCGGTAACCCAGCTTGGCCATCGCCTCAACGAAGCGAATATGCGCATGGACGTACTGCAAGCCGATTTCGCGGCCGAAGTTGGCCGCCTGCTCCGCGCGCTTGAAGCGCGTGCTGACGCCGCCCGCATAGGGTGCCGGCCTGTCCATTAACCTGACGCCGTCAGGGAAATAGAGCTTCTCTTTAATGATGGCATAGTGCGCCTCCGCTTGTTCCTTCGTCAGCAGCTCGCCGATCATGCTCCGGGTCATTGGAAGCAAGCGATAGCGGATGCCCGTCGATGTATCCTCCGGATGAAGCATCAACTCGGCAGCGCCCGGCTCTTCCATATAGAGAAAGCCCGGAATGACGTCCTTCGCAAGCATGAAGCGGTTGAAATCCGCTTGAATGCCGGCAGCCAGCTCCTTCAACTCTTCGGAGAGCGCCGCATCGTACTCTTCGACGGCCGTCGCAAATCCCCTGATCGTCTGAAAAGTCAGCGCAACCGTCCAGCTGCTCACCATGAATCGTTTGAGCAGGGCGTTCGCGGGCTGCAGGGTGTCGTCCCAATCGCCGTCTCCATAAGCGGACAGATGCGTGCCATGCACGAAGTGTTCCCGGATGTATTCAATTTCCTTGCGGACATGCAGCAGCACGGAGGAACCCGTTTCCGCGAAATCGAAGGTCTGTCGGTTCATGAACGGAACAAGCTCCTCCAGAATTCCAAAATCCTTCGTCGCCCGCAGGTAATCGCCCAGCACTTTAAGCGGCCAGACGACAATATCGCCATGGCTCTCGGCGGCTTGGATATTGAAGTAGCGGTCGAACATGAACCACTGCGGCCAGTTCCCCGTATCCTCGTATTGATGCGCATATACTTTCAGCAGAATATCCCGGACCGTGCCGTAGTTGTGCATCGCCAGAAAATACTCGACTGGCCCTTGGCAGACGTCGCGTGTTCCCCAAGCCGCCCCGCCGTACTGCTCAAGCCCATGCGGAGCGGAGAAGTGTACGAGCATGTTGTGGGTGTACCACCATGCCAGCGCATTCATTTTGTCCAGCTCGGCGGGAATGCCCTCCTCCATGGACAGGCGAAACTCGTTCATGACCTTGCTTAAAAACCGCGTGTACCGCTCCTTCTCCGTTTCCAGCGAGCGGTCTTCGAATGGCAGCGGCTGACCGTGCAGCGAGCCTTGAATAGTTAGATTCCAGGACGGGCTTGCGGACAGTTCCAGCACTACAAGCGAAGCATCGCCCGTCCGTACGTTGGCCGCAAGCATGCGTTCGTCGCCGACGTTCATAGCCGCGCCCGTCACGCGCAGGCAATAATGCAAGTCCGGGTAAGCCGAAGCACTGAGTGTTCCTTCCGCGGCTCTGAAGGTGACGGTGTCCCCGCTACGCCCCAAGCGGAAAGGCCGTTCATACTCGTTCACGTTCATAATCACTTGATTCGTGACCAAATACCGGTACGCGATCCCTTTCTCCGACGCTGCCTGCAGGCAGATCTCCGGCGCATCCACGGCCGTGAAGCACGTGATCGTCACGATATCATCTTCGAGCTTATAGGACCAACGCGCGTAATTGAAGCCCATTTCGAACATTGAAGGCAGCGTGAGCAACCGGTAGCTTCCGTCAAGCTCGACATAAATCCGTTGACCGGATGCTTTCAAGACGTTCAAGGCGCTGCGGGCGTTGGATATCATTTTATGAAACGACGTATTGCCCACGACGAGCTGCGAGTTGAACATGCCGTACATGTAAGCCGTTGTCGTCAGGACCTGGTCGTTCAAGCGGTCGTTGCCGCCGGTCATCAGGATATGCCCGTGCGGACGCTCCACCCGCAGCTCCTTCTCCTTCAGCACGATATGCTCGTAAGTCGGAGTGAAGAACGACAGCAGAGTCTCGCCGTCCCGTTCCTCCTGCAAGCGCACGGGAAAATGGCGTTCGATTTCCCCGCGCGTCATGGAGAGTGCGCGAAGCGGCTTGCCGATCGTTTCCTTGAGTGCCGGCATCTCCAAATAATCGCCCGGCTCCAGCCGGCGTTCACCAACCTGCCTCCAGGCCTCGGCCACGTCTTCGCCAAATTCAAGCGTTTCAGCCGCATGAGGATGATCGTCCCTCAGCATTCCATAGAAAACGATCCGGGCGGTGCCGTCCAGCAGGATGCGTTCGGACTGCAGCGCCGCATAGGCAAACTCGTACTGGTAGATTTCGTTCGCCAGCGACGCCTGCGACAACCGGTCAGGGACATCGGTTTCCTTGTAGGACAAGCCGAAGAATTGGAAGCCGTCCGTCGAATAGCCGGCCGCGCCGGTCAGCGAACCCTGCTGCATGTACGGAAACCTTCCGCCCTGCGGCTGGTTCTGGCGCGAGCAGATGACATAACCTTTGGCGGAATCCTTGAAGACGGAATGCCCGATATATTGCGATACGTAAGCCTCATTGGAACGCACGGCTCCCCGGTCGGCAAGACCGATGTCCTGGCCGTAGATCACATCGAGCTCGATCTTTGCGCCACCAAGCGAAACCTCCCAAAACCAAACGCCCATCTCCGTCAGCTGAAAAGCGACTTGGTAGGAAATACCCCATGCGGAGCCTTCCCAGATCAGCGCCCGCTCCGACCGGCGCAGACGGCTGGACGAACGGATGCCGAGCAGCGGGACCGCTTCGATACCATCCGCCGTAAACCGGCGCAAATAGAGATTATTCAAGGCGCCGTCGATCGGATTTGCCTGCAATTGATTAATCAGCGTTTGCCCGTTGTGTGAGGCCTCGAACAGATCGCCGCTGCTTAAAAACGTAAACCGGTAAAGGCCTTCTTCCACGTGAATCTTCGTATCGGTCGTCTGTGATATGGTGCTCACCCGTTTCTCCTCTTTTCTCTCTGTTTAAGCAATAGAATCTGTGTCTGTATCTGTGTCTGTATCTGTGTTCATGTCATTGTCTGCACCCATGCAAATATCCATGCCGATTCGTGCCGGAGCGGCTTTCATGAACTGCCGCCAGACGAAGCCGGAGCGGTAATTCTCGATCATGAGCAGCGTAATGCCTTTGTCGATGCCGATGACGTCCTCCGCGTACCAAGCCGGCGTCTCGTCCAGGTTAAAGGCATCCTTGAAGCCGTATTTTCCCCACAGCTGCGGATGGTTCTCGTAATAGTTGCGAAGCGCCGCAATGGACTCCTTCGGGGTGAAGACAATCGAGCCCGCAGCTCCGCAGGGCGGAATCGTCCCGTCCGCGTAATCCCGCTTCGTCGTGTTCGGATCGGCTCCGTAACCGCCGCTGTAGCCGCGCGGGCCATCGCAGGCGGTAAGCCCCCACGCGTCGGGACCAAACGTCTTCGAACGGTCTGCATGATCGATACAGAACTGCCGGTTCGCGAGCGATGCCTGCACGGAATTCTCGAACCAGTCTACGCCGTAGCGGTCCCTGCGTCCGCGGAAATCGAACCAGGCATGCGAGAACTGGTACACGAACAAGGCGCCGCCCGTACTATGAATGACCGGCCCGTGTCCGCCGTAATAGCCGACATAACGCACGAAATCGTCGAACATATGGGCAGGCACCGGGTGCGTCGGAGACGCGGCGCCGAGGAAATACATCATGAATTGCTCCGCGTAATGATCCCACGTCCCGAAATGTTGGCCTTTCTCGTCGCTGTAGCCCATATAGAACTGGTCCGTCTCCGGATTGCGATACCAATTCCACTCCACCCGTTCGTAGATCGCCTGCGCCAGGCGCTTGACTTCGCCGCCGAAATATTCGCCGGCCGTGAGCGCGCCGCAAATGCAAATCGCCGTGTCGATGACGGATACTTCGCAATTGCGGTATTGCTTCGCGGAATCCGTATCCAGGAAGTGGAAGAAGAAGCCGTGCCGATGCTCGGCATTCTTCCAGCAGGTATGGAGCGTTCCAAGCGCGCGCTCGGATGCTTCCTCGCGCGTCACCCATCCCCGTTCGGCACCGATCGCGATCGCGGTCAAGCCGTAACCGACCGAGGCGATGCTCGCCATATCCGGACGCCCCGGCGCCCGGTCGCGGATCAGTCCGTAACCCGGGCTTGCAGGGTCCGTATTCGCTTCCTCCCAGAAAAACAGAAAGCTTCGCTTGCTCTCGAGCTCCAACAAAGACTCATCCGATAAGGCCATCTTGTTCTCTCCCTTCCCATCACTAGGCGCCGAAACGCACGATTAACCGGTCGTCGATTTTTGCATGCTGATGAGAAATAATCCGCTGTACTCCGCCATGCCTCTCAATCCGGTAATTCTCGCTCGGCACGATACCGCGCGTTGTCTCGAGATCGATCCAATCCTCCGCCTGCGTGAGCCGGAATACAATTTGCGCTTCCCCGACCTCCATGATCTCCGCGGTGGACGCGGCGATGTTCGCGCCGCCCGCAGCGACGCCGACCGGCAGCATGACGCCGTCCTTACCGGCCAGCATCAGCTCGCGGCCTTCGAACAGCGGCGCTCCGGCATCGTAAAGACGCAGCGTCTTGTCGAAGCCGTCAAGATTTAACAGATGAATAAACCGCTCGCCGGCTGCCGAACGCGTCGACGTCATGAAGATGCCGTGATGCGGGCAGTCATGCGTCAGGCCGGCTTTGGCCCCAAGCCGCTCGAGGGCGGTGCGGAACAGATCGATATCCGTTCGATATCTCGCCGTCATGACGATAGCCCGCCCGCGGCCGACCATGCATTCGAAGCCGCAGGGCTGCCCGCTGCCGTACAAGCGGAAGAACGGCGCAGCCCCGCGTACGGCCTCGAACGTTTGCGCGAAATGCGTGCGCACTTCCGGACGCGGGGACGCCCAGCCTTCGGCCACGACGGAGGGAAAGTAACCGGATGAATCGCGATGCTCTTCAAGCAGGCGCAGGCCCAGACAATCCGCCAGAATCGTACACGGACGAGCTTCCATGTCGTATTGCGGCACTTCGCCGTACAGAAGCACATTGCCGCCTTCCATAAGGTAATCCCCCAGCTTGCGCTGCAGCGCTTCATCCATATAGCTGGCGGAAAGCAGCGCCAGCACGGGCGTCTCGGAAACGCGAAGCGGCCTGTTCTGGATATCGGCCGCGCCGAACCGGTAGCCGGCGATCAACATGGCGCGGGCCATCGTCTCCCATCCCCAGTGCGCGCGGTTTGCTTCGATATTGTCGTACAACGCCTTCATGGCCGGGCTGCCCGCATACCGGTATTCCGTCATGTAGTAGTCGGGAATAAACGCAAATGCGACCCCGTCGCGCTCTTCGTTCATGACGGCGACTTTATCGGCAACAGCCATGATGGCCTGAATCCCGCGCGCCATCCGCGAAAACGTATAGTTCAGCTGCCCTTCCGGCCCGACGGGTGCGGCGAATCCATGACGCTCGCCCGTGAAGGCGACGCGGTCGTTGCCGTCGCCGCGCCCATGCTCCAGCCTGCCGTTGCGGCCGCCGCAGAACAAGTAATAGTTGATGAGCCGGTTTCCTTGGGCGACGCACATGCGCATTTTGAAATCCGCAGCCGAGACGTCGTAGCGCGCGGCGAGCAGCTCGCCGAAATTGCCGTCGCCGCAGTTGAACTCTACCGAGGTGAGCGGCTGGTGCTCGTCGTGAACCGCGTCCATGAACCCGTTGATCAAGTACAGATCCTGGAACGTATTCATGTCCAGGTCGCCGAAGTAGATATCGGAGCCGGACAGAAAACCCGGCTTGCCTTCGTAAGACTCGTACAGCTGGCTGATGCCGATCGGGAACGTAAAGCCGCGTCCTCCCCCGGTGCCGTGAATATTCACCACGAACGGAACCCCGGAAGCGCCGAATTCTTCGGCATATTGGCGGAGCGTATCCACATACCGCGAGAAGCGGCTGCGCATATAATGGCCCAAATCCAGATGCAGCGCCGGCGCGTACGCTTCCTCCGGCGAGCGAAGCGCCGCCGAGCGCGCAGCCGGATCCGAGAGGTCGAACGGATAGCGTTCGGAGAGCGCTTCGGCCGAATACGCCTTGGCCAGCCAGCCTGCAAAATCGTCCATGACAAGCGGCGTCAAATCCGGTCCGTTGCTTACCCAGGACAGCATGCCGATTTCGTTATCCAGCTGGATCGCTATGATGTTCCCGCCGCTCGGCTGCTGTCTTGGCGCGGCGATCTCCATTACGGCTTGATACCAACGGCGCACTTCCTTCAGGTAGTTCGGCGCCAGGTAATCGACCGTCCTGGTCGTGGCAGGGCGGTTGTCCCAACCGAGCGGCACGATTTCCGGATACTTGTCGTAAATCCAGTAAGGAAGCCCCTCGTTCTTCATCTCCGCCATAATGAACGGTCCGGGACGCAGGAAGAAGTACAGCCCGTTGTCGCGGCACAGATCGATAAAACCCGCCAAATCATACTCCGGGCGATTCGTTCCTCGCAGGTCGATTTCTCCCTCCGTCTCTTCATGGCACATCCACGGCACATAGGACGCAACCGCGTTGCAGCCGGCCAGCTTCAGCTTGTCGATGCGGTCCTGCCATTCCTCGCGGCGCAGCCGGTAATAATGAATCTCGCCGCACAGGATCATTTGCGGCCTGCCGTCTATGCGAATCTGTTTATCGATGATTTCGATCATTCTCGAACACGCTCCTCCTGAAAATGAATGGCCCGGCCGCAGCCGAAACGGTTATCCGATGGTCACGGCCTTACTCTCCGGTTAATCCCGTTTTGTCGACCACTTGGGTGAAATACTTCTGCGCGAACAAGTAGAGCGCCAGAAGCGGCAGGACGATGAGCAGCGTGCCCGCCATTCGAATCGCTTCGTTGACGTCCGTCACCTTCGCCCCGCCCGTGTACATCGCCTTGAACGCATCGTTGAATGTCTTCAGCTCCTGCGGCAGCGTCGTCATGGCATTGCCCAGGTACAGCGAAGCCAGGTACGTTTCATTCCAGTGCCACACCATGGAGAACAGATAGACCACGACGATCGCCGGCACGGAAATGGGCAGAATGATGCGGATGAAGGTTTTGAACGCGCCTGCCCCGTCGATCGCGGCTGCCTCCTCAAGCGCAACCGGAATCGTGCGGAAAAATTGCACATAGATCAGAATGAACAACGCCCCGCGCAGCCCTTGGGCGAAGATCCCCGGGACGATGAACGGCAGCGGGGTCTCAAGCATGTGGTATTCCTTGAACAATAGGAACATGGGGATCATGATGACCTGCTTCGGCACCACGAACGTAATGAGCATCAGCGCGAACAGCACGGGCTTGCCCGGGAATTTATATTTGGCGAAGCCGTAGCCCACGACAGCGCATGATATCGTCTGGGCAATGGCCGGCAAAACCGAATTCAGCAGCGAAACCCCAAGCGCCTTCATATAGTGAAGCACATGCCATGCCTGGACGTAATTGTTCCATTCCAGCTGCCGCGGGATCCAGCCGACCGTCGGATCGAGCAGATCCGGCAAGCTTTTGAAGCTCTGCGAAACCATGAACAGCAGCGGATATACGTATACGAACCCGACGATGACGAGCAGCGCGTACACCATGGTTTTGAGCAGCAGTCCGTCATTGCCCTGCCTGCCCCACAGCAGATGGGTCGCTTTATCGATCCAGCGGCGCAGCTCCGTCCGCCGGCTCGCCGCTTTCTGCGTCACTTGCGGCTCTGAGGCCACGTCTCTCATATCTGTCTTCCTCCTATCTTCTGTCCGCGTTGTCGCGGTTCCGGAAAAACCAGGCGATGATCAGCAGCACGGCAAGGATGACCGCGAAGAAAATCCAGGCCATCGCGCTCGAATAGCCAAAGCCCGAGTTCACTTGAAACATTTTGTCTTGAATGAGCTTGATCACGTCCCCGAACGTATTCGTGAACAGATCCACCGTCGTGTAAATGAGATTGACCAGAATGAACGGCTTGACCTCCGGCAGCGTCACCTTCCAGAAGCTTACCCACGGCGAGGCGCCGTCGATGGCGGCCGCCTCGTAGACCTGCGGGTTCACCTTCTGGAGCGCCGCCAGGAAGATAAGAATTTGGACGCCTGAGTACCACAGGATCAGAATGAACTTGTTGATGACGTCGATCAGCGGGCCTCCCCATGCATGGGGAAGCGAGTTTTGCAAATAATCGATGACGCCGGATTGATCCATCAAAGGAATCGTCGCCGCGCCCTGCGAGAACAGCTCCTGCACCACTTCGCCGCTCGTGATCACGACCGGAAGGAAGAAAATCGCGCGGAACAGCTGCCGTCCCCGGATCGGCTGATTGATCAGCAGCGCGACGAACAGGGAAAAGACGATGACGATCGGAATCATCAGCACGGTCGATTTGACGAACAGCAGCAGCTGTTGAATGAATTCCGGGTCCGTCAGGAACGCTTCCTTATAATTGCCCCAGCCCAAATACTGCGTTTTGATACCTTCCGGCGTTACCGCGACCTTGTGAAAGCTCATGAAGAGCGAGAAATAGAGCGGATACGCCATAAAGAGCAGGAAGCCGACGATCCACGGCAGCACGAGCGTATACCCGATCAGCGCCTCGCGCCTTGCCTTGGGCATCTTCATCTTCTTCATGACCGGTCGCCTCCCGTCACGGCGAAATCGCGCGCTTTCACGTCAACCGATCCGCTGCGGTAATCCTCGCCGGTATAGTTCACCCATATCGCGGCGCCGTTGGAGTAGCTTACCTTGACCACCCCGTAATCGGGCACCTCGCGCCCCGTCATGAACGCGTGCCGCACCGGCTTCAGCGCCTCGTTCGCCATCTCGTACTGGCGTTTGATCTCCGGCGCCCAATCTGCATAGGCGGTGGAGAACTGGTCGCTCGACGGCGTATTTTGCAGCTTCCAGGACGGCTCCTTCGTAATGACGAAGGACGGGTAAGCGCCGTATTCGATCATGCGGAGCACGTCCTCCGACGGATCGGCTTGATGGTTGGAATCCTTCGCATAATAATCCATGACGCCATGAAGCGTCATTTGGATAAAGGGAACCGTGTCCGTCGTGTACATGAACTGCGACGATTCCATCGCTATGCCCAAGTACGAGGCCGTCCCTTTCAGCATGTAGTCGTTGGGCTGGTTCACCGCCAGGTTCAGCGATTGCTTATTCGCTTCCTCCAGCAGTGTGCCGTACATTTGCATCGCATCGGTGCGGGTAACCGCCTCCTTGCCGCTATAGTCCGAGAACAGCATATAACCTGTGCCGTTCAGCGTCAGGTTCGTCAGCCCGTCCCCGCGGAAGGCGCCGAAGTCGTCCTTCGCCAAGCGGAGCGCGGACTGCGGACGAAGGAAATAGCCGTTCAAATCCTTGTACAGGCTGCTCACGAATTTGCTTACGAACGGATACTCCAGCAGCCGGTCGGTAATCATCCGGGCGGCATCCGAACGGACATTGGTCCGCGGACTGCCTTTGAGCAAATCGGTGTAATCGGTTTCCAGGCTGAGCGTGATCCCCTGCTCCTTCGCGTAATCGCGCAGCGCCTCGAAACCGGAGCGGCCGCCCAGCTCGCCGGCAAACGACGGCTTGGCGGGACGGGCGCCGTTCAAGCCCCCGGCATTCCATCCCTTGAGCACGGCCGTCACCCGGGTGACGCCCTGCTTGCGCAAATCTTCCAAAATGCCTTGGGCTTCTTCGAAGGAAGTCAGCTTCAGCACATGCTTGCCGAGGAGACCAGGCTCGATGTCGCCGCCAAGGAAATCGATCTCTACGGGAATGTCACTGGCTTCGCCGGTTTCCGCCGGCTTCTTCGCCAGCATGCCGCTGCGCTGCAAATAGGCGCGGTACGCCCCGGCCATGCCGATATAATCCGCCTGGCTGCCGTTCAAGAAGAGATACCGCGTTGCCTTGTCGCCTTCGGTCTTTGCTTTTGTGAACGTATTGATTCCGCCCATCGACTGGCTGGTCGGTTGAAAATACGCGGATCTCACCTTGAAGCGCGTCGATACCCAGTAATAATTCGTATTGACGCCGCTCGGATAAGCCACGATTTCCGCATTGGCTTTCCCCTGCTCGACGACGCCCATCAGCGCATTTTGGCCTGCGCCGTGTACGATGCCGAATACGGGATACGAAACGGCGTTAGACGCGTCGAAGCCTGTCGTGGTCACGTCGCTGCCGTAAATTTCCCCGACATACGGCTCGTCGAAGCGCGACTGCTGATCGCGGAAACGGATCAGCGCCCCGCTGCCGTCGGGGATGAACAGATAACCCGGCACATCCGCTTGGCGTACGGCGCCGAGGAACGGATAAAGCTGGATGGTAGCCAGCCGGCCGCTGCCCTCCTCCACGATCGAATCATTCGGCAGCGTGACGACGAGACCGGTCTCGTCCAGCGCCGTCCGCACCGTCAGCCTGATCCCCAGATCGGGAAGCTCGTAGGTTACTTCCATGCCGCCCTCGACCGGTTTGGCCAATACCGCCTTGCCTTGCTGGGAGCGGAGGTTGCTCGTCGCGACCGTCGCGTCGTCCGCCTGGAAATAATCCAGCATGAACGGCGACTGCATGGCATTGATCCAATCCTCGTTCAGCTCTTCCTGCTGCATCGTCTGCGGGTCGGGCACGGAGGACCACACATAACCGGTCTCCTTATTCTTGACCTCGATGGCGTAAGTGCTCCTATTCATGTACAGCTCGAGACTGCCGTTTTCCCCGATGCGCTCGTACCCTTGACCGACAGGACGCGGAGGTACGCCGGTCTGCGCAGGCTCGGGCATCGTAAAGCGGTTGGACTTGTAAAAGGCTTGCTCCTCCTGCCGGTTCAGCGCGCTGTCCAAGACGATATTCGCGGGCTCCGCCGTCTCGCCAAAGACGTGCGCGATGGAGCCCGCGAGCACGGCTGCCGCCAGGCCAAGGACGAATCGAACGGCTTGCTTTCGTTTAGCCACGGTATTTCACCTCTTCTGCTATGCTCCGCACGAAATCCCACAGCTGACTCGATAATCCGAAGAAAATGAAGGCGATAACCGCCATAATGACCATGCCGGACAGGGTGATCGCAATGTTCCTGAACGATTCCCTGAACTCGTAGCCATGGATTTCCTTCACCATGATGATGAACAACAATACGCACCAAGCCAGAATAATAATGCGGGAGTAATCGTACACGACCGACTCCATCAGGGTCAGTCCTTTGGACAGGATGGCCAGGGGTACGCCGAACAACAGGTAGGGACTGAGCGCATACACGGAGCCTTTGAAAACATCCTTGAACTTCCCTTCGCCGTCGTTGATGACGCTGACCATATAATTGCATACAATCCATGCAAGGAGCGGCACGAACACCTTCAGCAGCTCGGATGCGATGCTCACCTGCAGCGGATCGGCGCCGCCGAAGATAAAGCTCGTCTGGAAGACCTCGAACAGCCGGACCGCCGCGAGCAGCACGAGCAGGATAGCCGCCGACAGGACGGATGCCTTCCCGTTCGTCAATTCCTCGAAGCCGTCGATCGGATGCCGCAGCATGCGGAATACGTGAAGCAGCTGACTGACGATCCGAACCCGTCCCAGTATTCGCACCGCATCCACGACGGGCGCGCCGAGACCAAATTTGCGATGGAGCCGCTTCAATACCATCCAAGCGGCGACCAGCCCCGCCAGAATAAGGAGCACCGTCGAAACATGCTTCATCAGCCATTCCCGCCGCAACTCCCAATACGTGTTGGAGTATTCCCCCGCGTTCTTGGCGAATTTCAGCTCATCGAATGCCTGATCGAAAAGGCCTTGCTTGTAATAGGCGAGCCCGATGCCCAGATGGGCCAAATCGAACAGGCTGTCCAGACGCAGCACCTCGCGCCACGGCTCCAGGCTTTCGACGTATTTGCCGTCCAAATACAGCGACACCGCCTTGCCTACGAGCGTCGCGAAAGGCGTAGGCTTGAAAATCTGAATGTTGCCGCGCTCCTTGTCCAGTACGTACAGCAAGCCGTTGCTATTGACTGCGATGCCCGAAGGGGACGTAAAATACCCGAGGCTCTGGTAGCCCGCATCCATGCCGCCGAAGCCGAAGAGCAGGCTGCCGTCCTTGTCGTAGACATAGATGAAGCCTTCCACGGAGTCCGCGGCGTAAATATTGCCCATCCGGTCGATCGTTACGTCCGCGATATTCCCGCTCATATAAGAAGACGAACGGAGCAAATTATCGCCGGCCACGTTCAGCTTCTTAATGCTGCCGCCGTCAAGCCCGACCGTCGCAGTGAAGACGAGTCCGTCCTCGCCGATGGCCACGTTGCTCGGCGAGGGCGGAAGCTTCTGCGACAGCTGGCTCAGCTGCTTCCGCGTGAAGAACGTTTTCTGAAGCGAGCGCTCGAGGCTGAAGCCCACCCGATTCGCCCCGAAATAGCCCAGGAAGCTGCCGTCCGCGCTCATCTGGGCAAGCCCTTGCACGAGACCCTCGCCGACAATGTACAGATTACCCCGCAGGTCGACGGTGATTTTTCTCGGCTTGAAGGTGTTGCTCTTCCCGAACAGCAGCGATTCCGGCTTGCCGATCGCCGTTGTTTTCTTGCCGCTCTTGTCATAAACAAAGATCTGCTCCGCCCCGTGATCGGCCACATACAGCTTGCCGGCGCCGTCGACATAGATGCCCGTCGGCTCATCCAGCTCGCCGGCTCCGATGATGCGGACCAGGCTTCCGCGTTCGTCCAGCTCCAGCACGCGGCTGTTGCCGGTATCCGCGATGAAAATATGATTGCTCGCATCGATGAATAAATCCTGCGGCTGATCGAGCGATACCGTCAGCTTGTCTTCCCGCTCCGCCGCTTCCGCGCCGAACATGCTGTAACCGTCGATGGCGCCCATCGGCACATAAGCGGTTTGCGTCAATCTTGGCTGTCCGTTCTGCTTAAACGTGAAGGCATCGTACCGGGCGCTGGCGACGCCGGGCGCAGCGGCGAGCAGCAAGGAGAGGATGACGATTGCGTAAATAACGGATTTCCATTTCACCATGTGCGTCCCCTCCTTTACTTCAGACCCGAGTGCGCCATCGTATCCATGACCTTGCTTTGCATGAAGATAAAGATGATCAAATTGGGAATGAACATTATAAGCGCGGCAGCTGCAGCCACCCCTTGGCCGGCCACGTTGTTGCCGACCGTCGTGCTGAGCGTCGTCATATAGAACGCGAACGTCTTGAGCGTCTCTTTGCTCATGTACAGGCTGGACGTCTCCGCGTTGTTCCACACCGTTTGGAACGCCAGAATCGCCACGGTCGCCATGGCGGGCGAGATGAGCGGCATGACGATTCTCGTGAAAATATAGCGGTCCTTCGCCCCGTCCATCTCCGCCGCTTCCAGCAGCTCGTTCGGAATCTGGTCCACGAACTGCTTGACCAGAAACACGCCGACCGGGAGCGCCATCAGGGGCAGCATATGGCCCCAGTACGTATTGATCAGGCCGAGCTTCTCGATGATCAGGTAGCGGGGGATCGTCACCGCCGCCGGCACGAACATGAGCGCGATTGTATTGATTTCGAAGATGACTTTGCGCATCCTGAATTTCTTCTTCGACAGCGCATACCCCGCCATCGCGCTGGTCAGCAGCGATAAGATCACCACGACCGCCGAAACGACGACGCTGTTGAATAAGTACTTGGTCACCGGAATGACGCTCATATCCTTCAAGCTGAGCAGCGAGAGCAGATTCTCGAAGGTCGGCTTGTGTACGAGGAACGTCGGCGGGAACAGGAACAGCTCGTCCAGCGGCTTCAGCGCTTGCGAGAACATGAAGACAATCGGCAGGACCATGATGAAGCCGAGCGGAACGAGAAACAGATAAAATTTCAGCTGTCCGAAGCCGATTCGGCTCGGATTGATTTTATTGCCGTGAAATGAAGCCACCAGACCACCTTCTTACTCGTTTTTGTAGACAGGCGTTCATGTGCGCCCCTAATCTTTCTCGCCGAACAAACGCCAAGCGAGCTTCGAGAATCCGTATATGATCAGCAGAAGGACGACCGAGACGGCTGAAGCGTACCCCATGTCATACCGGATAAAGCCGTAATCCGCGATATGGTTGATCAGCAGCTGCCCCGAATATTGGGGCGTCGGGTTCGTGCCCGACAGCTGCACGCCGATCTCCCCTGCCTGGAACGTGCCGACGACCGCCATGACCGCACCGAACAGCATTTGCGGTTTCATGGAAGGGATTGTAATATACCAGATCTCCTGCAGCCGGTTGCGGATTCCGTCGATGTAGCCTGCCTCGTACATTTCCTTGTTGATATTCAGAATGCCGGCCAGCATCGCGAGAAATCCGACGCCCATGCTGTTCCACAGTGTGACGATCACCATGATCGGCATGAGATAGTGCGGCGACTGCGTCCATTGGATCGGTTGTTGAATCAGATTCAGCTTGAGCAGAACCGAATTCAGATAGCCGGCGCTGTCGCCGCTGAATAACGTCAGCCAGATGACCGTCATCGCCACGCCGGCCGTCATCGACGGCGAGTAGAGCACCAGCGCCAGCACGGTCCGCGGCTTCCGCGAGATTTGGGAAAGCAGCCATGCCAGGAAGAAGGACAGGATGTAGCCGCCAGGACCGACGAGCAGGGCGAACTTGATCGTATTCGGCAGGACGTACATCATGAACTCGCTGTCCTGTGTCAACAGATTCACGTAATTCTGCAATCCGATGAATGCCGGACGCTGCACCGTGTTAAAGTAGGTGAACGATAACGCAATCGCTGCACCGACCGGAATGATGATAAAGAGCGAGAACAGGATCAGGAACGGACTCAGGAACAGATAAGCCGACAGCTCTTCCCGCAGCGAATGCTTCATTTTCTTTTTCACGGCAGGCCGTGCTTCCGCCTTCAGGACGGTCATTTCACTCATTTATCATTGCCCTGCCTTTCCGCACCGGGGAGCGCCGGTACCTTGAGCGGCTTAACCCAGGCGCCGTTCTTCATAAAACCGAACTCCTCCAGTTTTTTCGCGAGCTCGCGGTTGGTCAATATCGTCGCGTCCTCGATCGCGCGCCGCGGATTGACGCCGTCGAACACGATTTTGTTCCATGCATCGCTGAGCTGCCGCTCCAGCATGTAATCCCCCGGAATATGCGGCGTATCCTTGAGCCATTTCCACTGCTCCTGCACGACCTTGATGTCCGAGGAAGGCCACGCCATCTGCTGGAAGGCTTCCAGATTCGCCGTATTCCACATGAAGGTCGGACCGTAAATCGTCTGCATCCGGTTGCCGAATTTCACCTGCGTGTCGGTGGAAGTCCACCATTGAAGCAATTCCCACGCATCCTGCTGCCGTTTGCTGTTTTTGAAAATAATCGACGTCTGCGCCGTTCCCGCTGCCCAGCGTTCGACCGTATCGTCTTTGCCGGCCACGCCGGGCATCGGCGCGATTTTCCAGAGACCGCTGATTTCGGGCGCTGCCGACATCAGCTGGATGTAGGTCGTGAAATTCGAGATCCCGATCGGCAGGCTGCCGTCGCGGAAGTGATTATAGAAATTCGGCACGTTGAGCGGCAGGTTGTACACCGTGAACAGATCCGTCATTTCCTTGATCCCCGCGATTGCCTGCTCGCTGTCGATCGCCGTCTTGGCGCCGTCCTTCGTAAACAGCTCGCCGCCATGCTGATAAATAAACGGAGACGTCAGCCAAATTTGCTTGTTGCCGCCCGTTTGCGCCAGCGGATCATAGAAATTCAGTCCATACCGCTGCAATTCCGGCAGCAGCTTCTTCACATCCTCCATCGTATCGGGGATCGGCAGATGAAGGGCGTCCATAATATCCTTGCGATAGTACAGCACCCAGAAATCCTGGGTTTCCGGCAACGCATACGTGCCGCCGTTGAATTGGTAGGGAAGCATCGTCCCCGGAGCGAACCGCTTCATGACCTGATCGTAGTCCGGAAATTGCCTCAAATCGGTCAGCGTCCCGCGTACCGCCAGGTTGAACGGCGTCGTCGTGTTGATCGACAACGCGGCATCCGGCGAATTGCCCGCGGCATTGGCGAGAACGAGCTTGGTCTCGTCGGGCATCAGGGAGAACGAGACTTTGATGCCCGTCTTCTTCGTGAACTCCTCGTTCGCCAGCTGCTGCATCGCCATTACGTATTGGCGCGGACGATTGACCCAAATTTGCAGCGCATCGTCCCCGTTGTCGTTGATTTTGCCATAGTCCTTGGTGAAGGACCCGAAAAAGACCGAGAGATACGAATTCATCCGGCTGAAGAAACTAGCTTTCGCGTGCGGCAAGCCCTTGTCCGTATAGACATAGAACCGGTCAAGCATCAGCGGTTGATTGGGCAGCTTCGCCAGCGTTTTTCCCAGCAGCTGCATGACGGAATTGGAGCCGCCTGTCAGCTGGTCGGTCTTGTAGGGAATCGCGTTCGGATTCGCCGCGAGCGCACGCAGGATCCGTGCCGAAATGACGAGCGACTTGGACGCTTCCGTCGTTTTGCCGATGGCGGCCATCAGCCCGGCGTTGCGCTTCTCCAGCATTTCGGCATATTGCGTAAGCCGCGATGCCGCATCCGGAATCTGATCCGTCAAATCCCAGTCCCGATTCGTATCCTGGGTGTTGCCCGTCGCCATCTTCAGCTCGATGATGAAGTCGTTGACGCCTTTCATCGCTTCCTGAATCGCGCGGATCGTCTCGCGGTACGGCGTATCGTTGGCTGTGAGCGTCAAGGTGTGCTCGCCTGCCGTCAAATGAAAGAGAAACGGCTGCTCCCGCTTGTCCGACGCGTCGCGGTTGGTCCAGTCGGAGACATAGGGAAACGCTACTTCCAGCGCTTCCTGAAACGGAAGATCATCATCTATGCGCATCGAACGAAACACCGGCATGTCGGTTCCCGTGTCGCTTGTAATCGGCCCCTGCTTGTATTTGAAGGCGATGCGGTAATTGCCCTCCTGCGGCACCTGGAACTTCCAGGTTACGCTCTGCCCGCTGACCTGCCACGAGTCGCCGCCGAGCGCATTGAGACGAAGCATTTTGCTGCTGAACGGAACCGCGGAGGGATTGCCGTCCGCTTGAGCGCGTATGAACGGCTCGTTTTTCATGACGATGTCTTCCGCCTCTACGGCAGCTATGTAGGATGGGGAGTCGGAACCCGATGAGCGATGATAATCGGCGTAATTTGGCAGCTCTGCCGGACTTGCGATGACGACATTGCCGAGTAAAACCGGCTCGCTGACGAACGGAAGCGTAACAACATTGTCGCCCGCCTCAAAATGAAACAACAGCGGAAGATCGTCCGCGGATGCCGGGGCTTCCACGTACTGGGTACGCCAGCCCGGCAGCATCTCCTGGTCGGGCAGCACGTCATTGCCGAGCAAATCTTGCGCGAACGGATAGCGGCTGTTCTTCCAATACTTCGGAAGCTCGAATTGGCGCGCTTGAAAATACGGGTACTTGCCGCCGATTTGAATTCCGCGCTGTATGGCGATGACTTTATCCGTAAGCGGATAGTAATCCAGCTTCACTTGATAGAGTCCGTCTTGCGGAATCCGGACATGGAAAGAAATCGTGGACGTCTTCTCGTCCCACCGGAAGACCGGCGAGCCGTAATCGCTGCTGTCCGCCGCTGTCGTCAGCTGCGCCTCGCGTCCGTCGACGGTGAACGCCGACGGCGCAACCGCCGTATGGAAGCCGGATATTGCTTGAATGCCATCCTTCTCCCATTGCTGCAGGACGTCGAAGTAATCATCCCCTACGACCTCCTTGACGCCTTCTTCCTGCTTTTGCCCCGCGCCATGCTCGCTGTCGGGCTTGGTTTCGGAATCGTTTTTATCCGGGCTGCCGAAAAGCGCATCCAGCACATCCGAGTTGTCAGTATCCGTATTGCCGCCGCCCCCGTCTTCCGCGTAAGCCTTGGACACGGTCGCCGGCGCTTCGGACAGACAGACGACGCCCAATAGCATCGCCACGGTCAAAATGACGGCTACAAGCCTTCTCATCATGTCCTTGCTCCTTTACTGCCAAATGATAGGCTCCTTCCCTTCCATGCGAAGAAAAGGAGCCAGCTTAAGCGGTTACTTGGTTGCCGCGTCGATTTGCGTTTTGTTTTTGTCGAAAATATCCATCGCTTTTTGCTGAATATCCTTTGCAACATCTTCCGGCTTCACTTTTAGCGTAACGAGGTCCTTTTTCGTATCGTAAGGATTGAGCACTTTATCGATGATTTCCGCATCGCCCGGCAGCCATTTGAAGCCGTCGACGAAGCCGTCGCCGATCATCGAGATAACGTCTTTGATTCCCGGCGCCGTGAACGTCGTTTTCAGGTAAGCGTCCCAAACGTCGCGGTCGCTGACCAGCGGCATCGTCGAGATCGGTTTTTCGATCTCATTGATGCGCTGCAGCCAGCCATCCTTGGAGAAGGTCAGCCATTTAATGAATTCATAGGCTTCTTTCGGATGCTTGGTATTCGCCGCCATGCCGATATAGTCCGTGATGATCGGAACGCGCTGGCCCTTGTCGGCCGGCAGCGGCATGAAGTCCCATTTGAACTTCGCGTTTTTGGCCAAGTCGGCGAAAGCCCAATTCGCGTCGATTTTCATGCCCACTTTGCCGGCCACGAAGCCGCTCTTGTCCTTGCCGTACCATTTGTCCTGCTCTATGCGCTCGTACAGATCCACCGAGGTTTTGTCATTGTATACGATGTTGTTGATCCAGTGGATCGTGTCGGAAAACGCAGGATTGTCGAAATTGAACTTCGTGCCGTCATAGGTGAGCCAGCCGAGAGACGGATCGAACTGCGGGACGAACGACTCCCGGGCGCCGACGATGTTTTCCACGCCGAATTGGTGGTCGCTTACTTTCGTCAGCTTCTTCGCGATGTCCTCAAATTCATTCGTCGTCCAATTCTTCTTCGGCAGCGGAATGTTCTCTTTATTGAAGAGATCCACATTGATCAGAACGCCCGTCATGAACATTTGATGCGGCAGCATATACTGCTTGCCGTTATACTGGCCCGTTTCGCTCAGATTGCTGAAAATCTTATCCGGACTGTAATCGGGATCGGTCTCCAAATAAGGTCCCAAGTCGCCAAGCCAGCCGTTGGCCACGTTCGCCGGCCCGTTAAATACGAAGAAAACGTCCGGAAGCTTGCCCGCTGCGGCCGCTGCGCCAAGCTTCTCGTCCCACGGCCAGGTAACGGATTTGTCGATTTCGATTTTGATGTTCGGATGGGATTTCATAAAAGCGTCAATCTTCTTCTGCTCCATCACGGGATCGCTCCAAGTCGCAAACTTGAGCGTTACGAGCTCGTTCGAGAAAGAATCGCCCGCATTGGCTGCCTCGCCGGTATTGGTCTGCGTCCCCGCGTCTGCGGCATTGGTTCCGCCATTTGCGGCATTGCTGCCGCCATTCGTTGCGTTGGTTCCGCCGTCCGCGGCATTGACTCCGCCATTCGTTGCGTTGGTTCCGCCGTCCGCGGCATTGACTCCGCCATTCGTTGCGTTGGTTCCGCCATTCGCGGTACTGGTTCCGCCATTGTTTGCATTATTGCTGCCGCAGCCGGCAAGCAGACTAACCAGCATGATTGAAATCAGGATTGCGCCAACCGTTTTTCTCATCGACTTTTCCCCCTACAAAATAACGAGCCTCTCAGCCTCGCTTTAATGGTATGGCTTCCCGGAACGGAGTCCGGGTTGCGTATGTAAGCGCATCCAAATCCGGTAATAGCGCGCCGCCGAAGCTGGCGCCTATGACGATAGTATCAAGTGGATATCGTATTTTTCAGTTGCATTCCACAAGATTCCCTAACGACCAGTTCAGTATCCAGCATGATCTTCTTGGATTCTTCCATGCCGTCATGAAGCGCTTGGAATATCGTATGCGTCACGAGCGAACCCCACTCGCGCATCGGATGCTTGATCGTCGTCAGAGCCGGACGAACATAGGAGGACAGTTGAATATCGTCAAATCCCACGATGGCTACATCCTCGGGGACGCGGTAGCCGGCTTCCGTCAACGCCTGGATGCAGCCGATCGCCATCTCATCGTTTGCCGAAAAAATCGCCTCAGGAACTTTGCCGCTCATGATCAACGCCTTGGCAGCCTGATACCCGCCCTGTTCAGTGAAATGCCCCTGGGCCGTATAGGAGACCTGAAAAGAAAGCCCCGCATCCGCAAGCGCGCTCTTATACCCTTCGAATCGCTTTTGGTTATTGTAAGAACTGACGCCGCCGCTTAAATATCCGATATTCCGGTAGCCTTGAGCGGCCAAATGCATGGTTGCGTTGTATGCGCCTTGAACGTTATTGATCAAAACCTGATGCACGTGATCCGCTTTAAGCTCCCGGTCCATAACTGCGATCGGAAAGGACTTGGATGCTATTTGCACGAGCAGCTCATCCGGAATCGTAGGACCGAAGATAACCGCAGCATCAAAAAGCTTTTCCTGAAGGAAGCGGCTGGACGAATTCCGGTCAATCCCCGTGCTGCAAGCGATGAGATCATATCCGTTGGACTCGACGACTTCTTGAAGCCCTTCAATAACCGAACTGAAGAACGGTCCGCCGAAACCGGTCACGAACAATGCGATCGTCTCGGTCTTTCTGCGCTTCAAATTCCGTGCCGTCGCGTTCGGCCGATAGTTGAGCGCATCGACAACGGACAGCACTTTCAGTCTGGTTTGTTCGCTGACCCGAGAGTCGTTATTCAATACGTACGAAACCGTTGAAACGGCGACTCCCGCTTGCTTCGCAACATCCTTGATGGTGGCCATTTACACCCCCCTTTCGAAATTATTTTATCTTTCATCGAATCGTTTCGAATCACTTTTTTACTATAACCGAATAATAAAGCGATTTCAATACCGTTTTTGGCTTAATTTTCTTCAAAATATTGCGGTTTAAATTATCTGATCCATTTTCTTCGAAACGATTCGATCAACCTCCAGCCCAAGAACCGATATTTTCATGCAGGCTAATCCTGAAATGTCAGAGCTGGAATCGTCTTGATATTATTTTGATACCACAACGCGCTAAAAGGATTTTACCCAGTAATTTTAGCAGAATTAATTTTTAGTACTTTTCCGTAACATATGTCAGTAAAATAAAAAAACATTTGACTTTCTGATTGGAACTTTGTACATTGAATTTGCAAATCTTAATTCATATAATATCACTGGGTTTAGGAGGGTTTAAAGATGAACAACGTTGAAAATAACTTGCTCTCTGCCATCGAAACAAACGGGTACAGCTTCGTTATATCCCTTATTGTATTCGGTTTTCTGTTCTTCCTGGCGCGAAGACGGGTAAGCTTCGGCACACGGGTGCTGGTCGGACTCGGGCTCGGATTGCTTGCAGGCATTCTGTTTCAAAACCTGGAAGGCTTCGAAATCAAAGGGATCAGCACGTTCGGCAGCATCTATGTCAGCTTAATCCGCATGCTCGTTATTCCGCTTGTATTCGTCCTCGTGCTCAACAGTATCGCGTCGCTGACCAGCCTCGACTATTTGCGTAAAATCGGCTTCAAGACGTTCGCCTGGTTTCTCGGAACAACCGGTATCGCTTCGGTAATCGGCCTGTTGGTTGCCCTGCTGTTCAATCCGGGAGCCGGTATTGAGCAGACTGTACCGGCAGATTTTGCCGCCCGCGAGATTCCGACCTTCTCGGAAGTTATTCTGCAGCTTATACCGTCCAATCCGTTCAACGAGGCTGCGGAAGGCAAAGTTGTCCCGATTCTGATCTTTGCGATTTTCCTCGCTGTTGCAATCATTAAAGTCGGTTCCAAAAACGCGGAGGCCGTAAAACCCGTCCGGGATCTGATTTCATCGTTGACGCAGGTGCTGCACCAGGTCGTCAAATTTGTTATTCGCTTGACTCCGTATGGCGTATTCGCCCTAATAGCGGGAGTTGCGGCGCGTTACGGATGGGACACCCTGCAGGAGCTCGGCAGCGTTATCGTCAGCTCTTATGTCGCTCTAATCATTCATTTCGTGCTTGTATTCGGCGGTCTCGTGCTGCTTGTCGCCAAAGTGAATCCTTTTAAATTTTTCCGCAAAATTTACCCGACCATCGCTGTCGCTTTCACCACCCGCAGCAGCTATGCAACGCTTCCGGTCAATCTGGAAGTCATTACGAAGCGGCTTCATGTCTCCCCGCGCATCGCCAGCTTCGTTGCTCCGCTTGGTGCATCGGTCAACTTCAACGGCTGCGGCGGCGTGTGGCCAGCTATCGTGGCGGTATTCACCGCTCAAGTATTCGGCATTGATTTGACGGCGACCGACTATATCATTCTCGTGCTGGTCAGCATCATCTCTTCAATCGGCGTTGCCGGCGTCCCCGGTCCGGCCGTTATTTCCACGACCGTTGTGCTCACGGCACTTGGCCTGCCTCTTGAAGGAATCGCGATCGTCGCAGGCGTGGAAGCGCTCATCGACATGGGCCGCACAGCCGTTAACGCGACCGGGACGACGGTTACCTCCCTGCTCGTGGCAACCTCTGAAGGCGAGTTCGACCGCGAAGCATTTAACCGTGACGAAGACGAAGATATTGCGCTGAATGCTGTTTAAGATTTGCGCGGCTAGCCCTGATCTACAGAAAAAAGGTATATTCTCTCCATAGAAACTGGAGGGAATGTACCTTTTTATCTGGCTTGACATCTATGAATTCTCATTCGTATCCCTTGACCCGATTACATCAAGTATCTTCCCGTGATCGACTGCTCCGCATGGATGATCTGCGGAGGTGTGCCCTCGAACACCACCTGGCCGCCCTTGCTGCCTCCGTCCGGTCCCATATCGATGATCCAATCCGCCTGGCTGATCACATCGAGGTTGTGCTCGATGACGATCACCGTATTGCCGGCATCCACGAGGCGGTTCATGATTTCCAGAAGGTGACCGATATCCGACATATGCAGACCGGTCGTCGGCTCGTCCATCACGTAGATGCTGCCCTTCTTGTGAAGCTCGCTTGCCAGCTTGATGCGCTGGCATTCCCCGCCCGAGAGCGTGCTGAGCGGCTGGCCGAGTGTAATATAGTTCAGCCCCACATCACTCATCGCCTGGAGCTTGCGCACAACCTCTTTTAGCTGAAAAAAATCCAATGCCTGCTCCACAGTCATCTCCAGTACTTCTGCAATTGACCTGCCGTTCAGCTTGTACGCGAGCACCTCTTCCTTGAAGCGTCTGCCTCCGCATACTTCGCATGGCAGCTTCACGCTGTCGAGGAATGCAAGATCTGTATACACAACACCCAGCCCTTGGCAGTTCTCGCAAGCCCCCTTGGAGTTGAAGCTGAACAAGCCTTGGCCCACCTTATTCGCGGAAGCAAACGCCTTGCGCACATCATCCATAATGCCCGTGTAGGTCGCGGGATTCGAACGTGTTGATACCCCTACCGCCGATTGGTCGATAACGATCGCATCCGGATGCTGACTGAGAAATACGTCGCTAATCAGCGTACTCTTGCCCGAGCCGGCGACGCCTGTAACGACTGTCAGCACTCCGACGGGAATATTTGCACTTACGTTTCGCAGGTTGTGCAGCGTGGCATTTTTGATGGACAGCTTGCCGGACGGCTGCCTGCAATCTTCCTTCAGGCGGAGCTGCCGATTCATATGGGTGCCTGTAAGCGAACCCGCTTCAAGCAAGCCTTGGAAGCTTCCTTCATACACGATGGTACCGCCGCGGCTGCCGGCGTGAGGCCCGACATCAACGATATGATCCGCCACCTTGATCACATCGGGATCATGCTCGACGACAATCACGGTATTACCCTTGTCGCGCAGCTTCTGAAGCAGCCCAACCAGCCGGTGTACATCACGGGGGTGCAAGCCAATGCTGGGCTCATCGAAGATGTAAGTGACATCCACCAGACTGCCGCTCAGATGCTTCACCATCTTGACGCGCTGCGACTCGCCGCCGGACAACGTATCCGTCTCGCGGTCAAGCGTCAAGTAGTCGAGTCCGATATCCACCAGATGCTGCAGCCGCTCTGTCAGCGATTTGGCGACAGGCGCGGCTGCGCGATCGTCAATCTCCCGAATGACGCGGATGAGCTGTCCGACCTCCATGGATGACATCTCCGCAATGTTGAGTCCATTGATCCTGCAGCTGAGCGCAGCCTGGCTGAGTCTCGCGCCGCGGCAGCTGGAGCACGGGCCCTCGGAGATGTAGGGCGCAACAGTTTTTTGCGTGCGCTCGGACTTCGTCTTCACATCCTGCTTGATGTACTTGTTGGTGAACTTCTCGATGATGCCTTCCACTGTAATATTCATTGCCTTCCCGGCGAAATCCATCTCCACTTTCCTCGCCTTGGCAAACAGCAGCTTATCCAGCTCCTCTTCCGAATAATCGCTCAGCTTCTTGTCGAGATCGTAGGACCCCGACTGTACGATCATGTTCCATTCCCAACCGTTTACCGCATAGTCCGGCAGCATGATTGCCCCTTCATTCAACGACCTTGATTTGTCGATCGCCTTGCTCATGTCGACGCCCAGCCTGCGGCCGATCCCGTTGCACTCGGTACACATGCCTTGCGGATCGTTGAACGAGAACATGTTTGCTTGTCCAACATAGGGCTGACCTACACGGGAGAAGAGAAGACGGAGAATGGGAGAGATATCGGTAATCGTGCCCATCGTGGAATGGGAGCCGCCGCCCAGCCGCTTCTGATCCACAATAACAGCCATGCTCAGGTTCTCGATCGCGTCCGTATCCGGCTGCGGATAGCGGGGCAGGAAATTGCGCACGAACAAGCTGAAGTTCTCATTCAGCAATCGCGTGGATTCTGCGGCGATCGTATCGAAGACGATCGATGACTTGCCGGAACCGGATACCCCGGTGAAGATCGTGATCTTCCGCTTGGGAATGCGCAAGGATACGTTCTTGAGATTGTTTTCCCTCGCACCCGAGATGACGATATACTCCTGATTGGATTCGCTCATGCTTAACATCCCTCCGATAGCGTGAATTTCTACTTATTATTCACATTGTACCATTCATCCTGCATAGAAAGCCGGCCAGTCCGAACTTGCTTGATATTGTTCTAATCAGGGAGGTGATGCGATAGCTTCTCTCGGCTTGGACAGTAGGACGATCACACACCAGTTTTATCCATACGCACTTCGGCTCTTGGAATTAGACATAAACCGGCTGCAGACGACATGCAGCCGGTTTATATTGATTCGGATCAAGCAGGGTTCAACAATCGTCCCGATTCATTTAGCATGGTGAAGGATTAGGATTGGTGCCGAATGCGTTTATTGCTCCAGCGCGTTTTCAAACCCGCCGAACCAATTACCCCAGCCATATCTGGCGCCTTCGAGTCCTTGCTCATTTGTGAACCCGGTTTGATCGAGATGAAGGTTAACCTTTCCGTCTCCTAAATCCTTCAGCGTCCAGGCGACCGTGTGCTGCTCCCCTCCGCTGGCCCAGGTATAGGACAACCGGTTTGGTTCGTCCACGACCAGCACTTCGCCGTCTATAATGCCATCCCAATATTCGGACGGCTCAGTGCGAAACTGAAAACGGTGTCCGACGACGGGCTCAAAATCATTTTCCATGATCCACTTGGCAAGCTTGCTTGAATCAGTTAAAGCGGACCAGGCCTTCCCGATCGATGTCGTGTACTGAAAATCCATGGATAATGCTAAACTCATTCTTCTTCCTCCTCTAATAGTTGGCTCAAGCGGAGCATATTCGTACTCCAGAACTTGCTGTAGAAAGCCACCCAGTCTTGAATTTCTCTGAGCGGAGAGGCGTTCAGCCTGAATCGCGTTTCTCTACCGACTTTTCGGTCAAGCGCCAATCCGGCCTCTTTAAGGATTGTCAAATGCTTGGATACCGCTGTGCGGCCCATTTGAAACTGTGCCGTTAATTCATGAAGCGGTATCTCCTCCGCCTCTGCCAACAGACGAATCAGCCGGCGCCTGGTTGGATCTGCAATCGCGTCAAACACATCCCGCAACTGGTTGTCCCCGTTCACAACACCCTCTCCTAAATATTGCGTACTCGATTGTTTCCTCCTCATAATAATTTCAAATTTTCAAAAGACCAACTCCTGATTGGACACTATTTGGTGTCTATTTAATTATAGGTCACCATTTGGTGTCGTGTCAACACCATTTTTCAGCTTCAGAAAATCTGTCAGTCAGCATGTATGTCAGCAGTTGGTTTCATGTCATTTGGCTCCTTGATTACATAATAAAATCTACCGTTCAATAATGCCGAAGCTTTATGATCAATTAGGCAAAAAAAAATCCGCTATAAAAGCGGATCTGATGATCATTATCCGATGCTTCCCTCCATCTCGAATTTGATCAGTCGATTCATCTCAACTGCATATTCCATAGGCAATTCCTTCGTAAACGGCTCGATAAAGCCCATCACGATCATCTGCGTAGCCTCAGCATCGGTTAATCCCCTGCTCATCAAGTAGAAAAGCTGCTCCTCGGAAACCCGGGAAACTGTCGCTTCATGTTCCAATGTGATGTTGTCATTCATGACTTCATTGTATGGAATCGTGTCCGAGGTTGATTCATTGTCCATGATCAGCGTATCGCATTTAATATTTGATTTTGAGCCCTGGGAATTACGCCCTAATGAAGTAAGACCGCGGTAATTCACCTTACCGCCATGCTTGCTGATCGACTTCGAGATGATGGTGGACGTTGTGTCCGGGGCTAGATGAATCATTTTGGCTCCGGTGTCCTGATGCTGATTGCGTCCAGCGACAGCTATCGATAACACCGAGCCTTTTGCACCGCGGCCCTTAAGAATAACGGCCGGGTATTTCATAGTCAGCTTGGAACCAATATTGCCATCCACCCATTCCATATTTGCATTCTCTTCCGCAACTGCCCTCTTTGTCACCAAATTATAAATATTGGGCGCCCAGTTTTGAATCGTGGTGTACCGGACTCGCGAGTTCTTCTTGCAAATAATTTCCACGACGGCACTATGGAGCGAATTCGTACTATAAATGGGTGCCGTGCAGCCTTCTACATAATGGACAAAGCTGTCCTCGTCTGCAATAATCAAAGTCCGTTCGAACTGGCCCATGTTTTCCGAATTTATGCGGAAATACGCTTGAACGGGGATTTCACATTTAACCCCCTTTGGCACATAGATAAAGCTGCCTCCAGACCAAACCGCGCTGTTCAGTGCGGCGAACTTATTGTCCGTATAGGGGATAATGGTGCCGAAATACTCCTTAAAAATATCCGGATGCTCGCGCAGTGCCGTATCTGTATCCGTGAAGATTACGCCTTGCTTCACCAGGTCCTCCTGCATGCTATGGTAGACAACTTCGGATTCATATTGAGCGGATACGCCGGCCAGGAACTTCTGCTCCGCTTCAGGGATACCCAGCTTATCAAAAGTCTGCTTAATTTCAATCGGAACCTCTTCCCAGGTTTTCCCTTGGTTCTCTGAAGGCTTGACATAATACTGAATATCGTCGAAATCCAGATCATCCAAGCGCCCTCCCCAACGGGGCAATGGCATTTTGAAAAACTGCTTCAACGACTTCAAACGAAAATCGAGCATCCACTGCGGCTCGTTCTTCATACGCGAAATTTCTTCAACGATTTCTTCGGTCAATCCTTTACCGCTTTGAAAAATATTCTTGTGTTCGTCTCGAAATCCGTATTGGTATTCTTCCATTTCAGGCATTTTTTTAGCCATCATGAGCACACTCCTTTAGATGATAAAGCCTTAATTAAACCCCGGGATACTTTCAATTGCGCAGTTTCCGTTCAATCCAGTCGTATAGTTGCTCTTCGATGTGCTTGAGCGGTATCTCCTGAACAATGGAAAGCAAAAAACCTAAGATGATCAGTTGTTCCGAATCACGCCTTGTTACACCGCGACTCATCATATAATAAATTTGTTCGGCATCTATTTTCCCAATGCTTGCCCCATGGCCAGCGTAAACGTCATTCTCATCGATGAGCAAAATCGGATTCGCATCGCCGCGTGCCAGATCACTGAGCATAAGCACCCGCTCAGTTTGTCCCGCATCTGCTCCGGATGCCCCTTTCTCAATCCTCGTATACCCATTAATAATCGCCGTGGCCTCATCTTGGACCACTGCCTTCACCAGCATGTCGCTTGGCGTATTTCTTCCGTAATGAATCGCGCGCGTCGTCAAATTCAGCTTCTGGGCTCCGGTGCCGATTGAAATCACCTTGGCATCTGAACGCGAACCATTTCCCTTCAGTATGGAGCTTGTATCTGACATCGTATTGCCTGCATTCAATTCTCCAATCGTCCATTGCATAATGGCGTCATTGTCCAGCCTGGCCCGGCGATAGATCAGAGCGGTTGTTTCTCCGCTCAAGTTGTGCACGGAAGCAACATGCACGCGCGCGCCCGGTTTGACGACCACCTCGACAACTCCATTATGAACGGCATTGTTATTCCGGCCGGATAAATAATGATCAACATAAACAACCGAGCTATTGTCCTCTGCAATGATCAATATATGAGGCGCAAAGGTCGCATCCGAATGTTCCGACTGGAATATCGCTTGCAGCGGCACCGTTACCTCAACATTTCGCGGAACATAAAGGAATACCCCGCCACTCCATAATGCCGCATGCAGGGCAGTAAGGCGATTCTCATCTGCCTTCACCACAGACATGAAATGAGTGTGCACAAGAGCTTCGTGTTCACGAAGAGCCGTCTCCATATCTGTAAAGATAACGCCTTGTTCTTCCAATGTACCGGTTTGGTTCTTCCAGAGGAGTCCGGAATCACGGTGCACCATGACAGGATTCGAATTCGGATTTCCACCTATTAGTTCCTTTACTTTTTCAGGCAAATCATTGTAATTGTCCAATAACTCAGGTGTATGGTAAAGACCATACGAATCCAGGCTCCAACGGTCTATTCGTGTCTTTTCCAGTTTCGGAAGTTCCAGTTCGCCCGCCAATTCAAGGGCACGAAGGCGAAGATCGGTCATCCAGGACGGCTCTCCCCGATTTCGGGATAACTCGGCTGCTGCATTGGAAGTTGTAGGAAGGACAACGGAAGTCTTCATCGCTATTCCACCTGCCCAACTGTTTCATCTGTGATGCCCAGTTCTTCCTTAATCCAGTCATAACCCTCCGCTTCCACCTTATGAGCAAGCTCCGGGCCGCCGGATTTAACGATGCGTCCCTGCATCATGACGTGTACATAGTCGGGTTTAATATAGGTCAGCAAACGCTGATAATGAGTAATAATCAAGAAAGACCGTTCCTCTGTTCGCATTGCATTCACACCATCGGCCACAATGCGGAGTGCATCAATATCCAGACCGGAATCAATTTCATCCAAAATGGCGACTTTGGGCTCCAGCAGCATCATTTGGAGAATTTCATTTCGTTTCTTTTCGCCGCCCGAGAATCCCTCATTCAAATAGCGGTGGGCAAACTCCGGATTCATCTCCAGATTTTTCATCCGGGCTTCCATTAGACGAATGAATTTTATAAGTGATAGTTCCTTACCCTCGCCGCGGCGAGCATTCATTGCACTTCGCAAAAAATCGGCATTGGTTACGCCGGTAATCTCACTCGGATATTGCATCGCAAGGAACAATCCGGCCCCTGCACGTTCGTCCACATCTATTTCAAGCAAATCGACCCCATCGAGACTCGCGAATCCATCGGTTCCATCATATTTCGGATGTCCCATGAGAACAGAAGCCAGCGTGCTTTTACCAGTCCCATTCGGGCCCATTACGGCGTGGACTTCACCTCCATTGATCTCGAGATTAATGCCTTTCAAAATTTGTTTGCCTTCGATCGATGCCTTCAAACCGTTTATGATCAATTTTGTCATGAATATTCTTGCTCCCTCCTGTTTAATTCCTATGGGATTAATGGTTAACCAAACCCCTATCTTGATTAGGATTGTTATTTAAATGACTGGCTGACGCTCTTCCAATCAGTGCATAACGGATGCTGTCAACCAGAGCATTCCAGCTTGCCTCGATGACATTCCCGGATACGCCCACTGTGCTCCACGTACTTCCGAAACCTGAGGATTCGACCAATACACGCACTTTAGCCGCAGTAGCATCCTTCTCATCCAGCACACGTACTTTGTAATCGGACATGTGCATCTGCTCGATTTGCGGATAGAACTGGTGTAATGCTTTACGAAGAGCACGATCGAGCGCGTTGACCGGGCCGTTACCTTCCGCAGCCATATAAACGGTTTGTCCTCGAACTTTCAATTTCACTATCGCCTCCGATTTGACGCCATTGGAGGAAGCCTTTTCAACGAGGACTTTAAACGATTCTAATGTGAACATTTCTTCAATTTCGCCGCTGCCCTCTCTGAGCAACAATTCCAGGGATGCATCCGCTCCTTCAAATTGATAACCTTGATGCTCCAAATCTTTGATTTTATTCATAATCAACCGCGTTTCGCTGCTCTCCAAATTGATGTTCAATTTCATCTCCTGGGCCTTTACAATGATATTGCTTTGCCCCGATAGCTCGGATACAAGAATTCGCTGTTTGTTGCCCACCAGCTCAGGAGCGATATGCTCGTACGTTTTCGGATCCTTCATAATGGCAGATACATGAATGCCACCCTTATGCGCAAAAGCGGCAGCTCCGACGTACGGCTGATTGACAGGCATGTGTACATTGGCGATCTCGCTCACAAATCGTGCACTCCCGGTTAATAAGGCGAGCTGTTCATCACTGAAACACTCATATCCCAGCTTGAGCTGCAGGTTGGGTACAAGCGAGCATAAATTCACGTTGCCGCATCGCTCTCCGTATCCGTTAATGGTGCCCTGAACCTGACGGACTCCGGCCTGCACAGCTGCCATCGTATTCGCTACAGCCAGATCGCAATCATTATGAGGATGCAAGCCAAGTGGCGTGTGAACAAGCGTCCGGACATGAGCCACAATCTCCGCGATTTCGCCAGGAAGACTGCCGCCATTTGTGTCACATAACACAATCCAATCCGCACCGGCTTCTTCGGCTTTGCGGATCGCAGCGATGGCGTATTCCGGGTTCCGTTTAAATCCGTCGAAAAAGTGCTCGGCATCGTAAATGGTTTCCATTCCTTTATGCTTCAAATAGCGAAATGAATCATAGATCATGGCCAGATTCTCTTCCAATGTGGTTTGCAGAGCCGTTGTCACTTGATAATCCCATGATTTGCCCACCAAGGCTGCCGTACTGACCCCGGATTCCATAATTCGATTTAAATTAACATCATGCTCCGCTATTGTGTCCTTACGCCGCGTACTGCCAAAAGCCGTTACTTTTGCCCGCAGCTTCAAGTTCCTCGCACGTTCAAAAAATTCGATATCCTTTTTGTTGCTTCCAGGATTGCCGCCCTCAATATAATGAACGCCAAGCTCATCAAGCTTGCGCGCAATTTTTATTTTATCCTCTGCAGTAAAGCTGACACCTTCACCCTGCGTTCCATCACGAAGCGTAGTATCGAATACAAAAACCTGATTGCTCATCTTTATTTCCTCCCAATAGGAATAGGATTAGTCATATAGCTTGTCAATTGCTGCATAACCTGCTCACTATCGGTGAGACCAAGAATATGATTCACAGTTGCTTCAGCATCTGCAATGGATATCTCACCAATTCTGTCTTTCACTTTTAGAACCGAACTATTCCCCACGCTAAACTCTCGCAGCCCAAGCCCTAGCAATAAAGGAACCGCTGCTGGATCCCCTGCCATTTCACCGCATAGACTGACAGGAATTCCAGACTGTTTTCCCGTATCCAATGCTCGTTTAACCAGACGGATGACTGCCGGATGATACGGATCATGCGAGGTGGCTATTTTATCATTCATGCGATCCACAGCTAATGTGAATTGAATCAGATCATTCGTCCCAATGCTGAAAAAATCCACTTCATGTGCGAACAAATCAGCCAGCAGGGCTGCTGCAGGAACTTCAATCATCATGCCAATTTCCAGATGCGGGTCGTATGCCATCCCCTCTTTCAGGAGTTGTGCCTCCACTTCCTTCATGAATACCTTAACTGCGCGTATTTGTTGTAAGGATGAGATCATCGGATATAAGACCTTCACTTTTCCATACATGCTGGCCCGCAGGATCGCCCGTAATTGGGTCTCCAGTAAATCAGGCTCCCCCAGACAAAATCGTATGCCACGGTAGCCAAGTGAAGGGTTTTCCTCCAGGGGAAAGGAATAAAAGCGGACTTGCTTATCCCCGCCAATGTCCATTATCCGGAACACAAGGGGCTTTCCTTGCAAAGATTGGATCGCATTGCGATATATGATAAACTGTTCTTCCTCAGATGGCGGGGCATAGCGATCCATGAAGAGATACTCTGTACGAAAAAGCCCAATCCCGTCTACCCCCAATTCAAGAGCCTCCACGATTTCATCAGGCATACTAATATTTGCGGAAAGCTTGATGACCTGCCCATCCAGGGTTTGAGCCGGTTTTTTTCTCGTTAAGTCTAATCGTTGTTCTAACACATGTTTTCCATCAATGTAGCCAAGATACTTACACCATTCCTCTTGGGTTGGTTCAATACAAACCTCTCCCTTATCTCCGTCTACAATAATCATCTCATCATCTCTTATATGTGACAGTGCGCTTCCCTCAACCCCCACGATAACGGGGATTCCTTTTGAACGCATCATGATGACAGTATGCGAGGTCAGTCCGCCGGTTTCCAATATGACTCCCATAACTTTGTCAATCGTTAGTTGTGCGACATCCGAAGGCGCCAATTCGTCCGCAATTAATATCACCGGGTGTGTCAGGCGATGACTAGCCGCAGGCATAATACCCAGGAGCTTCCGTATGACACGTTGTGCAAGATCCCTCACGTCTGGAGCACGTTCTTTCATATAATCGTCATCCAATTTTTCAAAAATATTTGAAAACTCTCTCGTCACATGCTCGTAAGTCCATTCAACATTCATCAGCTCTTTCGATAAGCGCTGCTCAACTTCAGCAATAATAGCCGGGTCATACAATAAAGAGAGATAAGCATCGAATATAGCCGCCTGTTCAGCTCCCATTACGGAAAAGACCTTTTGCTTATCCTGTCTTATTTCTTCGGCCGCAGCATCAATCGCACGCTGCAGCCGCGCCGCTTCATTCTCAATCTGTGAAATAGAAATTGTATATTGAGGAACGGCTAACTTAGCCTTATTCAACATATAGCTTTTTCCTATCTCAATACCTGGTGATGCCGAAATGCCTTTGATGATCATGAGCATTCCCCCTTTCATCCATCATGAACTGCAGTTAGCACAATGTGTTCATTAGATTAAAAGCCAGCAACATAATATTCATGATATCATCTGATGTTTAAAGGCGTGATAAACAAATGGTTATTTCTGCTGATCAATGGTTTCATTCAAATTCTTCAACGTCCATTTTAAAGCCTCGTCCACATTTTTATCCTTAATGGCCTGGTATAGGTTTTCATGAAAGAAATGCTTCTTATACAGCATTGTATTTGCATCCAGGATGATGGATGCAAGCGATCGAAATAAATCAGCCGCTATACTGTTTTTACTGGCAACAGCTACAGAGAGATGAAAGGCAATATCTGCATTCAGATAACTTCGCATGTCCCCTGCATGCAACGCCAGAATACATTGATCCAATGCGCTTCTCATCTGCGCAATATCCTTGTCTTCTCGCCTTAGAGCTGCCAATCCGGAAATCTCCAGCTCCAGCATTCTCCTTACCTCATACACGTCCAGAATCTCCGCTCTTCTAAGCCGGTTGAGTAATGGCTCCTGAACAACTGGCCTGGCAATCAAATAGGTACCGAATCCTTGTTTTTTCTCAAGCAGCCCGGCATGAACCAAAACCCTTACCGCTTCCCGGATAGTCGAACGTCCTACACCGAATTGTTCCATCAGTTTAGGCTCAGTCGGAATTTTCTGCCCGTATTGCATTTCACCTTCAGAAATTTTCCTTTGCAAGCTGTTTAACCACCTCATCAACCAATTTCGGTCGATTCAAGCTCGAAACAGTTCCTTTGATTTCATTTCACCCTCTCCCGGAACGAAAACAATGTCTATCCGCCCCGTTCATTATGAATTTGGCTTGCCATTCCACCCATTCCAAATTCATGATATCATCTGATGTTTCAGGATACAAGAGAACGGCTTACTCCTGTTGAAGAAAAGCTTTTAGCTGCAATACCGTTTTATCTAAATTTTTTAATGTCCAATGTGCCGCTGCAGTCACATCTTTATCCTTGATAGCCTGGTATAAATTCTCATGAACAGGATGCTGCGGATCGTGGATATTCGGATCCTTAGCCAATTTTTGAAGCGCATCTGAAAGCACAGAAGAGAAGGATTGAAACAAATCTGCAGCAACGCTATTTTTACTTGCCTTTGCTATCGACAAATGAAAGGAAATGTCAGCATTTATATAGGCGTCCATATCGCTCTTTTGCAATGCTTGCAACCGTTGGTCCAATGCGCTGCGCATGTTTGCGAGATCGTTGTCGTCACGGCGCTCTGCAGCTAATTTTGAAATTTCCAATTCCAGCATTTTACGTACTTCATAAACCTCCAAAATCTCTGCTCTGCGCAACCGGTTTGACAAAGGCTCCTGAATGCCCGAATTTGTCGTTAAATACGTACCAAAGCCTTGCTTCTTCTCCAGTAAACCGGCATGGACCAACACTCTTACCGCTTCGCGTACAGTAGATCGGCCTACACCAAATTGTTCCATCAATTCGGGTTCTGTGGGAATTTTACTACCCTGCTGAATCTCCCCATCGGAAATTTTCTTTTGCAGCTGATTAACAACATCATCCACCAGCTTCGGACGGCTTATGGTATGAAATGAAATTTTCGAATTCATCTAATCATCTCCTGTTTGAATCATAACATAACAGAACCTCTCGAACAACAGACTGTTGATTAAATGGATGGGACCTCACAGCATACGTAAACGCTGTTGGTTTGCTCATGGATTTTCCTCTTCGATTACTCGGCTGCGACCGGAAGCAATACCAAAAATAAGCATTAGAATGGTTATGACGAGCAGCACGATAAGCGGAACCTTCCATCCGTTGGTCAAATCATGCAGATAACCGAAAAGTATAGGTCCTGCCGCGGCCAACAGATATCCTACCGATTGAGCCATCCCGGATAATTCAGTTGCGTCATGCATGTTTGTAGTTCGCAATCCGAATAATGTCATCGCCAGACTAAATGCAGAGCCTGCACCGATTCCTATAAAAATAGCCCAAAGCATGACCAGATGATTTCCGGAAAGCAGCCCCCCAATACCAACGAAGAAGAAGATTGCCGTCAGGAAAATAATGCCGATTTGATTGTTCATACGCCTAGCCAAAATAGGCACGAAAAAAGTAACGGGAAGCAAAGCGAGCTGCATAATCGAAAGTATCCACCCTGCGTAGTCCGAGCTTATCCCTTGGGTTGTGAGAATCTCTGGCAACCATGAAATAAAGATAAAGAATAGCATGGATTGCAGCCCCATAAAAAGTGTCACATGCCAGGCGAGAGTGGACTTCCACAAATTCGTCCGCTTTTGGCTCGACGTCGCTATCCTCGCTTTTTCTTGCTGGCGCCCCAGTTGAGGAATCCATAAGAGAATGGCTATCACAGCAAGAAGTCCCCATAGACCCAAAGCTCCCTTCCAGCCTAAACCTGTCTGGTTGGCCATCGGCACACTAATTCCAGATGCAATAGCGCCGCCAAGATTCATCGCCACCAGATAAACGCCAATCATTATTCCGATTTTCAAAGGATACTTTTCCTTGATCAGACTTGGCATTAATACATTGCAAATGGCTATTGCCAGACCTAAAAAGACCGTCCCGATCAGCATAAAACCGATATTCCACGCTGAACGCAGCACAATGCCAAGAATCAGCAGGAGCATCGATCCAAACAGAACAGAGGATATTCCATATCTGCGGGCCATCTTCGGCGCAAACGGCGACATCAAAGCGAATGCGATTAGAGGAAGAGTGGTAATTAAGCCCGCCAACGTATACGATATGCCTAAATCCTCCTGGATGGTCCCTATTAAGGGACCTACCGAAGTTAACGGGGCGCGTAAATTGGCCGCAATCAAAACAACTCCCAGGAGAAGCAGCCAGGCGGGAAAATTGGATTCCGAATGAATGGAGTTGATATTAGGTTTGGATTTCATTTATGCTTCCTCCATTTCTATCGATTAAGTCTTCAAAATAAAACATTAGACTTCAATTATTCATCTATTCATCAGATGTTTGGGAATAGAATTCTCCCTTGCATAGGGTCAACTTTGCCGCTTGATTAATAATTCCGCCTTTTCTCTTGCCCAGGCATCTGCATGAAGAATATCTTCTAATTGAGGATTTTGAATATTATGATGACTCGACATTACCTCATCCAATATTTTTTCAAAATCCGAAAAACACGCTTCGTTTCTGCGGTAAGAAAAATTGACGACCTCATTCGCGGCATTCAAGACAGCCGGCAACGTTCCCCCTTGTTTCCCCGCTTCGAAGGCGTAACTCAAACATGGGAAGCGGGCCATATCCGGTTTTTCAAAATTGAGTTGTGAAATCAAGGATAAATCAAGTTTGGGATAATCGCTTATAAGACGATTGGGATATTCAAGCGCATATTGAATCGGCACTCGCATATCGGGCATGCCCATTTGAGCAATAATAGATCCGTCAACGAATTCCACCATAGAGTGGATAACACTTTGCCGATGTATCAACACTTCGATTTGCTCATACGGGACTTCAAACAACCAATGCGCCTCGATGACCTCAAAGCCCTTATTCATCAATGTGGCGCAATCGATCGTTATTTTTTCTCCCATGCTCCAATTTGGATGCTGAAGGGCATCACTGGCCCTCAATCCCGTCATTTCCTGCTTGGTTAAATCTCTGAAGGCTCCTCCCGACGCTGTGATAATCAGCCTTGACAGGTGATCTCTCGCCTCTCCATTCAAACATTGATATATGGCGGAATGCTCACTATCAACAGGTATAAGCTTACAGCCCTTTTCCTTGGCCAGTTTGGTTACTACACAGCCTGCTGCTACCAATGTTTCTTTATTGGCAATAGCCACGTCTTTTCCTGCATGAAGGGCCTTGATCGTCGGTATAATACCTGCTGCTCCCGTGACAGAGTTCATCACCAGGTCCGCCTCTTCACAGCACGCAACATCAATCAGCCCCTTCTCTCCATAACAAACAATTACGGAGTCATCTACCTGAGCTTTAACTTTTCGCGCCAGTTCGCGATTTCCTACGGACACGATTGTCGGGTGAAATTCATGAGCCTGCTCGATTACATCATCAATCCTTTGGTTTGCGGCTAATCCGATTATTTTGAATCTATCCGGATGCTTTCTAACCACGTCCAACGTAGACTTGCCAATTGAACCGCTCGAACCTAAAATGCTGATCTTCTTCATGACAGCCTCCTTGGAGATCAAGGTGTATCGATTAGATTGTTCGCGCTGCTGCAACAGTAAGTCTTCAAGGACAACTTTATACTCGAAGGAGCTCCAATTATGAAAAAATTAGAACTCCTTGATCAAGCCGCCGTTTCTTCTTGAAATGCGCCCCAAGCCGCAAGAAGATTGGTCTTAGAAATGTTTTGCGGCTTCGCGGGCTTTCGCAACCGCTTTGTCTTTAATTTCTTGCGTTTTATCGGAGTGTGCGGCCATCCCTTCTACATAAACGGCCTCGAAGCTTGGTACGCCCAGGAATTTCAATGCAGCATCAAGGTGGCGGTGAGCCATTTCGAAACCTGCGTATCCGCCTTCGGACAATACGCTGCCGCTTGCCTGGATTTGGAATGCTTTTTTCTCAGTGAGCAGACCAACTGGCCCATCAGCTGTATAGTGGAATGTTTTTCCTGCTACAAAGATGGAGTCGATGTACGCTTTAAGCACTGGCGGGTAAGAGAAGTTCCAAACCGGGTTCACAAAGATGTATTTGTCTGCTTCCAGGAATTGATCGACCAGTTCACCCAGACGGCCGACTTTGGCTTGCTCGGAAGCGTTTAGTTGATCAAATGCAGTACCTGATTGCAGTTTGCCCCAAGCGCCGAACACTTCGCTGTCAAGAAAAGGAATTTCCGACTGAAACAGGTCAATATGAAAAATATCATCGTTGGGATTTGCAGCATGGTAAGCATCCAGGAACTCTTTACCAACGGAAAGACTGAGGAGCCTTCAACACTGCTTGGATTAGCTGTGATGTACAATACTTTTTTTCCTGGTATTTCGGGATTAGTGGAAAAAAGAGAGTTCAATCTGTTCAACATGAAAAAACACGTCCTTTTGATAAATTTGGGGTAATGAAAAAAAGCTTCGACAAAGCTCGCTGCAGTGTGCTTCCGCGTTCAAACATATAACGATGCTGCGATTCCTTTTGTGACATCGGCGTACCATACGCTTTAATTAAATTCCATATATTTATATAAATGTATTAAATTTTATTTAATTCTTTAAGGTCATTATTTTTATAATCCGTCATCGTATGAGTTTGTCTCCAGAGTCAAAATGCAAAATGGCCATCCCTTAAGGGATAGCCACCTGTCAGCATAGAAAGGGAAGTCTGGGTGTTGAACCTAGATCTGATCAGCCTGCGATTGTTTTTTAGCCGAAGGCGCAAACCAACCGAAAAGGGCTATCGCAACCAACACTACATAGAAGATGGATGTCCAGACCGTACTATGCGGAAAATGATGCTCTAACACGCCGATATCTTCATGGGCCAGGGTAATTACTGCGAGCTTCACGCCGACCCATGCCACGATCGCATAAGCCGTGGTCTCGAGTGCTGGCCGTTGACCAAGCAGCTTTACAAACCATGTGGCTGCGAATTTGATCAGGATGAGCCCGGCAATTCCGCCAAGCACGACAATCAGGAATTTTCCTCCGTCCATACCACCGAAATCACCAAGCGGTGAATCCGGAAGACCAAGTGCCAGAGCTACTGCAGCAAGAATGGAATCAATCGCAAAGGCGAGATCCGCAAGTGCGATTTTTCCAACGGTTGGCCAGAAGCCTTTTCCTGCGGCATCTGTCTTTATGTCCTCGCGAATGTTCTCATTTTCCTTGCCAAAACGCGCTTTGATGATGTGCTTTAACCCGAGGTACAGAAGGTAAGCAGCTCCGATCGCCTGTATTTGCCAGACGTTCGCAATAAATGATATCGCAAAGAGAGCGGCGAAGCGGAAAACAAAAGCCATAATGATCCCATAGTTAATCGCTTTCTTCTTCTGGTCCTCCGGCAAATGCTTCGCGATAACAGCCAATACGAGCGCATTGTCAGCAGATAGCAATCCTTCCAAACCGATAAGTATTAGTAGTGCCCACGCATACTCCAACCACAATGAATCCAATTTACATTCTCCCCTTTTCAACCATTGTAAGTATTATGAGCCGACAAAGTCAGATTAGTCCGCAATAGGTATACGGAACAAGTCACCGATGGAGTTCATTTTTTTTTCACATGCCTGCGATACCAATGTTTAAAGCCGCTTTTAATGGGGATTGATCCATGCCTCTGACCAGCTGTCAGCAAGAACAGCCCGCTAACTTAATGCCCCGTTACTGTCGGCAATCAAGAGAATGTTCTTGTCACAAAACGGGAATAGGATCGAATTCTTATCATCACCAAATGATAAGAACTTGATCCGCCAGCAAAAAAATCCCGCGGTTTACGCGGACTTCATTCGGACAATGTTTTTGTAAACCGGCATATGTACTTTCATCTTCAGCATCAGTCCGGGACGAATTCGTCATTCTCGGAACGGGGATCGTCGACCTTCGGGAAGCCGATCGCTCGCCTCGCCAAAGTATGCGCCAACTGCCAGGATACGCCCATTGATACAGGGCTCGGTCTCGCCGTCGAAGAAGGGCAAGCCGTCGAGCATCAATCAGGTGATGCGGTCAAGCATGAGGCCAAGCGATCTGCTGGCCTCATGCTTAACGGATCCAAACCCAGGCAGGGTCGGCTTCAATCCCGCAGCCCTCCGGCGTCTGAAGGATGAGGTCCCAGCCTCCCATCCTTCCGAGGCTGCCCGTGACAGCTCGGCGGCAACCGACTCATCGGGCGCTTCGGTCAGGTCATCGATAGTTTTTTAGTACACCTCGTGATTTAAAACCCTTTACCCCCGAGCGGCCGAACCTTAACGGCGCTCCCCCCGGCGATTAAATGCCGGCAGCGTCCGATGAGCGCAAGCACGTTCTCGTTCTTCAGAGACAAGGCATGCGCCTCCTGACTCTCCCACAGCTCGGTGATCCACAGATCGTCCGGATCTTCTTCAGCCGCATGTAGAATATAATAGATACAGCCCTCCATATCGTTCAGCGTTTCTCCGGATTCAAGCATCATCTTCGCGAGTTCTTCCCGTTTCCCCGGGTGGGCCGTCAATTTTCCGAACATGGCGTATTTACTCATCGTTCATCTCCCTTTCTTCTTGTGAGATATCAGCTAACATCACTATAGGACGCTGGCCGCTTGGCGGTCATCGGCTTGCCCGAGCGAAGCATCGAGAAGATCAATCACATATATTCTGCCTTTGTCATCGGTGCAAATCTTCTTTCCCTGAAGCGTCCGGAATCGCCGTTTCCCCCATTCCTCTTGGGATTTTTTTCATCCTCATAATGATTATAATCCTCTATCCCTGACAAAAATAGTCAGGCATTCCAATCGTTTTATTTTTTTCGCGAAGCGAGGTGATCCAACCCTCCACCCGTACCCAAATGGAACCTTAACGACTCGCACCAGTCAAACGTATGGAAATTCCGGCACGAATCAAGAGCTGTATGGTCCGAGGATTCAAAGGCCCCGCCCTGTAATGGGAGTTAGAATTTCCAGATGTGATTATGCCGTTACAACAATAAAAAGCTGTCGAGGATTCCTCGACAGCTTGACCACCATAGGATTGCGTTGTTTTACATGTGCGCTCTACAAAGATTACTTCCGCGTCCGGTACATTTCCCCTCAGCTCGTGAACTTCACACCAGTCATCTCTTCACTGAGCTGCCAGAGCCGTTTCGCGGAAGCGGGATCGATAGCCCATGGCGGCACGCCCGAGACTGTCGAACTTACCGGAGTGTCCGTCAGGACTGCCGTTGCGATATCGACGTTCTCGCAGTAAACGCCACCTCTTCCATCCAGTTGCGTACTGGTTGCACACCAGACGCTAGTCGCAGCGCCCTGTTCGACCGTCTTGTATCCCAGGGACGGATTATTAACAGGCTGTCCTTGATCATCTATAATCCCCATGGCACGCAGCTCCTCGTCCGACAAAAAACGAGCCAAGTCGGTCTTGATTACGCCGGGATGGACGGCGAAGGCACGGACGCCATGCGCATGACCCTGCCTGTCCAGCTCAACGGCAAACAGCGCGTTGGCGGACTTGGACTCACCGTATGCTTTCCATTTGTCATACTCTCGCCGCTCGAAGTTCGGATCGTCGAAATTGACGCCTCCAAAGAAGACTGCCCCTGAAGAGAGCGAAACGACTCTCGCGCTTCCCGATTGTTTCAAGGCTGGCCAGAGCCGCGCCGTCAATTGGAAATGCCCCAGATGATTCGTGGCAAATTGGGATTCGTAGCCGCGTGCGTCGCGCACCAGCGGAGGCACCATGATGCCAGCGCTATTGACGAGGATATCCAAGGACCGCCCAGAATCAAGAAACCGCTGCGCGAATGCGTCGATTGAAGCCGGATCCATTAGATCCATCTCCTCCAGCTCCACCCGCGGAATGGCGGCGATTGAAACCCGGGCCTTCTCCGCGGTGCGCGCAGGCACGATAACCGAAGCTCCGGCTTCCGCCAGAACGCGGGTTGTTTCGAGTCCGAGTCCGGAGTATCCGCCGGTCACGATGGCAACCTTCCCACTCAAGTCGCGTCCGCCGAGTGCCTCCTTCGCCGTTGTTTGCTTGCCGAAGCCCGATGGAATCGGCTCCTGGGGTGTTACCTTATAAGAGTTATTAGTATGCATCTCTTGTTGTTCCTCCTGGTCGTTATCTTTCGTCTGGCTCATCGTCCAACTTATGGTTATAAAAAACCATATAACCAGTTCGATTCTGCTGGATTTCATATTTTCAAGTAAATGAACTTGCTTGTGATATTATAATTCATAAAGTTGTTATATAGTAGCACTTACTTATTTGTTATATAGGTTTAAAATTGTGATGTTTGAATGATTTACATGGATTTCAATCATTTTTGACCCAATATATGATGCAGGACTACCTCGAAACGGACCTGATGCACGCCAGTGACCAGATCAAAAAAGCCTATTGGCAACTTACCAGTATCCCGCTTTGTCTATCTTTAGCTTTGGTTACAGATGTCGAATAATTCCACTAAGCTTGTAACCGTGTATGTGCTTTGAATTTCGGCATTGCCTTTTTGTGACGTTGTGTTGATCCAGCAGGTATCAATTCCGTACTGAAGACCGCCTTTTATATCGGTATTTAATGAATCCCCGATAATAAGTGCTTCCTTTATATTAAAATCTTTAATATGACTTCTCACGTAATCGAAAAACGCTTTTGATGGCTTTTGAAATCCAATGCTTTGAGAATCAAAAATGTCTTCAAAGAACTCATGCAAACCTGACTGCTTCAAGCGCTTGATCTGAGTTTGGGTTATACCATTCGTGATAACAAACAGTCTATGGGATATGGACAAGCTCTGACACACTTCTAAAGCTCCTTCTATAAGCTGACTTCCATTGCCCAAAAGCTCCCGATACAGATTTTCCCATTCCATGCCATCCACAGCTTTACCCAGTCTTAACATCGTTTCTGAAAATCTTGCGTTCAGCACATCATCCAATACAATATTTCCATTTTCATATTCAGCCCATAGTTGTTTGTTGACGGCATTATATATTCGAAACAACTCATCCGATAAAGTATAGCCGTAATGCTGAAACAATTTGGTTAACGAATCCGTTTCATTAGCGCCGAAATCTAACAAGGTATCATCTAAATCAAACAGAAGTATTTTATACCTCATTTTTCCTCCCCTTAAATATAAATAATTTATACTTCGTCTCATCTTGCTAAGGTGAACTTTAGTCTATAAAGCAATGGAGACCATGGCTAATGCAGGTCTTTGATTAAAGTCAATCCCCGTACATAGTCGATGTACGGGGATTTCGCCTGCGGCTATTTGCGTACGGCCGGCTGATATTCTCCAGGCACCATGCCCGTTGAAATTCCCATTCGATTCCAGCAGTTGATCGCATTAATCGCCATAATCAAATTGACAAATTCGCCCTCGTCGAAATGCTTGCGGACTTGCTCATACAATTCCTGCGGCACGCCAGCCTCCGAAATTTTGGTCACCGCTTCCGTTAATGCCAATGCGGCCCGCTCCGCGTCTGTATAGAACGGGGCTTCCCGCCATGCATTGAGCAAATACAATCGCTGCTCCGTCTCCCCCATCGCACGCGCATCTTTCGTATGCATATCCAGGCAGTAGGCGCAGCCATTAATTTGCGAGGCCCGAATTTTAATCAGCTCCCACAGCTTGAGGTCAAGACCGCTCTTCTTCACATACCCTTCCAATTGTAAAAGTGTTTGTAAAGAACCGGGCTGCACTTTCATATAATTCAGTCTCATTTCCACGTGTCATTACACCCCTTCATTTTTTTGTGGTAAACGTAGTTAGTACTTTATTCCTTTCTTACAAGTCCATCGCTTTTTACGCTGCAATTCCATGATCGTAAATATTCTGCCAGCTTTAGATCGCAAATATTCCTTTACGATTTCGCGTCCGCCTCTTGAGAAAAGACCGATAATTACGAACTTGTAATTGCGCCGACATGTTTGGATTGACCCTTCTTGCGCTTCATAAACTCAGGCAGGGCAATGCCGAACATCGTGATCCCCACACCAAGCCACTGCAGCCAGCTGACAGACTCATTCAGTACGACGTACGACATCATGACGGCCGTCGGCAGTTCAGCCGCACTCAAGATAGTAGCCAGTCCGCCGCCAACACGCGGTACGCCGATGGCATAGAACAGCGGCGGGATGACAATACCGAAGAGAGCCAGCAGCAGCGCCCAAGGTACAAGCCCATCGTGCAAAGATCCATTTATAAGAAAATGCGGCGGAAACACCAACATAGCGAGAATAAATGAGCCTGACAGCATGATCGCGCTTCGTATGATCGGATCGACTTGTTGGGCTGTTTTCCCGCTAAACCAAATGAAGAGCGCATAGGTAACAGCAGCCAACAGGCCAAGAAGAACACCTATCCAGGATACTGCTTCCTTGCTCCCGCCCAAATATCCGCTTGCCATAATAATCCCGGCAAACAAGATGACGAGCGATAAAATTTTATCTTTTCCAGGACGTTTGCGTTCAACTGCTGCTTCCAGCAGGATACCCATCCATGTAAATTGAAACAACAAAATAATCGCGAATGAAGCCGAAATATGCTGGAGCGCTGAATAGTAAAGCATCCCCGTTAAGCCTGTTGTCGTTCCTACGGCCATGAGCGAGAGCGCTTGACGCCTTGTTGCTTTAAATGTATGCAACGCAGCGGGTTGCTTGGCAGATTTCGCGGTCACGAATACCAATATCCACAGCATAATCACACCGAACAGGTTTTGACTGCCAACGACATCACCGACATTGAAACCAGCATCATAAGCTTTCTTTACAAAAGTAGATAATAAACCAAAGCTGCATGCCCCGGCTAAAACAAATAAAATGTATTTCATGATGCCTCTGTGTGAGCTGACTGGCTCTCCGGAACGATTGATACAATTTCCAATTCACGTTTTTTCAGGCATGATACTGGAGATACTTGAACCATTCGTCACACCCGATTCCGGTTTATTTTTTTACTTCATATTAGAAATGAATCTGCTAGCTTAGAAGCTTTTGGCTAGTTCGAGCGCTTGTTGAATCGCTTTTTCTTTAATAGCAGGCGCTTGATCCGGTGCAGCTCCCGTGCCCTCGATATAAATAACTTCAATTGAAGGTATTCCTATGAAATTGGATACAGCAGTCAAATATCGGTGGCTGAATTCGAAGCTTGCCATTGCTCCCTCGGAGAGCACGCTGCCGGAAGCCTGGATATGAAGCATTTTTTTGTCAGACGCTAAACCAATTTTGCCCTCTGGCGTATGTTTAACTGTCTTTCCGGGTATGCATATGGCGTCAATATAAGCCTTCAATACGGGTGGAAACAAGAAATTCCAGACAGGATTGACGACAACGATTTTATCTGCGGCGAGAAATTGATCAACCAGTACATTCAAACGGGCCACTTTAGCCTGAGAATCCGAGCTCAATTGATCAAAAGAACTGCCGCTTTTCAATTGCTCCCAGCCAAGTAATACTTCAGCGTCCAGCTGCGGGATATCCATTTTATATAGATCCAGATGAATAACTTCATCGTTAGGGTTTGCTTCACGGTAGGCTTGGATAAACTCATGGCCTACGGACAAACTATGGGATGCACTCTTATCCAGCGGATGTGCGGTCACGTATAAAACAGTTGACATGATTGCTCCCTCCTCGTTATTCAGCGGAGCTCACTGCATAGGTATACCATGAAGACCGGCCGTTATCTTCGATGGACGACCAATTGTAAGAGCTTTTTATAAAGCTTTTACTACTCTCAGTAAACTTCTCTTTTACTCCTTTTCAGGGAACATCCCCGTGGAGATGGCGATTCGGTTCCATGAATTAATGGTATTGATTGCCATAATGATTGCCACATATTCTGCCTCATCTACATGTGCCCGAACTCTTTCATACAATTCCTGCGGCACGCCTTGCTCGGAAATACGGGTTACAGCTTCCGTAAGCTCAAGCACCACTCTTTCTTTGTCGGAATAAAAGGGGGCTTCGCGCCACGCGTTAAGCAAATAAATCCGCTGCTCCGTTTCGCCCATTTTCCGTGAATCCCGTGTATGCATGTCAATACAATAAGCACACCCGTTAATTTGTGATGCTCTGATCTTAATTAATTCATAAAGATTTGCATCCAACCCACTCGTCTTAATAAACCCTTCCAGTTTCATCATTGCTTGCACAGCACCTGGGCTTGCACTCATATGATTTAATCTAACCTTCATAGTAATCTCCTCCGTGAACAACAAATTTTATCCTGCTTTATGAAGTATAACGCTGACAATGTTTATCGTCGATTAACCTCATCCACAATATAAACCTTTCACTTGTGGCTGTCAACCAAAAATCATGGGTCATTTAGCACAAAATACCCAAATACCCTCATTTGACAAGGGTTTTAAATCAACCTAAGATGATTAATAACAACTTTTTCATCCAGAAAGCAGGTGTTTGTATGCAGTATAGTATTGGCGTTGAATATGGACTTCATTGCTTGGTCTATCTAATTGATATTCCTCCTGATTCAACGATCGGGATTAAAGAGCTTTCCGCTTTTCAAGGTGTTTCAGAGACCTATCTTTCGAAGATTTTCAGTAAATTAACAAAAGCTGGTATCGTAAGCTCAGTCCCTGGTGTAAAAGGAGGCTATAAATTAGCCAGGTCTCCTGCGGATATTTCTTTTTGGGATGTAGTTGAAGCGGTTGAAGGTGCAGCGCCCATTTTTCAATGTAAAAATATCAAAGATAATAGCTATCTATGCCGTGATGAAGACTATGCAGCATGCACTCGAGCTTCTTCCTGTGTGATAAACTTGACTATGCTCGAAGCAGAAGATAGCATGCGCAATCTTCTGCGCAAAAAGTCACTAACTTGGTTGAATGAAGAGCTTGATCGCGTATTAACCCCTCAATCGCGCAAAGATACCCGTGAATATTTTGCTAGCAGCAACAATGTTTAATGGTTTTAAATGGGACACTTATTGAATAAATACGCACAGCTGTTATTAAAATCAAGAATTTAACCATTATTTTAAAATGGCTCCCTTGAATCCTGGACATGTCGCAGTTGCAGGACTGCGCGTCGAGGATTTTCACGTTATTATAGTGAAATCCACTATTGATTCCCGTCAATAAACGTGGCTGCTTCGGAGAACTCTTGTTTTTCCAGTACGACCATTTATGACGTCCATCGCGAATGAGATCAGATTCTTGTCAAAATCGGAAATGGGATCAAGTTTTTGTCATTGGCAATTGACAGGAACTTGATCCCACAAATAAGTTGTATGATTCCGTTCTCTTTCTTTAACTTAGAAAGCTGCCTGCGCAGATAAAATAATCGAATAACTGGAGTACTCAACTCTGTTGTCATGACATCATTGAACGGATATAAACACGCTCCAAATAACCAAATAGGCTGCCACCAAAGAAAACTACGAGCCCCAAGAACACGCCTTCCAACTTTCCGACCAACCTTCAAGGTGCGAGTGACAGCCTCCCCCGGCCTACTTGTTAATCAGTGCTGAAGGAGAAAGAGCGGCTCATGATGAAGATGATAGATGCTGCAGATAGTATAAATAAACGCCAAACCGCATGTGATTTATGCGGCCTGGCGTTTATTTTTGTTAAAAGGCTACGATCCTGAATGGTTATTAAACCTTTAAACCGTTCGTTCATGTCTCCTCGACGATGGCAGACCAATAACCAAATTATATATTGACTCGATATATGTTGACCTGATATATTGAATCCATCATCAAACTATACCCCGGGAGGCCATTATTAAAATGAACAGTCAAGATGTCATATTGGGCTTGCTTCACCGCCAGCCGCTGTCCGGGTACGAAATCAAGCAAATGCTCGAGATGCCGCTGTCTTTCTTTTTCGATGCCAGCTTTGGCACGATCTACCCGACTCTCGCGAAGCTGGAGGCGCAGGGGTATATCATCAAGGAAAACGTCATTCAGGACGGGAGGCCGAATAAAAACGTGTATTCGCTGACCGATGCCGGACGCCAGCAGTTTCAAGCTTTTCTAGAATCGCCGATGGAGAAGGACAGCTTCCGTTCGGATTTCCTCGTGCGGATGTTTTTCGGGGAATATATGGACACGGATACGCTGACCGATTGGGTTCGCGACGAGATCCGCAAGTCCGAGGCGTCCGGCGAGGTGCTGGGACACATGAAGCAGAATATCGCGCCAGGCATGCCGCCGTCGAAGACGCTATGTCTCGAGATCGGGTTCCAGTTGAATGCGGCCAAAACCCGAACCCTGCATGAGGCCCTGCGGAAACTGACGGAATCGGAATAAGACTTAAATCTTGGAAGGAGTGGCACTGCTATGTCAACAGCTTCGAAACATACGGGACTGATCGTCCTGTCCATGGCGTTAGGATTGTTGATGGCTTCACTGGATAATACGATCGTTTCCGCCAGCGTCAACAAAGTCATCGAGAACATCGGGGGCTTCGAGAAAATCTCGTGGGTATTTACCGCCTACATGCTTGCGGCCACCAGCACCATGCTGATTTTCGGCAAGCTGTCCGATTTGTTCGGTCGCAAGAAGTTTTACCTGATTGGCATATCCTTATTCCTTATCGGCTCTGCTCTTTGCGGCATGGCGCAAACGATTGATCAGCTGATCTGGTTCCGCGTTATTCAGGGCATCGGCTCTGGCTCTGTATTCCCGATTTCGTTCTCCATTATCTTCACCTTGTTCGGCGACCCCAAGCAGGCAGCCAAACTGTCCGGGGTCATGGGCGCCGTATTCGGCCTGTCGTCCGTCGCCGGACCTCAGCTCGGGACGCTGATCTCGGAGCATTTCAGCTGGCGCTGGTGCTTTTACGTCAACCTGCCGATCGGTATCGCGTCGATGCTCGTGCTCCTCTTCTCCCTTCGCGAATCGAAGGCCGAGCGCAAGCCAAAGATCGATTATCTCGGCGCAGTGCTGCTGATCATGACGACCGTCTCCGTCCTGCTCGCGCTGGAACTTGGCGGCAAGGATTATGCCTGGAGCTCCTGGCAGATCATCGGACTATTCGCAATCGGTGCGATCGGCGCGGTCTCATTCCTGCGGGTGGAATCCAAAGCCGAAGAGCCGATGCTCCCCCTCTCCATCTTCAAGCATCGACTGGTGCTCGGCACAAGCCTGCTTTGCTTCTGCCAGGGATTCATCATGTTCTCAGCCATCACGTACCTGCCGCTCTACGCGACAAGCGTGCTTGGCAAGGCCAATTCCAACGGCGTCCTGACGCCTATGATGGCCTCGCTGATCGGGGGCGCGATCGCGGCTGGTTTCGTCTCGGCCAAGTTTCGTTTCCGGTCGGTGATGTTCGTGAATATGGCGCTCGGCGTCGTCGCCTCTCTCCTGCTCATGAATCTCTCGCCGGATATGCCGTATTGGCAGGTCATCAGCATTATGATTCTGCTGGGTCTCGGCGTAATCGGACCGCTGATGAGCATGGGCCAGAGCGCGGTTGCGATGGCCGTAGATACGAAATACATCGGCATCTCCTCCTCCGTCGTCGGCTTCTGGCGCAATATTGGCGGCGTGATGGGCGCTTCCATCATGGCCGTGCTCGTCAATGCGAGTCTGAAGAACTCCTCGCAGGAGGCAATCGCCAAATTCCAAATCCCAGACCAGCAGGCAGCGACGCTGACCAATCCGGAGACGGTCCTCCGCGGCGCATCGGAAATGCCGGCAGATCTGCTCGCCTTCATGAGAAATGCGATCGGAAACGCCATCTCCCACGGCTTCATCCTTGCCTTATTCGTAATGGCCGCCGGCGCAATCATCGCCCTTACCCTCGGTAAAGCGCGCCTGCAGAAGAAGCCGGAGACGGATGAGGAAAATGCGCCCGTCGTGCATACTGCCTAGTCGCCCGAAACGAACGGCCCACCAGCTTTCGCTCCACTATCAAAATACGTCCCTGCATAATAACGGGAGGGATTTTTTTCGATGAACCTTCATGCCGATGCATTCCGGACGCCGGGAGTTCAGCGGTCAATCGTACGGTTCAAATATTATGCGCGATCTCTTTGCAACTCATGCGAATACCTCTCTCAAAAATGAACATTGAACATCATAACATGTGTCCGTTTCTCGTTCTCTTCCAGAAAAGCCCGCGAATTGCCCATTCAGGAGCGTGGTGCGAAGCTTTTGTCATGGGAACGCATGCTTATCAGGGTCAGGTGCAGCGCGTCCGGATCAGGCACTTCCCTAGAGAACGGGATGATCTTGTCACAAGTCGTGAATCTCCATAGCTCCATAGCAAACAAAACCATCGTCCAATTTGGGCGATGGTTTTGTTACAAATATGTTGGCAAGATAAAGCTGGATGCCATCATATCATTTCATCAATTAAAGATCTTAGGGTATAATTCCGAATTAAATTTGTGCAACTCCGCCATCTACGAATAATTCAATCCCATTTATATAGCTGCTTTCATTAGAGGCCAGGAACATGACGGCATTCGAGATTTCTTCGGCTTTCCCCACTCTGCCTAGCGGTATCTCATTCTTGGCCTGTTCAAGGAAGTTATTTAACTCGGCTCCGAATAAGTCATCGTAAGCCGGTGTATGAACGGTTCCTGGACTAAGGACGTTGACACGAATTCCTGTCCCTTTCAGATCCAGAATCCAGCTGCGGATCAGCTGTCTTATTGCCGCCTTCGATGCGCCATAGATACTAAACGCCGGCATCCCCGCTGCGCCAGCAGTGGACCCCGTCAGAATAATCGAACCTGTCTTATCCGGAAACAAGGGAAGTGCCTTTTGAACCGTGAATATGGTTCCTTTTACATTGACGTCAAATGTTTTGTAATATTGCTCTTCTGTAATTTCGCCCAGTGGCAGCAAGGATCCCAACCCCGCATTTGCAACGAGGATATCCAAGTGTCCTTTCTCTTGCTTCACGGTCTCGTACAGCTTGTCCAAATCTTCCAACTTGGAAATATCGCCTTGAATTCCCGTTACATTCTTCCCAACCTGCTTCACCGCTGCATCCAGTTCACTTTGTCTGCGGCCTGTAATAAAAACATGCGCGCCTTCTTTTGCAAATTGCTGTGCTGTTGCAAGACCAATACCGCTGGTGCCTCCTGTTACAACCGCTACTTTACCATCAAACTTACCCATATTATGACTCTCCTTTAAGAATAATTTTAGTTTCGTATAGGAAGTCCTGCTTGCCATTATCCTTCGAAAAAAGGTAAGGTACTGAACTTCTTATAGTTGCTATTATGGATCAAAAGTAACCTGAATAAAAGTACACACTTTTTTGTTATATAGTCACCTAAAAGTGATAATTGAGTAATATAAGCAGCTTCATAAGGATTCTTTACGTTTCCTCATACATTGTCCTCCAACATAAAATGACAAGTCCCCCTTCAAACCGAAGTGTGGGATTTCGGCTGCGGCTATTTGCGTTCGGCCGGCTGATATTCTCCAGGTACCATGCCCGTTGAAATTCCTATTTGATTCCAGCAGTTGATCGCATTAATCGCCATAATCAAATTGACAAATTCGAGGTTTCGAAGTGTCCCAAATTAAGCATTCAGTACGACGTACGACATGATTGCGGCAGTAAGAGCTATTCATGTACGCCAGCGAATGATATTATGAATTAATCGTAATAATAAACAAAGTACACACTTTTTTGTTATATAGTAATTAAAAAGTGATAACTGTAATCGGGAGATGTTATTTCAAAAATGAAAACATATTACTGTGACCTGGAGGTTACTTTGGAGGTAATCGGAGGGAAATGGAAGGGGCTTATTTTATACCATGTGATAAAAGGCCCAAAACGGACGAGCGAGCTAAAGAGACTGATACCCAATATTACTCAAAAAATGCTCATTCAAACGCTTAGAGAATTAGAAGCGAGTGGACTCATCAGTAGGAAAATGTACAATCAAGTACCTCCGAAAGTCGAATATTCAACTACAGAACTTTGTCAATCGCTTGAGCCAATTTTGAGATCGCTCTGCACCTGGGGTGGAAATTATGCAGAGAAATCATTCGCTCAGGATGAGTTTGAAATTTTGCATTTGGAATAATAATAAAACGATTTACTGTTGTCCCCAATCCTCTCATTCAACAAATGGCAGGCCTGGGGACTTTCTTATCTTACCTGAACGCAAGATTGGGCAATGGAAGTCAGCTTATAGAAGGAGCTTTAGAAGTGTGTCAGAGCTTGTCTGCTATCCCATATGCCGAAATTCAAAGCACATACACGGTCACAAGCTTAATGGGTGATTAAATTATTTCATAGTCAATTAAAACGCACAAAACGGAAGTGCCTGGAGCACTCCCGCCTGAATTGTCTGTTTTTCAGGGCAAGTTCACAGTGTTGTTCCGGTTTTGGAGAACACTATAGCTAAAATGTCCATGCCCGCAAGCGGGCATGGACATTTTAAAGTTGAGTCTGCGGCAGAGTGATTAGTTTACTTTTTTGGCGAATTCTTCTGGCGTATAACGGTGAGCGGCTACCAGCCGTCCGGATGCATTTTTTCCCCATCCGGATACAAGCACTTTTTTGCTGTCTGTCTTGATTTGAACTTCGAATTGAAACAGTTGAGCAACGTTTAATACACGGTAGTCGGATGATCCTGCAGCAAGTGTAAATGTTCTTGTAGCAACTAAAACCTTCTTTCCGTTCAAACGGAACAATTGAATTTTAACCCTTGCGCTGGAAAGGCCATTGTTTACCGCTTTTACTAAAAACGTTCTGGATTCACCCGGCAGTGTACTGATATTGATCGCATTTTCTACCGGACCTGTTGAATAAGTTACAATTGACATCTTTCATCAACCTCCTTTGGACTTGATACTCTATCTTATGCGGTGAGAGAACAACGGTTTGGATATATACCATCTCTATCTGAAAAGGGGCGCCGATAGATTCATAGACTAGGAAAATACCGAATCGATTTGTTTTGCTGTGAGGCCATATCAAAAAAACCACCTGAATTCAAGGTGGATTTGATTGTTACACTATGGATTCTTCATTCTTGATATGCCCACCCTCAGATACAACGTCAGCTGACGGGGCGGCTGAAGTCCCGTTTACGTTCCCAAATCGGCCCCAAACACCAAGTCATCCCGGTCAGCATATGTTGGCATAACGGATTTTAGCCTAATCGATCGGGGGACGATGGGATGTCAAAGGAGGTTGTCGTTGCGGCAGTCGGTGATCTCTTAATGAAGCCGCTGCTCAACCGGTTGCTTCGTATCGGCGGGCATGGGGGCGGCACGGACGATCAGGGAGGGGCAAACTACAAGTTCGAGCGGATGTTCGAACCGGTCGCCCATTATTTGCAGGATGCCCATCTTACGATCGGCAATCTGGAGACTACCTTCGCAGGAGGTCCAGATGCAGGCTTTCGGAAGACAATGCGCAATCCGAAGAACGGCAATCCGCTGTTCAAAAGCCCTGACGCCTTCGCGCAGTCGCTGTCGGCTGCCGGCTTCGATGTGCTTGCTACAGCCAACAACCATTGCGCGGACTACGGCGTTCGCGGGCTCAAAAGGACGCTGGATGTGCTCGACAAGTACGGCCTCGCCCACGCCGGAACCTATCGAACCGCGCAGGAATCGCGGGGGCTCTGCGTGCGGAATGTCAAAGGCATCCGTATCGGCATTCTGTCGTATACGCGGGACACGAACGGCATGCCTATACCGAAGGGGCAGCCCGCTGGCGTCAAAAAGCTCAACCGCGCGAGAATAAAAAACGACCTGAGACGGTTGCAGGCCGCCGCTGATTTTATCATCGTGTGCATGCACTTTGGATTCGAGTATGAACATAGCCCTGCCGCCAATCAGAAGGAGTGGGTCCAATTCCTGTTCCAGCACGGCGCGGACGTGGTGCTGGGCTCGCACCCGCATGTCCTTCAGCCGGCGGTGATCAGAACTGTGAAGGACGTCTGGGGACGGACGAGAAAACGGTTCGCCATCTACTCGCTCGGCAACTTTATCTCCACCCGGCTGCACCGTAAGGACGCCGCCCTGACCGGCATCATCGTTCGCCTCAAGCTTCGCAAAAACTCCAATGGCTCCGTCCGGCTAGCCGGCGTAGAGGGAATACCGACCTGGGTAAGCATCGCAAAGCATGGCAAACCCGCGAAATGCCTCATCGTGCCGCTTCAAGAAGCGATTGGAAAGCGGGACGAATTTCACGCGGGAGAACTGACGCGGATGAAACGCGCCTATCAAAGCACAGTACGCATGTACAAGGGGATACTGCCGTTTCCGGAAGTCGCCCCCTGATTGCAATACTTGGAAGATACCGCCGTCCACATCTCCCGATTCAATATCAGAAATCAAAGTGATAAAGTGCAATCGTAATAGACAGCAGGCACAATATTATAGATGGAATAGCTTTTTTAAATGGATCACGTGCGATCACAAGCAGAACAAAGGCTGCAGCAAGCATTGTCGCTCCCAACAGAACTCCGGCTAACAGCGCCGCGATTGGAAACCATATTCCCGCAATCATCCCAATAGCGCATACAATCTCAATAGACCCTGTTAAGAAATTAAATATGGAGGGAAGGCCAAATCGTCTAAACTCATTTGCCATTTTTCCAGAGACTATTTTCGTTCCTGTAAACATGAAGAAAATGCCCAATATAACTTTTAAAATAATCAATAACATATCCGTAATCACTCTCTTTCCAGTTTTCAATATTCGCTTTTTATATGCTATAGCATATATATGAGACTTCTTACTGCGTAACCTGATATTAAAATTCGGATTCTCGGATAAAAGGATAAACACTTACTCATATTTTACGCTTGAATACAGTTTGTCAAGGAGCGCATGCAACAAGAGAAGTTCCTCATTACTCAAATTTTTGGTTACATAATCATGAGCAGCCATTACAATCGGCAAAAGCTTTGTTTTGAGACCCATTCCTTTGTCGCTAAGGAACAAGTTGTGGGAACGTCTGTCAGAATCATTTTGTATTCTTTTTACGATTTCTTTTTTTTCAAGGGAGTAGATCATCCTTACAACAGTGGTTTGATCTCTGTCAATGGCTTCGGCAAGCTCTTTCTGACTCGTTGCTCTTTCCCCGTCAAGAACACAGATAATTCCCCATTGGTCAGGAGTTACTTCATATTCTTTAAGCTTTTTTGTGAAAAAATTATTCATTTTCACGTCTGTACGATGAACAAGGAAACCAGTGAGATTATATAATTCCACATTATTTTTGTCTATATTTGCTCCTCTTCTCTATAAGCGATTAACATATGCTATAGCATATAAAATAGATTAAATTCTCTTGTTTGTCAAATGGGATTTTAAGAATCATCATGCTCTCGCCGGAAAAGCTCATTAGCAAATCCTGCTTCTTCATTTAAACATCAGGAATACTTCTATATAATTTTATCAATTGAGTAACACAGTCCTCACATTTGAATTCCCCTTTGTTCTCCTCTACCATTTGTAAATTAGCGGCTGTAAGCATCAAAATGCTTTTAGCATCCGACTCACTTAAAGCAATAATTTTTTCTCTAATTCTTTCCAGCTCCAACATCTGACCCACTCCCCTTATTTATGGATTTAACATGAATGCCATATAATCCTCAGCTGCTTAATTCTATTTTAAAAAATGGTTCTGTTTTCATTGAAGGGCAGGTAATTAAAACTTACGTTTATGATAGGGTAGACCATGCCCCTCTTCACAGTAGGATTTGAGACTATAAAGAAAAATAGCCCAGTTGTAGTTGCAAGAGCGAAAAAATGGCGTTACTTCTCTCCAGTTCATTTGACGTAAAGTAATATAAGACTTCCCGTTCTTCTCTTCAATATCAAAGGAAATAATCGTACCAATCCATTCTGGATCTGAATCTAAACACTGCCACATGACTTTTTTATTAGTGATCAATTCCTCTATTCTCATCTTGGTTATGTCATTGCTGCCGAACCGAAATTCATTAATAAAGCCAATTTGATTATTGATAATGAGTTCATTGGTCCATATTTCCGACAGTCCCTCAGCGGTGGTTAAAGTTTCATACACCTTCGACGCTGGAACATGTACGGTTTGCAAGTGCTCGATATTGGCCATGCCTTACCCCTTTCTATACCTTGGATATTGTTATTAGCAGTTGATTACCTGTCTGCAATAATTTATGTTTCTGGCTTATGGTAACATGTAATGAATATAATAGTTTCTTTTGGATTGCTATGTCGGCAATTAGGCAAATCATCTGCAATTACGATTTGTTGTTTGAGAAAAAGATTTGTGAAATTGACTCATTTAGATATGATTTTGACTTTTAAATTCGAAGATCTCATCAACCGCTTGATGATATCCCCCTGATTTTCGAAAGGATTCCCTTATATTTGCAACAGCTCTCTTGAAGGACGAGAGGCTTAACACTTGATCAACGGCTTCACGCAGTTGATTTGCAGTCACGCTTTGCATTTGTAATGCAATGCCTGCTCCGATATTGGCGACTCGCCCGGCAATCATCGGCTGATCCGCGCTTTGTGGGATTACAATTAGCGGAACCCCATAATAGAGACCTTCATTGGTGCTGTTCATTCCACCATGTGTAATGAATAATTTAGTTTGTTGCAGTACATCAGTTTGTGGAACGTAATTTTTTACGATGAAGTTATTAGGAATTTCCCCTAAATCAGAAATTTGGGTTCTATTCCCAATAGACATGACAATAGTATGATCAGTGCTCCCAAACGCCTCAAAACAAAGCTTATAGAAATCAATTGCTTGATTAAAGACTGTACCCAGTGAAATGTAAATGGGGTTTGTTCCCTTGATTGCAGTTAAATCGAAGTTTTCTTGAGTGAATCGCGAAGAGATGGATGGGCCTACAAATTTATAACTTTGGTCGAATGCTTCTCCATATGGTTGAAACTCCCTTGTTGTATAAACGATTGTAAGCGGCGCTGGATTACAAAATACTTCGTAAGAAGAATGGATTTCCACACCATATTTTTCCTTCACCATTGCCGTCAGGCTTTGAAATTTATCATTAATAGGTTTAACGATTTCTGTAGGGATTTTTATAGATAATTGTTCCAGCATTTTATCGAATGAACCTTTTGTCTGCGCAAAAGAAGTACAAGAGCTGATTGCAGGAAGCTTAAGAATTTGAGCAAGTAAACGTCCACAACCAAACATGGAATCATGGATGATGTAATCAAAGTGTTCTCCTTTGATCTGTTCAAGAACGCTTGGCACTACTATATCTGACGTAAGCAAAAGACCGTTGATTCGTTCAAGCAAATAATCTCTCCCACCCGAGATAAAGGCTTTGATAAATTTTTGATCGTCAAATGTTCGTACAGAGGCACCCGTCTGCTCAATACGCTCCCGAAAAGCTTCTATAGAAAAGTACACGACCTCTTCGCCCCGCGAAACAAGCTCCTGCACAACTCCAATCGTTGGATTGATATGTCCCTCTGATCCACCATTAATAAATAAAACACGCGCCATTTCTACCACTCCTTAGGTATACGGTTAGAGTAACGGGCACTGTCCCATACCATCGCTGAAATCAAATAAATGGAATCAAGTTTATCATAGTACAATACTTGAAAATCTCAAAATTCGGACATCTCTGTTACTGGGGTTGCTGACCCTCGTACTGCTTTTTCTTCATCCTTGTGCCCAGTATGATAAGGGCGACATAGATTACGATGGCGATCGAATCTATAAGCGCAGCCGTAAGCCCCGATATGTCAATCAACGCTGTTACACCAAGAATTACCATCAGTCGGACGATCAGGATCGCCGAGATCATCCATGCGGCAAAGCGGGTTTTTGATCGCTCGTTCTGGAATGACATGACAAGGAAAGCGAGGCCGAAGACCAGATTCTCCGCGGTGATGACGTGCCAGACATACGTGAATACTGTCCGGGTTTCCACGGATATCGCCTCAATGTCGAGCATCGGCAGCTCAGAGGATTGCCCGTTCCATGCGTGCGTGACGGCAAACAGCATCGCAAGGACGCCTGCAGTCAGATAATATAAATTCCTAACCTTGATATTCATCACAACCTTCCTTGGATATTCCCGGTTCGTTCTTGTGGATATCCTTGTAAATCTCGCGTACGGTCTTGGCCAGACGCTGGTCACTTTCGTTGTTAAAGTCCCTTAGCGTTTCGGCTGCGAGATCGAGCAGCCGACTGACCTTTTCCAGATGAGCAATCTTCTTGCGCGTTTCTGCGTTCTTGGCGTCGAGGAAAGCGGCAACCTCCTCACAGTAAGCATGGTCGATATTGTCCATGTCGCGGAAACTAAACTTCCCCCTGATCTCGTCAAGAGTAAAATCTGCATACTGCATGATCTGAATATTCATCAAATCGATGAGATCGTTCTTCGAATACCTGCGGTACCGATTGTCTTCCCGGTACGGGGAGACGATTCCTATCCGGTCATAATACCGAAGCGTATCCTTTGTCATCCCAAGCATCCGCGAAACCTCTTGTATAGAATAAAGTTTTTCCATGAACTCAAGATACCATTGGAGCCAACTCCAATGTCAATTTATTTTTTATTTTTTTGCAAAGAAGTTTTTGAATAACATGTTTGAATGGAAAACGGGACAGCTGCGTCTATGCAACTGACCCGTTTTATTTCGTATAAAAATGGATAACTGCCGCCTTCGGCTATTCCATGAAACTATAAGTGCGTTGCCTGCTTCTCTATTCAAGTGAACGCATTATAAAGTTTCGCTGTGTTGAGTATGAAAATAGTCGGACTTTGAAGCAAAAAGAACTTTTAATAATAGTATAATTCCGAATATCAGCGCCAAACCACATACCATAAGGCACACGAATTGTAATGAAATCATTTCCGCAATAAAACCAATAATAAGAGTCAACACAATTTGAATTAAGCCCTGTGCAACATCGGCTAAGCTTGAGAACCTGCCCATAATTGTAACGGGGACATGGTTTTGAACAAAAGTGGTATAACCTGCACCGGCAAAAGACATAAAAAAACCTAATAACACAAAAGAAACAGCAGCAGAAATAAAATTAAACGAAGCATAAAAAGTGATATAAAACAGTGTTGAAAGTACTGTGCCAGCACTCATATACCAGCGGTAAGATATTTTCTTAGCCATTATTGCAGCAACAGATGAACCTGCCAATGCTCCAAGGCCTGTCAGACTAATAATCGTTCCATAATTACTTACCGACAATTGCAAATGTAATCGGATATAAGTTGCTTCCTGTGAATCGACTGAATAGCCAATTATCATAGCAAGTTGAAACAGTGCGTAAATTATAAAAAAAAGTTTTGCCGTACTAATAAACCTTCCTACGACTTTCCAATCCTCAATAAGAAGTTTCTTAGTCATTGGCTTAACCGGTTCCGAGTTTTTTTGACATTGGGTAAGACAAAGATGATTAAAGCACAGACAATAAAACTTATTGCATTAAAGATAATACAAAAATCGGCATCCACTGTCATGATTAACAATCCAGAAATCGCTGGTCCAAGCAGAAATGCACCTGAGTTTACCATACTCATTATTGAGTTCAGTCTTTGACGATCCTCTGCAGGCATAATCTTTGTTATATAAACTGATGAACTTGGACCAAAAAACGAACCGAACAGGCCAATCATGAAGATAATCACGTATATCATCCAAAGCGAAGAAAGAAACGGAATAATAAAAACGAGACATCCCCGTACAACGTCAACGAAAATCATCAACTTTCTTACATTAACTCGATCTATAATACTGCCTGACCAAAGGTTCGTAAATAATTGAGCGATCGGCTTAATCACAAACAACCCAGCAACAGCCGCTGCTGATCCCGTAAGATCCAGAATCTTGATGTTAATGGCTACAAAATATATCCAATTGCCCAAATTTGAAAATCCAATGCCCGTCACTAAAAGTAAAGTCGCTTTCCAATTATTCATTATCGACCTCTTATCAGATGAGATTTATTTTCGATTCTGATTATATTGTACTCGCGCATCGCATTCTTTTCGCTTATGGAACCATAATTACTTTTTTCATAATATAATCATCCATGATGAATCCATTCCCGATATCCGCAATTTGTTCCCGCACGGTCCGGAAGCCTTTTTTCTCATATACTGCGATACTGGATTCGTTATGTCGATTGACCGTCAGCCAAATATAGCTTAGGTTCCGGGCTTTGCAGAGCTGCTCCAGGAATACCAACGCTTGACTGGCATAGCCGCGTCCCCGGTGCTCCCTGGCTATATAAAACTTGCTCAGGAAGAGCTTGCCCTCTTCTTCTCTGACCGACATATATCCGACTACGGAGCCATTGTGATGGATCGAGTAATATTCATAGCCCTGATATTGGATCTGATCCGTAATCGCTGGGACCGATTGGAACTTTTCAATCATGTAGTCAATCTGCTCGATTGTAATAATGGATACATAATATTCGCGCCATATTATCGCCGCCAATCGTGCCACCTCTGTGATTTCTTCCGCTGTATTTACATGTGGAAACATAAGCTTCATGACATATGCCCGCCTTTTCTGGATTCTCTCGCTTCATACTTTCAATAGATTAGCATAAATTTCAGCAGAAGGTTAGTCACAACTGGCAAAGCATGCAGAAAGAAACTTTTCCAGCTCGCCGCAATTAACTATTCCAATAAATACCATGCTGAACTCTTTAGCGTAACGAATAGCTGCCGCGCGGCTGCCATTCGGCATTGTGCTGTCGTGCCTCCCTTAATTGAAGTCACGTCGTGAAACTTCAAAAGGGATGGAATCATCGCGACCGTTGATAAATACATATATACCAATGAACGGGAAAGGTTGATGCGCTTATGTATTATTCTCATCCGCTGACTTCACCTGCTATGACGGCTGCTCCCTTATCTCACAATAACCGGCCATTGATTGAGGTTACGGGGGAAGGAAGGGTTTCAACGGCTCCGAACAGAGCCATTATTGTTCTAGGCGTAATAACGGAAAGTCCGAGTCTTGAAACCGCTCAAAGTGAAAATGCCGCTGCCGTAACAAATGTAATTAACGCCATGTTAAGCTTAAGCATTCCGAGAGAACAAATGCAGACGGTCACTTACAGTATTGAAATTCAGTATGACTATGAGGATGGAACTCAAATTTTTAGAGGCTACCGGGTGACGCATCTGCTTCAGATCATGATAGATAGAGTTGAGCAGACGGGAGTTGTTGTCGATACGGCTGTCAAGAGCGGAGCCAACTTCGTCTCAAGCATACAATTCACCATAACCAATCTCGAAATATACTATAACAAAGCTCTGTCGACTGCCATTCAAAATGCTGAAAGCAAAGCGAACACCATTGCAAGAACGTTAGGTGTAACCTTGGTTAGAACCCCAGTAAAAATAACCGAGGAAACACGGGTTAATGAACCGCCTATTCCCTTTCAAGCCTCGCTGCTCGCAGAAGGTGCAGCCGTTCCGACGCCGATCCAACCGGGGGAACTGGAAATCCGCGCTGTACTAAGAGTACAGTATACCTATTTTTGATCGTCGTTTCTCTTCAGCCCTACGCAATGCCCAGCAGTGTTAGTTTCACTTCCACATGTTTATAATAGCGGTCTCGATGTAGGCTCTCAAAGTCTTGATGAACGTGCGCATGGCGTATCCGACATATCTGTCGCTGCAGTAGATCAGACAAATGTCCTGAGAAGGACGTCGGATTCCTCAGGTGCACGACTTTGATGCCCGTATTGTGAAGATTATTCAGCAGCATTCGCGGCAGAACACAGGCACCAGCTCCGCTCTGTACCATCTGGGAGCAGGGAGGATAACGTCGTCGTCACCATATGCGGCTGCAGAGTGAACCCTCTGTCCATACAAAAGCGGTCAATCAGCTTGCGGTATTGATGATCGGGTGGGAACATGACCATCTTCAAGGCATGCAGCCTGTCCAAGGGGATGAAGCGCTCCGTGGCAAGGGGATCATTCATGCTGACCGCCAACGAGAACTCCTCGTGAAACAGGGAAATTGACGTGAGTCGTTCATCGATAACAGGTCCAATGGTTACGCCGACATCGATGCTTCGATCCAGAATTTGTTCTGTTACTTTCATGGTTTCCAGAAGGGACAGCGAGATGGCGGGATAGGTCTGATGGAAGTTCAGCAGCAGGTGCAGGCCATCCCCGAGGAACTGTTCGATACTCAAACGGCAGGTACCAAAACAGTGGATCATACGAGTCCGGTATGGCCGACGGGGAGCCGAAGCTTAGGGTAGAATACTTATCCATCCAATAAACATTCACAGGCGTGTCCAGTTAGCGAGACGGACTTAGATCAATTATAATCGGACCTGTACTAGCCCATAAAATTGCGAAGCAGACCAGCCAATTGTTCAGGACACTCCAAGGCCAGACAATGTCCACAATCTAATGATGCCAGCGTTACGTTTTCTGCGACAAGTCCGGCTACGCGATGAACTTCCCCATCCATGAAATACTCACCTCCTATTGCGATCACAGGCATCGTGAGTTTTCGCTGCATGTTCTTTTTAACGAAAGCAATGTTTTCAAAATCATTGCGATACACTTCGAATATGGGACGCAGACCTCCCGGACCGGCAGAACCGCGAACGACTTCATTAAGGAGCTCCTCTGAAATCGCACTTGGATCCAAACACTCGTCCCTCATCAATCTGTCCCAAAATTCTCTTTCCTTACCCGAGATTAAAAACTCAGGGACATCAGGCACAGCAAAAAAGATGATATGCCAAAACCAGTGATTGGAATAAACGTTCTCAGGCTTTAAAACGGACCAATCTTCCAATCCGAGACCCGGTAACATCATTTCGGAAAAAGAAAGCTTTTCCACCCTGTCCGGATATTTTGCCGCCAGTGCATAAGAGAAAGCTGCACCCCAGTCTTCGCCATGCACTTTATACGTATTATAGCCCAATTTTTCCATGAGCTGTGCAAGATCATCTGCAATATTATCCATACTATAGCCGCTCTTTGGTCTTCCAGAGTCTCCAAAACCGCGAACATCGGGTGCAATGACAGTATAGCGATCAGTCAATAGGGGGATCAGCTTATACCAGTAAAACGAAGTCTTTGGTGCACCATGCACAAGCAGCAAGGGTTCACCGGAGCCAGCGGTCACATAGTGGAGGCGAACTCCGTTGACCGTCTCACGTCCATGGATTACCTTATTCCCACTGTGATCATACATTTGATTGGGATCGAATTGCTGCTGTATATTCTCAATTGACCCATGAAAAGACTGAGTTTGAAGAAACCGGTTGAATTCATAATTTAAATACTGGCTCTTTTGGAGCAATTGATTCAAAACTACAGGGTTATGGCTGGAAGCGAGAAATTGTTTCACCTGGGTTTCCAATTGACGAAATGCATAATCCCAGGTATCTAAAGATTGCCTTCTTTCATCCGAAACCCCTCTTACTCTATTTATAAACGATATATACCCGGTTCTTCTGGAGCAACCATCTATTATGCTGTTGCAGGTTTGAATAGGATTCTGGTTCGTATCTCGATAATTGTTGTACAAGCTTATATCCTCCTCATAATGATCATGTAATTAAACTATGCGGGCAAGTGCCTAGAGGTGAGGGTGTTCATGTTTATTGCCCCATAATCCAATACAAGCAGAGGTTACCACCACGCTAAGGAGCTCTTGTCATTCAAATTTGACAAAAACTTTATCCCATAACGCAAAAAATCCGCGATTTACGCGGCTTTTAAAGAGATAATGCTTATGTCATCCGACTATTTGGATCGATTTTAGATAAACAGGCGCTGATACCCTAAGCTTGCGGGAACAAAAGGACAGCTATTTGAACATGGAGGATAAATAAAAAGCTGATGCTGCATAATTCGCTATCCCAGGCACCAAAATATGCACAAAGCAAGAACCGGGGTTTCAATGAGAATTACAGCCGCCTTAAAATTGTGTTGTTCCCCGTTTCATTACCATTAAATTTAATTTGGCTTTACCATTTTAAATATTCTTTTTAAATAAAAAAAGCATCCCTCTTTACAAAGGAATGCTTACAAGGTATAACTGCCCGTACTGAAATCAATCTCCCCGTCGTTTCCGCATTAACCTGCTATTGACGGACAGCAATCCATCTGCGACTAAATCCTTGAGATATTAATTCCGCCACTCCGCTTGTTAGAAGACCAAACGAATGATGAAACCGGCGGGAGTCGGCCAATTGCTGTATCTCCTGCGTCTACCGCGGACCAAAACGCCTCTCGACAGGTTCCAGCCTGCCATTTTTTTGGAATTCAACCATCCATCCCGGATATTCGGGCGGAAGTGCGCTTACCTCATTGAGAAGCCGAATTTCTTCATCGGTCAGCTCCAGATTCTCGGCAGCCAGATTTGCCTCAAGCTGGTCAAGCCGCTTCGCGCCAACAAGAACGGAGGTTACGATGGGTCTGGTCAACAGCCACGCCAAAGCGACGACGGCCGGGGTTGTTTCATGCGCCTCCGCAATGGGTTTAAGGGTGTCAATAATGTTCCAGGCGCGCTCCTTGTCCACAATCGGAAAATCGGCCGCCGACCGCCGTGAATCTTCCGCCTTTTGGTTATGACGGTCGTAACGGCCTGACAGCAGACCGCCCGCAAGCGGACTCCAGACCAGCAAACCCATTTTTTTCGCTTCCAGCATCGGTGCCAGCTCACGTTCCAGATCACGGCCGGCGAGGGAATAATAAGCCTGAAGCGTTTCAAAACGGGCCATGTTTTTATGTTTCGAAATACTTAGCGCATCTGCAATTTTCCAGGCCTGCCAGTTGGATACTCCAATGTACCGGACTTTCCCTTGTGTAACCAAATCATCCAGCGCCCGCAAGGTTTCTTCAACAGGAGTCAAGAAATCATCGAGATGGATTTGATAAAGGTCGATATAATCCATTTGCAGCCGCTTCAAGCTGGCATCCACGGCATCCATGATATGGCCTCTTGAAGCTCCCACATCGTTCCGGCCCTGTCCGACCCGCATAGCTGCTTTGGTAGCCACTACGACATCTTTCCGCGTTATCCCCAGGTTGCGAAACGATTGGCCAAGCGTGATTTCGCTTTCGCCATCGCTATAAACATCTGCTGTATCAAAGAAGTTGATGCCGGCATCCACACTCTTTTTTACCATCTGCTCCGCTTCTTCTTGCCCGACTGAACCGACAAATTTATATATCCCCTGGCCGCTGCTGAAGGTCATGGCGCCCAACGCGAGCCGTGAAACCAGTAAACCTGTATTGCCAAGTTGCTTGTACTTCATTTGGAATAGCCTCCTTGTTCTCAAAAGCGTAACGTACATAGCCGGGGAGAGATTCATCAAAAGCTGCTTAATCTTTCCCTGACACAAGTTATTATAGTAGCATTCCCGTTTGGAACGATAGTTCATTCATACGGATTTTCTGCCTAATCATCCTGAATCGCAGATTAAGAAATGTCGAACGAGGAGGGACATGCAGCAGAAAGCCGTTCATAGAACGAGCGATCAGACTCATTGCTTTTCTTATTCTCCCATGTTTAAATATTGCCTAAGAATACAAACGAAAGAGGGACAAAGGAATGAATAACAATCAGGCAGATGTGAAGGTGATCCTTAACCGGCTGCTTGTCGCAGGCATGCAAATTCCTTTCAGCGGGAGGATTATGCAGACGACGGTCCCTTTTTTGACTGTTTTAAAGGAAAACAGCCCTACCTTGTTATCTCATGGAGTCCTCAAGCCATCCCTTTGTATTGTTTTACAAGGAAGAAAGAAACTGCAGATTGGCCCAAAGGTGATTGAATATGAAGCGGGAGACTTTCTGGCCGCAAGCGTAGATATGCCGGTCAACGGACAGGTGACGGAAGCTGCGGCTGATTCGCCATACATGGCTTTACGGATTGAACTAACTCCGGGAGAAGTAGCCGCCGTCGCTGCGGAAGCCGATTTGGTTCCCCGTCCGCAAACAGGATTGAAGCCGGGTATCTTTATAGGGAAGCCTAGCGTGGAGGTATATGAAGGTTTTGAAAAGCTCCTCCGGCTGTCGTCTGACGCCAGAGCGGCCAATTACCTTGCTCCAGCGGTAAAACGAGAGATTATTTACCGTTTATTAGACGGCGAAAATGGAGCGCTTTTTTATAATAACATGTTATTGCATCAGGAAGCTTCCGGCATCAGCAAAGTGATTGACTGGATCAAGGCCAACTTCGACAACCCCTTCACGATTGAGGAACTGGCCGAGCTGGGGAATATGAGCGCTTCGAATTTGCACTATAAATTCAAAGAAGTAACCGCTATGGCCCCATTGCAGTATCAAAAGCGGCTTCGGCTTCAGGAGGCGCGCAGGCTGCTGCTTGACGGGGTCAATGTGACAGAAACGGCGCTGCGCGTCGGTTATCAAAGCTCAACGCAATTCAGCCGTGAATATAAAAGACTGTTCGGGCTTTCGCCGCTGCAAGATATTCGGACAATTATCCATGAGGGCCGGCGGCAGGCAGAGAACGGATAACGTCGGCAGGTCAGTTGTCTGTTCGATTTCGCGTGCCGAAGCAGCTCATTCGTCAAACTGTGTGCAGAATCTGACTCTTGAACCGGAGCGCATCTTTTCAAATCTACTTCTGCTGTTGTTGGCATATTGATTTCGCCAATTGTCTTATTCACGCTTCACTGAGCTCACCGGTCCGAAAACCGGAGCTAATTTTGATGTTGAAAGCTGCTCGCCAAGACCGAAATACTCACAGAAATTCATAATCATCGGGTTCCATTTCGAAGGATCGACATCGTTTGAGTTTGCGTCTATTAGAAGATCATCTTCGATATGAACTTTTTCGATGCGTACTTCAATGGCGACAAGGGAACTTGGTTCTTCGAAGGGATGCAGCTTCACAAACTTGGCTTCCATATGGACGGGACATTCTTTGACGCGCGGTGCGCGAACGATTTGTGACGGAAGCCGGGTTAACCCTGCGACACCGAATTTATCTGCTTCATGCTGATAGCCCCTCATTGCTTTGGATTCTGGCACCGGATTGCGGCCTGTTAACAGAGTCAGCCGATCAACCGCGGGAATCAAGTCAATGGATGGCAGATTAAGCACACACTCATGTTCACGGATCAAATTCTGAACTGTCTGTGACTTGCTGCTGAGCCCGAGCATACACGATTGATTGAGCCACCAGGCTGAGGACATAGGTGCCAAATTAGGCGTCCCGTCTTCATTGATCGTACTAATAAGCACGACAGAGGAGCCAAAGTACAGAATTTTGGGTTCGATTACCTTATGCATAACAGCTTCACTTCTCCCTGATCAATTTTTAATTAATGTATCACAATCCTTTCAAGTGTTATACGGATATGGAATAAGACAGCAAGATTGCAAAGGTGTAAATTCCTTACAGCCAGCGGTTTAGTTTTAGCCTGGACACTCGAAGATAATGTATTAGCGATTGACTGCCCGACCCCTTAATGAACAAAAAAAAAAGGAGCTGCCATCAGGCAAGGCTCCTCCACTATCGTGCCCGGTTATCGTAATAAACGATCGTTCGGCACAACACCTATCTGCTATTCATTCAGTAAAATATCGATAACCTTCTTCGCTTCTCTTACAGATACGGATTCCTTATCCTCCCATGCGTACGTTATTAGTGCCTTCCATAACGCCCAGCCTCTTGCCCTGTTTTCCGTTTCAATGTCAAGGCCTGTAGATTGAAGGAATACTTTCCTGCTCTTGTCATCAAAAAATGTCCATGCCATGGTTAATTCTACTGCAGGATCGCCAACTGCCATTATGCCAAAGTCAATTACACTTGATAATTTGCCGTTCTTGACAAGAAGATTTCCTGGATTGATGTCACCGTGAATCCAAACAGGCTTTTTGGTCCATTCGGATGCTGTTGCTTGATGCCATATTTTCAGGCACTTTTCTGCATCTGCTAGCCCCCCCAGAGTTTCAAGGGCTGATAAAGTCCAATCGTTGAGTACAGTTAGAGAACAACCTCTAAAATAGTTATGCTCCCCACCTGCAGGACCTTTCGATGCGTCGATTCTTTGAAGCTCCTTTATAAACATAGAAAGATCTACGGCAAATTCATTCATATCTGAAATGTTGTCATGCCTTAAGGTTTCTCCGTCAATCCACCTGTTAACTGACCAGTAAAAGGGGTAATCTTCGCCGGGCCTTCCTTTTGCCAGAGGAACAGGAATAGGCAGCGAAAGATGAGGTCTTAGTTCTGGCAGCCATTGCGCTTCTTTCTCAACCTGCGGAGCGTGACCTTCGTCTCTTGGCAGCCTCACACTCATCTCATCGCCCAAATGAAATGTAAAGTTGTCATATCCACCTTTTTCAACAGGCTTGACAGGTAAGTCTGCCCATTGAGGAAATTGCTTGCTTATTAACCTGCGCACTAAATCGGTATTTATTTTGTCAACACTAAAAGACATATAGGTCCCTCCGTATTTTGGTATTTGCACGGAAGGGATCAGTGCAAGCTATTATCCCTTCCGCACCTCGAATGTCAATGCATGGCCAGCGGATTTATTGGTTCTCATTATAATCACTCGCTTTCTAAAAGGATAAGTTCATATTATCCCAGGCGAAATATTGTAGCAATAGTAATGTGAAATGGATACATTCAACGCAACTGTCCGTTGCTTTCAACAAACGAAAAAAGGAGTTGCCGCGCGGCAAGCTCCTCACTGACGTGCCTCTTATAAATTCATATTACTTGGAAGAAGAGGACCGCCATGTCCGGCGTGTCTTGTTCTTTAGATCCCGTGCTCCGAGAATGCCGATAGAGCTGGAGGTGAAAACACCTGGAAACGAAGGAAGCGCAGCGGAAACGAAAGCAACTTTGAACGCAGCTTGGTTACTGGTGACAGCTGATTTGAATATGGCTGTGAATTTGCCCTTGGAATCCGTAATCGTAATGCCAGGAATAACGGCGCCAAGCGTGCTGTCGAGTACGGAGAAGATGACGACGATTCCGGCAGCAGCCCGCCCTTTCACGAGTACTTGTCCCGAAAGAGTCGAGGATTCGCCAGCTTGTATTAAGCTTGGTACCGCAATCATATTAATAGATGCTTTTTTCCGTTTTGTTGAATAATCCCCCACCATAAACACCCCCGTTTGCTGAGACATCATATGACAATATATGAAAATAGCGATCATATGGTTTGGGCTAATTCAAGAGCTTTGAAGAGCATGCCAAAAAGAACTCTGGATTAGAAGAGTTCTTATCGCCATATTGGATTATCATCCGACAATTTTATAGCTATCTTTTCGATCCTTTTTCCGGAATAGAAGCCTCAACTCAGCCTTAACGATGCAACCACCGGATAATGATCTGAAGGATAGCGGCCCTCATACTTCTTGCGATTAATAAGGACGGATGCAATTTGAACCTCTTCCGTGACATAAATATAATCGATGGGTTCTCCGATTTCGCCGCCCTCAAAGCCATGATAGGTGCTGCCAACCTGCCTCTCATTCAAAGCAGCGTATACATTGATCAGATTCGTCTCATTTAAGATCGTAATGACATCGCTTTCAGGATGACTGTTAAAGTCACCTGCCAGGACGGCATGAATTCCTTTCTCGCTGCATAAGCCGCCTATCCGCTGCATAATAAGCTGGATGCCTTTCGTTCTCGCCTCCGAACTCACATGATCCAAATGGGTGTTGAATATATATAAGCGCTTCCCGCCTTGCATTCCGAGCTGTACCCATGTACAGATCCGCGGACAGGCTGTATTCCAACTCCTATAGCCCAGCTGTTCGGGATGCTCCGATAACCCGAAAGTACCGCTTTGTAAAACTTCCAGGCTGCTTCGGAGGTAAAATATTGCGTTGTGCTCGTCTTCTTGCCCGCCTTGCCGCCCTTCTCCTACCCAAGCATAATCCGGCAGCAGCTTTTCCAGTTCCTTCAGCATCGCGTAGGATCCTTCTTGCGTGCAAATAATCGATGCACGAGATTCATGTATGACCTCAACCACTTCCGAAACGCGGTTCGGCCATGCATTTGCACCGTCCTGTTTGACGTTGATGCGAAGATTAAAGGTCATGACTTTCAAATCCATTCCTTTGCCTCCTATTCATGCGTGCCCTATAGAATGATCAAATATAATCTACCATAAGAAACGCATTCGGATAACAAAAAGAATTAAAATTCCTCCAATGCGTAGATGGCAGCGGACGCAAACTGTATGTTCATTGGCGTCTTGTTCAAATGATCCTGATTGAATATAACCACTTGCGTCTTCGCATTGGACCCCGGAGTCACACCGCCTTCGGGATCCGGATCGACGAGCTTGACCGTAAAGTTCTCCCTGTATTCAACCAATGAATCATCAACGAGTGGGATTTGTATGAGCTTGCTCGTTTTCCGTCCGCGAATGCTACAACTCCGTGCGAACCTTTAAAATCGGCGCCTTCTTCGATTGTCCCGGATTTGGTATTATATTCGATGATAGCGGTTCCTGCGGCAGAACCCATCCGCACAAGCTTGATCTTGACGATTTTGGATTCTTCCAATTCGTAGACGGTAGACGCAGTAAACTCCACGCTTGTGGTCTCATTGTCCCGAATCAGCACTTCGTGTTCGTACCTGGGCGGAATATAGATGCTGTCCCCTTCTCCGGTCGCTTGCAGCTGAATCCTGAAGCTTTCAGTTTCTTCAGCGATCGCATCATCGATGATCGGAATTGCTATCGGCATTTGTCGCTCTTTGTCGGCTTCCTATTCGCCAAGTTGTCCCCATTTCTACACACCGCACCATTTCCTGCACAACGAAAAAAACCACTCCCCTGGAGTGGCTGGCAGCAAGAGTATCACGGACACCGGACGAATTCGCATAAGCGTCAAACTCAGCATACCTTCAACACGACCGGAATCAATGAGAAGAAGAGGATCACCAATGCTTTTCCATGGCTTCTTCACATCGAAAAAAGCCGTTTCTTGAATAAAACGGCACACTTTCGCTACTAGGCCAAAGGATAAGAAACTCTATATAATTCTCTTTTGACCATTGTTCCATAGCGATATGAATCTTGGTACCGATACCTTGACTTCTAAAATCGGGGCGAGTATAGACGTTGGTAACATAGCCGAAATAAGGGTCCGGAGTCTTACCAGGCCTCGGAACTTTATGTATTAGCTGCAAATACATATGCGATACTATATTTTTTTCAACCTCTGCAATCCAAATGTACCAATCTCCGCCTTTTATCGCTTTTATCAAAAATTCGCTACAAATTTTATGAAACTCTTCAAAGCTCGCTATACCACTACTGTGCTCATCTTCTGAGAATTCCCAACGCATTTGAACAAGTTCATCAACATCGACTAAAGTAGCCAATCGAACTATTGCCATACATGCACCTCTTTGATTTGTATATGAGCTTTCGATTTGCTGCTATTTCATTAGGAGGCCGGATCAACCGGCCGCCTTACCCGCCTAAATTGTTGATCTGCTCCATCAACCGCGTAATCTCAGTCAGCGTCTGAACAATCTGGGAATCTTTAACCGCCTGTACAGCCGGGTTGTCGTTCAACAAGCTGTTCAAAATCTGATCGATCTCTTGCTGGAGCGCAGCGTTGTAATTCTGCAGCTTGGGATGGAGGTCCTCAGCAATAGCAGGTGCTTCCAGTGCGTTGAAATCCGCCACCCGCTGCTTCATGGCTTCCAGCTCTGCCACCAGCCTTTCCTTTACCTCCGGATCGTTCGCTGTCTGCTGCGCCATGTCGGGCAGCTCCCGGGCAAACTCGGCAGCCTGATCCACATACGTTGTCGCTTCGCTTGTATAGTTCACGGACTGGTCGATCTGCTCCACCACCGAACAACCCGTCAGGCTCGCAATGGCCACCAGAAAGAGCGCAAGCTTCATTTTCATCTCGGCATCAACTCCTGTTCATCTACCTGTTTATACTCTCCATACCCTAAATACGTTTCACAAAATCGCTCTTGTCATTCCTCGACGAGATAACGATACATTTACTTTTATTGCCGCCAGCAATATCAGAAGAAGTCAAACAAGCCTTAGTCCGATGGAATACCGGACTAAGGCTTGTTTGTGATTTCATTATATAATTGCCTGCTTGACGTGGTAAGTTCTCCGAAAGTAGATGGATCTACTTTCAGAGAAGCTTCCTGCTTTCATCCTGTTACTTTCCATCTACAAACGGTTTATCCTGCGAGACGGCCAGCTGGTAGAGATAGACATCTGTTCCATCCCCGATCGCATAATTGAGAATCCGCTTATTCACCGGCACGAGTATAGCACGATAGAGTGTCGGGAATACAGGAATCTCCTCAACCATCAACTGCTGCCATTTCTTGTAAATATCCTGGCGAACCTCCACGTCGAACGCTTCTTTGGAAATGCCTTCGGCAAGCAATTTATCCTGTTCTTCATTCGCAAACCGAGGGAAGTTATAGATGGCGTCGCGTCCATAAAGTCCTGAAGGATCAACGTCGATGCCTACTGACCATGCGCCCTGGAATACATCTACCTTCGGATCGTCTTCGCCGTTCGCGCCGACCCGGTCATAGAAGGTGTTGAATTCGACCATTTCAAGCTGAACGTTTAATCCGATTGCTTTCCACGATTGCACATAGTAACGCGCTAACGGTTCTGCGATATCGCCGCCGGTCATGGAAATGAAGTTAATGACCAGTTCACTTCCGTCCGGATTGGTTCGGTAATCGCCGTTTAGTTTGTACCCGGCATCGTCCAATAGTTTTTTGGCCGCTTCCGGATCGTATTTGACGCCTGGATTTGTGGCATCGTGATACTCCGGATGGGAAGGCGGAATCAGTGTCGTGGCGTTCCAGCGCAGACCATGATAGAACTGTTTGCCCACCTGATCATTGTCTACGGCAAGCCACATCGCTTTCCGCAAATTCACATCGGCCATTTTCGCCTTATCATCCGGAGCGACCTTCCCTGCCGCCGCATCCCATTTCCCCAGCTTAAAGCCGATGTACGTATAGGCACGATCGATTGTACCCAGAAACTCTACGTTTGTCATATCCGCATTGTCCGGGTACTGGTCAACCGGGAAGGAATCGACGAGATCAACTCCGCCGCTTTCCAGCTGCTGAATGACGGTGGTCGGATTAATGACCTTGAGGACTACTTTATCCAGGCCAGGCTCGCCGCGCCAGTAATCCGGATTTTTGGTAAAAACGACCGATTCGCCAGGTACGATGCTTTCGATCTTATACGGTCCGAAGCCAATCGGTTTCTCACGCACTTCAGGCGATGAGGAAATTTTCTCGACAGGTATATTGCCGAAAATATGTTTCGCAAGCGGATAGCTCCAAATCCCTCCGGTTAATAGGGAAGGTGTAGATTGAACATACGTAATCTTCAGCTGCTTCTCATTAAGCACTTCAATGCCGGAGATCGTTTTCGCTTTGCCTTCATGGTATTCCGTCATGCCGACGATATTGGTGAAGCTGGAATCGTAACGCGGACCATCGTATTTCGGATTGCCGATCACCTCGTGCGCGAACAGCCAATCCTCGGCGGTAACCGGCTTGCCGTCCTGCCAATTGACATTGTCTTTGATGGTGAACGTAAACGTGCGTCCGTCTTCCGACGCTTCATATGTAGCTGCGCCGTCATTCGTATACACATAGCTCTCATCCCAGGTCAGCAGCCCTTCGTCAAACCAACTGAGTACCTGCGCGTCCGGGTCGCCGGAATAGAAATTCCAGTTCAGCGTCCCTTCAAATGGCGTATCGGACACGAGACCGAATGTGATGGAACCCCCTTTAATCGGTTCGCCCTCATTTTTCTTCACCTTGCTGAAATCATCAATCGAATACAGGCCGTCGTCTTCAGCCGGCTTTTCACTCTCAGCAGGAGTCGTGCTGGCCTCCCCTTCAGTTGGAGCCGTGCTGGCCTCCTCTTCCGTCATTGATGGGGTGTTCGTCTCATTACTGCTCCCGTTGTTGGAGCAGGCGCCGAGCATTAGCGTAAACACAAGAAGCAGCGGCATAAATACTGACCATGTCAATCCTGGTTTCTTCTTCAAACGATCTCCTCCTAATAAATTGAATGCCTCTTTACCCTTTCCTCTGTCTTGCGTCCGTCGCGCGCTTTAACGCTTGACCGACATTGTTTATGCAAAGCATCAGCACCAGAATCAGTATCGATGCAGGTAACCAAATCCACCATCTGAATTCCAGCGTCTGCGGGTTTGTGGCGTAGCTGACCAACGTACCCAGGCTGGGCGTGCTTTCGGGGAAGCCGAACCCCAGGAAGGACAAGCCGGATTCCAAGCCGATATTGGCCGCCAGATTCAAGGTCATCGTAACGATAATAATGGAGCTCAGATTGGGCAGCACTTGCAAAAACATAATCTTCAGATGCGAGGATCCCACCGTTCGCGAAGCTTGCACATACTCCAGCTCTCTTTCCTGCAGCGCTTTGGAACGGATTAATCTGGCGATACCCATCCAGAGGAAGGAGGTCATAATAAGGGAGAACGAAACGATGCCGTAATTTGGGACGGCTGTAACGAATGCAATGACGACCATTAAGGTGGGAAGGATCATAAAGAAATCCACAAATCGCATAAAAAGGTTATCGATAAAACCCCCAAAGTAGCCGGATGCCAGCCCGATCAGAATGCCGATCAATCCGGTAAGCAGCGTTACGATAATGCCAATCGATAAGGAATTCCGGGTCCCGATAATGAGTTGGCCGAACACGTCGCGTCCGCCATAATCGGTGCCCAGCCAGAATTCCGCGGAAGGCGGCTGATTCAGCGCGAACAGATCTACGGTAACGATTTGCTCTTGATCCAATACAATGGAAACGCCGTAGACGATCAAGATGACAGCGCCCAGAAAAATCAGTGAAGCGAAAGCTACCTTATCCCGAACGATTTCCCGCCACAGAATTTTCCAGCTGGACGGGCTCTTATCCACTTCCTGCGGCGCAGGTGCCAACTGTGGCGCCGGTTTGTTCGCATATGCCTGTTCCATTCCATTCACCTCATGGTCCCGAGTTCTTATTTAATTCGAATGCGCGGATCTACGAAACTTAAGATGATGTCCGAAAGTAAAGCGCCAATAATGGAAGCCGCGCCGTATAATAACACTACAGCTGTAACTACGCTGAAATCCCTCAAGGAAATAGAGCTTAAGAACAGCTGCCCCATTCCCGGATAACTGAAGATACTTTCAATGAACACCGTACCTCCGATCAGACCGGTAATTTCATAGCCGAAAAAAGCGGCGATCGGCAATAACGAGTTGCGTAAAATATGCCGGTTATAGACGCGGGACTCCGAAGCCCCTTTCGCTCGGGCGGTTATAATGAAATCCTTCTGCTTCGTATCAATGATTTCGCTTCGCAAATACTGTACGGTCGCAACCGTTGTAATTAACGCCATGGATAAAGCCGGAAGCAGAATATGATAAACTCTGCTCATCGCATACGCAAGGGTGTCCGGAGCAGTGCCGGGCGTGACGCTCCCTTCGGTCGGGAACCAGCCGAAATGAAAACCGAACAGCCACAGCATCAATAGCCCGAAAATAAAAAGCGGAGCCGCAAAGCCCAAGTAGGTATAGCCCGTAATCGTACGGTCGGCCCAGGTATCATGATAACGGCCGCTTATAATGCCGAGCGGAATCGCAATTAGATAGGTAAGCACAAGGGTAAGGAGAGATAACCAAATCGTGTTCATCATCCGCTGCCCGATTAAGTCGGAGACCGGCATTTTAAAGCGGAAGGACTGTCCGAAATCGCCTTGCAGCGCCTTTACGATCCAATCCCAATACTGAACATACCATGGATTATTGAGGCCGAGCCTCTCCCTCTGTGCATCCAGCGCCGCCGGATCGATACTTGGATCAAGTAAGCCTGTCAGCGCATCTCCCGGCATCGCTTTCGCGAGCAGGAAGACGAGAATGCTCAACAATAAAATTTGGGGAACCATAATGATCAATCTTCGCGCCGTAGTCTTCCACATCGCCGTCACCCCTTCTCAGGCAAAGCCGCCAGATGCGTATCTGAAATGGGCCGTAACGGGAACGCCAAGCCGTCCGCATCAAAATATTGGTCATAGGCCTGCTCATATTCCGCCTTTACGGCCTGACGAAACTGATACAGCCGCTCCCGCTTCGAGGGATCCATATCCGGTATTGCCGTTATAAGGCGTTTTGTATAAATATGCTGCGGATTCTCAAAAATATCTGCCGTCGTGCCCTGCTCGACGCAGCGGCCCTTGTACATAATTCCGATATGATCACACATATGCCTGATAATCCCCAGATCATGACTTATCAATAAATAGGTAAGCTTTAATTGCTTCTGAATATCCTGCAGAAAATTAAGCACCTGTGCCTGTACGGATACGTCAAGCGCCGAGACCGGTTCATCGGCTATAATGAGCTTTGGCTTCAAAGCGATCGCTCTTGCAATGCCGATTCGCTGCCGTTGGCCTCCTGAGAATTGATGCGGATATTTATGTATCATTTCCGTGCTTAAGCCGACCTGCTCCAACAGCTGCTGCACCTGGCGCTTCTCTTCCTGCGCAGACAGCTTCTCAAAATTACGCAGCGGCTCGGCGACAATATCGAGAACGCGCTTCCTGGGGTTTAAAGAGGAGTAAGGATCTTGAAAAATCATTTGAATGTCCTTGCGGAAGCCGGGATGGCTTCGCAGCCCGCCCCCAAAGATGGGTTGTCCTTCGAAGAGAACCGTTCCTGAAGTAATAGGATTTAAACCGATAATCGCACGGCCAGTCGTTGTTTTCCCGGAGCCCGACTCGCCGACAAGGCCATAAGTATTCCCCTGTTCAATGGACAGATGGATACTGTCCACCGCTTTAATCGATCGAAGCTTTCGGTTGAAAATCCCGCCGCGCACCGGAAAATGGACCTTTAAATCCCTTACCTCAAGTAATGGCATGATGAGAACCCTCCTCTTTATGATTGGGGAAGTGAAAGCTCTTGTAGCAGGTGCATCTTACAAAATGACCTGGCTCGATCTCATGCATGCCGGGCTGCTCCTCATGCGCAGATTCAGCGATCCAGGGGATTCGCGTTCGAAAGCGGCAGCCCTGACGGGGAAGATTTTGCAGGGGCGGAACAATCCCTTGAATAACATGGAGCTTCGATTTCGCTTCTCCAGCGGAAGGTATAGACTGGAGCAGCGACCTTGTATAAGGATGGCGGGCATCAGAAAGGAGGGTGTAAATATCGGCGATCTCGACAATTTGTCCGGCATACATGACCGCCACGCGGTCCGCCATTTCGGCAACCACGCCCAAATCATGGGTAATCAGAACTACTCCTGCCTCACTGTCCTCTTTTAACCGTTTAATGAGCTCAAGAATTTGTAATTGTATGGTGACATCAAGGGCCGTTGTCGGTTCATCGGCAACCAGCAGCTTTGGTTCGTTCGCAATCGCGATGGCGATTACGATCCGCTGCCGCATTCCGCCGGACAACTCATGGGGAAACAGCCCGTAGGTATGCTCCGGACGGGGGATGCCCACTTTCGCCAGCAGGTCAATAACCTTGCGTTTTCTTTCCTTAACTGAACATTTCGGATGATGGAGGAGAATGACCTCGTCGATCTGGGAGCCGACAACCATGAGCGGATTTAAGGCCGATAAGGGGTCCTGAAAGATCATGCCCAGCTCATTGCCGCGCAGCTGATTCAGCTTGGAAGGAGGAAGATGAGCAATATCTTGTCCTTTGTAAAAAATACTCCCCTCGATCCTCGCCCTCGTATGCAGGCCCATAATCGAAAAGGCCAGCGCGCTCTTGCCTGAACCGGACTCGCCTACAATCGCCAGAATTTCATTCTTCCTCACCGTCAGGGATACATCGTCTACGGCTGCATAATAATCATCTGAAATGCGGAAGGAGGTTGTCAGATGTTCAATTCTCAATAATTCTTCATTCACTATAATCCCCCTAACGGTAAAGGAAATAAAATAATTAGTCATCAAAACATCTGAAAAATATAAATCTAACATTAATATGGTAGATAATAGAACATAGAACTTCCATATTTACCTTAATCATATGCCATATCTTAATGCTTGATTAAACTACTGTCAAGTATTAACATATTAGACAATATACGATTTAATTCGACATGACTATATGGATATTTGACCTATAACAATTCAAAAATAGGACATTGGTCTTGAAAAGGATTATATTCCCGGTCCTTCCAAACTAGAACTGCTTCCGGCTGTTCACGGTTCGATGAACAAGAGATCCTGCCACATCCCATCAGCATTATGATCTGAACTTTACGCAGTTGGTGGAACAGATAACATTTATATCCAGATTATTTGATCGTCCTCTCTCCACCATAATGTATTACAATGACCCATCCGCCCTGCTGCGTAATATAGCAAACAATTTGTTATATACAACTAATAACTTAAATGCTAATATTGTAATATATTCAAAGAGAGATGATCCAACAAATGGAAATTATATGTTTTTCTCACCCTTATGTTTAACGAATTTCGAAATAAATGTTTTCAATCCCTCGTATAAACATTTCCAATTCGCCGCCGCACTTCATCTTGATCGATACATACCCAGACATAAACGTGGATTTTTATTAAAATTCATGAATAAAAAAATCTAACATACTTCCAATATACAAAGTGATAAAAATAAGAAAGAAAGCAATTATATTAAGCACCAATAAAATACGGTCTAATTTGGATGTTGTTTTTCTTAGCGAAAGAATACAAAGAACAATACCTGCCGGAGGTAAAATAAGAGTCGATTTCAATCCCCAGTTGTTAAATTTCTGGTTATCAAATATAAAAAAGGCATCTACAAAAAAGCCAATAGCTGCAAGTAAAAATGTTGACAATGAAATGAAACGGAATATCGTGATTTTTTTTAATTTCAAAGCTTATATCACTCCCTCTCTTTTAAGTCCTTCTTCGTTTGTCATTAATTCTGCAGCGAATACGTTAAATGGACGATGCTGCTGCTATACCGGTCCCCGCTCCATTCGGTAAATGCCAGTTCTCTGCCTGAAGGGCTCCAAGAGGTTGTCAGATTTTCGATATTATCCGCGATCTGGGTGGACTTATCGGCTAACAGATCATATAGATACAGGCCTTTAACGGCTGTACCGTTCACATTGGCTGTCAGGCTGTAGGCAATCATCCGTTGATCCGGCGACCATGAAACGCCGCCAAGCTCCGTACCTTCCGCAATGATTGTTCGATTTCCCCCGTCTGCATCGCAAAGGATCATCGTTTGTTTGGGGTCGTTATTTTGCAGCACCAGCATTTGATTTCCTTCCGGCGACGGGAATAAGCCATAAACATGATCAAGATTCAAACTTGCCTTTTCCTTCGTATTCAGATCCAGAGCCTGCAAAGATTCATCGGAATTGGTATTGTAATAAATCTTATCCTTCATTTTTTGGACAATAAACAAAGCTTCCCCGCTTAACCCAGCCACAGCCGCAATCTCCCCGGAGGTGCTTGCCGTAAAGGCACCGCCGCTGTAGGCAGGGCCAATAACCGTTTTCTCATCAGCCCAATTGGCGCTAAGGGCCCCTGCGATTGGATCGCCCGTGATGCCGTATGATTCCAAAGTATCCAGGTCCATCACGTGGTAGACGGGATCGCCTAATGAGTATTCGCTATACAGCAGATGCTTCTTGCCGGACGATAAGACAGCTTCACCCAGGAACACATTTTCCTGTTCTTTTAACAACTCGTATTGTTTGGTATCCAGATGGTACAGATACAGGCTTCTGGGATAGGAATCCGACAGCTCTTCCAGGCTCATTTTGGCCAAGTCTTCGTTTTCTTTTGAAATAACGACCGTTTCATCATCCATCCAGTCGGAGATGGCTATATTCTCATAGTGATCAACTTTTTCCACGGAAACATCATTCACGCCTGCTTCTTCGCCGGCATCGTCAATGACCGTTGTGGTGTTTCCGGGCTCTTGAGTGACAACCTTGTTTCCGGCCTGATCTGAGCTGCAGGCAGTAAGAATCACCAGCAAAGCCGGAACAATTGCCAGCTTGCTTATTTGGATTTTCATCACTTGGATCGCCTCCTCGAATTCGGATTACAACCAGAAACTGAACAACACTAAATTAAACATCGCTAAACATGTCCTTCATATCGATCCCCAGTCATATTAATGACGTAAACTGGAAGCGATTTGTTGCATTATTCTTCCAATTGGCTTAACGCCGAGCCTGGTGCAGAACTTTATTCCCACGGTTTATCAAGACCTAAATTTATAAATTTCAGTCATAATAAAGGCTTCCGCATATTAGTCAAGTCTAATATGCGGAACCCTTTATATTTAACTATCGTCCCCGTTAGCATTTCTGTAGAGCGTTAAATTTCCACTTTGCAAAAAAACGAACACCCTCGGTACGATGGGAGTACGCAACTGTTAAGATACCATCTAATTCAACCTCTAATCCGGTTTCTTCTTTAACTTCCCGAATAGCAGCCTGTTGTAATGTTTCGCCCTGTTTCACCGCTCCTCCAGGGAGTGAGTAGCAAGAAGATTTATCTCCTTTATTTTTTACCATTAATATATGCTCGCCAATCTCATCGTAGAGAAGTACATATGCAACATCTACTCTTTTTCATATAATTCTAACCTGCTTTAATGTATTAATATCCTTATAAATATTCGTTTAATGACTTTATTATCGGCCCGTTACTTCAATGACAAGGAGCAGGTCGCCGTGGCGCCTGCTCCTATTTCAGAATCGTAAACCATCGTATTCTTTATGAGGCAAAGAATCGCCTTAACTCCTGTGCCACCAATTCCGGCTTGCCGCCTCGATTGGTATTGCTGACGTCGCACGCTCCGCCGTGATCAAGTCCGGACAATTCCATCCGTTTGGCCTGAGGCAGCACTTTTTCCAAAGCGTCGAGCGCAGGCTTTAGGTACGACAAGCCTTTACTACCGCCGAGTAACAGCGTTTCTGCGCTCAAAGCCTTAAATCGGTCCAGCTTGCCGGTCATCTCAACGAGCAGCCGTCCGTCATAATGAAGCGTAGGAGCCAGCATTCTCATCGTTACGTCTCCTTTCTTCGCCTTCTTGTCCTCGTTATCCATCATTTTGTTCGTCATGGACTCGAGTAGCCAGCGAGGGATGGCATTAAGCACCGCTCCGCCCAGTTGTAATCCTTTCAAGCAAGTGACGAGAGCGGCGGCAGTCCTACCTTGAGCGATCTCTTGGTCATAACGAGTCAGCCATTCCGTCCGCTCCGTGTTCATCAACAGCGCGGGTTCATAGAGGGCGACCCTGCGAATAGCGGGCAAGGCGAGCGCTGCTTCGAGCGCGATGAGCCCCCCCGAGCTGATCCCGAAAACATGGCAGGCGCCTGTTCGAGTAAAGAGCGCCTCCACATCTTCGACTTCCTTCCGGATATCGTAATCTTCGTTGAAGGGTCCGCTAAGACCCCGCCCTCGGCGGTCAGGTACGTAGACCGTGAACGCATCGGCCAGCCGCTCCGCGAGCTGCATGAAGTTTTGCGAAGATAAATTGGCGCCATGCACCACCACTATGCCCGGTCCTTGACCAAATTGGCGATAACCGATCGCGGTTCCATCACTGGAGGTTACCGAGCCGACTTTATAGGGGGGCTCCATCGTCGCTGGACTCGATTGAATAGGGGCTGCACTCATCATTCATAATGCCTCCTCAGAAATTGTCTAATTTGCAACGCATAAATTCGTATGTTTATCCCTACGATGTTATTCTTGATTCTTCAGCCGCTCCGCTATTTCGCGTATCCATTCCTCGTTCCAGAAAAGTTCGCCTATGCGAAAATCTTCGATGACTCCGTGCAACCATTCAAGTTCAGCCCCGAGCACGGCACGGTTATGCTCAACCTCCAGCATGAACAATCTAGGAACGGTCGTCTTGTACTTCAGAAGCTGCGAATCTATGCGTTGGATGGCTTCCTGAAGCGCGACCTCCCTTTTCTCGAATTGCCGCTGAACGTCTTCCGGTGTCAGAAGGGTGAGGAAAGAGATGGCTGCAGGAAAATCCAGATATTCTTGAGATTGAACCGAAAGCATCTCCCGAAGCCAATCCTTCGATACTTTCCTTCCCTCCTCGGTCAATTCATAAACGGTTCGATCAGGACGTCCTCCATCACTTAAGGTTCCTCGAACCGCAATGAGCCCATCCCTCAGCAGGCGTTCAATGGTCTGATAAATACTCGTACGCTGACGGACGTTAATAACCTCATCCTTTCCTCTTTCTTTGATCAGTTGCTGCATTCTGTAGGGGTGCATAGGCTCCTCGGCCAGCTGGGCAAGAACGGCTAACGCAAGTGATGATCGTTGGGACTTATTGGATTTGTTATTCATAGTTATAATATTACTATTACGTTTATAACTATGTCAATGGGTCCCATAAATGTTTCCAAAATAAAATCAGGCCGCCAGTTTGTGCTGGGGGCCTGATTTTATCATGCTTCATTCGCGTTCGAGCAAGTGCTCATGAAAAAGAAAAAGAAAAAGGACGCCCCTAACCTTACTCTATTTACGTTACTATAATTAACACGAGCTAATCCTTTATTTTCTGGCAGCCTTATTCCCGATCAAATTAAGTTCCGTTTAAAGGTGTTCCCTTCCCTTCCCCATAATATATTATCTGGAATGGGATCATGTTGCCTATTTTGGATTGCCAAATATAAGTCTTGACATCCGGACCAAAGTCCGTTTATATTTCAAACGGATCGTGGTCCGGTTTAAGAAAGAGTGTTTCCATCATTCATTCGATCATGGAGACCATGGAAGTTTGTGGTATATGGAAGACATCGTTCATTACGTCTAATTAATTAGAAGAACAGATTTATGATATAGGAGATCGAAAGCATCATCACTCCTTCCATATCTCAAAAAGCCATGATCATGAGATCATGGCTTTTTGAGACGTTTTTGATTAGCCTTTTGTTCCTGTAAGTGCAATACCTTCAACGAAGTAACGCTGCAAGAAGATAAACATGAGAATCATCGGCAGTGTCGCAAGCAATGATCCTGCCATGAGAAGCGGATAGTCTGTCAGATATTGTCCTTGAAGCGAAGCCAGACCGGCGGAAAGGGGCATTTTCCCCGGAGAGCTATTGACGATAAGCGGCCACATCAAATCGCTCCAGGACCAGAGCGCGGTCATGATGGCCAGCGCGATCAGGCCCGGTTTTGCAAGTGGCAGCAATATTTTTAAGTAGATTCTAAAATGGCTGCATCCATCGATTTTTGCCGCCTCTTCCAGCTCTTTGGGCATTGCCTGAAAAAATTGGCGGAGCAGGAAGGTTCCAAAGGCGCTTGTCAATCCCGGAACGATCAGTGCGGTTAATGTATTAAGCCAATCAAATTTCACCATGATCAAATATTGCGGAATCAAGTAAGCTTGATTGGGCACCATCAATATTGACAATAACAAGATAAACAGTACATTTTTTAATGGAAATTCAATGCGCGCAAATGCGTATGCGGCCAAAGAGCAGAATACCAGCTGTGCGAATGTCTTTGCGACCGTCGTAGCAACGGTATTCCAGTAGAAAGAGAGAAAAGGAAGAGTATCGAAAACACCGAGATAATTTTTCCACTGTATGGCCTTGGGAAAGATGACCGGCGGAACTCGAGTAGCTTCTCCCATCGTTTTCACCGATGTGAGCACCATCCAGACAAACGGCGTGATCATGATCACCGCTCCGATCACGAGGATAATATGAACAGCGGTGAGCCTCATACTAAATCGTTTTTTCGTATGCACCATTTTCGACCCCCTTCCTATTCGTAATGGACCCATTTTTTTTGGAAGATAAACTGAATGACGGTTACCAATAAAATGATCATGAATAATAGCAAGGCGACTGCCGTTGCATAGCCTTTGTCATTATCCAGGAAAGCTGTTTCATAAAAGTAATACACGATCGTTTGCGTCGCGTCGATAGCGATGCTGTTCGGTCCGATCATCATGAAAATCAATTCAAAAACCTGAAGCGAACCGATCAGCGATGTGATGGTCAGAAAGAAAAAAGTAGGCGTCAAAAGAGGCAGCGTGATGCGGAACAATCTGGTCATGGTACTTGCGCCGTCTATGGAAGCCGCTTCGTAAAAGGAAGAAGATATGCCCTGAAGTCCGGAAATCAAAATGATCATATTATACCCGATGCCCCCCCAAACCGAAACAACCGCAATGGAATATAATGCGATCGACGGATCGGAAACCCATCCAACATGCACGCTGGTAAAGAAGCCCAGCACATAATTCAACAATCCGAAGTCCGCGTTATACAGCCATTTCCACACCATGGCTACGGCAGCGGGCATCGTTACCACTGGCAGGAAATACAGCGTTCTATATAATGGTATCGCACGGATCTTTTGGTTTAATAGAATCGCAATAATCGTCGAGATAATAAGACTGACCGGCACCGTACAGACGGTGAAAACCAGCGTATTCTTCAGAGAAGACCATAATTCCGGGTCGCTCGCCATACGTTGATAGTTCTCCGTGCCCGTCCAATTGTAAGTTCCAAAGGCGTCCCACTTTGTAAAGCTGAGATAGAAGGTTTGAATCAATGGCCAAATACTGAAAATACCTGTACCGATCATCGTAGGGGCTATCATGACATAAGCCCAGAAATAATCATTGCGGCGCATCCTGCTCATACCCTTGCTCTTCGTTTGTTTAAGGGGGACGGCCGATTGCATCGGAGCACTCGATCCTGCCACGCTCATTGACATTCCTCCTAATGGCAGTATCGGCTGCAGCTGCAGCCGATACTGCGGCATGGTGCGCTTGGTTACTGCTCTTCCGCAAGCACTTTGTTGCCTTCTTCCGTCACTAATTTAGCAGCTTCCTCGACCGAAATTTCACCAGCCCATGCCCGCTTGAAGTAATCGATCTCAAACTGCTGCCATTTGCGCGTTTCGATAGATATCGGATAAGGAACGGAGTACTCCATTGCATCGACGAAGACCTGCAGATTGAAGCTGGGATTTGAGCTCACAAACGGACCCTGAGTTCCATTAAATGCGGGAATTACCGCCCCCGACTCCGCTTGAATATCGGCCGCTTCTTTCGATCCGAGGAATTTCGAGAATAACCATGCTTCCTCGGGATGTTTGGTGTTCGCTGCTATTACGTTGCCCAAACCGTTGATGACAGTCGCTTTTTTCTTGCCTTTGGGCAGTGGAGCAACGTCAACTTTGTCCTTTGTATATTCATTCTGAGCGAACTCGATCTGGTTCCAGGAACCGGCGGTGATCATCGCCACTTTACCCGACTCAAAAAGCACATTTGTCGTATTGTCCGTCATCTGCTGAAGCGTTGGGGACACCTTGTACTTCAGAACAAGATCATTCAGGAATTGCATCGCCTCAATCGATTCAGGCTCGTTGTAGCCCAACGACTTTTTGTCCCCGGAAATGACATGCCCTTCATTTTGGAAAATGAAGTTATACATGACCTGTTGTTGATCATTCGGAGCGGCAAAACCGTAAACGCCCTTTGCAGGGTCCGTGAGCTTCTGCGCCGCTTCCAGCAATTTGTTCCAGTCCCAGGTATCGTCCGGGTATGGAATGCCCGCTTCGTCAAACATTACTTTGTTGTACCATAAGCCAATGGTGTCCAAATCTTTGGGGAACGAGTATACATTGCCATCGAAAGTATACAGATCGATCAAGGATTGCGGATAGTTGGTCATATCCATTTGATCGGCTTCGATTTTATCGCTGATTGGAGAAAGCTGGCCATTGCTCGCATATTTCAGGAAGTTTGCCGGGTTCATCCAGAAAAGATCGGGGAGGCTCTTGCCTGCTGCTGAGGTTTCGAGTTTCGTCCAGTACTGCTCAAAGGGCGTAACCTCCACCGTTACTTTAATATTCGGATTCGCCTCGTTGAATTTCTTGATGATCTCCTGCATTGCAGGCTCCTGGTTTTTATCCCAGATCGCATATCGAAGCTCTACCTGTTTACCGGATGGCTGGGTTCCTGAAGCATCTGCATTACCAGTGTCCGCATCTGTCCCCCCCGCATTGCCGTCTGTTCCGCCGGAATTGCCATTGCCACCACTGGAGCAAGCTGTAACAAATACCATTAGAGCCGCTATCAGCACGAAATACAACTTTTTCATACATATCCTCCTATACGAGTTTAATATGAATACCGAACTAGACTTTCGAATAGCTTCTCTAAGCCTCATATGCACTTCTTCAGTAAAACTGTTTATTTCATTTACCAGGCTGCGACAATGCCGTCCGAACGCGGTTCCGTGGCGCCGGCCAGCACGCCTTCATTGTTTCTGAGAATGATCTGCCCTTTGCCAAAAGAATACTGGTCGACGGCCCATTGAATATCGTGTCCCTTTCGCAACAGCGAAAGAGCGATTGGCTCGGGAAATCCGCGTTCCAGCTTGACCGTCTTATCATGAAGCCATTGCCATCTTGGCGCGTCCAAGGCCGCTTGAGGGGATAATCCGAAATCGACAAGACTCGATACTACCTGTACGTGGCCCTGCGGCTGCATATAGCCTCCCATAACGCCAAAAGGGCCAATCGCATCATTGTTTTTCGTGATAAAACCGGGAATGATCGTATGAAACGATTTTTTGCCCGGCTCCAGACAATTTGCTTTGGATGGGTCAAGCGAATAACTCGAACCGCGGTTCTGCAAGGCGATTCCCGTTCCCGGGACAACCACGCCGGAACCGAATCCATCGGCGTTGCTCTGAATGAACGACACCATGTTGCCTTCTCCATCCGCCGTGCACAAATAGATGGTCCCGCCTTTCGGCAGCTGCCCTGGCAACGGTGTCAGCGCTTCCCGTCCAATCCACTTTCTCCTTTCATCCGCATACGAGTCTGACAATAAATCTTGAACGGAAACCTTCATTTTATCCGGATCGGTAATATACTCCACACCGTCCGAGAATGCCAGTTTGATCGCTTCGATTTGCTTGTGGTATACGGCTATGGAATCCCGGTCGCTGAATTCGAAGCCTTTTAGAATATTCAAGGCGATCAGAGGAATCAGACCCTGTCCGTTTGGCGGGAGCTCCCAAATATCGTACCCACGGTAATTAATCGAAATGGGGTCGACCCACTGCGGAGCAAATGCCTCCAGATCCTGTTTCCGGATAAAGCCGCCCTGCTTGCGGGAATAAAAATCGATCTGATCGGCCAGGTCTCCTTCGTAGAAGGCCCGCGCTCCGGTTTCCGCGATTGCCGCAAGCGATCTGGCATGATCGGGAGACCTCCATACTTCGCCGGCGCCCGGCGGTCTACCCTCCGGTGAGTAAATGCGGAACCATTCCTTGAACTCTTCACCCTTCAATTGATCCACATACCTGTCATAATAGCGCCGCCATTCCCGGGCAAGATCAGGTGCAACCGGATATCCTTCGTCTGCATAGGCAATAGCAGGCTCGAGAAGCTCGGAGAACGGGAGTTTTCCGAACTTTCTCGATAATTCAGCCCAAGATGCCGGAATTCCGGGTACGGTTACAGGCAGCCAACCAACGGCGGGCATGCGTTCATGTCCAAGCGCTTTTACCGCGTCGATCGATATTCCAGCAGGTGCAAACCCGCTTGAATTGAGCCCATGCAGCCTGCCATTCATGTATATAATGGCAAACGCATCTCCGCCTAAACCATTGGAGGTCGGTTCCACTACGATCATACAAGCAGCTGTTGCAATCGCCGCATCGACGGCGTTCCCGCCTTTTTTCAATATATCAAGGCCTGCCTGGGCTGCCAGCGATTGTGAGGTTGCTACCATTCCATGCTTTCCGTACAATGTGACCCGCTTGGACGGATAGGGGTGGTGCATCGCATCAAACTTCATTATGGAGCTCTCCCGAGGCTGCAGCCTCCCCTTTTTGCTTCAGCATGCTGACATAGTCATCCATAATGACGGTTTTGCCTGTATTTCTTGACTCTTCCGCCGCAAATACGATGAGATGGCTTCTGGCGGACTCCATACCGGAGGTCATTCCCTCGATTTGTTTATCCTCTACCTGCCGAATGAAGCCTTGCATGATCATCGTATCCGCTCCGCCGTGCCCGCCCTCGACCTCAGCAGGGCGAACCGTTTCCTTTCTGCCGTTAAAATAAATAATTTCAATTTCGTTTTTCCCTGAGTGGCCTCTAAGTTCGCCTTTGGTTCCCATAATTTTGAATGAGCGGCTGACATCGTGGGTGAATGCCGTCATTGTGAACGCAACCGTCACTTCATTGTCAAACAACAAATTGACAACCTGGTGGTCAACTACATCGTTATCGCACCTGTACACGCAACGTCCGTAAGGACCATCCTGCAGCGCTTTCAAGCGCGCTTCCATGCTGTTAGTCAAACTGACGACTCTCGCCGGCCATGTATCCTTATCGGTCAGATACAATTTCAATGCGGAATAATCGCATTCATGTTCAACCCGGCAACCGTCCGTGCATCTCGCCGTGGACCCCTCCGGCGCGTTCTCTTCTTTGAAATAAGAGAGCGATCCGTAAGAGGACACGCTTTTCACATGACCGCCGATCAACCATTGAAGCATATCCATATCATGGCAGCATTTTTGCAGCAGCATCGGACTCGATTCGACCGAATTTCTCCAGTTCCCTCTGACAAAGCTGTGCGCCTGATGCCAGTAGCCTACGTTTTCAGTCCATTGCACCGTCATCGTTCTGCCGATCCTGCCCTCGTCCACCAGCTTCTTGACCGCACTGAAAAAGGTCGAATATCTTGATATGTGACATACCGTCATGATGCGCTGCCGCCGCTTCGCTTCTTCCGCCATTTGAATCGCCTCCCACGGATCAGGAGACATCGGCTTTTCAAGCAGGATGTGGTATCCGGCTTCAAGCGCTTTCATAGTCGGGTGGAAATGATCTCTGTCCTGCGTGCAAATAAGAAGTGTATCGCAAATTTGCGGTTGGGCCAGCAGAGCTTCCCAGGAAGCGAATTGCATATTTTCAGGAATATTATGTTCGGCGGCAAAACGTTTTCTGCGTTCTTCATTTGGTTCCGCCACCGCCACAAACTGGATTTCCAGTGGTCTTCTGAGCGCGTAGGAAGCATAGGCGAACATACCTCTGCTGCCCGCACCAAGCAAGGCTGCTTTAATCATGCTCTATCATCCTCCATTTTTTGGGATGGTCAATTTTTATTTATGCCGATTTTTTATGTAAGTTAATTGACTTTTCTGAAAATATTAATGATCTCAATTCCCATGCTTATATACGCCGGCGTTTGACCGATAGACTTCACGGCCGACAACAAACGTCGATACAATATTCAATTCATGGTCCATGACAAGGAAATCGGCGTCTTTCCCGCTTTCCAACGTGCCTTTTCGGTGATCCATACGGATTTGACGGGCGGGGACACGGGTTAAGGAAGGCAATATTTGTTCCATAGGCAAACCGGTGTATGATATGACATTTTTCAATGCTTGAATCATCGTGAGCGAGCTTCCTGCCAGACTCGTGCCGTCTTTCAAATAGATCTGGCCGGCGGTCATGACGACCTCGCCGTATTCGCCATCCGGCAATCCGCAGCAGGTTACCGCATCCGTAATCATACACACGTTCATGGGAGATTTGACGTCAAACAACAATTTTACCGCCGCAGGGTGTACGTGAATACCATCCGCGATCAGCTCGGTTGTCAGCTCCGGACACATCAATCCCGCGCCAGCCAGACCCGGCTCCCGGTGATGGAAAGGTCTCATGCCGTTAAAATGGTGTGTCGTATGGTTCACGCCCTGACCAATGAATGCCACAGTCTGTTCATAAGTCGCATCCGAATGGCCTGCGGATACTGTGACTCCACGCTCCAGAAAATGCCGGACGGCTTCCTTCCCGCCCTCCACTTCAGGCGCCAGCGTGACAAGCCTGATCAGCTGATTGGCGGACCCTATATAATGCTCGATTTCCCAAACGGCAGGATTGCGGATTTCATCTTTGCTTTGCGCCCCTCTCCTCTTCACGTTCAGGAAAGGCCCCTCCAGATGAATGCCGAGGATTTCGGCTCCCGATACGCCTCTTTGCACCGCTTCGGCCGAACACTCCAGCGCCTTTGTAAGCCTTTCATTCGATGCCGTTGTGGTCGTCGCAAGGAAGGAAGTCGTTCCATGGCGGGCGTGAAATTTGCTGATCCCGTCCAGATCCTCGTACGTTCCCCCCATCACATGAAAGCCATTGCCTCCATGAATATGCACATCGATAAACCCCGGTACAATCTTTAACCCTTCAGCATCAAAAATACGTACATTTTCTCCGTAACTCAATTCAGGCCCTCCTGTGGCCCTGATCCTCCCTTCCCCATCGATCAGCATTCTCCCCTGCTTAATGACACCTTCGGGTGTGTACAGTTCGGCATTTATCCATACCACAAGCGAATTATCCATTACAGATACTCCTCCTTTCTTTACTCGCCGCTCCAGCTCCGTGCATAATGAACGCCGCCGTACAAACCGGCGGAATCCCCAAGGGCAGCGATAGTGATCGGGGGCTTAATGTTAAACTTATACTTTGCGTTAATCGTTTCTCTTATGGGCCTGAGCAGCAATTCACCAGCCGCAGATGCTCCGCCGCCGATAATAATCGTTTCCGGATTTAACAGATAAATCGCAGTCATTAATTTGTTGCCGAGGGTTGTTCCAACGAACCGAAAGATGTCAACGGCTGCTGAATCTCCGGAGGCTGCGGCCTGGTATACATCAATTGCGGTAATTTTACGATTTAACGAATGAAGCGAGGTATTTCCTTTTTCCGCCGCCTCCGCGCCCAAACGGGCAATTCCCGTGGCCGATGCTATCGTTTCAAGGCATCCGTACCCGCCGCAATTACAGCGTTCGTTTTGACCCGGGACAGGATCATGGCCAAGCTCGCCTGCAAACCAATCGTTTCCTCCCAGCATTTTGCCTTCTACCATAATACCTGCCGCCAATCCTGTGCCAAGTGTCACACCGATGACGCTTCTGCTGCCTTTGGCGGCCCCCGCCATAATTTCTCCCAGCGTGTAGATACGCACGTCATTATCGATCCGCACGGGGGCGCCAAGCCTTTCTGACATTTCCGCAGCGATAGGAACATTGAACCAGGCCAGATTTGACGCAGCCAGGGCGATACCGTTCACCGGATCGACCCTGCCGGGCACTCCCATGCCCGCCCCGGCCAATCTGGCTCCATAATCGGTATCTCGAATCAACCGGAGAATCTCCCCGGCAAGTTCGTCCATGAATGCTTTCGGATTGTCCGTTTTGTTCGGAAAATGCGGCAGCGAGGTCCGAAACGATTTTCTTGCCTGCAATTTCAGATCCTGGTCGAACAAGCCGATGACCGTGTTGGTGCCGCCGATATCTACTCCGATATACACATCCCTCATAACGCCACTGCCTTTCCCGGTAGAATATGGGCGTAACAAGCAGGTCAACATTCCATCATGCGTTTTCATTGCAAGACCGCAAACGGGAAGCATTTACTCCAATCGATTCAGAAACACACCAGGCCTTCAATGATTATTTAAGATTGGGGATATAAGGCTTATCGGCCTCATACAGCTCATCAAACATGCTCTTGATTTCGGAAGGCGAACAAACCGCCGCAGTAAGCGGATCGATCAGCAAAGCATGATAGGCCATTTCCCTGCTGTTCTTCAGTACCGCATCTACCGCCAAATCGAAGAAAGCCATGTTGCTGCGGCATAAAGCAGCCAGGTGCTCGGGCAGCCTGCCGAAGACGGCGGGCTGGACACCGTTCCGGTCGACCAGGCAGGCGACCTCGACGATCCCGTCTGTTGGCAAATTCTCAATAAGCGAACGGTTCAACACGTTTCCGTAAATGACTTTCGGCTCGTGCTTCAGGATCGCTTCGATAATTACAGCGGCATATTCGTGGCTGGAGGTGAGGGACATCTCTTCCTTTCCTTCCACCTTGTTAAAGATCGCTTCGTCGGATTTGCGCCGCCACTCCGGCCAATTATTGGCGTAGAAGCCGGTCTCGCCCAGATAGCGCTCTCCACAATGCCGATCAATCAATTCCTGACGTTTACGATAATACGGCAAGTATTCGGAGAAATGTCCGCTCGATTCCGAAACAAAGGCCCCTCCGTATTTCATGAAATCCAATCTTACGGGATCCTTGGCCAGAAATTCCGGCTTCTCCGCCCGCTCCTTCAGTTCAGGGTACAGGTCCCTTCCGTCCCGGCTTAATTCCACGAACCAGGACATGTGATTGATGCCGCCAGCCCTCCACTTCAGCTCCTCATACGGTACCTCCAGATAGTCCGCCAGTTGCCTTGATGTATGCTGGATGGAATGGCACAACCCGACAACCGGAATATTAGCAGCTTTAACAGTGGACAACGTGACGGCGGACATCGGGTTCGTATAATTTAAAATTAGCGCCTCCGGACAAAGTTCCTCGATATCCTTCAGGATTTCGAGCCAGGCCGGAACCGTCCGTAAAATCTTGAACAATCCTCCCGGTCCCATCGTATCCCCGATACACTGCTTGACACCGTATTTCAACGGAATTTCAAACTCATTGCGTACGGTCCGCAGACCGGCAACCTCAATCTGGTTAATGACAAATCTGCTGCCGGAAATAACCTCTCTGCGGTTAACGGAAGCAGACACCTTGAACCTCTTCCCCATTAACTGAACGGCCCTTTCCGTAAGCTTCCGGGCCATCTCCAACCGCTTCGCATCAACATCAACCAGTGCGATTTCACCGTCGTCGAGGCCTTCAATATTCAGAATGTCGATAACCAGCTTTTCTGTAAAAAAACTGCCCGCTCCTATAATCGACAGCTTGATCATATTCCATCACCCTTCCCCTGTTTTATTCCATGCGTTGACTTGTAATTAACTCCCTGGCTTGCCGGACGTCCACCATTCCTCCGGTACCTCCGATTCCTTGAGTGGAGAGTGCACCGCATGCATTGCCGAAGATCAACTGCTCGCGAGGCGGCTTTCCCTCCAGAAAACTGAAAATAATTCCGGCATTGAACGAGTCCCCGGCTCCCGTCATATCGACAGCCGCAACATCAAAGCCAGGCACATGGTGCCACTCTCCTTCCGGCGTCAGCATTCGCGCTCCCTGCCTGCCGCACTTGACCACGACGCTCCCGTACCGTATCGGGATCGCTTCGGCCAGTTCAGCCAGATCGGAGCAGTCATAGATGTGAAGCACTTCTTCCTTGCTCGGAAGGAACAGATCCGTCACGCACAGCAGCTCGTTGATAAGCGGCCGCTTCCACTGCTCCTGCGGATCCCATCCGGTGTCGAAGCTCGTCGTGATGCCGCACTCCTTCGCTTTCGCGAATAAGGCTGCCCATTCCCGCTGCATGCCAAGCTGCAGATATAAGGAGCCGAAATGCAGATGATCGGCCTGTTCAAATATGGAATCGGGCACCAGCGTCTTCTCCAGCTTGCAGATGGATCCCATAAATGTAAGCAGGGCGCGATCCGTTGGTGTAGAGAGGGAAATGGTCACCCCCGTTTTCTCCTGCGGATCGATCCTCACAAACTCCGTATTTACGCCAAAATATTTCAGACGCTCGATGCAATACATACCGAAATCGTCATTTCCAACTACGGATACGAAATAAACGTTCAATCCCAACTGGGCCAATCTGCATGCCGTAATGGCCGATGATGAGCCAAGCGTAAGCGAAAAATCATCCACGAATTTTTCCTTGTTCGGCTCCGGCTGAACAGAGCTGCCGGATATAATGGCATCCACATTCAATTCTCCCAATACAAAGACCGTCCTGATCATTTTCCCATCTCCTCGCAAACAGCCCGCGACACGGAAGTTTTCATTTACAACCGGCTGACTGAGACCCTTTCACAGAGCCTCTCGATATCCTGATAGAGGACATCGCCTGTCGCTTCCGACAATGCGTTGGCCGCTCCGACGGCTGATGCAAAGCGCAGCGCTTCAGAGTCGCTTGCTCCCCTCTGCCAGGCAACGACCAGACCGGCAATGAAGGAGTCGCCGCTGCCGACGGGATTCACGGCTTTGACCTTCGGAGGCATCGCCTTGAATAGGCAGCCGTCGAGCACCGCCGTGCACCCTTCCGCACCCAGGGAAACAATCGTATGCCGGACGCCTCTCCTTTGCAGGTCATCTGCCAATGACGCCAGCGACTCCTTCGAGAAACGTTCCGCTCCGGTAAGCTGCAGAAATTCCTCTTCGTTCGGTTTAATCGCATAAGGACCGGCAAGAATACCCGCTTTCAGTGCCGCTCCGCTCGAATCGAGTATGACCCGCGCCCCCCGGGATGCGGCAATGCCGATCAATCGACCATAATAGTCGGGCGGACACTGGCCGGGGAGGCTTCCCGATACCACCAACCACGTGTCCGGCGCACAAAGCTGTCCGACTCGATCCAGGAGTGCTGCCATTTCGTCTTCCGTCACCTCGGGTCCGGGTTCCAGAACTTCTGTAGATGAGCCGTCGGATTGATCGATCATATTCAGGCAGATCCTGGTCTCTCCGGCTATCGGGGTGAAGCAGCAGGAAATACCGTCCTGCTCGAGTCTTCGCCTGATCCATTCGCCGTTCCATCCTCCCAGAAATCCTGTCGCCACGACGTCCTCACCCAATTGACGGATGACCCGGGCCACATTCAGCCCTTTGCCCCCCGCACTGGCATGCGCGGAAACGGCACGCTGGATGCGGCCGTGCGTCAGCTGCGGAACATACAATCTCCTGTCTACCGCCGGGTTTAACGTTACGGTAACTAGCATGCCTGTTCACCTTCCCGCTCTGCCGTCAGAACCGCATAACAGGATTTTTTCCTTTACAAACAGCTTTGTCGCTTCCTTGGCAGGCTTCATGTACTGCCGGGGATCGTTTTCACCCGGATCTCTGTCCAATACAGCCTTGATTGCTTTGGTAAACACAATCCGAAGCTCGGTAGCAATATTCATTTTAGCCATTCCCAACTGGATGCATCTGCGCACCTGATCATCCGGGATGCCGGATCCGCCATGAAGAACGAGCGGGGCTCCAATGCTTCCGGCGATCGCGCTTATCCGGTTAAAATCGATATTCGGAGCGCCTTTATACAGACCGTGCGCTGTTCCAATAGCCGGAGCGATCGTATGAACGCTCGTCTGTTCCACGAATCGCACGCATTCCTCGGGGTCTGCCAGCATTGCCTCGTCCTCCCCGACAGAAATATGGTCTTCCACGCCGCCGATTTTGCCGAGCTCCGCCTCCACATTAATGCCGACAGCATCCGCCAATTCCACGACCTTGCGCGTCTGCCGCACATTTTCCTCGAATGGATGCATGGAAGCGTCGATCATCACGGAGGTATAACCCGCTCTTACACATCGGGCTATTATGCCGAAGTCGCTGCAGTGATCCAGATGAAGGACGATCGGCACCGCGGAAAGCTCTGCGGCGGTCCTAGCGGCGGCAGCGATATATTCCGCCCCGAGATGCTTGACGGTTCCAGTGGTCGATTGCAGGATGACCGGCGAATTGAGCTCTTCAGCTGCTTCCGTCACGGCCTGGAGCATTTCCAGAGTATGAACGTTAAAGGCCGGTATGCAGTACCCTTCCGCCCGCGCTTTGCGGAGAAGGGCTGTCGATGATACGAGCGGCACGGATCAACTCCCCTTTCGTTTAGAGAATGACAACCTGCGTCAGATTTTTGGGATAATCCGGATTGAGTCCGAGTTTTATGGCTGTAAATGTTCCGTAGTATTGAAGAAAGGGGAGATACAGGATGATGCGGGATTCGTCGGATACATCCGGCAAACCGATCTCCAGCACTTGATCTGCGAATGCCGTATCTGCCCCTGCAGATGCGGTTACAAGGATGATATAGGCACCGTAATCCTTCATTTCAGCGGCAACCTTCAATTCCTGTTCCCGTGCCCGCTCGGACAGCAGCAGGATCACGCAGGTTCCTTTATCCACAATCGCCTTCGGTCCGTGCCGGAACTCCAGCGTCCCAAAGCTTTCCGTCCATACGTTTGCCATCTCTTTCAGCTTGAGGCAGCCCTCCTGGGCAATCCCTGACAAGGCTCCCATGCCGAGAATTAACGTTTTATTGAATATCTGTGATTGAATGATATCTGACGCCAGCCGCTTCGCCTTGTCGACGACACCACTGACCTCACTGACTGTCCGTTCCAATTCTTCCCCATAAAGCGGCTGTCCCGAAGCGGCGGCAATCGCGGATTGCATTGCCATTACCATGCTGCTTAAGGATTTGGTCATGACCGTACTCTGCTCCTTGCCTTTATCGGAGACAAGGCAGGATGCCATCCGTGCCATACCGCTGTCCTGATAACAGGTCACACCCGCCGTAACCCAGCCGGCTATCGACTGTGCCTCTTGCAAAGCCTGCAATACCTCTGTCGATTCACCTGAACGGGAAACGCCGAATACAATAGCAGATTTTCCTTCCACCGCCGATTGATCCCTCACTAGCAGCAATTCCGAGGACGGGAGGCTGCTGGCAGGCCGCTTCAGCCATGCCCGATAAACAGCCGCCATCGCCTGGGCCTGATAATACGAGGAACCAGACCCGATGAAAATGGCCTGTTCCACATCTGCTTGAAGATAACGCACCACCCAGTCGCGGGATTGAAGAGCAGCGTGGTATGCCGTTTCGACGGCATCCGACTGCTCGCCGATTTCCTTGTACGTCAAGGTATCCCCTGCCCGCAGCAACGATTCCGTCACCTGCTGGTCTTGCGTTACTTTCTTCGATTCCATGACTTCACCTCCAAGTAATGTCTGATGACAGTAAGTTCAAACGATCATCAAAGTCAATATATCACCTATTTATGAATGTGTAAATCGTTTTATACGTATTTTTTTATCAATTTGATCGTTTTTATTTATATTTTAGATCTTAACGGACAAAAAAAGTTCGTCGCGAAAAAATAAATTTTATAAAACGCTTGCCATTGTGGTAGGATGTATAGTGATGTGTGTTTTGCGTATTTTTCAGATGGGGGTATCATATGGGCAAAATAGATGCAAGACGTAGCTGGATAATGGAACAGTTAAAGGATAAGGGCTCGATCCAGGTCGGCGAAGTCGTGAAGCAATTTTCCGTTTCCGAAGTGACAGTGCGCCGCGACCTCGAGGTGCTGGAAAATGAAAAAAAATGTATCCGCACACTTGGTGGAGCTGTGTTGGAAATTATGAAAATGGAAACTCCATTCTTCAAAAAATTGGAGATCAACACGGAAGAAAAAAAACAAATCGCCGAAAAAGCGCTGAGTCTTATTCGGGATCATGATATCATCGGCTTGACTGGCGGCACGACGAATTACTTCATCGCAAAGCGTCTGGGCCAATTTGAAGGCCTGACCATCGTAACGAACGCGATTAATATCGCCTACGAGCTGATCGGAATTCAGGGGCTGCGGCTAATTGTGACAGGTGGAACAATTAATACACAAAGCTACGAGTTATCAGGACCGTTAGCCGATGGCACGCTGAACCGGCTCATCATTCAAAAAACGTTTGTGGGAGTCGATGGCGTGTCTCTCACGAGGGGGATTACCACATTCAACGAAATGGAGGCGGAAACGAACCGGGTCATGATGCAAAAATCACTGCAAAACTATATCGTGGCCGACCACACCAAATTTAATAACAACTCGATCTTTGTCATCAACGATTTTACCAATGTAAACGGTATAATAACGGACGACGGGGTAGCGCCCGAAATCGCCCGCCACTATCGGGAAGCGGGCATTCACTTTATTTAATCACCTTAACGATTGGACGTCCCTGTCTTACCGGAAATATCGTCCGATTAACCAGAAGCACCGTTAAACTTGCATATTCATGCCTGTTTGATGGTGCCATTTTTTTTATAGGATGGTTATTCCTATCCTGAATTCAGAAACATTATCAAAGACCGCCAGCAATCAAGTGCGTTATAATTACAATTAAAAAGGAGGTGTCAGCCATCATACTCCGGCTTGCCTCGACGGTTGACGATTCCCGTATGCCGCTCGCTATTGTGGATTGCGGAACACAGAAAATAATGCAGACCGAGTCATTCTGCTGGCCATTTCATCAAATCGTGTGCTGTTCCCAGGGAGAAGGCATCGTAAACATTAACAGGCTCCCCTGCCGGCTTATATCTGGCACCGTCTTCTATATAAAGCCGAATGTGGAACACGAATACGTTGCTTCCGAACAGGGATATCATGTTTCCTGGATATCCTTCAACGGTTTCCTGATGGACAGCCTCCCTGCGCTGTACGGGCTTCCGCCTCACAACAGCAATACCGCAATTCAGGACAGGAATTACCCGGATATCCATCTGCGGGTGATGTCCATTCTGGAATATATTGATTCCCCGTTTATATTAGAGCGGTCTTCCGTTGCCCTGTATGGAATCGTTGTGGAGTTCTTCCTGCAGTTCAAGCATAAGCAGCTTCTCAATGACTGCAGTCGGAACCGGTTGATTGACAAGGCAACAGCAGCGTTCAAAGCAGCCGTATACGACAATGTGGAAATCGCTAAATTCGCCGAAGAACTGGGAGTGTCCAGACAGCATCTAAGCCGCTTGTTCCGTCGGAGATTCCAGATGACAGCAAAAGAATACTATATGCGGCTTAAGGTGCTTCAGAGCAAAATGGATATTCTTCAATATCCGAATGACAGCATTAAGGATATTGCCCTGCGGCTGGGCTTTGTCAATGCAAGTCACTTTACCAAGGTATTTCACAGTCTGGTCGGCGCTTCGCCGACTGCTTTTCGGCAGACTTACCTTAACCGGCGGCTTCTCGGCGATACGGATCATTACAAGGTGGATGTAATTGGTGATATGGAGGACTGAAAGGCCCCAAGGGACCTCAGCGCTTTATCCTGATTGGCATCACATTTTCTCCTCAGCTTATAGAACGAAGGGACGGCATAAGGCCGCCCCTTCTCTATCAGACACTGTCGCGTTGTCCAAAAAACTGCGGCAAATACGCACGATGCGCCTCCAGCAGTTCTTCTCCCAATTGATCCGCCATTCTCTCATCCTCCACCGATCCGTCAAGCAGCAAGGCCTGTTTGAAAGCATTAGAGCTGCCCGTCAGTGCCGCCTCAACCGTCATGTCCACTACGGCGATTCGCTTCTGCAGCAAGTCTGCCAGCGCAGCGGGGAAATCCGGCAGAGTTACCGGTAAAAAGCCCCGTCCAGCTGCCAGGGCCGGGAGTTCCAGCACGGCGTGATCAGGCAGACCCGGTACCGCGCCGCAATTGGGCAAATTTACGGAAAACAGCTTGCGCTGGTCCAGGTAAAGGGAACGCAAAATGTCCAGCAGCTGCTCATGCTCGCCTTCAGACCGGTTGAATAGCTTATTGTCTATCGGCACTATTCCCTGTGCCTGTTCCGTCATCTCCCGATAGACTTCGTCGCCCTGGGCGATAACGCCTTCAAAAGAAATAGCGTCTACGCCCAGTGTCCCGCCGTAATAGGAGCCTCGGGGAAAGGCAGCCGGAAAAAACTCCGCAATATGGCGGTCCAGAACAGCAGGAACGGCCCCATATTTTAAATACAGAGACCATGTAAAAGGATTGTCGGCGATTTCAGGCACATGATGCTCCTTTCCACCACTCTCCTTTAATGCTTTGCCGCCCGTCTGGCCTTGAGCCAGTTTGTTGAGGCCTTCTTTGCTTTTGGCAGTCAATTCGGGGTGCAAATCTTCCCCACCGGCCCTCAGGTCATATAGAAACGTCAAGTGATTCAGTCCCGCTCCAAGCGAACGGATTGTCCCGGGCTCGCGCCCAAGCAAGCGTCCGATGTGATGCTCCACATGAAGCACACCATGGCATAAACCGATTACGGGAATGTCCAGTTCGCTGCGTATCGCCTGACAAACCGGAGTCATCGGATTGGAATAATTGAAGAAATAAGCATCCGGGCACAATTTCTTGATATCCTCGGCAATTTGTATCATTGCAGGAATCATCCGCAGGGCACGGGAAATGCCTCCGGGCATCGTCGTATCTCCGACCGGCTGATAAATTCCATATTTGCGAGGAATAAAGACATCCTTCTCCCATGCTCTTCGGCCGCCAACGGCAATTGTCGTTACAACAACGTCGGCTCCCTTAAGCACATCCCGCCGGTCGCTTGCGGAATGAACGGAAATATCAGCCTCTTTGGCCGCAATCATCCGGGATACGAGGCCCGTTATAGCTTTTAGAGCTGCCGGATCCGTATCAACCAAAGCGACCTCCCAAGTGCCCAATCCCTCCGTCATAATAAGATCGGCCACAAGGCCCTGAGTGAAGACAGCACTGCCCGCGCCGATCAGCACCATTTTTTTTCTGTTCATCTGCTCGCTCCTATCTTATTCGCTGTATCGCATCATCGTCATTTCATCCCCGTGAGTGTTATGCCTTTAATAAACTGCTTCTGGAAACACAGAAACAGAATGATGATAGGTGCCATAATAATCAGTGCCATAAACATCGTTCCGGCATAATCAGTGGCGTTCATGTTGCCGAAATATTGCAGTCCGAGTGAAAGTGTCATTTTCTTCTGTTCATTTAATATGATCAGCGGCCATAAATAATCATTCCAGTACTGAATGAACAGAAATACAGACAGAGCGGACAGAATCGGTAATATCTGCGGAATAATAATGCGGAAGAAGGTCCGGTATTCGCCCGCTCCGTCGATTCTTGCCGCTTCCATCACTTCCGTGGGAACGACCTCGATGAACTGTCTGCTTAGAAATATACCGAATGGACTGACAATCGCCGGCAAAATCAACGCCCAAATGCTGTTGAGCAAATTGAGCTCCTTCATTAGAAGAAAGACGGGAATCATCGTGACCTGAAAAGGAACCATCATCCCCGACAGTAACAGCAAGAAGATGGCGGTTTTCGCCTTAAATTGAAATTTTGCGAACAAATAACCGGCAATCGCGCTGGTGCTGACGGCAAGAGCAGTAATCGAGACTGTAACGATCAGGCTGTTCCTGAACCAGTACAAGACCATGCTGCCCTTTTCAAGCACGCTTCGGAAACCATCTGAACTCCATTGATGCGGTATAATCGAAAACCCGGATATAATTTCGGTATTGCTCTTGAAGGCCAGCGACAGCATCCAGACGAATGGCAGCAGCATGATGGCGGATAATACCCCCATTACACAAACGGTCAGCGTCCCCCGTGCATTGAATCTTGTATTTTTCCGGTTCATCGTATCACCCTCAATATTCCCAGCGGCTTTTGCCGACTTTTAGTTGGATAATGGTCACGACGAGCATAATCGCAAACAATACGACAGCCATCGCGGAAGCGCTGGACATGTCATAATATTTAAAAGCCGTATCATAAATTTCCAGGGAAATCAGCCTTGTCTTATTCTCCGGTCCGCCTCCGGTCATGATTTGAAATCGCGTAAACTCCTGAAAATAGGAAAACAGCGTCATGATGGTGACGAATAAGGTCGTTCTGCTGAGCAGAGGAAGAGTAATCGTAAAAAAAATACGAATGTTCCCGGCACCTTCCAGTTTCGCCGAGTCGTAGAACATATCCGGAATGGTATTCAGCCCCGCTATGAACAGAATCGTGTTGTAGCCGATGTCCGACCACAATGTCATAATAATCACGGATATCAGAGCTGTTCCCGCACCTGTCAGCCAATACTGTTCATGCCCGCCAAGCAGACCGGCGATTTTGTTGAACAAGCCATTGGGGTAACTGTACATCATCGACCACACGAGCGCCGAACCTACGATTGGAGAAATGACCGGAATAAAAAACACCGAGCGGAACAGTCCCTGGAGACTCCCATTCTTCAGGCTGTTGATTGCCAGCGAAATAAGCAGCGTTATGACAATATTGGCAGGTACGGCAATGGCTACAAACATAAACGTGGTCCCGATCGATTTCAAGAAAAGCGAATCGTGGAATATGCTTCGGAAATTTTCGAGTCCGATAAAATCTGCGGTACCTGCCAGTGGATCGTATTCGCTTAAAGATAAATAAAACCCGTATAGAATAGGAAAAAATGAAAAGACGAGAAACAAGATCAGTATAGGCGTAAGGGTGGTCCACACGAAACGGTTCATTTTTCTTTTCTGCAGACTCGGCCTCTTTTGTAGCTGTACGCCCGGCATCGCATCCGCTCTCAATGGATTCAACTGCTTCCCCCCTGGCAGGTTCATGAAGGAATACGACCGACGAAATGGACATATCCCCTCATCGCCTGTTTATTTTCTTTCCTTGACAATGTTCTTGTTGACGTCGGTTTCCGCTTTTTTCAGTGTGGTTTCCACCGAATCGCCTTTGACGACGGCTACCAATGCGTCGACCAATACCTTTTTGAGATAATCAGTATTCTCGACAGGTCCGATCCATTGCCCGAACTGCATGGCATTCAGGGAAGGCTTGACGAGGGGATTGCTTTGGATGAACTGGTCGGTCAGCTGGTCTTTCGAAGGGGGAAGTGTGCCGGTTTGCGTATTCCAATAATTATTGTTCTCGTTGGTTGTAAGGAATTGAACGAATTTCGAGGCCGCTTCGATATTTTTACTTTTGGCGGAAATCACTTCCCCCCAGCCGGATTCAGCTGCAAAATACGGGGGTTGATCCGTAAATGAAGGCATCGGTACATAATCGAATTTCACAGTATCGCCGTAGGTGGCGATCCCGGATGGTATGACCCATGGACCGTCAAAATCCATAGCTGTCTGGCCTTTAAAAAAATAATCGAAGATCGAAAGCTTGCCGCCGAGCAGCTTCGTATCGGTAACCTTGTCTTCCGTGATCAGATTGCGCATTTCGGTAAATGCATGGACTGCCTCCGGGGTGGAAAAATTGATCATATCGTCATCTGTCCAATACGTTGCCCCCTGCTGGAGGATCATGGACAGGAACAGGAACGTGATGGAATCGCTCGATACAAAATCGAAGCCCCGTACCTTAATCTCATTGTTGGCATCATATTCTGTCATTTTCCTGGCGGCATCGACCAGCTCACTCCAGGTTGCAGGTACCTGAACTCCAGCCTTCTGCATATAGTCTGTATTCACCAGGATTCCGCCGTTTCCGAGGTTAAACTCCTGCGGCACGCCATACAGTTTTCCGTCGACCGTATAGGCTCCGGTTGCCGCCGGATAATAGTTAGCCAACAGATCGCCGCCATTCGGGACTTCAGCCAGTAATCCCGCCTTCGCAAGCGGAGTAACCCATGTGCCGAATACCTGAGCGACATCCGGTGCGGCGTTGCCGATATAGGATGTACGGATTTTTTGAACGTAATCGTCATAGGGGAATACCTCCACTTTGATCGAGATATCGGGATTGGCTTTCTCGAAATCCGCAACAAGCTTCTTGTTCGCGGGTACAAAGGCATCGTTTTGATGCATCCAATAGGTGAGCTGCACGGTTTTGGCCGCAGCTCCCGCGTCGCTTCCTCCCCCGTCAGCCGTCGGGCCGTCATTCGTGCCGGAGCCGGAACCCGCGCATCCCCACACGCACATACAAACCAGCAATACCGTCAAACATCCGCCGATGATACGCTTCATTCTCACAGACCTCCATTTTATAAAAGATGTGAAATAACGCTTACATTTTCAGGAGCATTGCTCGTCATGCTGACAGCTGCGACTGTCGGTAAACGTTCTAATTGTACATCGGCTTATGGGTCCGCACGCCATCCCGTACAGGGATGATCAAAGCGGAAAAAAAATATCAGATGCTCCGCGCCTCATCGGGATACATGGGCAGACCAATCTCGTTAACCTTTCGGCGAAAAAGTATCCTTACCGCCTCTTGCCGTGACGATGATCAACTATGCACCTCCCCCTTTTTCGATTCGCCAGTCATAATCCAACTCCGCACGTAATTAAAGCTCCAGCTAGTGAATGTGTTTATACGACTAATAATACTCAGTATAATGTTCAAGTCAATTACTTTTTTAATAATTTTTGATCATTTCGATAGTTTTAACGTATCATAATGAACTTTTTGTTATAAAATCAGTTCGATCAGAGAACGGTTTCTCCGCCTTGGCGTATGAAGTTCCTTTTGGAACAGCAGGCGACAAACAGCTTATTTCCGGATAAGAAGCCGCTTGTTAAAATCAAGCTGAAGATTCGTTTCTATAAGGAGGTTGTAAAATGTATGTCTATACGGGAATAAGCGAAGCGCAAAAAATCGGAAAGTATGGTGTGGATGAAAGCGCCCGCCTGATGAAGAGACTGGCCTATATTTATCGACGCTTAATGATGGTTGGGGCTGCGCATATGCCTGCCCGGATGAATTGGCATTTTAAGGCTGGCCTTGCCCGGCACCTGTTCGAGGACTCTCATGCAGCCGGGTTATTTATGAAGCGGGCTTCTGAACTGCGAAGTCCCAATGTTCAGCAGCTGAAGGATCCTGATCCGTGGCTGGCCTTGTTCTTCGACGAGCTGTTAATGGCACGATCCGATTACGAGCTGTGGACAGGCATATACGCCGTCGTAAGGCCGGAGCTCAGCAGGTTGCTGCGGCAGTATGCGCAGGATACCCAACCGCTGGTTGATTATCCTACCCTTCGCGCAATTAAACAGGTGCTTTCTGATCTGGACGAGCAGACGGCATGGGGAGAGGCCATTCGTCCGGCGCTTCTGGAGGATGCCGCCTTTTTCTCCGCGCATCGGGAGACCTATTCCATAATAACGGATGATGAAAGTACGGCTGCGGTGTTCTGCGATGAGCTGCGCAAGCTGCTGGCGCAAGTCGGTGGTTTTGAAGGCCGGGCGTTGAAGCAAGCCGAGAGCGTGCCGGACAGGAAACGTTCGCAGCAGAAGTACAACATGCCCTTGCGGGCTGTCAGAGATCCACGAATGGGCGGGGATACCCTTGGCAGAACAGGCGTGGCGAACCCGCCGACGGAGCCGGGGCTGGCGAGGATCATTGCAAATGTACGAACGCGGCAGGAGGAGCTGGGGGCGGCTGAGCTTTGCGCAGCGACGATGGTGCTGCAAAACAACATGCCATGGTCATTCTATGAGGATCTGGCGCGTCATTGCTGGGATGAAACCAGACACACATTATTCGGTCAGGCTGTGCTTGACCTGGGCGGATACGACTGGTATTCGATGCCGCAGTTCAAAGGCGACTATGACCCGCATATGATGAAGCCGGTAGCCAATTCTTACATTTGGCTGTCGATCGGCATTGAAGGCAGTGCCATGAGAAAAGACGGGATGCCGAAGGAAGCGAGAATGCTGAAAGCGGCAGCGGAGAAAACAGACAACGAGGTCGTGAAGCTTTTTGCGCAATGTGTGGATTTCGACTGGGCCGACGAAGTGACGCATCATCAGTTCGGAAGAAAATGGGCCGAGGAGCTAATGGACGACTATCGCACCTCGGAGCGGATCGCCAACCGTGAAATGGAGCTCAATTTTGCCAGAATGGCCCGCGACACATGCTCGTACTGGGAAGATAAACCTGACAGTTTCAACAAGCAAATGTTTCTGAACGATTGGAAAGATCGGCTGCGGCCGGAGCTTTTGAAAGAGTTGGACGAGGAACCCTTCCTTCCATAAACCTCCTGTGAAACGAATAATTTGGCGTTTAAACAAAAACGGGCGCCCCGGTAAAATGGGTTTGCAGCACGAGATCGCAGTCGGAATTTTCGATGCTTACGATGAGAGGATTGGCTTGCCTATACGTACTGACCCGTCAACGCAAAAAGGCTGCCGATTCTCCGGCAACCTTTTTTTTTACTAACCCCACTCTGCTGCGGATTCTATTCCTGCGCGGGAGAGCTGGACTGATCCGCAGCAGCGTTATTCAGCCTGCAGATCTCCACCCCCGCCAGCATCATAATGCCGATGCCGTGGTTGTCGTTCACGACCGTACGCAAGTCGTGCATGTAATAGTCCGGGGAGAACGAATACCGCGACCCGCTGCATACCCCGTGCACGTTGCCCTGCCGGTCGATCACTCCGCCGGTCAGGCCATGCCAGGCTTTATGGGCGGCAGCCGCATAGACCTCTTTCTCTTCCAGCCAGCCGAAACGCACGCCCCTGGCGAACGCATACGCGAACATCGCGGTACAGGAGGCTTCCTCATAGGCTTCAGGCAAATTAAGCACCTGATGCCATAAGCCCGAATCCGCCTGAAGCGCCGAAATGCCAGCGCACAGCTCGCGGAACATAAGAAGCAGCACTCCCCGGTTCTGGTGATCGTCGGGAAGCTTCTCCAACAGCTCAGACAGGGAGAACAGGCACCAGCCGTTGCCGCGGCCCCAAGGCACGCGCGTCGCCTTGGCGTATTTAAAGTCGAACACATGCGACATGACGCCTTCCGGCTCCATGAACAGGTAGCTCTTATACAGCAGGAACTGTCTGGCCGCTTCATCCAGCGCTTCGCGCTTGCCGGTTGTTATTGCATAACGCGTCAGGAACGGGGCGCTCATGAACAAGTCGTCCGCCCACATCGTATCGGCCGCGTATTCTCCCGGGCACTGCCGGTAAAACGCTCCATCCGGCCGGCGTTCCAGCTTCCGGAGCATGAAATCGGCGATAACGTCGGCGATGCGGCGGAAGCTGTCCTCTCCCGTCTGCAGATAAGCCTCAAGCATCGCCGACCCGAACGAGCCGCAGTTATCCAGCATTCGGATTAAGACGAGCTGGTGGTTCACGGAAGGAAAACCGTATTCGTCCCTGTCCCATATCGAATAGTCATACATTTCCGTACAGCTGCGGATATGGCCGAGTGCGTAATCAGACAAATCCTTCCGGTCAAGCTCGCGGGCGGTCCGTAGCAGCCCATACATCGTTACCCCAAGCGGGTAGTCCCAGCGCCCGTAATTGGTTGCGCTGCCCGTCGTCCATTTGTTGCTCAGCATGGCGTTCTCATAATAAGGCCTCACCCTTGTTTGCGGTGCATCGACCAGCCAGTACGAATGACCGGCAGCGCGGCCTTCGGAGTCGACAGCCGGATGAAGCCCGGACATCGTGCAAAGCGCCGCCGGATCCGGCTCCACCGCAGGATCCAGCGGTCCGGCATACAGCCATGCGCCTTCGCTTCCGTGGACGACGGCCGGCAGCGCCAGCGGCAGCAGTCTCCCGCCGGCATAAGCGCTGCATTCAAAACCCCAGCCGTCCGGGCCGCTTACGCTGCGCACGAGCAGCCGGTGCGCTCCGGACACAGCGGACACCCGGACCCGGTAAGTGCCGCCCGACTCCAGCTCGACTACCCTCAAATCGTCCAGCCATATGACGGTCGGCCCCAGGGCATGGCCCTCCAGCATTAGCGACTCTTCTGCAGCCGGCACTTGCAACCGGCTCCAGCCGTAAGCCGCGGAAGGTTGAACGGGAAGTCCGAACAATCGCTCGAAGTTCGGCCGCTCCGCTTCCTCCGCTGTCCACCTGGTCCGTGGCTGCCAGCACAGGCCGGTTTCTTCTTCGGCCCGCTTGAAATCGGGAAAACCGTTCTCGCTCCCGAATAATCGGTTTTTCACAGCTTCCGTGAAAACCCAGCCCGCACTCCCGGTCCTGTCCGCAAAGGGAGCCAGCACCTGCATAATGCGCACCTTCGCCTCGTCTGACCCAAAGAGGCAGCCGAAGCCGGCAGCCGTCTTGCGCGCCTCCACCAGGAAGGCGTTCCAGCCCTTGCGCAGCGCAAGCGGCACAATGACCTGCTCGCCCGGCTTCATCTCGTCTACCGCACTGGACCGGTACAGGCGCTCTTCATTGACGTACAGCATTACAGGACCGAGCGGTTCGATGACACCGTCGAGCGATCGTTCATCGTCACTCCATACCAGCCCGTATGCGTATGCGTAGTCGCCGATAGCCGCTTCGGGCAGCTTGGCGGAAAAATCCATATCGTAAAGCCCGTCCTCCGTTTGCAGCATGCCTGATTTGGCAAAAGCGCGCAGCGCGAAGGGCACGGGAGGATTTGCGCCGGCGTAACGTCCTGCCAGCACCTCCAGGATGCGGCGCTCATCGTCGCCGAACCAGTACCGCGCGCTTTCGCGCGCCTCCATATAGGCTGTCATGTCCTCATTCCTCTCGTTTGCCGTCATGACTGTTACCGGGCGACAGCCGGATATCGAACGTCTTGTCATACGGCGTCAATAGATTAACGATCAGGGTCTGGCAATCCGTCGGATAACTTGTATTGCTAAGCACCTTGGCCCGGTGATCGTGCGCCCCTCCATCCACCTCGATCCAATCGTTTCCGGCGGTTAAACGGGCCGTACCTTTTTCCCAAAACAGGGTTCCTGTCGCTGCCGACGAAAGACTATCCCCGGATAACACGCCTTCCTTGCCGAACACGAAAGAGATTTGCGTCATTAAAATTTCCGGCTGCCCGCAGTGGATGCGAATGCGCCAGCCTTGTTCGGTTTCCGTTAGCTCTACCTCGACATGATGCTGCTGTTCGTGCGTAACTTCCCGTAAATGATGGGGCAGCAAATACCAGGGACTGACTGGCCCGCGCGCGGTTTCCGGCAAATGCTGTTTCGCAACGGGGCCGTAATACCCCTTCTTCTCGGTCGCCGTTAACCGGTAGCCGCGCTCCAGATACTCCATCCGCTTCAGCTTGACGAAGCCCGGCTCGAAGGACGCTGCAATTTGCACGGCAAGCAGCCGCGCCGCCCCATGCCGCAGCGCAAAAAACGAGTTCGTTTCGGTCATAACCGTCGCACTTGTCGCTCCGCTCCGATGTCTGGCGACGGGAGCGCCGAAGTCGGGATGCAGCCGGCTGTGATAGATTCGGCCGCCGTGTCCTGCCCCATCCATCCTGCTTAGGTAAAGCTCGCGTGGAAAGCTGCCATTTATGACGACCCGGTAGTTGTCCGGCATCTCTGCAGGCTGGACCGGACAATTGCGAAGCTCCGGGTAACGCAGAAAACCGATCAGTGCGTTATTGGGCAGTCCCCCGGGATGCGTCAGCGCTTCGCCCGCAAGCCCGGCTATTGCGGCAAACAACGGATCGCCGTCGCGGTTCGCCATCAGCTTGGCGATTAGAAAATAGGTTCCCATGCTGTATATGCTGCCAAAATCCTGACGGCCGGAAAAATCCGTCACAACTTCGCCGTCGGGATGAATCATATGCGCCATCATCCGTAAATTCTTCCGCACGGGTTCCAGCAGATCCGGCAGGTTGAATAGCTCCGCCGCATAAAAAAGGACGATATCGCTTACGGCGTTATAAATGCCGTTGCTCCGCTCCGTCCACTCCCCGTCTTCCGTGCAGTCGATCCCTTCCGCGAGCCACTGCTCCGCCCTCTCCTTCAGTTCGGGCTGCCCCGTCAGCTTGTACATAAATCCCAGAGCAGCGGTAATGACCCAGCGGTGATTCGGAGTGTGGCAGCCTCCCGTAAGCAGGGCCGGGATGGTCCGCTCCAGAAAGGTCCGGATATCCTCCGCCGCTTGGCGCGCAGGCTCCCACGCATGGGCGGCAAGCAGCTCGTAGACCTGTGCCAGGCCGCTCACGACGAATGCGGTATCCGGAGGCGAGTGCATATTCGTCCATGGCGGCGAAATCGTTCCGTCCTCATGCTGGAAACTCAGCATGTACCGGGCACTAAGCTCCAGCCGCAACAACAGCCCGCGATCATGATAGAACCGGGATTGCTCATTAATGAGTGCGGATGCCCAAATAGCCATGACCATCGGCGTTCCGCCGTGACTCGGCCAAGCGATGCCGTTCACGGGATCGGTGACTCCCCCGTAAAACCGGCTTTCGCCGTCGAGCACTTGATGATCCATTCCGTCTTGTACCCAATGGTCATTGATGGAGACCAGCTTATCGTAAATGTTCATTAGTCCTCCCTATCTTTCCTCAGCCATCATTTTCCGCCCTTAGGCGATACTAGAATGCTACAATTTTTAAGAGTATCTGAAATTTCTCCGGACTGCAAGCGCCCCCTTGCTTAAAACCTGCACGCATCCCCGTCTTTACCCCTTCACGGCGCCGAGCATCACACCGCTTACGAAGTAACGCTGCAGCCACGGGTAAACCAGCAAAATCGGCACCGTGGCAAAAATGACGCTGGCCGCCTTCAGACTTTCCGGCACGACGGTCGCCATCTGAGCCCCTTCCAATCTGCAGAAGGTCTGATATCATATTGTTCTGGATGAGCTGATACAGCTTCAGCTGCAGTGGATAAAGCTCCGGGCTGTTGATATACAACAGCGTGTCAGTAAATCCGTTCCAGCGGCCCACCGCATAGAACAGGCTGAGTGTCGTGATAACCGGGAGCGATAAAGGCAGCATAATACCGAGCAGCGTCCGAAAATGGCTGCTGCCGTCGATTTCAGCGGACTCCTCCAAGCTCTCCGGACCGTTTCCTTATGCGAAATGTCATTGATCACGATAAAGGACAAGATAAATTCTTCCTCACATTGGTTTCGATCCTCTTAGCTTTATAAATCAAGCCCCTATAATAAAAAAAAGAAAGCCCGGAAAAACATAGGCTTTCTCTGCAAGCTAGAATCACTGCTATATAAGAAGTGATATTGTCATCCAGCTTGTGATCCAATTCTTACAGACTCTCCGGAATCGGCAGATTGATGGGCTGCAAGCGTTACCGCAAGCGTCTTGATGCCCTCCTCGTAAGGAGCCAGAATGAGGCTGCGGTCGCCAGTGATAATCGCTTCCAGGAATGCTTCATCCTGTGCCTTATAGAAGTTCGTAGTGCTTTTTATTGTCATGGTTTTGCCGTTCTCCATAATCGTGAGCGCCGACCAGTCGATAATCACGCGCCAGCCACGGCCAATGACTTCAAGGCTTGAGCGTCCGTCAGGCTGGTCAACGAAAGACGTATCGAGATGGCCTATCGCACCGGATTCCAGAACGAAATTGACGGAATACACGTCAGGTATGCTGATGTTCGCGACGTCATCCATTACGCGCAATGCCATATCGGCTGATACCTTAACGATGTCGCCCGCAATATAGCGAATCAGGTCAAGGTTATGCGTCGTTTGCTCAACCAGCTGGCCGCCCGACTTTGTGATATCGATCCACCAAGGGACAGGCACGAGACCGCCGAAACGATGTGCGCGAACCATCGCAATTTTTTTGTCCTTCAAATATTCCCTTGCTTGGGCAACGGTGTCCAGGTAGCGAAGACAATAGCCAGTACCCACGATAATACCGGATTTCTCTAAAACCTGCTGCTTTCTTCTTACGGTATTCAAGTCAAGGCCAACCGGCTTTTCAACAAACAGGTTGATCCCCTTTGCCGCAACCTTCTCTTCCATATCTCCATGCGCAAAAGGCGGAATGCAGAGAAAGACTGCGTCAAGCGGTTCTTTCTCAAGCATTTCGTCAACATTCGTATATGCCTTTACGCCGTATTTCCCGGCCGCTTTGTCGGCATTGGCCTTCGCAATGTCACAAATCGCAACAAGGTCCGCCTTCTTGCTGTCGTACAGATGCTGCAAATGATCCGCGCCGATACCGCCTACGCCTACTACTGCTACTTTAACCGCCATCTTGTAAACATCCTCTCCTATAAAATTCTAGGCTTCCGCCCATAACCGCTTTGCGTTTTCGATGCCGATTCTCGAGCCTTTCCGACAATCCTCCATACCTTCGAACTCGATGGAGATATAACCGTCATAGCCAGAAGCTTTCAGTAGCCTGATCACCTCAAACATATCGATGTCGCCTTGACCAACGATTGCACCACGGAGATAATTGCCGCTCAATGTCTGGAACCAGCCCTCGCCGGGATTCTTATACGCCGGACGAAGATAAAAATCCTTGAGATGGACAATGGATGCATAAGGAAGATTTTTCTTTACTGCGGCTGCGGGATCCTCGTCCACGCACATAAAGTTCCCGATATCCAGTGTTGTCTTATAATTGGGCCTGTCAACTGCATTTATCAAGCGTTGAACCCGGTCGCTGGACTGGATATAAAAGCCGTGATTCTCAATGCTGGTCGTTATGCCATATTGCATAGCATGATCCGCGACGATTCGGACTGCATTCACCAATTTTTCAAAGTCTTCCGTATATTGGCGCTCGGTGCTTTCCTCTTTCGGCCGGAACGCGACATCATGGCGCATTGTTTTTACGCCCAACTGCTCAGCAATGTCAACATGCTTCTTGACTCGTTCGATTTCCTGCGCGTAATTGCCGCTGGCCGGACTGATGAAATTGGCGCTGATGCAGTAGTTGGAAATATCGATACCCGCATCCTTCGCCTTCTGCACGATGGCGGGGATCAGCTCAGGAGTGTCAGCCAGATCAGAACCGAACGTCGAAATCTCCACGTGCTCCCCGCCGTTGTCGGCGATCCACTGGATGGCATCGAGTACATCCATATCCCCGGCCTTGATTGCCTGGGACAGACTATATGTGCTTAAGCCGATTTTCACTCGCTATCACAGCCTTTGCTATTATTGTTATTTCACTTCTCCGCTAATAATGAATTCGATATGACGCGCCGTATCATAGATCAATTGGTCCGGCGTGGACTTGTAAGCATCCAATTCGGCGGTAAGGGTATCCGTGTATCCGACTTCATTCAATGCCTTCCTGACTGCCGCCCAGTTGATGTCTCCTGCAAGAAGCGGAACGAATCCATTGTAGTTTCCTGCGCCTGTTTTGAATTCCTTCACATGCACCTTCTTGATCCGCTTGTTCAGAATACGAATCCACTGGTCCGGGAATCCCCAAATCATAACGTTGCCCACGTCGAAATATACTGCCGCATACGGAGAATTCAATTCGTCGACGTAACGCGCCATTTCCAGAGGCGAAAGGAGAAACTTGTTCCAAACATTCTCAATGCCCATATGGATCTTAAGCTTTTCCGCAGTCGGCAGGACCTTCGTCAATTCCTCCTGGCTTCGTTTATAAACGATGTCATAAGGCACTTCTTCCGTCACTCGGCCGGGAATGACCAGAATCGTATCGATTCCAAGTATGGCGGCAACTTCAAGCTGTTTTCCCACGGCTATGTGGGCCATCTCTCTGATGGATTCATCGTTTGAGGAAAACGGGTATTTGCCCAACAGGCCGGTGGACAAGCTTCGCAATTTCAAATTGTACTTTTCAGCAAGCTTGCCGACATCCTCAACTTGGGAGGCGTTCATATCGATCGTCAAACCAACGCCGCCCGGCTCGTACAGATTCAATTCGACAGCATCGTAACCCGCTTTCTGGCAGGTATCGAAAATGGTCTCCAGCGGCGTTCCTTCCGGAAAACACCATTGATTTATTCCCTTCAACATTATTCAAGTCTCCCTCCCATTCTATTATTCCAATTCTATCGATTCTTTTAGATTGGAGAGTCAAAGTAACCCGGTCCCTCCCGCCCGCTTCATTACTTCAGGTTTTTGGACCAGTTTTCTGCACGCTTCTGGAGGCCGTCAAGAAACGCCTTGCTGTCGGGCGCATTGCCTTTTGCAGCTTCGGAAATGAAGCCGTTGACAGCCGAGTTTATATCGGACTGAAAGAATGGATTCACTTCGTCCATAAGCTTGGAATGGGCGAGGTCTGCGATTTTCAGCGCTTCTTGAACATACATGTCTTCAGGCAGGATGAAGTCCGGGCTCTTGAGGGTAGGCGTGTAAGAAAAGTATTGGTAGTTATGCTTTTGCGTCTCATACCCGGCAAGGAACTTCATAACTTCCCAGGAAGCTTCAACGTTCTTTGCATCTTTGGCCATGACGAACGGATCGACAGCCACCCAGCTCTCGCCGTTCGGCCCCATGTTCATGGCGGGTACGAATCTGTCCAGATTAGCCTTGTCTTTGGTGGTTCTGAAATCAGACATCGTGGAGCCGGCATTGTTATCAAGTGCAATTGCGATGTTATTCTTGGACAATCCGAAGTTCTCGGCGCCTTGTGCGTTGACGAATCCCGGAGGCGCCAGCGGCGCTGCTTCCTTCAGCCAATCCATAACCTTGACCATCTCCGGGGAGTTTAACTGCCATTTGATATTCTTCATGTCTGAAAGGCTGCCCTCAGCACCGCTGGCGCCGAAAGCAAGCGTCAAGGCTACCATTGTAGAACCGTTGATGGTGTTACCGCTCCAATAGATACCGTAGTTCTCTTCTCCCGTCTTCGGGTTCTTGCCGGTCATTTTTTTCGCTGCTGTCAGTATTTCCTCCGGTGTGGCTTTGGCAGAAAGCGGTTCTACGCCCCAATCCTCGAACAGCTTTTTATCATAAATCGTCATACGGCGGCCTAAAACTGCAGGAATACCGAATTGTTTTGTTCCGTCAAGCGACTTGGTCGAGTAGGAGTTGTTCCACACGCCATTCAGATAAATGCCGGGACCAAAGTCAGTGTCTACGTCGATCAGATCGTCAATATCGCGAAGCAAACCTTCCTGGTACCATTGAGCGGCATAAGCGCCACCGGTATACATGACATCAACATCTTTGGAGAGCAGCATGGCGGATTGTTTTGCTTTTGCGTTTTCCCAAGGGATTTGATAGATTTCGAGCTTGATATTCGGATATTTTGGTTTGAAATTCTTCTCCAGAAATTCGTTCAAGCCTACGGAGTTGTTTCCTGTCAGCGGGTCAATACCGTTCTCGAGCGTCCAGCCTGCCAGAGCAACACGAACGGTTCCTTCCGGTCCCCCGTCGCTAGCCGGAGCGTTGTTGTTTCCTCCGGCGCAAGCAGCCAGAGACAGGGCCATGAAGATCGCAAGAGCAGCAAGCACGATTTTCTTCATTTGTTCAAAAACCCCTTCCGATTTTCGAATTTTGGCGAACTCTTACCTTTTCGGGTCAAAATCGAGTCCAACTACCAGGTATTGAATATAGTTCACCTCCCTTGAATACATCCGGTCCAATTACTGCTTGATACCGGAAAGTGCGATGCTCTCGATGATATACCTTTGCAGGAACAGGTACAGCACGAAGACCGGTAGCAGACTGACTGTCGTTGCGGCTAATATTATGGAAGGAAAACGATTGAGACCGTTGTTGTAAGCGAACATCCCAAGACCGAGCTGGATGGTGAATTTGTCCGCGCTTTTCAGTACAAGCAAAGGCCAGAGCAAGTCGTTCCATACGCCCAGAAACAGGAGAATGACAAGCGTTGCGACAATCGGCGCACACAAGGGCAAGTAAATCCGCCCGAATACCGTGCCTTCGCCTGCCCCGTCAATAATCGCGGCTTCCCGCAAAGCGCCAGGAAGCTGATCCATGAAAGCTTTCGCCAGGAATGTACCGAAGGTGTATCCGATGGCTGGAAGGTAGAACGCCCAGTAGGAATCAAGCAGGCCGAATTTGCTGAACATCATGTACTGCGGAATCATGGTCATTTCGAAAGGGATCATCATGGTGCTAAGAGCCAGCACCAGCACAACCGTCGCGCCTCTGAAACGAATCTTGGAAAGCGCATAGCCGGAGAGCAGGGCGGATAATACGCTGATTACGATTGTACCGATACTGACGATGAGAGAATTAACGATATATCTTAACATTGGCACGTTGGTGAACGCCGCCTGATAGTTTTTCATTGAGGGCTCAGCCGGAAAGAATCTGGGCGGAAAGCTAAGTTCAAGTCTGGCCGACCAGTCAAAGCTGGTACTGAGCATCCAGATAAACGGTATGATCATGAACAATGAACCGAAAGCCAGCAAAATCATCAGCGTCCACTGTGTTATGGCATCGGCGCGGCGTTTTGAGCCGTTTTTAATAGCTGCAGTCTGAAAAGACATCTCCCTCCATCCCTCCCCAAAATTTAATCAAGGCTGTCTTTTTTGGTGTTCAGCCGAAGCAAGAGAACCGTCAATATGAAGATGACAATGAATAACAGGTAGGAAGCCGCCGTCGCCATTCCCATTTGATTGGCAAGAAATGCGTTCCGGTAAATGTATAACACCGAGGTAAGCAAGGAACCGCTGGGATTACCGGCCGTACCGCCAATCAACCAGACATCGGTAAATCGTTTCATGCTCTGGATAGTGCCCATGACGAGCATGAACACGAAAATTGAACGCAGGTACGGGATTGTGATATAGAACCAGCGCCTCAGCCCGCTTGCGCCGTCTACTTCGGCCGCTTCATAAAGTTCCCGCGGAACACTCTGCAGACCGGCAATGAAGATGATGGTATTGTAACCGAGCGCTCCCCACATGCTCATGAGCACGATGGTAATCCGGGAGTAATTCGGATCGGTGAACCAGCCGACAGGATCAATGCCTACAAAGCCAAATGCATAGTTGATGATACCCTGATTGGTGGGGAAGAACATGAAGGTGAATAGCAGAGAAGACGCGACTGCGGATATAACGTTCGGCAGGAAGAAGATGCCTTTGTACCAGTTCTTGGCTCCCCCCCACTTCAGGCTGTTGATCATGCTGGCAAGAATGAAGGAAACCATGATACCGAGGATAACGGACAGAAAACCCATATAAAATGTGTTATAAAGCGATTGCCAAAAAATCGGATCATTCAGAATGTAATTATAGTTGTTCAAACCGACCCATGTACCGCCAAAGCCTGTTCCCGAGACTTGTTTAAAGCTCATAAGCAAAGCAGCGAGCATCGGGTAAATCGCAAAGATTAATATGCCCAGCACCAGCGGTGAAACGAACAGAAAACCCGTCCAATCATTCTTTTTGAGCCAGTCTTTTCGCTTTATCTGCCGCATTTGCGGCTGTCCGTCGAGAATTCCTGTTTTCTCAGCCATTAATTAGCCCCCTCTCCCAAGCGTCATAGGCGTAAGCTGTTCTGCGGACCGGCTAGCTGCCAAATTCGACAATGAGCCGAGATGGGCCTGGGCAATCCCCCCGATCCCTATCAGGCTTACACGCTTGTTTATTATCCAGCCGCCACCTATCGGGTCAACGGTAATGTTATCTTTTTGCCGGTCGCTGCCGACTCGTCGATTGCAAAGCAGACTTCCATCGATTTGAATGCATCGAAGAAATCGCATCGGGTTTGTTTCTTCTGAACGATGGATTCAACGAAATCATTGATTTCATGCACGAACGGGTGGTGGCTGACATCACCGCTGTCCGGAAGAATCGTAGGCACGGTCGCGTACTCGGTTTGGCCGGGCAGCTTATGCGTGAATACTTGATTGTTCATCACAGAGCCTTTCTCGCCCAGAAGATGAATGTTGAAGCGGTAAGGCGTTTTGCACTCGAGCGAAGACGACACTTTGCCGATACCGCCGTTCGCAAGCTTGAAGATCGCCAGTGTGTTCGGATCGAACTCATAACCGGACTCCTTCCTCGTTCCGCAGCTGTAAGCCGTAACCTCCTCAATATCGCCGGAGAAATAACGCACCGCATCTACCGCGTGGCAGCCTGCGGAAAGCATGCTGCTTCCTCCAAGTTCTTTCTTGCTGCTCCATCTGTATTGCCCGTAATGCGGACCGATATCGTGCCAGTAGTCGATCTGCGCCATGAAGACGCGGCCCAATGCATCGTCATTGATCAGCGATTTGATGTTGTCGAATCCGGGATTCCATCGAAGAACAAAGCTGACGACGGTCGTGACCGGGTTTGCCGTGAGTGCATCCGCCATTTTCCAAAGGTTCTCCTTGTTCATCGCCATCGGTTTTTCAATCACCAAATGCTTTCCGCTCTGGGCAGCCAGAATTGTCTGCTCCGTCCTGACCTCAGGCGTTGAGCATAAAACAACCGCATCCACATCAGGATCCTGAACCATCTTCTCATAGGAATCAAAAACCGGCGTATCAAAGCCCATTTCGGTCAAGCGTTGTTGTGCGAAAGCGCGGTCCCGGCTGTAGATTCCGGCTAACTCCGCCCCCGGGTTCTGTACGGTCGCTTTCATGTATTCACCGGCAACCCAGCCCGTTCCGGCAACAGCTATTCTGATCGCCATTCTGCAATACCCTCCCTTTGAAATAATGACTATTACTTATACGGGGAACCTTACCGCGTTCGGCCTGGTCCAGACCATGTGCTGGATAAAACCTTCCGCGTAATTGCAGCCCGCCTGAATTCCGCGCAATTTGCCCAATGTAGCCACGAAGTCCACGATATCCACATTGTCGTGTTCCTTCAGCCAAACCAGTTGGCTTTGGTGTTTCTTAAGCATTTCAATCTTCGTTTGAAATGTTTCTTCAACGTCGACATAGATCGTCGGTTGAAAATTGATACCCGATAAATTATCCATGTAATATAGCGCTGGTATTTTATCTGCCACCGGGATGTCGGAGAAGCCGGGCAATGTCGCAAGGAAGGACGTGTCGAAGACCAGCTTGCTGACCGCCACATGATCGGGCATGTAATCATTGGGAGCATGGGTGATGATCATATCGGGCCTGACCGTGCGGATCAACTCGATAAACTTCAGCCTGGCTGCTTCGCTCTCGCTGGAAATTTCGCCGTCCTTCAGCCCTAGGGAGATCACTTTGCTTGCGATGACCGCTCCCGCATCCTGTGCTTCTTGCTGCCGGATACGGATCAATTCCTCAGCCGGAATCATGTAGTGGCCTTTATCTCCCGTGCTTGCGTGGCACAAAATGACTTCGTGTCCGATCCGTTTCATTTTTGCCAGAGTGCCGGCACATAAAATTTCGGTATCATCAGGATGGGCGCCAATGGCCAGAACCATCATGCTAGTTGCTCCTTCCACTAATTCAAATCTGCAGTAAGCGGTCCGGCAAGTTCTTTCAGGAAGAAGAGCTTTCCGGGCATAGACGGCATGTAGGAGGATGGAATCCATGGTGATTTCTCATGCCTCAAGGTCGTCCAAAGCGATAAACCCTGCCACATCATGCCGCGTCCCATGGCGCCGTCTGCGCCGCCGATCGTATAATCCGCCTGCATGAACAAGCCCGGGCCAATCGTGTTGGCAAAGCAAGGAACCAGGGTGGTCCGGCTCTTAAAGCTCGTGAGCGCATTCTGCTCGATCGTCATCGGATGCAGCTTCGCGCCAATGCGGTGCGTTTGCAGCGCCCATTCCTGCTCACTTGCAAATTCGCCTGCAAAGTGCGGCTCCCAGAAAGCGATATGGAAGCAGCGGCCTATGCCGTACACCACAATCAGCCTGGCACCCTTTGCCTTCAATTCGCCGATCTTGCCGGCATAGGCCGGCAGATTGTCTTTGGTTGCAAAATTCCGTTGGCTCACAGGAACCGTCAGCTCCCCGAGCGGATTATAAAATGCCTGCTCCATGCCGTGTTGAAAAGAAGCGGAATTGCTGGAGGGCAGCGTATTGCCATGTTCATCGCTCCACTCATCCATATTAAAAGCATGTACATGTTTGGCGTCGATGCTCCAGCTTTTCAGGAAAAACACCGCCCAGCGGTATAACCCCATCGGACCTACCGGAAGAATCAGCGCAAGCTGTTCGCCATGTTCTTTCGCAAGCTTGATTTGCAGCGCCAGTTCATGGCCCATGAACGTGTCGAAATCATAGATCGAATCGCACGGTGCAGGCTGAAAGCCTGAGTGCCATTTGGGTTGCCTTTCCAGAACCTGCCCAGGACTATTTGCAGCGCATTTGTCGATAGCGTCCATATCCCATCCTGCGGGGAAGAAACCCTCCATCATGGAGCCCTTAAGCGTATTCAACAGATTCAATATTGACCCTCCTCCTGAATTGAGTTTAATTAATCCAGTGACTTTATTAATTCATTTTATTTATATCTAGAATATTCTGAAAAGTCAATCGATTCTTTAAAATAAATTAATTAATGGGATTAAACGATTAAACATTATAATAGCTGGAAATATCTTTATTCCATGAAATTAATGTCATCAACTATAAAAAGTGCCGCCACCTCGTCATGAGGGGCAGCACCAGGAAATCATTGTTATTTTCGCTAAATTTGCTCTTCAAGCACTTTGTTCAGCACATACAGCGACGCACCGGCAGATACGTTATTCACGTTAAGCCGGGACAGGAAGATGCTGCATGCCTGCGAGAACGGCGCAAGCGCCCGCTCATGGACAATATCGACAACCGAAGCAAGCAGAACCTCTCCCAGATGTGACAATCTGCCGCCAATCACAATGACCTCGGGATTGAAAATATTAATCAGGTTAACAATACCGTAGGCCAGATTCCTTGAGATCTCCTGTACGACCGCAAGCGCAAGCGGATCGTTCAATTTAACCGCTTGTGCAATAACCAGCTCATTGATCTTTTCGGGATCACTTCCGGTGAGCTTGTGGAGGACCGAGTCCTTGTACTCCGGCATCAGCATTACGGTGCGTTCGGTCAAGGCGGTAAGGGAAACCATCGTTTCAAAACAGCCTCTGTTGCCGCACGGGCAGAGTGGGCCATTCACATCAAGAGACATATGTCCGATCTCGGGGAATACCTTACTGACGCCAAGCATAGGCTTATCGTTAATCATTATGCTCACGCCAAGACCCTTATTGACATTAAGATAAATAAACGGACCTGTCGTCGTCTTGAAATGCTCCTTCTCTGCAATGGCAGCCAGAAGGGATTCATTCTCCATATAAACCGGATATGGGAGCTCCAGACTTAGCTTGTTGATTATTTCCATATCCTTGATGAGCAGCGGCGTAGAGACGACGATCGAGCGCCTTTCACTGTCCAGCATGCCTGGAACGCCTATGCAGATGCCCAGCAGCTCCTTCGTCTTGTCCGGTACGGCATCGACCAGCATCCGAACCAGATCAACGATAAGCCGCAAGAACTCATCCTTGTCGTGATTTTTTTTGTTATACAGGAGTGTCTTGGTAATGAACGGATCATTTTTCAGGTTGTAAATCGTCCCGGCTACACCAAGTTCATTTAACTCCATGCCGATCAGATATTTACTCCCATTATTGATTTCCAGTGTGATCGCTTTGCGCCCTGCGCCGGGATTGTCAATCAGGGCACTTTCAACGACGATGCTTTTCTTGATAAGATCATCGACGATCGTCGATATGGTTGTCGGGCTCAATTGGGTTACCTTCGACAGGCTCGCACGCGAGGCCCCCTTACTTGTCTGTATCAACCGGAATACAGTCTCCATGTTCGCTTGTTTGATCTGCTGTTGAGTGACCTTCTTCATGCTGCGCTCTATCCTCCTCTCCTTCGAAGGCTGGCTGGCAAATATCCCCCTAATAAGAATCTAATCCACAACTGCTGGTGTCCAATCGATTCGACGTATGCTGCAGGAGGACACTCTACTGTGAAGTTTAAATCCCAAGACCGACAAAATCAACTCATGACAGAGACAGCGGATGACTTCCTGGTCGTCGGGATCGTTATCCTTTTACGGAACCGGCTGTAATTCCTTCGATGAACTTGCGCTGGAAAATAACGAATACGACAATAATAGGCACGATCGCAATCGTGACGCCGGCAGCAACAAGCGACTGATTGGTCGTATATTCGCCTGAAAAATACATCAACCCAAGCGGGAGCGTCCGGTAAGCATCGTCATATACGAACAGCAGCGGAAGCAGAAAATCGTTCCAGGACGCGCTGAATTCAAACACAATCAGCGAAGTGACTGCCGGCATGATGAGCGGCAGCATGATATATAAAAAGGTTTTGAAATCGCCGCTTCCTTGCCCCAATCCATGCCGCCCTTAAACATTCTGGCCCAGCCGACATAGGCGATCGTGACGCCGTATGCGAGACCGCGCAGCGCATGCTGCAAAGCGAACTCGTTCGCGCTCGTCTCCAGGACCACGTCAACGCCACGCTTCTCGGTCGCTTTCTTGAGCTCCAGCCCGACATCATCCTTCGTCGGATCGAATGCTGCATCCGCTCCCGCCTCAAGCGCGGCCGTCCTCCTGCGCTCGATCGGATCGACGACCGCAACGTAGCTCGCTCCAGCCTGCTTCGCCAATTGAGCCGCAATTTGTCCGATCGCCCCAAGCCCGAATACGACCGCCGTATCGCCTGCGCGCAGATGGCTGTCGCGGATGCCGCCCAATGCGAATTGCGCCGGATCGAAGCAGACGGCGTTCTGCCATGGCATTCCTTCCGGCATTTTCATCAAATAATAATTGTCGACGGCGCTTACGATATGCTCCTCACGAATGCCGCCATAGCCGCATACCTGATCCCCTATTGTATAATCGCTCACCTGGCTGCCCTTTTCGACGATAACGCCAACCCATTGATTGCCGAGATTCCAATGGCCGAAATTGCCCTGGCCTTCCACCTGTGTTTTCCTCGGCATGAACGCATGCCACTCTTCATCGTAATACTCGTGAATATGCGGGCCTTCGTTGCGGAAGGCGGCAAGCTCCGAGCCGTGCTTCGGCGATGCGTATTTGATGCGCACCCTGACTTCATGCGGCTCCACCGCTCTCGTATTCATATCCAACAAAGCGGCTTTCCTGGGCGCAACTGCTATAAGCTGTTTCATTCCCCGTATCCTCCGTTTCGATAGCGAAGATTTTTTTAAAGCGCTTTCATCATTATATACTGAAAAAACCCGATTGAGGTTAGCGCTGTTACATTAATATTTATCACTTTTACAGGTTTGCAGCGTCCGAAATCAATGTCCGCGAAATGCGATCGTGAAGAAACGGCCTAGCTAGAGCAGTCTTCTCATCTCAATCTGTCTTGCGCGATTCAAGCGATTTATCATAGGCATATGCCCAGCTTTTCCCTATAATGAAATTAAGTCACCGGTATCCACTACGCGATATTTCCCTGAAACAAATTCCACAAAATGGAGGAAGATTCTTATGCCACAGAATGTTTGCATCACGGGTACCGACCGCGGGATCGGGCTCGAATTGGTGAAGGCTCTGCTGCAAGCCGGCTGCACCGTTTATGCGGGCGGCATTGCCGACCCGAATCCTGAGCTCCTGCAGCTGACAGAGCAATTCCCGGATCGGCTGCATTCTTTCCGACTGGACGTAGGAAGCGACGCCAGCGTGAGGGAAGCCGCGGAACGGATTCGCGGTCTTACGCCTGTCCTCGACATGCTGATCAATAACGCCGCCCTGCTCGGGGACACGGGCAAAACCGTAGCGGATGATCTCGATTTTGACGACATGCAGCGGGTGTACAACGTATCGGCGCTCGGCGCGATCCGCATGGCCAATGCCCTGCTTGAACCCATCATGAACGGCGGCAAGCTGATCGTGAATGTTACTTCCGAGGCCGGAAGCATCGGGAACAGCTATCGCGAGGCCTGGTTCGGCTATTGCATGTCCAAAGCCGCGCTCAATATGGGCTCGACCATCATCCATAACCGGATTCGCAAGGATGGCGGACGCGTGCTGCTGCTTCACCCCGGCTGGGTGAAAACGTTCATGAGCGGCAGCTGGAACGACGCGGGCACGCACACGCCTGAAGAGGCGGCAGCCCATATCCTGGGACGAATCGAAGCGCGCGGCAGCGAGCTGCATGATTTGCCCTTGTACCTGGAAGCGGATACAGGCAAAGAACTGCCCTGGTAAAGAGAGGAGAGATGACAATGAACGATCCCATACGGGCGCTGCTTCTCGGCGACTTCACCGCAGCCCCCTGGCATCCGCTGGAGCCGGCGCGTGCGGAGCTGCAGGCCATCCTTGACACCGCATTTGACTTGACTGCTACGGAAAACTACGATACTCTCAGCCGGCTGGACCAGAAGGAGTACCCTATATGCATCTCGTACACGGACTGCTGGGAGCGCACATTAAAGCCGGAGCAAACGGCAGGTCTGCTTCGTTACGTTGCGGGCGGCGGAGGACTGCTTGTTCTGCACAACGGCATTTCGCTGCAAAGCAGCCATGAGCTTGGGCAACTGATCGGCGCCCGTTTCACCGGGCATCCGCCCTACCAGCCTCTCCGCTATCATCCCCTTGCCGGACATCCCCTGCTCGAGGGTGTCGATGGGTTCAGTCTGGATGAGGAGCCATACATGTTCGAGTTGGACTCCTTCTCCAAACGAGAGGTTTTCCTGGAATACGAATTCGAAGGCAAACGTTATCCCGCGGGATGGGAGCATGCCTACGGGCTTGGCAAAGTCGTCTATCTGCAGCCGGGGCATCACGCCCCCTCGTTCAGGCCCGCGTCCTATCGGCGGCTTGTGCTTAACGGAGCCCGGTGGGTCTGCAGCCGGTAATCCGCTAGTCCGCATTATCGCAAAAAGGCTTTTCCTCCGGTTTCCTGCCGAGGAATCGCCCACCGGTATGCGGCTTCATCTGCAACGGCAAAGAGGGGAAGGAACAGCACGATGGCTGCTCCTTCCCCTCTTTTGAAACCGGTGATTATCCGCATGACTCGAAGACGATCGGCGGCGCTCCGTTCTTCATTCGCAGTGTGTAGTACCCGCGGCCAAGCGGCGAAGGCTGAACCTCACCGCCGGCTATGCTGCATGCTCCCACCCAATCAGGCAGCTTGACGATCGTGTCGGTATCCCGGTCTGCCGTCAATTGCGCTCGGAACGAACCTGTATCCCTGTTCCATGATAACGACACTTTGCCCGTATGAAACCTCCAATCGGCCAGACTCCCACGCTTCCAACGACCCGGCAGCGCAGGCAGCAATTTAACCAGATTGGCCGATACCTGAAGCAGCTGCTCCTGAACGGCGTTGACCCAGCCCATATTAGCGTCCAATTGCACCGGAGCCGCGGGCATCTGCAGGGAGACGCCCATTCCCCGCCAGTCATTATGAAGCGTAAACAGATTCGGCAGCAGACTCGATCTGGAGAGAATATCCAGACAATTCAAAGAGGCGTCTCCATCGCCCAGCCGCGCATACAGAGCTGCCATATGAGCAAGCGACCAGCCGCTTTGTGCCCCCATCTCTCGCCTGTGCACCGCCGTTTCGAATGCACCGAACATGTTCGGATCGCTCTCTCTCGTCACTTCCTGCCCCGGGAATACAGGGTACAGATGAGAGAGATGACGGTGTGCGTAACGGTCCTCGAATGCAGGATGAATCCATTCACTGATTGCGCCGTCCTTATTCAGCCGATAATCCGGCAAACGCGTCAGCATGCGGTTCCATTCCTTCTCCGCCTCATCGCTGCCCGCTTTCTGATTCGCTTCTATTAAACTCTTCAGAAGCTCTTTCAGAATGGCGATATCCATCGCCGCATTGATCGCCGTAGGCATAGGATGCGCAAGCGGTTTGCCATCCGCCGGCATGTAATTGAGAGGCGTATTCTCAGGCGAAACGGAGGGATATATCCTGTAAAGCCCATCCGCGTCCGTAACCAGGAAGTCCTCGTAAAACCGCAGCGCCTCGAGCATGAACGGCAGAGCCGTCTCCCGCAAAAATTGCAGATCGCCGGTATAACGGAAATGTTCATAATAGTGACGGGACAGCCACCCGGCCGCACCGGTCCAATTCAGAATAACGGGCACGATCTGATTCGGAATGCCAATGCCCGGCGTAGAGCCTGCCGGTATATAGATGCCCCGGCAGCCGTACAGCTTACGCGCATTTTCACGAAAATCATCCATCAATCCCTCATAGTAATGGAATAACGGTGGGACCAATTCACCCAGACCGCCAACATGCGCATGCCAGTACATCATCTGAATGTTCTCATTGGCCATGTTGTGGCTCCATACCAGCCTGTAATCTCCTCCCCACAGCCCATACAGCCCGAAAGGCTCCGCATCTTCCGCCGCTGCAGTACCGCTCATGAACAAATAACGGCCATAAGCCCACATTTTACGTACAAGCGCAGGCGGCGCCTCCCCCTCATATGCATCCAGCAGCAGCCGCTCATTGGTTCGCGGATCATTATCCGCATCCTCCAGTTCCAGCGAGACTGAGCGGTACAACGGCCGGTGCAGAGCGAGATGGCGCTTGAGCAGCTTATCGTAAGAGGCATCAACAACAAGCTCGGCCAATTCCTGCTTCAGCCGTTCCCAATCCCCGGACCGCGCGCCAAGGACGAACAGCTTCACCAGCACCAGCATTCGTCTTGCCCCTTCGAAGCGGATTACGCTCCCCTCCGCTTCGATGCGGCCTCCCTCCGGAATGACCCGCATGACCGCTCCGAAATCCGTCCCATCGTCATTTGTTCCGGCGAACCATGCATAAGCGCCGCTGGCTCCAGCCTCAACAGACTGTTCCAGCTCCTTGAATTCCGGCGTATCCGCCCAGCGGTCGCTCGGGTGAAGAATAAGACCAATCTCCCCGGATACACGGGATTTCTCGTCCCCTTCGAGCTCGTAGACAACCGTATCGTCGGCACGCGAGACGAACAGCCTCCGCTTGTACGAGCCCGGCCCGGCCGACCAGCCGACCGTTATCTCTCCGCTGTCCATGGCAAGCGTCCGGCTGTACCCGCGAAAGGCGCTGGCGCAGGGCATGACAAGCTTTATCGCCGCCAGCGGAAATCTGGAGGCGAGCTTCGTCGCGTAACCGCGTTCCTTTAATGCGTTCGCGAGCTGCCAGCTTGCCTCGGCATACTGCTCTTCATCCATCAGCCTGCGGGTCTGAGCGAGTGTGCCGCTTACATCCGGCAGCTCATCCTTGCTCCCCCAGTGCCAGAGGCGGGCATGATTAAGAATTACCGTCTCCTCCTGAACGCCGCCGAATACGGATGCGCCAATAACGCCATTGCCGGAGGGAAGCGCTTCGCGCCACATATTCCTCCACCATGAGGCCGGATAACTCATTACGAGCTTATCCGGGCTTCGGTTGTCTTCTTGCATCTGCATCCGGATCACCTCTCCTTCATTCACTTCCCATCTTGCCCTCCATCTAATTACCGCCTGAATCCGCCAGTTTGCCAGTCTGCTCGCGCAGCCGTTCCAGCTCGATGCTTGCAAGCAGCAGCGGAGCAACGCCCATCAGCACATCGCTGACAACCTTCTCGCTCATGTAATAGGCGTAGGAGCCATCGCGGTATTTGCGTCCGCCCAAGCCAGCCCCGTTACAGATGCTATGGAGATGGATGCCTTGCTCGTCCTCGGTTACGAAGCGGTCAAGAATGCCATCATAGGCGTTCTCTACGGCCTGTCTGTCTATCTCGGCCAAATAGCCGAGCCGGATGCCCTTGGCCAGGGCGTACGCCAGCATGCAGGAGCCGGACGCTTCCAAATAGTTCTCCCGGCGGCCATTGCAGTCCATTAGCTGATACCATACCCCGCTTTCTTGATCCTGCACCCGAAGCACAGCATTCGCCATCCGTTCAAAAATCCCCATCAGCTGTCCGCGTTTCGGATGATGAACGGGAAAATGCTCGAGCGAGTCCGCGAGCGCCATTGCGTACCAGCCCATCGCCCGTCCCCAGACATGCCGGGAGCGGCCTGTGCTGCCATCGCACCATCGCTGCTCCCTGCTCTCGTCCCAGGCATGATGCAGCAATCCCGTTTGCGGGTCGCGCGTGCGCTTTTCGATCAGCAGCAGTTGATGCGCAGCTTCATCAAACCAGATGCTATCGCCGAAGGTCCGGGCGAATTCGGCCATGAACGGAGAAGACATGTACAGGCCATCCAGCCACATTTGACAGGGGTATATTTTCTTGTGCCAGTATCCGCCTTCCTCCGTACGAGGCTGGCCGGTCAATTGGGTGATTAAACGCCTGGCCGCCTGCTCATACTTGGATTCACCAGTCTCTCTCCATAACCTCAATAGATTTTTTCCTTTGTTGATATGGTCGAGATTATATTCCTCCAGCGTATAGCCGCGTATGGAACCGTCCTCCCGGATGAAGACGTCCATATGCCGCTTTACAATTGCCTGGTATTCGGGTTCTCCCGTCCAATCGGCAAGCTGACTGATCGCCGTCAGCGCCATTCCGGCCACATAACCCCACTTGTTGGCAATATTCGGGTGATAGCCGTCCTGGCAGCGGGAAAGGATCGTTCCCGCTACCCTAACGGATATGCGCTGGGCACCAGGAATTTGCGTTTCTGATTTGTTCATCTGCCTGCTCCTCCTCGTTACGTTGCCATTAGCGGCAAAGAAGTGAAATCCTCTGGAATTTCCACTATATACAGATTTCCATAGCCGTTCTTATCGCTTGTAAACAGCAGACGCTTCCCGTCTGCGTTAAAGCGCGGGTGGGCATGCACCTTCTGTGAGTGAAAGCTGCAGCGCAGCTCGCACAGGATGCGCGGACCTTCGTACACACCGTCGATTTTGCGCCAAAGACTCAGCGTCTTGACCGCTCCCTTGCCGTCCACGACCACCTGGCCCAATCCATCCGCATATCCATGCCAGGTATCGAACCCGAACTCCGTCTCTTCCATACCCGTATTGTCATAACGGATGCTACCGAAAAAATTGGTGCCGTCCGCCCGGAATCCGTGATAGCCAATCGTCACTCCGTCCGGGTAGAAAAATTCATGCCCGACCTTCTCGCCGCTCTCCAGCCGCTCTCTGATTTTCCAAACCGCACCGGTTCGCAGGTCAAGCCCCCAAATACGATGATCGACCAGATGCCATGGGCCCTCATGACAGAAGGTCATCAGCCATGGCTCCTTCGGTGATGTATTGATATGGGTAATGAACTGGTTTTCTTCATAGACTTTTTCTCCTCCGCCTGCCTGAGCATCGATGCGGACGATCATGCTGTGGGGCGCAGCCTCCATCAGCTCCCTGTGGCCGACATAACCGTTGCCCAGATCAAGCCGAATGCGGTGCGACAGATCCTCCTGCACGCAGGTCATCACGAACCGCCCGTCAGCGGTCGCGTTCGCATTGCCCAAATGATAGCCCTCCGGCGCTTCGTAGCACAGCTTCTCTTCAAGCGAATTCAGATCCAGACGGATCAACCGCCGGCCAATCTTGACAAACGCCGAGCTTCCATCCGGCAACAGGCAAGCATCCAATTTATCAACATCCTTGTAATCCGTCAGCTGTGTGATCAATCCGCTTTCCACATGCAGGCTGTACAAATTGGTGCTATTGCCTCTATCCGAGATCATCAGAAGCCGCTGTTCTCCGTCATACCAACCGTTTTCTGTAAAATATAAATGATGGCTATGCGCTTTATAATGGGTCAATTGCGTCACTTCAAGCCCTGTCAGCCGATCGGTCTCCGTCTTGCGCTCCGAGGGCCATACCGTTCCTTTTGCAGACATGCTCCCGCCTCCTATGTGAACTTTAGAAATCTCTACAGCCAGGGCTTCAGCCCTTCCCATTTCACCGACCAGCTTCCATCCTGCGGGAAACCGGGATTGCGGACAGCCGCCTCCGACGCCGATTCTCCGCCTTCGCCATCCCTCCAGCCAGAAGCCATCATCGCAACCGCAGCCAGCAGACCGCCGTTGCCCGGCAGATAAGCGGACAAGCCAGGGCGCTGATAATTATGTCCGTTGGTTAAATACGTATTCTTGGATGCATCCATCAGCAGGAAATCCACCGCAAGATCCGGCTCACCGAGTCTTGCCGCCGTCATGGCGCACATCGGGAAATCCCAGCCCCATGCCGACTCCCAGATCCAAACTTCCTTCACCTTCAGCAGCGTGTCCAGCATGACCTTTCGGTCGATTGACGTGCCCGGCAGAATGCCCAGCGCCCCCAGCATGGACGGATGGTCGCGGTTTTTCGTCAGAAAGGTCTCCGGGCAGAGCTCATGGGCAAGATATACACCCTCCGCCTGCGGAGGCCCGGCTAACGCTCCGGCAACTTTTGCCCATAGCGGGTTGATCGTCTGCTCCATGCGCTGTGCCCAGCGAATCGCAATTTCCAAGCCATACTTCCAATATTCCAGCTCAAAAGGAGGGTTTTTGCTGCCTTCCAAAGGATGACATTCCTGGGCCGGAATAAGGGGCGGTCCCAGATCATAGACCTGCTTCTCTTCATTCCAGTGAGCGAATGATACCATGAAGTCAGCCGCTTCGAATACGATGTTGCGGAACCTCGCAAGAGTTGCGCTCGACGGATCAGCCAGATAGCACAGCTCGGCGAGCGCCATCGGATGCGGCTGCTGCCAGATCAGGCCGTTCGCCACCGGCGACGGACAAGGCTCGCCGTCGAAGCCGACCATCTTCGGCCAGCGCGCCCCTGCATAGCCTTGAGACGACGCCAGTCCACGCGCCACCGGCAGGATCTGTTCATACCAATCCATACTTCTCAGCAGATAGTTTTCTCTGCCCCACAAGGGGAAATGCGCCGCATGCCACCAATGCATCTCCAGATGGGACTTGCCAAACCAGCTGTTATACATCAGGCCCGTCTCTTGGGGAGGCAGCGACCCGCCGCTATGTATGGCCAGCAAGAATTGGGACAGTACGACGCGTCTCTCCAGCTCGTAGGCTCTGGGATCAGCGCTTCCGGAGAAGTCGATTGCCGCGCCGCTCATCCAGAACGACTCCCAGTGACGCGCGCTTGCGGCCTCGATAGCCCCGACATCCGCCGTCTGCGCGGACTCCTGGGCGAAGCCGACCGAGAATTCCAGTGATTCGCCGCGAGCCTCCGGCAGCAGCGTGAACTCATGCACCCCGGTCCGCTCCAGACTCCCGGCGTTCCAGGACCAGCAGAGCTCGTAACGGTCCTCGTCCATGCTTCTGACGATTCTTGCCCCGTTAGCGGCCGACTCGCCCAGCTCCGTCCGATGCCTGTCATCATTGCCCAGATCCGGGAAGACGGCCTTGGCCCATGTGGCAGACGTCATATCCGGTGCCGGAAAACGAATGAACACCTGCAGCCTTCCCTGCCCGATTAAGGGGGAAACGACTCTCACGCCTATGGCGTCAATTGCCGGATGGCAGGCCGTCACTACATGAACCGGCACATCTTGTACGGCAAATTCACTTGTCAGCATACCTGACCATAGATTCATTGTTTGGCGGATATTCGATATATCCTCCGCTTGGGCATCATCACCCGATTCACTCAGGAACCGGAACGAAATGCGGCCAAGCTGAAGGCGATGCGGGTTCTGACGAAGCCAGTGGTAAGCCTCCACTTTGTCGCCGGGCTTCATCGCATACCCGACCGGCCTGCCGTACGTATCGTAGCTTTGGTATGCGGCATCGCGCGAGGTGAAGCGTCCGGGACCGCCTGTATAATGCCATCCCCAATTGGACTGCGTGCCAAGCGGCACCTCATATTGATCCGGAAATGTCTGCAGGCCGGTAATATCGGCGCTGAAGGCAAACTCTCCGTTGCCTACGGAAAACGGGGACACAGGGTCCCATTTATTCAGCTCCGGTTGATGGCGTTCCACGATCTGTCGTCTGTCCATTGGATCCTCCTGTCTGCTTGAACCCGGAGCCGCCTGAACTATATCTATTCAAGCGGGAATTCCATCCGGGTTCTCATCATGTCCCGGTACTTGCCCGGGGTAATATCTTTTATTTTGCGGAAACTGCGAATAAAGCTATTCTCATGCTGATAACCGACCATCAACGCGATATCCGATATGCGGTCGCCCGTCTTCAGCAGCAGCTCGCTTGCCCGATCTATGCGGAGCCGTGTCAAATAGTTATAGATCGTCTCGCCTGTTTCCTGTTTGAACAACTGGCTGGCCAGGCTGCTGCTGATGCCAATCGATTCAGATATTTCGGGTATGCCGATCGGCTGGTTAAGATGCTGCTTCAAAAAATCAATCATGCGTTGGCACATGATGAAATCCTTGCTCTGGGCAAGCCGGCAGAATCGTTGTGCCAGCAGGATAACGCGGCTCTCCAGCACACCTTTGCTATCCTCCAAATCAAGCGTGTCAAACTTGAAATCGTTTTGGCACAAAACGCCGTTTGCGGCAGGAACGATCTGTTCGATTCTCTCGGCGACCGACTGCAGGAAAGATACCGCCGCCGACGGATACCCGTATTGACTGCGGATATTATCGATTAATCGTCCGAGTGCCTCCAGGGACTCCGGCTCATTGCCTGCTTCTATGGCCCCAATCAGTTCGTTAAGAGCGCTTTCATACTGAGGCGGCTCAATCACTTCATGTCCGGACACCTCTTGGAACGTGATCACCTGTCCATAGCCCTGGTAAAGCCGGTATGTGAGCGCATTCTCCGCTTCCAGCATCACTTGCTTCAATCTTGCAATTTCCGTCTGCGGATTGCCGATCCCCGCCGATACGCTGAATTTCAACAGGCGCGACACGATCTCCAGCGACTCCGCGAGTATTCTCTCGCATCGCAGCCCTTCTGTACGCGGCTGCAGCAGAATGGCCGTCTTGTCCTTCCCGAAATCGGCGCATACAATTCGCCATTGCGGCTCGAACAGCTCTGCCACGATATTGGCCATCGCGAATTTCAACAGAGAATGATCGCTGCCGCTGAAGGTCCGGGACCATTCCTCGTACCGGTCGATCGACAGAACGGCCACCGTCACCGGCGCTGCCGACCATTCTCCGAAGTAACGTCTCCATTTCTCTTCAATATCCCGCTTCCCGCTCAGATTGCCGGAATAAATATCAGTGAGCAGCTTGGATGCAACCTCGGACATCGACTCCCGGACAAGCTGTGACAGATGCACTTGATTGGTGAGCAGTTCCCCGGCAAGCCTCTCCAGATTGATGCCATCGGGGCCGTTGGTCTTGCGGTCATATTTGCTGAACAACTGCTTCAGCCGGCGGACAGGGCGGAAAGCCGCCGCATTAATATAGAATATCGTAGCCCCGCCCAGCACGAGAGCCGCAATAGATACCAGCAGAACCACCTTGGCCACCCGTTTGGACTTGGCCAGCAGACTATCCTGCTCAATAATGGACACATACCTCCATCCCGTCACAGGCGATGCGAGCTGGTTAATGAGCAGCTGGCGGTTCTGGATCGTGATATCCGCGCCGTCGTCCTTTCCAAGCGTATCCATCGCATGACTCACTGAATCCTGATTGAAGTCATAGTTCGAGACGGAGTAAAGCAGCTCGTCATGCTCGTCAATAATATAGCGCATCCGGTTCAAATTGTTCATAATTGGCGGATTCAGCTTGGCGAACAGCTCCTCGGTTTTAAGATTGACGGCGACGATTCCCTTGAACTCCCCTTGAATCATAATCTTGCGAAACAGCGTAACGCTCGATCCCTTGGCCCCTGCCCCTTCAGGCACCATGCGCTTCTTTATGAGGGTAGTCCTTTCACCGAATTCAGAAACGACACTGGTCCAGTCGGAATCGGTGAAGGTCAGCTTGCTGGAGCTGAAGCCTTGCGGTATTGCCAGGAAGCTTTCCCGCGTCAGATCATAGACATAGATACTTTTGATATACTTGGAGTTGCTGATTAGTGTCGACAGAAACTGATATGTCCCCGTAATATTCATATAAGAGCTCTGTACTTTGCTGGTCAAAAATTGGTAGACATTATCATTCAAGGCGACTTGAATCGCGACCTTGTCGCTTTCGCTAACCAACTCGTCGATCACGTTCATTTCGAGCTTCAGCATCTGACGCTGCAATTCGCCGAGCTCTTCTTGCATCACCGACTTCGACGTATAGTACGAGGTCAGACTTACAGCCAGAATAATGAGAAAGACTGAAATGGTCAAAATAAGCACGAGTCTGACCTGGGTGTGAGCCAGATTGTATTTCAACCATTTCTTGATAGACTGTGTCATGGTAAATTCCACCTTATACCGAGGATCCTTCCATTATATCTTGGTGATCCTGCCCTCGTAAAATACGACGCCTGTTCTCCTGTTCAGCTTATGTTTTCTCTATCAGCCATTCTTTCATCAGCTGAGTTTCAATACCTGCAAGCAGCACGATGCCGATACCGTGTGTATCGTTCAAATTCCAGCCCAGATCATGCTTATAGTAAGCATGAGAGTATGACCAGCTGGAGCCTTTGCATACGCCGTACAGATTTCCCCGTTTGTCGATAGCCCGCTCGCATAAGCCCTGCCACCCATCCAGCGCCGCACGGACATAAGGATCCGGGTTCTCCAGCCAGCTGCTGCGAACGCCAAGCGCGAAGCCGTATATGAACATCGAGGAGCATGAGGCTTCCTCATACGACTCCGGATCGGTCAATACTTGATGCCACAGACCATGCTTGCCCTGCAGTCTGCGGTACCCTTCCGCCAACTCCCGATAGAAAGCCAGTATAGACGGATGGCTCGCATGCGTCTTCGGCAGTAATTCGAGCAACACGGCCAGTGAGAAAAACACCCAGCCATTGCCCCTGCCCCAGGCCGTACGCGAAGGCTTCCCGCTGCGCACATCATACACATGAGACATAATCTGCTGCTCCGCCATATACAAATACTTCTTATAGAGCAGAAGCTGCCTTGCAGCTTCGTCCATGTAACGCGGATCGCCGGTAAGCCCGGAATACCGGCACAGGAATGGAACGCTCATGTACATATCGTCGCACCACATCGTGTTATGCATACTTGGCGAGACGCCGACCTTGCGGTACAGCGCTCCGTCCTCCATGCGATCCTGTACGTTCATGATATAGTGGGCAATATCGTCAGCCACCGCACGCGCTCCTTCAAGCGGACGGAGCCGTTCAGCCAAAATGGTAAGCGTCCCGAAGGAGCCGCAGTCGTCGAGGCTGTCGATATGCGACAGCTGATTGTTCAAGCCCGCTGCTCCGAAGCGCCCGCGGTCCCACAGCGAGTATGCATAAGTCGAGGTCGCGAATTCGACATGGTCTGCGACGTAATTTGCAAGATCTTCGCGCTGCAGCAGCCGGCTCGTCCCCAGCAGTCCGGACAGCGTGACCCCAAGCGGATAATTCCAACGGCCGTACAACTCATTTTCGAGAAATGGACGCACATGCGCTCCCGGCTGATCCGTCATCCAGAAGACGTTCTTGTGCCGGCCGGCCGCCAGCTTATCGAGCTTCGGATAATCGTCCGGATCGATATTCGCTTCCGCCGGGAGCGGGCCGAGATGCAGCCACTGACCTTTGTAGCCATGCACGCGCCGCCCGGCAGCAAGTTCAACCTCCGTACCAGCAATGTCCCGAAGCCGGAAGCCCCATCCATGATGTTCACAATAACAATGGGCAATCAGGTCGCCCCGCCCCGGGGCTGCGTCGAGGGCGAAGGAGAAGTCACCCGGCTTCCGAGCTTCATACAGCAGCTTCCCCTGCCATATGAACCGTACAGGACCATAGGCAGTTCCAGTGAGCATAACGCTCTTATTCGAAGCGGAGCGGTTGACAATCGTCGTCCATGCAAATGAGGAACAGCCCGAATGCATGCCATATATAAGATCCAGATGCCCTGTCCCCTCTGATCGGGCAGGAAGCCATTCCGCTCCGGTGGCGGCTTCCGTCTGATTCGTACCCGGGATGCGATCCAGCGGTCGGGTCAACGGAAGCGTATAGATCCAGCCTTCCTCTCCTTCCCGCTCAACAGAGGGAGACAAGAAGTGAAAAGGTTTATTCTTGCGGCTGCCTGTTCCGAAGGCGGCTCCGCAGTTCCCCTCCCGGCCCCTGGCCAGCTCCAGAACGAAGTGATTCCATCCCTGCGCCAGATTTACCTTCAGCTTTAGGGGCAGCGCCTCCGAGGCTGGCTCCACTCCGGAGATCTCCTCCTCCGGGGAAGATCCGAAACGCTGAACCCCATTGTGATACAGCTTGACCTGCCCGAAGCAGCGAAGATGGAAAATGAATTCCTGCGGTTGATCGATCCACAGCCTTGCCCAGGCGTATACCCGCTTGCCTTCTCCCATGTCCGGAAACATGCGGCGCGGAAATTCATACAGATGATCCGCTCCCTTGCGGATATCGCTGGTCCGCGTTACCCGGTATACCGGTTCATGCGGCGGATTGTCACCGACATAGCGCTGCGCGATGACCTTAAGCACATGCGGTATGCTCCCGCCCTCCGTCTGTGCGGCCATACTTTCGATTGCATCGAAATACCCGCTTAGATTAGCTGTCACAATACACCGCCTCTCTGGCCGCTTAGGCTTTCGCTTCGCTCCCGCGCTCCGCCGCTGTCGGTACCGCTGCCCAGCACCTCCTCGATCGTGACCAGACGATGCTCCTTCACCGAGCGCCATACCGCTTCGCCCGTCGCCACCGAATAAGCGCCATCCACCGCGCCCGACAAGATGCGGTACGGCCGTCTGCGATCCTCGCCCATGAACAAGTCTTCAAGCAGCAGCGGATCTCCCCCGCCATGCCCGCCTTCCCGATGTACGACATGAATCGTTTCCTTCGAGCCGAACAATGGAAAGTAGTCGATCGTCTGCACTGGCGTAGGGAAAGGGGTTCTGCCAGGCATATGATATTCCACCGTCTCGATTCTCCCTTTCGTCCCGTTGATGGCAAGACGGTAGCCCTCATAAGGCAGCGAGAAATTAACCGAGTAACTGAGGAGCGCGCCGCCGCTGTATTTCACGGTCGCGGTATACGTATCTTCAATCTGGATATCCGAATCGAAGATGCATCGGTCAGGCCGGTAATCGGAATAGGGAAATGCCGGGGATTTCCCTGCATCGAGAGATCCCAGATGATCATCCGGCACTTCAAGATTCCGGCTGCGGGCATTCCAGCGCGAGTAATACGAGCAATCCTCGGTATGCGCGCAGGTACTGCAGAACCGGCCATCTTCCTTCTTCGGATTCGCCTCTCCATCAGCGCCGTAATAATTCAAAGCGCCAAAGGCGAACACCTCAACCGGCTTCTGATTAATCCACCAGTTGACCAGATCAAAATGATGCGTGCTCTTGTGGACGGATAATCCGCCGGACAGCCGGCGGTCCCTGTTCCACCTTTTGAAGTAGCTGGAGCCGTGGTACGTATCCAGGTACCAGTTCAAGTCAACCGACGTTATTCTGCCAAGCTTCCCCTCCTGCACAATCTCCTTGATCTTCGTATGAATCGGGGCATAACGATAATTGAATGTCACCATAACAGAGCCCTTGCTCGCTTGTTCCGCCTCCATGACGCGCCTGCTGTCCGCTCCTGTTGTCACCATCGGTTTCTCTGTAATAACATCCAGATCACGCTCAAGGGCGGCTATCAGGTACTGTGCATGCGTGTCGTCACGACCGGCGACAATGATCACATCCGGCTTCGTCTCATCTACCATCCGGTCGAACTCACCTTCGCCGTACGTGCTGATGCCGGCATGCTCCGGGAATCTCGAACGGTAAAGCTCAAAACGCATCGGATCGCGGTCGAGCAGACCGATAAGCTCACAGCTTCCAGCGAAGGAGGTGAGGATAGGCTTGGCGAACATGCCCAGCGCACGTCCGCTCACTCCGCAGATTGCGTATCGTTTTTTCAACTGAACCCATCCTTTCAGGCATTGATGCTGTCATGCAGACAACTGCAGGTCTGGCCAGATTGCGGCATTGCCGCAGACCGCTTATTTCTTCACCTTGGCATACCATTCCTGGGCGCGCTTGGTAACCGTATCTCCTCCAGCTTTATTCCAGCGGTCCACGAACTCGTCAAATTTCTCAAGCGGCCATTCTCCAATAACGATCTTCGTCAGATACTCCTGGAACAGCTTGTGTGATTGAATATCCGGGAAGCCTTCGTACACCGTATTCGGCAATCCGTCGCCTGCGATCCGGTGCGCGTCTGCCGTGCTGACAGTGAAGATATCCTGAACCATCTTCTGCATGTCTTCCGGAATCGTCTCCTTAATCCGGATGTCCATATCCTCTTTCGTCGTCAGATTGCGCATCCCAAGCGCGATCGGGCGGCTGTCCTCTGGCGGAAGCACCACCTTCTTGCCATTTACGACTTCATGCTGCTGCCCCTCAATGCCAAAGCGAATGAATTCATCATTGCTTTGATCATAGAAGAAATCGAGCAGCTTAAGTGAATATTCCGCTTTATCCTTAGCGACAGTCGGGATCATCCACTCCGGCTCACCCATGCTCTTCTGCGTAACGAATCCTTCAAAACCCTCTGCCTTCGGCATCGGCATGCCGACGACATAAGCATCCGGCGCACCCTTGAGCATCGCAGTATAACGATCCCGGAGGTTGGCGGGAAGATGATACCAGCTTCCAACCAGATTATTGTTGATTTTGGCCTGCCAAACATCGCCTTTGTTCAGGAATGTCTCATTGTCCAACAGCTTCTCTTCGTAAAGCTCACGAATAAAAGCGATAGCAGCCTTCATATTTTTCGTAACGCCCGCGTATTGGATTTCCCCTTCATAGACATCCCATTCCGGAACGCCTTCCCACATCGCGACACCATAAATGCCGAACAGGTGGTCCATCCACTTGCCGAACTCGCGGCCCGTGGTAGGCAGCTCATCCGCTTTGCCATTGCCGTTCGGGTCCTTATCCCGGAATGCCCGCAGTACTTCCTTATACTCCTCTGTTGTTTTCGGCATTGACAATCCTACCTTATCAAGCCAATCCTGACGGATCATCGGCGCCCGCTCGGGAACAAGGAACACCTTGGGCACGTAATAGATGTGGCCGTCCGGGGAAGCTGACCGTACGATATCCCATGCTTCTTCCGGAATGTTCTTCCAAACATTAGGCGCATACTTAGGCAGCAGATCATCGAGCGGCAAAGCACCGCCTTGCTTGATCAGCGTCTGCTCTACGCCTCCAATCGGGCGCAGTATGTCAGGCAGATCATCGGACGCAATCATCAGATTCAGAAATTCTGTCGGCTCCGAGCCCGGGGCCGTCGTGATCAGCTCATATACGACGCCCGTCTTCTCTTCCACATATTTCACATGCTCATTATTACTGTCGGGAATGGTCCCTACGCCCATATGGCTTTTGAATACCTTTACCGTAACAGGCTGGTCCTTCTCCTCATTCCCTCCCGAAACTGCCGGCTTTTCTCCGCTGTTAGAGCAGCCGGTAACGAGTGAAATTACAAGCAGCGACGCCAAAACGGACCCTTTGACCGACCTTCCAAATACATGCTTCATCATGATTTCAGCCTCCCTTTTCCATTAATAAAAGCTATATATCAAGCCGGCGAACCGGCTTCATAACTCTCCCAAGATAAGACGAACTACTCTTTCAAGGACCCGAGCATAGAACCTTTTACGAAATATTTCTGCAAATAAGGGTATACGAGAACAATCGGTATGGTGGCGAACAAGATTGTAGCCGCTTTCAAGGTTGTCGTATTGAAATCGTAATCACCCAGAACCAGATTGACTGCCGCCAGCTCCTCCGGCGAAGTCAGATAAGCGCGAAGCTTCGTTTGCAGCGGCCATTTCTCCGGATCGCGAATGAACAGCACCGCCCGTTGAAAGGTATTCCAATAGCCAACCGCATAAAACAGGCTTACGGTCGCCATCACCGGCTTCGAGAGCGGCAAATAAATCCGGATTAACAGACCGGCCTCATTGCAGCCATCGATTCGTGCAGAATCATCAAGCTCTTTTGGGATGCCCATAAAGAAGGTACGGATAATGATCATATTGAACGTGCCGATCACCCCGGGCAAAATGAGCGACCACAACGAGTTCATCAGGCCCAGCTCGCGAACCGTCAGAAAGAACGGGATCATCGGCGCATTGAAGATCATCGTAATGATAATGCCGAGCATGATCGGCTTGCGCAAGAGAAATTGCCGATGCGACAGCGGATACGCCGTCAGCACCGAGAACAGCATGCTCAGTAAAGTACCCGCCACCGTAATATACACGGTGATGCCAAACGACGTCCACAGCCCCTTGTTCTGCAAAATGTGCGACCAGGATGCCGTCGTGAATTCAACGGGAAACAGGAACACCAGCTTGGAATCCGCCGCGATTGGCGAACTGAAGGATACGGCCAGCAGCTGAATAAGCGGCAGCAGCATCGTCGCCGCGGCTGCGATCAGAAATGCATAGTTGATTAATTGGAATAGTTGATCTCCTTTAGTCCGTTTCATCACCACAACCCCTGTTCTGTTTTTCGGGCCATCCGGTTAAATATCCACAAGAGGATGAAGCCAATCCCCGACTGGAATAATCCGATTGCTGTCGTTACGCTATACTGCCCCTGCAGCACCCCTGCCCGGTATACATACGTCTCGATAATATCTCCGACCGAATATGTCATCGGCGTCAATAAATTATAGATCTGATCAAATCCAAGCTCCAGGAAATTGCCGATATTCAGCAGGAACAGCACCAGTATGGTTGGGAACATCGTAGGCAGCGTAATATGGAACGTCTGCTTCCACCGGTTTGCTCCGTCCATGACAGCCGCTTCATACAGGCTCGGATTAATGCCGGCAATGGCAGCCAGGTAGATGATCGTCCCCCAGCCCACATCCTTCCAAATGCCGGATATGACGACGATGGTGCGGAAATATCGCTGCTCCTGCATGAACAGGATCGTATCCAATCCGAACCAGCCGCGCATCATATTGAGGACGCCCTGACTTGACAGCAATTCGAATACGATGCCCCCAACGACGACCCACGATAAAAAGTGCGGGAGATAGAATAAACTTTGCATCACCCGCTTGGCCAGCATCACCCTGACTTCATTAAATAGAAGCGCGAGGATGATCGGAGCCGGAAAACCGAATACAAGCTGATAAAAGGCGATTGTCGCCGTATTCCTCATAACTAGATAAAAGTCTCTATACGTGAAAATAAATTTGAAGTTGTCCAATCCGACCCATGAGCTTGACAGCATGCCTTTGAAAATCTGGTAGTCCTGAAACGCGATGACGCTTCCGGCCAGCGGTAAATACTTGAATACAAGATAGTAGATGACGCCGGGCAGGATCATTACATAGAGCATCCAATACTTTCGCATATTTACGAGGTAACGATTCCGGGTCAGGTTGTACCTTCCTGCCGGCGTACGGGTGGAGCCGGGCTCCAATGGATTGTGCACTTTGGCCATCATGAACCTCCTTCGCTTCTTGTACCGCCATCTTACCTGTTCAAGAACCCCCATAACAATTGATCATTTCTCCATGTGATGAACAAATCCATGATTTTGCCCGTTTTGGAAGATTCGCGCATTCAAACTGCAATAAGGGGATGGGCAAATGCTGATAGCCGCTGGCGGATGCTCTTCTTAAAGAAACGCAAAAAAGCCGCAGCAGCGAGGCTTCGGCGGATTGGTTGGTGCTGTGGCGGATTGGTTGGTAATGAGGGCTGTCTTGGGAAATTGCGGCCCAGGCTGATGCTGAATGGAATGGCAAGCATCCAGAAAAAAGTGGCCGTACAGAACTTTTCGCGTTCTGACTGCCACTTTTTATCGGCTATGCCTATATGCCTGTAGAGACTCGCTGCCAGGTTACTCTTAGCTTATCGGACCATTAGCTGCAGTGTAATGCCGTTAATTTTTATAATTCAGGCCAGGGTAATAATGATCATCAAATGTTTTGCCTTGCCATGCAAAGAAGTTATCGAATAATTTCTTTGCAGCAGGCTCCAGCTTCTCGTCCAGCCTCATTTCATCATACCATGCTTTGAATTGATTCAGCCGTTTGGTTCCCACCTCATAATCCGAGCTTGCTATGATGTAATGCAGGGTACGCCTTTTCGTGCTGGAGGCCGCTTTTCCCCGGTGCAGAACCGCGGCATGCATAAACATGGCGTCCCCAGGCTCAAGCGTGCATACCAGTTGATTCGCAATATCCTCTACGCTGCGGTATTTCGTATCTTCCTCTTCTGTCAAAGGCCGAAGATGCGACCCGGGCACAAGACGAAAACTTTCATCATGGTACAATGCGGTGTTGAATTGAATATAGGCTTGTGTCCCGTCCTCCGAGTAGATGTCCTTCGGACCGTCCCGATGCCAGCCTAAATCATAGTTTGCGCGGATTGGAGACCAGATGGCCTTCAGCCCGCTGATGCGAAGATCGTCGCCAAGGATACTGCCTAATGAGGTTAACAGCTTCCTGTTGTTTAAATAATCCGTAAACGCGGGCTCATACAAATCGGGATGCAGCAGGAAGTCGCAGCCCCAGCATTCTTTATCGTTTCCTTGAATGAGGCGGGTATTATACTTCTCACGGCCGGGGTGCGCACGGACCTTCTCTACCATACGTTCGTAGGCTTCCCTGTATTCGGGAAGCTTCGTATGGGGAATCACATCCTTCACAACAGTATATCCTTCAGAATAGAATTGCTTGATTTGCGAATCTGCCAGCATGTTGGAAAACTCCCTTCGATTCCCGAATGTTTATTCCTTATAGGGCAAGTTGGGATACCAATCGTCATTTATCGTCCTGCCTTCCCAGTTCAAGAAATTACGGAAGAGCTTCTTGGCCGTGGGAGCCAATTGTTCATCCAGGCGCAGTTCCTCATACCAGCCTTTGAACTGCTTTAACAGCGCTGTCCCGATGGGCAGATCCGTCCGTGCCAGAATATAGTGGAAGGTTCTGCGCATATCGGTGCGCGGCGATTTCCCCCTGTGCAGCACCATCGAATGCATGAACAGCACGTCGCCGGGTTCCAGGACACAAACCAGCTGACCCGGCAAATCGTCAACGCCTGCTCGCACCTGCGCAAGCTCCGCGTCCGTCAGCGGTCTGCGATGCGAAACCGGAACAAGCCGGAAGCTATCGTCGCGGTATAGGGCCGTGTTGAATTGAAGATGCTTCTGGGAGCCGTCCTCAGAGTAAATCTCCTTGAGTCCGTCCCGATGCCAGAAGAGATCGTAATCCACTCTCTCAGGGGACCAAAGCGCCTTCAGACCTTCCACGCGGAGATCGCTCCCCAGAATGCTGGACAAAGAGGAGAGCAGCTTCTCATTGTTAAGATAATCGGTAAATGCGGGCTCGTATAGATCGGGGTGCAGCAGGAAGTCGCAGCCCCAGCTTTCCAATTCACTGATCGCGTTGGGGTTCTTCCTGTCGATATTCTTGACAAGACGCGTATTATATCGTTCCCGGCTGGGATTGGCGCGTACCTTTGTTACCATGCGTTCAAAGGCTTCACGATATTTCGGGAGCTCATCCTGCGGTATGACATCTTTGACGATGCAGTAGCCTTCTTCGTACCATTGATCCAATTGTTCTTTGGTCAGCATATTTTGCGTTCTCCCCCTACTGTTTGGATTTCACGAAAGCATCCAGCTGCGCTTTCAATTCCTGGTCGATTTTCCCGAACCCCGCCTTCATGGCCTGATCTTTGAATTCGGCCAAGGTTTCTTCAACGTTGCTGACCAAACCGAGATCCAGAAGAGGACCGTACTTCGCTTCTAGCGACATGAAGGTGGCCAGCTCGGATTTGACTTTGGCCGGATCGAATTTAAAACCCTCCGTAACCGGATGGACGGTTTTCGGTACCCAGGCTTCCTGCATTTGCGCGACTGCGGGATTTTCACCCACAAGCGTACGCAGGTTTTCCGAATTGTTTACGCCCCAGGTCCCGTTCTGTCCGCCTTTAAACTTGTCAAAATCAGGACCCGGTTTATACTTGTCATCGCCCTCCGCGATCCAGTGCTTGCCCTCTACCCCATAGATAAAGAGTTCATTGTAGGCTTTGTCGAACTTCAGTTTATCGAGCAGTATAAAGCTGCGTTCGACATTCTGGGAGGTATAGGCAACCGCCATGCCATCATTCGTATACAAGCCCAATTGTTTAATAGAGTCGGGTGTAACATCATAAATTTCAGGCTTCCATTCCGGATGCTCCTGAAGGACCTTATCCGCAGAAACGGCCAGAGTGCCGATATTCCATACCATGGATGCGGAAGTGCCGCTCTCAAACGCATCTCTTGCTTCCGTTTTATTGACGAGCGCGTTCTTGGACCAGTAGCCTGAATCTGCCCAGGATTTCATCTTCTTCGCCCAATCCGGATAATCCGGCTGAAAGAAATTGTAGCTCACTTTATCGGCCGAGAACGGCTCGCCTTCTTTGTATAAATAGGAAAACTCTCCAACTCCGACCATCGTCGTATATACGGTCACATTGTTTCGCGTCTGGCCGAAGGTTATGCTTTTGGAATCGTTGTCAAGCGAATTGGCAAGCGGGAATATGCCTTTTTCATTTGCCGCAACCGCCTTATAGTAGTTCTCCAAATCATTGACCGACTTAAGCTCCGGAAGGCCATATTTCTCCCTCAAATCTCCCCTGATCAGAACGGCGGATTCTCCGGTGTATGTCGCGTTGCTGCGCGGAACAAAGTACAGTTTGCCGTTAAGCCTGCCTTGATCCAATGATACTTTGTCTTGTTTCTCCGCCGTGAGCGGCAAGTACTTCTCCAGGATATCGTCCGTTACTTCTACGAATGCCCCTTTGGCGGCTTCCTGCTGGTAAAGCGCCCAATCCGACGTATAGATCAGATCGACATTCTCGCCGGACGCCAGAATCAGCGGATACTTCTGCTGCCAGTCGCTCCATGGCAAATATTCGATTGTCATCTCAGCATTTAAATCCCGGAGGATCAATTTGTTCAATTCCGCCAGGACGACATCGCCATCCGCAGGCTTGTCGCCCAGCAGATACATCTTTAAATTGACTTTCTTCGAAAGATCAACCCCGCTTGCTGATTGTTCCCCGTCCGCCGGTTGATTGCCGTTGCCCGATTTCTCGTTCGCAGGCGGAGATTTTCCGGAATTATCGCCGCTGCCAGTGCAAGCGGTCATTAAAGAAATCAAAAACAACATAATCACCAATACGGTCTTGCGCGTCCTTGAAATCCTTTTCATCTTTACGGCCTCCTATTGGATTCATGATAGATGAATGGTAATGCCGGTCTTACCCTTTGACCGCCCCGATGGTCAAACCCTTCACAAAATATTTCTGAACAAAGGGATAGAGCAGAAAGATCGGTCCCGTAACAATAATCGTAAGTGCCATCTTGATGGATTCAGTCGGGAAGGAATCAACCACCATGCCGGATGCCGCCATGACCATGCGCAGCGATTCGATGCTGGCAAGCAAATTATAGAGCAGGTATTGCAGCGTGTAGAGCTTCGGGTCGGATATGAAGATCAAGCTCGCGAACCAGTCATTCCAATAGAACAATGATGTAAATAACCCGATTGTGACGATAACCGGTGTGGATAACGGAATGATAAGCTGCATGAATATGCGGAAATCTCCGGCTCCGTCCATTTTGGCTGATTCCGTGATTTCATGGGGCACGCTCATCATAAAGCCTTTCACCAGCAGAATGTTCCATACGGAAATCAATGTCGGCACGAACAGGGCAAGCAACTGATTTTTCATGCCCAAATATTTAATGCAGAGAATGTACCACGGCACAAGTCCGCCATTAAACAGCATTGTGAAGAAGAAGTAGAAGGAAAAGTAATTACGCCATTTGAAATCCTTGCGGTGAAGGACATAACCGGTCATGGTGTTGAGAAAAACCGCGAGTCCCGTACCCGCAATCGTGACGAACAAAGTAACCCCGTAAGCCCGGATAATGATCCATGGATTCTGGAATACGAAACGGTAGGCCTCCATGGAGAAATCCCTGGGGAATAGAGTAAACCCGTTTGTTTGAATGTATCGCTCGCTCGTTAACGATGAAAAGATCACCATAATAAACGGAATGATGCAAAGCACCGCGAAGATGGTGACTAAGGTATAGCCAACCGCATTGAAGATAAGCTGATCTTTCGTCTTCACTCTCACATGAGCAGCCTCCTAGAACAGCGCATAATCCTTGTTCGCCTTTTTCACAATAGAATTCGTGATCAGAATCGTGATGAAGCACATAACGGATTGGTAGAAGCCCGCCGCCGATGCCATGCCGATATCCCCCGTGTTCACCAGCGCCCGGAATACGAACGTATCGATGATATCCGTTGCATCGAATAACGCACCGTTATTGCCGACCAGATTATAGAACAGCCCGAAATCTCCCCTGAAAATTTGACCGATGGCAAGCAAGGTAAGGATCATTATGGTTGGGAAGATGGATGGGATTGTTATATGGAACGTCCTCATAAAGATATTCGCTCCATCGATTTCGGCGCTTTCGTAGATTTGCTGATCGATTCCGACGATTGCGGCGAGATATATGACCGTACCGTAGCCGACAATTTTCCAGGCATTGAAGAAGACCAGGAGATACTTCCATAATTCCGGCGTGTTGTAGACATTGACAGGTTCCATGCCAATGCCTGTCAATATGCCGTTCAGGATGCCGTGCTCGAAGTTCAGCAAATTGTAAACGATCGAGGCTACAACGACCCATGAAATAAAGAAGGGTAAAAACATCGCCGACTGTAGCATTTTCTTATAGCGCTTACCGGCTATTTCGCTCAAAATGATGGCAAAGCCAACCTGGAGGATGATCGTCGAGAACATAAAAACGAGGTTATATAAAACCGTGTTGCGCGTAACCAGAAGAGCCTGCCCTGATTTAAAAAAGAATAAAAAGTTATCCAGTCCCACCCAGGGACTGTTAAAGATGCCCAAACGGTAGTCGAACTGTTTGAACGCCATCACCAAACCGATCATCGGGAAATAAGCGAACACAAGGATCAGGAGAAACGCCGGCAACAGCATCAATAGCAGCGTTTTGTCCTTTTTTAATGTTTTCCATATGCCCCAGCGTCTGTTGCGAGTTGACAACGCTTTCATATTTGAATTTTCATCTTGAGCAAACTGGGCTTTGTTATCCACCTCTTTCCCTCCAATGCTCTTAATGTCATGTAACTGCTACTATCGTAACAATGATACCAGAACGGGTAAATCGTATTATTCATTGAATAAGGGTAAATTCTTTCGGCATTGATTGTATATCCAGCCGTCTCGTCAGTATTCCGTCAAATCCAAGGAACGGACAGCTGGAATATGGATTTCAACCGTCGTTTCGACTCCCTCCACGCTTCGGAACACCAATCCGTACGCATCCCCGAAGCGCTGCGAAATACGCAGCTTAACGTTCTTCACCCCATACCCGCTTCCCGAGCCGCTTGATATCTCCCCCCTGGCAATCCCCAGCAGCTGTTCTTCTTTCATTCCGATGCCGTCGTCTTTGACGCAGATAATAAGGTCCGAGCCTTCTTTTCTCCCCGTCACCACTATCTCCCCCGTTCGGCTCGCCCGTTCCAGAATACCGTGATAAATCGCATTCTCTACAATCGGCTGCAGCGTGATTTTGGGAATGATATATGCCATCACATCTTCATGCACATCGATGCGGAATGAAATTTTGTTCTCGAACCGCATGTTCTGGATTTCCATATAGAAGGATATATGACTAAGCTCGTCACGAATCGTTATCATATCCTTCCCGTTATTCAGGCTGAGCTTGTAGAATCTGCTTAGCGCTTTAATGATGCGATGGATATCCTTCTGCATCCCCCTGGCAGCCATCCAATTGATCAGATCCAGTGTATTGTACAGAAAATGGGGATTGATCTGGGATTGTAAAGCCTTTAGTTCGGCATTCTTCACCTCCTGTCCCAATTTGAACTGCTCCTGGTTCATCTGCTCGATGCGGTGGATCATTAAATTGTAGGTGTGAACCAGTTCACCGATCTCGTCTTTACCCCCCATTCGGTTCAATGCGACCAAGCCGCCCTTCTCAATGTTCCGTAAACGTCTTATTAGTTGGGATATTCGCCGAGTAATTGAATGCGCGAGCCAGAAGGCGAACAGGTAAGCGATTGTCGCGATGGCAACGACCCAAAGATACAGATCGTATTTGAGCTTTGCGCTCCCGGAAACGATTTCCTGCAAGGGGATTGACGTGACCATTGCCCAGTGCGAGGACGGGATTGAATGATAAAGATAATAGCGGTCACCCCTATGAACCGATGCCGACTGGAATTCCGAATCCGGCACAGGCAGGTTTGGCAGGTGAATCAAATCGGTCTCGGAGACGGATGAGACAATAATCCGGTCGTCCGATGATACCAAATAGCTGACGCTATCCTTGACCACATTGGCACCGTTAAGAATCGTCTGGATTGTGGTGTTATCGATCTCAAGGCTTACGCGGGCAACCGGCAGCAAATAATTGTTGGAATGGCGAATGTAACGAGTCAGATAAATGTGTCCATCGCTGGTTCCCGTTTCATATTCCAATTCCGACGGGGTACACCAGAGATAGGCCATCTTCTCCGTTTTCATTTTTCGCAGGCATTCGGAGTCCGGTCCCGAGACCAGGGGGTAGAAGTTTTGATGATCCGAGGCATAAATAAGGTCATCCGGCACGTATAGAGCGACCCGTGACACATCTTTGTTCTGCAATGCGCGCAGAAATTGTTTCAATGAAGTATAATCATCCAACTGCCGGTTTACGGTGGATCGCGCCGAATCTTCCATCGCCTGGACGACCGGTCCATTGACCACGATTACATCCGTCGTTTCTGCCATTTTATCCAGCTTGTAGCTGAGGAATGAGAATGTCTGCTCGAATCCCTGCTTGGCCGAGTAATAAATATGCTGCTCCAGCAAGCCGGACATTTTATCCGAAGCAAGCCACTGAAACAGCCCGAGCGGGATGACGATCAGGACAAGATAGGATAGCAATATTTTGTGGCGCAGCTTCATGTCATACAAGAGTTTGTGATATAGGCTCCGCATAGGCTTCATATTAATCCTTCCCTGTATTCCGTAGGCGTCATGCCAACCATCTTGCGGAATACCTTGGCAAAATAATTGCTGTTGCTGTAGCCGACAAGCACAGCGATTTGCTGGATCGTCAGCTTGGAGTCAGACATGAGGGATTTGGCCTTATTAATGCGGTATTCAGTTAAATAACCGTTGATTGTTTGATTCGTGTGCAGCTTAAACAAGCTGCACAAGTATGCCGGAGTCAAAAAAGTATGTCCGCATATTTTTTGAATGGACAGCGCTTCATCCGCGTATGAAACCTGGATATAACGGATCACTTCCCTGACGATCCGCCTCGTTCCTTTCTGCTTTTGATACTCGTCGAAGTGCCGATGGAGCGTCTGCAGTGCGAAGTCGACGATGTCGTGAAGCGATACAAAGCGATTGAGAATGTCCCAATACAGCGAATGGTCCGTTTCTTGGCCGCACCACTTCTCATTGTCTTCAAAGAGTGGCGTAAGCAGCTTGAAGAAATAATACTTCGTCGATTCGACTGGCGTCTGGTCATGCAGGCTTAGATCGACCGCCAAGTCGACAAGAATTTGTTCTGCTTTGGATTGCTTCTCCAAGGCGATGCAATCCGCGAAAATACCAGGTACGGAAGGATCGAAGACCATCACGGGGGCCATTTCCGTCCGTGTTAACACGGAACCGCTTGCGTGGTAAAAAGAAGCAGGGAGCAGCGAGTTTGCTTGTTTATACGACTGGAAAATTTGCTCCATTTCACCGACTGGATCCCCGCAGGCAACGGTCAGATGGAGCTGCTCCGAATTCGCCGCAGACAGCAGTTCGGCAAAAGCCTCGAGCACACTTATGGAAATCGGTGACCGCATGTTTAACAGATGGCATACCATGGCCGAGCCATCCTTCAAAACGGACAGGCATTCGTAGCCTTTCCCGATGAAAAACGCCTCTGCCTCATGACTGATCCGCAAGCGTATCGACATCCATTCCGAATCCGTCCAGCCGCTTTGGCGGGGATCAAATCTCACGATGACCGTCCGAAAAAAACCTCGCCTCGGCAATGTAAGTCCAGCCATGCGCGCCCTGGCCAGGAGATGCTCAATATCGGATTTGCCGGTCATAAGCTGCGACGCAATTTCCGCCTTGATCAGCGGGATGCTCTCAAGCAGTGTACGGTTCAGCTCGGAAACACGCTGTTTGTTCAACTGTTCTTCCAGCCTGAGATTGACAGCCGTTTGCAGGGCTTCTTTCAGCTCGTCAAAATCGATCGGCTTTTCAATATAGTTAAGCGCTTTCAATTGTATGGCCGATTTTAAATATTCCTTGTCTGTAAATCCGCTCATGAATATGATTTTGCAGTCCGGCAGCAGGACCCGGACTCTGGCCGCAAATTCAATTCCGTCCATGAGCGGCATGCGCACGTCCGTCAAGATAATATCCGGCTGAAAGACGTCCAGCTTTTCGATTGCGGTGATTCCGGAGTCCGCCAGCTCGATCTGTTGAATAGACAGCCCGCCCTCGATACTTCCCGCGATTCCCTCTCTCGTCATTTTCTCATCGTCGACAACCAACAGCTTCAAGCTTCTCCCCCCTTTTTTGGAGAACTCAGGCTAACCTGCGAAACTTCTGCTGCGGACTGTAAATAACAACGCTTATACATAGAGAACACGCATATCATCCGTTATAAAGCGCTTGCATCATTTAATATAACGTTTTATATTCCAGGAGAAAAGGCGTAAATTCCGAATGCCCGCAATTTGACTGCCCTGCATATTCCATTCATTCCATTCGCTTTACTCCTGTTTTGCCTGAATAATCGTTTGCGCAGCCTTCAAACCCGCTGCTTCCACCCGTACTATGATCGATCCCGATTGAGAGTCGGACTGAACGATTGCCAGGCACATGCCGCCGTAAGTTGATCTGATATTCGATTTGAAGGACTCGTGGCTCTCCGGATTCCCGTTATCTGCCCCGATCAGGAGTCCCGCTCCTTCCACCGTGACAATTACCGGACAATCGGAGGTCCGCACAAGTTTGCCCTGATCGTCCACCAAACGGACCGTGACATGCGCGACATCCATACCGTCCGCCGAAATCTGGTCGCTGTCAGCTGCTGCTTCGATCCGTACCGGCTTGCCGGTCGTTGCCATCTCTGCAGCACAAACCTCTATGCCATCCCGGGTTCCGACAAATTCAAGCCGTCCCGGCTCGTAAGGAACGTCCCAGGTCAGGTGCAGATCCGAGGTTGTGGCATGAATGAAGTGCTTGTCGTAATGGCCGTACCGTTTTGTCATCCCTTGCAGAGGGAACTCGCAGCTCTTGACGCCGTATGATTTGCCGTTCACGAACAATTCGACTGTATCGCAATTCGTGTAACACAGAACCGGAATTACCTCTCCTTCGCAGCCCTCCCAGTTCCAATGGGGAAATGGATGTATCATCGGCTCCGCCGTCCATTGGCTTTGGTAGAAATAATAGCCGTCCTTTGGAAAACCGCACATGTCGAGGACGCCCGAGCTGCTGTTCTTGTTCGGCCAGCGCGCTTCGCCCAAATGATCGATTCCGGTCCACATGAAGTCGCCTGCCACGTAATCGTGCATTCGTGTAAATTTCCAAAGCCGTTCGGCACGGATCATGCCCGAATAATAGGGGGGATTTCGCCAAGGCGCAGCTTCATCCTTCCTCGTATCCGCCATAAGCGGCTGGCGCAAGCGATAATCCGCCCTTGTGCTGCGCACGGTTGAGTGTTCGCTTCCGATGATTTTCATCCTCGGATATTGGATCCTGTCTTCCGCATAGAGGGTTTCAGTCCGTCCGCGCCACCTGTTTACATAATTATAGCCCACCACATCCAGCAGTTCGAAGAACGATTCCGCTGCCGCGTTGATGTCCGCGCTGATATTATCGCAAGCTAACGTAACCGGACGGGTCGCGTCCTCCCTGCGGCATACCTCTATGAGCTTCTTCAGAATTTCGGGACCGACGGCTTGCGACTGCTCCGGTATTTCGTTGCCGACGCTCCATAGTATGACGGAAGGGTGATTACGATCCCGACGAAGCATGGAAGTCAAGTCGCGTTCCCACCATTCATCGAAATATTTATAATAGCCGAATGCCATCGATCCGCTCTTGGCCTTGGAATGCGTCCATTCGTCGAACGCTTCGTCCATGACGAAGAAGCCCATCCTGTCGCATAGATCCAGCAATTCGGACGAAGGAGGATTGTGGCTCATCCTGATGGCATTGCAGCCCATCTCCTTCAGCAGGCGGAGCCTTCTTTCCCAAACCCTGTCTGGAACGGCCGCACCGACGCAGCCGCCGTCATGATGCAGGCATACCCCGTTCAGCTTCACTCGTTGGCCATTGAGAATAAAGCCGCGATCGGCATCAAACGAAATGGAACGAAAACCGAAAGGCGTCGCGGTCTCATCTGTTAAGCGGTCACCGACCCATAAAGTCGATTTCAGCGTATACAGGTATGGATTAAGATCCGACCACAGCCTGGGATTATTTATCTGGAGCTCCAGGGTCATGTCATGCGTATCCCCGGCAAGAAAAGCACCTGTCTGCTTCGAAGCAAGGGTATTCCCATCCGCATCGGCGATTTCGGATCTCAGGCGTGCGTACTGACTCTCTCCGGGCTCATTTATAATTCTCGTGGTCACCTTAGCCACGGCCAAAGTCTCCGAAACGTCCGGGGTAGTTACACAGACACCCCAATGATCGATTCTCGCACGTCCGGCGCGGATCAGCCAAACATGCCGGTATATGCCCGAACCCGTGTACCAGCGCGAGTCCGGCTGTTCCGAATTATCAACTCGAACCGCCATCGTATTGCTGAGTCCATCCCAATGCAAGTAAGGCGTCAAATCATAATGAAAGCTGACATAGCCGTTCGGCCGTTTGCCCAGACAGCATCCGTTGATCCAAACCTCGCTGTTCATGTATACGCCGTCGAATCGGACGGAGACGTTATGCTCCTTCCAGTCCTCGGGAATAGAGAAGCGCTTTCGGTACCACCCGATCCCTGCGGGCAAATAAGCACCGTCGCCCCCTGCCGGGTGATCAATGGCGAATTCCCCTTCCACGCTCCAATCGTGGGGAAGATTCAACGTTCTCCAGCCTGTATCGGGAAAATCCTCCGTGGATGCTCCTTCCATATCGCCGAGTTGAAATTTCCAATTGTTGTCCATCCGTTCCGTAATCCGAACCGGCTTCGCCTGTTGTTCCATCATTATACGCTTTCCCTCCTTCATTCTTCTGAAATGGAAGATTCCCAGACATTCAAGTCTTCAATTAATCCCACATTTATGTCTGGAAGCTATCTCATTTAAATCATAACATTCACCCCATTTCCATGTAATAGCGCTTTCTTCTCATTATGGGTAATATTATCTCTTAAGACGGCCGCCCATATCGATACCGGCAACAAGCAAGAGTCACGGTATTTCGATCATGCCTTATTCATGTATATCTTGTCCCCAGCCAGTTGTAGAACAACTTAAAAAGACTGCTCCCCGGCTCACGTATCGGGAAGCAGTCGCTGCTGGAAGCTTCTTCAAGGATATTGGTTTGCTAGTTTTTCAGGCACGCAAGCCGTTACGGGAAGCATCACTTTCCTGGTGCCCCGAGCGTCCTGACCACTACGGAATTGGAAGGTTCCGATTCTCCGCTGGCGCTTTTGCCTTTGATATAGTACGTGTACTCCACTCCTGGTTTGACGGTGCGGTCGTAATACGTATCTACCTTGGCATACCCCACGTATTGAGCCGATTCTCCTTCGGATTCCCTGAAAATATTGTATTGGGTCGCTGCGCCATGAGACGTCCATACAAGTCCGACGAATGTTTTACCCTTCAAACCGACAAAGAGATTCGAAGGCTTGGCGGGCAAGGGCATGGCGATATCAAGTTCATCGGACGGAGCCGACTCGCCCATCTCGTTCTCCGCTGTCACCTTGTAGCTGTAACCTGTATGGTCCACGCTAACGCTATCGTCGATATAACGGGGTGAAACCGTGCTGTCTATTCGGACAAACTCGTTCTCGCCATTTCCTTTCCTATAAATATTATAACCTTCAACATCGTCAACCGGTTTCCATGCAATTGCCAATGAGGAGGTCGTAATATCGCCGGCAGACAAGCCTGCAGGCACTTGCGGAATCGCCACCGGCGGATTCGTCGTCGTGCTGACGCTATCGGACGCTGCGGATTCTCCGCCAGGCGCCGTCGTGGAAACTTTATAGTAATACGTCATAGAAGGGCTCACCGTCTTATCGGTATATGCCGTGGTTGAAACACTGCCTAAATTGTGATACGCACCCTCCGGGGAATCTGCCCTGTGAATCACATAGCTGACGGCGCCGTCAACAGGTGTCCATTCAAGCGCTACGGAGATACTCTTTGCCGCTGTAATCTTTAGTCCTGCCGGCGCTTGCGGGAGCGGCTTCGTTGCATCGTATGCCAATACTTCCACCGATGTGGAGTGCGGGGATTCGCCTCCGGCATTTAGGCCGGACACTTTATAATGATAGGCAACTCCCATCATAGCGGCAGTGTCCTTGTACTCTGTAGTATCGGAATGACCAATGACTTTAAAGTAAGGATCTATTGACGTGGAACTGTAGATCAGATATGCGTCCGCTCCGCTTACGGGCTCCCAGTGGAGTGAAACCTCAGGGCCGTCCGTCAGCTGCCCATTCAATCCCGAGGGCGATTCCGCAGGAGGAGCCGCTTCCGGATTTGCCGGTTTCAGGATGACGAAGTAGTTCATGCTGGAGGTGCTGTTATTGGCCCCCATTGTAACGTAAGAGCCAGCTGTATAATGCTTCTTGTAGAGCTTGAACTGCACCGGTTGGTCATCTGCGATGATCAGCGCCGTATCTTCGTAGGAGGATGTCAGCCATGGCGGCCGGGTCGTTATCCTTGAATCGTGGGCGACATATACATCTGCATCGGCTGCCAAATAGAAGGAGAGCAAATCGTCGCTCGTGGCGCTTCTGGAACCCACCGCCGACCGGATCCATTCCATGCCCTTCAATTCATTAGGGATGGTAACGAATTTATACACACTGCTGCCGGTCAATCGGTCCCCAGCCACGAAGTCTCCCGTCTGCAGATTCTCTTCTACCGACCAGTTGGCCGCATTGCCGCTTCCGTTGCTGCTGTTATCTCTGACGACAACGCTCCTGACCGCTTCCCCGTCCAAACTGGGCACCGGCTCTGATTCAGGCTCCGTCGTTGGTTCGACTGGCGGGATGAATGGCGTTCCTGACCATGCCGGCGGGGCTTCAGGGTATTTTGCGGGGAAGCCCGGCGCCGCCAGTTTATTCAGGTAATCCTCGAGGTTCGTGTAGCCGTCTTTGTTCCTGTCGCCGTTTCGGTCCTCCGGATTGTTCGGATTCAGTCCTTTCGCCTTTTCCCATGCATCGGGCATCCCGTCAAGGTCCGTGTCGCGGGGGGCTCTTCCTTGTGCCAGATGCGGAAACCCTCCGACGTCGTTCTCATGACCGATAATGACGCCGGTTTGCTTCCGTACGCTGTTGATCACCCGCTGATCCACCTTGTCCCGGACGAGCGACGCACCGGAGTGATCCAGAATATAATCGTATGCGACCTCTGGATCCTGCATATGAACCGGAGGATATTCGAAACGCCCCGGAACCACGACGCTGGGCTTTTCAGCCTCCATCATCCCGGTCCCTGTATCCGTTCCATCGAGAATGCCGTTTTTGTTGCTGTCAATGCGGTTGTTTTCAAGGTACAGGCTATAATTCTCGTTTCCGCGCACAACCGCATATTGGGGGCTTGCCGAGTTAACGCCTGCAATAAAATAATTTCCAGCCACATTTCCATAGCCTTTGGTGCCGGATTCACCGCCGGCTACATAGGGGTAACCGCCCCAGTTGTAGATAATATTGTTCACGAAATCGATCTGGCCCTTCGTTTTGGGATTGCGGTCGTTGTTATGGGCATAGAGGTTATGATGCATGGTGATCGTATTCATTTCGATTAACCCGCCCATGGAGTGGGTGAGAAGCCCTTCTGAAATGATCGACCACTGCACTGTAATATTTTTGGATTTAGGATTATCGTAATCCTTGCTCTTGATGGATAACACTTCATCAGTCCCCCATGAGAACGAGGAGTGATCGATGATCACGTTCTGGCAATCTTCGAAATACATCGTATCGTCATTAAAATTCTGAACGCCCATGCGGAAGCGCAAATATCGAATGACGATATCGCTGCAATTGATAAAGCGAATATTGTTGCCCCGGATGGTCACTCCGTCCCTCGGCGCGGTCTGACCAGCAATGGTGATCCTGGATTTGTCACTTACTACGATCTGGGGGATCGTAATTTCGCCCGAAATATCAAATACGATGGTTCGCGGTGCCGTTCCGGCGGTCATGAGCGCATCATGGAACGTCCCCGGACCGGTAAGCTCGTAGCTGGTCACGTGGTATACTTCGCCTCCGCGGCCCCCTGCTGCGGAATAACCGAAGCCTTCTGCCCCCGGAAATGCCGATATCGCATCATAGCTCGCTTTTGCAGTTGGAATAGGTGGCTGGAATAAAGAAAGACCAAGGACAATACATAAAACGATTGCTAACCATCTTTTCATGCTGAACCTCCTGTTTTCGATTTTATTTCCTTCTATACCCACCGGATTGGCCGCAACCTGCTTACAACACTGTGGTTGCGATTGCTTCTTTTCCCGCTATTCACCTCCTTTATCTGCATGTACCGCCATCTTACCCGCGCAGTGCCGCCACATTCAATGGTTCAATCCTCCAATCCATGCACAATAACGGGATTTCGCGCGCATATGACGGTTGAACCACAATAAAAAGCAGAAAACCTGCATCCGAATATCGGCTGCAGGTCTTCAAAGGATTACCGATCCATACACCATACCTCCCTCAGGCAGTTCCTTGAACGGATGGAAGGCCTAGTGCCGGATTAGTCAAGTCAAGTTTATACATCACCTGATTATAGTTGTAGCGCGGCGTCGCAACATGATCCGTGAATGTATTCGTATAGGTCGCCTCGAAGTAAATGACGCGGCCGCCGTCTTCGAAGAAGAACTTATGCTGAGCCGGGTTATAGAACGTGTAATTGTTATGTGTAATGATTTTTTTGGCCGTTGTCCAAGGACCCTGCGGCGAAGCCGCCTCCGCGTACCAAAGCTCCCCGAGAACCGATGTTTTCCCCAGAGTCTGCTGTCCAATCATCACATAGCGCTGCCGGTATTCGTTCCACTCGACAGAGCTTTGGGCCAGCGCAATTTCGTCACCGGTATCGGCATCTTTCAATTGATAGTAGCGCTGATCTTCCGCTTTGATCAGACCGAGATTAATCAGCTCCTTCTCCTGATCCTGGCTGACCGGAGGGGTGTTCTTTTTCCAGGCCCAAACGAGCTTGCCGTTCAAGTCGCGTTCGAGCGGCGTATTAGCCCCGTCATAGGTCGATCCCGGCACCAGGCACGTAAACGACTCGTATTCGGTATAGTCAATAATGGCGTCATAACTGGCGGCAACGCGCAAATTCGGAATCCGGTGCTCGGTAAAGAGCCAATAGCCCTTGCCGTTCTCCTCGTAATAGGTCGCCTGGCCGCCCGGATGGCGCCAGTCGTCCTTGGAGGGGAACTGGACGACCTGCTCGAATTGCTCTGTCAGATCGTTAAAGACGAGAATGCCGCGCGCGGTCAAATCTGGATTTAGCGTGCTGTAGCCTGTGAGGAGGCGTTCTTTTCCCGTGCTGTCCTTGGCCGTCATCAGTCCGAAAATCCAAGCCATGTTCGCCCCATCGGGAAGAGAAGGCACCATGCTTTTCACAAAACCGTCCTCATTGGTGAAATAGTGCAGATCAACGCCGACATCCGGGTCCAGTCCGCCTTTTTGCGGCAGCTTTGACGTCGCGCCCGTCGTGCGGAAATTCCCCAGCGGGTAGGCCGGTCTGTCCGTATCCCCCCAGAACCAGTACAGCTTATTGTTATACTCGATCGTTTGCACGGAATCCTGGCCCATGACCAGACCGTTGATAACCGGCTCTTGAATCGGCGCGTTCAAGCCGAGCAGCAAACTGTCGCGGTATATGCCCTGTCCGGTAACCCGGTACAACCGCTCGGCAATATTGACCCGGTTCATCTTCAGCGTGACGCTCCCGCCGGGCTTTACGTCGACGGCCTGGCCGCGGTAACCGAACATGTCGGTTGGCACCTCGTAGCCGTCACTGGACATGTGAAAGAATACTTGCTGATCCATAAGGCCCGGTTCATCAAACGCCACGATACCGGCGCTGTCCGTGTAATATAGGATGTTATTGGTTGTCTTCAACTCCACGAGCGGAATGCCGCGGCCCGTCCCGGCATCGACGACCTTAATCATGAACGGCGCCTTTTTCTTTTGGACCATGCTGCCTGCCTCCTGCTTGGCGCTGCTGTCCGCTGCCTGCGCCGACGTCGTAACGCCAGGCGCCATCATGACCATCAGCATGGCGCATGCCCATAATCCTGCATTCTTCCCCGGCTTCAATTTCATCTCTCGTTACCTCCCGACTGTTGTCGATTTGTGATGGTTACTCCAATTATTTGGATAGGACTCTTTGCGCAGCATCGTTATATATCTTTAACACTTTATCGATATCTCCCATATTTTTAACCTGGTCTATAAATTTGGGCCAGTTATCAAAGCTCTGCTTGCCGGCAACAAACTTCGCCTGCTCTTCAGTAACAAAGGTTTTTACCGGGTTCATAATCTCGGATATTTCCTGGCTTTCGTCCGGTGTAAATTGAATGGCCGGCTCCGTATACCAGGATGGAACATAATCATTATTGGGCATAGGTAAATTTCTTAAATACGGCGACTTTTCAATGGGTACTTCTTCATATTTGTTATCAAAAACAGTATAATCAGTTGCCGCGAAATCCACGAATGCTTTTGAATCGTTTACCATTTGTAAACCAGGATTATATTTTTTGCTTGCCCTGATACCGTATTTATCTCCTTCCACCCATGGGTCGGCTGCCGTTTTAAAGGAATCCACAAAGGTCGGGTTGCCGTCTTCTCCGATTTTATAGGTGGTGCCCTCGATTCCCCAAGTAACGAGCCTCATATTTTCATCGGAATATTGCAAATCGATAAGCTTAATCAGCTCTTCAGGATTTTTGGTTTTCGAACTGATACAGAAGGTAGCCCAACCTAAATCCGGTGTATTTCCATTAGCAACCTCCTGCCAGGCTGTACCGTACTTTGGATTATCCGGATACAATGAAACGGCAAATGTTTTACCGTCATTAGCCGTTCTGGTATAATCGCCCGGTTCTGTAAACCACTGCGTTAACCACATAAAGGTATCTCCGTTTAAAGCCTTTTTCTTGATCGTATCGTCTGTATCGATTGTATATTCAGGATCCAGCAGCTTTTCTGCATAAAGCTTATTGGCGAATTGAATTGCGTCTTGATATCCTTCATCAAAAATGCCATACACATATTTGCTTCCATCCCAGAAAATATCATCCTTCACGTGGTTGGCAGAGAAAAGCGATCTTAAGCTGTTCCATTTTGTATCAACAGGATATTTATCCGGGTAGAGCTGTTTGAGTTTTATTGCCGCGTCATAGAATTCATCAAGCGTTTGCGGGATTTTTATATTATTTGCCTGAAATATATCATATCTGTATGCAGATACATTCTGAATCAACATTCCTTTATCCAAAGGAAAACGGGGCGTAGATGTTTCTTTGAAAGAATACATTTCACCTTCGGAATTTGTTACTCGTGCCATGCCATTTTTAACCTTGCTGAGATAATTCATATAGTTAGGCATATCATCCTTGTATTGACTTAACTCAAGAATCTGGCCCTGCTTGGCCATATCCGTAATATCATAGAATAAAGGAGTCACGAAGAAATCTGTCATATCATCACTTGCAATCATGAGTTTAACTTTTTCATCATATTCGGATGCAGGAATATAATTAAACGTTATATTCAGTTTTTTGCCCAGCTTTGCTTCCATCTGCTTCTTCCATTCTTTTCCGACCAAACTATTCTCGTTATCCACCCCATTCGAACTTAGAGTCACAGAAAAAGATAAGGTATCACTTTCATTCGAATCATCTGAAGCTTCATTTGTGTTGGTGCAGGCCGATGCGGAAAAGGCGAGCAAACAAATCATGATCAGGCTGAGCTTTTTTGCCTTTTTAATCACCCAAATTCCTCCCTATGAATATATTTTTTATGATAAGACGTAAAAGAGAATCTTTTACATCAAATCCTTGATCCCTTTCATTAGCCCTTAATCGCTCCGACCAATACACCCTTTGTAAAGTGCTTTTGAAAAAATGGGTAAATGACCATAATGGGGAACATGGTAATAATGATTACACTCATTCTTATTGCCTTGGGATCGAGGGCAGTTCCTGATGAATTAATGGCAATATTACCAGCCCCTACTCTTCCTTGAATAGCACTTGTATCCATGGTGAACAGATAGTTTCTTAGAATCATCTGCAATGGATACTTGTCCTGATCCTTGAGGTAGATTAAAGCTTCAAACCAGCTGTTCCAGCTTCCTACTAAACCAAACAAAGCAAAAGTTGCAAGAAGGGCTTTCGATAAAGGTAAAATAATTCTAAATAGAACCACAAAATCATTTGCTCCATCGATGACCGCGGATTCTTTCAACTCTGCCGGAACATTTAAAAAGAAAATTCTAAATAAAAACACATTGTATGCTCCAACCGCGCCGGGAAGTATCATAACCCAAACCGTATTTAACAAATGCATACTGCGCATAAGCAAGTAGGTAGGGATTAAGCCTCCACTGAAAAACATCGTGATCATGAGAAATATGGTAATGAATTTTTTTCCCGCAAATCCTGGAACCGTGAGCGGATAAGCCAATAAGGATGTAAACAACAACATGATGCCGGTCGAACCAACTGCGTAAAGGATAGAATTCATATACCCCTTATAAATAAGCGCGTCGTGAAATACATCTACATATGCCTGTATAGTGAAACCTCTCGGCCAAATCGTAAGGCTTCCCGAGGATATGTACCGTGCACTGCTCAGGGATGTAGCTATAATGTTCAATATGGGGTATAGCACAACGACAAGAATCAATATCATAATGAAAATATTAATCGCATCAAACGTTCTGGAACCCAAACTGACTTTTCTCAATGTTCTCCCCCCTAAAACAAACTCGTTTCTGAAGCCTTGCGGCTAACCCAATTTGAGATATAAAGAATGATAAAGGATATAACGGACATGAATAATCCGATTGCAGTGGTATACTCATATCTTGCACCTAAAATTCCTTGTCGATATACATAGGATCCGATCACGTCAGCCACACTGTAAGTTTCGGGTGAATAAAGCAGAATAATTTTCTGGAAATCCGTTCCCAGTATTCCGCCCAAGGCGAATATGAGTAATATGATTGTTGTCGGCCTAATTGACGGCCAAGTGATGTGCACGAGTTTTTTCCATCTGCCGGCACCATCCACTTCAGCAACATCATAAAAGGTAGGGTCTATCCCGCTCAAAGCGGCAAGATAGATTATGGTTCCAAAACCAACGCCCTGCCATATGCCTGAAGAAATGAATATTGTTCTGAAATAGCCCGGTTCCAGGAGAAACATGATCGGGCTTCCGCCAAAATATGTAATGATATGATTAAAGAGACCATCTCTTGCAGTAAAATCCTTAAGCATTCCAGCAACGATTACAACAGATATAAAATGAGGAAAGTAAGAAACCGTCTGTACAATCTTTTTAAAATGCTTGTTTCTTAGTTCGTTAAATAATAATGCAAGTATAATTGGTGCAGGAAATGACCAGAGCAACGTATACAGACCCAAAAGCAATGTGTTTTTTAAAACTCTGAATGCCATCGGGTCATGAAAAAAAGTGTTAAAATATTTAAATCCGATCCAGGGACTTCCTATGATCCCTTTTGAAGCGCTGAAATCCTTAAACGCTATGGTTATCCCATACATCGGAAAGTAACTGAATATGAGTACCGTTAGAAAACCAGGCAGCACCATCAGGTAAAGGTATCGGTGTTTCCACATTTTTGACCATCGAATTTTATTGGTTGTTTCCAAAAAAAACACCCCTTTTACTTTTTGCTTCGTGTCATCATTTGCTACCCCGTCAGTCCCGCAATTGGAAGCGCATTCAAATTTCGGCTTAAACAAGTTTGCCTTTAACATCGCATACTAACTGCATTACAACTAGAGCAATGATTAAACATTCCCTTCGCAGATGCCAATAGACATGAGCCGAATAAGCTTGCAAACTCGAATCTTGTGCGCTTCTGCCAACGTTTAAACGCTTCCAATATAGACATGCAGCGTGTTTGCCGAAGCTCCATCCATACGGCTTTGCACTTCCGTTAGTTATACGAAAATGCCGGTTTCTCCATGCCCTATTCCTTGGCTTATTATGCTAAGCGAAGAATAACACATACTATTTTATGCGTCAATATGGATTTTTTTAATTTAATATCAAAAGTTAGTATACTTAATTTTCTACTGCGTGATCATCCGCTCACGCCCCATGGGCTGGAAGCTGGGGAACAGCCGGTTTGATGAAATGAAACACGCCGGGAATATAGGATTGACGGGTGATCGCTATCCTTAATCTGTGTCAACTCAAGCGCTGAAATGCTTGTCTGGCCAGGAAGGGCTATTTGCCGATGGAAGTCGAGTGGGTTAGAATAAGTTAGTATACATTCTATTATAAAGTGCGTTATAATTGAACATATGTCCAATAAGAGGAGAGCTTACATGAGCAAGAAAGATTCGATATTGCCAAAGTATCAGCTGGTAAAGGATTATGTGCTTTTACAAATAGAGAAAAATGAGCTCGGCAAGGATGATCGAATTCCTAGCGAATCGGAGTTTTCCAAACTGCTCGATGTTAGCTCGATTACGGTGCGAAAAGCGTTGACGGAGCTGGTCAATGAAGGGGTCATTTATCGGGTGAGGGGAAAAGGGAGCTTTGTCGCGAATCAGGAGGCTTCTGTCAATAAAACGTCCAATTACGTTACCTTTATTATTTCCGGCAACGAAATGTATGACAGTTCCTATATGCAGATCATTAAAGGAGTTCAGTCCTTCTTGAACCAGCAGGGCTGCAAGCTCATTATTGAATTTGTGGAGAATGATGTTGAGCAGGAACGGGAACTCATTCTGAAACTGATTCAATCAGAGAACCGGGGGCTGCTTATTTATTCAGCCAACCCCGACGCAGCAAAAGAGTATCTCAACGAAATTCGCAAAAAATCAATACCGTTTGTCATGCTCGACCGTTTTCCGTCCGGATATCCGGTCAACTGTATTACATGCAACAACCATGACGGCGCATATGCAGCTGTTGAGTATTTGATAGCCCAAGGCCACCAAAATATCGGATTTGCCGCTTATGATTTTCATCTGAGTACGGAGAACGAACGGTACAACGGGTACCGCAATGCCATGGTAAACGCCTCACGTACTCCAGATGACGATATTTTATATCTTCAGCGGGATCTGGACTATTCCAAGCTGTTGAGACAAATTCAAAAAGGTGAGCTTACCGCTCTCTTTTGCGTGAACGACAGACGGGCTCTCGAAGTGATTGAGCAGCTTACGCTGCAAGGCGTCAAAATACCGGAGCAACTATCCATCATGGGCTTCGATGACATTGAAAGCTCCAAATTCGCCAAAGTATCCTTGAGCACCGTCAAGCAGCATTTCGACGTGCTTGGTTATGAAGGCACAAAACTTCTCTTCGAGAGCATCAACAATACCTCGCAAGGTTACAAAAAAGTATTACTGTCCACCAATCTTGTCATTCGAAAATCGATCAGTACAATTTAACGCCGCCGATATCCTCATTTCAGCTTTCGAATCCATTAAGCCGGCAGCCTTCGAGCGGTTTTATGGAGCTGGTTCACCGGTTCGCATCGGCGGCAAACCGCTCCACAATACTGTCCTCGAACCGATGTGGCAATTCAACCTTGCCGCCGTATTCAGCAGTATGGTAGATGGCCATAATGACTTGATACGACAGTATCGCATGAGCCAAATCGCAGATGTGACCGGCTTGCGGATTCGCCACGTATCGGGGAATGGAATTGACATAATCGATCAAAGCATCCATGTAACTGTCTTCCCAACTCGACTTTTCGATCGTATGCTCGCCCGTTATGTAATTTCTCACTTCCAGCGATTGATTAAGTGCGATATTCAGGTGCCCTTCTGTGCCGTATACATCCACTCCGATATGATAGAACGGGTTCGTTTCACCTTTGAGCGACCGCGCAAATGCGCCGCATTCAATCGTAGCCCGCACGCCGTTGGCAAACAAAATCGAGGCCATCGCCTCGTCCGGCGCGACGATCGAAGAGCTGTCCTTGCCCTCATACGGACCGGTTTGTCCCATCACCCAGCGGACGGGACTAAAATCATTAAAGTACATTACCATATCAATCAGATGCGAGCCCTGCTCCATTATGTTGACCTTGGTGGAAGCGCGAATAAACTCGATCTCTCCGATCGCGCCATCACGCAGCAATTGCTGCGCCTTGCGCCATGCCGGCAAATATTTATGCTGATGATTGACCAGCACCATCTTGCCGTATGTATTGCAAAGTTCCTCGATTTCGCAGGCTTCCGACGGGGTTAGCGCCAGCGGCTTTTCAATATTGATCAGCTTAACGCCAGGAAACCGGACGGCCACCTTTATCAATTCCAGACGAGCGTCGGCACTGCTGACAATGTCTACGATATCGGGGCTCGTCTCTTGCAGCAATTTGGCCAAATCCAACGAACGGGTTGCAATCTGATAGCGGTCAGCCAGTTTATTCAATCTCTCTGTATTCGAGTGTCCGCAAATCCCGACAAGTTCGATACCGTCGCTTGCTTGATATGCCCTGGCATGAGCATCGGCCCAGCCTTTCGTTCCGACAAGTACGACTTTCAATTTCATCATTGTTTCCCCTCGCAAATTATTTATCATTAGTGCGTGTCTATCGATCGTTATGATCCCGAATGCCATCAGCCTGAGTGGAGATATTCCACTCAGGCTGGATTTGACTTTCGCAAGTCACGACGAATCAGTCAATCATTCCTAGCGCTCGCAACATTCTGATGAACACGAAAGCTGCTTGTGCACGAGTCGCTTCCCCATTCGTCAGCTCCCGAACTTTCGCAATACCTTCCTCTGTCCTGTATGGCTTCGGGTCTTTCCGCTCCTTTGAATGCGACGGCTCCGCCTTCTTCCAGCTCGCCTACCATTCGGCGAACGAGCCGTCGTCGTAAGCCAGTCTCGGCGTATCCCAATCGCCGCCGTAGCCGCGTTCGATCAACGCTTCCTCGTTGATCTCGATGCCGAGGCCCGGGCCTTGCGGCACGGCGATATTGCCGCCCTCGACCACAAACGGCTGTTTCAGGTAGCCTTCGCCGAGGTCCCACTTCTCCGCCATGGACGGATGCTCCTGGATGAGGAAGTTCGGCGTGCAGGCGTCGAGCTGGAGGCAGGAAGCGAGCGAGATCGGCCCGAGCGGGTTGTGCGGGGCCACTGTTGCATAGTGCATCTCGGCCATCGCCGCGATTTTGCGGCCCTCGAAGATGCCGCCGGCATGGCACAGATCCGGCTGGACAATGGCGACGGCGCCTTTCTCCAGCGCCTCGCGGAAGCCCCAGCGGGTGAACAGCCGCTCCCCGGTGGCGATCGGAATGCTCGTCGACTGAGCGACGCGAAGCAGCGCGTCCACGTTCTCCGGCAGGCACGGTTCCTCGATGAACATCGGGTAATACGGCTCCAGGGCGGCCGCAAGCCGGATCGACATCGCCGGGCTGACTCGCCCGTGGAAATCAATGGCGATGTCGAGACCGCTGCCGGCCGCTTCGCGGATGGCCGCGAACTTATTCGCCACGTTCTCCACGAACGCCAGCGTGTCGACCTGTCGCACCGGCGCGTCGACGCCGATCTTGATGGCGGTGAAGCCCGCTTCCATTCGCTTCTTCGCGTTCGCCGCGATCTCGTCCGGCGTCGCCCCGCTGCAGTGGCTGTACATGCGGATGGTCTCGCGTACTTTGCCGCCGAGCATTTCGTAGACGGGCATGTTGTAGAACTTGCCCTTAATATCCCACAGCGCCTGCTCGATGCCGCTGATCGCGCTGACCAGCACCGGGCCGCCGCGGTAAAAGGTGCCCCGGTACATGATCTGCCAGTGGTGCTCGATGCGCAGCGGATCTTGGCCGATCAAGTAGCGCTTCAGCTCTTCCACCGCTGTCGCGACGGTAAGCGCACGGCCTTCGACGATCGGTTCTCCCCACCCGTTTATCCCTTCGTCTGTCTCGATCTTCAGAAACAACCAGCGCGGTTTCACATGGTATAGCTTCATATCGGTGATTTTCATAACGATCCGTCTCCTCCTGCGTTTCACTTGGATTCGTACTGCGTCGCCTGCCGTCATCCGTTTACCGGTCACTTATGCCGCATTCTCGGTTTCGCTTCCGTCTAGCCTTTATCCGCCCATACCGGCAGCAGTGCGCCGCCGTCCATGTATACCGTCGTGCCCGTCATATAGCCCGCTTTGTCGGAAGAAAGGTACACGGCCGCCTCGCCGACCTCGTCCGTCGTGGCGAATCGGCCGAGCGGAATACGCGAGGCCACGCCGGCAATGCGCGCGCGCACCTGCTCATCCTTCGGCTCGCCGAGCAGGGTGTAGCCCGGCGCGATGCCAACGACGCGGATGCCGTAGCCGGCCAGGTCAAGCGCCATGTTCTTCGTCAGCTTGTTGACCGCCGCCTTCGCCGCGGCGTACACCGTCGCGTTCGACCACGTGCCTTCCGCATGGTTGGAGCTGATATGGATGAGCGCGCCTTTCGTCCCCTGCTCCGCCATGATGCGCGCCGCCCGCTGCGAACAGAAGTAGAGCCCCTTCAAATCCGTGTTCATCACTTCGTCGTACAGCTCCGGCGTAGTCTCCAGAAACGGCTGCATCCGCGTAATGCCGGAATTCGCCACGCTCACGTCCAATCGGCCGAACGCCGCGCGCGCGCCGTCGTACAACGCGTCCACGCCTTCAATCGTCGAGATATCCGCCTGTACCGATTCGGCGCGCACACCGATGGCCCGAATTTCCTGCACGACAGCCTCCGCCTTCTCCGCGCTGCGGTTGTAATTCACGCAGACATCATAGCCAGCTCTCGCAAATGCCAGCGCGATGCCTCTGCCGATGCCTCTGCCGGAGCCCGTAACCAATGCTACTTTGCGTTCCATATTCCATCCCTCGCTTCCTCGCACTGTCGGCCGCGACCGCAGCCGCAACTGCTGTTATCCTTTCAGCCCCGTAAACGACACGCCTTTCTCGATCAGCTTCTGGCAGGAAATAATAATGATCATAAGCGGGATGGTGGCGATGACGAGACTGGACATAATGACGTTCGCTCCCATGCTCTGCCGGTTCTGAAAATCGTTCAACGCGACCGTGAAGGTCCACACCTGCGGCGATTTCGCCACGACGAGCGGCCACAGGAATTCGTTCCATACGGCGATGAACGTCATGACCGAGACGACCGTGAAGATCGGCGTGGACATCGGAATGATGATCCGCCAGAAAATATGAACCTCCGAGGCTCCGTCGATTCTCCCCGCCTGAATGAGCTCGCCCGGCAGCTGATCGAAGAACCCCTTGAACAGGAAGATCACGATTCCCCACGCGGTATGCGGCAGAATAATGCCCCACAGCGTGTTAACCAAATGCAGCTTATCCATCGTCAAGTAAAGCGGAACGAGGATCGCCAGCTCCGGAATCATGATTGTCGCGACGAAGAAAAGCGTTAGCCAGCCGCCAATGCGCCTGCGCACGAGATGGGCCAGCGCATAGCCCGCCATGCCGCCGATCAGCAGCTGGGACACGATCGTCGCGCCCGTCACGATCACGCTGTTCAGCAGGAAGTGCTGGAAGCCGTAAGCGTTATCATCGCCGCTTGCCATCTGCCAGAGCACGATATAATTATCGAACAGCCGCTTCCAGTCCCCTGACTCTGAAATCGTTTGCAATTCTCCTTTGATGACCTTGGATTCCAAGATCAGCCGCTGGACCGTGCTCGCCGTCTCCGGCAGCTCAGCCGGGACCGTCATTGCTCCGTTATACTCAGCTCCGCCGGATCCGGGCATGCGGAATTCAGTCAGGCCCCGCTCGCGGATTTGCGGCAGCTTGATCCGCATCGTCGCGTCCGTGGCCAGCTGGGTCGGCACGATTTGCGGCCGTCCGATCGTGAAGTTGTACGCAGGCATGTATGCTATATATACGACATGGCCATCCTTGATTCCTGTCACGCGCATGGAGCCGATCGCTTCGTTTTGCATTTTTTTCCACGTGAACCAGATCGCCTCCATGGCGTCCAATTCGAGCTCTTCCGGCTTCTGCAGCTTCGTGCCGTCGTAATTCAAGGTAATGTTGACGGACTTGGGCACTTTCGGGACCCAGGTCGGCGGAAACTTGTAAATGGAGATGTTGTCCTTCATCGACGAGCTGATCATCCACAATAACGGAATGACGGAGACGATGATGAAAAACGCGGCGACCGAATAGGAAACGATTTTGACGGATAAAGCGCCGCGCTCCCTTATGCGTTTGTTCCGTGCAGCCATGGCTGGCTCCTTCCCGGCAGGTTCAGAGTCATTCCCTGCCCGACATTTTGATTTGTGCGTACGTAATGAGCGCGATGATGAAGAACATCACGAAGGAGACGGCGCCCGCCACCCCGAAGCGGAACTCCTTGAAGGAGCTGTCGAAGACGAGCATGGACAGCGTTCGCGTGCTGTTCGCCGGCCCGCCGCCGGTCATGATGTACATCGGGTCGAACGTCAGGAACACACCGGAGATGAACGCCACGAACTGGATGCCGATAACGAATTTCAAGCTCGGGAAAACGATGGCGGACATCCGCTTCCAAGGTCCGGCGCCGTCGATTTTGGCCGCTTCGATGTTCTCCGCCGGGATGCCCTTGAGCGCCGAGTAATAGATCAGCATGCTGAGCCCGGTGCCGAACACGCCGGGAAACACGATCGCCCATTTGGCCATGTGCGGGTCGTTCAGCCAGCCGTAAGGACCAAGCCCGACGAAGTGCAGCAGGTAATTCAGCAACCCGTAATCCGGGTTGTACAGCCACTTCCACAGCAGGTAGCCGGCGACCGCCGGAACCGCCGTCGGCAGCAGGTACAGGACGCGGATCGTCTTGTTCGCCGTCGTGACTTCGTTCAGCAGAATCGCCTGCATGATCGGAATCCAGAACGTCAGGATGAAATAAATGCCGAAGAAGGCGAACGTGTTCTTGAGCGCATTCCAGAATTCGGTCGAATGGATCAGGTACGCATAGTTGTCAAGCAAGACGAAGCGTCCCGGGGGATCGATGACCTTGTAGTCGAAGAAGCTCATGTAGACCGCTTGAAACAATGGATAATATTTGAATATCAAAAAAGCGAGCACCGCCGGGGTCAGGAACAATATCGGCGTCCAGGCAATCTTGAAGCGGAAGCCGGGCTTTGCTCGCAACGGCGTTCCCGGCTGCTGCAGGGCTGTTTTCATTCTCGTCCGCATCCTTTCGCGTGAAATTGGTGAGCGGAGCCCTCTGCGGCCGCCTGGCCCCGCTTCAAGTCTCCGCTCCGGTATTTATTTCTTCACGGATGCGTTGTACGCATCGACGACTTCCTTCTGCGCGGCCGCCTGCGCTTCCGCGAGCAGCGCCTCCGGATCAGAATTCTCGTCGGTCAGCGCCTTCTGGACTGCTTTGACCACGTACGGCGTCAAGCGTTCCTTCAGGAAGTACTCCAGATGGGTATTGGCTGCCGCCTTGTTGACGTTGTCGATCAGCTCCTGCGAGACGTTCTCCGCGAAATCCGCCGGGTTCACGTCGCTGCGGACCGACAGCAGGTTCGGGAATATGCCGTTGTCGGACTGGAATTGCAGGTATTTCTCGAGCACTTCCTTGGAATTAATGTAGGTGATGTACTTCCAGGCTGCGTCCTGTTTCTCCTTGGACGTCTTCGGATTGATGATCCAGTACGCGCCGCCGATCTGGCTAGGGCCTTGGCCGGAGGGACCGACCGGATACGGCGCGAAGCCGACGTCCGCGAGATCCATGCCGTTCGCAGCGTAATCCCCGAAGCCGCTGGACGCACCGTTCGACATCGCCGCGCGTCCCTGGAAGATATCGTTCATGTTGTCCTGGTAGCTCTGCAGCACGTTGTTCTGCACGATTTTGTGCTTCCACTTCAGATCCTTGTAGAATTGCAGCGCCGTAACGGACGGCTCTTCCGTGAAGGCGAGCGTCACCGTACCGTCGTCGTTCAGATGCGTCAGGTCGCCGCCCGCCTGCCAGACGTAATACTCGAACCACCAGTCCGCCCATTCCATGCCGAGCAGCGTGATGCCGTACTGTTTCTTGGCCGTATCCGTGAGCTTGATGCCGTCCGCGACCAGTTCGTCCCAATTTGCCGGCGGCTTATTGGGATCGAGCCCCGCGGCCGTGAACATCTTCTTGTTGTAGAACAGCCCCGTCGCGTACATGTCATGCGGAATGCCGTACACTTTGCCGTCGATCGTGCCGGCCGTCATCGAAGAAGGAATGAATTGATCCTTATCCGCATATCCGTCCCAATAAGGCGTCAGATCGAGCGCCAGGCCTTGGCCGACCCAGTCGCCGATGATCGGGAAATGCGCCGATTGATAGGCATCCGGGCCGTTGCCGCCGACCATCGACGTCACGAACACCTCGCGGTCGTTTGTGCCTTGCGGCATCGTCTCGTGCGTGACCTTGATGTTCGGATTCGCCGCTTCGAAGCCGGCCTGGATTTCTTCCCATACCGGTTTGTTCGGATCCTCGGGCTGCGGCTGGTCCCATACCTTGATCTCGACCGTGCCGCCGGCATCACCGGCACCCGCATTCGCCGTTCCTTCGTTCGCCGCCGCGTTCGTGCCGGCATCCGCATTGACAGCCGCCGCGCCGTTATTGCCGTCCATGCTGCCTGTGTTCGTGTTGGAGCCGCCGCTATTGCCTCCGCAGGCTGTAACCGTTAGCGATAAAGACAGGATGATTGCCGCGAACGCCCATCTTCCAAGCCGATTTTTGTTCTTCATAAGTTGGCTGCCTCCCTTATGGTAATCATTCACAAATCAAGTGTATAATTTGATGAGAGCGCTTTCTATATAATTTTGTAACCTCTCTTTAGCAATATTCTAAGCTCTGCCGTCCGCTGCTTTGCCGCCGACAGGAATAACCTCCCGCCTGTCGAATACCAACCCTGACCCGCACCGTGTCTATGAAGGAGGGGATCGCCTGGATCATCGATGGCTGAGATTGGGAAGGCCGCGCACCGTTCAATTCCGCAGCAAGCTGATTCTCTCTTTCTTCGTCGTCATCGGCTTGACCGCGCTCATCATGGGTTACTCCTACTACCGGATCATGCAGAGCGAGCTGCAGGCCTCCACCCTGGACGGTCTGGAGAAGATGACGGAGCAAACCGCCGATACCTTGAAATTGCACTTCAAGACCATCAGCAATATCGGCTATAGTTATTTCAGCGACACCTCCCTGCAGAAATTCCTGAGCGGCGGGCTGCCGGACTTCGACGACCAGCAATATTACCGCAACAAGCTGGAAGGGCAGAAGCTGCAAAATCCGCTCATTGCCTTCATCAAGATCGCCAGTCCGCGCGGCGATGAATACTCCAGCTATTACTACTACAATTCCGGGGTCAGGGAGCTGTTCGAGCAAGACCAGGAGCGGCTCTTCGAGCAGGCAAAACGGCTGGACGGCTACCCGCTCTGGACGGCTTCCATCACGAAGATCAATACCTCGCGAACGCCCGTGCAAACGATCAGCTACGTCCAGCAGCTCAAGCGGATCACCTCCAACTCGCAAACGCCGATCGGCTACATCAAAATCGACATGGATCCAGCCATTATCGAAAAGGCATTCATCGGATTAAGCAACGACGACGGCAGCGCCTACTATATCGTCGACCGCCAGGGACGGGTTATTTTCGCCAAAGATCACGAGTTGAACAACGCGTCCATCGCCGACTCTCCGCTCTTCGCCGGTTACCGCGCCCATCCGGTCTCGGACCGGTACGTCGACTACCGGTTCACAAGCGGCAGCCAAATGAACATCGGCTTCTACCGCGCGCTCGGCTACGGCGATTGGCTGGTTATCGGCAGCGTGCCGCTCGACCGCATTGTGAACAAGGTGAACGCGTTCCGCAATCTGCTCGTCCTGATCGCGCTCGCCAGCTTTCTTGCGGCAATGCTGATCGGTTCCGCGATCGCCGCGGGCTTCACGAAGCCGCTGAAGGAGCTCAACAAGCGGATGAAGCAGGTCGAGAAAGGCGATTTTCAAGCGTTCATCGACGTGCGGGGCACGGATGAGCTCTCCACCATTCAGCACAGCTTCAACAAGATGACGTACGAAATCCGCTCGCTTATCCATAAAGTATACGAGACGGAGCTGCTGAAGAAGGAAGCGGAGATCAAGGCGCTGCAATCGCAGATCAACCCGCATTTTCTGTTCAATACGCTCAGCACGATCGACAGCATCTCTTCGATCGACGGCGACGAACGCATCTCGTATATTTGCCTCGCGCTCGGGGGCATGCTCCGCTATAACCTGAACGGCGGCGGGCTTGCCACGGTCCGGGAGGAGGTCGCGCATCTGAATCAGTATTTGTCCATCTACCAAATCCGATTCGGCGGGCTGTTCGTCTACGAGATCGACGTGGAGCCGGGCATTGAGGAGCTGATCGTGCCGAAGTTTCTCGTGCAGCCGCTCGTCGAGAACGCCGTCATTCACGGTCTGGAGCAGAAGGTCGGGCCCAAATTCGTGCGGGTGGCGCTGACCAGCCTGGACGAAGCGACGCTCCGGATCGACGTTTATGACAACGGCGTCGGCATGGATCCGGCCATAATCGAGCTGCTGCGCCGCAAGCTGACCGATTCCCCGGACATCGTGTCACGGCAGTCCTCCGCGCGGACGATGATCGGTCTGGCCAATGTATTCAAGCGCGTTCAGATGTATTTCGAAAGCGATCCGCAGGTGATCATCGATAGCAAGCCGGGGGCGGGAACGCGAATCTCGTTCCGGCTGCCCAAGCGAACAGGAGGAGGACATCCCGATGAAGGTCATGATCGTTGAAGACGAACCCCTGCTGCGGCAGGGCCTTATCCGCAAAATCGATTGGGAGACGCTCGGCCTGCAGCTGGCTGGCGAAGCGGGCGACGGCTTCGAGGCGCTGTCCAAGCTGGCGGTCTGCCAGCCGGATATCGTGCTGACGGACGTGCGGATGCCCGGCATGGACGGTTTGCAGTTCATCGAGCAGGCGCGGACGCAGAGCCCGCGCTTGAAATTCGTCATCATCAGCGGCTTCAATGAATTCGAATACGTGCGCACGGCGCTACAGTACAATGTCAAGGACTATCTGCTCAAACCGATCGACAAGGATAAGCTGCACGGTTTATTGGGCGACTTGTGCAAGGAGCTCCGCGAAGAACAAAAGGACGCGGCGGATCTGACGCAGCTTCACGAGCTGGGAGTCTGGATCCGGCAGAGCCATCTGCAGCCGCTGGACTTCCAAATGACCCATCTCATTTCGGAGGCGGATGCGAGATGGGACGGTCTTCCGCCCGCGATGCCGGCCTGCCGGAGCTTCGCCGCGGCTGTCGTGCGGATCCGCGGCGGAGCGGACAGCCGATTCGGCCCGGACGAAGGAACGCTGGCCAGGTTCGCCGTTCAAAACGTAATCGGGAATACGCTGCTCCCGCTCGCCAATATCGCCTCCGTCGTCTTCAAGCACGCTTATCATAAAGATGAGATCGTCGCCCTTCTCGGCTCCGAAGCCGCCTTCTCCCTTAAGCCGCTCGCGGAAGCGCTGACCGGGACCTCAGAATGGATCTCGCGCCATCTCGGCTTGACCGTGTCCATCGGCATCAGCGGGACGAAGGAAGAGCTGACACAGCTCCGGTTCGCGTATACCGAGGCACGCAAAGCGCTTCAGTACCAGCTGCTGCTTGGAAGCGGCAGCGTTTGCGCCGAAGCCGAAACAGAAGCGGGACGGCAAGCCGCGGACGCCAGCCCGCGGCTGATGGACGAGGCCGAGCGCGTCATGCCGGCCATGCTGGATGAGGGCGCATACCGTGACTTCCATGCGTATGCCGGCGGACTCTTCCGCCGTCTCGCGGAATCGCCGGATGCCCGCTACGCGCAGCTGGAATTCGTCTATGCGGAGGTGATGCGAATGCTGCGCAAGCACGCGGCGAAGCAAGGCACGGCATTGCCGGGCGCATCGGTTGGCTCGCCTGCCGCCTCTCTGGACCAGCTTTCCGGCTGGTGTGAGATTACAGCAGTAATCGACCGGCAGCTGAAGCATTTGGAGAGCATCGCCGGCAGCGGAACCGACCGTTCGTGCGACGATATCATCGCACATGTGAAGCGGCATATCGAGGAGCATTACGCGGAGGAGCTGTCGCTTCAGTGGGTGGCGGAGACGTATTTCATCCACCCGAATTATTTCTCCAAGCGGTTCAAGCTCGTCGTCGGTATCTGCTTCAGCGATTACGTTACGCGAATCCGCATGAACCGCGCCCGGGAGCTGCTTCGCACGACAACCTTGAAGATCGCGCGGATCTCCCAATTGGTCGGCTATGAGGACCAGAATTACTTCTGCAACGTCTTCAAGAAAACCGCTGGCGTCAGTCCGTCCGCCTACCGCAGCTGACAAGCGCCAGATGGAGAAAGAGCTCCGTCCCCTTCCGGGACGGAGCTCTCTTGGTATCCTCTTATTCAGCAAATCAAGACTGACATGTGCTATCGTACCCGTTACCACCATTTGGGAGCTCATTGAAGATCCGCATCGACTATCGTGCAGAAAATCGCGGGTCCAATAGTTCGGCTGAGATAAATCCCAGCTCCGATACATCCGACGAATTTAAATTAATGTTTTCTGTTAATTGTAACCCTCCCATTTTTACAGGAATTTTTGATTACTTTTAAAAGAACATTATCCACCCCTCCAGACTCAGAGACTTGTTCCGGGCCCAGATAATTACTCCAGAAATACCTTCTTACTCGGTAGCTTTCAAATGACAATCGAGTTCCTGCACCGATCCAAATTTTTGAAACCTGCCGTTCATTTTTTCAAATTCAACAACTAATTAAGTGTTTAAAGAAGCAATTGACTGCTATTTTTTTGAATCATGTCTTAAATATATAAAAATATTAAACTATTGCCATTTATTATAGATTTACAATTGGCAGTTGCCTATTAATCTGCCTATTTTTCATAGCCAAGATATTAGCGTATTTGACTACATGGTCGACTCTTGATCAGAACTGCCGGATCGTGTTCGGGCATCTACGCCGTATTGAGCGCCATGCAACTGCATAGGTCTTAGGACGTTAATCAGCGGCTCATTATATAAACCGGCTGCGACCTGTAGGGTTCCATGTGTTGCCACCGCATTAACGTCTTCTTGAATGGTAGCGAATGCTTGGTTCCAATAATCATTCCTGGACCGACGACGGTACCGGCAGGCAATCCAACCCAGTTGCTTTTCACGTATACAACCTCTGGCATTTGCTATTCTCTCCTCGAATTTGATTCTTTTTCGAATGCATAAATTATTAAAAAAATTATTTTGGTAGATTGGATAGATTTTAACACCGGCTTGCGCTGTATGCTATCGTTCCACTACTGTTGCGCGACCCTGACCACCATGAGCTTATGTGAAGATCCATAAGAGCAACCATCTTTACGATTAACCTCTTATTAGAGGTCAACCCGAAAACTGGCTGACCTCCATATACGAATGGACACCGATCGTGCAAAAGACAAACACGATGATTTACCTTACATTAGAGCCATTCATTCTCTAAGCAATTCGCGTGATAATAAGGTGTGCTGAAACAGGCCTTGTTCCTCCGGCGACAGGTGTGATGGTTAGTGCCGCGGCATTGCCTGCAGGATTTCGTACAGTGAGTATTGAATTGATGACTGACGTTTGCACAAGAGCCATTCCTACGATCGGAGAAGCGCCTGTGGCTCGCCCGACCACCGTATAGGCCAGGTCAGCGCCATCAAGAGTTAAAATCAGTTGGCCTGCCTCAGATACACTTACTTCAAACAAGACCTGATAAGTGCCAATGGCAGACAGATTAAATGTACTGTCACTCGTCCGGGTAATAGCCGTCCCACTAATAGGTCCATTTTGTGGAAAACTTACGTCTGTACCAGGAGCAACTGTCGCTGCATTATCAGGAGGCATCAATGCAAAAAAATCTGCAAAGCCTAATACTCCTCCTGCTGGACCTGTTGGTCCAACGGCACCTGCAGCACCCACGGCACCTGCAACTCCCACGGAACCTGCAGTACCTACACTACCCGCTGTACCTACAGAACCTACACTTCCTGCTGTGCCTACAGAACCGACACTTCCTGCAGCACCGACAGTTCCTGCTGTGCCAACAGCACCAGCAGCACCTAAAGCCCCTGAAGGAATATTCACCTGTACAACTTGTTCTTTGACAACAATTTTCTTGCAACAACAATTTTTCTTCAACCGGTTTTTTTTCTCAGAAGGGCGAACTATAACTGTTTTCTTTTTGCAGCCCTTTTTTCGTTTAAGTTGAGGACAACCCAATTCGAACACCTCCACATAGTTTGTTGTATACTACTCCATTTATCTATTAAAGGCATGGACATTTGTCTCACACAGCTAAACAACTATCTATTTTTTACTGAAAATAGGTCTTTGTATATGGGAGATTCATCTAGTATTCCATCCGTTTTAAATATCTTCATGAAAGTATAGGCATGAAAATCAAGTTCTTGTCATTAGCCGATGACAAGAACTTGATCCCATTTCCCGACTTATGACATGAACAATAGGAGTTTTCAACCCATTTTTCAATGAAAATAGATTAATGCCTATCAACAGCCCATCCAGTAAATAAACCAGTGTCATCGTATACAGCACATCTATCCAGGAGGTGTGCGATTTGGTTTCTTGCAGGATCCGTCGAAAACAGGGCTGCAGCGGGAAAACTGTAGTCATTCGCGCCAAGAAGAGAAAAAAGAACTTTAAAAAAGGCGAGACATCAAAAAAAACGTAAACGGGTACTATGCAAAGGAAGATTGGGTTCGGTGGGGCGGCAAGGGCCGATCGGCCCGCCGGGGTCAGAGGGAGCAATTGGACCGCAGAGTCCGATTGGGCCACAGGGATAGGCGCCAATCCAGTAACTAACCTGATTTATGTAGCCAATTTCAATCTGATACCGTTTCTGTAATAGATGGCGTAACCAACGTACCAAACCGCGACACTAATAATGTTTCTGTCATTGCCGGGTTAACCAATACGGTGATTGCCACCGTTCCGGTCTGGAACAATCCAAATGGAGCGGGGGTCGATTCTGCATCCGAATTGGTTAGGAATCCTTTTCTCTAAGATAAAACTGAAATGTTAACGGAGCTAGATAGGTTCAACTAACGCGAGGTCTTGGTATTATAAACCCTATCGGGAATCTCAGGCTTCTCTATCTCCAGACGTTAACCAAACTGGCACGATCATTCATAAACTGACCGAAATCGATTCTATCACCCTTTCCATTGCGTAAATAGTTAAAAAAGAAGCTACACGAGCTTAGCCGTATAGCTTCTTTGAAGAATTAGACCGTGGATGAGGCAAGTCCCCAGAACACTTCAGGTCCGATCCGGGATACACCAACGCCCACACTGCTTATAAAGGCAGAGTAAGTCGTTTGTGCGGCAGCGGGTGCCAATAGGTCTTGTGCTGTAAAGCTGCGTGTATTAATGCCTGCAATGCCAGCTGTGAATATGGCGGAATAAATAATGGGGTCTGTAACCAAGGCTCCGCGACGAACTTGAACAGCAATGGTCGTTCCTGCAGCAGCAGCGCTAAATCCGATTGTTCCTGTAAGATCCACAATCGGGTTCGCGACGTTGCGGGTTTGTAGACCAACAATACCAAATAACACCGGAGCCGCTGTAAGGGCAACGTTAATGGAACCGGAAGCATTTGCATTCATCGAACTGCGTTGATCAAGAAAAGTTCCCACGCTGATTTCCCCCTTTCCTAGTAAGATCATACATTCTATTCTAAGTACTCCTTAATGGGCAAGGCAAAGAATATCCTCTATTTGCGGATTTTTTAAGATTCATAGTCAACCGGCTCATAAAAAAATGTTATTAAGGAGTCTCTGAAATTACGGATGAATGTCCAAACAAATTAGTGATTACCGAATATATTATAAATTAAGGAACCCCCCTTTCCTCAGCACCTTAGACCCTCTATGGTGCTTTTAACTTTGGGGAAATCACCCACTCCCCACTATTTTGCAGCCTGGGTAGCATCTGACTCGTTGGTCAGCGGAGACGCGCAACTGGAGTCTGGATGACCAAGTGTGGCTTTTCTAGAGCATTCATCTTAATTGGATACAGAATGCTGTTCCGTTGGGTTGAATCCTTTAATAATTAGCCATAAAGCCAAAACCAATTGTTGAAAGGCTATTGGAATGTTCAACATCATGTAGGTGGCATCCAGACCGATGAAGCGAATCATAAATAATAAGCTTGCCAATATGGACAATGTAGACCCAATAAGACCCGAAACTGACAACCAACGTGGAACTGATTCTGTTTGGTAAAATATGCAGTTAAACAAGAACATAGCCAAAACAAATGCCAGTGTCGTTGCCACATGGTTTACCAAATCACGTCCTTCTCGTAACAATCCACCCAGGGTCTGAAAATACGATACATTCAGAGCTCCAACTTTTGAAAATTCGTGGCTCAATGTCAATAGCAACAGAAGAATGATTACACCAATAATAATGAACACACCCGCAATGATGCCGAAAGCAACAGATCCAAGAGCTAAACCTTTATTATGCTTACTTAAAATCGGATACATTAAAATAGGAATACCAACATATGCAACAACCATTAACAACTGGAAAAACGCCCCTATTTTTACCTTATTTTCATTTGTAGAAGCCTTTACAAGGTAGTCTGCTCCATCTATATCAGGAACAACACTAAATATACCTGCAACCAACCCGGCTATTAATAATACCCCAGTAATTACTGCAGACCTTCTGCCTGAATTTGTACTCTTCCTCAACTTTAATGAATTAGAATAATTGTTTGATGGCATATTTAACCTCCTTGTAGTACCTGCCTTTGATAACAATATTACAGGAAAAGGTAAGATAAAATAGATACTTTAGTATGGTTAGGCCGCTGTCAAGAAAGCGGACAATATAAAAATTACCCTTCCTTAGATGAATTTGTTTACCCCTCTTCAGCAGAAGTGAGTGGCATGTGTTTCCGGTTGTTTTACAACACATGACCTGAGCCTGCGACGATCCATACAGGTTCTTTATCAAGAACTTTTGACAAGAACCTGTACCGATAAAAAAAAGCCGCGCAGTTGCGCGACACCAATCCATAATATTTATTCTTACCTCTGCCCAATAAATTTTTATTTGAATTAATTATAATTAGGAAGAGTTGGCCTTACCGCGGCCAACGCTTGTTTACAGGCAGCAGCTGCGGGAATGAAGCGTGCGGCTCGGCCTGGTACCAGTATGCGACGGAAGACACATCATCCGTTCGTTCGTACAGGGCGCGGCTGTTATGGCCTATCTGCTGAATCGTAACCCGCAGCTCGCTGTCGAAGCGGATCGGGTCCATCAGATGCCAGCGATACAGACCGTGCATCGGAACGCTGTCTTCGCCGAAGATGTCGCTGCGGGTGTTGTCCTCCTTTGAGTAGAACGGATAGCCCATGTAAGGCGTGTTATAGGGGGTTTCTACAATTTTGCCGTCGCGCTTCTCATAGAAACACCAGGCTCCGCCGAAATAATCCTCCGTACCGGTGCCGCAGATCGTCGGCCATTCCACGTCGCCGTCCATAAAGAACTTGATCTCGCCTTCGCCCCACCAGTACCGCTCAAGCGCGGCCCATGCCAGGTAGGTGCCCACGTAATGGCCTTTTCCCTTAATGCCGTCCACAATTGTGTAATCCTGCGCTTCTGTCGTCATGTTCTCTCTTCGCCATTGGGCATGAAAATAGCCTGCTTCCTCCGGGAGCGCATCAACGAGCGTGTAATTGAATTGATAGAAGAAGCCTTGAATATCTCCAGCGTGCTGATTCTCCACCGTGATCTTCGCCGATTTGCGGAATGGCATCGGGAAATAGCAGTTCATGCCTCCTGTCGGGTTGACCACGACCGGCAGGGAGTTAACATTGCTGCGGGCTCCAAAGCCGTTGCAGAAGAAGTCGCCAAGCGGCGCCTCCACCGAAGGCTCCGCTTCGTCGTCCCAGTACATCCGCAGCACTAAATCCCGCAGGACGAAATACCCCTTATCCGTTCGATCGGTAACGGTAATCCAGAAATGCTGGAGAACGCCCGGCCCTGTAATCTCTGCGAGAGTTACCGTGTCTCCCTGGGCAAGCGTGATACAAGGGCGGCCTTTGCGCGCCACTCCGAGATGGCTTGCTTCTTTTCCGCCTGCGCCTGCTTCGCCCTTCGGATTCTCGGCCGAGATGGAGCGGGATTTACCGTTGGTCATTAATGGGGCGGTGGATAAACCGAAGCCTAAACCGTGATTTTGCAGCATGTTCATTACCTCCTGTTATCGTGTGGTTTGGTATTCGTTATGTTTAATGCATAACACCTCATGTTTCAGTTCAATGTCAACCATGTAAGGCGGTGCGGCTCGGCACGCGTCCTTCGCGTATTTGCATCTTCCGGCAAATTTACAACCGGATCCGTCTGATTGGACACCATCCCAATCGGGGAGCGTGAGATCTTCATCCCATTTCTTGCCTACTCTCGGAATGGAATCTAGCAGCAGCTCGGTATATGGATGGGAAGGCTTGTTCAGAATGCTTCTCGCATCCCCGAACTCGATGAGCTGGCCGCGGTACATGGTTGCAATATAATCGCTGATATAGTAAGCCGTCGAGAGATCATGCGTAATGTAAATGAAACTGACCTTATATTGGTCCTTCAGCTTGAGAAACAGGTTGACGATGTTCATCCGCAGCGAAGCGTCGATCATCGCGACAGGCTCGTCTGCTACAATCAGACTCGGTTTCGGGATAAGCGCCCGCGCTATCGATATACGCTGCAGCTCCCCGCCGGAAAACTGGTTCGGATACTTCCCTTTAATATGGTCCGGATCAAGACCAACCGAATGAAGCACCTCCGCTACGACCGCTTGCGCTTCCTTCTTGTTTGCGGCAATTTCAAGATTGATCGCGGTATCGTACAGATAGGAGTCGACGGTCTTCTGCGAACTGAACGACGTGAACGGATTCTGGAAGATCGGCTGTACCTTCTTGAAAAATGCCTTCCTGTTCTTACCCTTCCCATAGGCTGAGAGCGGGACGCCGCCAAGGAGAATATCACCTGAGGAAGGGGCCAGCAGACGCAGAATCATTTGCGCCAGCGTCGTCTTGCCGCTGCCGGATTCACCGACGATGCTCAAAATTTGCGGTTTGTCGCCAGGCAGCTTCAGATCAACCTTGTCGACAGCCATGATCTTCTTGCCGAGCACCATGCCTCCGATTTTAAAGCTGCGGCTTAGCTGATTAATTTCCAATATATTAGCGGACAATGATTTCACCCCTTTGCAGCGAATGGGAATCGTTCAGCAGGTGGCAGCTCGCGAAGTGATCCTCCCCGACAACCGACTCCGCAGGATCCTTCATCCGGCAAAGGTCCATCGCCAGTGGGCATCTCGCTGCGAACCGGCAGCCGGCAGGAGGGTTTTTCAAGCTCGGCGGCGTACCGGGAATTCCCTCCTTTTGGCTGTTATCTCCGATTCTCGGGAGCGCGTTAATCAACATTTTCGTGTAAGGATGCTGCGGGCTGTTGAAGATTTGCTCCGTCGGTCCAACTTCAATCATCTGCCCTGCATACATAATGCCCATCCGGTTTGTAATCTGGTAGTGAACGCCCATGTCGTGGGAGACGATTACCATCGAGTTCTTCATCTTTCTCTGGACGCGGGAGAGCATCGTCAGTATCCCCCGCTGCACAATGACATCCAAGGCGGTCGTCGGCTCGTCGGCAAGTATGATCTCGGGATGGAGAAACGTCGCCAGCGCAATCAGGACGCGCTGCTTCATGCCGCCGCTCAGCTGATGCGGATAAGCATTCAGCACTTCTGGAGGGAGCTCAAGCTCTCTTAAATACTGTACGATCTCCTCCTGCAGCAGCCGCTTGTTTTTCTTTCCGTGATACTTGCCGATTGCATCGAAGAACTGCCCCTTCACGCGCGCCACAGGATTCAACACATGCATAGCTCCCTGAGGGACATACGAGATGACTTTCCACCAGCTCTTATGAATGTCTCCGTTCGTATAGACAATCGGCCTGCCGTCCTTTTGCGTGGAATGAATTTCAACGGAGCCCGTTGATATTTCCAGCGGATATGCGATCAGGTCGTACATGACCTTCAGCAAGGTCGATTTGCCGCAGCCCGATTCTCCGGCAATCCCGAAGATCTCATTCTTTCGCACCTCGAAATTGACTCGGTCTACCGCCTTCACATAGCTGCCTAGCATATTGTATTGAGCGCTTACGTTGTTCAATCTCAGCATACTATTTCCCTCTCCTTAGCGCAGAATATTGCTGATATCCTGTCATGGTCAGGAACAGGGCAATGAAGATAAGAGCAATCGAGACAACCGGAGACCCGATCCACCACCAACGGCCTGCCAGCATCGCCTGATGCTGATTCGCCCAGTAAATCATCGTGCCGAGCGTCGCTTTCTCGTTGCTCGACATCCCGATGACCGCAAGCCCGGATTCCGAGCCGATCGCGACCAGGATGGTATTGACGAAGTTCGCAAGCGACCATCCCGCTACGAACGGAAAGATCTCTTTGACGATAATTTTCAACGTGCTGCTGCCGGAGAATACAGCGGTATTGATAAAGTCGCGCTCCCGCAGCGACAGCGCCATCGCCCGCAGCTGGCGCGCGGGCCACGGCCAGTTGAAAATAATCAGGATAAGCGCAATATAAAGCAGGGACGCCCTGCCCTTGAGCAGGGTACCGAGAAGGATCAGGATCGGCAGCGACGGAATGACAATGAACGAATCGGTCATCAGCGTGATGAGCCGGTCAAAAAAACCTCCTTTAAAACCGGCGATCAGCCCGAGCAGCGCCCCGATTACGGTGGCGAAGAATGCGACGGTAATGCCGATGATGAACGAGTTTTGCAGCGATTTCGCAAGCAGCCAGAACGTATCCTGGCCCAGGTTCGTCGTGCCAAACCAGTGCGCCGGACTTGGCTTTAAATTTTTGGGATACGTTCCCCACTCGATCGGGTTTCCCGAGTAAAACCAAGGAAATACTAGTCCAAGGATAAGGAAAACGGCAAGGATGGCAGCTCCCGTTTTTAATCGAAAGTTCCAATTCTTCATGACTTCTCCTCCTTTTTCCTCTGGTCATTTATAGCGCACACGGGGATCCAGGAACGGATACAGGAAATCCACGATAAACGTCGCTCCCGCAACGGCAATGATGGACAGCGTGATCGTACCCATAATCAGGTTGTAGTCGGCCTGCAAAATGCTGTTATAAATAAGCGTTCCGACTCCCGGATAGCCGAAGAGGATTTCCGTGACAAGCGCTCCGTTAAAAATAGTTCCGAGCTGCAGCGCCAGCATGGTCACCTGAGGAAGCGCCGCGTTCGGCAGGACATAACGGGTCATAATTTTACGCTCCTTCAGACCTTTCAACCGGGCAAAATGCACATAATCCTCCTCTGCGATCCCGGACGAAATCGTCTTCATGCTGATCACCCACCAGCCGGTGCCGACCAGAATCATCGACAATGCGGGGAGCGTCGAGTTCACCAGCAGGCTCCTGATATGTTCCCATGTAAAGCCGGCCCCCTGAAACGTCGCCGTGAGCGGGAAGACCGGAATGATATAGGAGAACAGCATAATCAGTACAAGCGCGAAGATATAATAGGGAATCGGATAGAGTGCGATAGACAGGGCTTCAAAGAATTTGGAATACGGCTTCTCCTTCCGGAATCCGGCCAGCAGTCCGACGGTATTGCCAATCAGCCAGGAGATGAAAGTGGAAGTCAGCAAAAGGCCCATTGTCCAGGGCAGCGCGCGTCCGATCAGCTCATTGACAGGAGCGGGATAGTTGGCCAATGAAGGCCCGAAATCCTGAGTCAGCAGCACCCGCTTGAAAAAACCGAAGTATTGCGATGCAACCGAGCCCTGCAGTCCGAAGGAATCGTTCAGCGTTTCCCGCAGCGTCTCAACGGCTTTCGGATCGAGAAACGCGGATTTGGACGTCATTTGTCCGATCATCGCTTCCACCGGGTCCGAAGGCAGGAATCGCGGTACGAAGAACACCGCCGTAATGCCGATGAACACGACCAGGATAAAGGTTAAAATCCGGGAAAATAAAAATTTATAGAAATCCATGGGGACTCACACTCCCTTTTTTGAAGCGCATTCCGGGCCGGATACATTACACCCGGACCCGGTATGAAAGGCTTCGATTTCTTCTGTCCTACTTGCCGGTCGGTTTATAATTGGGCGTATAGAACTTGAACTGGGACCACCACCACCACGGTCCTTCGAATTCATTCTCGGCTGTTTGGAATCCCTTCCAATAATACGTGTCGACAGGCACGAACTTGGATGTGCCGAACATTGGGATAAACGGCATCCCTTTTACCATTTCCTTGCTGATTTCCATAATGTTCGGAATGACCTTCGGATCGCTGCTTTCCAGCCCGTTCAGCTCCTCGATCAACTGGCTGACGCGGTCGTTCGCCCAGCGGTTCCGGTTGCCCGGCGCCTGCTGTCCGTTGGGAACAATATACTCCTTATTCCAGCCCTGCAGGTTGGCCGTGCTGTCCGGAAGCAGGCCGCATGCAGGCCAGTATGAACCGACTTCGAAGCTGCCGGTCGATTCGCTGTCCCAGAACGTGGCGGCATCCATCTGCTGTACGTTCACATCAATGCCGTTCTTTCTCCAGCTGTCCGCAACCGCGAACGCCAGGCGCATCGATTGCACCTCGAAATTGGCAGGGGCGTTGATCGTCAGCTTCCAGGGCGTACCATCCGGTTTCAGCCATTTATCTCCCTTCTTCTCGAAACCGGCCTTCTGCAGCAGCTTGGCGGCCTCATCGGGATCATATTTGAACCAGCCTACGCCAAAGGTGTTGACCATTTCTTTCGAGTCGGTCGGCAGCCCTTTAATGCCCTGCTGCTTCAGCATGTCGACCATGTCTTTCGCATAGCTCTCTTCGAACGGTTTATAGCCGTCACTAAGCTGAAAATCCTTCAACCACGCCGTCATCGGCTTATGGTAATTATCCTGCAGCACGGAGATTGGCGGAAGAATAATCGGCGATACGCGAAGCATGCCGCCAAATGTCGCCATGGAAACGTTTTTGATATCGGTCATGAGCGTCAATGCCCATCGCACATCTTCGTTATCGTAAGGAGCTTTAGAAGCGTTGAAGGACATCCCCCTCTCGCAAGGGTCGTTCATATCGGCGTACGGGAAATTATCGTACCACGCCTGGGCAAACGTGTTCTTCTGTCTTAATACCTCCCAGCTTTCTGGCGTAATATCCTGAAGAATGTCCATGTCATGCTGGATAGCGGCTACGATACGCTTCTCTTCAGGACCGAAGTATTTAAACAAAATATATGGAGGTCCGGGCTCTCCTACAAGCTTGCCGACGTCGCTCTTCTGCCAGTCCTGGCGCTTCTCGTACAGGAACCAGTTGCCCTGCGGGTCCCGCTTGCTCAGCTTGTAAGGGCCGACTCCGATCGGATCGGTAAATTTGAACTTCGTCGGATCCTCCTTCTCCCAAATGTGCCTTGGCATGACCCGGAACGATGTCCCCCAGATCACGACGCCCAGCTTCTGCGCGAAGCGCGTTTCCGGCTGCACGGTTTCCACTTCAATCGTCGATTTATCGACGGCCTTCATGCTCTTCACCAGGCTGGAAAAATAGCCGCTATATCCGATCTCCTTTGTTTTCAGCAGCATATCCGCCGTGTACTGCACGTCATCCGCCGTAAATTCGACACCGTCGGACCAAGTGAGGCCTTCTTGAATCTTGAATTTGAATTTTGTATTCGTCTTGTCAAGGGGCTCCGGCATCGTTGCCGCCAAATCAGGGATTTGCTCGCCTTTTACCGTATTGATTTCCCATAGATTCGAGTAAATCAGCTGATGCAGACCGCTGTCCATCGCGACCGCTCCCGGCATATACGGATTCATGCGGTCGGGGTCCGGGCTTCTTCCGCTAAGAATATCCACGATGAGTGTCTGGTTTCGCGGTGTCCCGACGTCTGTCATTTTCCCTCCGCTGCTCGCGGACGGGGTATCCACGGCAGACTTCGGTTGGGTCGTCGTGGCGGAATCCGTACAAGCCGTCAGAAGAATAATAAGAGCCAACAGATAACTGACCAACCATTGATTTTTCATCACTATGATTCCTCCTTGATTAGGATATCAAAAGTGTATCACCGCCCCTTATTGAAAAAATTGAATATCCTTTGATTTCTTGTAATCGTATTGGGATATTCATGTAACCGTTTTCTGAAAATCCTTCGGGCTCATCCGCTCAATGCTTTTAAAAACGGTGCTAAAGTACGCGGGATCCTGAAAACCGACCATTTCGGCCACCTCATATACTTTCAGATCCTTCTGTTTCAGAAATTGTTTGGCCATTCGTACGCGGAGCTGGTTGACGTATTCGCTGAAGGAAACGTTCATCCACTTCTTAAATTGCGTGCTGAAGTACCAGGGATTTAAAAAAACCGTATCCGACACGTTTTTGAGTGTAAGCTCCTCCATGTAATGCTGCTCCATATACCGGATGGCTTTTTGAATGTAACCCGGCATCGCTTCATCCCCCTCCGACTGGCTGAGAAACGAAGCTGTGACTCGCCTGATCCACAGCATCAGTTCATGGAAGGTGGCCTGGCGTTTCACTTCATCCATGTAATCGATCAATTCATGCCGTATCGACGTGACGCCGTGTTCCTCCAAATACTCCTTAAGAAACAGCACCTCTTTAAGTACTTCGTTCTTAAGCCGCTTCGGATCCCAATAAAGATGAAGTCTCTCAAGCGCCTCGACGGCTTCCCCGAGGACCTGCTTCAGCTTGGCTTTATCTCCCTTCAGGATGCACGTTCCCATCACCCGGATGGAGAAATAATAGCTGAATGAATAGGATTCCTGCTTCTTCATATTTTCACAATACGATATGGCATTTAAAAGGGGCGGAATCTCGTTAAATGAGGCAAAATCCATCCGCCTGAGACAAGCCTCATAGATTTGTCTGAGCTTGCCCGGATCGTCGAACCGATCGCCAATGCCAATATACGTCCTGTAGCCTTGCTCCAGCAAAAACTGTTGAACTTCGCAAAGGTTGCTCATGAACTTGTCGTCGTTTACCGGAGCGCGAAAGATCATGACGACATGCCCGTCGTCGCACACCAAATCCTCCATCCCCTGCAGCATGATGCCCGACTTCCACCGCTCCTTGAGCAGCAGAGCGACCCGTTCAATGGCGCTAATATGTGACGCAAGCGTCACCATGAGCCTTGGATGCGGTTCAGTCCAGTTTGCCGTCAATACCCGTTTCCCCGACAGCGCCTCCTTCAGCATCTCTTCATTCGCCCGTTCCTCATCCTGTTTGCTCTCTTTTGACCTTCGCTCCTCTATTTTGTGCAAACTGTCGATAATATTCTGGTAATGGCAAGGCTTGAGCAAATAATCGCATGCGCCGTGCTTCATGGTTTCCCGGACAAATTCAAAATCCGCATATCCGCTGTGTACGATGACAGAAGTATCCGGGTATTGCGATCGGATAAGCTTGGTCAGCTCGACCCCATTCATATCCGGCATTTTAACGTCCGTAATGACACAATCAACTTGTTCGCAGGTGAGCAGTCGCATGGCGTCGGCGGCATTCTGTGCCGTACCTACGATATCGTAATTCGGGCAGTACTGAGACAAAATATGCTTCAGACCCTGCAGGACGGTATTCTCATCATCAACCAGCAACAATTTCAGCATATCGATTGATCCCCCTCTTCAGGCATTGTCTTCACTAACTGAAAGCGGTCTGATGTTTGTTCGATTGCTAAGCTTTACTGTAATGATCGTTCCCTTTCCCACGGTGCTTTGAATCGAGACTCCATAGCCCTCCCCATATAAATATTTCGCCCGTTGATGCACGAGCTGTATGCCAAGGCCCAAACCTTCCTCTGAGTCCTCCTGCTCGCAGGCCGCAAGGAGCTGCTGAACTCTCGCCTCGGGTATTCCAATCCCGTTATCCTCCACTTCAAATACCAAATCGTCCCTGCTGATCCGGTAACCGCGAACGGAAATGTGTCCGCCATGCTTCATATCCTGAAACGCATATTTGAATGTATTCTCAACCAATGGCTGTATGACAAGCTTCGGTATCTTGTCTTCCCATATTTCGGGATGGATGTCGAAGCTGTAATTCAGTTTATCTTGAAACCGCATGTACTGAATCGTTAAGTAGCTTTCCAACTGGTTTATATCCTCCCGTACGGTGACGAAATCATGGCTGTGAGAAATGGAGTAGCGAAGAATGTTGGATAAGGCAACGATCGAGCCCCCAATCTCCTCCTCTCCTTTCATAATCGTTTTCCAGTAAATCATATCAAGGGAATTATAAAGAAAATGAGGATTAAGCTTGGACAGCAGGCTTACGATCTCCGCTTCCCGATGACGCCTTTGCTGCTGAAATACTGTTTCGATCAGGCTTTGAACCCGATCCACCATGTAATTGAACTGGAACATGATCGCGCTGAATTCGTCATTGCCTTTATGCTCCAGCTTTACGTTCAAGTTTCCCTGCTGAATGCTTTCCATGCCTTTAATGATCATCTTCAGAGGCCGTAGAATAGCTCTTGCCGACATCATTGCGAATGACAGGATCGCCGCCAATATGGCAATGACCATCAAAATGAAAATCCGGTTGAACTCGTGGATCAGTTGTAAAATCTCAGCCTGTGGAACGATTCCTACCAGGGTCCAGCCCGTTTCGCTCATGGCATATTGCCCTCTCGTGCTGCTTCTTCCGGCTTTCTCCCGCTCATTCAGGGCTTTCCCAATCTGCGACCGGTCTTTGGCATACAAGATGGTACCGTCTTTCACCAAATAGATTTCGCCCTGCTTGCCAAGCTGGACATCGTCAAGGAAGCTGAAGAATGAATCGCTCAAGCTGATTTGCAGAATGCCGTACCTTTCGGTTTCCTGAATGGGCAAGAATGCCGATATCTGACCGGGTTCCGCCCGGGATTCCTTCCATAGAATCTTTTCTGGCTGCAAGCCGGATGTTTCCGTCATCATTCTTTGAATGTCGGCGTCTGCCGTGAATACCGGTTTTGAATAGTACAGATTAATCGGAGGCTGACCATCGACTGGATAGATACGCATATTGTCGATCCAGCTTAAATTCGCCGTTCGTAAAATTACGTAGCTGATTTTATACTTCGCAATCGTATAGTTGATGGATCGTCCCTTCAGATCCGCCAAATAATTTTTGACGACCTGATCTTTCCCGATCCCGATCGCCATCGTCTGAAACTGTTGAAATTGCATATCCACCCGTTGTCCGATCTGATAAACGGTTCCCTGGAAGTATGTTTCCGATTTATCCAGAATGATCGAGCGGATCCATTGCTGGAAAACCCCGATCTGAAGGACCAAAATCATGCTTGCAAAAATAATGAAGAAAATAATAATCTTCGATTTCAGCGAACGAATTTTTATTCGTCTCCCAAGTGATATCATAATTTGTTTATATCGTTCAAAAAAGTCAATTTCATCCCGCCTCCTTTGGCTCAATCATATTTTGTAAACGATTACAATTTTGTTCATTGTAATTCTAGTACTCCCTTTCTGAACCCGTCAAGATTATAATTAGCCGGCAAGTCGATCAAGATTCGACCGGGAATACCGGAATCAGACATTGATAGGCGATAGCTTCAGCGCCAACGTACTCTAACTATCCAAGTCATTTCCGCCATCACCACAAGCGATAGACTTGCATACGCCGATGATGTAATAGTCCAGTACTTTTCTGATTGCTTCGGATTTAGATACTGCTTTTTGTTAGACTGATAGCAACCACCCCCTAGTGCTAGTTCCAGTTAGGAGAATCAAAGTCAATGGTTAACTCACTTAGCTCCAGATCCAGAAAGCAAACAAGAAACTTCCTAATAGTTGCCATGTAAAAGAAACAGGAAGTCCTGAATACCAACAGACTTGGACAAATGAACAAGCCATCACCTTCCACACGGAATAGAATACTGTATCAACGAAGAGGGGTGAAGGATATTAAAACATTCAGAGCTATTTTGAAAGGTAGAAACGAAGTACCTCCTGTAAGGACAATTGCTACAGGAAATGCAGTTTTTCAGCTTAACCGTACTGGTGATAAATTATCTTTCAGGCTTGTTATCCGAAATATAAACCGGGTAACTCAAGCCCATATTCATCTTGGGCGAAAAGGTGTAAACGGTCCTGTAGTAGCGTTTCTGTTCGGCCCGTCCAAATTTGGCATTTCCGTAAAACGAGGGGTTATTAGGGGGACCCTGACTCAAAATGATTTAGTCGGTCCTCTACAAGGAAAAACAATCCGTGATCTCGTCCGTGAATTTGAAAGAGGCAACGCCTATGTCAATGTACACACCATACAAAATCCAGATGGTGAAATCCGCGGCCAGATTTTTTCGTAAATCGTACTTGTTCTCCATACATGCCAAAAAGCACCTCTCCAATGGATCGGTGCTTTTTGCAATTCTAGAATCGGTTAAACACTCAAATTTTGACTCAAGACCGCTTGACGAGACTCATCCTTGCCTCAAACTTTCATCGTAAATGGCTGAGCTTGCTTCGATTTGAACTGCTGTGTGTAATATAGGTTTTGTATCACATGTTCGGACTATCGTCCTTTTTGATAAAAAGCTGACTGCTGATTTCTATGCTAAGAGTCATCTCCGGGTTATTGTCTCTTTCGCATAATCATTACTTTTAGTCCAAGGCAATTTTGAAGAAACTACTAATCTCCAAGGACGGCACGGTAAATAGCCCTTCTTTGATGTCAACATATTTTGTCAAACCAGGATTCCAAGGCGAGAACATTTCAACCTGCCCCGAAAAGAGTGTAAAGGCGTTAATTCTTAGGTTCTCGATGGTGGAAGGGGGCTGGTTATGCAGATATAAATGCCGCCAATCATCCCGCTTGCTGCGAACAATCCCGACTATATGGCGTTTCCCCCGCAGTCCCAATACCCACACACGGTCATCGGATGTTTCGAACGGCTCGAACCGCTCTCCGGGGAGGTCTATCCCGTCCATAAGCACATGCATAGAACGGAACATTGGCCAAAGATTCTTCTTGTCCACGTATTCATCCCAATGCCAGATCTGGCCGATTCCTGCCGCGCCGGCGAAGAAAGCCGGATACACGGTATCGTGAAAAATAAGGCCGCGATGATCCGCCCGGTACCAGCAGAACGGTCCGGTATGATCATCGTTAACCGCACCCGTTTCGGCTAGAAGCACCGGCTTATCCGGCCTGCGGCTCTGTTGCACGGCATCGATTCCCAGCCGGAAGGCATCGTAACAAACCTCCAGCTCCGCTCCATGATCCAGATAACGATGTACCTGTTGGAAGGCGAGCTCACCCATATGAAAGTCGTTATACACGCTTTTCCACTTGCTGCGGTCGAAGCTGCCTAACGAATTCACGACTAACTGTTCCGGTACAAGCGCTTGCAGCTTCTTGGCCGTGCTCGCTGTCCAGTCGCGGAGAATAGACCATTCCGATATGCGGCAGGCATTGATTTCGTTCCACAGCTCCCATGCCATCACTGTCGGATCCCCGCCATAACGGGCCACGTATGCATTCACCTTTTTCCACCACTGCTTCTGCCATGTATGCGTCGTGAACCACTCGTCCATGCTGCCTGGGGAAAGACCAGAATCAGGATGCCGTAATGTTTTTGCCGACCAGCCTCCGGGGGATGGTCCAATTGTCCGGAAATGCTCCAAACAAAATTTCAGGCGAATGCCGAACGTCCTTGCCAGCTCAACTAGCCCGTCGAGACGGGTGAATTTCTCTAACGCCAACTCACCCGCAACCTCCGTTTCCGGTTCGAAATACGGTGTGGAAAGCCAAATTCGGATAAAGTTCCCGCCATTCCGGCTGAATTCCTGAAACCACCGCTTATAATCAAGCAACCCCAAGGTTCCCCGTTCATTGGTTGTTTCAAACTCACTTCCGGCTGACAGCGGGTAGCTCGGCGGCAAGCAAAGGTTCACCCCGATCACACAGAATGAATCACCTTCTGTCGTTTCAAAATAGCGGTTGTCGCGTTGGCTGATACGTACATATCCGGTGTTTTTGGCCGGCACGCATCTGAAGGAGCCTTGCTCGGCAACGCTATCACTTTTCCCGATGGCTTGCCATGTATACGTTCCCTCTTCCGTCGGGGTATAGCGTACAGCCAGCGTTGGACTTCCATTCATCACGATAGCTTCATAGCCGCGATGATCATACTCAAGTATTGCTGGTTGGTGGGAATAAGCCGGCCGTTCGTAAACGGCACCGGAAGGAGCAGTAAATTTGACTGTCGTCACATCTGACTCTATTCGAAATTCCCTGGTCCATCGCTCATAGCGCCCAATCGCAGCCATTTGCATCATCCTTTACTCGTTACTATCGCTATTCTTTCAACCTTTGCCGTTCTTCACGTTGATGGTCACTGCATTCGACTGCAGCTTTATGCCATTCAACGTAACCTGCGCCGTCAATTGAACGCTGCCCTGTTTATGGCCTGTCACCAGCCCATCGGCAGCTACAGTCGCGACACGCGGGTTGCTGCTGGTAAACTCGATCCTCGCGGATGACAAATCCGCCGGGCTGCCGTCACGCAGCGAGCCGTTTATCTTCAATTGCGACGTTTCTTTGAATTTCAATCTGGATATATCGGTTGACAGCGTTAAATCGGATAATGCGTAGGGGGCATCCACAAAAAGCACCTGGTAAGGGGCCAACGTGTACGGGGTTCCGTTTACGTCGACGTGCCGTTGAACGCCGTCCTTATTGATCAGCATGATTTTAGATGCCGACGCCAAAGTTTCTATACCGGGGTCGGAAGAAATGGATTGAAATAACGGCGTCCCTGCCGGGAAATAATCATGCATCCCTTTATAAACCTCATAATGAGGCGTATGTCGTCCGCCAGTCGGACTGTTCGTACTGGTGAAGAGATAATGATTCACTCCGGCCTCTCCTTCGGATGGATTCCAGAGCAGAGCGGTGATCGGCGAATCGCCGGCAGCTTTAATCATATTGGCATAGATTGATGCCATAGCGGCCGCAATATACTGGCTGCCTCCTTCTGTGTCATAGAGAGTGTAATATTCGGAAAACCAGATCGGCAGGTCCGTCTTTGCTCGAATATCCTCAATGGCCTTCTTGTAAACCCATGTTAACTGCATACTCTCTTGCTCCGTCATCATGTTCGGATTGCCCCAATCCTTCAACCATCTGTCCAGTGCGATAAAGTCGGCACCTGCTTTATGCTTCAGCCAATATTCCATGGAATCCATATCCCTGGCAGTGAAAGGTGTCTCCGTGCCGTTGCCGTTGAAGCCGAGTGTATGTGAGGCATCTCCTTTGAGCGATATGTAATAACCCCCGATCTCGGCATCCGGCCGCACTTTTTTAACCGCCGTATAGACTGCATTATACAATTGCGTATACCGGACGTAATCGTAGTTTCCATTGGAGCCATCGCTGTTCCGGATCGAATTGTCCCAATATCCTTTGAATTCATTCCAGATTTGAAAATACTTAACGTCTGGATACCGCGCGGCTATCGCTGCGGCCAGTTCGGCGAATTCGTCGACATGCTCATCTGCGACCCGGTCATCCATATTCCAATCATCGCCGCTCGTTTTCATCCAACCTGGTGCTGTGCAAAAGGTAAGTACCATTTCTCCGCCCAACGACCGCATTAAGTCCACTCGTCTGTCGAGTGAATCGAAAATGATCGGACCGCCTTCGTCAGGTTGCGGGTTGTCCGCTCCCCAGCCCATAATATGCTGGTTTTGATACGTAATTACCGGTGCCAACAAATCCTTTGCGCGCTGCACAGCCCCGGATTCCCCGTTTTCCCAGAATACTTGGGTATGGGTAATACCCAGCGTTAAAGTACTGGCGCCTTCCGCGAGCGTCGGATCCACTTCTACCTGCACCGGGTTCCCGGTCGCGCCAGACACCTGAGGTGTTAGGACGAAAATGAGCATCGTCAATAGTTGAATCATACTGAGCCTCTTGAAAGCATGCTGCTTGACGCTGCTGTTTACTCCGATTTTCATATTCCCTGCCTCCTTCTGAATATGATTTACACGCTCATTGTAATACCGGGCAGCGCGTTCTAATAGATCGAAACTTTTAAGGGGATATATGAATATATTCAGATTCTCCCGCCAACGAAAAAGAATCGCCCTTCAGCTGCCAGATACAGCGGCTGAAGGGCGACGGCAGTAAACATTAGTTCCCGCGACTTTTTGCGTAAGACTCATTCACTTCCCGGGCGACTTGCTCTCCACCCGCGCTGTTATATGCTTTGATGAAATCGTCAAACTTCTCAATGGGAACTTTGCCATATACAAATTTCAGCAGTTCTTCAAACTCCATCTTATCCAGCAGCGCCCCTCTATCGATTTGTGTCCGGGTCGGCGCACCGTTATATGCGCTCGCGATATACTGGCCCATCGTATCATAAACCGTAGCTATGGCTTCCATCTGATCCGGATTTTGCTTATAGGAAATAGCCGCCTTCTTCTCGGCTGGTGTTTCAGGTTGTTCTCCCTTGACCAACTTCGAGGCCATCTGCATTTCCAGATAAGGGTCCTGCATGGGCGCGATAAAAAATTTATCCGGAAAAATTTGCAGTTTGTCCGGGAAATCATTCTCCTCCACGGACACCGTGCCGTCCGGTTTGGTCACGTAGTCGTAGCCTTCTTTGAATCCATTCTCAAACGCGCTGCCCGCAGGAGGATTCTTATATTCGAATATTTTGTTCAAATACAGGAATAACGCATCCATATGCTTGAAATCCTTATGCACAAGCAGTCCGCTCGATTTAAAGTTCGTATCCATAGATCCCCCTTTTCCGTTATCGGATGGAATCGGGTACGCCTTCATCGCTGCGCCCGGAACATTTTTCTCCATATCCCCATATGGCCATCCGGCCGACCATGGCGGGGAGACAATGATCCCTACTTTGCCTTGCATCGCAAGCTCCGCAACTTTATTTTCGTCATGCAAGCCGACCTCTTTGCTGATCAGCCCGGTCTCATACCACTCTGCCAAATGGGCGATGCCTTGCTTCATACCGGGTTGGAGGCTTCCGTATTGCAAAGAGCCATCATCTCCTTTCACCCATTGCCCTGGAATAGTTCCGTATGGTCCGAATACCCAGGTACTTTCGCCAAACCAGCCTCTTGTACCGGATTTCAAGCTCAAACCTAACGGAATCAAATCCGGAACGCCGAGCTTGTCGGCGTTATCCTTGAAGGCCGTAAGCACTATATTCAATTCATCAAACGTCTTCGGCGGCTGCAGATCCAGCTTATCCAGCCAATCTTGGCGAACCCACATCAAGCCATTGTTTTGACCCGCCCGTTCAAAAACCGGAATTCCCATTCTTTTGCCGTCGCGTTCAACGATCTCCCAAAGTGACGGATCACTGTAAGCAGCCTTCATCGCCTCGGAAGCATACTTATCAAAGTCGGCCCCGACTTCTTTGTATTGGCCAGATTCAAGCAAGTCGCTAAGCAGCGTTCCTCCCGACCATAATACATCGGGGAGCTTCTCCCCCGACGTAAGCATCAGACGCGTCTTCGTCTCCGTCTGGTCTTTTGGTACAACCCATAAATACTTAAAATTGATGCCTAGTTCTTCGCTCGCCCACTGCGTAACGAAATTATCTTCGATTTTTTCACCCGGCTTCGTTTCAATTGTCGAATCGCTGCCCGCGACAACAGCGATCGTCACCGGCGGATCGAACTTTCCGTTTTTGAATCCTTCAGTTGCCGTTGTCTGGCTGTTATTCGTATTGCTAGGGGTATCGTTCTTCGAATTCGCACTATTCGAAGAACAACCCGAAAACAAGGTCATCAATATCACCGCAGCCATCCCTGCCATTGCTGTTCTCTTAAACGATCTCATACATGCCCTCCCCCAGTACGTGAAATGTTTTTACTCATTCATTCTAATATGACCATGTATCCGGTAAGTAGATGGAAACTTTTAAGGGGAGTATAGAAAATATTTAGATTTTAGCTAATCGGTATTTCTCCCGGTATTCCTGTGGCGTCATGCCGTGGTGACTTTTAAATAATTTGCTGAAGTAGGGTGCATTCTGAAACCCTAGTTGCTGAGCCAATTCATAGACTTTGATATCGGTCGACCGCAGTAAATAACCCGACTTCTCCATTCGATGACGGTAAATGTAGTCGCTAATATTCTCACCCGTCAACTGCTTGTAAACGCCGGATAAATATGCTGGATGCAAATGAACATGGTCGCCTATCGCCTGCAGCGATATGTCGACTGATATGTTTTCCTCAATGAAATAGAGTACTTTATGCACCAGATTAGCGTGTGCATCTTTCGCCTCCTTATCAACTAACGATTCCAGCCTGTCCAGCATGGACTGAAACCATTCCAAAATTGGGGAAATAGAGCCTGTGAACAGCGTGTAGTCAAAGTTGCCGCCGATCTCTTCGCCGGCCAGGTCGACAATCGATACACCTTGGAGATGGGCCATATAGGAAAAGGCATTATAGAATGATGACGTCACTTCCAGGATATGCTCTTGATCATCCAATTTTTTCGTGCGCAGTTCCTCGAATACGTACAGAATCTTATTTCGGGCATCCTGGAATCGACCAGCCTCCAGCAGCTGCATTACGGTAGGCGGTTGATATAACTGCGGTAAAGGTAGGACATGATGATCAATCGCTCCCTCCTCAAGCCGGATAAAAAAACCATGATCGCTTCGGGGCAGTTTACGAAATTGGCTGAGCAGCAGTCGATAAACCGACACAATCTCTTTCTTAAAGAACCGCTCATTGAAGCTGAGCAGTACCGAGACCTCCCCTCTAAGATAACTGTTAATACACGCCTGTACCTGCTTCGCCAGCTTTCCCAACAAAGAGTCCTTCTCTTTTTCCTGCTGTTTCGGCTTGATTAACCATACCAAATAACCCAGGCTATCTCTGCAGGACCACAGATCGAACTCTTCCTGCATCAACTCATTGACAATATTCATTACCGAAAATTCGTAGAGTGAAAGCTCATCGTTGTTTGATTCCAGGTACCATTTCTCTAATCGAATCATCAGCATATAGAACGGATCCCCTGGTGAAAACCGGACATCGTACACTCTCAGCTTTTCCGCGATTGCCGGTTCGGAATAATGGCTGCCGGAGAGAAGGTCATTAAGCAGGTTTGAACGCAGTAAGGGCAGGTTTTGCCGAAGCGTTTGGATTGCGCGTTCCGCCGAACTCACCGCTTCCCATTCCTGCGCAATGGAATTCAGCGTCAAGGTTACAACCGCAACCAGCTCGGCATCCTGTACGGGTTTCAGTAAATAATTGACTGCCTTGGTCTGGATAGCCTGCTGCGCATATTTGAAGTCAGAGTAGCCCGACAAAATAATACATCTTGTTCGTGGACAGTGCTCCTGCACATATGCACAAACCTCAAGTCCGCTCATCCCCGGCATCCGAATATCCGTGACCACTATATCGATCGCATTCGTTTCCAGCAGTTGCACAGCTTCAATGCCTGAGCCGGCCGTATACACATGATGAATGCCTATTGAGGCCCAATCGATTTCCATCATGCTGGTTAACAGCATCGGTTCATCGTCCGCGAGCAAAATACTTTTCAACGTCCGTCACCTCTTCATCTTGATTACTATCCCATCTCAAAGTCACACATAATCCGGTCGAATGCTTCGACGGAGACAAAGTCAGATCAGCGCTGCTCCCAAACCGGTATTTCAAACGCTGATTCACGTTCCAGACACCACAGCCCATATCGTGCAAAAGCGAGCTGTTCAATTTATGCTGTAGTGAAAACAAGCTTTCGCTCGACATGCCCACCCCGTCATCCTCCACCATGATCACATGCTCATCTCCTTGCCTTTTTCCGGTAATCGTAATTTGCCCGCTGCCCATTTTGGGTTCCAGGCCATGGACAATGGCATTTTCCACAATAGGCTGAAGGATCAACCTCGGAATTTTACTATTCATCATTTCTTCGGGAATATCTATCGCGTAACTGATACGCTCGAGACGCATTTGATAAATATTTAAATAAGTTATGAGCAGATCGACTTCTTGCCGCAGCTCGGGGGTTTGGTTTTCAACACGCGTAGAATAACGATAGTAATCGCCCAAGCTGTATGCCATGTCCATTACTGTTTCTTTCAGACCCATCTTGGCCGATCCGGCGATAAACGAAAGGCAATTATACAAAAAATGAGGATTAATCTGCGATTGCAGCTGCTTAAGTGTTGCTAACCGGGATCGGTTCTGTTCCTCGTACACATTTTCGATCAAATGTTTGATTTGGATGGCCATCTCGTTATACCGATAGGTCAAAAAATCAAATTCGTTATAATATTTCTTGGATATATGGTAAGAAAAATCACCCCTTTCGAATGCCTTTAATGCTCTGATCAGTTCCGCAATGGGGACCTGCACGTACCGGTACAAAAGTGCCAATGCAAGGAAACTCATCAAAAGGAGCAGCGCGGTGCATGTATAAAACAGGTTGCGGCTCTTAATGATTGGGGAGACGATGGACTTCAACGGTAAATAATCGACGAGATAGACGTCAAGCAAAGGAATATAAACATATGCCGCAAAATATTCTTGTCCATCTATATTTAGTTCGAGGTGCCCTCGCTTACCTAACCCCTTCTCGAAAAGCTTCTCTTTCAGATGCCGAATTAATGACACATTAGGCGTCTCGCTGGCAATGAACTCGCTTTCGGCGGTAAGCAGAAACGGGTCCCGCTTGCTCTCACCCTTGTAGGTTTCAAGCATATTTTCAATGCTGGAGCTATACAGCTTCGTTTCAAAAACGGCATTTACGTTCGCAGCATCCTTCTTCCAAGGGTCCGAAAAATAAAAATCGAAATAGCCGTTATCGTCATGTCCCGAATGATAATCCCATTTGCCAATGTTCACCTGTCGAATATGTTCCGGTTTGTATGCGTCATTCTTGTCCGTCGAAATCCGCATTTGGACATCGGGCAAATACACGGTCAAATCGTTTTTCCAGCCGCCGGAAAAGCTTTGCAAATATAATTTCTCCTCCAGTATTGGCCTGTATTGCGTCATGCCGTAATAATCTTTCGTCAGCACGCTTTTCTCAAGATTCAATACCGATGAATCTCTTGAAAAGGTGCTCGGCAGAAACGTAAATCGATCTACTATTGTTTCTATTTGTCTTTTGAGGAAATCCAGCTGATTCTCATTATTGCTGACAATCTCTTGGTTGATGACTTTAAGACTCGTTTGGTTTGTATACGCATACAAAACCAGAATCGGCAGAAGCAGGCTTAGAATTACCATGTTCATGCGAAAAAAAATCGTCCTATGCTTATGCATACAGCTTTCTCTCCTTAAAATAACAACGGATATCTTAAAAATGAGTTGTTTACAGCAAATTGGGCTCTCACCTAAACTACATTTATTAAATACTTGAAGGGTTGCAAAAAAAACCGCTGTCGATATGCAAGACTCAACATTAAGGGGAGAGAGGCCATGAGATTAAAGTCTAATATAGCACCGACTTCTGAAACCTACAACACGCCCTCAAAGCAGGCCCGTAAACAGACTACGCCAAAACAAAACTGGATGCTGCACGTCATGCTGGTCCCGGGGGTTTTATTGGCGCTGATTTTTAACTATCTTCCTCTGCCTGGAATCGTAGTGGCGTTCTTGAACTATAAGCCATGGCTTGGCTTTTTTGATTCCACGTGGGCGGGCTGGGATAACTTCAAACTTATGCTTGACTTGAAAGATATTCACCAAGTCATCGTAAATACGCTGTTAATTGCTTGTCTTAAAATTATTTTGGGGCAGGTCGTACCGATCGTGTTCGCCCTACTGTTGAATGAGGTTCGCCAAGTTTTCTTCAAGAAGACCGTACAAACCCTGATTTATTTGCCACATTTCCTATCATGGATTATTCTGGGTGGCATACTGCTTGATATTCTGTCCCTTGACGGCATTATGAACCGTTTCCTCGCCTTGTTCGGCGTAACTCCGGTCATGTTTCTCGGGGATGGCGAATGGTTTCGTGCTGTGGTCATCATTAGCGATATATGGAAGGAATTCGGGTTTGCGACAATCATTTTTCTGGCTACGCTGGCGGGCATCAACCCCGCTTTGTACGAAGCAGCCGAAATCGACGGCGCCGGCAGGTGGAAGCAAACGATTTATGTTACGCTTCCATCCATGCTTCCGATCATCATCGTCACGTTTACTTTGTCACTCGGAAATGTGTTGAATGCCAACTTCGATCAAATATATAACCTGATAAACCCTCTTGTCACTGAACAAGGCGATATCATTGATACATATGTTTTCCGTACTTTCCAGGAAGGAAACTATAGCTTCGCCGCGGCAGTCGGCCTGTTTAAATCCGTCATAAGCTTTATCTTGATCACCTTCTCGTACTGGGCCGCGTACCGGCTGGCCAATTATCGTATTTTTTAAAAAAGCTGAAGGAGGGTGCGATCATGTATTACAAAAATCCTGCCTATCGCGTTTCTTATTATTTCATTGTCGCGATTCTGATGATTTCCGGTATCGCCTGCGTGCTTCCGATGGTGCACATTTTGATGGTATCCCTAAGCGGAAGATCGGCGGCGAACGCAAATCTGGTCACTTTTTGGCCGATTGACTTTACCTGGACGAATTATGCTAAAACATTAGGTAACGCCGCCTTCTACAAATCATTTCTCATTTCCATCGAACGGACGCTGATTGGTACCGTACTTTCTATGCTGATAACGTTGTTAACGGCTTATCCGTTATCGATGTCGAAATCGGCATTTCGAAAGAGGAACGTTTACGTGTGGTTTTTCGTTTTCATTATGATTTTTAGCGGCGGTCTGGTTCCCTACTACATTCTCATTCAAAAGATCGGTCTGCTTAACTCATTTTGGGTATATATCATTCCCGGGATGCTGAACGTTTGGAACGTCATTTTGATGATGAATTTTTTCAGAAATTTACCCAAGGAGCTTGAAGAGGCGGCTCTTGTGGATGGCGCTCATTTTTTCAACATTCTGTTTCGTGTTTATGTGCCGATCTCCATGCCGGCCATCGCCACACTTTCGTTATTTAGTATGGTTGGCCATTGGAACGACTGGTTTACGGGGATGCTGTTTATCAATTCTCCGGACAAATGGCCGTTGTCCACCTTGCTGCAAACCATTGTGGTAGCGATTGATTTTAACAAGCTGGGGATGACACCATCCGATGTGGAGAACCTTTCCCAACGCGGTGTCAAGTCTGCGCAAATCTTCATCACGATGCTACCTATTCTGATTGTCTATCCGTTTCTTCAGAAGTTTTTCGTCAAGGGAATAGTGCTGGGCGCCGTAAAAGAGTAGCGACCCTTCATACGCATAGAAAGAACAGGTTGAAAAATCGCCTGTTCTTTCTGATGTGGATTGGATTAATAAATTTTTCGGATCGGCTGCAGCAGCAAGATAACTGATCCCCCTGGGCAAACATAGCAAAGCGCATGCCGATGTCAGCATGCGCTTCTAAGGCTGCGAAGTTTTCTTATTCTTCTTTAGCCGTTTCCACATATGTTTTGAATTTATTTAAAATCGCCTGCCATCCGGCTTGTGCCAGCAATCGGAAGCCTTATTCCATGGCATATCCTCCTTATATGAATATGTTATTATCAAATAAATACCATAACTACCATTATCAGTCGATACGTATGAAGTGCTCGTCCAAATCGGTGGTTAACTCGCGTACTGGCTGCCCCCCGGAGTGCCTGGCGGCGGTTGCCCGCCGAAACTTATTTCTGAATGTATGAAAAATCGAGTCCATGGAGCATCTCCTATCGATCTATGCAAATTCTTTCGCAAAGGCTTCCAAGAACAGGCAGACCTGAACCATGGCAGCGAAAGTAGAAGAATTCCCCGATGGATAGATGGAATACCGATTGAAGAAGAGAATGGGACTTCCTTCAGAGATGAGTTTCGAACAGCTTAATACTGTATGATCAGGAAAATGCTGCGCTGTAACTCCTTTTTTTAAGAGACGGATTGTAAATCTAAGTGACAGTTCACCCATGAACGATTCGTAAACAGACATCCATCCAAGTCATTTACGAGTGGCGATGGTTGATGAGGCGGACAGCCGTCTTTTGCCGATTTAACAAAAGCCCCTCCCGCCGTTTCGGCAGAAGGGGCCAGTTCGAAAAATACTCATGAACTGCCAATTGAATACTCCATTTTAATGCTTCATACATCCTCCCTTATGACCTTAGGTATTATAAGCTCAAATCTCCATTATTAGTTATTTCCATCCGGCTCTGCACGCTGTTGATCGTCGTACCGAACAATTTCAAAACTTGTTGAGGCAGCTCCATGTGAATGGAAGTAGCTCTGGGTATGGACGAGTATATAAAGCAAGCCTGCAAAGCGCGATGTCATTCTCCCTTGGCATGATGTTATCACAGACAGTTCTAATGCCTAGACGTAAATTTGAAATTTCCGTAATCAATCACGATAATTTCACCTTTATAACCCAACCTTAAATTGGTTAAACTCGGTCCTTTATGAGTCATGGAATACATATCAAATGGATTAATTCCGCTTCGCCTAAATTTCCTTTTTAAACTTCGGTATTTTTTTCGATATTTAATTGAATTGCAAAAGGGTTTTACGTATTTCTTCATAATTAACCAGCCATGCCCATACTTTGTGACTTTACCTAGATGCTTTCTTAAATGACCTGCCCGCTTTGAATGATAAAGTAAAAATTCAGTCTTATTACTTAGTAAGCCAGCTTTTGATTTTGCAACTTTTAGAACATAACCATTACCCAGATCATAAACATTTCGCTTGCGACCCGAACCGATCAATTTTTTCTTTTTGTCCATCATAAGTTTCTCTCCTTGGTATCGATAAGCAATCATGGTTATCCCGCTAAGTAAAAATATTGTAAATAGAATATGTAATAAAAAATAAATTGCTTGGGTATTTCCACTTGTTCCGCTCTCTTTCTCGGTCCGAGGCTTTTCGTTCGTCCTTCATATTCGATGGGTTTATTTAATATTCCTATTCAAAGGCAAGCAAGGTCTGTCGACATGACAGTATGGTGTACGCCTCACAAAGTAAAGATTGTAACCAATGTCCATTGCGTTCTAACCGCTTCAGTAAGACAGGTACTCGAAAGACGATACAACGCCCATTATTTCAAGAAGCTAAAGAGCGAAATGTAGCACGTTCAAAGACAAGGACATACAGGAGAATTCAAAAAGCGAGGCGTATCTGGTGTGAGGGCAGCCTTGAAACCATGAAAAGATGTCACAACCTAACCCAGACATACAAGAGAGGCATTCGGAACACCACCGAACATTTTAAACATTAAGCGTATGATAAAAGCAAAATAGTGGGAGGATAGACGCCGAAAGTCACAGTAAATGATGAGGGAAATATGCAAAAAAAAAGTGAGGCTAGGAGAAATGCTCCCCTAGCCTCACTTTGTCAACTGCCCCGTCTACGCAGACTGGACAATGTTCTTAACATCATAAATATACATTTTGTAAACCCTGTTGATGTTGGGCTAACGTTCAACTCCTTGAAAAAGGAACTGGGTTGGTCATAAATAAAAGGGCAAGCTGCTGTTTGTGCCAGACCGGGAAATCGGTTCGTTTAATGCCCTCTTTTAATTCTTTTAATCGATGTATCGTCAACCGGTTTAATTCATTCGATTTACTGATATTGAAAATTGTGCACCTTTTATGATGCTACAAGAAGTCATGATCGTTTTTTTATTCTCAAGATGCTCTATCTCTCCCCCATGGACGGGGGGCAGAGCTGCTATATTTTTCTGCGAAATCTAAAATTCCCGTAATCAATCACGATTATTTCTCCATTTTTCTTTAAGCGCAGGTTTTCATAATTAGGCTTACCATTCCGTCTTAGAATTTCATATGGAATAATACCGTTCTTTCGAAAGAACCTTTTAAGTTTATAAAGTTTCCGTTTATATTTTTTGAGGCGAGAGAATCGCCGTTTATATTTCTTCATGGTTACCCAATGATATTTATTTGCATAACCAGTAATTATGCCAAGCTTTTTTCTTATTGAAGTTGGGGATGAATAAAAAGTCATTACTTCTTTCTTATTGCTTTTAATTCCATATTTTGATTTAGCAACTTTTAAGACGTAACTTTTGCCGAGATCATATACAATTCTTCTCGAGCCTATTCCGATGATTTTTTTCTTTTTTTTAATAGTTGATCTCTTATTTTTGTTCATATTTAAATCCCCCATAATCAATGATCACGATCTGGTTATTACGTTTTAAACATAGATTAGGAGCATGTGGTTTTTCATAATGACCCACGCCTTTTGATGGGATGATTTCATTGTCCAGAAATTTATTACTATTAATTTTTCTCCTATATATTGGTTAATTATTTATGTTTACTTCTGTCAGGTTCATGTGCTCGTTCATTTTAATCAAGGCAATAGCCTCGTTCTCAACAAATTGATGATCCATAATTGCACCATTTTTACGGATTTTATTTTATCATATGTTGAGAACCATGACCTGAACTGGGCATTTATATTAAGTAGTAAAAAAAATGACCTTTGGGTGACACACACATCTGCATTAAAGAATTCTGTGACAAGGTTCAATGTTAAAAGCTCGTTAAAATTGCGATCGAACTTGTGCCTTCTCCACCCATTTATCGGATCTCAGGCTTTCGTTAAAATTGACATGTTGGTGGGGTTGAGATCTCGGGTAACCTGACGGGACCGTATATCTAAATCCCCATCGCCTTCAAAATGAAACAGGCGTTCCTCGTATGGGATATTTTGTATACTAGATCCTAGTATAATACAAGAATCAATATAATAATGCGAAAAAAGATGACTCCTGAACGTTTTCTGGAGTCATCTTCAAATAAATAATTAAACCTCGGAACGGATATTCGCTGCGTTCATTTTCCAAATGTCCATTCTGGAGACAACCGGCTCGCTGCTGCCGCTAAGCTCGATACCATCACTATCCTCTAATGAAGGATAGGCTCTTGCGGTGAGACAGGTTTCGTTATCCACGAATACCTCAACAATCGACTGATCCGCAAAAATACGAAGATTCACCGTACCTTCTCCAGGAGGCAATTCTCCCCTAACCGGCGTCTTATGAACATTCGGGAACAGGCTGGACTTGGATCGGTCAATCTCCACTGTGTTCGCCCCCAAATTCACGCGTACTTCCGTACGCTCGGATCTACATGGCGAGACAAATACGGAAATAACCAATTCACCTTTCTCCAATTCCGCTCGGTCTACCGTCAGCAAGCTCTCGAAGGACGTTGAACGTACGCCTGTATTCACAGGATCCTGCCCGGCACGGATATTCTCCAGACTGAATTTCTCGCCTCTCAAAGTCTCCAGCTCCGGAACCGGCACCATCGCGATCGCACCGTTCTCCTTCAGTTCAACAATCCGCGGCAGCGCAAGTGCCCCTGCCCAGTCCAGCGTCGCCGGGAATTCTTCGCCTCTTCCTTCCGGAATCCACCCGTGCATCACCCGGCGCCCCTGCTCATCTACAAATCCGGTGGAGGCATAATAGCCTTCAAAGCCGCCGTAGTCCACGGTGCCATGCTTCCTAACATCCGTTAATTTATCTTCGCTGAATGTGCCAGACACGTAACGGACCTGCTTGCTTGGCGAATAGAACACGACCGCTTTATCTCCAAAGCGGAAAATATGCGGGCACTCCCAGATCTGCTCGTCTCCCTGATGAAAAATTCCTATGAAGCTCCAGTTCTCTAAGTCATCGGAGCGATAAATAAAGCTGCTGCCTTTGCCTTCGGCCCGGCCGCCAAGCAGCATCCGCCAGCCATCCTGCTCCCTCCAGACGTATGGATCTCTCCATTCCGTCACCTCAAGCCCGCCGTGCAGCTCGGCTGTTAATACCGGATTGATGTCCTGCTTCACCCAGGTTGTCATGTCCGTCCCCTTGGACATCCATTGCTGCGCCCCGTTTGTCGGGTTTCGGTTGCCATCGCCGATGCTCGTATAGAACTGAATCACCTCATCGCCGTTCAAAACGGAGCAGCCAGAGAAGACATGAACTTCGCCAAGCTCCCGGGAAGGCGCCAGAGCGATTGGTTTATGCGTCCAGTTCACCAGATCCGTGCTTGTGGCATGTCCCCAGTGAATATCGCCCCATTCCGACTTTGAAGGGTTATGCTGATAAAATAAATGATAAACGCCATCCTTCTGAAAAGGTCCATTCGGGTCATTCATCCAATTACGTGGTGCCGTAAAATGATACCTCGGTCTATATCGATCCATGATTATCGCTCTCCCTTTCAATTAGAATGTCCGATAGAAGCGTCTCGCACTTTCCTTCTCGGCAAGCGGCAGCCGAAGGGCTACCGGCAGCATTTCGGGGAAAGCCTTATGCGGCTCGCGCTGATACCAATAGGCCACCGACGAATAATCGTTAGACTGCGCATTCCCGTGCCCATGCTCAATGCTAAAGAGAATTGATTTTCGGAAGATGATCGGATCGGTGATGTGATAACGGTACTGCGTCATTTTGCCGGAATAATCGTTGAATGAGATCGTGTTGCTCTCCTTCCAGGCATTGCCGTTCTCCCGAATCGGTGCGTACAGCGATAAGCCGTGGTAAGGCGCATCATATTTGCCTGACGGATAACCCCACGCAGCGCAGAAATAATCTTCCGTTCCTGTACCATGCAGGCGTGGCGGCCACGGCTCCCCGTCGATGAAGAACATATCATCCCCTTCGCCCGGCCAGCTGAAGCCCGGAACAGGATTAATATGATCAATACTCAGGTTACAGCCTACATAATGGCCTTCGCCTTCGGCATCCAGCAGAACGTAGTTGTCATCGCCCGTCAAGTTTTTCATCCCGCATACTCTATCGTCAATGGCATAATTCGGCTTATTCTGCTGATCCTGCTCCGCCTTAAGCTGGTCCAGATCAACCGTCCCCTTGGTCGGATTCTCTCTTCTCCACGAAGCGTGGAAATAGAAGCTGTCCTCGGACACCGGCTGCTTCACGTAGTCCACATAAAAGTAGAGCACCATATCGTTCTCGCACTCGTTTACGATCTCGATCCGCGCGCTTTGGCGGAACGGCATTTCGAAGAAGCAGTTCATGGCCGCCTTATTTTCCACACCGCCTTGGGTCGTAATCATGTTAAGGGGCATGGAAACGTAGTGGCTGGCCACGCCATGCCCCACCCCGAAGAAGTCGCCGACAGGCGAATCGACGCTTGGCTCGTTCTCTCCGTCCCAATACATGCGGATTAGAACCTTGCGGAAGGCGTATTTGTCCCGGGCGCCAATGGTCATCCAGATATGCCTGATAATCCCCGAGCCTTGAATATTCGAGATAACCGCCGTTGTTCCTGCTTTAATATCCATGAAATCCCGATTGCCGCCGGTTCGGTCCCAGCTGGAGTCGCGATGGGAAGTTCCTTCTTTGCGCAGATAAAGTTCGTGCATTGTTATCGCTCCATTTCCTAATTAGCCTTTAATTCCCGTTAAGGTGATACCTTCTACAAAATACTTCTGCCCAATAAAAAACACGATAATAGCGGGAACCAGTACGACCGTTGCCGCTGCCATCATCAGATGCCATTCCGCCGCGTACATGCCCTTGAACTGCTGCAGCCCTAAGGCCAATGTATATTTGGACTCGCTGTTCAAATATACAAGCGGTCCGAGGAAATCATTCCAGGAACCTAAGAAAGTAAACAATCCAACTACGATTAGAGCAGGCTTCGTCAACGGCACGATAACCGATATAAAAATTCGCCAGTGACTCGCCCCGTCCACATAAGCAGCCTCATCCAAATCCCGCGGGATGCTCATAAAGAACTGACGCATGAGGAAGATATTAAAGGCTCCGCCTCCAAACCACGCGGGCGCAACCAGAGGAACAATGGAATTGGTCAGTCCAATCTTGCTCCAGCCCACAAAGGAAGGAATAAGCGTCACCGCGTAAGGCAGCATCATGCTCGACAGCAGGAGACCAAACATCAGATCGCGGCCCCGCCATTTCATGCGCGCGAAGCTGTAAGCGCTGATGGAACAAGTAATGACCACGCCGGCTATCGTAAGAGCTACAATAATTACTGTATTGATAAAATACCGCCCGAACGGCAGCGTCGTAAGCGCAGAGAAAAAGTTCGAGAAACGGATGGGATTCGGAATCCACACGGGCGGCATCTCGAAGATCTGCCCCATGTCCATCAGCGCGCTGCGCAATAACCAGACGAGCGGGAGCAGGCTGAACGCGCTTCCGGCCAGAAGCACAGCATATACAAGCGTTCGTTCCATCCAGGTCTGTCTGGTCATCGCGTTCCATCCCCTTCGTAATAAACCCATTTTCTCGAGGTTTTGAAAATAATAATGGTCAGCACCATAATAATGGCGAACAGCACCCACGCGATAGCGCTCGCGCTGCCCATGCGGGAGAACTGGAAGGCTTCGCGGTACAGGTAAAACACGTAGAATAGACTCGCGTTATTTGGGCCGCCGTTTGTCATCACGTACGCCTGGGAGAAAATCTGAAAGCCGTTAATGATACCCATAATAAGATTGAAAAATATCGTAGGGGTCATCATCGGGACGGTAATATGACGGAGCTTCGCAAAGCGCGAGCCGCCATCCATCTCAATGGCTTCATACAGCTGTCTCGGAATGTCCTGCAGCCCGGCCAGGAAAATAATCATGGTACCTCCCGTCGTCCACAGGTTCATCATCGCAAGCGACGGGATAACGGAATTCTCGCCGAATATCCACTGGCTCGTCGGTAGTCCCAGCGATTGCAGCATTTCATTCGCTAACCCCAGATCCGGGTTAAGCAGCCACAGCCAAATAAACGAAATGGCAATAATCGGAACAATGGAAGGCAGGTAGAAGATGGTCCGGAATACCGCTTTTCCTTTAACATCCCTGTTCAAGAGAAGCGCGATAAGAAAAGAGTAGATAATAGCCGTTGGTACACTCAGAACAACAAAATAGATGGTGACCCCAAGCGACTTGTAAAAGTATTGATCCTCGCCGCTGAACATCCGTTTGTAATTGTCCAGTCCGATAAATTCCGGTACATTGGTGCCTGAAAAATCCGTAAAGCTCACATAAAAGCTGTAAATCATAGGGCCAAGCGTAAACAGGATAAAGCCGAGAATCGCAGGTGATGCAAATAGGAAGCCATTCAGGTCGTTTTTCAGCGCTTTGCGTTTGGGCTTTATGTTCTTCTGCATTTCGGTCGAGATGGCTGACATGCAATCGGCTCCTTTCTAACGGATAGAGGGGGCGGTCTTGGTCCTGCTTGCTATGCTCTTCTCTGAACACAGGGCCGCCCCCACGACCGATTATTTTAAGTAGGTACCCTTCACGAGCGGTTTCACTTTAGACTCGATTTCCTTCATCGCCTGCTCTGCCTTCTTCTTGCCGAGCCACACCTGATCCAGGGCAGGGCCGACAGCAGCATCGATTTCGACGAAGTTCTTCACGTTGTTTTCCGGGGATGGCACTTCATGCTCGTAGGTCGATTTCATAACGGCATCCTGGAAGCCGGCAGGTCGGCCAGGCAGCTCTTCGCTTGCCCATTTGTCGATGAGCGCAGGATCCTCGTACCATTTTTTCAATTGCGGCATCCACAAGCCTTGATGCATTTCCAGCACATTGTTAGGATCCGTCAGGAATTTGGAGAATTCCCACGCTTCCTTCGGATGCTTCGTGCTCTTGAAGATAACAAGCGAGCCGCCATGGAAGAAAGTCTTATAATCCTTCAAGATCGGCAGTACGCCAACGCCCCAATTGAGCTTCGTCTTGCTCAGATCGAGATGGTTCCAGCTTCCATCAACTACCATGGCAACCTTCTTCGATTGCAGCGCAGTTGCTGGCGCAGGAATGCTGCTCGCCTGAACCGGGGATGGAGCAACATGATCGACGTTGATCAGGTCGGCAATTTTCTGAATAGCTTCCGTAGCTTCAGGTTTCGACAGTCCAAACTCTGTCCCGTCCGCGCTCAGATAGTCTCCGCCATTGGACAGGACAAGCGGCATGTAGCCGTTCCATCCTAGACTGTATTTCACGCCATACTGTTTGATGTTCTTCGGATCGAAGCCCGGATCATCGGGGTGTTTGCCGTTCCGGTCGATGGTCAGCTTTTTCGCTGCAGCCACGAATTCGTCCCAAGTCCATGCATCCTCCGCTTTGGTCGGAGGCGTCTCCACGCCGGCATCCTCGAACATGTCGGCATTATACATAAGGCTTGGTGTAACAGATGCTTGGAAAGGACCCGCACTCTTGTCCGTATCCCAGTTCCACCAGGCATAAGTCAAATAGTCTTCTTTCTTGATGGTCGGGTCGTCTTTCATCAGGTCGTTAAAGTTATAGATCAGGCCCTCTTCGCCCATTTTTAATTTCCAGGAGCCCGAGTAACTGACATCCGGCGCCTCGTTGCCCGCGATCATCGCGTTCAGCTTTTGCAGGAAGTCGTCTCCCGGAATGTGCAGGCCTTCGATTTTGACATTAGAATTCTGCTTTTCAAAAGCCTTGATAGCATCCTCGATCGCTTTCTTCTCCTGAGGACTTCCCCAGTAAGTAAACTTCAGCTGCACATTCTCTTTGCTGTCCGTTGCCCCGCTTGTATTGGCTGACGGACTACTGGATGAGGAAGAAGAACCGGAATTGCCGTTCTCGTTCCCTCCGCAAGCGGTTACAACGGAGACAAGAGACAAACCCAGAGCAGTCAGTAAAGACAATTTACGCAAGCTTTTCCTTATCATCAAATGATTCCCCCTCATTTTCATTAGTTCGCTGCAGCGGCTAATTCATAGTCTAGCGTCTTCCCTCGGAAAAGCCTATTGAACAATCTTTCGTTTTGCGGACGATTTTACGATCATAGAGCGTGGGGCGGTTAAATGGCAGACTGCGCTGGATGGTGGTTAATGTACAGGCTGTGCATTCAAATATCTTCCGATCGCTGTTGCTCGGAATGGCGGAGCCTTTGTATTTGAGCATAGAAAAAGCGATGCAGGTATTGACCCTGCACCGCGTATTTTATTACTCATGAGGCTTGTACGGGAATTTCAGGCCGATGCGGGTGCCGAGGCCTTCCTCGGACTCGATTTCGATGCCGTAAAGACTGCCGTATAGCAGTTTGATTCGCTTGTCTACATTACGGAGTCCAACGCTTCCGCCTTGCCCGGGCACCCGGCGGTCTGCATTTATTCCACAGCCGTTGTCCTCCACGATAAATTGCATATCGTCTTCGGACTTGCGGCCGTATACGGTTATAACGCCGCCCGACTCCATATTTCGGAAGCCGTGAATGATGGAGTTTTCGACGAGAGGCTGCAGAAACAGCTTGGGTACGCTTGCGCCAAGCAGCTCGGGATCAATCTCGAAGGATATCTCGAAGCGCTCGTCAAAACGGCTTTTCATAATAACCATATAGTCCTTCAGCCAATTCAAATCAGCCTCAAGCTTGGAGGAATCCCTAGTATTATCTGTCGTGTAATGGAGCATACGGGAGAGACTAATCAGCATGCTACTCACCTGCTCCTTGTCTCCATTAACCGCCATCCAGTTCATAATATTGAGCGTATTGTAGAGAAAGTGGGGATTGAGCTGAATGTTCAACACCATAATCTCCGTCTCTTTCTCCCGCAGCTTCACCACGAAGTTCTCGTCAATCAGCTGCCCGATTCTCTCATTCATGCTGTTGAACTTCGTGAGTACATGCCCGAACTCATCCTTGCTGGGGCTTGGCACCTCAATCCTGGCATTGAAATCACCCGTACCAACTCGCTTAATGGCAAGAAGCAGCTTGTTAACAGGCAAGGTTATCCGTGAGGAAATCCAGTAAGCGAACAGCAGCGATATGATCAGAAGGGATACGCCAAGCGTCAGAGTAAAGGCATTGATGGTCTTGGTTAGACCGGCAACCAGCTCTTTCGGAGGAATCAGTACAACCGACATCCAGCCGGTCACGGCAGAAGTAGCAAAGCAGGCAAGCATTTTTTCCCCGCCTATGGTGAGCATAGCCGTACCGCTTCCCTTCGGCCATAAGGGCTGAAGCCATTCTGCGCGAGCCAGACTATTCTCGTTCTGACTCGCTATTATAGCTCCATCGGCATTCGCTACCAAGTAAGAAGCGCCGTGGATCGGAATACTACCCTTAAATACGTCAGCATACAGGGATTCCTGGAAGTTCATGATCAGATAAGGCCGCTCGGAGCCGCTCTTCGCATGCACAATAATGGTGTCGCGGACACAGGACGGACTGATTTCTCTGACAGCCGAGAACAGATGGCGATACTCCAGATCTGCGTCGTCCAGCTCCGGAAGCTTGTACATCGAGGAATAATCATAGGTCGGGATCCAGGCTATGCTTCCTTTCTCCATCCTTGCGTTGGTATACATATCCGTCTCGTAGAACTGCTTTGGCGGGAATGTGTTTTTCCCCTTATCCCCGTACAAATAATTCCGGGTTGCCAGCTGAACGGAGTAGAGATAACCGGACTGCGAGAAGTACCGGTTCAAAATCTCCTTAACTTTTCTATCCGTTTGAAGCTGCTTTAGTCCGTCCTTGCTCGGAGCGCCGTTAAAAAGCTGAAACAGATCGCATTCTGTCATCAGAGACAGGCTGTCGTTCTGTAATTTAAGCAGCCGCTCGTCGATCAGCTGGTTGTTTTTCTTGACGATTTCAAGCACATTATCACGGGCGAGCTTTTGGATAGTTTGCTGGCTTGTGAAATAGAAGCCTGTCCCCAGAATGGCAAGCGGCAGCGTAATCAACACGATGTAGGAGATAATCAATTTGTTTCTAAGCCGCATAGCATAACTTCCTCCTAGAACACCATGTTCTTACGGTATTCTTCCGGAGACAATCCGGTCTCCCGTTTGAATATCCGTGTGAAATAGCCGGCATCCCGGAAACCGACGGCGAACGCAACCTCGGACACCTTCCGGTCAGAATCACCCAGGAAGGCTTTGGCTTTCTCGATACGCAGCCGGAGCAAATATTCCGTAAAGGTAAGGGAGGTCTGCACCTTGAACAGGCTGCTGAAATACGCTGGACTGAAAAAATAACGCCTCGCAATCATCTCCATAGACAGCTCCTCCAGGTAATGCTCCTCCAGGTAATCGATACACATCTGGATAATGACCTGACTCTTGTTCTTCTTCCGATTTTCCATTCCATCGATGATTCTCCCCAAATAATAAGAGACCTTCGAGGTTAGTTCTCCCAGCGATGGACAGGCGGGCAGCTCAAACTCCATTTCCGAAATGAGATTGCCGGCTTCCTCTCTGCCGATCATTGCTTCATTGTTTTTCGTCTGGGTAACCATCATATACATTACTCGTTCCTTGAGATGAACAGGTGACGGACGCTTGCCCTCCAGCAGTTGGCTGATGAACTCCTCCAATGCCTCTTCCGCCAATTTCCGGTCCAGCTGCGTAACGGCAGTTCCGATTTTAGATTCAGATGAATAAGGCCGCAGGACTGGCTTTTTCGGATCGTAAGCGATTTCAGAAAAGATAAGAAGAGAGCTGTAACCCTGATAAAAGGTAAAATCAAGAGCGTCCATCGCCTGCCTGAATGAAAGATGGATATCCCTATAAGGATCGGCCATAATCTCGCCTACCCCAATGGCAACAGGCAGCCCGAACTCAAGCTGTACCCGGCTGATAACTTCGGCTAGTTGAACCAGATCACTCTGCAGCAGCCATTCGACCTGATGCTTCGGTGAAAGGATCGAGACTAGAAGCGGCTCCATACCGTCCAGATAAAAAGAAATCGAAGAACCAATCAAGTCCAATAACGGCTGAAACCATGACTTGAAGCTCAGCTTGGACTCTTTAAACTCCTCTACTTGATTGAACTTTAAGGTTATGACCAGCGCAGCTTTCATATCCGGAAGGAGACGGGAAATCTCTTCCCGGTCACCGTCACTGAGCTCCCCACGTGCCCACCTGTTTAAGAGATGCTGTTCATATACGGGTACAGTAGAATGAAGCTTCCGCTTCAGTGACTCTTCTTCGAGCATTTGCTGCTTCTCCTCCTCCAGGGAGGCCTCCAGCTTGCCCAGCATTTCACTCATTTCTTCCTGCTTGAGCGGCTTTAACAGATAATCAAAGGCTCCAAGCGTTAACGCCTTCCTTGCATAATCAAATTGCCCGTATACACTGAGGATGACAATTTTGATGCGGCATGACTGCTTGCTTAAGGCTTCAATTAACTGCAGCCCGTCTATATTAGGCATCCTGATATCAGTAACGATGATATCGACCCGATTATCGCGTACAATCCGCAGCGCTTCTTCACCGTCTTTTGCTGTAAAAATACGATATTCCGGTCTAAGGCTCCGCAGCATATCCGCAATTCCGCGGCGGTGATGCGGCTCATCGTCGACGACCAGTACGCCGTACATATCTATCCCTCCAAATGAAACAGCTCTATCATTCTCTATTAATGCTTGCTATTATTTCAAATTCGAGTTTTCAGGTCAACAAGAAAAAAAAAGGATGACTTCTGACACAGGTTCAGAAGTCATTCTTATTGATCAAAATCTATTTTTTCCACTGTACTTTCCGGGTCTAACATACTATAAGCGGCAGCTGTTTTCTTTTCTTGAAGATATTCAATATTTTCATTTTTTTCTCCTCATTCGAATTTTCTCATTTCATAAATACATTCTAATAATTTTCTGATTGTTTTTATTTCACAAGCTTCATTCGAATTGCAGTGACCACTGCCTGAGTTCGGTCCTGGGCCCCAAGTTTTTGAATGATATGGTGTATATGCGTTTTAGTGGTGCCTTCGGATATACATAGAATCGCAGATATTTCATGATTTCGCTTACCGTATGCCAGCAGCTGTAAAACTTCCGTTTCACGCTCCGTCAAGGTGCCAAGGAACTGTTCTTTCCCGGTTAAATCAGGTGCGTGCTTGAGTGTGTTCGTTAACGCTTCTTGCAAAATCCTGTAAAGGATTACGCTACATTTAACCGGCCATTCTCCGATAGGTCCTATTACTTTGTATTGTATTCTCATCAGAGAATTGGCTTCGATTTGGGAGATTAGGCCTTTCAATGCGATCGGTCCTAGACCCTTCTCATCATCAGACCATTCCTTTACTGCAAACCTTACCTCATCAATCCCTTTCCTAGCAACTTTCAGAATTTCGTCCACGCTGTTTGACGCCGCATGCGGATCTTTCGGAATCATCAGCTTTAGGGCTTGAAGTTGAACAATAAGCGAGGTCATCTGATGACCGAGCCCGTCATGAATGTCGCGCGCCAGTCTTGTACGTTCCGACAACGCCGCATAACCCATAGCCTGGACGGTTGTTTGCTGCAATTCGGAATACGCCGCATTCAATTGTTCTAGTTGTTTTCGGTTCGTTCGATCCGCTTCACGAAGCAGGTTTTGGTTTTTGACCGCTATATACATCAGTACAGCCGCGATTAGAGCGCCATAAGAAAAACCGTCGACCATCATCATGCCAAAAATAATGCAAACGGTAACGGCAGCGAGCGTAACGTTCCAACGGTTCCATCTCTGGTCCGCTACACCCAGCATATACAACAAAGGCCAGAAAATGCGGTGATCAGGGTATTCGGAATGACCAGTACGAATGATGACGGTTATGCCAGCAAGAACGCAAATCGCAATGACGTACCTCTTAACGTTCCACCAGCCTTTAGGCGCTGCTGCCATCCAAATGTAACAGACCGCGAAAACAGCGTAAACGATAAGTACGTGGATACGTAGAAATGGATACTCTGGCACGATTAATACGAAAAAGGCGACGATAAAGGTGATATGCACGGCATGTGTGTCAAGGCACCGAAATACGTTTTTATTCATTGTTTTTTTCCTTCAATCGGTTGGTTTACTTCATCATAACAGATCATTCCACCTTCCTCATCAATCGTTCGATATAGACACTCAAAAAAAATCAACCCCAGATAGACGCAAAACGAATCGCATTGTGATATTTTTTGTGTGTGAAAAAAAACGAGGAGTGAGTGCCATGGAATGGGCCCGAAAAAAAGATGTCAAAGAAAAAGGAAGAAAAAAGTTTTTTTGTATAGAATTAGTTAAGAAACGATGGCCTTCTTTAGTCGCGCTGATCATAGCGGCCTCAGGACTTCCTGCTTCAACTGACCCCATGTCGTTAATCTTGTTTCTCGCAGCGCTTGTCTACCCGATTTCAGGTGCAATTCGCGGGCATCTCCACGGGGTTCGTATTATCTTGATACAAGCGATCGCATTAGTTTTATTCGGCGTCATCTCATTAGTATCCGTCTACGTCAACAGAGAAACAGGACTGATACTACTAGCGGCAGGTTATATTGGCCATACGGTATGGGACATCACCCACTACCGATCAGGGAAGATCGTCAGATGAGGGTATGCGGAATTTTGTGCGGTTTTGGATTTGCTTATTGCAGTCTTACTGCTCGCCCCGATATTCCTGTAGAGCGTTAAATTTCCGCTTTTCAAAAAAACAAGCGCCTCGGTACGATGGGAGTACGCAACGGGTCATAGCCCTTTAAATCCCATCATCTTAGGAGGACGCTCTACTATGAAGTTTAAATCGCAGGACAAACAAAATCATCGGATTGAAAAAATTTCGGCCCAACATCTAGTCGTTGGGATCGACATCGCACAGCAAACACATGTCGCTCGTGCGGTTAACTTTTGAGGAATCGTGGTCGGTAATCCTCTATCCTTCTCCAATGATGAGCAAGGTTTTCACAGCCTTTTTCAGTGGATCCAGTCGCTGCAATCTGCCCATGCTTTAACGGCGGCCATTGTTGGCATGGGGATTTGAGCGGATTTGTTCATGGTAATGCCCTACTGCGGCATGCTGGCCTTACCCTAACAGAAGCAAGCTCAGGCAAATGGACGGGACAGATGAAAATTAGCAAACGGGGACGATCCCGCCTCTGACGTTTCATCTTCATGATGACGATGAGTTTGGTCATGAACAACCCAGAGTCCCAAGCGATACATGCACACAATGTGCAGGTGAAGAAGATGAAGAAAATGAGGTCCATTATGAAATGTTGTGGCAAGTTAGCTCGAATACTTGTTGGGATGGCTCGCAGCGGCGAAGCCTACACCCCCCCTAAAAACGTTGCCTTTTCAGTTAGCAGCTTAATCGATACCTATCGTTTCGTTGTACGAGTTTTGGGAAGAACATGGAGGAATAGCCTCCCCCTCTATTTCCTCACGCCTCCATGTTGTCCAGGTCTATGAAGTGGTCACCCGAGCTTCCTTCATACATGTCTAACAAGGGTGAAATCCTGCGAATAAGCGAGCATTCGTGAGAAAACTTAATCGTACCGAGGGAGCTTAATCTTCTACATGTCGGTACGGCAGATGAAATGTAGTTTGCACTAACCCCGGATAAAATCCGAAATTATAGTATAGTGATTCTGCAGGATTCCCAACAGTTACAAAGAGACGAAGAATGTCATACTCTTTGTTCAACACAGTGGATGCTTTCTTTAATAATTTTGTTGCGATATGTTTTCCACGATATTGAGGAATCACAGCGATGTCAGCTATTAATGGGAGATCTTCCCACAAAGATACTAAACAGACTGCTACCGCTTGGCTGTTTGATTTGTCAAATACGATGCAAGATGCCTTTCTTAAGACTTCTGCTTTGTTATTCGAGAAATAAAATTCAAGATTTTGCTTATGCTGCTCTATCGTATTATCAGCTGATAATCCAATACTATCAATGCCTGAATAGGATTTAAAACACAACTCAACTATCTTCTCGATGTATTCTATAGTTGGGGTCACAATCTCCAATTCTTCTCCCCAGTCTTGTGATTCAAAAAATTCGGTTGGTCTTATCATTATTCGCCTTGATTCAATGGGCATAAAGCCCAAACGCAAAAAATGTTCTATTTGATATGGTAATATTCCATATGCGTGAATTGGTTGGCTTAAATCAGAACATTCTAGAAGAAGCTTTTTCAACCTCACAAGCAATGGAAGTGTATCAATGAATGGTGGTTCTGTGAAGAAAGAGGATAATGAATTTGGTTCAATACAAACACCGCCGATTCGCTTGTTCTTATATGTAATCCAGTAACTAGAGGTGTCATCATCAAAAATAGACAATCGTCTTTCCCAGCTTTGTCTAAAAAAAATGTTTTCTCGATATGTTGTGTAGTGTATTGCAAATTCCTTAAGATCAGCCTTAATTAACATGAACTCGTCGTCTAAGATATAGTTTGAATTCAATTTATCCTGCCCCCAATAAAATGAAATAACTTATACTAATGGTGATTATAGCAAATAAACCCTCCTATTTATTGGTATTAGTTCAATGAAATAAACTAGCCTGACCTGTTAGCTCTCCACAATACTCTTCAGGCCTGCGAATATTGGCTTTTTGTTCAGCTTAAGACAGTTTAGGTGATGCTGATTCGAGGGGGAATAGGAAAAAAGAAAGGGCCATAATACACTGGTACCCATAGACTGGACACTTTGAAAAAAGGCGTTCAGGCTGTGGGTACCTTTTTTGTATACTGGAGTAAGCAATGGAGGGATTACATGAGCAAGAAGCTTTTT